>JACKNN010000002.1 GCA_024234855.1 Pseudomonadales bacterium | reverse complement strand
TGAGCTTGTAACACGGCAATGCTATGAAGCAATGTACCGGCTTACCGATATTGCCCTGCCGACGTTTGAGGACGAGCAGCAAGTATTTGGTGACGTTGATCATGACAGCGTGATCGAGCGCCTGCGCTCCTGGGGTGTCGGGGAAATCGCCCTGAAACTGGGACCACAGGGTTGCCTGGCGGTAACCGGTGATACGCGCGAGCTGGTGGCCGCAAACAAGGTGAATGTTGTCGATACAACCTCCGCCGGAGATTCCTTCAACGCGGGTTACCTGGCGGCGCGCTTGCGAGACCAATGCGCTTCGGACGCGGCCAAAGCCGGGCATCGCCTGGCATCGGTTGTTATCCAGCACCGAGGCGCGATTATCCCGGTTGAGCACATGCCTCCGCTGTCGGCATAGGCTAGTTTTGGCATCGGGCGGTTAGCCGAGAATTTCGCTAACTACTTGATAAAAAATGGGAATTTGGCGCGCCCGGAGAGATTCGAACTCCCGACCAACTGGTTCGAAGCCAGTTACTCTATCCAGCTGAGCTACGGGCGCGTGGACGGGGGATTGTACAGATTATTCAGGGGAATATCGCCATTTGCGCAATATCTTTTGAAACCCGAATCGAACAGGGCTACTTGACTGCCTGACCTTTGCCCAGCCCCTCCAGCAACGTGAGGAATTTGCCCACCTTGTCGTAGGTTTCCTGGTATTCCTGCTGCCATTGTGAGTCGGCGACAATGCCGCCACCGGCCCAGCAGTGTATCTCGCCCCCGGCGCACAGCAGGGTGCGGATGGCAATGCTGCTGTCCATACGGCCATCGGCGCTGATGTAGAGCAGGGAGCCGCAGTAAACCTGGCGCGAAGCCGGTTCCAGCTCGGCAATTATCTCCATGGCCCGGCGCTTGGGCGCGCCGGTAATCGAGCCGCCGGGAAAGCTGTCACGCAGCAGCTCTACGGCGGTGCGATCACTGCGCAACTCACCGCTGATGGTACTCACCAGGTGGTGCACTGTGGCCAGGCTCCGGACTTCAAACAGGCGGTCCACATGGATGCTGCCGGGAACACAGCTGCGGCCCAGGTCATTGCGCAGCAGGTCGACGATCATCAGGTTTTCCGCACGGTCTTTTTGCGAGGCGCGTAACTCCCGCACCGCCCGGCGGTCTGCGGCCGGGTCGGCATGGCGTGGCCGTGTGCCCTTGATGGGCGCCGTCTCCACATGGTGGCCGTGCAGGGACAGGAAGCGCTCGGGAGACAGGCTGATGACCGCGCTGTCGTCGTCCAGGCACAGGTAGGCAGAGAAGGGCGCCGCCGCCACCGCACGCAACTGGCGGTAGGCGTGCCAGGGATCACCACTGAAGGGGGCGCTGAAGCGCTGGGCGAGGTTGACCTGGTAGCAATCGCCGGCCTGGATATAGGCGGCGATACGCGCAAAGGCCGCCCGGTAGGCCTGCGGGGTGAAGTTTGAGCGAAAGCCCCCGTCGAGGCGGAAAACCCCTCCTCGCTGGTTGCCGACCGGCTGGCGCAGGCGGGCGAGCAGATCGCAGTGAGTCGCCGCTGAAACGCTGGGCTGGGTAACCAGGGTGGCGCGGCGCAACAGGTGATCCTGGATGACGCACCAGTCGTAGGCCTGCAATTGCAGGGCCGGGACAGAGCCGGGGCCGGGTATGGCCGGTGCGACGATGCTGTTCAGGGCTTTGCCGCAGTCGTAACCGATATAGCCCAGGATGCCGCCGCAGAAGGGGATATCCTGGGAGACCGGGCGAGTACCGGCGTACTGCTCGCTGTGGTAGCGGGCGAGGTCGGTGAAAAACTGGCGGCACCGGGATTCGCTGGCATCGTGCGGCAGGCCTGGCAGCCGCTCGCGCGGCTGGGCAGTGAGAATGTCGTAGCGCCCCGCGGTGGAGTGCGGAAAACTGCTGTCCAACAGGGCCGCGCCCGGCAGGTCGCGGATGCGTTCAAACAACTCGCAACTGTCGCGATGATAGGGCAGTTCGTCCAGGTGTACCGCTTTGCTCATCCCGGGTTCACGCCTGCCTACAGTGCCAGCGAGCGCAGTTCGACATCTTCCGCGCCGCAGCGCCACAGCTCCTCAAACAAGTCCAGGTGGCGCCGGGTGGAGGCGCGGGAGGAGGGCTCGTAAAACCCGTTGTGGTCGCTGTCCCCCGGCTTGTACAACACGCCGTCCCTGTCACAGATGACGACGGTTTCATTTTTCCACTGCGGGTGTTCGGCCAACTTGTGGATTTGGACTGAACTGGGAATGCGTCGTGCCAGCTGCAGCAGCCGGTGGCCTCGGGTTACCAGGCCACGGGTATCGGCCACCAGAACGCGCACTCGCGTCTGCCGGCTGCTGCGAATCAGGGCAGTCAGCGCATCCGCCAGGGCCGGGTTATCGAAGGTCTCGGGGTCGAGCGCGGGACTGAGGATGCAGACCTGGCGCGCTGCGGCGCCGCACAGCTCTACCGCCAGTTCGTCGAAGGGGTGGGGATAGTTCACCCCGGCCAAAAATTCACTCGACATATATACCCCCGGTTTCAAGCAGGTAATCCAACAGGCTCGCCGTTTCCGGCCGGGCCAGGTGATCGGCCAGGACACTAACCGCCAACTGATCGCCCGCACACAGGGCCATCAGGCAATCGAGCACTGATTCGTCGAAGCTGCTCACTTCGCCGTTGACGAAGACCACCACGCCGGCCTGCTCCTGCTGCCAGGCTACCCGCGCAGCCGGCGCCAGCGCCACCGCGCCGGCGCCACTGGCCAGCAATACCCTGGCCCCTGCGAGTTCGTCTTCGCTGGTATCGCAAGCGTAACGCGGCTCGGTAACCAGTGCGCCAAACCAATGGCTGTCGGTGTCTGTATCCAGTGCTGCCTGCACCTGGGCGCGGGCCCGCTCCAGGTCCCTGGGGCGAATTTCCCCTGCGCGCGTCACCGGCTCTGTGTGGCTGTCGCTGTAGAACACCTCCGGATCGAGCTGTTCCAGCAGGCTGTCGGCCCAGCGCGATACCATGTCATTGATCCGCGGCGCGCGAAAGCCTATCGAGAATGTCGTGCATTCACCTTGCGCCACGCCCCAATGGGCGATGCCGGGAGGCACATAGAGAATATCGCCGGGGCCGAGTACATACTCAGTGGTGCGGTTGAAATCACGCAGGATGCGTAATTCGTCGTGCGGCAACAGCGGGGAGCCGGCATGGCAAAACTGGCCCAGTTGCCAGCGGCGTTCGCCCTCGCCCTGGAGCAGGAATACGTCATAGTTGTCGTAGTGGGGTCCGACACTGCCACCGTCGACGGCATAACTGACCATGACATCGTCCAGCCGCCAACTGGGCAGGAATTTCACCAGGCTGCGCAATTGCGCCACTGCCGGGACGTAGTGGTCAACCGCCTGCACCAGCAGCGTCCAGGGACAATCCCGCCTGAAATCTTCTTCAACGAACGGGCCGTGGCACAGCAGCCATTGGCCCTCGCGGTATTCGATGATGCGCGACTCGATATCGTCTTCCAGGGCGAGCCCGGCCAGCTCATCCGCCGGCAACGGGGTGGCAAAGGCGTCGATGGCATTGCGGATCAGCAGGGGTTTACGCTGCCAGTACTGCGCCAGGAATGTTTCCCTGTCGAACCCGGGCTCCCCGGCATTCATGGCACGTGCCTAGCGAATCGCCCGCGCCTGGGCCGCGGCATTGCCAATGTAAGCGGCGGGCGTGAGGGCCAGCAACTCCTTGCGGGCCTGTTCAGGGAGGTCCAGCCGACTGACGAATTCATGGATGACTTCCTCGGTCATGTCCTGTCCCCGGGTCAATTCCTTGAGTTTTTCATAGGGCTTTTCGATGCCGTAGCGACGCATTACCGTCTGGATGGGTTCAGCCAGTACCTCCCAGCTGTCGGCCAGGTCATGTGCCAGTCGCGCCGCGTTCAGCTCCAGCTTGCCAATGCCCTTGAGGGCCGACTGGTAGGCGATGAGGCTGTAGGCCGCGCCGACACCCATGTTGCGCAGCACCGTGCTGTCGGTCAGGTCGCGCTGCCAGCGGCTGACCGGCAGCTTGGCAGACATATGCTGCAGCACCGCGTTGGCCAGCCCGAGATTGCCCTCGGCGTTCTCGAAATCAATGGGATTGACCTTGTGGGGCATGGTGGAGGAGCCCACCTCGCCGGCGACGGTCCTCTGCCTGAAGTAGCCCAGGGAGATGTAACCCCAGATGTCGCGATTGAAATCGATCAGGATGGTGTTGTAGCGGGCCAGGGCGTCGAACAGTTCAGCCATATAGTCGTGTGGCTCAATCTGCGTTGTATACGGGTTCCAGGTGAGGCCCAGGGAGGTGACAAACGCCTCCGCATTGGCCTGCCAGTCGACGTCCGGGTAGGCGGACAGATGGGCATTATAGTTGCCAACCGCGCCGTTGATCTTGCCCAGGAACTGAACCCGCTCCAGCTGTTCCAACTGGCGCCGCAGGCGCGCCACCACGTTGGCGATCTCCTTGCCCATGGTGGTCGGGCTCGCCGTCTGGCCGTGGGTGCGTGACAACATGGCCGCTGCCGCCGAGTCCCGGGCCAGGCTGGCCAGTTGGTCGGCGATTTCGTTCATCGCCGGCAACAGCACATCGCGCAAGCCGTCGCGCAGCATCAGCGCGTGCGACAGGTTGTTGATATCCTCCGAGGTGCAGGCGAAGTGGACAAACTCCGCGATGGCCTTGAGCTCACGGTTACCGTCAAAGCGCTCCTTGATAAAGTATTCCACGGCCTTGACGTCGTGATTGGTCGTCGCCTCGATATCCTTGATCCGGCGGGCGTCCACCTCGCTGAATTTATCGGCGATATTATTGAGCGCTCGGGTCGCGGCCTTTGACAGGCTGGGCACTTCGGGGACGCCCTCGTGGGCAGCCAGGCATTGCAACCAGCGGATTTCCACCAGCACCCGGCGCTTGATGAGGCCGTACTCGCTGAACACCTCGCGCAGGAGTTCTGTCTTGCTGCCGTAGCGGCCGTCAATGGGTGACACTGCGCTGAGCGCTGACAGTTTCATGCAATTCTCCGGAAAATCCTGCAGAGATTTTACACCACGCCAAGCCCGCGTGACAGTTGTTGGGACGCGTGCAGCAATTGTTTGCGCTGCAGCAGCAGCTTCCAGCGACGCCCGCCCAACTGGCGCCACAGGAAGGCCGAGCGGATGCCGGCCAGCAGCAGCGCCCGAATGATGTCGGCGTTCTTGGGGTTCTGCAGGTGCTGGGCGCTGCCGGTGACCTTGATGCGGAATTTCAGCTTGCTGAGTGTGTCCTGGTAGATTCCCGACAGGTTGTGGCAAAGATCATGCACATTACTGGCAAAATGCTCGGCGCGAAAACTGGCGTGCTGCAGGCGGGAGTGCACCACTGACATCATCGCCTGGTCGGAGGCGAACCGGCGCTCGAGGTAGAGCAGGGCGAAGACATAGCGCACCAGGTCGCGATTTTCATCGGCTTGCCGACTGGCGAGCAGGCTGCTGAGGTTGTTCAGTCCCAGCTTGACACCGGCAATACCGCCGTAAATGTCCTCTACCGAATCGGCGTCGAACTGGAACAGGCTGTGTATGGATGGGCGCAAAAAATCCAGCGGATAGCTGCCGCTCTTGGATATCTGGTCTACCAGCCGAGCGACCTGAACAACCCCTGCCAGGGCGATGGCCTGCTGCTCCAGCACGGTGCGCCCCGGTGCGGCGGCGCTCATTGCGTCGCGCGCTCGATGACGCCGCCGCCCAGGCAGCGTTCGCCCTGGTAAAACACCACCGATTGCCCCGGTGTCACTGCCCGCTGGGGCCGCTCGAAGTCTACCCGGTAACCGTCCCCCTCGCGCCGCAGGGTACAGGGCTGGTCCGCCTGGCGGTAGCGGACCTTGGCAGTACACAGCAGCGGCAGGTCCGGCTCGGCGCCCGCCACCCACAGGATCTGGCGCGAAAACAGCACCGACTTGAACAGCGCGGGGTGGTCGTTGCCCTGGGCGACCCACAGAATGTTGTGCTCGAGATCTTTGTCCACAACGTACCAGGGCGCCTCACCGTGGTTGGCCAGGCCGCCGATTCCCAGGCCTTGCCGCTGGCCGATCGTGTGATACATCAGGCCCCGGTGTTCGCCCAGGTGCTCGCCTTCGAGACTGCGAATCTGGCCGGGCTGTGCCGGCAGGTACTGCTGCAGGAAATCCCTGAAACGGCGCTCGCCGATAAAACAGATGCCGGTGGAGTCCTTCTTTTTTGCCGTGGCCAGCCCGTGTTGCTCGGCCAGTTTGCGCACGTCTGGTTTTGCCATGGCGCCCAGCGGGAAGAGCGTCTGTTCCAGTTCGCGGTGGCCGACGGCGTGCAGGAAATAGCTCTGGTCCTTGTTGCCGTCCAGGCCCTTGAGCAGGGTGCCCAGGCCGTCCGCCTGGCCGCGGCGGGCGTAGTGTCCGGTGGCTATTGCGTCCGCGCCCAGCGTCCGCGCGTAGTCCAGGAAAGCCCTGAACTTGATTTCGCGATTGCACAGGATATCCGGGTTGGGTGTGCGCCCCGCGCGATATTCCTCGAGGAAGTGCTCGAACACGTTGTCCCAGTATTCCGCGGCGAAATTGGCTCCGTGCAGGGTGATGCCCAGTTTGTCCGCCACGGCCTGCGCATCGGCAAAATCCACTTTGGCGGTACAGTACTCGGTGCCGTCGTCCTCGTCCCAGTTCTTCATGAACAGCCCCTCCACCCGGTAGCCCTGCTGTTTGAGCAGCAGCGCGGCCACGGACGAATCGACGCCGCCGGACATGCCGACGATAACTGTATTGGGGGAATTCGGGCTCATTAACTGTCAATCAGGTCCAGGGGATAACAGGTGCCCCGGCGATGCTGTTCAATGACGGTGAGCATCAACCGGCCGGGCATTCTAGCAGAGTTGGCGAGGATTGACTCATCTCCTGCCGGTCCGGCGTCTTTTGCTTACGCTGGTGGCTGCGGCCGCTGCGGGCAGGTGCACCTCGAGCTGTCGGTGTTCGCCTGGCTGCAGCCTCTCCAGCGACCAGTCGCCGATACGGGTGCGCACGAGGCGCAGGGTAGGGTAGCCCACGGCCGCGGTCATGCGTCGCACCTGCCGGTTTCGCCCCTCGCAAATACTCAACTCCAGCCAACTGTCAGGTACGGTTTTGCGCACCCGCACCGGCGGCTCACGCGACCACAGCACCGGGCCGTCGATGCGCTGCGCCCGGGCGGGCAGAGTCGGTCCATCCCTGAGTTGCAGGCCCGCCCGCAACTGCTGCAGGGCCGCCTCGCTGATCAGGCCCTCTACCTGAACCAGGTAGGTTTTCCAGCGCCGGTGCCGGGGATTGGCAATCTGCTGCTGCAAAAGGCCATCATCCGTCAGCAGCAGCAGGCCCTCGGAGTCATAGTCCAGCCGTCCGGCCGCCCTGAATCCCGGTGCGCTCAAGTAGTCGGCGAGCGTCGACCGGCCGCTGTCGTCAGAAAACTGGCTCAGTACCTGGAAGGGTTTATTGAACAGGATAATCCGGGGCATGCCACCTTCGATCATTGCGGGACAAAAAGGCCGCGACAGCCAAAAAAACCTGCGTGCGACACGAGAATCAATGGCAATCGTGCTACACTACGCGCCGCTTTGCCAGCGCTGGCCGCAACCCGCGGTCACTGCGCCAATTTCAAGAATCCGACAGCAGCAATGGAGTATATTATGGGCTACAAGCATATTCAGGTTCCCGGTGAAGGTGACAAAATCACCGTCAATGAAGATTTCAGCCTGAACGTCCCGAACAATCCTATCATTCCCTACATCGAAGGCGACGGCATTGGCGTCGACATCAGCCCGGTCATGATCGAGGTGGTCAACGCCGCCGTCGAGAAGGCTTACAAGGGCGCGAAAAAAATATCCTGGATGGAAATATACACCGGCGAGAAGGCCGCTGAGCTTTACGATGGCGACTGGTTCCCCGAGGAAACCCTGGCGGCGATCAAGGAGTATATCGTTGCTATCAAGGGCCCGTTGACGACCCCGGTGGGGGGTGGGTTCCGTTCGCTGAACGTCGCCCTGCGCCAGGAACTGGACCTCTATACCTGCCTGCGGCCGGTGCGCTGGTTTGAGGGCGTGCCCTCTCCGGTGAAGGACCCGGGTGCGTGTAACATGGTGATCTTTCGCGAAAACTCTGAAGATATCTACGCCGGAGTGGAGTACCAGGCCGGCACGGCCGAGGCCAAAAAGGTGGTGAATTTCATCATCAAGGAGATGGGCGCTACCAAGATCCGCTTCCCCGATATGTGCGGGATCGGCATCAAGCCGGTGTCGGAGGAGGGCACCAAACGCCTGGTGCGCAAGGCAATCCAGTACACCATCGACCAGGACCTGCCCTCTGTTACCCTGGTACACAAGGGCAATATCATGAAGTTCACCGAGGGCGCATTCCGCGACTGGGGTTATGAGCTTGCACGGGAGGAGTTCGGCGGTGAGCTGCTCGACGGCGGGCCCTGGGTGTCCATCAAGAACCCCAATAACGGCAAGGAAATTGTGATCAAGGATGTTATCGCCGATGCCATGCTGCAGCAAATCCTGACCCGACCGAAGGACTACAGTGTGGTTGCCACCCTCAACCTCAACGGCGACTACCTGTCAGACGCCCTCGCGGCCCAGGTGGGCGGTATCGGTATCGCTCCTGGCGCCAATCTGTCAGATACCATAGCGGTGTTTGAGGCCACTCACGGCACAGCGCCCAAGTACGCCGGGCAGGATAAGGTCAACCCGGGTTCCCTGATCCTCTCCGCCGAGATGATGCTGCGCCACATGGGCTGGAACGAGGCGGCCGACCTGATCATCGATGGCATGAACGGCGCGATCCAGAAAGGTACCGTCACTTATGACTTTGAACGCCTGATGGAGGGCGCAACCCTGTTGAGCTGCTCGGAATTTGGCCGGGCGATCATCAAGTCCATGGATTAGTTCCTGCGTTCACAGGCAATACCGGGGGCTCGCGGAAACGCGGGCCCTTTTTTTTATGAGCCCGGGTGATCCGGTCGCACTGCTACGGCAGTCGGGTGTATTCGATACAAGCCACTTTGCCGCCGTTGCCCCCCATTGAAATCCCGTATAATGTAGCCATATAGAGAACCTGTGCAGTCAAATTCACGCGTCGCAACGAGTATGGTTTTAGTGGAATACATCCGGCCGGGCATCAACTGGCGTATGAGTAAAGAGGAGGATGACGGCTCAGAGGGCGGTCTCGCGCTGCAGGAGTCAAAGCCTGCGCTGAAGCGCCCACCCCTGTTCAAGGTGGTATTGATCAATGACGATTATACCCCCATGGAGTTTGTGGTTGAGGTGCTGGAAACGTTCTTCCGGATGAACAGGGAGCAGGCCACCCATGTTATGTTGACCGTACACACGCGCGGCAAGGGCGTGTGCGGTATTTATACCCGGGATATTGCCGAGACCAAGGCGGCCCAGGTCAACCAGTATGCAAGGGAAAACGAACATCCACTGCTGTGTGAAATCGAGGCATCGGAGGGCTGAGGCCCCGGGAGCGGTTATATGCTGAGTAAAGACCTGGAACAAACACTGAACGAGGCTTTCAGGGGCGCTCGTAGCAAACGCCACGAGTTCATGACGGTGGAGCACCTGTTGCTGGCGCTGCTGGACAACAACGACGCGATCCGGGTACTCAAGGCCTGTGGCGCCGACATCAGCGGCCTGCGCGGCGACCTGGTGGAGTTTGTCGACGCCACCACCCCGCTGATACCCGCCGACGAGGACGACCGGGACACGCAGCCCACACTGGGTTTCCAGCGAGTGCTGCAGCGCGCGGTGTTCCATGTGCAGTCATCCGGCAAGAACGAGGTGACCGGCGCCAACGTGCTGGTGGCCATTTTCAGCGAGCAGGAAAGCCAGGCGGTATTTTTCCTCAAGACCCAGAGCGTCGCGCGCCTGGATGTGGTGAATTACATCACCCACGGCATATCCAAGGTGGCCAACGAGAATGATCACAGTGAGCCGGGCCCCGCCAGCACCGGCGAGGCGGGTACGGAGGAGGGTGAGGGCAACCCCCTGGACAGTTTCGCGACAAACCTGAACCTGGAGGCTGCCGCCGGTAATATCGATCCGCTGATCGGCCGCATGGCCGAGGTGGAGCGGGTCGCCCAGATCCTCGCCCGCCGGCGCAAGAACAACCCCCTGCTGGTCGGCGAATCCGGCGTAGGCAAGACCGCGATCGTGGAAGGCCTGGCCAAGAAAATCGTCGACGGTGACGTCCCGGACATTCTCAAGGACAGCGTCGTGTACTCGCTGGACCTGGGTTCCCTGCTGGCGGGCACCAAGTACCGCGGTGATTTCGAAAAGCGCTTCAAGGGCCTGCTGGCGGAACTGAAGAAGCGTGACCACGCCATCCTGTTTATCGACGAGGTGCACACCATCATCGGTGCCGGTGCCGCCTCCGGCGGCGTGATGGACGCCAGCAACCTGCTCAAGCCACTGCTCAGCACAGGCAAGCTGCGCTGCATTGGCTCCACGACGTTCCAGGAGTACCGCGGTATTTTTGACAAGGACAAGGCCCTCAGTCGGCGTTTCCAGAAAATCGACGTAATGGAACCCAGCGTTGAGGATGCCTACCGCATTCTCAAGGGGCTGAAGTCGCGCTTCGAAGAGCATCACGGCCTGCGCTACACCGACAAGGCCCTGCGTGTCGCTACCGAGCTGTCGGCCCGTTATATCACCGACCGCTTCCTGCCGGACAAGGCCATCGACGTTATCGACGAGGCGGGTGCCTACCAGCAGCTGCTGGCGCCATCCAAACGCAAGAAAGTGGTCGGCGTTCACGAAATCGAGACGGTAGTGGCCAAGATCGCCCGTATCCCACCCAAGTCGGTCAGCTCGGATGACAAGGATACCCTGCAGAAGCTGGAGAAGAACCTGCAGATGGTCGTGTTCGGGCAGGATGCCGCCATCAGCAGTCTCGCCACCTCGATCAAGCTGGCGCGTGCGGGCTTGAAGTCGGGAGACAAACCCATCGGCTCGTTCCTGCTGGCCGGCCCCACTGGCGTGGGCAAGACCGAAGTGACCCGCCAGCTGGCGCGGCTGCTCGGGCTTGAGCTGATCCGCTTCGATATGTCGGAGTACATGGAGCGCCACACGGTATCGCGCCTGATAGGTGCGCCGCCCGGCTACGTCGGCTTCGACCAGGGCGGCCTGTTGACCGACGCCGTCACCAAGCACCCCCATGCGGTGGTGCTGCTGGACGAGGTCGAGAAAGCCCATCCCGAGGTATTCAACCTGTTGTTGCAGGTGATGGATCACGGCACACTTACCGACAACAACGGCCGCAAGGCGGATTTTCGCAACGTCATCCTGGTGATGACCACCAACGCGGGTGCCGAAACCATCAGCCGCCGCACCATCGGCTTTACCACCCAGGACCACAGCACCGACGGCCTGGAAGCCATCAACCGGATGTTTACCCCGGAATTCCGCAATCGGCTCGACAGCATCGTCCAGTTCCAGCCGCTGGGAGAGGACGTGATCCTCACGGTAGTGGACAAATTCCTCACCGAGTTGCAGGGCCAGCTGGACGAAAAGCGCGTCACCCTGGATGTCGACGAGGACGCGCGCCTGTGGCTGGTGGAAAAGGGCTATGATATCCACATGGGGGCCAGGCCGATGGCCCGGGTTATCCAGGAGCACATCAAGAAACCCCTGGCGGAGATGGTGCTGTTTGGCTCACTGGCCCGGTCAGGCGGCACCGCAAGGGTGCGCCTGAACATGGCGGGTGACAATCTCGAAGTGACAGTGGATGAGGAAGAAACCGAGCTCGAGGAGAGCTAGGGCGGGTTATCGCTCGCGATAAGTGATGCGTCCCTTGGACAAATCATAAGGCGTGAGCTCTACCCGAACCTTGTCGCCTGTAAGAATGCGGATGTAGTTTTTACGCATTTTGCCGGAGATGTGCGCGGTTACAATGTGACCGTTTTCCAGCTGAACCCGAAAAGTGGTGTTGGGCAGGGTATCGACTACCTCGCCTTCCATTTCGATCTGGTCTTCTTTTGCCATTGAGTGGCAACCCTCATGAAAAAACAGTCGCGCATTTTGCCTTAAAGCGGCCGCTAAAGCCACTGGTAAAAACGGGGGAAATTCCGGGGTTAAAGAATGGCCGTCCAGCGATTCTTCACGTATAGCTCCAGCGGGCGATAATCGGATTTATACGCCATTTTCCGGCAGCCGCGTATCCAGTAGCCCAGGTAGAGGTAATCCAGCCGGAGGGCGCGGGCACGCTCGATCTGCCACATCACCGCGTAGGTGCCGAGGCTGCGCTTGTCGAGCGTCGGGTCAAAAAAGGTGTAAATGGCCGACAGGCCGTCCTGCAGTTCATCCACCACCGCCAGCGCGACCAGTGAACGGCTGTCGTAGAAGCGGTAGTAGTGGGTACAATCCCAGGCATTGTTGAGAAATGACTCGTATTGCTCCCGGTCCGGCGGGTACATGTCGCCATCGGCGTGACGCAGTTCTATGTAGCGGCAGTAGAGCCCGTAGGCCTCGTCGTCGCTCAGGGATTCGGTGCGGCGCACCCGCAGGTCCTGGTTGCGCTTCCAGGTGCGGGCCTGGCCTCGACGCGGCTGGAACTGGGTTACCGGGATACGGGCCGGGACACAGGCGTCGCAGTGGGTGCAATGGGGGCGGTAGATGTGGCTGCCGCTGCGCCGGAAACCCAGCAGCGACAGGTTGCTGTACAACAGCTTGTCCACAGGCTGGCGCGGATCCACGAACAGCGTGGTCGCCTCCTGCTCATCGAGGTAGCTGCAGCTGTGCGGATAGGTGGTATAGACCTTGAGGTCCCGCATCGATGAGGTCACAGCAACGCTCCACAGGTGCCCGGCAACGACCAGATGCCGGGGTCTACTTCGTTGCCAACATTTTGCGCAAGGCGCGCCTCAAAGTCCAGCCGGTCGATATCGCGGGCGCCCAGGGACGTCAGGTGCGGATTGCCCACCTGGCAGTCGATCAGGCCAAAGCCCCCGCGCGACAGGATATCCACCAGCGCCACCAGTGCCACCTTGGAGGCATCGGGCTGGCGGCTGAACATGGATTCACCGAAAAACACCCCACCCAGGGCGACACCGTACAGGCCGCCGACCAGTTGGCCCGCCCCATCGAGTACCTCGACGGAGTGGGCGTGCCCCGCGCGGTGCAGGGCGATGTAGGCGGACAGCATATCGCGGCCTATCCAGGTGCCCAGCGCATCGCGGCGTGGTTCGGCGCAGGCCGCCATGACCTCGCCGAACGCCGTGTCTGTCGCCAGGGCAAAACTGTCGCGCCGCAACACCCTGCGCAGCGAGCGGGAAACATGCAGTTCAGCCGGAAACAGCACCGCCCGTGGGCTGGGTGTCCACCACAACACCGGTTGGGGCTCCTCGTACCAGGGAAAAATGCCGCGGCGGTAAGCCGACAGCAGGCGTGCAGGCGTCAGCTCGCCACCGGCGGCCAGCAGGCCGTTGGGGTATTCCAGGGCCTCCCGGGAAGGCGGGAAGTCCTCCCCGGGGCCCAGCAATGGAATCCGGCGTGGCAAGGCGTTGATCCGTTACAGTGCGTCCAGGTATTTCTCCGCATCCAGCGCCGCCATGCAGCCGAAACCGGCAGAAGTGACCGCCTGCCGATAGACGTGGTCGGCGACATCGCCGGCGGCAAACACGCCGGGCACGCTGGTGGCTGTGGCATTGCCATCGATGCCACTGTGGATGCGGATATAGCCGTCATTCATGTCCAATTGCCCGGCGAAGATACCGGTATTGGGCTTGTGGCCAATGGCGATAAATACCCCCGCGAGGACCAGGTCGGTGGTCGTACCATCTTTTACCGATTTGACCTTCATTCCGGTCACGCCGCTGGCATCGCCCAGCACCTCATCGAGCTGGTGATCCCAGAGGATTTTCACCTTGCCTTCCTTTGCGCGGGCGAACAGCCGGTCCTGCAGGACCTTCTCCGAGCGCAGCGCATCGCGGCGGTGGACCAGCGTCACCTCGGAGGCGATATTGGCCAGGTACAGGGCCTCTTCCACCGCGGTGTTGCCGCCGCCTATCACCGCGACTTTCTGGTTGCGGTAGAAAAAGCCGTCGCAGGTGGCGCAGGCGCTCACACCCTTGCCCATATATGCCTGCTCGCTGGGCAGGCCGAGGTACTGGGCGGTGGCGCCCGTCGCGATGATGAGGGCGTCACAGCTGTAACTGGCTGTGCCCGTCAACCGGAAGGGGCGCGTGGCCAGGTCGACCTGTTCGATATGGTCAAATACCACCTCGGCGTCAAACCGCTCCACGTGCGCCTGCATCTGCTGCATCAGTTGCGGGCCCTGCAGATCAGCGTCCCCCCCTGGCCAGTTCTCCACCTCCGTGGTCGTGGTCAGCTGCCCCCCCTGCTGGATGCCGGTGATAACCACCGGGTGCAGATTGGCCCTGGCGGCGTAAATCGCCGCGGTGTAGCCCGCCGGCCCACTGCCCAGGATGATCAGGGCATGGTGCTTGGTGTCACTCATATGGTTATTTCTCGCTCGCTGTTGTTAAATGCTGCCCATTTGCCGGACCGCCGTGCCCTTGATGGGGGCGGACTATGGTACTTTAAAGGCTGTTGTCCGGCAAAGACGAGATCAATTCTAAATAATCGCCATAACTCTTTGAAATAAATGACAAATACGTCCACAATAGTGGCCAGCTTTGAAATGGGGACCGCACCGTAATGCCGTGCGGCAGACACTGATGGCAAGGACTCGAACGCCGGTGGCGGAATCGACCAAAAGCGACAACCTGTTGGGGCCGCGCCTGCGCGAGGGTGCGTTTATCGGCGTGAGCGCCATCTGCCTGTACCTGCTGCTGGCACTGCTCACCTACAGCCCCCGGGATCCGGGCTGGTCCGCCACCGGCATGGGCGGCAAGGTCGGCAATCTCGGCGGCCCCACCGGCGCCTGGCTGGCCGATGTGTTTTTCTCGCTGGTGGGCTACGCGGCCTACCTGTTCCCGCTGCTGCTGGCCTACCGGGCGATCATCATCCTGCTGGAACGCCACCAGCACAAGCGCTTCGACTGGATGACCTTCGGCATCCGCGCGCTGGGGCTGGTACTGGTCATGATCGCCGGCACCGCACTGGCTGCGATGAACGACTCCGGCGACTCCAGCCTGCCCCAGGGGGCGGGCGGTATCCTGGGCCAGGCCATCGGCAACAGTTTTACCCACGCTTTCAGCGCGGTCGGCAGCCGGCTTATCCTGCTGGCGGTGTTCCTGTTCGGGATGACGATTTTTACCGACCTGTCCTGGCTGAAACTGATCGAACAGGTGGGCGCCTGGAGTATTACCACGTTCACCGCGAGCCGCGAGTGGCTGCTGGGGACGATCGATAGCGTGCGCGACAAGCGGGCCCGGGAAAAAGCCGTGGAAGCGCGCAAGATGGTCATCACCGAACACGTGGAGCGCGAGAAAAAACGCATACCGCCGAAGATCAAACCGCCGACGCCGAGAACCGAGAGGAGTGAGCGGGAGGAAAAAGAAAAGCAGCGCCCCCTGTTCGATGTACCCGTAACGGGCTCGCTCCCACCCCTGGAGTTGCTGGATCCCAATGACAACGATCCCGATGCCGGCTATTCCAAGGAAGCGCTGGAGGGACTGTCGAAATTACTGGAGCTCAAACTTGCGGACTTCGGCATTATCGCCGAGGTGGTGGCGGTTTATCCCGGCCCGGTGGTCACCCGCTTTGAAATCCAGCCGGCACCCGGGGTCAAGGTGTCGCGCATTTCCAACCTGGCCAAGGACCTGGCCCGCTCGCTCGCGGTTATCAGTGTCCGGGTAGTCGAGGTGATTCCAGGCAAGTCGGTGGTCGGGGTCGAGATCCCCAACGAGCACCGGGAAATTGTCAATTTTCGCGAGGTACTGGCCTCCAGGGCGTTCGACCAGAGCAAATCACCCCTCACGCTGGCCCTCGGGCACGACATTTCGGGCCTGCCCATCGTCGCCGACCTGGCCAAGATGCCGCACCTGCTGGTAGCGGGTACCACCGGTTCGGGCAAGTCGGTGGGGGTAAACGCCATGCTGTTGAGCCTGTTGTACAAGGCCTCGCCCGCTGAGGTGCGGCTGATGCTGGTGGATCCGAAAATGCTGGAGCTGTCGGTGTACGACGGTATTCCACACCTGCTGACGCCGGTCATCACCGACATGAAGGACGCGGCCAACGGCCTGCGCTGGTGCGTGGCGGAGATGGAGCGTCGCTACAAGCTCATGGCGGCCATGGGCGTGCGCAACCTGGCCGGCTTCAATCGCAAGGTCGATGACGCCAACAGGGCGGGCAAACCTATCCCCGACCCGCTGTGGACACCCGACCCGATCCTCGCGCTAACCGATGAGGAACAGGTTGCACCGGGGCTGGAAAAACTGCCCTTCGTGGTGGTCGTGATCGACGAATTCGCCGACATGATGATGGTGGTCGGCAAAAAAGTGGAAGAGCTCATTGCCCGCATCGCCCAGAAGGCGAGGGCGGCGGGGATTCATTTGATCCTGGCGACCCAGCGTCCCTCGGTGGATGTGATCACCGGCCTGATCAAGGCCAATATTCCCACCCGCATCGCCTTCCAGGTGTCGTCCAAAATCGACTCGCGCACCATCCTTGACCAGGGCGGCGCCGAGCAGCTGCTGGGGCATGGCGATATGCTGTACCTGCCACCGGGCAGCGGTGTTCCCAACCGGGTCCACGGCGCTTTCTGCTCGGATGAGGAGGTCCACCGGGTCGTTGCCGACTGGAAGCGGCGGGGAGAGCCGCAGTACATCGACGGCCTGCTCGATGAGGGCAGCAGCACCCCGGTTACCGCAGGGGAGTTGCAGGCCAGCGCCGCCGACGGCGACGATGAAAGCGATGCGCTGTACGATGAGGCGGTGCACTATGTCACCCAGAGCCGCCGCGCCTCCATTTCCAGCGTGCAGCGCAAGCTGCGTATCGGCTACAATCGGGCCGCCCGCCTGATCGAGACCATGGAAGCAGCAGGTGTTGTCAGCAGTATGGGCAGCAATGGCCAGCGCGAAGTGCTGGCACCACCACCTCACGAAGATTGAATATGAGCGAAGTGCTATCGAGAGCGCTATGGATTGCCGGTCTAGGCTTCTGCCTGCTGGCAGGGGTCGCCCGGGCCGAGGATGCCGCGGCCACCGACCAGTTGCTGGCGCGGCTGAATCGCATCTCTCACCTGCAGGGCGAGTTTAACCAGCGCCAGTATGGCGAGGGAGACGCCGTGCTGGCCGAATCAAGCGGTGGATTCAAACTGTTGCGTCCCTTCTTCTTCAGCTGGGAAATCCGGTCTCCCGACAGTCAGCTGGTCGTCGCCAACGCCGAGTACCTGTGGCATTACGACAAGGATCTGCAGACTGCCACCCGGCACCCGGTGGTGGGCAACGTGGAGGCATCGCCCCTGCAGATACTGGGGGGGGATGAATCGGCCCTGCGCGACCAGTACGCGGTTACCCAGGACAGCGCCAATACCTTCACCCTGATCCCCGACGGCAGCGGCCACAGCTTTCGCCGCCTCACTGTCACCTTTGCCGGCGATGCCATCAGCCAGATGGATATCCTGGATAAGCTGGGCCAGCGAGTGGTCGTGGACTTCACCCGGGTCGACGCGACCACACCACTGACCAGCAGCGACTTCGAATTCACCCCTCCGTCGGGGGACGTCGACCTGTTCTACTATGACGATTGATTCAGGGCAGGACAGCCCCGAATCCCCCGGCACGACCCAGACCAGCCTTTTCTGCGATACCCCGCAGGCGGCCACCGCCCCGGGCGAACCCGCCACCGGCTATCAGCCGCTGGCTGCCAGGCTGCGCCCCCACACGCTTGCTGACTACGCCGGCCAGCAGCACATGCTGGGGCCGGGCAAACCCCTGCGCCAGGCCATTGACAGCCGCCAGCTGCACTCGATGATTTTCTGGGGTCCCCCCGGCGTCGGCAAGACCACGCTGGCGCGGATAGCCGCCGGCCAGGCCAACGCCCATTTCCTGCAGTTGTCCGCCGTGTTGTCCGGCGTGAAGGAGATACGCGAGGCCATCGCCCAGGCCAGGCAGAACAAGGCCGCCGGTCGCGACACGGTGCTGTTCGTCGACGAGGTGCATCGCTTCAACAAGTCGCAGCAGGACGCCTTCCTGCCCTATGTGGAGGATGGCACGGTGATCTTCATCGGCGCCACCACCGAGAACCCGTCGTTCGAACTCAACAACGCCCTGTTGTCCCGCGCCCGGGTCTACAAGTTGCGCCCCCTAGAGTCCGCAGATATCGAGGCCGTCCTGCTGCGCGGCCTGGCGGCGCTGCAGCACCCGATTGCGGTGGAGGAGGGCTGCCTCGGGCTCATCGCACGCCAGGCTGACGGCGATGCCCGCCGCGCCCTCAACCTGCTGGAACTGGCCGCGGACCTGGCCGCGGACGGCCGGATTACCGCCAACACCCTCGAAGAGGTGCTGCAGGCGTCGCTGCGCCGATTCGACAAGGGTGGCGACCTTTTTTACGACCAGATCAGCGCCCTGCACAAGGCGGTGCGCGGCAGTGCCCCGGATGCCGCCCTGTACTGGTTCTGTCGTATGCTCGACGGTGGTTGCGACCCGCTCTACATCGCCCGGCGGGTAGTGCGGATGGCCAGCGAGGATATCGGCAATGCGGACCCCCGGGCACTGGCCTTGTGCCTGGACGCGTGGCAGGTGCAGGAGCGCCTGGGCAGTCCCGAGGGCGAACTGGCGATCGCCCAGGCCATCGTCTACCTGGCCTGCGCCGCCAAGAGCAATGCCGTCTACACTGCCTACAAGGCCGCACGCGCGGATGTGGAACAGGGGGGCAGCAGCGAAGTGCCACTGCATCTTCGCAATGCCCCGACCCGACTGCTCAAGGACATGGAGCACGGTGCGGACTATCGCTATGCCCACGACGAGGAGGGCGGCTACGCCGCAGGGGAAAATTATTTTCCTGAAGCAATGAAAGACAGGCGCTATTACGAACCGGTCGATCGCGGGCTCGAGAGCAAAATCCGCGAAAAGTTCAAATACCTGCGCGAACTCGATAAGATCAGCAGTCGCAAGCGCTACCGGGACGAATAACCGGCGCGCGATCAACCCACTAACGGATACCCCAGTAATCATGACAATCAATGTGCTGGTCACCGGCGGCGCGGGCTACATCGGCTCGCACGTCTGCGTGGAATTGCTGGAACAGGACTACCGGGTCGTGGTGCTGGACAACCTCTGCAATGGCAGCGAGGTCGCACTGGAGCGCGTGCAGGAAATAACCGGCAGGTCCCTCGTGTTCGAACGCGGTGACGTGCGCGATGGACAGGCCGTGCGCCAGTTGCTGCGGGCGCACAGGATTGGCGCCGTCATCCACTTCGCCGGCCTCAAGGCCGTGGGGGAGTCGGTGGCTCAACCACTGGACTACTATGACAACAATGTCTGCGGTGCGGTCCACCTGTTGCAGGCCATGGCGGAGGAGGGCGTGACCAGCCTGGTGTTCAGCTCATCCGCCACGGTGTATGGCGACCCGGCGAGTAACCCGATAGACGAGGATTTCCCACTGTCCGCCACCAATCCCTACGGCCGCAGCAAATTGATGATCGAGGAGATGCTGCGCGACCTGCACGCCTCGGACCCGGGCTGGAACATCTCCATCCTGCGCTATTTCAACCCCGCCGGTGCGCACCCCAGCGGCAGGATAGGGGAGCATCCCAGCGGTATCCCCAATAACCTCATGCCCTATATCGCCCAGACGGCCAGTGGCCTGCGCCGGGAGCTCTCGGTTTTCGGTGGTGATTACCCCACCCGCGACGGCACCGGCGTGCGCGATTACATTCACGTCACAGACCTTGCCAGGGGTCATATCAAGGCACTGCAGAAGCTGGCGGAGGCGCCCGGGTGTATCACCCACAACCTGGGCACTGGCACCGGTTACTCAGTGCTGGAGATGGTTGCGGCTTTCGAGGCGGCCTGCGGCAAGGCCATCCCCCACACCATCGTGCCGCGTCGGCCCGGTGATATCGCCGAGTGCTATGCCGACCCGGAGCGGGCCCGGCGCGAGCTGGGCTGGCGGGCGGAGCAGGACCTGGCAGCGATGTGCATGGATGCCTGGCGCTGGCAGCAGCAAAATCCCACAGGCTACCCCTGAACCCGGAGGATGCCCACGCCGATCGAGGGTCAGTGACATGGAAACACCTGCGCCACGCGGCCAAAACCAGTACAATGCCGCTTCCCTGGCAGCCACTGTATTATCATGAAATACCTGCTGTTTATTGGCCTTGGCGGCGCCTCCGGCGCCGTGGCACGCTACCTCCTCGCCGGTTGGGCTCACGGCCTGTGGGAGGGACGGTTGCCGGTGGGGACGCTGCTGGTGAACGTGCTCGGCTCCTTTACCATCGGCATCGTGTATGTGCTGCTGGTGGAAAAGCAGCTGATCCACCAGGACTGGCGCAGCGTGCTGATGGTGGGCTTCCTGGGCGCCTTTACCACCTTCTCCACGTTTTCACTGGAGACCATCACCCTGCTTGAGGCGGGCCACCTGGGTCACGCCCTGGGCTATATGCTGGCCAGCGCGGTGCTGTGCGTGGTGATGGCCGGCGCCGCAATGCAGCTGACCCGCGCCCTGGTATAGGCCGCGCGCAGGCAAACTGAACAACACCGGATACAGGACCCTACAACATGTTGGATATCAAGGCCGTGCGGCAGGACCCCGAAGCGGTAGCCGCCGCCCTCAACAAACGCGGCTACCCGTTCGACGTCGCCGCCTTCACAGCCCTGGACGCCCGCCGCAAGCAGGCGGATATTGACAGCCAGAACCTGCTCGCGGAGCGCAAGAGCGCCTCGAAAAAAATCGGCCAGCTGGTGGGGCAGGGCGTGCCGGTGGAAGAGGCCAAAGCACAGGTCAACGACACCCTGGCCAGGATCGCCAGCCAGCTCGACGCACTGACCGAACAGGCAAAATCGGTGCAGGGCGAGCTGGACGATTTGCTGCTCAGCGTGCCGAACATTCCGGCGCCGGATGTTCCGCCGGGGGCGAGTGAGGCCGATAACGTCGAAGTCCTGCGCTGGGGCACCCCCAGGACATTTGAGTTTCCGCTAAAGGACCACGTCGACCTCGGCGATGGCTTGGGCCAGCTGGACGCCGAGACCGGTGGCAAGATCACCGGCTCGCGCTTTACGGTCATGTACGGCGATTTGGCCCGGATGCACCGCGCCCTGATCCAGTTCATGCTCGACATGCACACCCGGGAGCACGGCTACACAGAAATTTACGTGCCCTATATTGTCAATCGCGACTCGCTGCTCGGCACCGGCCAGCTGCCCAAGTTCGAGGAGGACCTGTTCCGGCTGGAGGGCGCCCAGGGCTACTACCTGATACCCACTGCCGAGGTGCCCGTGACCAATGTCGCGCGGGACCGGATATTCGAGGACAGTGAGCTGGGAGAGGCCGGTGTGCGCTTTGCCTGCCACAGCCCCTGTTTTCGCAGTGAGGCCGGCAGCTACGGCCGCGATACCCGGGGCATGATACGCCAGCACCAGTTCGAGAAAGTCGAGCTGGTTCAGCTGGTCAGGCCCGGGCAGTCAGATTCAGCGCTGGAGCAACTGACCGGCCACGCCGAAAACGTGCTGCAGGCGCTGGAGCTGCCCTACCGCAAGGTGATCCTGTGCGGCGGCGATATCGGCTTTTCCGCCTGCAAGACCTACGATCTGGAAGTCTGGCTGCCGGCCCAGGACAACTACCGGGAGATCTCCTCCTGCAGCAGTTTCGGCGACTACCAGGCCAGGCGCATGCAGGCCCGCTGGCGCAACCCTGCCACCGGCAAGCCCGAGCTGTTGCATACCCTGAACGGCTCGGGCCTGGCCGTGGGCCGGACCCTGGTGGCCATTATGGAAAACTACCAGCAGGCTGACGGCAGTGTGACGGTCCCCGAGGCCCTGCGCCCCTGGCTGGGGGGCGCCACCGAGTTGCGCGGTTAAGGCGGTGGATTTTCTGCCCATCAGCCTGCGCATCAGCGGGTCCAGGGTGCTGCTGGTGGGTGGTGGCCAGGTGGCCACCCGCAAGGCGAGACTGTTGCTCAAAGCGGGCGCCAGCCTCACCGTAGTGGCGCCGGCTATCGCCGCCGAACTGGAGCAGATGCTGGCACAAAGCGGTGGCAACTGGCAGCGAGGCGAGTATTGTTCAGCGGCGCTGGAGGGCGCCGTGCTGGCCGTGGCGGCAACGCCGCTGCGACAGGTTAATGAGCAGGTATTCCGGGATGCCAGCGCGCGCCAGCTGCCGGTGAACGTGGTGGATGCCCCTGAGTTGTGCACGTTTATCTTCCCCTCGATCGTGGAACGCTCACCGCTGACCATCGCGATTTCCAGCAGTGGTAACAGCCCGGTACTGGTGCGCCTGCTGCGCCGCAGGATCGAGGCCATGGTGCCCGCGGCCTATGGCCGGCTCGCGCTGTTCGCCGGCCGCCTGCGCGACACGGTGAAACAGGCGTTGCCCGACGCCGGTGCCCGACGCCTGTTCTGGGAACAGGCGGTGGAAGGCACCGTGGGTGAGCTGGTACTGGCGGGCAAGGAGGGACAGGCCGAGGCCAGCTTGCAGGCGCAACTGCAGGATACCGCACCCTACCATAGGGGGGAGGTCTACCTGCTGGGCGCCGGGCCGGGTGACCCGGACCTGATGACATTCAAGGCCCAGCGCCTGTTGCAAAGCGCCGATGTGGTGCTGTACGACAGGCTGGTGGCACCCGGGATCCTGGAGATGGCCCGGCGCGATGCCGAGCGGATCTACGTGGGCAAGGCCCGGTCAGAACATGCGGTACCGCAGGATCAGATCAACCAGTTGCTGGTAACGCTGGCTCAGCAAGGCAAGCGGGTGGTGCGGCTCAAGGGGGGGGATCCTTTTATCTTCGGCCGCGGCGGCGAGGAGATAGAACTGCTGGCGGAAAACGCCATTCCCTTCCAGGTAATTCCGGGTATTACCGCCGCCAGCGCCGCCGCCTGCTATGCTGGCATCCCGCTCACCCACCGCGATTACGCCCGCAGCGTCCGCTTCGTGGCCGGTCACCTCAAAGACGGCACCCTCAATCACGACTGGAGTGAGTTCTGCTCGGAATCCGAAACCCTGGTTTTTTACATGGGCCTGGTGGGCCTGCCCGTAATCTGTGAGCAACTGCAGCGCCATGGTCGAGCGGGCGACACGCCGATTGCCCTGGTGGAGCGGGCCAGCACGCCGCAACAGCGGGTGATTACCGGCACGCTGGCGACCATGGCGGCCATAGTGGAACGTGAGAACCCGCGCGCGCCAACCCTGATCATCGTCGGCAATGTGGTGCACCTGCACGACAGGCTGGCCTGGTTCGGCGAGCACAACGATGTCACGCCGCGCTAGTCAAGCGGGTGGGGGGGCTACTTTTTCGGTTCCTCCCCCGGGGTGTGCACCGCGTAGGCGCGCTCCTTCAGCAGCAGCATATCTACCAGCACGTTGCCCGCCTCGGTGAGCAGTACATCCGGTTCCTCATCGTCAGGCTCCTCCTCGGCCGCCAGTTCCGGATCCGCTTCATCCGCCTCGTCCAGTTCATCTTCATCGAGCGAGGTCAGCAACTCCTCGCCTTTTGCCTTGCGCCGCTTGTTCTCGATGACCAGCGCTTTCTGCTCCTGGCTCTCCCGCAGGGCGATACGCGCCGCTTCATTGAGGGGAAGCTCGGTAATCTCGCTGGTCTGGCGCGCCATCTCCACCTGTTCCTCGAGGTAGACGAAATCCGGGTTGCCAGCGCTGCGCTCTACAAAGGACGCGGTAACCCTGGGAACGACAGTGGAGAGGTCGTTGTAGCGCTGGTGTCGCACCGGGTTGATCTGGTCCCAGTTGAGGGCGTGATCCAGTGAGCTCTCACCGATTTCTTCCGCGTCATATATGGAGGGAAATTCCACGTCGGGTACCACACCGCGGTGCTGGGTGCTGTCGCCAGAAATGCGGTAAAACTTGCTCTCGGTGATTTTCAGCTGCCCCTCCGTCAGGGGGATGAGCGTCTGCACCGTGCCCTTGCCAAAGGAGCGGTCGCCGACAATGAGCCCGCGTTGGTAATCCTGTAGTGCACCCGCAAAAATCTCCGAGGCGGAGGCGCTGAGGCGATTGATCAGCACGACCAGCGGGCCTTCGTAATAGGTCGTTTTCAGGCGTTTGCCGTCGCGCCACACCCGGCGGGAGGAGTGCCGGATCTGGACGGTTGGGCCGTACTCGATAAACAGGCCCGTCAGTTCGTTGGCCTCCTGCAATGAGCCGCCGCCATTGTTGCGCAGGTCGATCACGATCCCCTCAACACCCTCGTCCTGCAGTTCCTGCAGCAACACTTTGACATCCCGGGTCGTGCTCTTGTAGTCCTCCTCGCCCCGGCGCATGGCGTCAAAGTCGATATAAAACGCGGGGATATCGATCACCCCCACCTTGATCGTCCTGTCGCCCTCGGGGATCTCCAGTATTTTTTTCTGGGCCGACTGCTCCTCCAGCTTCACCTTGTTGCGCACGATGGTAACAATTTTACGCTCGTCGGCCGCCTTGGACTTGGCGGGAATAACTTCCAGCCGCACGGTGGAATCCTTGGGACCCCTGATCAACTCCACTACCTCGTCGAGGCGCCAGCCGATCACGTCTTCGATCGCGCCATCCTCGCCCTGGCCCACGCCGATGATCCGGTCAGCGGGTTTCAGCTCACCCTGTTTATCCGCGGGGCCTTTCGCCACCAGGCTGGATACCTTGGTGTACTCATCCTCCTGCTGCAGTACCGCGCCAATTCCCTCCAGCGACAGGCTCATATTGATATTGAAATTCTCGGACCGACGCGGGGACAGGTAGTTGGTATGCGGGTCGTACAATTCCGTGAGCGCGTTCGCATAGATCTGGAACACATCCTGGCTGTTGTACTGGCGCACCCGCTTGAGCTGACTGTTGTAGCGTTTGACCAGCGTAGGGGCAATTTCCTCGGCCGGTTTCTTGGCCAGTTTAAGGCTCAGCACCTCGTTTTTGATGCGCTTGCGCCAGCGGTCGTCCAGCTCGGCAGGGGTCCTGGCCCAGTCCCATTCATCGGCATCGACGGGAAAGCTTTCATCCACGGTGAAGTCCATGGCCTGGACCTGCTGCGGCAGGGTTTCGACCACATTTTCCATTCGCTCTTCCAGTCGCTGCTGGAAACGGTTGAAGATCTCAAAGCCCGCCACGAGATTTCCCTCGTGCAGCTGGTCATCCATTGTCGTGCGGTACTTTTCAAATTCCGCAAGGTCGGTCGCGGTGAAAAACATCTTGCCCCGGTCCAGGCTTTCGATATAGCTGTCCAGGTGAGCCGAGGACATATCGTCGTCGTAGCGGTGCTTGGCGTAATGGCGCTGTTCCAGCTGGCCAATCATCTCCACGATAGTTTCGCGCTCGCTGTCGCTGGACTCTATCGTCGCCCAGGTGGGCAGCGACAGGAAGAGTGACAGCAGGGCGGGCAGGGTCAGTGCCGCAGACGTTTTCATTTGCTTGGTCAGGTACAAGATTTTGCCACCAGTAACAGAAAATAATGGCCAAGTGTAACCGCGAGTTGGCCCGGGTTAAACAGACTCTTTATAGATATGCAAAGATCGGGAAAGTTCAGCAGGCCCGAGATCGGTCGGGGCAGGGTATCCCGTCGCAGCGGCCGTTGAACCAACGCACCCGATTGTTTCTGGCAATATCAATAATTAACTTTATATTTATTCCATAGATCTTTGATTAATAATGTATTTATTTTAAAACAACTGGGTGGTTCGGTGACAGCCGGTAGGGCTAATGCCGGCGAAAGATCGAGTATGCCTCCCGCTCCAGCTGCTCCCTGTGGTTGGGGTGTGCGATGGCGATGAGTGCCGAGGCTCGCTGCCGCAGGTTCTTGCCGTAGAGGTAGGCGACCCCGTATTCGGTCACTACGTAGTGTACGTGGGCCCGGCTGGTAGTCACGCTGGCGCCGGGTTTCAGCCGGGTGACGATCTTGGACAGGCCGCGGCTGGTCAGCGAATTCAGGGCGATGATGGGCTTGCCCCCGGGTGACAGCGCCGCACCGCGAATGAAATCGACCTGGCCTCCCACGCCGGAGTACTGGTTGCTGCCCAGGGAATCGGCGCACACCTGGCCGGTGATATCGACCTCCAGCGCGCTGTTGATGGCCGTCACCCTGGGATTGGTGCGAATGACCGAGGTGTCGTTGACGTAGGAAATATCCCGCATTTCGATCAGCGGGTTGTCATCGACAAAGTCGTACAGGGCCCTGGAACCCATGCAGAAGCCCGCCACGATCTTGCCCCATTGCTTGGTTTTTTTACGGCCGGTGAGGGCGCCACATTCCACCAGTTCCATGACACCGTCGGAGAACATCTCGGTGTGCATGCCGAGATCCCGGTGGTCGCGCAGTGATCGCAGGGCGGCATCGGGGATACCGCCGATACCGGTCTGCAGGGTTGCCCCATCCTCGACCAGCTCGGCAATAAAGGCGCCGATTTTACTTTCGATCGGGGAGGGCGGCGGCGGAACCATCTCGAAAATGGGGTTGTCGCATCGCACCAGCGCATCCATGGCCGAGACGTGGATAATACCGTTGCCGTGCACCCGCGGCATGTTCTCGTTGACCTGGGCGATAACGTGCCGGGCGGTCTCTATCGCGGCATTGGTAATATCGACCGAAACACCCAGGGAGCAAAAACCGTGTTTGTCCGGGGGGCTGACCTGGACCAGGGCGACATCCAGCGGCATCCGGCCCGAGCGGAATAAACCCGGGATCTCGCTGAGGAACACGGGCACATAGCTGGCCATGCCGTTGGCTACGGCCGCGCGGGTATTGGCACCGACAAAAAACGTATTGAGGTGAAATATGCCGTCGAAGCGGGGATCGAGGTAGGGGGCTGCGCCCTCGGTATGGATGCTGACGAGTTCAACGCCTCCCAGCTCATGGCCACGGGCGGTCAGGGCGTCCACCAGCAGCTGCGGTGTCGCGGCCGCACTGTGTAAGAACACCCGCTCACCTGAACGGATATTTTTTACTGCCTCATCGGCAGTCACGTAATGGGGGTTATTCATAGGCCACTTATCCATCGCCCTGGTAAAGATTTCGTCCTGACCATACTGCGTCGTCCCGGTTTCTCTAGCCCGGCGCCTGGGGCAGGAGCAGGTCTTCCAGAAAATAGGCAGACAGGGATGCTCGCCCATTCAGCCCCGCTTTCCGGTAGAGCGAGCGAGCCTGCTCCCGCACAGTGCGCTCGCTGGTTTCCCGCAATTCGGCGATTTCCCTGTGGCTGAAGCCCTTGAGCAACAGCAGTCCGATTTCGCACTCCGCCTCGCTCAGGCGCCACTCTCCGAACTTTGCCCTGATGGCAGCCCCCAGGCCGGCGACGAATTCGCGGCTCTGCTCGCGCCAGTGCTGCGATTCCTGGCGCGCGGCCATAAGATCAGATTTGAGCTGCCCGATAGCCGCGCGTTCACTCAACCACAGACGCAGTAGCAAACCTGCCGAAATCGCGGCGATCACCAGAACGGCCAATTCAGAGCCTATGTGCAGCCAGGGGACGCCTTTGGCGTAATCCCATGCCAAATCGAGGATTACGAGGGCAAAGATGCTGCAAAAGGCGATGATCGTGGTGTGGGTAATACGGGTATTCAATGCGTCATCCGACGTAGCAGGGGCAATGTGAACGAATCCGGCGACCCGTAGGTCAGGTGACGGATGGTATCAGATGATTGCTACCGTCGATACTTTCGCCGGGAGCCCCCTACGCGGCGGTTTCCCCACTGCTTCTTTCTTGACCCTTCACTTATTCGGGATACCGCATGAAAACCTCGAAGTTAGCCCTTATCGCACTGGCCGCATCGGCGGCATCACTATCGTTACCCGGATTCGCCCAGAGCGGACTCATGGGTCAGGCCCAGGCAATCTTCAAGCCGATTCCGGAGACCGCACCGGCAACGGCCGGTGTGCCGACAAGCCCGGCCATGAGCGCACTTGGCAAGGCGCTTTACTTCGACCCGCGACTTTCAGAAAGTCACAACATCAGTTGTAATACCTGCCACCAGATAGGCCTGGGCGGTGTCGACATGCTCCCGACATCCATCGGCCACAACTGGCAAAAAGGGGGGCGCAATGCGCCCACCGTGCTCAATGCCGTATTCAATACCGCACAGTTCTGGGACGGCCGTGCCGCCGACCTCAGCGAGCAGGCAGTGGGCCCGATACAAAACCCCATTGAAATGGCGATCAGCCCCGAGCACGCGGTGGCGCAACTGGCGGCGATACCCGGCTACCAGCCCCTGTTCCAGGCGGCCTTTCCCGACCAGCCCCAACCGGTGACGCTGGCCAATATCGGCGCGGCAATCGCCGCCTTCGAGACCACTTTGCTGACCCCCAACGCCCCCTTCGACCGCTACCTGCGAGGCGATGACAGTGCCCTGGACGAGACACAAAAAGCGGGCCTCAAGCTGTTCATGGACAAGGGCTGTGCAGCCTGCCACAACGGCATCAATATCGGCGGGGGAATGTATGCCCCCTTTGGCGTGATAGAAAAGCCCGGTGCCGACTTCTTACCACCGGCTGACAAGGGCCGCTTCCAGGTGACCAGCACCACCAGTGACGAATACGTTTTCAAGGTGCCTACCCTGCGCAATATCGAGCTGACACCCCCGTACTTCCACTCCGGCAAGTCCTGGGATCTCAAGCAGGCCATCGCCGTCATGGCGACCAGCCAACTGGGCCAGGAACTGGCCGGGGAAGAGGTTGCCAGTATCGAGGCCTTCCTGCTGACCCTGACCGGTCAACAGCCGCAGGTCACCTATCCCATCCTGCCGCCGAGTTCGGTGAATACGCCGCGGCCCCAGTTTTGACGGCGCTGCCGGCTCGATTGGTAGAGCCGGCAACTCCGCCCTCTGAACCGGGGTTGAGCGCCTTGTGCGTGCGGCGGCACTCTGCCTATGATAGCGCTCGATCCCGCTGATGGACCAAGTGCCGTGGCCTGTGATTCCTGCGCAATAAAAAACCTGATCTACCAGTACGCGCACTACATCGACAATGGTGAACTGGACAAGCTGTCAGCGATGTTTGCCGAGGCGAAAATAGTCGCCGTGGACGGGCAGGGGAGCGCTACCGATATCGCGGGGGCGCAGGCGGTGCTTTCGCTCTACCGGTCTTTCACGCGCCTGTACCCGGACGATGGCAGTCCCCATACCCTCCATATGACCAGCAATGTGGTGGTTGTGATCGAAGCCGGGGCCAGCCGCGCCAGCGCCACATCGTATGCGGTGGTCTTCCAGAGCCTGCCTGATTTTCCGCTGCAGCCCATTATCGGTGTGCGCTATTTCGACCGGTTTGCCAGGGCAGGGGATGGATGGCACTTTTCCGAACGCAGGATAGACACCCGTCTGGCGGGAGACCTGAGTCGCCACCTGCTGCAGCCGATGTAGCCGTCAGGGCGACCGCCTGTACCGCTTATCGCCCGCCCCACACTGGCGCCAAACAGCACAGGAGGTGCGGGGCTGTCACCAGGGAGCAGTGAGTGAACGGTAGCATCAATATCGTGTTCGACCTCGACGGGACGCTGATCGACAGCGCACCGGATATCCAGGCCGTCGCCTCGGAGATCCTCGGCAGGCTGGGCAAGCAGGGGCTTTCATTGGAGGAAACCCGCCAATTCGTCGGCGAAGGCAGTGCCGTCTTTGTCAGCCGCATGATGGCCGCGCGCGCAATTGAGGAGACACCCGCGAGGCACGCGGCGGTGTATAGCGACTTTCTCGCACTGTATGAACGCTCGGTCGACAAGGCGGTGTTCTATCCCGGGGTGCTGGCGACTCTCGCCGTGTTGAAAACGGCGGGACACAGGCTGGGACTGTGCACCAACAAGCCGGAGCGGCCGGCCCGGGCAGTCATTCGGCATATGGGCATGGGACCGATTTTCGATGCGGTGGTGGCCGGTGGCATGATCGATAGCCGCAAGCCCGCCCCGGACATGCTGCTGAAGACAATTCACGACCTGGGAGGCGGCCCCACGCTCTATGTGGGCGACAGCGAGATTGATGCCGAGACCGCGAAGCGCGCGCATATTCCGTTTGCCCTTTACACCCGGGGCTACCACAAGACACCTTGCGAGAGCATCCCCCACAACTGGCTCTTCGGCGATTTCAGCGCACTGCCGGATATCGTAAGTGAACGCCTCCGCCAGGCGCAGGCCAGGGGCTAGGGTTCCTGTTCCGAACGAGCGCCCTGTGATCAGTGACCCCGTGCCTGCCTGACTCAACTCGTATCCTCCCTTACCGACCCATTACACCTCCATCCCGGGCATTCCTGCCGGGGGCGGTTTGCCTGACGAAAGGAGGGCACAGCCAGCGCAGTGGGAGGCAGTCACTCCCGGACACATGCCACTGTGTACAACTGTGTGGCCAAATACTATATTTAACATAATATATATTATGCGCATATGTGGATAAGTTCGGGCGGGGCTGCTCCCGGCCGGTTTCAGGCTGTTTTGCAGGGATACGCTTGATCTGGCGCCCAGGGAGTCCCCGTTTCCTGCGCCAGAACCCGTCTGGCTTGCTGGGCGGCAAGCGTGGATGTGGAGCAGCGTCGCCAGTGGGAGCGCGAATTACTGCGCGAGTACAACAACCACCTCTCCAGCCTGGGTGTCGAATTAGGCTTTGACGCATGCTGGGCCCAGTACCGGGAACAGTCCATGCACGGCCTGTTATTGACGATCCTGGGGGCCAGTTTCACCTCCCCTGGTGAACGGAGTGACCAGATGTTCCGCACAGTCATCCAGCGGCAATTGCAGCATTGCCTGGATCTGGACGCGGGAGAGTTCCTGCCGTGATGCCCCCCGCCACTGGCGCGATCCCGGGCACGGCTGAGGTGCGCGCAGGAAATAATATTATTATGTTAAATATAGGCAGCTACTCCCGTCTCCAAATTCTTGCACCGGCGAAGCTATCGGGCCCCAGGGGCACTGCCGGTCGCGGACCGCCTCGCACCGGACAGATCAGGCACGGCCCTGGAGGGCTAACTCCACGGCCTGCGCGACGGAATCAACGGTGGCAAAATTGCCACTTATCCTGCTTTCATCCCCCGGCTGGTATTTTCCGGTGCGCACCAGGCAGGCCCGGGTGCCGGTATTGAGCGCTCCCTCCACATCGCCGAACACGTCATCGCCCACCATGAGCGTCCGCTCCGGCGAGGCGGTCGTCGAGGCAATCACCTGCCTGAAGAATTCTGCGCTGGGTTTGCCAACAATCGTCGCCGCCACCCCGGCCCCGAACTCAACTGCCTTGATGAATGCCCCTACATCCAGCAACAACTGCTCGCCGGACTTGAAATAGCGGTTGTAGCCGACCCCCAGCAAGGGCGCGCCCGCCACGCAGAGCTGGAAAGCGCGGTTCAGGTTGCGATAGCTGAAGCCCTCGGCCGCATCGGCGATCAATACGGCATTGGGATTGTGCTGCGCCAGGTCCGCGAACTCTTCCACGACGTTTTCGTGCACCAGGCAGAAGGGCCTGAGATCCCGCTGTAGCAGCCACTGCCGCGCGGCATCGACCGCAGTAAAGAGCTGGTCCGGCTCAACCACAAAACCCAGCGCCCGGAGATGCCCGAGCAAGCTGGCGCGGGTTTTCTGGGAGGTGTTGGTGATGAAGCGGACTTCCAGTGTGCTGCGCTGGGCGCGTTCCACCGCCTTCAAGGCGCCGGGAATAACCGCATCCCCGTCGTACAGTACACCACTCAGGTCCAGTAGCAGAGAATCGATCATGGCATTCTCCCTGCAGGCCCGCTATTTGACTTCCTCGGCCTGCTGCAGCTTTCGGTACAGGGAGCGCACGCTGATGCCGGCAATTCCGGCGACGGCTTCCCTGTCACCATTGTAGGCTTTCATCAGCTGTTGCAGATAACGCAGTTCATGCTCTTTCAGGCTCAGCTCCCGCAGTGCGCCGCCCCCGGGCTCGGTGCCAAGCGCCCGGCTGACGGTCGCCTGGTCTATGACGTTGGTATTGGCCAGCACCATGGCCCTGCTGAGAATATTGCGTAATTCACGGATGTTGCCCCGGTAGCTATGAGCCTTGAGCAGCGCCAGCGCAGACTCGGTCAGGTGGAACGTTTTGCTGCCGTGTGCGGCCGCCTCCCTGAGGATGGTGCGAGCCAGCAGCGGCAGGTCGTCCATGCGCTCGGCCAGCGAGGGCAGCCTTATCGGGAAGACATTGATGCGGTAGTAGAGATCCCGCCTGAAGGCCCCCTCCTCCACCATCTGCTCAAGATTCCGGTGGGTGGCGCACACCAGGCGAAAGTCCGCCTGCTTGACCTGGCTGCTGCCGACCGGACGATAGGTGCCGGTTTCGATCAGGCGCAGCAGCTTTACCTGCAGGGCATAGGGGATATCACCGATCTCGTCGAGGAACAGCGTGCCGCCGTGGGCCGCCTCGGCCAGGCCCTGCCGGGTGTAATTGGCGCCGGTGAAAGCCCCCTTCACATGGCCGAACAGCTCGCTTTCGAACAGGGTTTCGCTCAGGCCGGCGCACTCCAGGGTCACCAGCGCCCTGGCTGAACGCGGACTGGCCTGGTGCAGGGCCCTGGCCGCCAGTTCCTTGCCGGTCCCGGATTCACCCAACAGCAATACCGCCGCACTGGTGGGGCCGACCCGGGATACCAGGCCCAGCATCTGGTTGAAGGCGGCGCTGGTACCCACCATGGGCTGGTCCCCCGATCCCGCCCCGGCGATGGGGACCGGTTTGAGCCACTCAACAAAATACTGCAAGGTGCCGCCCGGATCGAAAATGGGCAGCATTTCCACGTCCACGTGCTCCGCACCGCGCGGCGTCTGGTGAATGTGGAGTACGCGCTCCCGCTGGCCCGAAGCGGTGGCGGCCGCCAGCGGGCAGGCCTCCCCGGCCTGGTCGCAGGGCCGGTCGAAGTTATGGGACACCCGGTAGCAGCGGGCCGGGCCGCGGCTCTGGTCGACCGGGCCGAACGCTTCGCGGTAGAGATCATTGGTCGCCAGGATGCGGTAGTCGGGCGTCACGAGGATGGCGGGATGCTCGTAACTGTCCAGCATCCTGGCAACGGCGGAATGGGTGTCTGTCGCGAGTATTTCCATGGCCTGCCAACTTTGTCCTATTGCCTGTCAAATCTGGCAGAGATTCTCGTCCAGAGCAAGTCTGCACGCTATCAACGCGTTTCTTGAGCAATAGAGTATCCATAATAAACAAAGAGATAGGGTCGATATCTAAAGCAGATAGAGATGTGGCACGGGGCTTGCTGCTATCCTTCAGTCGCCCCTGCCTCGCGCCGGGGAGGGATTTGCCAGTAGAGGATCAGCCCATGAATTCACCCGTCCAGACCGTCATCGCGTCAGCGGTCAAACCTGAAGTCACCACATTTTTCGATGAGCCCACCAACACCCTGTCGTACGTGGTGAAAGACCCCGCCAGCGCTGCCTGCGCCGTGATCGACTCGGTGATGAACCTGGATTACCCCTCGGGCTCGATCAGTTTTACCGGCGCCGACCAGATCATCGCTTTTATTACCGCGCATAAACTGCAGCTGGAATGGATCCTGGAAACCCATGTCCACGCAGACCACCTGTCGGCTGCGCCTTACATCCAGCAGCGCCTGGGTGGCAGGATTGCCATCGGCTTCAATATCTCGGTGGTACAGGAGACCTTTGGCCGGGTGTTCAACGCCGAGCCGGGCTTTGCCCGCGACGGCTCCCAGTTTGACCTGCTGCTGCGCGAGGGCGACACCATCCGGATCGGCCAGCTGGCCGGTACCTCCATGCACACGCCCGGCCATACGCCGGCCTGCATGACCTACGTGCTGGGTGACGCGGTATTCGTCGGCGACACCCTGTTCATGCCCGACGGCGGCACCGCCCGGGCCGACTTCCCCGGCGGCGATGCCCATACGCTGTACCGGTCGATCCAGCGTATACTCAGTCTGCCGGAAGACATGCGCATCTTTGTATGCCACGACTATCTCCCCAACGGTCGGGAACTCGAATATGAAACCACGGTAGGCGCCGAACTGCAGGCCAATATTCATGTGCACCGGGGTATTAGCGAATCGGTATTCGTCGAGATGCGCAAGACCCGTGATGCCACTCTTGGCATGCCCTCCCTGATCCTGCCGTCGCTGCAGGTCAATATGCGCGCAGGGCATTTTCCGCCGGCGGATGCCTCAGGTCAGTTGTTTCTCAAGTTACCGGTGAACGCCTTTGGCGGCGCCGATATATCCTCGTTGATCTCCTGAGGGGCCGCAGGTATGGCGATGGACATTAAAAAGGTAACCGACGAATTCTCCGTGTCGGGCCAGATCACCGTCGACGACCTGGCGACGCTGGCCGCCCGGGGCGTCAGGTCGCTGATCTGCAACCGACCGGACGGCGAGGCCGCCGACCAGCCCAACGTCACCGAGATAGAGGCCGCGGCGGGCGCGGCGGGTATTACAGTCCACTTCCAGCCGGTAATCTCCAGTGAACTCAACGAACAGGATGTGGCGGATTTCCTGGCCGCCCTCGAGCGGCTGCCCGCGCCGGTTCACGCCTACTGTCGCACCGGCACCCGCTCCCTCACCCTTTGGGCGCTGGGGCAGCGCAGCCGGGGCGCCCGGCCAGCGGAACTGCTGGCGCTGGCCGGGGGCCTGGGTTACGACCTCACTGCGGCGCTGCAACTCACCTCTCCGCCCCGGGCCCATGCCAGGCCCGGCGGGGCCAGCCACTATGACATCCTGATCGTGGGGGCCGGTGCCGCCGGTATTGCCGCCGCTTCCAGCCTGCTGGCGCGGACGCGGGAGGCGTCTATCGCTATCATCGACCCGGCGGAGGTGCACTACTACCAGCCGGGCTGGACGCTTGTCGGCGCGGGGGTGTTCAAACAGCGGGACACGGTGAAGACCATGGCGTCGCTGATCCCCGAGCGCGTTACCTGGATCAAGGCGGCGGTGGGCGCTTTCGATCCCTCGAATAACCGGGTCACCCTGGAGGACAGCCGCCCCGTGTATTACGACCGGCTGATCGTGGCACCCGGCATCAAGCTGGACTGGCACGGCGTCGAGGGCCTCGCCGAAACCCTGGGGCACAACGGCGTGACCTCAAACTATCGTTACGACCTCGCGCCCTACACCTGGCAGCTGGTGAGTAAACTGGGCAGCGGCCGCGCGGTGTTCACCCAGCCGCCCATGCCCATCAAGTGCGCAGGTGCGCCACAGAAGGCGCTGTACCTGTCGGCCGATTACTGGCGCCGCAGCGGCGTGTTGCCGGCGATCGACATCGATTTCTTCAATGCCGGGGAGGTGCTGTTCGGGGTCAAGGATTACGTTCCCGCCCTGATGAACTACGTAGAGCTCTATCGCGCCCGGCTGCATTTCCGCCACCGCCTGGTAAAAATAGACGGGGAAGCGAAAACGGCCTGGTTTGAGGTGACAGACGCCGAGGGTGCCAGGCGCCAGGTGGCAACCGACTTCGACATGATCCACGTGTGCCCGCCCCAGTGCGCGCCCGACTTCGTGCGCACCAGTGAACTGGCCGACGCGGCCGGCTGGGTGGATGTCGACCAGAACACCCTGCGCCACAAGCGCTTTGCCAATGTCTGGGGCCTGGGCGACGCGATGAACGCGCCCAATGCCAAGACCGCGGCCGCGGCCCGTATGCAGGCGCCGATCGTGGCCAACAACCTGCTGGCGGACATGGGCCTGGTGCAGGGCGTGGCGCATTACAATGGCTATGGCTCCTGCCCCCTGACGGTGGAGCGCGGCAAGATCGTACTGGCCGAGTTCGGCTACGGCGGCAAGTTGCTGCCCAGCTTCCCGCGCTGGGTTATCGATGGCAAGCAGCCCTCGCGGCTGGCCTGGTACCTGAAGGAAAAAATCCTGCCGCCGATCTACTGGAAGGCCATGCTCAAGGGCAAGGAGTGGATGGTTGACCCGGAGCAGGCCAAGAACAGGGCGACGCCCGGTTGAGCGATTTACTGGAGCGACTGCTCCCGGCGCTGGCCTGGACGCGCGGTTACCACCGCAGTCTACTGGCCAGCGATATGCTGGCCGCGATGATCGTCACCATCATGCTGATCCCCCAGTCGCTGGCTTATGCCCTGCTGGCGGGGCTGCCGGCTGAGATGGGGCTCTATGCCAGCATCCTCCCGCTCATCGCGTATGCCCTGTTCGGCACCAGCCGCGCGCTCTCTGTGGGACCAGTGGCCGTGGCATCGCTGATGACCGCCACCGCCGTCGGCAAGGTGGCGGCAAGCGGCACCCTTGATTACGCCACCGCCGCCGTCGCCATGGCGCTGATTTCGGGGCTGATGCTGTTCGTGATGGGGCTGTTGCGCTTTGGCTTTCTCGCCAACTTTTTATCCCACCCGGTGGTGTCGGGATTCATCACCGCCTCCGGCATTATTATCGGCCTCAGCCAGCTGCGCCATATCCTGGGCATCCACGGCCACGGCGACACCATCACCGAACTGCTGGCATCGCTCTCGCGCAACCTGGCCGATACCAATGCACTCGCAACGCTCACGGGCGTCGCCGCCATCGCCTTCCTGTTCTGGACCCGCCGCGGCCTTGCTCCGCTGCTGCGGCGCTGTGGCCTGGCCGATACACCGGCGGGTATGCTCGCCAAGGCCGGGCCGGTAGTTGCCATACTGGCAACCACCCTTGCCAGCTATTACGGGGACTTCGGCCAGCGCGGCGTCGACCTGGTCGGCGCGGTGCCGCGCGGACTTCCGGTCCTGGGGATACCCTCGTTCGACCTGCAGCTGTGGTCCGACCTGGCGCTGCCCGCCCTGCTCATCTCGATTATCGGCTTCGTGGAATCCGTGTCCGTGGGCAAGACACTCGCCGCCAAGCGGCGCCAGCGCATCGACCCCAACCAGGAGCTGATCGCACTGGGCGCCGCCAACATGGCCTCGGGGGTCTCCGGCGGTTTTCCGGTGACCGGTGGGTTTTCCCGCTCCGTGGTTAATTTTGATGCCGGCGCCGAAACGCCCGCCGCGAGTTTTTTTGCCGCAATCGGCATCGCTCTTGCGGCGCTACTGCTGACGCCGGTGCTGTATTACCTGCCCAAGGCTACCCTGGCGGCAACCATTATCGTCGCGGTTTCCACCCTTGTAGACTTCGCCGTAATAAGGCGGGCCTGGCGGTATTCCATCTCCGATTTCGTCGCGGTGGCGACCACCATCGTGGCAACGCTGTTGCTCGGCGTCGAGCTCGGCGTGCTCGCCGGTATTGTCGCCTCCATCGGCCTGCACCTGTACAAGACCACCCGCCCCCATATTGCCGTCGTGGGCGCGATCGCCGGTACCGAGCATTTTCGCAACGTAGAGCGTCATAACGTGATTACCCACCCGAACATTGTCTCACTGCGGGTGGATGAAAGCCTCTACTTCGCCAATGCCAGTTACCTGGAGGATTATATTTACCGACTGGTCGCCGAAATCGACGGCCTGCAGCACGTGATACTGCAGTGCCCGGCGGTCAATGAAATCGATCTCAGCGCGCTGGAAGCGCTGGAGGCAATCAACCACCGTCTGCAGGAGCAGGGGCTCACGCTCAACCTCAGCGAGGTCAAGGGGCCGGTCATGGACACCCTGCAAAAATCCGATTTCCTGCAACACCTGAGCGGCAAGGTGTACCTCACGCACCACCAGGCCGTGCAGGCACTGAAACTCGATGAGATCGAGCCCTATATTATCTAGCGCGGTCTCAGGCGTTACGCCGATCCAGCCCTTTCTGCCATATCTTGAGGAGGGCTTTTTCCATCGCGCCCTCCGCGGCCAGCCCGAGTTTTTCCTGCCAGGTTTTCTTGTGCACGAACCTGACCTCGAATACGTCCCAGTCCGCCAGTCGTCCCTGCACGAACGCGTCGCTGGTTTGCAATTCATCGACCAGACCGACGTCGATCGCCTTGCGGCCGTACCAGATTTCCCCTGTGGCCACCTTGGCGATATCCAGGCCCGGGCGGTTGGCGCTGACGAAATCCTTGAACAGGGCGTGGGTTTCCTCCAGCTCCTGGGTGAATTTTTCCCGACCTTTTTCGGTGTTCTCTCCGAACATGGTTACGGTGCGCTTGTATTCACCGGCGGTGAACAACTCAAAGTCGATATCATGCTTTTTCAGCAGGCGATGGAAATTGGGCAACTGGGCCAACACGCCGATGGACCCGATCACGGCAAATGGTGCCGCGATAATGCGGTTGGCCACGCAGGCCATCATGTAACCGCCGCTGGCGGCCACCTTGTCGACGGCGATCGTCAGCGGCACGCCGGCATCCCTTATCCGCTGTAACTGGCTGGCGGCAAGGCCGTAGCCGTGCACCATCCCGCCCGGGCTTTCGACCCGTACCAGCAATTCGTCTCCCGGCTTCACCTGCGGCAGCACCGCGGAAATTTCCTCCCGCAGGTTGTCAGCCGCACTGGCTTTGATGTCACCTTCGAAATCCAGTACGTAGAGGCACTTGCGGTGCTCGGCGTCATCGACGCCCTTGCCCAGTTTTTTCCTGGCCGCCTTGCGTTCCGCCTTCGCCGTCTTCTTCTCCGCTTTGCGGGTAGCTTTCAGCACGTCCGGCTCTACCACCATCTGCTGGATGTGCTCGCCTATGTGGCGGTACTTCTCGTTGACATCCCGGACTTCGATGTGGCCTTCGTGTTGATCAGCCTTCTGCCGCTGCCCCAGTGCGACCAGGCTTGCTGCCACAATGAGAATGGCGGCGACGAAAGTGACGACCTGGGCCAGGAACAGGCCGTATTCATAGATAAATTCCAAAACGTAAACTCCAGGATTCAGGGTGTGTGAAACTAGCCGAGCTGGCTGGTGTAATGGCGTATGAGCTGCCCTGCCACCGAAGACGGCGGCGGGATCATGGGCAGTTCGCGGTAGTGAAACCACTGCGCATCGGCGATTTCACGCTGGTCGCATACGATCTCGCCGCCGGCGTAGTCGGCAAAAAAACCCAGCATCAGCTGGTTGGGAAAAGGCCAGGACTGCGATTGGAAGTAACGCGGCCTTGCCACCTCAATGCCGACTTCCTCCCGGACCTCGCGAACCAGCGTCTGCTCTACTGTTTCGCCTGCCTCGATAAAGCCCGCCAGGGTGCTGTACATCGGTCCGGGAAAGTTGGCGTTGCGGGCCAGCAGCAACTCCTCGCCACGGGTGACCAGCACGATGACGCAGGGCGCTATACGGGGAAAATTGACTGTGCCGCAGGGACCGCAACGCATGGCGCGCTCCTGCGTATCCAGTCGCATCTGTTCGCCGCAGCGGCCGCAAAACCGGTGGTCACGCTCCCAGTCCAGCAGCTGTGCGGCCCGGCCAGCGAGGGCGAACAGTTGCTCATCAACCCGTCCCAGGATCTGGTAGAGGTTGCCCACCTGGTACTGCAGGGGATCGACCTCTTCCACCTCGTCGATTTCCAGCGCGTAGCAGGGCCGGTCATGCCAGTAGCCGAGAAACTGGCGCCGCTGTACCCGCCAGCGATGCGCATCGAGCTGGCGTCGCCCGATCAGGCAGCTATCGGCCGCGCGCATATCGCTGAGCAGCTGTCCGCGCTGGAATACAATATGCAGCTCGTCATCCGCACTGTCAGGGGGTATGTGGTCGGGTCGAAACACGGCTGTGGATTCCACCGGCTAAAAGACCGGCTATAGTAAGCCTGCCCTGTGCGAGGGGCAAGCGCCGCCGGAATGCATCGAAAACAGTGGGACAATCACGTAAACTGCCCGGCTCAATAAATAGGACTATATCTGCGATGAGTGACACACCCGCCAATGCCCTGTGGAGGAATTTTCTCGGTTCCTCGCCGACCTGGTACAAGAAAACCATTATCGCGTTTTTGCTGGTCAATCCGCTGGCACTCTACCTGCTTGGGCCATTCGTCACCGGATGGATACTGATCGCCGAATTCATTTTCACCCTGGCCCTGGCCCTGCGCTGCTATCCCCTGCAGCCTGGCGGCCTGCTGGCGATAGAGGCTGTCATCCTGGGGATGACGACGCCGCAGATGGTGTTCGACGAAACCGCCGCCAATTTCGAGGTAATCCTGCTGCTGATGTTCATGGTCGCCGGCATATACTTCATGAAGGAGCTGCTGCTGTTTGTATTCACGCGGATACTACTGAATGTCCGCTCTAAAATCCTGTTGTCCCTGCTGTTTTCCCTGGTCGCAGCGTTTCTTTCGGCCTTTCTCGACGCCCTCACCGTCACCGCGGTGTTGATCAGCGTCGGCGTGGGTTTCTACTCGGTCTATCATAAGGTCGCCTCGGGCAAGAACCTGGCACATGAGGAACACGACCACTCGGTGGATGACGGCGTACACGACCTGCACCGCGAAGACCTGGAAAACTTCAGGGCCTTCCTGCGAAGCCTGCTGATGCATGGCGCGGTGGGTACGGCGCTGGGCGGCGTGTGCACGCTGGTGGGCGAGCCCCAGAACCTGCTGATCGCCACGGTCGCGCACTGGGATTTCGTAAAGTTCTTTACCATCATGGCGCCGGTCAGCATGCCGGTGCTGGCCGCTGGCCTGCTCACCTGCTACCTGCTGGAAGTGAGCGGAAAATTCGGCTATGGCGCCAAACTGCCGCCCCGGGTGCGTGACGTGCTGCTTGAGTTCCAACAGGCGCAGGAGTCGCATCGCAACAACCGCTCAAACGCCCGACTGGCTGTGCAGGCGGTGGTCGCGGCAATCCTTGTCGCCGGACTCGCATTTCACCTGGCGGCGGTAGGCCTCATCGGCCTGATGGTCATCGTCCTGCTGACGGCGTTCAACGGCGTGATCGAGGAACACCAGCTGGGTCATGCCTTCGAAGAGGCCCTCCCCTTTACCGCCCTGCTGGTGGTTTTCTTTGCCATTGTGGCGGTGATCCACGACCAGCACCTGTTCACGCCGGTCATAGACGCGGTGCTTGCCATGGAGTCGGGGATACGCCCCGCCATGTTCTTTCTGGCCAACGGCGTGCTGTCGATGATCAGCGATAATGTGTTCGTGGCCACGGTGTACATCAACGAGGTCAAGGCGGCGTTGGACGCGGGCACTATCACCCGGGCCGAGTTCGACCAGCTCGCGGTGGCGATCAACACCGGGACCAACCTGCCCAGCGTCGCCACCCCCAATGGCCAGGCCGCCTTCCTGTTCCTGCTGACGTCGGCGCTGGCGCCGCTGATCCGGCTGTCTTACGGTCGCATGGTTATTATGGCACTACCCTATACGATTGTTATGGGTGGGGTCGGCCTGGCCTGCGTGTCGCTGTTTATCTAGGCCAGACCGCGCTCGGCCAGTTCACGCCACAGGACCCGGCCACCGCTGCTGGCGGCGATCGCGTCGAGTTGGGCCTCGTGGGCCGAGCGCTCCGCGGGGGTCGCCGCTATCACGGGCAGGGCTGCGCGCCCTGTCGCCAGCCGCCGGATCTGCTGACTGCCCGGGCCGCCATCGCCGCTGTTGGCGGAGGCATCTGACAACTGGAAGGTGGTCTGGCCGCCGGTCATCGCCAGGTAGACATCCGCCAGGATTTCGGCATCGAGCAGCGCGCCGTGCAGATCCCGTTGCGAATTGTCGACATCGTAGCGCTGACACAGGGCGTCCAGGTTATTGCGCTGCCCGGGATGCTTGGCACGCGCCATCACCAGGGTGTCTATCACCGCGCACAATTCCCTGACCGCGCCGTACTGCGTGGGCAGGCGCTGCAGCTCAGCGTCGAGAAAGCCAAGGTCGAAAGGCGCGTTGTGGATGATCAACTCGGCGCCGCTGATAAAGTCAACAAAATCCGCGGCCACCTGGGCGAACAGGGGCTTGTCGGTGAGAAACTCACTGGTAATCCCATGCACTTCTATCGCACCCTGGTCGATCTCACGCTGGGGATTGATGTACTGGTGATAGTGGTTGCCGGTCAGGCGCCGATTGATGAGCTCGACACAACCGATCTCGATGATCCGGTGTCCCTGGGAGGCCTCCAGGCCGGTGGTTTCGGTGTCCAGGACAATTTGTCTCACGCGCCCGCCCCCTTGTTACCCATTTCATCGATCCCGCGATTGGCGAGTTGGTCCGCTATCTCGTTCTCCCGATGGCCGCTGTGGCCTTTCACCCAATGCCACTGCACCTGGTGGCGCTGGTTCTGCTCATCCAGGGCCTGCCACAGGTCGACATTCTTGACCGGCTGGCGCCCCGCGGTTTTCCAGCCCTTGCGTTTCCAGCCCGCCAGCCAGGTGGTAATACCGTTTTTCACATAGACGGAATCGGTGGTGAGCGTCACGCTGCAGGATTCGCGCAGTGCTTTGAGCCCTTCGATGGCGGCCATCAACTCCATGCGATTGTTGGTCGTATGCGGTTCGGCCCCATACAGTGTCCGCTCAACACCCTTGTGACGCAGCAACACGCCCCAGCCACCGGGACCGGGATTGCCGCGGCAGGCCCCGTCGGTAAATATCTCAACCTGCTTCAAACCTCGCCCTCCCGGCTGCGATCGCGGCGGGCCGAGCCGATCCGGGATGGCCGGTACGGGGTCGGCGCCGCCGCCGGCTTGGGCACCAGGCTGATCAGTTGCTCCCTGCGCAGTTGCCACTGGCGCCGCGGCCGATGGACAGCGGAGACCTGCTTGATCGCGTGCAGTATATAAATACCGCCGCCGGGCAGGTTGTGGCGCTGGCTCCAGTTGTCCACCCGCACCAGGGCGCGCCGCAGGGCGCCGCGCCCCGCCAGCGGCAGCATACCCAGGCGAACAGTGTCCTGTACCTCACACCCCAGCAGGTGCAACCAGTCTGTCAGGCGGCTCTCGCTCACCGACTTATGACGGTGCCAGAGCGAGTTGCGGCTCATACCCCGCAGCCAGGTGTTCAGGCCCAGCAGGCTGTGCGGATTGAAGCCGACGATCAGCAAATGGCCCTGGGGTGTCAGCACGCGCTGGATCTCCCGCAATACCTGGTGGGGATTGCCGGCAAAATCCAGCGTGTGGTGGGCGATGACTGTGTCTACACTGTCGCTTTCCAGCGGCAGCTCGTCTGCCGAGGCCAGCAGGGTAATTTGATCACCGGCCTGCTCCGCCGCGTAGATCCGGTGGTTGATCGGGCTGTCTGAGAACAGCGCATGGCCGCGTGAACAGCCGGTCTGCAGCAGGTGGTAGCCGAACGCGGTATCCAACACGCCCGCGACCGCCTTGCGGGTGCCGGCCAGCAGGTATTGCCCGTTTTCCCGCTCGTACCAGGACTCGAGTTCGGTCAATGTATCTATAACTTCACCACTTGTTGGAGCTGTCGCCGGCGGCGAGGACGTCCCCCGGGCCCGGCCCTCAGCTCGCGGATTTTGAGCCGCCATGGTACTGCATTTTGGCGCGATTTGAACGCCGGCGGCACCCGCCCGGCAATGACCCATTTTTGCACGCCAAAATGCAGTAATCGCTTGGTAGTGGGACAAGGTGAAGGTTAGACTTCCGGGGAACATCACCGCTGGCGCGTTGTCAGTAGTGCGGGGCAGGAAGGATTTCGTTAGCGCATTTTTCATTGGAATAAAAAATAAGAAATGATTTCATGAAGTTAGCTTATTTTTTTATAGTAATTTCTACTTTAATGTTGGCCGCCGGCTGCCAGTCGACAGGCCCCGCTGGCGCCCTCCCCATGGCCTCCTCGCTGGCCCAGCACACCTACCCCGGCTCCCCCGCCAATTTCGGCCACTCGCCCTGGACCCCAAAAACGCCGGCGGCAACAGCCGCAACAGGACACCAGGGGGCGCAGGATACAGGGGATTTGTGGGAACGGATTCGCTCCTCGCTCAGTTGGCAGGAGCAGGTCGACAACAGGCAGGTTGACCTGGCGGTGACCAGCTACCTGGCCCAGCCCGATTATCTGCCGCAGGTATCCGAGCGCGGCTCGCTCTACCTGTACTACATTGTCGAGGAGGTGCAGAAGCGCAACATGCCCATGGAGATAGCGCTGGTGCCGCTGGTCGAGAGCACGCTCGATCCGTTCACCTACTCGTCCAGCCAGGCCGCGGGGCTCTGGCAGATCATGCCGCAAACCGGGGAAAACCTGGGCTTGCAACAGGACTCGTGGTTCGACGGTCGCCGCGCGGTGCGCGACTCGACCGAAGTCGCCCTGGATTACCTGGAAGAATTGCACAGCGAATTTGACAATGACTGGCTGCTGGCCCTGGCCGCCTACAACGCCGGTGAAGGCCGGGTAGCCCGGGCTCGCAAGGCCAATCTTGAAAAAGGCCTGCCCACCGATTTCTGGTCCCTGGACCTGCCTCGTGAAACCCGCCGCTACGTGCCCAAGGTGCTGGCGCTGTCCCGGATCGTCGCCGAACCCGAGAGCCACGCGGTTGAAATACCCTCGATAGCCGATGAACCGGCCTTTGAAGTGGCGGAAGTCGGCGGGCAAATAGACCTCGCCCGGGCCGCCGAACTGGCGGACGTGAGCCTCGAGACGCTGCGTGAACTCAATCCCGGGCAATTGCAGTGGGCCACGGCTCCCGACCGGCCGCAGGAGTTGTTGGTGCCGGCGGGCAGCGGCGCCCGCTTCGAGGAAGAACTGGCACAACTGACCCCGGCGGAGCGGATCCGCTGGCGCCACTACACCGTCAAACCCGGTGACAACCTGCTGGTCATCGCCAAAAAATTCCACACCGATGTCGCCGCTTTGCGCCGCATCAATGGCCTCTCGGGCAGTAATATCAGGGCCGGTTCCACGCTGATGATTCCGACCAGCTTCCTGGCACCCGGTCTTGCCATCACCGCCCAGGTGCCGCCCCCGACCCTCGGTTACAAGGTCCAGCGCGGGGACTCCCTGGCCGGGATCGCCGGCAAGTACAAAATCTCGGTCGACGATATCGTTGCCTGGAACGCCCTGGACCCACGCAAATACCTGCAGCCAGGCCAGACCCTCAAACTGCGTGTCAGCAGTCTGTAACGCTCACTGCTACATCCCCCCGTTCATACCGTCCCATGGCCGCCGAAACGCTCTGCTCAACCCCGTTCGGCGATTTTCACCTGCAGCGCCACCCTGCCCGCAAGGAAGAGCCGCTGCAGGCCTGGTGCGCGGCAGACCTGCTGCTACTGGAGGAGAGTCACCGACTCGGCATCCCGGGCAGCGACGCACTGGTACTGAACGACGAGCACGGCGCGGTTTGCGTGGCGCTGCAGCCGGCCGCCCTGTGGACCGACTCGGCGCTGGCGGCGCTGGCCCTGCGCCACAACCTGGCCGCCAACAGGCGGGACCGGGTTATGGTGGTCTGGAGCACGCAGGTGCCGGCGCTCCGGCCGCGTCTGGCGGTCCTGCGAATACCGAAACAGCTGCCCTATTTCGAGTACCAGTTGGCGGCTCTGGCCCGCCAGCTGACACCGGGCGGCACCGTGCTGGCCGCCGGCATGGACAAGCACCTCTCGCCGGCCGTGGCGGACTTGCTGGAACACTACATAGGGCCGACCGAGCGCCAGCCGGGCCAACGCAAGGCCCGCTTGTTCAGCGCGAGGCTCGAACGCCGCCCGGGGGTGCCAGACGCGCCATCCCCGGCGAGCTATTACTGCGATGAGGTGGCCGGCGAGTTGCAATCGCTGCCCAATGTCTTCAGCCGGGACAAACTCGATGGCGGCAGCCGCCTGCTGCTGGCGCAACTGTCCCGGCTGGCGCCCGCCGCCACCTTGCTCGACCTCGCCTGTGGCAACGGCGTGCTGGGCCTGGCCGCCTTCAGGGCGGGCCTGGCCCCCGCCGTGGTTTTTGCTGACGAATCCGCAATGGCCATCGCCTCCAGCCGCGCCAATTGTGTCCACCTGTTCGGCGTTGATCAAAACGCATTCGTCTTTCACCAGGGCGATGGCGTGGCGGACTACAGCGGAACGCCCGCAGACCTGATCCTGTGCAACCCGCCGTTCCATCTCAATCACGCGACGGACGCATATGCCGGCAGGCGCCTGTTGCAGCAGTGTGCCCGGCATTTGCCGCCGGGCGGACGGTTGTGCCTGGTTGCGAACCAGCACCTCGATTACCTGGCGACGCTGCGGCGCCATTTCCGACGGGTGGAAAAACTCGCGCGCGACCGACGCTTTATCGTCTGGCTGGCTCAGCGCGATTGAGTGCCGGCACTGTTGCGCCATACCGCAGGCTGTGGCATCAGGTTCACCCCGCCGTCGCCAACTCGAGTTCTTCCAGCGGGTACAACTGCCCCAGCGCGGTGAAATACAGCGCGCAGCGCAGCGGTTCGTGCGCCAGTTCACGCAAGGCATGGCGATAGCGCAGCAACTGCTCGCGGTACACACCGGCCTGGCGGCTGAAAAATTCATCGAGAGTTTCCCCGGGCTCGGGTCGGCTGTTCTTGTAGTCGATCAACCAGCGGATGCCGCTGTCGCAATCGACAAAGGTGCGATCGATGACCAGGTCCTCGATCCGCCCGGTCACCGGGTCGACACAAGTCAACGCCCATTCGCTGCGAGCCTGGTGATGCCTGTTTGACAGTATCCAGCGGCCGGGTCCTGCCGCGGCCAGTGTGGTGCGCAGAGACTGCTCCACAGCCGCCAGCGCCTCCTCCAGGGCCCTGCCCCACAAACCCAGCCCCGCCAGCGCGGCGCGTGATCGTTCGCGGACGCGGCCATCCGGCTCCGCAGGCAGGACTTCGCGCCTGGACAGTTCATCCAGGGCCATGTGCACCGCAGTACCGATACACCGCTCCCGGTAATTGCGCACCCGTTCAGGTACGTTGCTGCCGCTGGTGTCGGTGCCAGCGGGCGCCTGTGACTCGCCTATGCTGGCTACCGGCGCCCGCAGTCGCAGCACGCGCGTTGGCGCGACCGCCGGGCTGGTCGCAGCCGGTGCGGCGTCGGGCTCGTGCAGGCGCATCTGTTGACGGAAGGTCGGCCAGATAGGGCCCAACAGGCTGCGGGCCGCAGGTGCCCGGGGCTCACCACTGGCCCCGTCCACGGTGAGGCTGGCGCTCAGCACCAGGCGACGCACGGCGCGGGTAGCGCCGACGTACAACAGGCGGGTGCCTTCCAGCAGGCTTTTATCCTTGCGCAATTTGTCGAGGTAGTTGTACAGCGTGGGGGCACCCCGCTCGCTGTGATCGTCCGCTGCCAGCAGGAAGCTGCGCTCGCCGTCGGCCCCGCTGTGTTCATCCCACAACAGCAATTCCCTGTCGTCGCCGCGCGATACCCGGGACAATTGCGGGATAAACACACAATCGAATTCCAGTCCCTTGGCCTTGTGCAGCGTCATAATCTGGACTTTGCCCCCGGCTTCGCCCCCGTTCATGAACTGTTTTTCCAGTCGCCGTTCCAGCCAGGTGACATCCAGGCCCAGGCCCTGCTGGTCGGCCTGCTCCAGCAGCTGGAAAAAACTCTCCGCATCAGCCAGCGCACCGGCATCGGCAGCGGTTGCCGGCCCGCCCAGGTCGAGCCATGCCTGCTCCATCCAGGCGCGCAGCCCCAGGCGGTCGCGCTGATCCCGCGACCGCCGCATGACGGATACCAGGCCCGCCACCCTGGCCCGGCCGTCGGCGCTGAGGGTCTGGCGCAGGGTCTCGTCCTGCAGCGCCGTCCAGACCGGCGTAAACGCGGGGGCATCGCCCCAGCGACCTATCAGGAGCAGGTCTGCCAGGCACATGCCGCACCAGGGTGCGCGCAGCAGCGCCATCCAGGCAAGCCGGTCGACGTCGCTGGCCAACGCCCGGCAAAGGCTCATCAGGTCGCCGACCAGGGGTGAGCGCGCCAGGTTGTCCATGGCCGGGGCGCTATAGGGGACGGCCAGCTGTTGCAGCCCGGCAATCACCGGTTGCAAATGTCCCCGGGTGCGGCCCAGCACCGCGATACTGTCGTTGCGCGGGTCGGTGCAGGCAGCGGCTATCTGCTGACAGACAAAGGCGATTTCCCCGGCCAACGCGTCGTCGCCCTGGAAGGCGTGCGCTTCAACCGCCGGCGCCGTGTCCGCCCGGCGTACGGCGGTGGCAGGGGTGTAGGCCACCCGCCCGCGGTTGATGTCATCCGCCGCCGGGAACGCGGCTGCAAAGCTGGCGTTGACCCAGTCCACCACCCCTGGGTCCGAGCGAAAATTACAGTGCAGTTGCAGGTGCTCCAGCCCCACCCCGTTGAACCCTTCCAGCCGCGCCTTCAGGAACAGCCCGACGTTGGCACCGCGAAAGCCATAGATGGACTGCATACCGTCACCGACGATCATGACTGTGCGGGGAGCCGCCGGATTGGCCGCATTGTGCTGGCCCCAGCCGCGGGTGAGTGCGTGTATCAACTCGTACTGGTTGATGGCGGTATCCTGGAATTCGTCCACCAGGATGTGCTCGATCTGGTAATCCAGGCGCAGGGCCAGTTCCGTGGGCGCATCGTCATCCCCCAGTGCCTGCAGGGCGGACAGCGCGACCTGGCTGTGATCCACCGCTCCCTCCCGTTGGAAGACCAGCAGCAACTGGGCTGCCAGTAGCGGCAGCAACCGGGACAGGTGTACCAGCACCTGCCAGGATTCGCTGCCGGTATTGATCTCCGGGAGAATGCTGACGTCCGCGAGCAATTGCTCGAGACCATCGAGTTGCGCCAGCTCCGCGAGAATCTCCTTCAACTGCTCCTTGCGCTGCGTCGCCGTACCCTTGCCCGCCGGAAAGCCCATATTCCTGTCCAGTCGCTGGCGCCAGGTGCCCGCGCCGGTGAGCAGCATCCCGCGCAGCCTGCGCCACGCCGGGACGTCCCCCGGATCGGACCCGGGAAATTGTGCCGGCACCGATTCGCCCAGGTTGGCGCTGGCGTATTGCAGCAGGTCGAGCAACGGCGCCTGGTACGGGGCGAGCCGCTCGCCCAGGCTGGCGATCTCGCCCCGCACCAGATGTTTGACCGTCGCCACCAGGTAGGCTTCCGACTCCTCGGGCTGACGGTCCACACCGACATAGTGTCGCCATTGCTCGCGCCGCCCCAGCATGGCCACCAGCAGGCTCCGCAGGCGCTCCCAGTTGTTGTCAAAATGCAGCATCAGGGCCGCAATGTCCGCGGCGACAGGGTGATCGGACTCCACCCGCTGAAACAGCTCGGCAACGGCGCGCGCATAGAGTTCGGTAGCGTCGTCCAGCAGGCGGGCCTGGCCGCCAAATTCGCTGAGCACCGGCATCTGCCGGGTGAGTCCGCCGCAGAAGCTGTCTATGGTTTTGATGTTGAGGCGCGAGATATCCCGCAGCAGTTGCCAGCCGCCGCGGTGGTCCGCTGCCAGGACCTGCTGCGCCAGGTCCCGGGTGACCTGCTGGTGCTCGCTGTGACAGGCCCGGGCCTCTCCCGCCGCCTGCAGGGCCTCAACCACCCGCGCCCGCATCTCCGCCGCCGCCTTGCGGGTGAAGGTGATGGCCAGGACCTGCTCGGGCCGCGCTACCCGCGACAGCAGCCGCAGGTAGCGCTGGATCAACAGTTCGGTCTTGCCGGAACCGGCCGGTGCGCTGACGCAAAAACTGGTACCGGGATCTATTGCCCGCGTCCGCTGGGGCGCATCGACAACCGTCATAGCGAAGCCTCCTCGTCGATCGACCCATTTTCGCTGCCGATCCGGCACAGGGCCTGCAGACCACACCAGGTGCAGCTGGCCGGTGCCAGCGGATCTACCGCCGCATCGCCGGCGAGAAACTCCCGCGCCAGGCGCTCCAGGTTCTGGCGCCAGCCCTCGTTCAGGCTGTCCCAGTCGGTCACAGCCATCCGGCCCTGCACCAGTTTGGCGATATCGGTGCCGATGCCGGGCGCTGCCTCGACTCGACCCAGGCCGACGAATTTGCAGTCCCGGGGGCGCAGCTGCGCAAAGGCCAGCGCCGCCGCAACACCGGGTTCCGCCACGGCGTAAAGCAGCAACTGGGGCCTGGCCGGGCGCTCGCCCAGCCAGTCCTGCACCCTGCTGAGACCGGATTTGTAATCGATGATGACCCGGGAGCCGTCGGGCAACTCGTCGATACGATCCACCCGCAGGCGCAGCTGCAATTGGCCCAGGCGCAGCGATATATTGCGCTCCCGCTCGCTTACCACGAACGGTCCCCGCTGCCTTTCCACCGCCAGCCACTCCTGCAGAAGTCGGCCCAGGCGCTGTGCCTCGAGCCGCAGGTAGGCCGGGCCCAACAGCCGACGACGAGCGCCCGGGAACACCTGCAACGCGCGCCGGACAGCCTCTGCCACCGCCTCCACCTCCGCCGTCTCGCTCAATGCCAGCAGGCCGTGGTGATCGCCAATCCCGCCCCAGAGCGCATTGAGGGCCTCGTGCAACAGTGAACCCCGGTCGGCCGCGGACAGGGCAATGCTGAAATCGGGCAGGGGCTCAACCCGCAGCCGGCGCCTGGCGAAGGCCCGGAACGGACACTGGGACTGATCTTCCAGCAGCGCACTGCCCCCGGCGATCGCCGCCAGTTCGTCCTCCTGCAGGGGCGGCGCGTGGTCGTCGTCGATGTACTCCAGCTGGCGCCGCTGCCAGGGCTCCAACCAGGCAGGGCTCAGCGCCGCTGTCGCGGGTACCTCCGCCGGCTCGAAATCGGCCAGTAAAGCGCTGGGTAGTTCTGGCACCTCATCCAGCAGCCGGCAGTAGCTGGCGTGCAGGACCGGCGCCCCCCGGGTGTACTGCTCAAACAGCCCCGTCGCGAACGCCCACTCCCGCTGCGCGGTGGCGTGGGGCATCTGCAGGCGTCGCTGCAACCCCTGGGGTATAAACGGGTTGGGCCTGGCCGGGGCCGGCCAGCGACCGGCCTGCACGGTGCATAACCACAGCTCATCGAAGGCGAGCCCCGCCGCCTCCAGCGGCCCCAGTACCTGGATCTTGCAATCGGCGGTCGCCGGCTGCGATATCTGCCCGGCACAGCGGGTGCGCAGCAATTGCAGGGCCCGGGCAAAGTCCATGGGTTTACAGACCGCGTCGTAGGCCCTGAACTCGTCCAGCGTGCGATGCCACAACTGTACCTGCTGATACTCCAGCGAATCCAGCGGGCCGCTGCCGGGCCAGCCCCACACCGCCAGCACCTCGCAAAACCGCTCGATCCACTGGGATGGCAGCGCCGGCCGGCGCAGCTCGCGCATGGCAGAAACCGTGAGCAAGTACCGCCCCAGCAACAGCCCCTGGTCCTCGCCCAGACGCACCTCGCCGGCGGCGTGGCGCAGGTCGGCCGTGTCGATCTCCTCCTGGCCGGCGTCCAGCAGTCGACGTAGAAAACAGTTCGCCAGGGGGGTGCAGGCGTCCGGCAGGTGCAGGAAGCGCGATCGCAGCAGTGTCGCGACAGCCGGTACCGTGGTGCGCGGCCCCGCCAGCGCCAACGCGGCCAGCGCGTCGCGGATCACCGGCGCCCGGTCCAGCGCAATGCCGGTGGAGAAATTGACCGGCAGGCTGGTGTAGTTCTTCCCCAGGCAATCGAACTCGCGTCGCAGCAGGTATTCCAACGCGGGGCGATCGGTGGCCATCTCGCCCAGGACAATACCCAGCGAGGCGGCGGGATTCCCGCGGCTGGTTGTGGCGGCCCAGTGAGCCACCGCCTGCAACTCGGCCCGCTTGTCGGCAAAGCAGTGGACCCGTCGCTGTCCGGCCTGGCCTGCCGGGCCGATCTCGCACAGCTCCCCGGCCAGCGCCGCGGTGGCGGCCCGGTACAGCGGCGGAATGTCATCGAACTCGATCAGCGCCACTTTTGCCCGCGGCAACGCATGGGCACAGGCCAGCAGCTGGACAATACCATCCAGCGCGGTCACCTGCCCCGACGCCTGCAGGCGTTGCTCGAACAGGTCCAGCCAGCGCAGGAAGGTGCCGCAGTCCTCGTCGAGGTTGAAGTCCTGGCGCACGCCCCGCGCCCGGGTATCGACCTGCCAGCGCAGCAATGTCTCGCGGGCCTGGCTCGCGACTTCGGCTGCCGCCGCCGGGCGCAGCAGGTGGTAGCGATCGGACGCCTGTTCCTCCTGCGCTATCACCTGCTGCCAGAGTTCCAGCGCCTGGGCGCTATTGATCTGCAGCGACGGGCGAACCAGGCCTGTCGCGACCGCGTTATCCCACTGCTTTTGCAGCCAGCTTTCCAGCGGCTGCACCGGTGCGGGTTCCCAGACGGTCGCGCCACTGGCGGCGCGTACGGTATCCCATTCAGACTTGATCCGCCGGGCGAGGCGGTTATTGGGGGTGAGGAGCACAAACCCGTCCTCGACCAGCGGCACCAGCGGCCCGATGTCATATAAGTTGCGCGACACTACCTGCTCCTTGCTGTTGCGCCAGGGGTCTGTGCGAAGGGTCGCTCAGGCGCCCCTGCGGGAGCGCTGCCTACCCAATACGGTCCTACTGCTATAGAATTCGGCCCCCGAACGCCAGGCCGAAGCCGCACTCGTGGTATGAAACGGCCCGGCGCGTAAGCGAATGACTGTATCAGGTAACAAGCGATGAGCAATACAGAAGTGCACAACATCAACGTCGGTTCGCAGGATGTGCTGGTGACGCCGGAACAGCTGAAACGCGCCCTGCCCATGACCGGCCAGGTGCGCGATATGGTGGCCGAAAGCCGTCAGGTGATCCAGGATATTCTCGATCGCAAGGACCACCGGCTGTTTGTGGTGGTTGGCCCCTGCTCCATCCATGACCCTGCCGCGGCCATGGACTACGCGCACCGCCTGAAAACCCTTGCGGACGAGCTGTCCGACACGCTGTACATCGTGATGCGGGTCTATTTCGAAAAACCGCGCACCACGGTGGGCTGGAAGGGCCTGATCAACGACCCGTACATGGATGACTCCTTCAAGATCGAGGAGGGCCTGCACCTGGGCCGGCAGTTGCTGCTGGACATTCTCGAGCTGGGCCTGCCCACCTCTACCGAGGCGCTGGACCCGATCTCGCCCCAGTACCTGCAGGACCTGATCAGCTGGAGCGCCATTGGTGCCCGCACGACTGAATCACAGACCCACAGGGAGATGGCCAGCGGACTGTCCTCGCCGGTGGGCTTTAAAAATGGCACCGATGGTGGCCTGACAGTCGCCACCAACGCCCTCAACTCGGTAGCCAAGCCGCACCGTTTCCTCGGCATCAACAGCGAGGGGCAGGTTTCGGTATTCACCACCCGCGGTAATCGCTATGGCCATATCGTCCTGCGCGGCGGTAGCGGCGGGCCCAATTACGATTCGGTGCATATCCGCCTGTGTGAACAGGCGCTGGAAAAAGCCGGCGTTGCCTGCAACATCATGGTCGATTGCAGCCATGCCAACAGCAACAAGCAGCCGGAATTGCAACCGCTGGTGGTGGAGAACGTGGCCAACCAGATACTCGAGGGCAACAGGTCTATCGTCGGCCTGATGATCGAGAGCCATATCCACGCCGGCAGCCAGTCGATTCCCGCCAACCTCGACGAGCTGGCCTACGGCGTGTCGGTCACCGACGGCTGTATCGACTGGGAGACGACCCGGCAGTGCCTGCTGGACATGCGGGATAAAATCAGGACCGTGTTGCCCGGGCGCCTGACGTAATCCACAACCGCCCGGTCAATAATACGCCTGGGTACGGTCGCTGTGGTCGGTCATGTCGCGCACGCCCTGCAACTGGGGCAACTGCTCCAGCAGGGTTTTCTCAACGCCGCTCTTGAGCGTCATATCAACGGCGCTGCAGCCCTGACAGCCACCACCGAAGCGCAATACGGCGTAAAAATCATCGGTGACTTCCACCAGGCTGACCTCGCCCCCATGGGCCGCGAGTGAGGGATTGATCTCGTTGTACAGCACGTAGTTGATCCGGTCTTCCAGCGGGCTGTTGGCGTCTACCCGGGGCATCTTGGCATTGGGCGCCTTGATAGTGAGTTGACCGCCCATCCGGTCCTTGGAGTAGTCGACCAGTGCGTCTTCCAGGTAGGGCAGGCTGCGGGCATCAAACCAGGCCTTGAAAGCATCGAACTGGCGCTCCTCGTCCCCCTCCTGCAGGTCGCCCTCGCGACAATAGGCAATACAGGTCTCCGCTTTCGATGTCCCGGGCTGGTTTATAAAGACCCGGACGCCCAGCGCGTCTTCCTGTTTTGACAACAATTCCGCCAGGTATTCCTGGGCTGATTCAGTAATGGTGACCATCGAAAATTCCATTCCGAGTAAATTACTCAGGTATTCTACCAAACTTGTTCACAAAAACGCGAGCACCACCTGATGGCCGGGCTTCAATCTGCTAGACTAGCCCGCTTTTTGACAGGAGCAGCGCGCTGCTCCGGCAGTAAACCGAGACCGATCATGGCAAATGACCCGCAACACAGCTCACCCCTGGCGCAGGCCCTGCGCAACCGCATACTGGTGATCGACGGCGCCATGGGGACCATGATCCAGGCCGAGGGCCTGCAGGATGCGGACTACCGGGGGGAACGCTTTGCCAACCATGAGCACGATCTCAAGGGCAATAACGACCTGCTGTCGCTGACCCGCCCCGATATCATCGCCGGCATCCACCGCCGCTATCTCGAAGCCGGCGCCGACATCATCGAGACCAACACCTTCAACAGCACCGCGATTGCCCAGGACGATTACAAGCTGGGGGCACTGGCGCCGGAACTGAACCTGGCGGCGGCCCGCATCGCCCGAGCGGTGGCTGATGAGGTAACGGCGACTGATCCCGCCCGTCCCCGCTTTGTGGCCGGGGTGCTAGGCCCGACCCCGAAAACGGCGTCAATTTCGCCCGACGTGAACGATCCGGGGGCCCGCAGCGTGACCTTCGACCAGTTGCGCCAGGATTACCGGGACGCCGCACGCGCCCTGCTCGAGGGAGGGGTCGATTTCCTCCTGATTGAAACCATCTTCGACACGCTGAACGCCAAGGCAGCCATTTTCGCGGTCAAGGAAGTATTTGATGAACTGGGCCGGGAGTGGCCGCTGATGATTTCAGTGACCTTTCCCGATATCAGCGGTCGCGTGCTTTCCGGGCAGAACCCCGAGGCCTTCTGGAATGCCGTTGCCCACGCCCGGCCACTGATCGTGGGCACCAATTGCGGCCGGCGGTTCAAGGAGATTCGCCCGTTCATCGAGGAACTGTCCAATGTTGCCGACTGCTATTTCAGCGCCCACCTGAACGCGGGCCTGCCCAATGCCTTCGGCGAGTTCGATGAGACGCCGTCCATCATGTACGAGGACTTCCGCGGTTTTGCCGGCCGCGGGTTCCTCAATCTTGCCGGGGGCTGCTGCGGCACCACCCCGGCCCATATCCAGGCCATCGCCGACGCGGTGCGCGACATACCGCCGCGCATACTGCCTGCACCGCGTCCCGCCTGCCGGCTGAGCGGACTGGAACCGTTCAACATCACCGCCGACAGCCTGTTCGTGAATGTCGGTGAGCGCTGTAACGTGACCGGCTCGGCCAGGTTCAAAAGACTGGTGCTGGAAGGCAATTACGAGGCCGCGCTCGAAGTGGCGCGCGTCCAGGTGGCGGACGGCGCCCAGATCATCGACATCAACATGGACGAGGGCATGCTGGACGCCAAAACCGCCATGGTGACCTTCCTCAACCTGATAGCGGCCGAACCGGATATTTCCCGGGTGCCCATCATGGTCGACTCCTCCAAATGGGAGATCATCGAGGCCGGACTGAAATGCATCCAGGGCAAGGCCGTGGTGAATTCGATCAGCCTCAAATCCGGTGAGGAAGAGTTTCTCACCCAGGCCCGGCTGTGCCAACGCTATGGTGCCGCCGTCGTGGTCATGGCGTTTGACGAGCACGGCCAGGCCGACAACCTGCAGCGGCGCAAGGAAATCTGCAAACGCTGTTACGACCTGTTGGTGGGTGAGCTGGATTTCAACCCCAACGACATTATCTTCGATCCCAATATTTTCGCGATTGCCACGGGCATCGATGAACACAACAACTACGCCGTGGAGTTTATCGAGGCGACCCGCTACATCAAGGCAGAACTGCCCGGCGCCCTGGTCTCGGGCGGCGTCTCCAACGTGTCCTTTTCCTTCCGGGGCAACGATGCGGTGCGCGAGGCGATCCACTCGGTATTCCTCTACCACGCCATCCGCGCCGGCATGGATATGGGTATCGTCAATGCCGGTCAATTAGCCGTCTATGACAGTCTGCCTGCCGACCTGCGCGAGGGCGTGGAGGATGTCATCCTCAACCGCCGCGATGACGGCACCGAACGCCTGCTGACCCTGGCCGAGCGCTACCGCTCAAGCGGCGCGGGCGAGGCCAGGGTGGAGGATTTGAGCTGGCGCGAGCAGGATGTCGCCAAGCGGCTCGAATACGCGCTGGTAAAAGGAATCAACACCTTCGTGGTCGAGGACGCCGAAGAGGCGAGGCACAGTTTTGCGCGCCCCATCGAAGTCATCGAGGGCCCTTTGATGGATGGTATGAACGTGGTGGGTGACCTGTTTGGCGAGGGCAAGATGTTCCTGCCGCAGGTGGTCAAGAGCGCCCGCGTGATGAAACAGGCCGTGGCGTATCTGCAGCCATTTATCGAGGAGGAAAAGACCGGGGGCAACAACACCAACGGCAAAATCCTCATGGCGACGGTGAAAGGCGACGTACACGATATCGGCAAGAATATCGTGGGTGTCGTGCTGCAGTGCAATAATTTCGAAGTCATCGATCTGGGTGTCATGGTGCATTGCGATGAGATTCTGCGAGTGGCGCGCGAAGAAGCCGTCGATATCATCGGCCTGAGCGGCTTGATTACACCGTCGCTGGACGAAATGGTCCATGTCGCCGCCGAGATGCAGCGACAGGAATTCAATGTGCCGCTGATGATCGGTGGCGCCACTACCTCCAAGGCCCACACCGCGGTAAAAATTGACCCGCACTACGACCGCGACGTGGTGGTCTATGTGCCGGATGCCTCCCGCAGCGTTGCCGTGGCCACCCAACTGGTCGGTGACGGCAAGCAGGCGTTTGTGCAGGCTCGCAGGGAGGAGTACGAAACGGTGCGCAAGCGCGTGGCCAATCGCCAGCCCAGGAGCCGGCAGTTGAGTTACGCGGAAGCTATCGACCACGGCCTGCAGTTGGACTGGTCTGACTATACCCCGCCCCGCCCCGCCTTCATCGGTACCCGGGCGTTCGATGATTACCCGCTGGAGCGGCTGGTGGATACCATCGACTGGACTCCCTTCTTCCTCACCTGGGAACTCGCGGGCAAGTATCCGAAGATCCTCGAGGACAAGGTGGTGGGCGCCCAGGCCAGCGAACTGTTCCGGGACGCCCAGGCCATGCTGCGGCGCATCATCGATGAAAAACTGCTGACTGCGCGGGCGACCATCGGTTTCTGGCCCGCGGCGCGTTCGGGTGCCGACGATATCCTGGTTTACGCCGATGAGTCCCGCGACGAGGTGATCGCCACGCTGCATCACTTGCGCCAGCAGGTCGAGAAACCCAACGGCAAGCCGAATCTCAGCCTGGCGGATTTCATCGCCCCGCTGGGCAGCGGCGTGAAAGATTATATCGGCGGTTTTTGCGTGACCACCGGCCACGGGGTGAAAGCACTGGCGGCAAAGTTTGACGCCGAGCACGACGATTACAACAGCATCATGGTGAAGGCCCTGGCTGACCGGCTGGCGGAGTCGTTCGCCGAACACCTGCACCGGCTGGTGCGAACCGAACTGTGGGGTTACGCCCGCGACGAGCAGTTGAGCAATGAGGATCTGATCAGGGAACAGTACCGCGGCATCCGGCCCGCGCCCGGCTATCCCGCCTGTCCCGACCACACCGAAAAATCGACCCTTTTCCGCTTGCTGGACGCCCCCAATACCTGCGGGGTTGAGCTTTCCGAAAGCTTTGCCATGAGCCCTGCCGCGGCGGTGAGCGGGTTCTACTATTCGCACCCGGAAGCCGACTACTTCGCCGTGGGCAAGATCGGTCGGGACCAGGTCGAGGATATTGCCAGGCGCAAGGGCGAGTTGCCGGCTACCATGGAGCGCTGGCTGCGCCCCATCCTGGAATACTAGGGAGGAGACGCAAGGTGAGCAACGACAACGACAACCGGGCCGACCAGGCTGCGCCACCCGCGGGGAAAGAAAAACCCGCGTTAAATCCTGTTCAGGTGGTCAGCAGTGTGCTCGCCGCAGGCCTGGGGGTTCAGAGCAGTAAAAACAGGGAGAGGGATTTCAAACAGGGCAGGATCGGGGTGTTTATTGCGGCGGGTATTATCTTTACCCTGCTGTTTATCGGCACCGTGTTCACGGTGGTAAAGCTGGTGTTGAAGGGTGCGGGGCATTGAGCGGACCCGCACCCGCCGCCCTCAGGTGGGCATGCCGGATAACCAGATAAACATGGTCAATACGATAACGCCAATAATGGCGGTGACGGCGATGGCGTCGGCGGTACCATCGGCTTCGCGTTCGCTGTGTGGTTTGTCTGACATGTGGGGCTCCGGGCTGGGGGTGGTCTCAAGCCGGCATTATAGCAGTATTGTGGATATTCCCAAGCATACTCACAGCGCGCGGCAGGCGGGGTTTCTTACCCTTGATGAAGTTCTAACCTTATGAATATTCTTACTAATTACCCTCCCGGCTTTTCTGGTAATGTAGCCGCCCCTGACGGTTCGACCACGGGTCGGAGTCACAGCAGCAGGATTTATTGATGTACGTTTACGACGAATATGACCAGGCCATAGTCGATCAAAGGGTCAACCAGTTTCGCGGCCAGACTGCCCGTTTCCTGGCCGGGCAGTTGAGTGATGCTGAATTCCTGCCACTGCGCCTGCAAAACGGTCTCTATATACAGCGCCTCGCGCCGATGCTGCGGATCGCCGTGCCCTACGGCCTGCTCAACAGCACCAAATTGCGCAAGCTGGCGGAGATCACGCGTGTTTTTGACAAGGGCTACGCCCATGTGAGCACGCGCCAGAACATCCAGCTCAACTGGCCACGCCTGGAGGAGGTGCCCGATATCCTGGCCGAGTTGGCCACGGTACAGATGCATGCCATCCAGACCAGTGGCAATTGTATTCGCAACACTACCACCGACCAGTATGCCGGTGTGGCGACCGATGAACTTGAAGACCCCCGCCCCTACTGCGAGATTATCCGGCAGTGGTCTACCCTGCATCCCGAATTCGCCTTCCTGCCACGCAAGTTCAAGATCGCCGTTTGCGGCAGCCGCGAAGACCGGGCCGCGATTTACGCCCACGATATCGGTATTGAACTGGTCGCCAACGCCAGCGGGGAGATCGGGTGCAGGATCCTGGCCGGTGGTGGCCTGGGTCGCACCCCTGTCATCGGTTCCGTCGTCTGCGACTGGCTGGATAAAAAGCACCTCCTGACCTACCTGGAGGCGATCCTGCGGGTTTACAACCAGAATGGTCGAAGGGACAACAAGTTCAAGGCGCGCATCAAGATCCTGGTCAAGGCCATGGGGGTCGACGCTTTTCGCGAAGCCGTGGAACAGGAGTGGGCCGCGATCAAGGACGGCCCGGCAACCCTCACGGAGGAAGAGATCGCAAGGGCGAAATCCTTCTTTACCGATCCCGCCTATCTCACGCTGGACGACACGGCTGCCCGGGCCGGTCTGGCGCAGCAGCTTGGCGCCGAGCCAATCTTCGGTAACTGGGTCAGGCGGAACACGGTGGAGCACCGGGTGCCGGGCTACCGCATCGTCAACATTTCCCTCAAGGCGACCGGTTTCGCGCCCGGAGATATCACCGACCGCCAACTGGAACTGGTGGCCGACCTGGCCGACAGGTACGCCTTCGGGGAAGTGCGCAGCACCCACCAGCAAAACCTGGTGCTGGCCGACGTGCAGATGGACCAGCTCTATCCCCTCTGGCAGGAACTGCAGGCAGCGGGGCTGGCCACGCCCAACCTGGGCTATCTCACCGATATCATCTGCTGCCCCGGTGGCGATTACTGCTCGCTCGCCAATGCCAAGTCGATACCGGTCGCGGAGGCCATCCAGGCCCGCTTCGAGGACCTGGACTACCTGTATGACCTGGGACCCATCGAGTTGAATATCAGCGGCTGCATGAACGCCTGCGGCCACCATCACATCGGTCATATCGGTATTCTGGGCGTCGACAAGAAGGGCCAGGAATTTTACCAGGTCAGCCTGGGCGGCAGCCAGGCGAAGGATGCATCCATAGGCAAGATACTGGGTCCCTCCTTCAGCCAGAGCGCCATGCCCGACGTGATTGATCGCATTCTCGGCACCTACCTGGATTTGCGCCAGGAAGAAGAAGTATTCCTCGATACTTACCGGCGCGTGGGAATAGAGCCTTTCAAGGAGCGCGTGTATGCCAAAGCTGATTAAGCGAGGCCAGATAGTCGACGATCCCTGGCAGCGCGTCGACCCCGACGCCAACGCCAATGCCACCGGTGAACACCAGATACTGAGCCTGGAGCAGTGGCTGCAACTACCGGAAAAATCCGGACGCGCTGTGCAGTTGGAACCCGGGCAGGCGCCCAGTCCGCTGTTTGAACACCTCGACCAGATCCCCCTGGTCGCCGTGTATTTTCCCGTTTTCACGGACGGGCGCGGATTTTCCTACGGACGGGAACTGCGCGAACACGGCTACAAGGGCGAACTGCGCGCCAGTGGGCATTTCCTGCGAGAGCAACTGAGCTACCTGCACCGCTGCGGTTTCGACGCGTTCCTGATGGAAGATGAACCCTCGCTGGAGGAGGCGCTGCCCCGCCTCGCGGATTTCAGCGAATACTACCAGGCGTCTATCGACCAACCATTGCCGCTGTTTCGCCGCCGGGGTTGAGCTATCCCCATGCCCTGTGGCCTTGCTACACTCGGGTGCGACCCTTTGTGGAAAGCACCCTAGATGGAAGCCAGTAGCGTCACCTTTTCTTTTTTTCTGATCTTCACCGGCGCGGCGATTTTCGCCTCGCTCGCCCTCTACACCCGCCAGCCCCTGATCATTGCCTACATTGCCCTTGGCGCCTGCATCGGGCCCTACGGCATGTCGATGGTGACCGACCTGCACCTGCTGTCCGACATCGGCCATGTCGGCATTATCTTCCTGCTGTTCCTGCTGGGGCTGGATATGCAGCCCCAGGCCCTGTGGTCCACCCTGCGCAAATCGATGGTGGTGGCCATTTTCAGCTCGGCGATTTTCCTCGGCCTGGGCTACGCCGTCGCCCGCCTGTTCGGCTTCGGTGTTACAGATGCGCTTATTACCGGCGCCGCCATGATGTTTTCCTCGACGATTATCGGCATAAAGCTGTTGCCGACCACGGTGTTGCACCACCGCCATATCGGTGAGCTGATGATAGGCCTGTTACTGCTGCAGGACCTGCTGGCGATCATAGTGCTCATGCTACTGCTGAGCGCAGGCTCCGGCAGCACGGACGCCATGGGTCTGAAACTTACCTACTCCCTGCTCAGCCTGCCCGTGCTGGCAGGCGGTGCTCTGGTCGCGGTGCGGTATGTGTTACTGCCGCTGATCACCCGCTTTGACCGCTTCCACGAGTACATCTTCCTGCTGGCCATCGGCTGGTGCCTGGGCCTCGCGGAGGGTGCGCAGTTGCTGGGCCTGTCCGCGGAAATAGGCGCCTTCATCGCCGGCATCACGATCGCTACCAGCCCGATATCCCAGTACATCGCGGTCAACCTGAAACCATTGCGGGATTTTTTCCTGATACTGTTCTTTTTCTCGGTTGGCGCGCGCTTTGACCTCGCGCTGCTCAACCAGGTCCTGGCACCGGCCCTGGTGCTGTCGGCGCTGATACTGGGCCTGAAACCGGTGGTTTATCGCTTCCTGCTCAAGGGGGTCAGCGAGAAGCGCACCCTGGCCTGGGACCTGGGTTTTCGGCTGGGCCAGGCCAGCGAGTTTTCGCTGCTGATCGCCTATGTGGCGGTAGCCAGTGCGATTATCACGGAGCATGCCTCGCTGCTGATCCAGGCCACCACGATCATCACCCTGCTCGTGTCTTCGTATATCGTGGTGCTTAACTACCCTACCCCGATTGCGATTTCCGACCGGTTGCGGCGGGATTAAGCGCCTTGCCCTCGAGCTGTCGATGCGGGAGCCTGGGTGACACTTGCGCCGGGCGTTGGCGAGGGGGCTGCCCAGCCGCGCCCGTCCTCGCCAACCTGAACTCAAACAATTGGCACTCCAGCGGGGGCACCACGCGAACCAAAAAAAACCGGCACAAGGCCGGTTTCTTTTGCGGCAAACGAGCAACTAGAGCTTGGCTTCAAGCTCCGGCAGGGCGACGAACAGGTCGGCTACCAGGCCGTAGTCAGCTACCTGGAAAATAGGCGCGTCCTCGTCCTTGTTGATCGCCACGATCACCTTGGAGTCCTTCATACCGGCCAGATGCTGAATCGCGCCGGAAATGCCGACAGCGATATACAGATCGGGGGCGACGATCTTGCCGGTCTGGCCAACCTGGTAATCGTTTGGCACAAATCCGGCGTCAACTGCGGCGCGCGAAGCACCGATGGCCGCACCCAGCTTGTCGGCGATACCGTCCAGCAGCTTGAAGTTCTCGCCGTTCTGCATGCCGCGACCCCCGGAGATGACAATCTTGGCAGAGGTCAGTTCAGGACGGTCTGAGACTGCCACTTCCTCGCCCACAAAGGCCGAAATCCCGGCATCGTGAACGGCGCTGATCGCTTCGATCGTGGCGGACCCACCCTCGGCGGGCGCCGCATCATAAGCGGTCGTACGCACGGTAATAACCTTCTTCGCGTCAGTACTCTTTACCGTGGCGATGACGTTACCGGCATAAATCGGTCGCTTGAAAGTGTCGGGCGACTCCACTGAGGTGATTTCAGAGATCTGCGCGACATCAAGCAGCGCGGCGACACGCGGCATCGTGTTTTTGCAGTTGGAGGTGGCCGGGGCAACGATGTTGTCGTAGGCGGCTGCGACTTCTGCTATCAACAGGCTGACATTCTCAGCCAGTTGGTGGGCATAGGCGGCGTTGTCGGCAACCAGTACCTTGCCCACACCGGGGACCTTGGCGGCCTGCTCGGCGGCACCGCCACAATCGGCGCCGGCCACCAGGATATCAATACCCGCACCCATGACCTGGGCCGCGGCCACCGCGTTGAGGGTCGCCACTTTCAGGCTGCTGTTGTCGTGTTCTGCGATTACCAGTGTGCTCATCAGATTACTTTCGCCTCGTTCTTCAGTTTGTCGACCAGTTGATCCACGTCCGCGACCTTGATGCCGGCTTTACGCTCGGCTGGCGGCTCGACCTTTACCTGGGTCAGGTGCGAGGTGACCGCCACGCCCAGGTCAGACGGCGAGTAGACATCCAGTTGCTTCTTCTTGGCCTTCATAATATTCGGCAGGGAGGCGTAGCGCGGTTCATTCAGGCGCAGGTCAGTAGTGACGATGGCCGGCAGGTTCAGGCTTATCGTCTGGAGGCCGCCGTCGACTTCGCGGGTGACGTTGAGCTTGTCACCATCTACCGAGATCTCAGACGCAAACGTGCCCTGGGGCATATTGGCCAGCGCGCCCAGCATCTGTCCGGTCTGGTTGTTATCGCCATCGATAGACTGCTTACCGAGGATCACCAACTGCGGTTGCTCCTTATCGATAATCGCCTTCAGCAGCTTTGCCACAACCAGAGGCTCTACCGGACCCTCAGTCTCTACCTGGATACCGCGATCGGCACCAAGCGCGAGCGCGGTGCGAATCTGCTCCTGGCATGATTTGTCGCCGACGGATACGGCGATGACTTCGGTAGCTGTGCCCGCCTCCTTGAGTCGAACAGCTTCCTCCACGGCAATTTCACAGAAGGGGTTAATAGCCATCTTGACGTTGTTCAGGTCAACATTACTACCATCGGCTTTGGCGCGGACCTTGACGTTGTAGTCAACGACGCGTTTAACGGCAACAAGAACCTTCATGGATTCTCCCTAGTTTTTCAGGTGGGTAATCAAGGCACAGCGCTGGATAAAAGGCTGCGTCAGCGTAATTTCGGCTGGGTATAATGCCGACTTAAGTAGTGCGGGTCAATAGCGCTTCCCGGCGTTCCCACGCGCCTATGAGCTGGATCAACAAGATCTGTGAAAGCCCTCCTGATATGGATTTTTATCCATAGAAATTATATACTTGCGGCCCTTTCCAAAGGTCGCCCCCAGGCCCGGGCCGGCGCTCTCCCCCCACCCGGAATCAACGAGGACATGATTGTGGATCGAGAATCGATGGAGTTTGATGTTGTTATCGTCGGCGCAGGCCCTGCGGGACTCTCCGCAGCCTGTCGCATCATGCAGCTGGCCAAGGAGAAAGAGCAGGAAATCACCGTTTGTGTGGTGGAAAAAGGCTCAGAGGTAGGCGCCCACACCCTGTCGGGGGCCGTGCTGGAACCCCGCGCATTGAACGAGCTGTTTCCCAACTGGAAGGAACTGGGTGCGCCACTCAATACTGCGGTTAAGGGAGACAGGTTCTTTTTCTACCTGAACAGCAAGCGCGCGATCAAGTTGCCCAATTTTTTCATCCCCAAACCTACCCACAACGAGGGTAACTACATTGTCTCCATGGGCAATGTGTGCCGTTGGCTGGCGGAGCAGGCCGAAGGGCTCGGTGTGGAAATTTACCCCGGTTTCGCCGCCGCGGAAGTGCTGTACCACGACGACGGGCGGGTCAAGGGAATCGCCACCGGTGACATGGGTGTCGGCGCCAATGGTGAGCACAAGGACAGCTACATGCCCGGCATGGAGTTGCACGCCAGGTACACACTGTTCGCCGAAGGCTGCCGGGGCCACCTGGGCAAGCAATTGATCGACAAGTTCTCGCTGGACGCGGGCAAGGACCCCCAGCATTACGGCATCGGCATCAAGGAAATCTGGGAGATACCACCCGAGAAGCACGAGGAGGGCCTGGTCATTCACGGCCTGGGGTGGCCCCTGCAGGAGTCCGGGACCGGCGGCGGCGCATTTATGTACCACGCCGAGAACAACCAGGTATACGTCGGCCTGATTGCCGACCTGAACTACAGCAATCCGCATATGAGCCCGTTCCAGGAGTTCCAGCGCTGGAAGCATCACGCCGAGACCGTCAAGTACCTGGAAGGCGGCACCCGAATCGTCTACGGGGCCAGGGCTATTACCAAGGGCGGCCTGAATTCGCTGCCGCGTATGTATTTCCCGGGCGGCCTGCTCATCGGCTGCGACGCCGGCACCCTCAACAGCGTGAAGATCAAGGGTAACCACACCGCGATGAAGAGCGGCATGCTGGCGGCTGAAGCGGTCGTTGAAGCACTGGCACAGGGTGAGACTGCCCCGGCCGACCTCGCCTCCTATGCCAGCAAAATGGAGGCATCGTGGCTGCATGAGGAACTCTACACCACCCGCAATTTTTCCGGTTTCATGCACAAGTTCGGCATTTTGCTGGGCTCGGCGATGGTCTGGATAGACCAGAATATTTTCGGCGGTAAGCTGCCCTTTACCCTGAACGATAGCAGACCGGATTACGCAGCGATGAAGCCGGCGGCCGAGTGTAAAAAAATCGACTACCCGAAACCCGACAACAAAATCAGCTTTGACCGGCTGACCTCGGTGTTCCTGTCGAATACCAACCACGAGGAAGACCAGCCCTGCCACCTGACACTGCTCGACCCGGCGATTCCACTGGCGACGAATTTGCCCTTGTACGACGAGCCCGCACAGCGCTACTGCCCCGCGGGGGTTTACGAGATCGTTGAGGATGCCAACGGGAAACGCTTCCAGATCAACGCCCAGAACTGCGTGCATTGCAAGACCTGCGATATCAAGGATCCGTCACAAAATATCGTGTGGGTAACACCGGAAGGTTTTGGCGGGCCGAATTACCCCAATATGTAATTCGGTTGTGCCCCGGATCGCGGTGGTAGATTTACCCCGGCGATCCGAGACGATACTGGTATTCACCGCTGCTCAGCACCAGTTCCCCGCCCTCTTCCCTGGCCATGTCAGCCAGCCGGTACCAGGCCGCCCGATTGAGCATCGCGCTCAGCCCGTGCTCAAGTTGTATCGCGGGAATTCCATCGACTGCAGGCTCGGGGAAAAGCGGGTGCTGCGCATTGATGTGCACGTGCCTGCCGGTATTGAGCGTTGCCAGCAGTTCGCCCCCCTCCTTCGGTAGCGACACATCCGTTACGATCAGGGGGTGGAGATCTACCGCGATACGCCATTTTTCAGCGGGTGTGACCAGGTAGTACTCACCGTCATCCTCCCGGCGCAGGATGCTGGCGAACAGCCGGACCAGCGCATCGCGCGCGATAACGGCGCCCTCGTGGTACCAGGTGCCATCGGCAGCAATGCGGATGGGAATGTCTCCCGATAATGCCGGATGCCACAGGTGCAGGGGCGGCGAGTCGAAATTCCGCCGCCGGACCTGCTTTTCTATACCTTCCAGCGGATTCGCCATGCCGGGGCTCAGGCAAGGCCTAGGCGCAGTCTCCGATCAAGCGCACATTGATCACACCGTCGAGGGCACGCATCCTGGAAAGCACATCGTCACTGACATGGGTGTCGATATCTATCAGGTTGTAGGCCAGTTCGCCGCGACTCTTGTTCAGCATGTCGATCACGTTGATGTTTTCATCGGCAAGGATCGCCAGCACACTGCCGAGTATCCTGGGGACGTTGTCGTTGCTGACAGACAGCCGGCAGCCCCGCACCCGTTCCAGTTCCAGGGTCGGGAAATTGACCGAGTTGCGTATATTGCCGTTCTCGAGAAAATCCCGCAGTTGGTCTGCCGCCATGATGGCGCAATTATCTTCGGCCTCGTCGGTGCTGGCGCCGATATGGGGCATCAGGATGACATCGTCACGCCCGATCAGGGCGGGAGAGGGAAAGTCTGCGATGTACCGTCGCAACTTGCGATTGACCAATGCCTGCAGCAGGTCGTCTTCATTAACAATCTCCTGCCGGGCGAAATTCAGCAGGCAGGCGTCGGGCTTCATGGCCCCCAGCAGTTCGGCGTTGACCAGGCCCCGGGTAGAGTCGAGTACCGGCAGGTGGAGAGTGATATAGTCACAGCGGGCGAACAGGGCCGACAGTGTGTCGGCCTTGCGCACCTTGCTGGAGAGCCGCCACGCGGCTTCCACAGACAATGCCGGGTCGTAGCCCACCACTTCCATTCCCATGGTCAGCGCCATTTCCGCCACCATCGAGCCGATGGCGCCGAGGCCAACGACGCCGAGCGTCTTGCCAACCAGTTCATTGCCCTTGAACTGCTTTTTCTGCGCCTCGAGAATGCGATTCATCTCGGCCTTGTCCTGCATTCCCGCCAGCGTATCGACGTAGCGAATGCCCTCTATAATTCCGCGCGAACCAAGCAGCATGGCGGTGGCCACCAGTTCCTTAACCGCATTGGCATTGGCCCCGGGCGAGTTGAACACGGGTATGCCGCGGCGCGAGCACTCCGCTACCGGAATATTGTTGACCCCCGCGCCCGCGCGCCCGATCGCCAGCACGGAGTCGGCGATATCCTCCGGCTTCAATTGGTGACTGCGCAGCAGGATGGCATCTGGATGGGTGAATTCGCTGGCGATTTCGTAACCGTCGCGGGGAAGTCGCTCCAGCCCCTTGATGGAAATCTGGTTCAGCGTGAGTACTTTTCTGGCCATGCTTACCTCAAAGGTGCCTTACATTACAGAAACGTCTGCGCTCTCGCGCAGGCCGCGTTGGAACTCTGTGTCCAGCAGGTTGGCGTACTCGCTGTTCAGCTGGCGCCGCAGCGCGACCACCGCAGGCTCGTCGAGGGTCTCAAGGCGCCCGGGATTGACCCGCACAAGGGCAACCACCTGGGCATCCCCCGCCGGTGTCATGACGAAATCTGCAAGCACCTCACCCTCTGCGGGAGCCGGCATGCCAAATGCCAGGCTGAGAACGTCAGGTGGCAGGCTCGTGTTGCGCCGGTCTGCACCGAGTTCAACCTGCCAGTCATAGCCGGCACTGTTGGCGAGTTGCTCTATCGACGCCCCCGCGGCCAGTTCCCGCATCAGGCGATCCGCCTCGGCAGCGACCATCTCGCGGGCGGATTGCTCCTTGATAATACCCGCGATCTGCTCGCTCACGTCGGCCAGCTCCCTGACCTGTGGCGGGTTGTGCTTGTGCATATGCAACACGACGAACCGGTCGTCACCCAGCTCGATGACATCGCTGTTGTGTCCCTCCTCCAGCACCTCCTCGGAAAAAGCCGCCGCCTGCAGGGCCGGATTGGCGAACAGGCCGTCGGCCTGGTTACGCGCGATGGGTTCGCTGCGAGCTACAGTAAGGTCAAGTTCCCTGGCTGGCCGCGCAAGGTCCTCGGCGTTAAAAACCAGGTCCTTGAGCTGTTCGACGGCGAGCAGCAGATCCACCCGAGCCTGGGCGAGCTGCAGTTGCTCCTCCAATCGGGGACGCAGCTCCTCAAGCGGGGGCGCGCTGCCCTCCTTGCGTTCGGTCACCAACACCAGGTGCGTACCCGCATCGGTTTTGACCGGTGCCGACACCTCGTTTACCGGCAGCTGGGCAATCGCTTCTTCCATTTCCGCTGGGAAGGCGTCCCCGCTGGAAAAGCCCAGATCACCGCCATTGGCAGCAGAGCCGACATCGTCGGAAAACTCCTTTGCCACCGCGCCAAAATCGGCGCCGGCCGCCAGTTTCTCCCGGGCAAGCGTGACGCGTTGCTGCAATGCGTCCTCGTCCTCGTCTTTCCTGGTCTCGAACAGGATGTGTGATACCCGATTCTCGGTCTTGTACTGGGCGTTCTCTATCTCGAGCTGGTAGGCTTCCAGCACTGCGCTGTCCTCTACCGGTTTGACAAATTGTTCAGGGGCCAGCTCGATGTAATCCAGTTCGACTGTCTCGATAGTGCGAAAGTCGTCCTGGTGGTCGGCATAGTAGGCTGCGACCTGCTCCTGGCTGGCCTCCTGGGAATCAATGAACGACTGCAGTGGTATGGTCAGATAGCGCAGGTCGCGCTGCTCTGCACCCACCTGCGCATTCAGGGTTAATTCGAGTGACGTGGCAAACTCGGTGCCGGCCAGGCCGCTGCGCAGCTGGGTGAGCGCGACGTCCTCGCGCAGCGTTTGCTTGAAATAGGCCGGGGTATAGCCGGCACTGGACAATACGCTGGTATAGAGCTGCGGCGAAAATACACCTTCTATCTGGAACTGCTCCATGCTCGCAATGAGGCTGTCGAGTTCCTTGCGGGACACGGCCAGATCCATCGATTTCGCAGATTGCATCATCAGTATCCGGCCAATCAGGGAGTTGAGCACCGGGGCGCGGAGTACGTCATCTTCCACCATTGCCGGGTCGAAATTCTCACCCATCATCGATATCAGGCGTCGTTTCTGGGTGTTAATGGCCTGCTGCAGCTCCTGCGGGCTGACTTCCTCCCCGTTAACTTCGGCTACGCCACCGCTTCCACCTCCCACAAGAATCGACTCGATACCAAAAATGGAGAACGATATGACGATCAACCACACCAGTATTTTAATGGTTGGTCCCTGAACCTGCTGGCGAATGTTCTGAAGCATGGATGTCTACTCTGGAAAACTAAAAAAAAAGCGCACCAGTGAGTGCGCCTTTCCGTCTGCTGCGGGTATCACAGTTGTCACTAAGCTGAAGTGATTGGGCAACTAACGAGGTGACCCCGTGAGGGTCCCCACCGAATGCTCAGTTGTTAACGGCATCCTTGAGCGCCTTGCCTGCTTTGAAACCAGGTACGTTGGTAGCCTTGATCTCGATGGTGGCACCGGTTTGCGGATTTCGCCCGCTACGCGCAGCGCGGTTCTTGACCGAGAAGGTACCGAAGCCAACCAGGGATACCTGGTCGCCCTTGGTCAATGCCTCGGTGATACTTTCCAGGACGGCGTCGAGTGCACGACCAGCAGCGGCTTTGGGCAGGTCGGCGGCTGTTGCGATGGAGTCAATCAGTTCAGTTTTATTCACACAAATCCCCTTGATGGATAAAAGTAGTGTTCCTGGTGTTAATGCCCTGGAGTAAAAGGTCGTTTTATAAACTCCGGGGCAGTGTGTCGCCGGGCATACCGACCAGTCTTGAATGGTATCGTTAGCAAACTGGCGTGGACCCTGATGTTGCTGAAAGTCCGAAATAGTACGGATTAATCGAACGCCAGACTTTATACCAGACGTCCGATTCGGGTCAACATTGACACCCACAGTTAGTGGGTATTTATTCGATTATTTTCGTCCTGTTCACTATCCGCAGCCGAACCGACGGAACCGGCACGATAATCTTCATCACTCAAAGGCTTGGGCATCGACTCAAGTGCAATCGCCAACACTTCGTCGATCCATTTAACCGCGCGGATTGTCAGGTGCTCCTTGATATTATCCGGCACTTCTTTCAGGTCGCGCTCGTTTTCCTTTGGAATGATGACGGTTTTTATACCGCCACGACGGGCTGCCAGCAATTTCTCCTTGAGTCCGCCGATGGGCAGCACTTCACCACGCAGAGTGATTTCACCGGTCATTGCCACATCGGCGCGCACCGCGATATTGGTCAGAACAGACACGAGTGCGGTGCACATGGCGACACCTGCACTGGGGCCGTCTTTGGGTGTCGCGCCCTCCGGCACGTGGAAATGCACGTCGTGCTTCTCGTGGTAGCCAGCTGGAATTCCCAGTGTCTGGGAGCGACTGCGAACGACGGTGGATGCTGCCTGGATCGACTCCTGCATAACATCGCCCAGCGAGCCCGTCTTCACATAACGGCCCTTGCCCGGAAACGCGACGGCTTCGATCGTCAGCAACTCACCGCCCACCGACGTCCAGGCCAGGCCCGTCACCTGGCCGATCTTGTTCTGCTCCTCGGCGATACCGTAGTTGAACTTACGCACACCCAGCAGGTCGGGCAGCATCTGCGCACTGACCGTAACGCCCCCGCTCGCTTCACCCAGGGTAATGGCCTTGACCATCTTCCGGCAAATTTTAGCGAGTTGCCGCTCCAGTGCACGGACTCCCGCCTCGCGCGTATAATAGCGGATGATGTCGAGCACCGCATCCAGGCCGATCGCCAGCTCGCCTTTTTTGAGGCCATTCAGCTTGATCTGTTTGGGACTCAGGTAGCGTTCGGCAATATTCAGCTTTTCGTCTTCGGTATACCCGGGGATACGAATGACCTCCATCCGGTCCAGCAGCGGCCCGGGAATATTCATCGTATTGGAAGTACAGACGAACATGACATCGGACAGATCGTAATCCACTTCGAGATAGTGATCATTGAAGGCGTGATTCTGTTCGGGGTCGAGCACCTCCAGCATGGCCGAGGCCGGGTCGCCGCGATGGTCCATACCCATTTTGTCGATTTCATCCAATAAGAACAGCGGATTCTTGACGCCGGCCTTGGCCATTTTCTGCAACAACTTGCCCGGCATCGAACCGATATACGTCCGGCGGTGACCGCGGATCTCCGCCTCATCGCGCACGCCGCCCAGGGCCATGCGGACAAACTTCCGGTTGGTGGAGCGAGCGATGGATTCGCCCAGGGAGGTTTTACCAACACCCGGCGGGCCCACCAGGCACAATACCGGGCCTTTTACCTTGCGCACGCGTTTCTGCACCGCGAGGTATTCAAGAATCCGGTCTTTCACCTCTTCCAGGCCGTAGTGATCCTCGTTGAGAATATTGGCGGCATTGGTAAGGTCGTGTTTCACCTTACTGCGTTTGGACCAGGGCACGCTGACCATCCAGTCTATATAACTGCGCACCACCGAAGCCTCAGCCGACATCGGCGACATCATTTTCAGCTTGCCGAGTTCGGTCAACGCCTTGTCACGGGCCTCCTCCGGCATACGCGCCTCGTCGATGCGCAGTTGCAGTTCATCCAGTTCGCTGGGGGCCTCGTCCATTTCCCCGAGTTCTTTCTGGATCGCCTTCATCTGCTCGTTGAGATAGTACTCGCGCTGGCTCTTTTCCATTTGTTTCTTGACGCGACCGCGGATCCGCTTTTCGACCTGAAAGAGATCGATTTCGGCCTCCATCAGGCCCAGCAGGTGTTCGAGTCTGGGACGAATGCCGGTGATTTCCAGGATTCGCTGTTTTTCTTCAAGGTCGACACTCATATGGGCCGCGATAGTATCCGCCAGGCGGCCCGGCTCATCGATACCGGTCAGGGAGGTCAATACCTCTGCCGGCACTTTCTTGCTGAGGTTCACATACTTCTCAAACTGGGTGATGGTCGAGCGCAACAAGGCCTCCACCTCCCCCTCCGGAATTTCGTCGCTGATCACCTCACGCACGCCGGCGATGGCAAAATTCCCCTCGTCGTCGATGCTGTCGACAACCGCCCGGTAGCCACCTTCAACCAGGACCTTTATCGTCCCGTCCGGCAGCTTGAGTAACTGCAGGATATTGGAGACTGTCCCCATCTGGTAAATATCGTCCGCACCGGGATCATCGTCCGCCGCGTTGCGCTGGGCCGCCAGCAGAATCTGCTTGTCATTGGCCATGGCGAATTCGAGTGCTTCGATGGATTTCTCCCGGCCCACAAACAGGGGCAGCACCATGTGGGGATAGACCACCACGTCGCGCAAGGGCAGCAGGGGCAGTTCGATCACAGAAGAAGAACCCATAAACGTCTCCGGGTTAAGCGGGTTTCAGGCGTTAGTAGCCACTAGGTGGGGGCTGTTTGCCGGAATACAAGCGCCTGGCGCATTTTCCGGGCTTCAGAACGCGTCGCCAGCGGCGTGGCGACGGAAAACCGGGGAGATCAGTCCTCGGTTGCTGCCGCCCTGGGTGTTGGCTCGCTGTTCTGGTAGACCAGCAGTGGCTCGGAGTCTCCACGAATAACAGACTCGTCTATCACCACCTTGGCCACATTACTCTGCGACGGGATGTTATACATGGAATCGAGCAACACACCTTCCAGAATGGAGCGCAGGCCCCGGGCACCTGTTTTGCGCTCCATGGCTTTCTCGGCAATGGCGCGCAGGCCATCCTCGCGGAAATCGACCTCGACGCCCTCCATTTCGAACAGTTTGCTGTACTGCTTGGTCAGCGCATTCTTTGGCTCAGTGAGAATTTGGACCAGCGCATCGACATCCAGTTCCTCCAGCGTGGCGATAACCGGCAGGCGGCCCACAAATTCCGGAATCAGGCCGTACTGGACCAGGTCTTCCGGTTCAAGGTCAAACAGAAGTTCGCCAACATTGCGCCGCTCGTCCTTGCTCTTGACCTCGGCGGAAAAGCCTATGCCGCCCTTCTCCGAGCGGTTCCTGATGACCTTATCCAGGCCGGCAAACGCGCCGCCACAGATGAACAGGATGTTGGATGTATCGACCTGCAGGAATTCCTGCTGCGGATGCTTGCGCCCACCCTGCGGCGGCACGGAGGCCACGGTACCCTCTATGAGCTTGAGCAGGGCTTGCTGTACGCCCTCCCCCGATACGTCACGGGTAATCGACGGGTTGTCTGACTTGCGCGATATCTTGTCGATTTCATCGATGTAAACGATGCCCACCTGGGCTTTTTCGACATCGTACTCGCACTTTTGCAACAACTTCTGGATGATATTCTCCACATCCTCGCCGACATAGCCGGCTTCGGTCAGCGTGGTCGCGTCGGCGATGGTGAAGGGTACGTCCAGCAGTCGGGCGAGAGTTTCCGCCAGCAGGGTCTTGCCACTGCCGGTTGGTCCTACCAGCAGGATGTTGCTCTTGCCGAGTTCCACATCCTGGCTGCGCCCCTGCTGGCCGTGGCGGAGTCGCTTGTAATGGTTATAAACGGCTACGGAAAGCACCTTTTTGGCGCGCTTCTGGCCGATGACATACTCGTCGAGTATGGCGTTGATCTCCTTGGGTACCGGGAGATGCTCGCCCGCCGATTCGCTGTTACTTTCCTGGACTTCCTCGCGAATTATGTCATTGCAAAGGTCCACGCACTCGTCACAGATAAACACCGAAGGACCGGCTATCAGCTTGCGTACCTCGTGCTGGCTCTTGCCGCAGAAGGAGCAGTAAAGCAGCTTGCCGCCGTCGGTGGAGTTGGTGGTTTTCTCGCTCATTCAGCCGCCCTGCGCCCTCTACATCGATGCCTCATCATCCTGTGTTGTACGATGATGTCTTTTACGGCTATTTGCAACCCCCGAGAGGGCCAAAACATGGATATCCCGCGTTTCTGCGAGCCCTGTCACGCGGCCCGCCCTGAGGGCGAGCGCTGTGCGTCTGCCTACTTCTCGGCCACCGCCACCGGGGTGCGACTGGTCAAAACCTCGTCAATCAGGCCGTACTCCTTGCTCTGGACAGCATTCATAAAGCGGTCGCGCTCGGTATCGCGCTCGATCACCTCCAGTGGCTGCCCGGTGTGCTGCGCCATCAATTCATTGAGACGCTGGCGAATGATCAGGATTTCCTTGGCCTGGATTTCGATATCGGTGGCCTGGCCCTGGGCACCGCCACTGGGCTGGTGGATCATGGTGCGGGAATTGGGCAGGCAATAACGCTTGCCCGCAGTGCCACCGCACAGCAGAAATGCGCCCATGGATGCCGCCTGGCCGATGCACATGGTACTGACGTCGGGCTTGATAAACTGCATGGTGTCGTAAATGGACAGCCCCGCCGTCACCGAGCCGCCGGGCGAATTGATATACAGGTGTATATCCTTGTCCGGATTCTCCGACTCCAGGAAGAGCAACTGGGCGACGATCAGATTTGCCATATGGTCCTCGACCGGGCCAACCACGAAAATAACCCGCTCTTTCAATAACCTGGAGTAAATATCGTAGGACCGTTCACCGCGGGCGGTCTGTTCGACCACCATGGGAATCAGCCCCAGGTTATTAATCGTGTGCCTGTTGTACCCATCAAACTGAGATGACATGCGTACCTTCCCCTGGTTAAGGTCGATCAAATGTGTGGCAGTGTGCCCTCAGCCGTCTCGCTGGGCCTGTGCCAGTGCTTCCTGGTAGCTGCAGGGCTTCTCGATGATATTGGCGCGCTCCAGCAGCTTTTCAACCATCTGGTCCTCCAACACCCTGGATTCAACCGATGCGAGTTGTTCCTGGCTGGAATAGTACCAGTTGACCACCTCTTCCGGATCCTGGTAGGTGGAGGCGAGTTCCTCGATAGCCTCCCGGACCTTGTCCGCATTCACTTTCAGACCCAGCTTGCCGACCAGTTCCGCCAGCACCAGTCCCAACTTCACCCGGCGCTCGGCATTGTCCCTGAACATGTCATCCGGCAGCAGGGACTTGAGGTCGAGATCCTTTCCTGCCGCCCCACCGAACTGCTGGAACATCTGGTCGCGCAGGGCCTCCACTTCGCGTGCAATCAGGGCCTTGGGCACTTCCAGCGACTCATGTGCTACCGCTACGGCCTCCATCACCTGTTGCTTGATCTTGCCCTGGACGGCGTTCTTTAATTCGCGCGCCATATTCTGCCGCACTTCGCTGCGAAACTTGTCCAGGCCGCCGTCATCGACGCCATACTTGGCAAACAGTTCCTCGTTCAACTCAGCCGGGACGAGTTCCTGTACGCTGTTCAGGGTGACTTTGAATGTCACTGCAGCGCCTTTCAATTCCTCATTGTGGTAGTCCTCCGGGAAGCTCAGCTGCAAGGTTTTTTCCTCGCCCGCGACCATGCCCGCAACACCCTCCTCGAACCCTGGAATCATCCGGCCGGAACCCAGTTCCAGGTCACTGCCACTGGCGCTGCCACCATCAAACGCGGCACCGTCGCGGGTGCCCACGTAATCTATATTGACCTTGTCGCCCGCTGCAGCGGCCCGTTCAACTACCGTCCACTTGCCCTGCTGCTTGCGGAAGACGTCGATAATATTGTCAACGTCCGCATCGGTGACTTGCGCTACGGGCTTCTCAACTTCCAAGCCCTTGATCTCGACGATTTCGACCTCTGGAAAGACCTCAAAAGTGGCAACGTACTCAAGGTCCTTGCCCTCCTCCAGATTTTTCGGCTCGATGCTGGGCTGGCCCGCGGGCCGCAGCTTCTCCTGAATAACCGCCTCCTGGAACGAGCGGCTCATCACCTCCCCGAGCACTTCCTGGCGCACGCCGGCGCCAAAGCGCTGGCGCATCACTTTCATGGGCACCTTGCCGGGGCGGAATCCCGCCAGGCGAACATTGCCCGCGGCCTTTTGCAGCCGATTGTTGACCTCGGACTCAATGCGCTCTGCGGGTACGCCAACAGTTAAACGACGCTCCAGGCCTGAAGTCGTCTCGATTGAAACCTGCATGGTAATTCCTCTACTACAATCCGAAAGGTGTGGGACGCCGGCGGCATCCATTAAATTTGGGCGGCCCCGCCAGCCGATGTGCTGTCGGTTGATGTCGCCTGGTGTCTGGTGCGGAAGGAGAGACTCGAACTCTCACGCCTTGCGGCACTGGAACCTAAATCCAGCGCGTATACCAATTTCGCCACTTCCGCAGTATATGAACGCCCTGGTGCCGGCCGACATCAAGCTAGAAAAACTTTCACATTACTTTTATAACCAATTGATTATTCATAAAAATTAATGCGCCCTGGCCGTCGCTGAGGGCAGTCACAAGGGCGCAGATTCTGCCACAAAGCCCCTACCGGTTCAACCACTTAACTGCGCGGTGTGGCCAGCAGGAATACCAGTGGTTCCGGCGCCGACGCGGCGCTCACCAGTCCGCGCCATCGAGCTGGCAGCAACAGGGCCTGATCGGCTGCATAACGGCACCCCCCAAGCTCCAGCGCCCCGGCCAAAACCATCAGCAGGCGATACCTGTCTGTGACCTCCAGCTGCCAGTGCACGCCGGGCGGCAAGGTCAGCCGCTGCACCACGAAATCGGGAAAATCGACAATGTGCTCTGCCCGGACCCCGGCCGGACTGCACTCCGGCGGTTGAGGCCGGGAGATATCAGGCGTGTCGAGCCGCATACGGGTGACTGCTTCGCGTGTGTCCCAGTGGTCCTGGGTGAGCACTTTCTGGGCGAAAGACAGTATCTTGCGCTCGTAACTGGGCGTCTGGAACTCAACGGCACGCACCCCGTGCTGCAGCGCATGCGGCATCAAGAGCGGGACCTGGACGACATCCCCGACCCGCAATGGCCGCAGCTGCGTGAATCGGTTCATGCGCTCGCGCAACAGGGCCTCCCGGGCGGACTGCGCCGGTGCCGGTCGCCCGCCCCGTTCGACCAGCGCATCCAGCTCGCGCCGCAGCGCTTCGTACGCCAGTACGGCATCGAGGTAAGCGGCCCGGAACCGGCCCTCGCTGGGATAACTGGCCACGAGTTGCTGGTCAAAACCGTAGCGGATATAGCCGACCCCATCGGGCCAGGCCTGCCGGTCGATCCGGGTGACGACATAGACCTCGCGCTTTTCCTCGTGCAGCTCGAAATACAAATCGCCCAGCACGGGATGCGACGATGGCGCCAGCACTTTAAGCAGGACCAGCGCCTCGCCGGGTTCGCCGGCCACCGGCGTGGGCAGCACAGCCTGAAGCCAGGGTATCGGCGTACGCGCCTCCCCGGAAGCGAAATGACAGACGCCGCGCCGCTCTATCCCGGTGTACCAGATTTCCCGCCCCCAGGGCTTGGCGACAGTTTCGGGGGCCAGGCCGATCGGGCTGTTCGGTTCGGCACTCACCAGTCCATGCGCGCCCAGCCACTGTGCATACTGGGCTGCCGGCGGGAGCCCCTGGGCCACCAGTTCCCGGTCGGTGACCGCGACCCCCAGGCTGTCGCCTGCAACACAGTAAATCGCGGTCAGGTGCTGTGGCGTGGCGCCCTCCAGCCAGTAGCGGGCGAATTCGAATTCGACCAGCAATACCGCCTCTTCGCACGCCAGTGAGGCGCGCCACCGGGCGTAGCAGGCCCTGGGGTCGCCGCGGTCGCGGCTGAATCCGGGTGATTCGCTGACACTGTGCATCAGGCGGACATCAATCGGTCAGGCAGGCGGGGTCGAAGCTGTATTCGCCCAGCAACCAGCCAGCAACCTCCCGGGCGGCGCTGCCCGGCAGGGCCCGGTAGCGCTCGGCCAGTGCCTGGCAGTGCGCCTCACCCATGCCGGCGCGGCCCAACTCCTGGAACGCCTGCCGGTCCGACTGCAGTTGCGTCCACGTGGCCGAGCCAATGCTCCGCTCCAGCCAGGCGCCGGCTCCACTGCCCTTGTCGCCATGGTACAACTCCGAGAGGCCGGCCAGTGCTGGCAGCGACAGCAGGCCCTGGTTCATCGGGTTGCAAAGATGCCCGGCGACAAGCGTGGCGGGCAGTGCCTCGCGTCGGGGCAGTTTATCCAGATAGAGGAAGTTGCTGCGCACCGCACCGTCATTGACCGGGTAGTTGTCCCACAACACCACGGGCCGCCCCAGCTGCGCGCAGATAGGTTCGATATCCGCCCGGGTAATCGCCTCGGAGCATACCCGGTTGCCAGTCCAGAAAATATCCGCAGCCCGCGGCAGGTCCCGGCCCAACTGGGGCCAGTACCCCGCAGGCATACGACCGAAAAACCGCTCCAGCACAGGATCAAAGGAGTAATAGGTGGGACAAACCAGTACCCGCACCCCGGGCAGCCAGCCCATCACATCGGCGACGATTTCCGCCTGGCGACTGGCGAGCGCGTCGAGATCCCCGGGCATATCATCGAACAGGATGGCCAGCAGGGGTGCATCCAGCTCCGCCAGGCGGCCGATTTTTCGCCTCAGTTGCTCGCGCTGTGGGGGTCCGTATTGCTGGTACAGCGCGAACGGGGACAGCCCCACGCCCCAGTACAGCCCCCGCTGGCGGTACGCGCTGGATAAATCAAGCAACTGTCGCCACTGCAGGGGCGGCCAATCCCGCCGCCACTGTTTGCGCAGGAAGGCGTCTGCCTTGGGGCAGTAAAGACAGGTATTGAGCCCCGCTTGCTGCAGGTAATCGGCGTATGCCAGCCGCGTAGCGAGCGGCCAGGCACGGCCGTAGAAGCCTTCGAGGATACCGGTGAGAAACTCGCGAGCTGGCTCCATCTCAACCTCTTATCGCCAATGGGAATTAAAATCCAATCTATAAGCTCAAAAAAAGCTAAAAAAACGAGAAACGGGGCATGGCAAAAAGTTTTTCATGGGCGATACTAATACCGTGCCTGCCTATCCCCTGGAACTACCGGGGCGGACACAGGAGCAAACCCAATGCTCCTTGAGGGAAGAAATTCCTTTATGTTTCACTCCTAATGGTCTTCTTGGGTCCCTTTCGGGACCCATTTTTTTAGATTTAATTTATTAAATTCAACATGTTACGAGACATATCTCGAGCTGCCATCAAGAAGGGCTCGCCCACTACATCGTGTGGGTAGGCCGATCTGAGGTCAGGGAGCCTGCCAGGTGGTTTTCGATTTTCGCGTTGGCGTTGGCGTCCTGCTCACTGAACTGAACGCCGATACCGGCGGTGCGATTGCCCTGCGCCCCCCGCGGCGTCACCCATACTACCTTGCCCGCAATCGGGATTTTCTCGGGTTCATCCATCAGGGTCAGCAGCATGAAGACCTCATCACCGATGTCGTAGGCCTTGTTGGTGGGTACGAAGAGGCCGCCGTACTGCAGAAACGGCATGTAGGCTGAGTAAAGTACCGCCTTGTCCTTGATGGTCAGCGACAGAATGCCGTTGCGGCTGTTGTGTCTTTCATCACTCATGGATACTTGCCCCCGGGTTCGCCCCGATCTTATCACCAAGCCCGCCGTCGCCCAATACTCGCTGCATATTTGCCAGCACGCCGTCGAGCAGCAACTGCGGATTGGGGTTTGATCCGGCCCTGATCGCGCGCTGGATGCGCACGATGTCATCCAGCAGCGCAAAACCGCCCCTGGCCTGGCGACTCGCGAGTGCCGGGCCGTCCAGACTGCGCAGTAGCGATTCTATACCGCCGGCAAGTTGCGCCAGTGCCGACTGCAGATCGTCCCCGGCCAGGGCGGCGGCCAGCGCACTCGTCGCCGCCCGCCCGGTGAATACGGCCCGCATGGCCAGCCGGGTGGCTTCGAGCCGCTCGCCGCTTGCTTCTGCGTGCAACTGTGCCGCCAGCAGCGGGCGCAAACCCGCCAGGTCCAGCATGCGCTCGGCCTGTTCCCGTGAACCGCACAGCGGACCCAGCCAGGCCAGGCTGGCCTGCCGGTCGGGCAGCGCAGGGCGCAGTATCTGGCAGCGCGAGCGAATGGTCGCGGGGAGTCCGTGCGGGCGATGGGAGACCAGCAGCAGGTGGGTATTGGCGGGCGGCTCCTCCAGCACTTTCAGCAGTGCATTGGCGGCACTGATATTCATGTTCTCCGCTGGCGCGATAACCACGACCTTGCGCAGGCCGAAACCGGCAGTTCGGCCGGCGAATTCCACCAGCTTGCGGATCTGCTCGATTTTGACGACCCGGCCTTTGCCCTCCGGCTCAAGCCACTGGAAGTCGCCGTGATTACCGCTCGCACTGAGCTCGCAGGGGTGGCACTCACCGCAATTGAGCCCGCCGACGGGCCGCGCGCACAGCAGCAGCCGGGCCAGCGCCAACGCCAGGCGGGATTTGCCCGTGTATTCCGGCCCGGTCAGCAACAGTGCGTGGGGCAGTTGCCCCCCGGCCAGTTGCTGGTTGAGCCGCAACCAGATCTCGGCCTGCCAGGGCAGTGGCGCACTGACCTTCGAAACACTCACTGACATAGTCATGGCGCGGGGTGCCTCACACCCCAGCACGCGGTGAGTTCTTTACAGACTTTTAGCAATTGCTCCTGCACCTGTTCCAGTGGCTGGCCGGCGTCGATAATCCTGAAACGCCCGCTACTGCCGGCGGCCAACTCGAGATACGTCGCCCTCACCCGCTCGAAAAATGCCAGTTCTTCCAGTTCAAAACGGTCGAGGTCGCCCCGCATTCGCGCCCGCGCCAAGCCGATGCTTACCGGCGCGTCCAGCAACAGCGTGCAGTCGGGACGCAATGTACCCTGCACCAGATTTTCCAGCGCACTGACCGCACCGCGATCGATTCCGCGGCCCCCGCACTGGTAGGCATAGGTCGCGTCGGTGAAGCGATCACACAATACCCACTTGCCGGCCGCCAGCGCTGGTTCTATGCGGCCGCTGATATGCTGCGCCCGGGCGGCGAACATCAGCAACAACTCCGCCGTCGGGTCGAGCGGTTCATCGTCCACCGCCAGCAACAGGCGTCGAAGCTCCTCGCCAAGCTTGCTGCCGCCGGGTTCACGGGTTACCAGCAGTTCAACGCCGTGGGCCTGCAGGGTCTTTTCGAGAAAAGCGATGCCGGTGGATTTACCGACGCCCTCGCCTCCCTCAACGGTAATAAACAAACCGCGCGCACTCATTGGCCCGGCTCCGGGCTGGACCGATAATCCTGCTTGCGTTGCAGCTGGTATTTGCGCACGGCCGTCTCGTGTTGTGCCAAAGTAGTGCTGAATACATGCCCGCCGTCGCCCCTGGCGACAAAGTACAGGTCTGCACCCTCGGCGGGATGCAGCGCAGCGTGAATCGACGCCCGGCCGGGCAAGGCGATTGGGGTGGGCGGCAGGCCGTCGCGTCGATAGGTATTGTAGACGTTACTCTCGTCCTCCAGGTCCGGCCGGCGCAGGTTGCCGTCAAATGCGCTGCCCAATCCATATATCACTGTTGGATCCGTCTGCAGGCGCATGCCCTGCTGCAAGCGGCGCACGAATACGCCGGCAATCTGCTCCCGCTCCTCGGGCAGGCCGGTTTCCCGCTCTATGATGGAGGCCATTATCAGCGCTTCGTAAGGGGTTTCATAAGGCAGGTCCGGGGCCCTGTCCTGCCACTCCTGGTCCAGCACCTGGAGCATGCGGATATGGGCGCGTCGCAACAACTGAAAATCGGTGGTATCGCGGGAAAAATGATAGGTGTCGGGAAAGAACAAACCCTCCGGGCTCGGGTAGGGTTTCACCAACTCGTACAACCGACTGTCCTCCGGGCCTGCCAGCACCGGCACCAGGGTGGCCTGCCCCGCCAACACAGAAAGCGCCTGTGACAGGTTCAACCCCTCCGGCAGGGTGACCGGGTACTGGATGACTTTGCCACGGCGCAGCAGTTCGAGCAGTTCCAGCGGCGTGAGCCGGGCCGGCAACAGATACTCGCCATGCTTCATTTGCTGGTCGAGTTCGGTCCAGCGGGCATACAGGATCAGCAGATTGGGGTACTCCAGAATACCGTCCCTGTTCAGGCGGTTTGCAAGCGCGCGCAACGATTCACCGGGCGCCACTACCAGTTGCAAGCCGTCCGGTGGCAGCGCGAGGGGCTGTTGCCAGCGCCGCTCCAGTTCCTGGAACACCAGCACACCCGACAGGAACACCAGCAGGCACAGTGGTAAAAGTTTACGGATCACGCCAGATCATCCTGATAACGCCGGAACAATTTCTCGCAGGTAACATGGCTGCGCCAGGCGCGTTTCCCGCAACGTCCCACCGGGCGCAGGCCCAGCAAACTGTTGCTGAAAAAGACTTCTTCGGCGCTCTCCAGCAGTGTCATGGTGAGGTTTGCTTCCCGCACGGTCAATCCCGTGGCGGGGGCCCAGCGCCGCATGATCAGCTCGCGCCGGGTACCGGCTATCCCGCAACTGTCCAGCGGCGCGGTCAGCAGCTGGCCGTTGAGCACCAGGAACAGGTTGCCGGCGACGACGGATACTACCCCGCCGCGCTGGTCCAGCATCACCGCCTCATCCAGCCCCGCCTGCCGATACTCACGGGCGGCCAGCACCTGCTCCAGTCGGTTGAGATGCTTGAGTCCCGCCAGCGCCGGCTGGGTGGGCCAGCGTACGCTTGCCATCCCCACCGCCGCCGGCGACGCCAGGTGTGCGGGGGCCTCGCCCAGATCGGTGGCGGCGACGATGATACGCGGCACGGCGGCGGTCGGCGGCGCGTAACCGCGGGGGCCAGCGCCCCGGGTCAGCGTCAGGCGCAATGCGCTCCAGCGCCAACCGCGGGCGCGAATCTCCGCGCAGGCTGCATCGAGTCGCTTGCACACCATCTCATGGCTGTCGGGAAACGCCAGCGCGCGGATACCGCGTTGCAGACGCGCCAGGTGCAGTTTGGGGTACAGGGGCTCCCCACCGCGCAGCAGCAGGGTTTCAAACAGGCCGTCGCCAAAATCCAGTCCGCGATCAGGCAGGGGCAGCGCCCTGGACGGCGCGCCATCTATCCAAATAGCTGAGTCCCCGGACACGGGCCGGCGGTCAATCCGGTTTGGCGAAAAGCAGTGAGCCGTTGGTACCGCCAAAGCCGAAAGAATTTGAAACCACGCAGTCGATAGCGCGCTCCTGCGCGGTATTGGGAACGTAGTTCAGGTTGCAGCCTTCATCCGGATTGTCGAGATTGATGGTGGGCGGCGCCACCTGGTCGCGCATGGCCAGTATGGAGAAGATCGCCTCGACCGCGCCGGCTGCGCCCAACAGATGCCCAACCATGGATTTGGTGGAACTGACCGCAACCTGCGCAGCAGCGGTGCCCAGCACCGTCTCAATAGCCCTGCTCTCGGCCAGGTCCCCGGCATTGGTGGATGTGCCGTGAGCATTGATATAGCTGATTCTCTCGATGGCCACACCGGCGTCACGGATTGCATTGCTCATGGCCGCCGCAGCTCCCCTGCCGTTTTCCGGCGGCAGGGTCATGTGGTAGGCATCGCCGCTCATGCCAAAGCCCAGCACCTCGGCATAGATTTTCGCGCCGCGGGCCCTGGCCATTTCATACTCCTCCAGCATGAGGACACCGGCGCCATCGCCCAACACGAAACCGTCCCTGTCCCTGTCCCAGGGCCGGGAGGCTGCCTCGGGGTCATCATTGCGCGTGGACAGTGCCCTGGCTGCAGCAAATCCACCCAGGCCCACGGGGGTGGTGGCCATCTCGGCACCGCCCACCAACATCGCATCTGCGTCACCCAGCGCAATCAACTTGGCGCCGAGCCCGATGTTGTGTGTGCCCGAGGTACAGGCGGTGACGATGGCGAGATTGGGGCCCTGCATATTGAACATCACCGACAGGTTGCCCGAGATCATGTTGATGATGGAGCCGGGGACAAAAAATGGCGATATCTTGCGCGGCCCCGAGGTCTTTATGAGGTCTGCGTTTTTCTCGATCTGGCCTATGCCGCCAATGCCGGAGCCGATAGCACAACCGACCCGCGGTGCGAGTTCCTCGGTAATTTCCAGGCCGCTGTCCTGCATGGCCTGGATACCTGCCGCCATGCCAAACTGGACGAAGAGGTCCATTTTGCGCGCGTCCTTGATCGGCAGGTACAAAGAGATATCGAAGTTCTTGACGCTTGCGCTGAAGCGGGTGCTGTAGGCAGACACGTCAAAGCTCTCGATGGGTGCGACACCGCTCTTGCCTGCCAGAATAGCCTGCCAGGTGTCCTCCACGGTATGTCCGAGAGGACTGAGCATGCCCATGCCTGTAACAACGACTCTTCTGCCAATCAACACGCTGACTCCTTTTTAGCGAGACGCAGGCGCTTCAAACAGTTGCTGAATTTGATGCACCGGGAAGCGTAAATAAGAAAAGCCGTTCTATCAAAAATAGAAACGGCTTTTCCGTATGGACGAGGGTGGTTGATCAGGCGAGGTTCTGGGTAATGTAATCGATCGCCAGTTTAACGGTAGTGATTTTTTCAGCTTCCTCATCGGGTATTTCAGTTTCAAACTCTTCTTCCAGGGCCATTACGAGTTCGACAGTGTCGAGAGAATCGGCCCCCAGGTCCTCGACGAAAGAGGCTTCGGTCTGAACTTCTTCTTCCTTTACGCCAAGTTGTTCTGCGACGATTTTCTTAACGCGTTCTTCAATGCTGCTCATGATTATTCTCTGCTCCTGAGATTTTAATGCTGAATCAAACCCGACTAACCGGCCTGAGCGCGCAGTTTACTCTGTTTTTCCAGAGAGTTTAAAATTTTTTTTGGCGCACCGGCACAGGCTATTATTTGTTCTTTTTTTTCAATAAGTTAAGACATGTACATGCCGCCATTTATATGTACTGTCTCACCGGTGATATAGGACGCCGCATCACTGCAAATGAATGCCACCAGCGCACCGATCTCGTCCGCCGCACCGAGCCTGCCCAACGGGATCTGGCCCAGCATCAGCGCGCGCTGTTCGTCCGACAACTCCCGTGTCATGTCAGTATCAATGAACCCCGGCGCCACGCAATTGACAGTCACTGAGCGGGAGCCGAGCTCACGCGCGAGCGCGCGGGAAAATCCTTCCGCGCCCGCCTTGGTCGCCGCGTAGTTGGCCTGGCCCATATTGCCCATTGAACCGACCACCGATGTGATATTGACGATCCTCCCCCAGCGCGCTTTCGTCATGCCGCGCAGGCAGGCCTTGCTCACCCTATAAAGCGCGGTCAGGTTGGTTTCGATCACATCGCTCCACTCCTCAATCTTCATCCGCATCAGGATATTGTCCCGGGTGATGCCCGCATTGTTTACCAGCACCAGCGGCGCGCCGAATTGTTCGGTGATCGCTTTCACCACGCGCTGCACACTGTCTTCATCAGACACATTCAGGGTCATGCCGCAACCGTCATTGCCCGCCTCGTGCAGGTATTCGGTAATGCTCTGCGCGCCGGCATCGCTGGTGGCTGTGCCCACCACGGTAAAGCCCGCAGCGGCCAGGTGTTGCGCTATGGCTTTACCGATGCCGCGGCTGGCGCCCGTCACCAGCGCCACTTTTTTTTCATCACTCATGGGTAGTCCCTCGTTGTCGTCAGCTCAGTGCGGCCAGCGTGGCAAGCAATTCATCCGGCTCTTCGAGTGAAAAATTCTCCAGCGACTTGTCAATGCGACGACTCAGTCCGCTCAGTACCTTGCCCGGGCCGCATTCGACAATATGGGTGGCGCCAGACCCGGCCATGGTTTGCACACAGCGGGTCCACTGCACCGGACGATAGATTTGTTCCACCAGCAGCGCCTTTATTTTGGCGGGATCAGTTTCGACAGCGGCGTGTACATTATGTACCACCGGTATCTCCGGGCGCCTGACGGTCAGGTTGGCGATCACCTGCGCCAACCGCTCGCCGGCGGGCCTCATCAGTTCGGTATGGAAAGGTGCGCTTACCGGCAGCGGCATGGCGCGTTTCGCGCCAGCGTCCTTCAATAGCCGCACCGCTTCATCGACTGCCTGGGTGTGCCCGGCAATCACAACCTGTCCGGGAGAGTTGAAATTCACCGCCGCGACAACTCGCCCGGTGCCGACCGCAGCGGCACTGCAGACCTGGTCGATGATGTCGTCATCCAGGCCGAGTATGGCGGCCATTGCGCCCTCACCCACCGGCACGGCTGTTTGCATGAATGCGCCGCGCTGCCGAACCAACTGTACCGCGTCGGCAAATTGCAGCGCACCGGCACAGACCAATGCCGAGAATTCGCCGAGGCTGTGGCCGGCCAGTATTTGCGGGGCACGCCCGCCCTGCTCCAGCCAGGATCGCCACAGCGCCACGCTCGAAGTCAGCAGCACCGGCTGGGTTGTCTCGGTCAGGTTCAGGGCCTCCTGCGTGCCGTTCTGGACCACATCCCACAGGTCGTAGCCCAGCGCCTGTGAGGCTTCTGCAAACGTATCGCGCACGGCGGCGAAGCGCTCGTGCGCGGCGGCCAACATGCCTGTTTTCTGCGAGCCCTGCCCGGGAAAAACAAAGGCAATCGACTTATCTGACATTATTTTCTCCTTTCTACTCGGGGCACAGTCGGGTGTTTTGGCTAGTGCACTATCACGTCCGTGCAAAAGTGTAGCGCACAATCAAGCCGCGGTGCAGGAATGCCCGCACCGCTTGAGTCGGGTTCCGGTAAAAACTGCCTGGGGCGACAGACTGGGCGATTTTCTGGACCGGGGCCGAGTGGCACCGGGTCGGGAGAAGTTGCGGGGGCTGATTTCCCCCGCGCAATCGGTAGAGCGATGACCAAACCGTGACAACAAACGGCAGGGCGTCGCCCACCAGCCGCTATTAGTCTTCGGATCCGGTGTCGACAACCTTCTTGCCGCGGTAGAAACCGTCCGCGGTGACATGGTGGCGACGGTGGGTCTCACCGGAGGTCTGGTCCACCGACAGGGTGGGACCTGACAGCGCATCATGTGAACGGCGCATGCCGCGACGTGAACGCGTTTTCTTGCTTTTCTGGACAGCCATGACTGACTCCTAGGTTTTGCTGCCGGGCTTTAATTGCGCCAGCACGTTAAACGGATTCGGTTTTTCAACCGGGACCACCTCCTCGGAGGGAGCCTCAGCGGCATTAAACCTGGCCAATATCTGTTGGCATTCTCCGGTGTCGTGGTAACTGAAGGACGGCAGCGCCAGTATCAGTTCATCTTCGACCACGTCCCAGAGATTGCACGCCTCGTCCTCGACTACCAGGGGTTCCAGGTGCCGAGGCAGGTGGGCGGCCTGCTCGTCCGTCCACACCACAGCCAGGGTATTGTCACAGGCCAGGGCGTGGGGCAATGGTTCCAGGCAGCGCTGACAGGTCACCACCACCTCGGCTGTTATTGCCAGTTGGATGATGTACCTGTTTTCCTCGTCCCGGGTGAACGATAATCCCGCCTGAATCACCCCGTCATCGTCCGCTAAAAGTGCACGAAAACGCTGTAAATCCAGGGGTTTTAGCGCTCCCCTGACACTCACGCCACGCGCGGCTGCCTTGCGGACATCCAGCGTGCTCGGGAGGGGCTCACTCAACATAGGCGCGCATCATAGGGGCGGTTTCCATCTTTGTCAAAAATATCTTTAAAATACAAACAGTTCACTCGCTTACCCACAGGAACGGACAGCCCCTGACATGGACATCATCCTCGCCTCGACCTCCCCCTATCGCCGCCGCCTGCTGGAACGCCTGCGAATTCCCTTTCGCTGCATGGCGCCGGACGCGGATGAGCGCCCGCTTCACGCCGAGGCGCCCGCAGCAATGGCGACCCGACTGGCCCTGGCCAAGGCACGCTCCATCTCCCTTGCGCACCCGGGGGCCCTGGTGATCGGCAGCGACCAGGTGGCCGCGGCGGCAGACGAGGACCCGGAAGGGGTCGCCATGGGCAAACCCGGCAATTTCCAGGCGGCCCGCCTACAGTTGCGCGCCAGCGCCGGGCGAGTTGTCACTTTTTATACCGGGCTGGCGCTACGGTGCGAAAAAAGCGGCTTTGAACGGTTCCACGTGGAACGTTTTCGGGTCCATTTCCGCGAAATTGACGACAAAAGCATAGAAAATTACCTTCATCTCGAGGAACCCTACGACTGTGCCGGCAGCTTCAAATGCGAGGGACTGGGCATTGCCCTGTTCGAGCGCATGGAGGGCAATGACCCCACCAGCCTGGAGGGGCTGCCGCTTATCGCCCTCACCAGCCTGCTCGGGGAGGCGGGATTTCCGGTACTGGGCACCCGTTGGAAATAGACTGCCGGCTGTACTCGCTGGCCATGCACCGCGCGGGAATTGAGCGCCGGCTCAGCCTGAAAACGCCTCGAGGTCGAGCAGCTGCGGCAGTTCATCGACGATGGCCAGCGGTTGGTAACCCGCCAGCCTGTCCCTGCCGTGGACGCCCAGTGTGACGGCCACCGAGCGCACGCCCGCCTGTTGCGCCATCGCCAGGTCGTATTCGCTGTCCCCGATCATCACGGCTTCCCCGGTGGATTTCCCCCGGGCAGCGAGGATTTCGTGCAGCATGCGCGGGTGCGGCTTGGAGCGGGTCTCATCGGCGCAACGGGTGGCGTCAAAAAAGTCGCTGAGGCCCATCGCAGCCAGCACCCGATCCAGACCCCGCCGGCTCTTGCCGGTGGCAACAGCCAATTCAATGCCGCGCGCCCGCAAGCCGTTGAGGGTAGCGAGCGCCCCGCGAAAAAGCGGCGGCTGCCCCCCCGCCGGAGAGGAAAAGTGGCGTGAATACGCCAGCGCTATCTCGGCGCGCCTGGTCTCATCGAGCCCGGGAAACAGCTGGGCAAGGGCCTGTGGCAGGCCCAGCCCGACGATGTCCCGGATAGCGTGCGCCGACGGCGGTTCTATCGCCAGTTCGGCCGCGGCATCGCTCATGGCACAAACAATATGCTCTATGGAGTCGCACAGAGTTCCATCCCAGTCAAATATTGCTATCATAAACAATTAGTTACGAAGTTTATTTAATATATTTTCGAGATCTGGATCCAGATCCGCCTCGCACCGCAGCCGGCCGTTGCCGGGCAGCGAAATGCACAGTGAGCGGGCGTGCAGGAACAGGCGCTGCAAACCGAGGGCACGACACAGCCCGGCCGTGCCCTCGTCGCTGTACTTATCATCACCCAGCAGGGGAAAGCCGGCGTGGCGGGCGTGCACCCGGATCTGGTGAGTGCGCCCGGTGATCGGCTTTGCCTCCAGCAGGGTTGCGCGCTCGAAGCGCTCCACGATAGTGAATTCAGTGATCGAGCGCTTGCCCTCCCGCGCGACCCGCACCATCCGCTCCCCCGACTGCAGGACATTCTTTTCCAGCGGCGCCTCCACCACGCGCAGGCTCCTGGGCCAGCTGCCGGCCACCAGGGCAAGATAGCGCTTGTCGACCTCGTCCTCCCGCAGCTGCCGGTGCAGTTCGCGCAACATGGCCGGCCGCCTGGCGATCATGATCAGGCCGGAAGTGTCCCGGTCGAGCCGGTGTACCAGTTCCAGGTAACGGTCATCCGGCCGCAACTGGCGCAAACTCTCTATCAGGCCAAAACTGAGGCCACTGCCGCCATGGACGGCGATACCGGAAGGTTTATTGATGACCAGCAGGCTATCATTTTCGAATACCACGCGCTGGCCAAGCTGGTCGGCCCAGTAGCGGGGCACCGGCGCCGGCTCGGATGGGGATGGCCGCCGCAACGGCGGGATTCGCACCAGGTCACCCGCCGCCAGGCGGTAATCCGCCTTGACCCGCCCCTTGTTCACCCGGATTTCACCCTTGCGCAAGGCACGGTACAGGCGCGTTTTGGGCACACCCTTGAGCTCGCGCACCAGGTAATTGTCCAGCCTCTGGCCCACAGAGTCCTCATCCACGCGCAGGTGATGCACTCCTGTGGCTTGCTGCTGTTGCTCCGGGTCAGGCATAAGTTGCCGAAATCATTTAGTTTTCTTCCGTTTACTGGTATAGTCCGCGCGTGTGATTACACCCGCCGAGGACAATAGCCGGCGTTGGTGACTACATAACCCGCTGGCGACAGCTTGGGCCTGCCGCAGAGACGCACGGTTCCGCCAGCCTGATCACACATCGACTAACCGGATGTCTACACCCTGTTATAGAGCGTGAATGAAATTATTCCGTTGCCAGCCAGACTAAACTGAACAGCTGATCTAAACACGGGTGTCGACAGTTATATAAACCGCGCAGCAGATACTGCCGGGACACAGAATCAGTTATTCAGAAAACACGGCGTCGTCGCAGGTCTCAGGTGCTGCGACACTAGCAAAAAGGCGAAAGCAGTACCACAAAACTTTCCCGAGACGCTGTAGCGACCGCGGCCACGCCGCAGGTTGGCGTTGACTTGACACCTGGGCGCCAGGAGCAGTGCTGGTGAGAACCCGCCCCCCAATTCGTCGGGCGGCTGTTATCTCTCCCTTGCTGGTTCCTGTCAGCCGCCCCCACGGGCGGCCCTATAGCTGATTCCTGCCCCGCCAGGCCTGTTGTAACAAGGCTAATGGCATATCATGAAGAAGATGTTAATCAATGCAACTCAACCCGAGGAGTTGCGCGTAGCACTGGTCGACGGGCAGCGCCTGTACGACCTGGATATCGAAAACCGCACCCGCCTGCAGAAAAAATCCAACATCTACAAGGGCAAGATCACCCGGGTTGAACCCAGCCTGGAAGCTGCCTTCGTCGAATTTGGCGCGGATCGTCACGGCTTTTTGCCACTCAAGGAAATAGCCCGGGAGTATTTTTATCGCAAACCCCCCAGCGACGCCGAAGGGCGACTGAAAATCAGGGATGTCGTCAAGGAAGGCACCGAAATCATCGTCCAGGTCGACAAGGAAGAGCGTGGCAACAAGGGCGCAGCCCTGACCACGTTCATCAGCCTGGCAGGCCGCTACATGGTGCTCATGCCCAACAACCCGCGAGCCGGCGGCATCTCCCGTCGCATCGACGGGGACGACCGTTCAGAATTGCGGGAAGCGCTCAGCGCACTGGAAATCCCCGATGGTATGGGTGTCATCATCCGCACCGCGGGGGTCGGTCGCTCGGCCGAGGAATTGCAGTGGGACCTGAACTACCTGCTGCAGCTGTGGGAGGCCATCACCACGGCCAATGCCGAGGTAAAAGCGCCGGAGCTGTTGTTCCAGGAAAGCAACGTCATCATCAGGGCGGTGCGCGACTACCTGCGCGAGGACGTCGACCAGGTATTGATCGATTCGGCCGATGCCTTCAAGCAGGCGACGGATTTTGTCACCCAGGTCATGCCCCAGTACAAGAGCCGTATACGCATGTACCAGGACAGCATACCGCTGTTCAACCGGTTCCAGATCGAAAGCCAGATCGAAACCGCCTTCCAGCGCGAAGTCAGGTTGCCCGCTGGTGGCTCTATCGTGATCGACCCCACCGAAGCGCTGATCTCCATCGATATCAACTCCGCCCGGGCGACCCGCGGCAGCGATATCGAGGAAACGGCGTTGCAAACCAACCTGGAAGCCGCGGATGAAATCGCCCGGCAGCTGCGCCTGCGCGACATGGGTGGGCTGGTGGTCATCGATTTCATCGACATGCTGTCTGCCCGCAACCAGCGCGCCGTGGAAACCCGCGTGCGCGATGCCCTCGAGATAGACCGGGCGCGAGTGCAGGTCGGCCGTATCTCCCGGTTCGGCCTGCTGGAAATGTCACGCCAGCGCCTGCGGCCATCACTGGGCGAAACCAGTGCAATCGTCTGCCCGCGCTGTACCGGCCAGGGCACGATCCGCGACACCAAGTCCCTCGCGCTGTCGATCCTGCGCCTGCTCGAGGAGGAATCCATCAAGGACCGCAGCGTCGAGGTACGGGCAATAGTGCCGGTGGACGTAGCCGCCTACCTGCTCAATGAGAAACGCGCCGCGCTGACCGAGATCGAGCTGGTCAGCAAGACCCGGGTGCTGGTCATACCCAACCCGAACCTCGAAACACCGCACTTTGAAGTGCAGCGCCTGCGCGACGACGAAGTGGACGGCGACCACGAGGTCAGCTATGCCATTGACATCACCGTGCCCGAGACCGAGGCTATCAGCGACAGCCACAGCGCGGCTATCCCGGTGCAGAAAGCCGCCGTGCAGGGTATCACGCCCCCGGCGGCACCCGTGCCAACACCGGCCCCTGTTGAGCCGGCACAAGCCGTCGCGGCCAGCACGGCGCCAGCGCCCAGGAAGGGTTTGCTGGCGCGTATCTGGTCGGGCCTGGTCGGTGCAGAGCCCGAGCCGGTGGTGGTCGCTGCAACAGCCGGCGTCAGCGAGAAGCCCGCGGCCCGCGCCGGTTCCAGGCCCCAGGGCGAGCGCAACAACCGGCGCCGCAGCGGCGGCCGTGGCAGCCAGGGTGAGCAACGCTCGCGCAACCAGGACAGTCGCTCGAAGGAGCCGCGCTCGGACGAGAGCCGCGAACCGGCAAAACGCCAGCGGCCGGAAGATCGCCAGCGCTCCGATGACAGCGGTCGCGGCAACGGCCAGGGCCGGCGTCGGGGCGGCAGGGACGGCCAGCGCCGACGCCCGGAAGCTGCCGAAGACGCGGCCAACGAGGCGCTCGAAGCAGTGGCCCAGGAGCAGCCGGATACACAGGACGCCGAGGACAACCGCGAGAAGCCCCGCAAGCGCCCCAGCGAGATGAAGCGCGGCGAGCCACAACGCCGGCGCCGGAATCGCGGCCGCAAATCGGATTCCGAGACAACTGATGCTGCGGCAGCCGATGGTGGTGCAGATAATGAGGCAGATAGCGCGGCCCTTAATACGACCGGGCAGCAACCCGCCATTGCCGCCGCCAGCGCACAGCGGCCAACCGAGCCGGGCACACAGCCGGTGGTTGAGGCGCCCCGGCAAGCGGATATCACAGCGGCAATTGAAGCTGTCGCCGTGTTGGAACCGGCCGAACTGCCATTGCAGGCCGTACCGGATGAGCCCGCCGCGGCAGCGCCCGCACCCGTGGCTGAGGCGGAGCCTGTCACCGCCGCAGTAGTGATGCCGGTAATCAAAACCGTCGTGCCTGCCGCTACGGTGGAGGAGACGCCCAAAGGCGCCGGCCTCACCGAGCAGGGCCGTGCTATCAACGATCCACGCGTGGAACCCCGCCCTGTCGGCGTGGTGGAAATCGTGACGGCCCATCCTCCGCTGTTTGGCAATGTGGTGGCCCCGCCGGTGGTTCCCAGCGGCAAAATCGTCGCCCGCGCCAGCAATGATCCGCGCGGCCCCGGCAATGCGGAAGCACACTACGCCGAAGCGTCCGGCCAGTCCTGATTAAATCCGGCACAGGGGGCGTCCCGCCTCTTGTGCCGGATTTGCAGAACTGTATAATCTCGCCTGCCTCGCCCCTGGCGCGGCCGGTAACAACACAACAGGTTTTTCGGTGGGCTGGCAGAGTGGTCGAATGCGGCGGTCTTGAAAACCGTTGAGGGTTTATCCCCTCCTAAGGTTCAAATCCTTAGCCCACCGCCATACGTAAAAAGGGGTCCCTACGGACCCCTTTTTACGTTTGTGGCAGGCATGAAAAGCTTATTGCCTCCCGGTTCACCCAATCGCGCCCCGCCAGGCGGCGAAGTTCGCGGATCTGGAGCCGGCATCGGGCCTTCCCCGACCCCAATTTTCGCCTGTTCCGCGGCAACTCTGTATACTTGTCCGCAACGCCTGCAATATTAGTCGACCAGAACCCTTGGTTTTCGGATATTTCGGCCTTATTATCTGTCAAAGTACTGAACGCACATTCCGTGCGCGGAACTACGGAGTCAATAATGCAAGACAAGAGCCTGTACAACATCAATACCGCCGGCCTGGAATCGGTTATCGGCACCAACAAGGTGCTGAAAAACACGTATATGCTGCTGGGTATGACATTGCTGTTCAGCGCGTTCACTGCGGGGCTGTCCATGGCCGTGGGCCTGGGCCAGGGCACCGCGCTGATCCTCAGCCTGGTGGGTTTTGGCTTGTTGTTCGTGGTCAACAAGACCGCCGACAGCAGCAAGGGCCTGATCGCCATTTTCGCCTTCACCGGTGTTATGGGCGCGTCCATCGGTCCGATGCTCAATTACTACCTGGCCATGCCCAATGGACCGTCACTGGTCATGCAGGCGCTGGGGGGTACCGCCGTGGTGTTCTTTGGGCTGTCGGCCTATGCCCTCACGACCCGTAAGGATTTCTCCTACATGGGTGGTTTCCTGATGGTGGGCCTGCTGGTGGCGGTGGTGGCCATGATTGCCAATATCTTCCTGGCGATTCCCGCCCTGTCGCTGACCCTCTCCGCTGCCATTGTGATGATCATGTCCGGCCTGATCCTGTTTGACACCAGCCGCATTATCAACGGCGGGGAGACCAACTATATTCGGGCCACCGTATCGCTCTACCTGGACATCTACAACCTGTTCATCCACCTGTTGAGCCTGCTTACCGCTTTCGGCGGTGACGACTGATCGCCAGCGGGTGATACTCAAACCCCGGTCTAAACCGGGGTTTTTTGTTCTGGCCAGCCATGATCTACGCCCTGCTTGTAATGTCCTCCCCCGCCTCCGGCCAGTGCGCCATGACGGCGGCACGTTTCGCCCGGGGCGTGCTCGCGCGCGGCCACAGCATCAAGCGGGTGTTCTTTCTCGATGCCGGCACCGGCGCCGGCTCTGCCACCGCTGTTTATCCGCAGGATGAGAGCGCCCGGCTGCAACCCTGGGTCGACCTCGCCGAGCAGCACGGGGTGGAGTTGAGCCTGTGCATTGCCTCCGCCCTTAAATACGGCATGCTGGATGAGGCCGAAGCAACTCGCTATGACAGGCGTCGCGGCACCATTCACCCCGCGTTCACCCTGGCCGGACTCGGCCAACTGGTTGATGCGGCCGCCTCGGTGGACCGCATGGTCAGCTTTGGGGGCTGAGGATGAACGCAACCGACGGTAAACGCACCCTGGTCCTGATTCGCCATTCGCCCTATGGCAGCAGTCTTGCCCGGGCTTCCGTGGATGTCGCGCTGGCAACCGCCGCTTTTGAGCAGCCGGTCAACCTGCTCTTTGTCGGTGACGGTGTGTTGCAACTGCTGTCGGGACAGGACTGCGAGGCGCTCGGGGTAAAAAACCTGGGGCGCTTGCTCTCGTCCCTGCCGCTGTACGATATCGACCATGTCTATGTCGATGCGGAAGCCGCCGCACGGTATCAACTGGACCTCGACGCCGCTCCCGTCGCCGCCCTGCCGCTGGATCCCGGGGCGATGGCCGAGCTGGTCAGCACCCACGACCACCTGCTGGGTTTCTGATTATGACCCTGCACACTCTGAACGCCTCACCCGCCTCCGCCGCCTTTGCCGACTGCCTGCGCCTGCTGACAGCCGGCGATGCGCTGTTGCTGATGGGAGACGGGGTATACGCGGCGCTTGCCGGCTGCAGCCATCGGGCCGAACTCGACACCAGCGGCGCCATGCTCTACGTATTGCGCGACGATGCCGCCGCCGCGGGCGTGCTCGACCGGGTAGATGGCGTCACCGTTGTCGATATAGACGGCTTCGTGACGTTGTCCGAGCAGTACGCCCGCCAGCTGGCGTGGTTTTGATACGTGCTGCCGCCCAGCGCATTCGACCGGGAAGGTTTCCTGTGCCGACTGGACGACTGGTCGCCCGCGGTCGCCGAGCAGATCGCCGCGGGCGAGCAGATTGTATTGACTGAGGCGCACTGGGAGGTTATCCACTTGCTGCGGCAATACTACAGCGAGTTTGACAGCTCTCCCGCCATGCGTGCGCTGGTGAAGTACTGCGGCTTCAAACTGGGCGTCGACAAGGGCAGGAGTATTTACCTGCTGTCACTGTTCCCCGGTTCACCGGCCAGGCTTGGCAGTAAAATTGCCGGCTTGCCGAAACCGGCCAATTGTCTCTAGGAGCGCGAGGTGAGCGACCCCGGCTTTCACAGCCCTGAGTTGGAACATCGCTTTGCACCTTTTGTGCGGGTGCTCGGCAAGGGCAAAAGCGGCAGCCGCTCCCTGAGCCGGGACGAGGCGAGGCAGGCTTTTGGTATGATCCTGCGGGGTGAAACCGAGCTGGTGCAGGTGGGTGCGTTCCTCATGCTGCTGCGGGTAAAAGAAGAGACCGGCGAGGAACTCGCGGGCTTTGTCGACGCCTGCCGCGAGGAAATGCTGCAGCCGGACGCGCCCCTCCAGGCCGACCTCGACTGGTCCAGCTACGCGGGCAAGAGGCAGCAACATCCCTGGTTTATCCTGTCCCTGATGCTGCTCGCCCAGGCGGGTTACCGGGTATTGGTGCACGGTGCCGACGGTCATACCCTGGATCGCCTCTATACGGAAACGGCCCTGCAGGCACTGGGGCTGCCGGTGGCGGACGGCTGGGGCCAGGTCGGCTCGCAACTGGATACGGTCGGGCTCAGCTACCTGCCCCTGCGCTGCTTCTGCCGGCCACTGCACGAACTCATCCAGTTGCGCCCACTGCTGGGCTTGCGCTCACCGGTCAACACGCTCACCCGCATGCTCAATCCACTGCGCGCACCCTGTAGTATCCAGAGTATTTTTCACCCGGCGTATGCGCAGCTGCACCAGGCGACTGACGAGTTGCTGGGGCAACCCCGCGCGCTGGTGTTCAAGGGCGATAGCGGCGAGGTGGAAATCAAGCCGCAGGCCGATACCCGCCTGCACCTGCTCTGCGCTGCGCAACGCAATGAATTCGTGCTGCCGCGCACGCTGCCCGGTCGTGTCGAGCAGGTTTTGCGCCCCGATGTGGCGCCGTTGCGCGTCCTCTGGCGAGGATTGGCGGGGGCGGCGGACGACGGATACGGCCTCAGCGCCGTTTACGCCACGACCGCCGCGGCACTGACACTGCTGCAGCCCGGACTGGACCCGGCCGCGGCCCGCGAGCAGGCGAAATCCCTGTGGCGAGACCGCGATACCGCGAGGTTGGACTAATGCCCCTGTCCGCCGTCGATCCATCCCGTTACCCGCAGCTGCTCGCGCTGAAGTGTGAGCGGGTGTGCGCCCTGCTGGCCCCCTACTCCCCCCCCGCCCCGACGGTCTTCCCGTCCGCAGCCACCGGCTTTCGTATGCGCGCGGAATTTCGGGTCTGGCACGACGGGGATGCGCTCGACTACGTGATGTTCCGGCGGGATGATCCCGCCACCCCGGTACTGATCGACGACTTCCCGATCGGCTGTGAACGCATCCGCGAGCTGATGCCGGTATTGCGAGCGGAGCTCAAACGCGACGCGGTGCTGCGTCGCAAACTATTCCAGGTGGAATTCCTGTCCACCCTGGCCGGCGACACCCTGGTAACGCTGGTGTATCACCGCAAACTGCAACCGGACTGGGAGGTCAGCGCCAGCCGGCTGGCAGCCCGCTTGCAGGTGTCACTGGTCGGCCGCAGTCGCAAGCAGAAAATTGTCATCGGCAACACCTTTGTCAAAGAGTTGCTTGCCGTTGAGGGGCGCACCTATTGTTACATCCAGTATGAACAGGCGTTTACCCAGCCCAACGCCGGCGTGAACACCGCGATGCTGACCTGGGCCTGCCAGCGCGCCGCCTCGGTGACGGGCGATCTGCTGGAACTCTACTGCGGCAATGGCAACTTCACCCTGCCGCTGGCCAGGCATTTCGATCATGTGATTGCCACCGAACTAGCCAAAACCTCGGTGCGCGCGGCGCGGGAGAACCTGGCCTCGAACGGTATCGACAACGTGCAGATCATTCGGCTCTCCGCGGAGGAAGTCACCCAGGCGATGAACGCGGAGCGGGAATTTCGCCGTCTCGCCGAACTGCCACGGCCCCTGCCGGACTACGACCTGCGCACGATTTTTGTCGACCCGCCGCGCGCCGGGCTGGATCCACACACAGTGCAGATGGTTGCCGGTTTTGAGGCTATCATCTACATATCCTGCAACCCGCACACACTGGCGGAGAACCTGGCGGTACTGTGCGCCGGCCACAGGATCGAGCAATTTGCCCTGTTCGACCAGTTCCCCTATACCGACCACATGGAATGCGGTGTTTTCCTGAGGCGAAAACAGGTAGCATCGAAATTGCGGCATTCACCGGGTTACGGAGGTTGACATGGCAGCGCGCAAACTTTCACCGGCGGAGGTTGAACAGCGACTGCAGGCACTGCCTGACTGGGTGATGGACAGGCACAGGCTCTACCGCCTGTTCGTATTTACCGACTTTGTCGAGGCCTTCGGTTTTATGAGCCGCGTGGCATTGCTGGCGGAGCGGATGGACCATCACCCGGAGTGGTCGAACGTCTATAACAGGGTGGAAATACACCTGACCAGTCACGATGTGGAGGGCATCTCGGAACGGGATTTTACCCTCGCCGAGCGAATAAACACGCTGCTCTAGACTCAGCAACGAATACCGAAAGCGAGCAGGCCACGCCCGAGGACTTCATCCAGACGGTCGGCATCGGCCGCGTTGATCTCGATATGGCGCAGCTTGAGTATCCGGTACAGCTCCTGCTTGTGGAGTTTCCCCGCCAGGGCACGGGCGGGAATACCCGTGTCCCAGCAATCTATGTACACATTGCCCTCGGGGACATAGAAATCCGCATACACCAGCTCTTCTGTGGGCAGGGCGCGCTGGTAGGCATGGGCCAATTGGGCCAGGTACAACCAGTTGCATACCCGCACCTCCAGCGGTGAACCGAGCTTGTGCCCGTCGATACCGACACCGGTTTCGGCCCCCGCACCCCCGGCGAACAGGTCCGGCTCCGGGTCGGCGCTGTCTGCCACCCGCTGGCCCTGGTCCGACTGCCGGGTCAGTTCCCGGTGAATCACCGGGTTGTCGACAATTTCATGGGGCCAGGTCACATAAAATGCACCGCTGTTGTCACTCTCCTCCTGCAGCCCGCCCAGCGCCCTGCCTCTTTCGGTGAGTTCCCAGCCGATAATACTGTGGTGTTGCAGGCCGAGTTCCGCCAGCGCCCGGTTGATCTGCCGCGCATGCAGCAGCGGGTAATAGCGGCACATCGAGGCGGCGTTGATACGCTGGTTGGACTCGATGGCCGCGAGCAGCGGGTGGTGATCCAGGCTCTCGGGCCAGACGATATAACGGCCGTAGCGTCGACTCTGCTGATACTGCCCGCCTTCGAACTCGCCCTTGGGTGTAAGCAGCCAGGATTCGCCGGCGCGTTCAATCCAGCCGTAATCCCTGAGCGTGGCAAACAGCTGCTGGGCAGGAATATTGAGTTTTCGGGCCAGGGCCGTGGTGGATAACCGGCTGGTGTCGGATTCCATGCCGCGTTCCACGCGCTAACGCCCCGGCACCAGTTCCCGGTAACGGCCCAGCAGTGCCGCGTACACCTGGTCGGCAAAATCGCCGGCGCCGTGATCCAGCACGGCGACCAGTTCGGAAAGATGCTCGTTGTCCTCCCTGCCGCCCCAGTTCTTGACGTAACTGCCGTCCTTGTAGCCGTGGTCCTGGCGAAAGAAGTTGAGCACGTTTTTGCCGACGTAGGCCGTGTACAGGCTGTCGAAGTCCAGGCCGACAGCGAGCATGAGATCCCGGAAGCGCGCCGGTGAAAAACCCCTTGTTTGCAGGCAGTGCAACGCCAGCGCCTCGGTGGCCTCGAGTACACCCAGGCCGGTGGCCGGGTGGCCGTCGAGATCAAGCAGTATCTCGTCGGCAATCTGCTCTACCATTTTGCCCTGCGCAAACAGGGCGGAGAGGCCGAAATGCCAGATATCAATCACCTCGAGGCGCACCTGCTCGAGCTCGGGCACCTGTTTCTTCCACCACTTGTAGCCGTAGTGCTCGATGAGCTCGCCGCACTCAATCCAGGCCGCACGATACCAGGCAAAATCCTGCTCCACCCAGTCTTTATGCACCCGCGTGTTCATGCTGTGCTGCATGACCAGCATATTGACCAGCGCCTGTTTCAATTGAGCCTCCTGCCGAAACTACCGATGTAAAAAAAACGCCCGTCCAGCCGTACACCCGGTGCCAGCACTTACAGGTCGTAACCGCGCTCGTCGTGCAGCACCAGATCCAGGCCCTGGGTTTCCTCGTCGCCATCCACGCGCAGGCCGACCAGTGCGCCCACCACCTTGAGCAGGATGACAGTGACCATCACGGTATACGCCAGTGTGGCTACCACTCCGGTAGCCTGCACCATCAGCTGACCGCCGATGCTGGAGATGCCCTCGGAAAAACCGTTGCCGCTGAAGATGCCGAGTTGGGTGGAGCAGAAAATACCCGCCAGCAGGGTGCCGAGAATGCCGCCGACGCCGTGCACGGGGAACACATCGAGGCTGTCATCCACCCGCAATTTATTCTTCAGGTAATTGGTGGCGAAGTAGCACAACACGCCCGCGATCAGGCCTATCACCACGGCCGCGGCAGGGCCAACAGACCCGGAGGCCGGGGTGATGGTACCCAGGCCAGCCACCATCCCGGTAACCGTGCCCAGCATCGAGGGCTTGCCGTGGCGCAACCATTCCATCGTCATCCAGGCCAGTGCCCCGGCCGAGGCGGACAGGTGGGTCACCAGCATCGCCATGGCGGCGCTGCCGTTGGCGGCCACCGCCGAGCCCGCGTTAAAACCGAACCAGCCCACCCACAGCATACCGGCTCCCGCCACCGTCAGGGTGAGGTTATGCGGCGGCATGGCCACCGTGCCAAAACCCCGGCGCGGGCCGATCATGATCGCGGCCACCAGGGCGGCCGCGGCGGCGGTAATATGCACTACGGTACCGCCGGCAAAATCCTGCAGGCCCATGCTCCCCAGCCAGCCGCCACCCCACACCCAGTGGCAGACGGGCGCATACACCAGCACCATCCACAAGGTACTGAACAGCAGCATGGCGGAAAATCGCATACGCTCCGCGAAACCGCCGACAATCAGCGCCGGCGTGATAATAGCGAACGTCATCTGGAAAATAGCGAACAGGGTGGCGGGGATGGTGCCATTCACCGAGTCGATGCCGATATTGGCAAAAAACATATTGCCGAAGTCGCCAACCCACTTACCCTGCTCCACCCCATCACTGCCGAAGGCGATGGTATACCCCACGGCAAACCACACCAGAGACATGAGACAGGTCAGGGCAAAGCACTGCATCAGCACGGACAAGACGTTCTTTGAACGCACCAGTCCCGCGTAGAACAGGGACAGCCCGGGGATGGTCATAAACAGCACCAGCGCGGTGGAGGTCAGAATCCACGCAGTGTCCGCGCCGTTTATTTCCTGGGCGCTGGCACCGCTGGCCACCAGCATCAGGCTGGCCGCCACTGCGAGGGTTCGTTTGGGATTCATGCGTGCCTCCATCGTCAAAGGGCGTCTTCACCGGTCTCGCCGGTGCGAATACGAATGCTCTGTTCCAGGTCGCTGACAAAAATCTTGCCATCGCCAATTTTACCGGTGTTGGCGGCGCTGCAAATGGCTTCGATCGCGTTCTCGACCAGGGTATCGCTGATCGCCAGTTGCAGCTTGATCTTGGGTTGAAACTCCACCACGTACTCGGCGCCACGGTACAGTTCTGTGTGGCCTTTCTGCCGGCCATAGCCCTTAACCTCTTCGACTGTCATGCCGGCAATACCGATCTGGTTGAGGGCATCGCGCACATCATCGAGCTTGAACGGCTTGATGACCGCTGTAATCATTTTCATCGGGGTTACCTCAGTTGCTGCCTGTTCGCATTATGGTTCTTATGCCCTGTTTTACCTCGGGCGGACAGGGGTTACCCGGACGCCCGGCGGCTGATCGCCACAGCAGGAGCGCAAATCCTGCCACAGTGGGCCGCAAAGGTTAAGGGATTGCGTCGTATTTTGTTCCCGCACCGGCTTACCCCCCCGGCTCGCCCGCCTGGACTGCGTCCCGAAAAAACCGATCGGGTGCAAAGAACCACAGATCGTGCTATCAATTGCCGCGCCAACATCACCGCCAATGGATACACCATGCCCTGCCAGGACGTTGCCCGACCTTATAGCTGCAGTTTTCCCCCAATCGCGTACCCGCGCGTGCTCATGACGCTCGGCGCACTGCTGCTGGCTGCAGCGGCTTCCGCGTCCCGGGAGGAGCCGCCGGTCCAGGACGACAACCCCACCGCCGCAGCCCGGGCCGTTATCCTGATCATCGGTGACGGCATGGACGACCAGCAGATCACCATCGCCCGCAACTACCTCAAGGGTGCCTCCGGCCAACTGCTGCTGGATGAGATGCCATTACGGGCCAGCGCCGGTGTGCTGACGGTGGCGGACGCCGTCGACGGCAAACCGCTCTACGTGGCCGACTCGGCCAATACCGCGACCAGCATGGCCACCGGGGTTGTCACGAGTCGCGCCCGTATCGCCACCAGCGCCGGCAGCGATGAGGACCTGACTACCATTGTCGAACTCGCCGCCGCCGCGGGCTACCGCACTGGTCTCGTCACGACCGCCAGCGTCACCGACGCCACCCCCGCCGCCTTTGCCGCCCATGTCAGTTTTCGCCTGTGCGAGGACCCGTCCACCATGGTCGATATCAGCTACAAGGAGATCCCGCTGGGGGGCTGCCCGGCCGACCTCAAGGCCAATGGCGGCGAGGGCTCCATCGCCGAGCAACTGGCCAGCTCCAGCGTGCAGGTGATTCTCGGGGGGGGTCGTAAACACTTCAAACCGGAGGCAGAGGGCGAGCGCGTCACCGTGGCTGAGCTGGCCACGCAGCAGGGTTTCCAGGTGGTTACCAGCCGCGAGGAATTACTCCAGGCGACTCCCACCGGACGCCTGCTGGGCCTGTTTTCAGCCGACACCATGCCGGTGCGCCTGCAGGGCGAACACGGCCGGGAGGCGGAAGCGCCCGAGCCCAGCGCGCTCAACCACCTGCATCGCTACCTCGGCGATGTCACGCTGCCGGCGCCCATGCGCTGTGTGCCGAACCCGGCAGCAGCCGAGGTCCCCAGCCTGCAGCAGATGACCGAGGCCGCCCTGGCCCGCCTGTCGCGGGACAACGACCGCGGCTTTTTCCTGATGATCGAGTCCGCCTCCATCGACAAGCAGTCGCACGAACGCAAGCCGTGCGGCTCCATCGGGGAAGTGGAACAGCTCAATGAAGCGCTGGCCAGCGCCCTGGCCTACGCCGACAGGCATGCCAACACGCTCATCCTGGTGACCGCAGACCACGCCCAGGCGGCGCAACTGGTGCCGGAAGAAAGCCTGTATGCCGCATTTCCCATCCCGATCTACAGCCCGGGCAAAATTGCCCGCATCGTCACGCCCGAGGGCGGCCTGATGGGCGTCAATTACGCCACCAACAACTTCAGCCATGAGGAACATACCGGGGCCAATGTCCCCCTCTACGCCAACGAGGCGGGAATCGGGCGTTTGCCGACCTATATCAGGCAGCCGGAAATTTTTACGGTAATGCGCGATTACCTGGGATTGTGACTCCGCCCGCCGGGCGTTACAGATTGACCCAGCTGTTGAGGGCGCGCAGGCGAAACCGGGTGCCGCCGATTTCCAGCACCACGGAGTCGGGCAGGATTTCCTCTACCCTGACCCCGCCGGTGGAACCACCGACGCGCAGGGTTTTTCCATTGATAACCACACTGGAAGTGGCAGGGCTACCGGTATAATCGTGTCGCAGGTACATTAGCGTCGGCACCGCGTCCTTGGTCTGCTGCGACAGGGTCGACAGGAAAGGTACCTCGTGTTCGGACAACCCGGCTTCAGCCATTTCCGCGCGGGCTTTTTCCAGCAACAGCTCCACATCGATGACCTCTTCCTCACGGCTGTCGGCCCGCGCCTGCACCTGCGGCGCGGACTGACCGGGGCGCGCAATGGAGACGACAGCGCCGGGGGCTTCGGGTTCAGTCGATGGCCGCTGCTGGTACAGTGCGGCCACGCTGGGATCGACCGGTGCCGGTAATACCGCTGGCGCAGCCCTGGCGGGCTTGCGGGGCGGCGCCACCGGAGCATCCGTGATTGGGGCTGCCCCGGGCGCAGGGTCGCTGACAGGCGCTGCTCCGGGCATAGACCTGGCGAGCGGCTCGGGTTCCGGGCCAGGCTCAGGCTGTGGTTCTGCCGGTGCCGTCACTTCAACCGCGGTCGCTGCTTGCGGCAATCGATCGAGCAGCAACCAACCGATTGCCAGCACGGCTATCGCGAGCGCCGCCACCAGCAACCACTGGAGCCAGTTGATGCCCGCCACCGCGCCGTCAACGGGATGGACCGAGGACAAGCCCGGCTTCTGCTGGCTGTCCTGGCGCGAACGGTTAAGGGCATCCAGAATCAGGGACACTGCCGCACCTCCGGGACTGAACCCACCCACCGCTGCCGGCTCACCGGGAACTACCTGCGCCGATACCCTGGTCCAGTTGATCCCGCAGGGCGGAGGCCGTCGGGTCGATGCCCAGGGCCTCGTTGAGTTTGAGCAGGGTTTGCATCCCCACCACGCCGTCGTCATCCAGACCCTGTTCTCGCTGGAACAGTCGCACCCGGGTCTGCAACGCGGCAGTGAAGCGGGCACCGGCCAGGGCTTGCGGCTGGCCGTCGAGACGGGCAAACAGCGTCGCGACCTGGGCTACCACCGGGCTGCTGTCACCCAGCGCGAGGGGTCGGCTGAACCCTTCCGGCGGCCGCCACAACAGGCTGTAACCACCGGTCCATGCCCGTCCCAGGTCGATAAGGTCAACGGTCTCGATACCCCGGGTTGTGGCGACCCAGGCGCTGCGCCCGTCGAACCCGAGCACTACCGCGCCGGCGGCAAAGCGATCCGGCGCGATCAGTTCAAGTAACAGGGGGCGATCGAACTGGGCCAGTTCATCCCAGGTCCGGGCATTGCCCACCACGCACCCCAGGCCATCGGCCAGTTCATCTGAGCACAAGCCCGGCGGCAGCGGCCCCGCACTGTGGAGCGACCACAGCAAGGAGAGGGCTTCCGGCGGCGAAAGCATCCACTGGGTTGGCGCATCGCTCGCCGCGGCGGGCGGCGCCGCCGCGATCGACGCCGCCCCGGGCTGGACCTGCACCTGGGATGGCAATTGTTGTTCCACAGATGGCGTGGTGGCAGGAACAAGGGCCGGGGCGGCCAGGTCGGGGGACGGCGCAGCAACTGCGGCCGCCTGCGGCGCGCTGCCGGTTTCGGGCCTGCTGTGCCACCACCAGGCGGCGGCCAGCGCCACCACCAGGACACCCACGGCGGCCAGCGGCCAGAAGCGGCGCGATTCCTCTCCCGCCGCGGCGGCGTCCTCCCCCATCACTTCACGGGCGGCCAGACGCAACATGGCCTGGTCGGTGCGGCCCAGGTTGCGGCCATAGGCGCCCAGCATCATGCGGTCGCACAGCACGTTGATCAGGCGGGGTATGCCGCGGGTATAGCGGTGAATTCCCCTCACCACTGCGGCGGGAAAGACCTCCTGCGCCGGGTTCATCCCCGCCACCTGCAGGCGGTGGCGGATATAGGCGCCGGTCTCCTCCAGGCTCAGGGGCTCCAGGTTATAGCGCGCGGTAATACGCTGGTTCAACTGGCGCAGTTCGGGCCGCCCCAACATCTGCGCCAGTTCCGGCTGGCCGATCAGGATGATCTGCAACAACTTCTCGCTGTTGGTTTCAAGGTTGGTCAACAGGCGGATCTGTTCCAGCACATCGAAATCCAGGTGCTGGGCCTCGTCGATCAGCAGGACGGTTTTGCGGCGCTTCTCGTGGTTGGCAAGCAGAAAGCGGTGCAGGCTGTCGGTCAGGGTCTTGAGCGTGTGCTTTTCATGGTCATACCCTATGCCCAGTTCGTCGCAGACCGTGGCGAGCAGTTCCATCGCGTTGAGGGCGGGGTTAAGGATGATGGCGATGTCGGTGTCATCCGGCATCTGCTCCAGCAGGCAGCGGTTGATGGTGGTCTTGCCGGTACCGACTTCGCCGGTGAGAAGAATGAAGCCGCCCCCCGCGCCCACCCCGTACAGCAGGTGCGCGAGAGCGTCCCGGTGACGGGGACTCATAAACAGGTAGCGCGGATTGACCGCTATCGAAAAGGGCGCTTCAGTGAGCCCGAAATATTGGTGGTACATGCCGCCGGTAACCACTTGCCAGTACGTAAAAACGTGACCGGCATTATGCCCAAGGGCAGTACCCAAAGCTATTTACTTCGCCCCGGGGACCGCCCTGTCGGTGACCGACGGGAACGCTTATCCCCGCTGCGAGTCAGTCGGCTCTTTCCCGGCCTCTGCGCCTGGCGGCTCCTGTGGGGTCTTTTTGATCGGCATGCTGGACGCAACAGCCGCCGTGGTGGAAAGAATCAACAGGACCACGTACACGATAGAATGAATAAACATTGCTCAAACCTCCTCTTGGTTTTGGTTTGAGCCGTCATTGAAGCAAGCGACACTAGAACAAACATACTAATCGCCGGGCAATTAGTACGCCTTAATCGCTCCAAATAGATAAATTTCGTAATAAATCAATTGGTTATAAGAATTCTGCGAGCCAGCCGTAAGGTGAATATTACCACACGAGCCAGACAGGGCTGTTTTTTACGGACTGCCCGGCGGCGCCGCCCCTTGCATGCACTGCCCCGGCCCGTTGCGCCGGTGGCCACGACCGCTCAACTGTCGTCGTTGTCTGTCAGTGACAGGGCGCTGGCGGTGGCCTTGTTTCCCTTTATACCGCGCTGTTGGGCACTGTAGTCCAGGCCGGTTTTCCGGGTGTCGAGATCACTGGTCCAGGTTTTTGGCGGAGGGTCGGCGGCAGTGCGACTGCCTGAGGTAACGTTGGTGACCTGCACCTTGACTTCCTCCTGGGTAGCAAGCGATTTACAGCCGGTGTCGCTGAAGCTGGTCTTGCCGGTGGCCGGGTCTAGACACATATAGACCCGCGCCAGGACCAGCTGTGGCACGAGCAGTAACACCAGCACCAGAATTCTCATGCCACTCTCCGGGGCGCCAGGTGCGCCGATAGCCTACACCGCCCCAGCGTATGGGGCGTGACGGGGACAATTCCAGCAAAAACTGGCGTTATCTCCAGATAATCAGACCGCCGCCGGAGGTGCTCAATTCCTGGCGGTTGCGATCAGCACCAGCGCCTCGTCGCACCAGGCGAGAAATTGTTCACCCTGCCGTATCCCCAGCGCCAGCGCCAGGTAAACGCCCTTGCGGCGGGTGGGCAGCGTCTCGGGCTGGCTGTAGTGGCGCCGGCGAATCTTCTCGTACAGATACAGCCGGCGCATCATCTCCTCCCGTCTGGCCGTGATTTCCCCGCTCAGGTGGCTGGAATTGTCGCTGTTGAGGTTGTACAGCTTTACCAGCAAATCGTCCTTCGCCGCCTGGTTGCGGGTACTGCTGAACACCCATTCGGCCAGCGCCTCGCGCCCGGCCCTGGTCATGCCATAAACGATTTTATTGGGTTTGCCGTGCTGGCTCACCGCGCGCTTGCTGAGCCAGTGTTTGTCCGCCAGCTTGCGCAGTTCCAGGTAGATCTGCTGGTGCGACGCCTGCCAGAAAAACCCCAGCGAGGTCTCGAAATCGCGCGCCAGTTCATATCCCGACAGGTCATCCTCCAGCAGGGCCGTCATAATTGCGTGTGCCAGCGCCATGGTGCTCTTGTCTCCCTCGCTACCGCCCCCACAGCATACTCCGGCCAGTCCTCTATATGCAAAACCATGCATACAGTACTTGTTATGCAATTCTTTGCACAGTAGACTGCGCGAGATTTTCGCAGGCTGTAACTTGCCTCCCGCTTATCAGTAGGATGCGTCCTGCTATAGCAGCACAACCCGATCGGCCCGAGAATCGACGCCCAAAACTACGACAGGAGCCACTCCATGGCGCTACCACAGAAGCTACGCGACGCCCTCTCACTGCCGCTGGTCGCGGCACCCATGTTCATCGTCTCGAACCCGGAGCTGGTGATCGCCCAGTGCAAGGCGGGTATCGTCGGTTCGTTTCCCGCCCTGAATGCCCGGCCGGCGGCAGAACTGGAAGCCTGGCTGCAGCGCATCACCGGTGAACTCGACGCCTACAACACGGCCAACCCCGGCCGGCCGGCAGCTCCCTTCGCGGTCAACCAGATAGTGCACGGCTCAAACGACCGCCTGCAGCACGACCTGGAAATGTGTGTGAAGTACCAGGTACCCATCGTAATCACCTCCCTGGGCGCCAAGGAAATCGTCAATGACACAGTGCATTCCTACGGCGGCATCACGCTGCACGACATTATTTCCGACCGGTTCGCCCGCAAGGCGATCGAAAAAGGTGCGGATGGCCTGATCGCGGTAGCCGCCGGCGCCGGCGGGCACGCCGGCAGCACATCCCCTTTCGCCCTGGTACAGGAAATACGCGAGTGGTTCGACGGCCCGCTGTTGTTGTCCGGCGCTATCGCTACCGGAGATGGTATCCTCGCAGCCCAGGCCATGGGGGCGGACCTCGCCTACATGGGTTCGGCGTTCATCGCCACCGTGGAGGCCAATGCCCAGCAGGCCTACAAGCAGGCCATTGTCGACAACACATCGGCAGATATCGTCAACAGCAGCCTGTTCACGGGTGTCCACGGCAACTACCTGCGCCCCTCCATCGTCGCGGCGGGTATGGATCCGGACAATCTGCCTGACGGCGATATCTCGTCAATGAATTTCGGCTCGGGGGGCGATACCAGCGCCAAGGCCTGGAAGGACATCTGGGGCTGCGGCCAGGGTATCGGGGCGGTCAAGGACGTGCTGCCCGCGGCGGAACTGGTGGCGCGCCTGCAGCGGGAATACCGGGCCGCCAGGGGTCGATTGCTGGCGGCCTGAACGCGCGCGCTGGTCGCGCCCGCAGCATCCGGGTGAGATAGCGGTAGCCTTCCGCCCGGTTGAATATATCCTGGGGTGCTTTGGGTGCATCCAACAGTTTGCCCGCCTCCTTGAGGGCGTCACAGAAATCCGCCCAGGCCTGGCTATCCAGCACTCGTTGTTCTGCCGTCTTTTCGCTCATGCTTGCTCCACCGTGTTAGTCTTTTGCCAGCTCGTACAGCCCCCGGACCGGCGAGCCTATTCCGCCGGGCCGATGGCGGCAATGCCGGACAGGCATTTATTCGGGCCGCCCGCGAAATTGTATCGACACAGGCGAGGCTGGAACAGGATACAGAACCGGCTACTTCAAAGACTTTATTCTGGCCGCGAGCAAGCGCATTATGTCGGACCACTTACAACCAACGCAGGTATAACACCATGAAAATCGGACTCGTCCCCATCAATATCGGCATGCAATCACTTGAGCAATTGATCGGCCTGGCCCAGCTGGCCGAATCGCTTGGCTACGAGTCCGCCTGGACCTTTGAACACGTCATGGTGCCGCTGGAGTACGAGTCCCGCTACCCCTACAGCAAGGACGGCAAGATGGGTGGTGGTTCCGATGCCGCCTTTCTCGACCCGCTCATTGCCCTGACCGCAGTGGCGGCCCATACCAGCACCCTGCGCCTGGGCACCGGCGTAAACATCCTGTCCCAGGCCAACCCCCTGTTGCTGGCCAAGCAGGCCGCCACCCTGGACCTGCTGTCCAACGGACGCTTCATGCTGGGGGCCGGTATCGGCTGGCTGAAGGAGGAATTCGACGCCATGGGGGTCCCCTTCGAACGCCGGGGCGCGCGCTATGACGATTACATTGTCGCCATGCGCAAGGTCTGGTCCGGCGAGGTGGTGGAACACCACAGCGATTTCATCAACTGGTCGGGTTTCCAGAGCTACCCCCTGCCGGCGCAGCAAGGCGGCGTACCCATCATCGTCGGCGGCTCCAAGGGCAAGGCCTTCGAGCGGATCGCCCGCCTCGGCGACGGCTGGTTCGCCCCCACCAATGACGCCGCCACCCTGGCGCCGATGCTGGAGGAACTCAAGGCCGCCTGCGCCGAACACGGGCGCGACTACGGTACCGTGGAGATCACCTCCATGTGGGACAACAAGGGGGGCCTGGATGCCATCAGGGCCTTCGAGGATATCGGGGTGTCGCGGGTGATCGTGCCGCTGTTCATGCTGGGGCGCGACCCGGTGGCGGGTGTGAAAACACTGGCGGATACGGTCATCGCAAAACTGGACTAGTGCCATTTTATGAGTCCGAACTGCAGCGTGGCCCGGAATCCAGTTGGGGTATTCTCGACACTGAGGCTGCCGTGATGGAGTTTTGCCACCGCCTCGACCAGGCTCAGGCCGATGCCAAAACCCGGTATATGCCGGCTGCTGTCGGCCCGGATAAACCGCTGCTTTATCTTGTCCAGCATGTCCTGCGGGACGCCCGGTCCATTGTCGGACACCTCCAGCGCAACGCCCCCCCTGTGCCGACGCAGTTCCAGCTGCACCGCGCCGCCTTCCGGCGTGTACTTGATGGCATTATCCACCAGGTTGCCAATGGCCTGGCCCAGCAGTTGCCTGTCACCGGTAATGCGTATTGCCTCTGCGGGGAATGAGGTTTGCAGGTCAATGTTCTTGTCCTCGGCTATCGGCTCATACAGGCTGGTGATGCTCTCCACGATATCACTCAAATTGATCTCATCGAACAGCTGAGCGGTGTTGCGCGATTCCGCCAGACTGATGGTGAGAATATTCTGGAGCATCGCCACGAGCTCATCCAGTTTTGCAATCGATGATTCGAGTTTTTCCTTCAGGGTGATGGGCAGATCCTTCGAGTCGGCGATAGCACACAATTCCAGGCGGTGCCGGCTCAGGGGCGTTCGCAGATCATGCGCCAGGGTATTGCCCAACTCCCTGGACATTTCCAGCATGGTGGTAAGCCAGTCGAGCATACCATCGAGGTTGATGGCCAGGCGGTCGAACTGGTCAATTTCACTCCTGGCTTTCATGCGATAATCCAGTTGCCCGGAACTGACCTTTTCAAACACAATATTGAACTTTCGCACATGCCGGTTCAGCAGCCAGATCATCAGCAGGCTGAGGACGATGGATATGGCCATGGCCAGCTCCAGGTTTTCAAAAAGCGACCGTGGCAGCGCCTGCTTGATTTCGTTGATATACCCCATGTCGTAACCCACGAGCAGCCTCGATCCATCCGGATAGCTGCTGCAATGTACATAGAGCGACAGGGGTTTATCGTTGTTGTCGTTCGAGACAACAATTTCTCTCCACCCTTGCTCCAGGGTCGTAAATTTTTCGATTTGCGGGAAATTCCCCGTCAGACCTGCTGGAGACCGCAGGCCTATATACAGATTCGGGTCACCGGCATCGCGCAAAATGGCATTGACCAGGTTATTGGTGTAGGCGGGGCCATAGCGTTCGATGTTTTCTCCGAGTTCTTCGGCGTGAGCAGTGACGACCAGCACGAGATCGCCATATGCTGTGCGCAGTGACTGGGCATATATAGACAGGCGTACAGCAATCAGGGTAAGGCCGAATGCCAGGAAAATCAGGATCGCGCTGCGAAAGGAGTAGGTGCGAAGATAGCTTTTAATCTGCACTGAGCCTGTATCCCGATCCCTTCACGGTTTTTATCATCGGATAGGCAAAGCCCTTGTCTATCTTCTGCCTGAGCTTGCTGATCTGTGCGTCGATCAGGTTGGTGTTGGGGATAAAATGAAAGTCCCACACGCCCTCCAGCAACATCGTACGGGTGACCACCTGCCCCTGGCGGCGCATCAGGAACTCGAGCAACTGGAACTCGCGGTTTTGCAGATCGATCACCCGGTCGGCCCGCTTGACTACCCTCGTCAGCAGGTTCAGTTCCAGTTCCCCCGCGGCCAGGCAGGTCTGTTCTGCCTGCGGCGTATTGCCGCGCCGCGCCAGTGCTTCAATCCGGGCCAACAGCTCCCCGAATTCGAAGGGCTTTGCCAGGTAATCATCGGCGCCAAAACGCAGCCCCTTAATACGCTCCTCCACCCTGCCGAGGGAACTGAGTATGAGTACCGGGGTCCGGTTGCCGGCAGTGCGCAGGGCCTGGATAATCGACAGGCCGTCAAGCTTGGGGAGCATGCGGTCAACAATCATCACATCGTATTTTTCCTCCGTCGCCAGGAACAGGCCCTCCCGACCATCTGCGGCGTGGTCGGGATTGTGCCCCGACTCCTTCAAACCGGCGAGGATAAACCGGGCATGGTCTTTGTCGTCTTCTATCAGCAGTATCCGCACTCATTTGTTCTCCATAAAAAAGCGCCGTGTAGCAGCATAGCTGGTACACGGCAACATTACAGGGAACTATTGATCAATACCGGTGATCAAGCCGGGCTTGATGCTCTCTCACTGGTGGGTGGGTTTGGCGGCGGCGCTCTCCTTGGCCTTGACGCACTCCGTGTAGGCCTTGCTCGTCATGGAGCCACCATTCGCCTTGGAGCATTCCTTCTGGATCGCTGCCACTTGATCCTTTGACAGCGTAGTAGAGGTACTGGGGCTGGCAGACGCCGCATAAGCATTGCCCATCACAAAAGCACTGACAACGAGTACCGGGACAAAACGTGAAATTTTCATACTGACTATCCTCTAAGAGCTACTTTGCGTGATCACACTTGATCACGAGGCCAGAATACGCCAGGCAGCCTTGCGGGAGCGTCAACCCCAGCTCAAATTTTTGCAATGTTGGATGCGCCCGGGCACGGCAGAAATGCCGCGCCAGGCAGTGGGTGCTCAGAGCCCGACTGACAGGTTCTTCTGCTCCTGCGCGCAGTCCCCGCCGGCGGTAAGCCCGCGTTTGCGCGCACTGACAATATCCGCTTTAGCCGCCTGCATCGCCGTGAGAAATTCCGTATTGGCATGCAGTGTCGCAAACGCACCGGCACCGACCATACGCCCGGCGACGACATCGCTGTACCAGTGCACGTTGCAGACGATGCGACTCTCGCCGTATGCCCTGCCCCTTGCCAGCACGGCCTCGGCCCGGTCAGGCGCGAGTTCCGCCAGCATCAGCGCCCATCCCCACCCGATCGAGGTGTGACCGGAGGGATAGGAGCCGTCATGCCGCAGGGTCTCTTCCTCCTCCGGCGTGCAGGTGGGCTCACCGTTCACCATGAAAGGTCGCGGACGCGCATAGGCGTTCTTGGCGGAGTAGCTTGCCAGCCCCAGATCCGCCAGGGTCCTGCGCAGCAACATGTACAGCGCGGGAGTTTCCTTTTCACTTATCGGCACATCCAGCGCGCAGGAAAATGTATCGGCAGCAGCGGGAAACGAGAGGTGTGCATCGTGTGTGGCCATTGCCCAGCGCGGTGTATACCGCAGGGTACGGGCATAGGCACTGACCTGGTCATCCAGCTGTTGCTGTGCGCTGCCCTCCTGTGGGGACGCTGGTACAAACACCACGCTCTGCATGGGTGTCTTCATGGGCAGGTAGCCCTGTAGCACCCCTGGCATTATCTCGGGCACTGGCGCGGCAGCGTGTTTTCCGGTTTCCATTCCGCTGCATGCCGCCAGGGCACACACCGTTGGCAACAGCAAGGACAGGGCCAGGTATCTGTTTTTCATAAAATCGCATCCACTGGGTTCCGCCGGGGTTGGGCAGACCGGTTATTTCAGGAATGAATGTGTATTGCCGGTAACGCCTGAGGTCAGCCAAACTGGAAAAAGCAGAGCTTGTTGCCGTCCGGGTCGCGGACGTAGGCACCATAGAACATATCCGGGATTCGCTGGCCAGGCTCGCCCTCGCAGGTCGCACCCAATTCCAGCGCCCTGTGATAGAACTTGTCCACGTTTTCCTTGGAACCGGGGTTGATGGCGACCATATTGCCATTGCCGGGTGACGGGTCTTTCTCATCGTAGGGAATACAGACAGACAGCATGGGTTCATTCATGGCCTTGCCGATAAAGGCGATCCGGTCCATGGACATCAGTACCGATGCGCCCAGCGGGGCCAGCAGTTCGGTGTAGAAGTGCTTGGCTTTTTCCATATCCCGAACGCCAATAGTTACATAACCGATCATGTTGCTTCTCCTGGTAGAGTTGTTGGTTGGAAAACGTCGTCTACACTACCCTAAAGCACGAGGCCGGCACAACGCCTGACCCTGCAGGATTTCAGCACGGCCCGCGGCGCAGGCGGGGGGAGTACCTGTTTTACCCCAGGCGCCGCAGCAGGCCCGGGTAATTGTTGGGCAACAGCCGCGCCAACCAGAACATGGTTGTCGATTTGTTACCGGTGATTATCCGGTGCGAGCCCTTGCGCAGGCCGCGGATGATATCCGCGGCGCAATCTGCAGGGGGAGTCTTCAACAATTTGTCGGCACTTTGCGCAAACAGGCGGTCTTCTTCGGTGGCAGCGGCACAAACCCTGCCGCCTTTTTCGATATTGGTTTTGATACCGCCGGGGTGAACACAGACGGCGCGCACGCCGGTGCCCTCCAGCTCACTCCACAGGGCTTCGGTCAGGCCGCGCACGGCAAACTTGGACATGTTGTAGGCACTCTGGGTGGGAAATCCCAGCAGGCCGAACACGCTGGAAATATTGACGATGCAGCCCACCCGCTGTTCCAGCATCATCGGCAGGAAGGCCTTGGTGCCGTACAGTACACCCCACATATTGATGCCCAGCTGCCATTCATATTCTTCTATGCTGGTATGGGCGACAGTGCCGAAAATGGTGGCGCCGGCGTTATTGATCACGAAGTGCGCGCTGCCAAAATCCCGTTTGACATCCGCCGCGTGGGCGAAGACGGCGTCGCAGGACGAGACATCCAGCAGGTAACCGCGGGTGCTAACCCCGGGCTTCGCCGCCAGCATGGCCAGCGTCTGGTCGAGCCCTGCCTGGCTGATATCCGATATCGCCAGTTGTGCGCCCGCATCGGCAAACTGCAGGGCCAGTTCCCGGCCAATACCGGAACCGGCACCGGTGACGACTACGACTTTGTCTTTAAACATCGAGAAACTCCGCTGTTGGGGTCTTTATTTGCTGAGAATATGAATAGCCACCGCGGCCTCCTCGACGCCCTGCATGCCGCCCCCGTTTTCCTGGATGGCATTGCGGGCGCCCTTTACCTGGCGCTCACCGGCTTCACCGCGCAACTGGGTGACCAACTCATAGAGCTGGCCGATACCCGTGGCCCCCAGCGGATGACCCTTGGACTCCAGCCCGCCGGAGGGGTTGATGGGGATGCGGCCGCCCACGGTAAATTCACCGCGTTCCGCCGCCGGGCCGCCATCGCCGAAGGAGACAAACCCCAGGTTTTCCGCCTGCAGTATTTCGCCCATGGCGGAGGCGTCATGCACCTCGGCAACCTGCATATCCTGCGGCCCGAGACCAGCCTGTTCATAGGCCTGTCTGGCCGCAAGGTGGCCCACACTCAGTTCGGGCTGGTCGATACCGCGGTGGCTGAAACTGCGCAGCACACTTGCCGCAACCCTGATACAGCGACTCCTGTCCGCACCGATGCGCTTGAGCCCCTCCCGGGTACACACGATGGCGGCGGCAGAGCCGTCGGATAGCGGCGCGCACATCGGCAGGGTAATCGGATAAGTGATGGGCGGTGCGGCGAGAATCTCCTCGATGGTGAAAGGCTTGCGAAACTGGGAGAAAGGGTTGTGCACCGAATGGGTGTGGTTCTTGGCCGACACCGCGGCGATCTGGCGCTGGGTGGTGCCGTAGGTTTTCATATGCAGGCGACACATGGCCGCATAGATCTCCATGAACTTGCTGAAGGGCTTGTCTGAGGTGGTGCCCGGCGGCACGTCCACGCCCTCCCCCATTTTTACCAGGGTCTGGTAATTTTCCTCGGCCCGGCTCACGTCCCAGCCGCCCTCAAAGATGGAGAAGGCCTTGACCTTGTCGGGAATATTCATCTTTTCCGCACCCAGTGCCAGGGCGACGTCGGTACTGCCGGCACGCAGGCTCTGCACCGCCAGGTTGAAGGCGGTGCTGCCGGAAGCGCAGGCGTTCTCCACGTTGTAGATGGGAATGCCCTCCAGCCCGATCTTGCTGAACACCACCTGGCCGGGAATCGAGATCTGGCCCTGTAGCGGGCCATTGGTCATGCCGGCATAAAATGCCGCGCCGATGTCGCCGATGTCGCACCCCGCGTCCTTGAGCGCGCCGGTCAGCGCCTCACCCGCCAGGTCATCCAGGCTGCGCTCCAGGTGACGGCCAAAGACCGTCATGGCGATACCTGCAATATATACCTCGTTCATAAGCCTGTTACTCCTGCTAGACCTTGCGGCCGCTGTCCTGCCAGTACTGCTGGCGCAGGTCTTTCTTCAATACCTTGCCCACCGTGCTGCGAGGGAGTGACGCGATGATGTCCACCGTCTTGGGCGCCATTACGCTGCCCAGCTTTTCCTTGCACAGGGCGATGATTTCCTGCGCGGTAACGGTCTGGCCGGGATTGAGTTCGATCACGGCCTTCACCGCCTCGCCCCATTTCTCGTCCGGCACGCCTATCACCGCGCAATCCTGCACTGCGGGATGGCTCCAGATCACCTGCTCGACCTCGCTGGGGTAGACGTTGAAACCACCGGAGATGATCATATCCTTCTTGCGATCGGTAATGTGCAGGTAACCCTCCGCGTCGATGTTGCCGACATCGCCGGTATGCAACCAACCGTCGATTATGGTTTCGGCCGTCTTGTCCGGCTGCTTGTAGTAACCTTTCATCACCAGGTCGCCGCGCACGCAGATTTCCCCGGTTTCGCCCCGGGGCAGGATCTCGTTGGCATCGTTCATCATTTCGACACGGATCAGGGGATTGGGCCGGCCCACGGAAGACAGCCTTTCATCGGAGGCCAGCTTGCCGTTGGCGAAATGGTGACCGGGCGGCAGGTTGGCAATGCTGGCGGGGGCCTCGGTCTGGCCGTAGCCGCCCGCCATGATCGGGCCCCACAAATCGATGGCTTTCTTGAGTTTTTCCACCGACATCGGTGCCGCGCCGTACATAAGGTATTTTACCGGCGACATATCGATTTTCTCGATACCCGGGATCTCCAGCAATTTATAGATCACCGTGGGCGGCAGGAAGAACTCGCTGACCTTGTGTTTTGTGATCGCCTCGAAAATCAGCGCGGGATCCGGTTTGGTAACCACCACCACCGTGCCGCCCTGCGCCGTGCAGGGCACCGCGAGCAGGCCGGCGGTATGGGTCATGGGTGCCGCCGCGAGGTTTACCGGCCGCTCATCGGCGCCATAGGGACAGGCCAGCATAAAGTGGGCGACAAAGGTCTGGCAGCTGCGATGGGTGTTCATCACCCCCTTGGGCATCCCGGTGGTGCCACCGGTGGGCGAGAGCATGACCACATCATCCATGTCATAGGCCACTTCCGGCCGCGTGACGGCGGCGTCGGCTATCCAGGTTTCCAGCGAAGGCGCATCCGCATCGTCAGCATCGACACACACCCAGTGCCTGATCTTCGGCAGCGTCGGACGCAACCCGGCGATCACCGCGGCAAACGCACTGTGATAGAACATCACATCGCAGTCGAACGCATCGAGGATATAGTGATTGTCCTCAGCCGAGTTGCGGGCATTGACCGGTATCCAGGTCATATTCGCGCGCCACAGCCCCAGGGTACAGGTCCAGGCGGTGACATCGTTACCGGCCCAGATGGCGCCTTTGGCCTCCCTGGGCAAGCCCAGCGCCAGCAGACGATTGGCGATACGGCAGGAGAGCTCCCCGACCTCATTGAATGTATAGGAGCGGTCGCCCTGGATGTAGGCGACCCCGGTGGGGTTGATGCCCCAGCCGCGGTCGTAGAAGTCGATAATGGCCACGCTATTCTCCTCGCATGCTACCGGGCTTACAGTTCAGTGACACTGGCGCGCGCCAGGCCGCGCTCCTCGAGGAAGCCCAGCAGGTAGCGGTGGCCAAAGGCCTTGGAACCCGAGGCGAAGCCGACCTTGTTGGTATCGCCATCGAGCAGCTTGATCACACCGGCAGTCTGCAGGGCGCCGGTGGCGATATAAGCCGTGGTGCCGTAAACCGTGGCGCGGACCGCGGACAGGATTCCCCGGCCAATGGCGGTATCCACGGTGCGCACCAGGGTCGTGCGCTCGCGCGGCGGCATACTGGGGGTGGTGGATTCAGTGATCTGCTTGAGGATCGCATCCTGTTGCTCGACCGGCAGGTTCTTGTACTCCGCTTCCCATTTTTCGCCGAGGGCATGCACCATTTTCATCGCATCGTTGTCGTAAAAGCCGACACAGGACTCACAGCTGCGCACACGGGGATCGTTCTGGAAATAGACTGGCAAGGAGGTGCCGCTCCAGGGCAGTGCGAATACCGGGTCCATGAAGTCGGGTGAGTTGATCGTATAGGTTTTACCGACCGGGTGAGTCACCAGTTCCTTTTCCCACAGGTAGCACGGCTCGGAGCGGTACATCTCGAAGATCGAGGCGGTAGAGCCCACGGTGACACCGGCGCCGATGCCGCGCGGCCCGCGGCATAGTGCGGAGGTTTGCAGGGCGTCGATGCCCGGGTGCTCCAGCGCCAGCTCGGCGGCTATTTCCGAGTAGCTGTACATGTAGGCGAGCGAGGGTGAGACCAGCAGCCCGGCCTGGCTGTAGAGTTCGCCGAACTGGTCGCGCACGGCGCGCACATAGGCCTGTTCGCCGGTGGTATCCAGGTGGTGGCAACCCGCTTTCAGCGCCGCTTCAACCCCGGTGAGACCGTACTTGACGAAGGGGCCCACGGTGTTACAGACAACCTTCGCGCCCTTGAATGCCTTGGTCAGGGACTTGACCGTGTGCTCTGCCTCGATGATTTCATAGGTGGCAGATTCCAGCCGGACCACGCGCTGAGCCATCATCTCCTTGACTCGCTTCGCATCGCGGGCAACGGCGGTAAACGGAATATTCTGGTCGATCAACCAGTCCATGGTGAGCATACCGGTGTAACCACTGGCGCCATAAACGACTACAGGATACTTGGCCATTGTACTTTCCTCTTTTGTATAGGGCCGCGTGTCGCGGCCGGTGATCCAACGATTGAAATGGGTTAAGTCGCGTGCTTAATTCTGCGTCCAGCCCTCGGCATACAGCTGCTGGCAAAGCAGGCCCAGGCGCATGGTGAGAATATAATTTTCGCCGTCCTCGATCTGCGCAGCGCGAGCGTCGCGGAAAAGCCTTTCGATCGGATACTCCCGGGAAGTGCCGGCGCCGCCGAACAACTGCAGGGCTTCCGTGGCCACCTTCATGGCTTCCTCGGTGACGGTGACCTTGCCGGCCGCAGTGGCATAGGGGTGCCCCGCCGGGGTCAGTCGGGCATAGGCGAGGCTGCGGCGGGCCACCGAGCGGCATAATTCCACCCGGCGGTACATGTCACCGAGGCGGTAGCGGGTCAGCTGGTGATCCACCAGCAGCTGGCCGCCCTGTTTGCGTTCGTGGCAGTACTGCAGGGCCATTTCAAAGGCGGCCCGGGCAAGGCCTGTCATGGTCTGCGCCATGTGGGTACCGGCATAAGACCAGGCGGAACCCAGGTTGCCGTAATAGTCGTCGCCCAGGCCCACTGCGAAGCGGATGGGTAGTTTGACATTGTCGAAGTAGATCTCGCCCTGGGGCAGGGAGCGCTGGCCGATCTTGTCCAGCGGCTTGCCCCTGGAAACGCCCGGAAGGTCAAGGGGAATGATCGCAGCCACGCCGTTGGGTAGCCCGTCCTCGCCGAAATAGCCCTTGCCGTAGTCGGCTCCGAGATAGCCCAGGGCTACCTGCGCCACCGCGCCATTGGATACCCAGGCAGAGCACTGGCCGTTGATAACCAGTTCATCCTTGCCCACCCTGGCGGTCATATTGCCCTTGTTACCCTGCTTACCGGGCACCCAATCGCGCTTGATGTCGAATACCTGCACGTCACTGCCTTTATCCGGATGGGTAATCATCCAGCAGCCGATCTTGCCCGTGCACAGATCAACCAGTTCCTGGTTGCCGGTGGCCATGGCCATTTGCAGGGGAAAGCCCGCGGCGCCGATGGACACGCCCAGACCTGCATCTCCCCAGCCCATCTCCTCGCCAATGATCGACTCGAGGCGAATACCGACATCGGGCTCGAACTGGTTGAAGAAGTCGGGCTCCAACCCGAGCTTGGCCGACTCCTCGTAAACAGACCAGAATGGGGAGCCCGGTGCACACACCTCTTCGGCTGTCATTTTGTCCAGTTCTTCACCGATCGGGCGCAGCACATTCCTGGCAAACTGGTGGGCTATGCCCTGGATCGCTGTTTCTTCTTCGCTCAGGGGTGTTTCGAAGCCGGTGGGGCCGACGGTGGGCAGGGTTAACTCAGACTTCAGCTTCAGCATTCCTATCTCCGTTGATCTGTGTCGTTATCGGGCTACAGGCCTGAACCGAGTCTAGGTTGCGGCAGGAATTTCATCTTGCAGAAATAAGGCGTATCTTTGTCAAAAAACGCCCATGGACATTCTATGCAAAATTGGCAACAGGTCCGCCGGGAGCTGGGCAGTACCCCGCTGGCAGACGGCGTGGTAGGCGGGTCAACGCGGGGGATGTCCGCGCTCTACGTGGAGCACTATGTGTTCCAGAATATTGAGCGAACCGTGTCAGGTATGTCCCGCGCGGCGCTGGTGACGCAATTTGGCGGCGCCCGGGTGCGGGAAGGCGAAAACGGCGCCTGGCGCAGCAGCACATTGCCCAGCCAGTCGCTGCTGGTGCCAGCCAACTGCCCCACGCACTGGCATTACGCAGGCACCGTGGATTTCGCTGTGTTTTACTTTCCCGACCGCACCGACGGTATCACCGAGCGCCTGCGGTTGCTCGCGGCCAAGGCCCGGGAGCCCATACTTTTCGGCGACGCCCTGGTGAGCGCCCTGGCGCATCAGCTGGTAAACGAATTGCACAAGGGGCGACGGGGTGACGAGCGCTTCATGTCCCTGTTGGCGCCGCTGATGCTGGAACAGATCTACCGCGTCCTCACCACCCCCGAAACCGGTGGTTTCAATCCCCGTCACATCCACTTCAACCGGCTGCAATCGGTACTCGCCCATATTCGCGACCATCTGGGGGAGGATCTGTCGGTGGCGACGCTGGCCGCGCTGGCGGGGGTGAGCATTACGCATTTTCGCCGGTTGTTTCAGGAAGCAATGGGCACCCCCCCACACCGCTACGTGTTGGCCACGCGACTGGAGGAAGCGCGCAAACTACTGGCTACCACGCAACTGCCTATAGCCCGCATCGCCGATGAATGCGGGTTCAGCAGCCAGAGCCACTTTACCGCCTGTTTCGGCACTGCCCACGCCAGCACGCCGGCGGAGTATCGCAACCAGTTGCAGCCCCAAACCGCTTCAGTGGGACACCATAAGAGGGATTGAGCACGACTGCCGCACGCGGCGCCAGGTCGCGGAGCACTCAACGGCGCAAGGGAAAATACCGCGGAAATCCTTTATTATCGCCGCTGCAAAGCCTGCGCATACAGCGTGCCGGACGGAACCTGACGTGAACATAAAACGATTACTTGCCCTCATCTTACTGCCCCTGTACCTGGCCAGCCCGAACGCCATCGCCCATCCCAAAACGGATATCGTGACCTTGTATAACGGCGACAGGCTCACCGGCGAGATCAAGCAGCTCGAGGGTGGCATCCTGAAGCTGAGCACCGATTCGATGGGTACCGTCAATATCGAGTGGCAGGAAATCGCCAGTATCGACAGTGAATTTTTCTACGAATTCCAGCTCAGCAGCGGCGTACGCCACTTCGGCTCGGTCGATGATTCAACCCGCCCAGGACAGCTTATCGTCGCCGAACTGGGTGACAAAAAAGACCTTGAGTGGCTGAAAGTTGTGCGGATCAGGCCCATCGCGAGCAATATTATCGACCGTATCGACGCCTATTTCTCCGCGGGTTATTCCTACACCCGGGCCAACTCCCTGACCCAGACGAGCGTCAAGGCCAATATCGCCTACGAGGATGAGAAGAGTCGCAGCAGACTGGATGCCCGCTCCAATTTAACAGACTCCGATGACGAGGCCTCCAGTAGCAGCAAGGTCGACATTGACCGGGCTGTGTGGACCAGGCGCGAGGGCGTGTTCCGATCCTTCCAGGGCAATTATGAGCAGAACGACGAACTGGACTTGAACTATCGACTGGGCGTGGGTGCCGGATTCGGCCGCCATTTCCTCGACACCTACCGGAATCGCCTGGTGGGAGTGGCCGGGTTACAGGTGATAACCGAGGACAACAAGAGCGAGGGGACCGACCAGAATCTGGAGCTGTACCTGACGTCCCGCTACGAGGCCTGGCGCTTCAACACGCCGGAACTGCACCTGGACTTCAGCCTGAACCTGTATCCCAGTATCACCGAGAGTGGGAGGGTAAGAAGCAGCTCGGACCTGAGCCTGCGCTGGGAAATAGTCGAGGATTTTTTCTACGATATCTCCGCGTACGGCACCTACGATAACAGGGCCGAGGGAGACAGCGGCGTGGATTACGGAGTGACGACCGGCCTGGGCTACGATTTCTAACACGCATGCCCCGCTGATTCGCCCTGCGCAATCAACTGCTCGCAGGGAGATAATACCCAGACCGTTAGCCGGCGCTTCCTGCATCAGGTAACATAGCGCACCGACCCGGGGGATAGCCATGGAACCGAAGCTGACCAACAAAGGATTCGACACCCTGTTTGTGCGCAATATGGTGGAGGCCGCCCTGCGGATAGGTCTCATATTCCTGCTGTTACTGATGACCTACGATATCATCCGACCCTTCCTGATCCCGCTGGCCTGGGGTGGCATTATCGCTATCGCGGCGTTCCCGCTTACCCGCACCCTTGAGGGCTGGCTGGGGGGGCACCGCAAGCTGGCGGCCACCCTGGTGACCGTGGCCCTGATCCTTATCCTGGTGCTGCCCTGCTATGACCTGACTGAAGCCCTGGTACGAACGGCCAGGTCCATTACCCAGCGCTTGAACAGCGGGGAACTGCAGATACCGGGACCCAGTGACAAGGTCGCCCATTGGCCACTGGTGGGCGAACAAATCCATGCGGTGTGGACGCTGGCCCATAACAACCTGCAGGACGCGATCGTCCAGACCGCGCCGCGCCTCAAATCCATAGCAGCGCAAACCGCCAGCACCCTCGGCGCCGGCCTGGTGAGTGTGCTGATGTTCGTGATTTCCCTGGTCATTGCCGGTGGTTTCATGGCCTACGCGGATGTGTCTGCCAGCACCGCACACCGCCTCTTCGTCCGCCTGGGTGGGGTCAATCCCGGGGGCGACTGGGCACACATGTGCGTTGCGACCGTGCGTAGCGTATTGCAGGGCGTGGTGGGAATAGCGGTCATTCAGGCGACACTGTGCGCCATCGGCCTGTTCACCCTGGGTATTCCGGGCGCGCCCATCTGGTCGGCCCTGATCCTGTTCCTGGCCATCGCCCAGTTGCCCACCATCCTGGTGGTGGCCCCCATTCTCATTTACGCCTTCAGCCATTACGACACCACCCCCGCCATCATTTTCACCGTGTGGATGGTCGTGGCGGGCATCAGTGATACCTTCCTCAAGCCGCTGCTCATGGGGCGCGGTGTGGACATCCCCATGCCGATCATCCTGATGGGGGCGATAGGCGGCATGATTACCGCCGGCATCATAGGCCTGTTCGCCGGCGCGGTGGTGCTGGCAATCTGGTACAAGCTGTTCAACAGCTGGATGGAGCAGACGCCTATCGGGGAGGTGGAGGTTTAAAGCGGGTGTTGTACCTGTCGGCTACCACAGGCAGTGGCAGGCACGGCTCGCGCTGCGGCCGGGCAGCTGCCGCCCTACAGATCGGGGATCAGTTTTGAGAACTGCTCAATCATGGGCATGACCACCTCCGGCTTATCCCAGTTCTGCATGCCTACACCAATATTGCAGCGATCGATACCGACGTCCCGGTAGGACTTGAGCAGGTCTGCCGTCACCGCTGACATGACCACAAGGGTGATCTCCACATTGTCCGGGTTGCGATCGTTGTCGCGCAGCAGCTGGCGAAAATCCGCAACGGCGCGAGCCACGTCCGGCAGGGCCACATCCACCGGCATCCAGCCGTCGGCCCAGCTGGCGGCGTGCCTGACGCCCAGCGGACCCATGGCGCCAAAAATCACCGGCGGGCCGCCGGGCCGGGCCGGCTTGGGCTCCAGCCAGACCGGGTCGAAATCGATAAGCTCACCGTGGTATTCGGGTTCGGCGTCGGTGAACAGGACCCGCTGGGCCAGCACGGTCTCCCGCATGGCCAGGTAACGCCGGTGCCAGGGCAGCCGGGTGGCATTGATGAACTCCTCCTCGTTCCAGCCGACACCGCAGCCGATCAGCAGGCGACCGTTGGACAGGCGATCCAGAGTGGCGATAGTCTTCGCCTGGGAAAACAGCTCCCGTTCCAGCAACAGCGCAATGCCGGTGCCGAGCTTTAAGCGGCTGGTCACGGCGGCAGCCGCCATCAGCGACACGTAGGGGTCCATCATCCTGCGATACGGCGCGGGCAGCTCGCCTCCGGCCGGGTACGGTGTCAGGCGCGAGACCGGTATGTGGCTGTGCTCGCCGTACCAAAGTGACTCGAAGCCGGCCTCCTCCAGCGTGCGGGCCAGCAGGTCCGGTGCGGGATCCTCCGCCGTATTCATCGAACTGAACCCGAGATGCATGGCGGCTATCTCTGCCGGCGCAGGCGCACCGCGGTGGCCAGCTCCTGCAACAGTGATTCGGTATCCTGCCAGTTCATGCAGGGATCGGTAATACTCTGGCCGTATGTCAGCGCCCGCCCGGCGACCACGTCCTGGCGCCCCTCCACCAGGTTGCTCTCCAGCATGAGGCCGAAAATACTGCGGCTGCCCCGGGCTACCTGGGTGGCAACATCACTGGCCACGTCGATCTGGCGAGCGGGGATCTTGCGGCTGTTGGCGTGACTGGCATCGATCATGATACGTGCCGCCAGCCCCGCTTTCGCCAACAGCGCACTGGCGTCGTCCACTGAAAACATATCGTAATTCGGGTGCTTGCCGCCGCGCAGGATGACGTGGCAGTCCTCGTTGCCGGCAGTCTGGAAAATGGCGGAGTGGCCCTGCTTGGTGACCGACAAAAAATGATGGGGCTGGGAGGCCGACCTGATAGCGTCGACCGCCACCTGGATATCCCCGTCCGTGGCGTTCTTGAAACCCACCGGGCACGACAGGCCCGAGGCCAGCTCCCGATGGGTCTGGCTTTCCGTCGTGCGCGCGCCGATAGCCCCCCAGGAAACGAGGTCGGCATAGTACTGGGGACTGATCAGGTCCAGGTATTCCGTTCCCGCCGGCAGGCCCAGGTCTGCCAGGTCCAGCAACAGTTGCCGTGCCAGGTGCAGCCCCTTGTTGATCTGGAAGGTATTATTGAGGTCGGGGTCGTTGATCAGGCCTTTCCAGCCCACGGTGGTCCGGGGCTTTTCGAAATAGACACGCATCACCACGAACACGTCGGCACTGAGCTTGTCGGCCGCCGCTTTGAGCAGGCCGGCGTATTCCCTGGCAGCGGCGGGATCGTGAATGGAGCACGGCCCGACAATAACCAGCAGGCGATCATCCTCCCCCGTCAATATACGGTGGATAGCCTGGCGCGCATTGGCCACTGTTTCGGCCGCCCGATCGCTGACGCTGATCTCTGCGATCAACTGCTCGGGTGAAATCAGTTGGTTGGTCCCGCGAATCCGCAGGTCGTCTGTACTGGTACTCATGGGCATATCCGTTTTACCGCCGTGAGGGGGGAGGCTCCCCGCAGAAAAAGGCGTCAATATAGCATCGAAAAGCCCGCTTGGGCAGCGACGTGCCCGCCAGGGCAGCCGCGGCGGTGACGCCAGCGCCTGCCCGGCCCCGCTCCAGCCGGGGCAGCCCCCGGCAGACAGGTGAGACATCGCTGTCACTACGGCGCGGACTCCAGTGCTATGATGAGCCTGGCATTACTCTTACACGGCGATAAACAGTCGACACAGCGGCGGATAGACGGCATGAAAGCACGGACAAAATTGCTGGGCGCAGACGGCCAGGTTCACCACGGCGACGAAACGCTGCTGGATCAGTGGCAGGCCGAACACAGCGGCAGGCTGTGGCTGGACATAGAGGGCCATCTGTCGACTGCCATGCGCGAGAAAATCAGGGCGCTGGGCTGTCACGACCTCGCCATCACCGAGATCGAACGCGAGCGACAGCCACCGAAAGTACAGGAATTCGCGGAAAATACCTTTATCCTGTTCCGCGGCATTATCCAGCTCGACGACCAGCTGGTGCTGACGCCGCAGCAGATCGGCCTGTTCGTTGGCGAGGATTACCTGGTTACGATCCATCGCGGTGAATCCCTCAGCATTAACAGGCTGTGGCAGGAAACAATCAGTGGCGTCCCACCGGTCGTGCCACATCGCCTGGCCCTGATGGTCATGGACTACGCTTCAGATCGCTACCTGAACAAGATCCTGGAATTCGAGGAACACCTGGGAGAGCTGGAGGACTGCCTGCTTAGCCGACCCTCCGACAGCGTCATGGCCGAGCTGGTGGGCTACCGTTCCGAACTGCGCAAGTTGCGGCGGATTTTCAACTATCACCACCGACTCATGCAGGAAATACTGGATGAGGAACCGAAATTCCTGGGCAGTGGCACGACCGAAAACCGGCACCTGTGGCGCATCCTGCTGGAACGCTGCGAGCGTTTGTTCAGCCTGACCAGCATGTATTACGAAATCTGCGGCGACCTGGTCGAGGGCTATATCTCGATCAGCTCGCACGAACTCAATACCACCATGAAAATCCTGACCATTATCACGGCGATTTTCGTGCCCCTGAGTTTCCTCGCAGGGCTGTACGGGATGAATTTCGACAATATGCCTGAACTGCACCTCGAGCACGGCTATTTCTTCGCCCTCGCCGCCATGGCGTCCACCGCCGCGCTGCTGGTCTACGTGTTCAAGCGCAAGAAGTGGCTCTAGCGCGCAGCGCCTACCAGCTGTTGCGCAATTCCCGCAATTTCAGGAATACCTCGCCCGGGTCGAGTGACTCGGGCAGGTCGGGGAAATCCTCGCGCAACCTGGCGATCACAGACGGGTTGTCCAGCCGCATGAACGTGTTGATCAGCCGTTCCAGCGCCATGTTCGATACCAGTGCCCGGCTGGGGTCCTGCTGCTTCGCCCGCTCCAGCAACTCGCCGGCCCGCGCGTTGTCCGGCTCCCGATCCAGGGTAAAGGCCAGGTTATTCGCCAGGTAATCGTGGCCGGGATAAATCAGCGTGTTCTCCGGCAAACGGGCAAGTTGCTGTGAAAAGGTCGAATACAATTGTCGCGGGTGTCCGCCGTGATGGCAGTTGCCGGCCCCGGCGTTGAACAGCGTATCGCCGCTGAACAGCGCGGGCTCGTCAGTGTGGGACAGCAGGCAGATGTGGCACATCGTATGCCCGGGCGTATCCAGCGCCTCCAGCTCAACGGTTTTACCTACCCTGACAATATCCCCTGCCTGCAAGCCCTGGTCGATACCGGGAATGGCATCCCGCGCATTGGCATGGGCCAGCAATCGCGCGCCAGTCGCGGCGATCAGCGCACTGTTGCCGCCGGTGTGATCGGGGTGTTCGTGGGTGTTCAGCACCTGGGTGATCTCCCAGCCGAGTTCCCGCGCCCTGGCCAGGCATTTCTCGTGGTCCAGCGGGTCGACGGCCATGGCCTCGCCGGTTTCCGCGCAGGCGATCAGGTAGTTGAAATTGCGGTAGGCGTTTCCAGTCCAGATTTGTTCAACAATCACGATGGCACTCCCGGTAGTCCCTGGTACGCTGGATGATAACGGACGCTCTGGCAGCTTGCGCCCGCCAGGCAAAGGTTAGCACAGCAGCCAATCGGAATGCTCCCTGTCATCACTGATACCGGGCGGAACCGACTGATGCCTGGCAATACATTGCGACTGCCAGTGCTTCAGGCGGGCTGCTCGCTAAAGACAGGCCACCGCTCGACAATGGCGCCCTTATCGTACACGGCTATAGCGCCAAACTGCAGGAAAACAAATTCACTCTGGGTGGGACGCAGAAATACCCAGTCATCCGGTTTGAGGTGAATGCGGCGCGAGCCGTTCAGCATCTCCTGGTTGGTGGAGCGGCCGAACAGACCGTTGTTGATGAGTCCCTCGGGAGACTCGGGCCGGGCCTTCCAGTAGCCGCCGTAGGTGAAGAAAGTGCGGGCCCGGTTGGGATCCCACAGCGACTGGACCGCGCCCAGGTCGATGCCCGGAATTTCCAGGGTATCGAGGCACTTGAGCACCGGCGTGGCGATATAGCAGGCCGCCTCGTGATCCGCCAGCGTGGGCAGGTCGAAATCCGTGGGTTTTACCAGGCAGGACCCCGCCGCCAGTTCGTTGATGGGATAGCTGCCCTCGTCGTACATCTCGTAGGTGGGGCTGCCGCCGGCGTTGAGCAGCACATCCCGCGGCCACAGCGACCCCAGGTGTCCTCTGGCGACATCGATATAGTGCTGGTACACGGCCATGGCTTTGTCGCGATAATCGCGCGCATCACCCACCGGCACCTTGACGATGTGCGGTTCATAACCCATAAAGCCGCAGAAATTCAGGCGCTTTGATTGTGTGATCAAATCGAGCATGGCCACCAGTTGCTCATCGTTGCGCACACCGCCCCGGTGCAGGCCCACATCGAGTTCGATGCATATCTGCATGTCCTGCCCCAGTTCAGTGGCCAGCACATCGTACTGGGCGACGCGCTGCGGTGTATCAAGCAACCAGCGCAGCTGTTTGTCCGGCGCGAAGCCACCACCCCCGAACTGGCGATAGAAGTTGTGCGCCGCCACCACGGGCATGGGCTTGCCCAGCAGTACGTCCGCCTGTGGGAAACGCCGGGCTACCTGGTTGAGGAAGGGCTGGTGGAACAACATCAGGCGGTTGCTGCCGGATGCTTCCATCACCGTGCCCAGCAGCGGCAGTGAGGGTAACGACTTGGCGACGATACGGTAGTCGAACCGCCCCGCCACATGGCCGAGCAGGGTCTGGAGATTGGCCAACAGGCGGCTGCGATCCACCACCAGTGTCGGCTTGGCCAGCTGCGCGGTATCCAGCGCGGCACTGAGGTCACGGAAGTAGGGGCTGTGATCGGCTCCCCGCTCACCCGGGCGCAGCAGCCAGCCCAGACCCAGCGCCGCAGCGCCACCGATGATCAGGGATCGACGCTTCACTGCTTTGCTCCTGGCCCGAACAGCCCGGCGAGATAAGGATTGAGGAAACGGCCACCGGGGTCCATCTGTGCACGCACCGCCGCAAAGTCGTCCCAGCGCGGGTAGAGTTTGCGAAAATCCGCCACCTGCAGGGTGTTGAGTTTGCCCCAGTGCGGGCGGCCGTGGTACTTGCGAAAAATCGGCTCTATGGTGCTGAAGTAGGGCCTGTAATCGTCTTCAAAAAAACGGTGCACCGCGATCGAGCAGCAGTCCCGCCGGTAGAACGGGCTGAGCCAGATGTCGTCGGCCTTCACGAAGCGCACCTCTATCGGGAAGAATACTTCGGGATGTTGCGTCTCCAGCGCCGTGCGGACCTCCCTCAAGGCCGCCAGCCCATGTTCCCGCGGCAGGTGGTATTCCATTTCATTGAAGCGGACATTGCGCTCGCTGGCGTAGTTTTTCCAGGAGTTCTCAACGGTGACTTCATCGCCGAGCGTTTTCATGTAGCTGCCCAGCACCAGTTGCCGCAGCCTCGGCGTACGCTCCAGCCAGTCGCGCGCCAGTTGCAGGTCGCGGACGCCCTCGTTGCCGTCGAGTTTTTCGGTCGTGCTGACGGGTTCCGTGGTGATGTCGTGGGTGTCGGTAAACCCCATGCCGGAAAACGGCACGTAATAGAATTCAAAGTTGCGGTGCCGGTCGGCCTCGCTGTCGGCGATAGCAAGGATTTCATCAAACTCGCGCCACACGGTTTCGCGCCGCAGGCGATAGGGAGCCACATTTTGCAAGCGGACCTGCGTGATTATGCCCAGGGCTCCCAGCGATACCCGCGCTGCCTCGAACAGGTCACTATTTTGGCTGCGATCACAGTCCACCAACTGGCCGCGGGCATCCATCAGCTGCAGGCCCTCGATGAAAGTCGACATGCAGCCGATGTTCGCGCCGGTGCCATGGGTGGCCGTGGCCAGACACCCGGCGATGGTCTGCTCATCAATATCCGGCATATTGACCAGCGCCTGGCCCGCCTGCTCCAGCGGCGCACCGATATCCCCCAGACGACTGCCCGCCCAGAGTGTCGCCTGCAGCGTGACCGGGTCATGGCTGACCATACCACTCAAGCGCGCCAGTGACAGGATAGTACCGTCGGTGGGCACCAGCGGCGTGAAGGAATGTCCCGCTCCCACGGCCCGGACGACACCGCTGCCGCCGGCAAGCAGTTCCTGTAACTCCGCCACGGAGGCAGGCGCCACCCGCGCCGCGGGCAGGCACTGCTGGGAGCCGGACCAGTTGCGCCAGGGCAGGCGGCGCTGGCTCCCCGGCGCCACCTCCGCGGCCGGCAGGACTGCGACCTTCGAGCCGAAGGCCGCAGCCACCAACGCCGCGAGCATTCCCCTGCGATTGAGCATCGCCCTACTCCCCCGTGGCCATGAACCGGATAAGCGCTTCGAACTGGGCCGCGTCGCAGTCCATGCACAGGCCAAAGGGCGGCATTCCACCAAACCCGTTCACCACGTTGTCCACCAGTACGTCGATACCCTTGGCCATGCGCGGCGACCAGGCCCCGCTGTCACCACTCAATGGGGCGCCGGTGGCTGCCACCGTGTGGCAGCTGGCGCAACTGCGCTGGTAGATGGCCGCGAGTCCGGGGTCAGTCGGCGCCAGCGCCCGGCTGGCGGCCTCGCTGGCGGGCGGGGCTGACGGACCCTCGCCACAGCCGAAGAGCGCGCCGGTGCAAGCGAGCGCCAGCGCAACTGCGCGCAAACTGTCAATCCTCATCTGATATCTCCCGATTGGTATTGTCGTGCTCATCCCACCACGCCTCGAGCAGCACACCTATGGTATTGGGCACCACCAGGTGCGCCGCATACCAGGTGTGCAGGCAGCGGATCCGTTTGTCGTCGGCAATGCCGCCGATGCCCCTGTGGTCCAACACCTCGCCAAACCCGAGTTCGACCAGGCGCCGCCGACTGGCGGGCGCTATGTAGCTGGCGCGCAGCGCGATATGCGCCGCATGGTCCGTCCGCATATGCCCCTGCAGCGCCGGGTCGCCGTCTACAAGGCGCTGGAGGCGCCGGATCATCCCGCCCGCCTCTGCCTGGTCGATGCGATAGTTAAGGGCCGTATCCACCAGCCAGAAAAGGGTCGGAAAAGGCTTGTCGTCCACCAGCGAGGCCACCCGGATCACCACCGGGTCACCATCGGCCGCCGCCACGGCGACCGCTTCCAGACCGCGCGGCTCGCGCCCCAGCAGCGCGGCCACCCGGGCGCGCTGTTGTGCGGTAACTGTCAAGACATCCGCCCCCCTCGATTGTTGCCGCGTGAATTCTACGCCAGACCGGGGGAAGAATACGAGCGCCGCCATATTTCCCGGTGGGCGTCGAGGTCGGGTCACCGCCCGGCATTTGACAAAGATCCTCAGAATCCCTAGAGTCCCGGCTCGAACCAGGTGCCCACCGCGGTGATTGCAGCACGTTTTGCATACACCGCTGGGTGGGTTAAATGGGAAGTGTGGTAGGCCGAAGGCCAATCCACCGCTGCCCCCGCAACGGTATACAGTCCCCGACTGTGAGCCCGATACCTGCCTGGCTATGTGCAACGATGGAGCGGAGGGCTTCACACACGGTTGCCCCGTGCCGGCAGGCATGGCGTTTCCCGGATTCCTCCCTCATTGCCGCTAACCGAAGGCGCTTGAGGATTTCCCATGATCACTTTACTACCCGCGAACAAACTGCTGCGACCGTCTCTGCTGGCCCTGGCCCTGTGCACCTGCCAGTCCGCGTCGGCCGCCCCCCCACTGGAGGAGATTGTGGTGACCTCCTCCCGCATCCCCATGCCACTGCGCGAGGTGGGCACCTCCATCTCCGTCATCACCCAGGATGAAATCACCCGTCTGGGCTTTACTTCGCTGTACGACGTGCTGCGCACCCAGCCCGGCGTCTCCGTTACCAATACCGGTGGTGCCGGCAGCGCGGCGGCTCTGCGCATCCGGGGCGAGGAAGGCTATCGCACGCTGGTGCTGCTCGACGGCATCGACATTTCCGACACCTCCGGGCCACAGGTCAGCCCCCGCTTTGAACAGATCTTGAGCTCTGGCGTACAGCGGGTGGAAATCCTGCGCGGTCCCCAGGGCTTGATGTACGGCGCGGACGCCGGCGGTGTGGTCAATATCAGCACCGTCGCACCCTCTGCCGGTTTCGGCGGCGAGTTCAGCGCCGAGGGCGGTCGCTACGGCAACCAGCAACTGGCGGGCAATGTCGGCGGCGGCAACGACACCGTCGACTTCAACCTGTCGGGCGCGGATTTCCAGACCGATGGCTTTAACGCCCGCACCACCGACACCGTACTCAAAGACGAGGATGGCTATACCAATCGCACGGCGCACGCTCGACTGGGCTACAACCCGACGGAGACTCTGCGGCTTAGCCTGGTGGGCCGCGCCGTTGACGGTAACAACCGCTACGATGACTGCTACACCGTGGACACGTTTGCAGCCACTGACCGCTGCCGCGACAAGTACACGCAGGACGCCTGGCGGGTAGCGGCGGACTATCAAGCGGGCCGTTTCAGCCACGGCCTGTCCTACACAGGCAGCGACACCGACCACAAGTTCCTTGCCGAGGGCGCGATGGGCTTTCGGGCCAGGGGCACACTCGAACGCAGTGGCTACCTGGGCAGCTTCAGTGGCAGCGACGCCCTGCGCCTGGTCTACGGCGTGGACCTGGAAAACGAGTCTCTCGACGATGGCGGCACCGATGCCAGCCGCGACCAGGCCGGCTACTACCTCGAATACCAGGGAGGTTTCGGCGATCGCCTGTTCTTCACCGCGGGCGGCCGTTACGACGACAACGACGACTTTGGCTCGCATACCTCCTACCGGGTAAGCAGTGCCTACCTGTTCGCACTGGCCGGCGGCGAACTCAAGCTCAAGGGCGCTTACGGGACCGGTTTTCGCGCGCCGAGCCTGTACGAGATCGCCTACAACAAGGGCGGCTTTGCCTACCCGCCGGCCGCCGACACCACGCTGAAGGAGGAGCGCAGCAAGGGCTACGACCTCGGCCTGTCCTGGCTGGCCGCCTCGGGCCTGCTCCTGGAAGCGGTATATTTCGACCAGAAAGTGGAGGACGAGATTTACTTCGACCTGACCAATTACTCCGGATACCTGCAGCGCAGTGGCGACACCGACTCCAGCGGCGTGGAACTGGCCGCGGACTGGCCCGTGCTGGCGAGCCTCTCACTGACCGCCAATTACACTTTCAATGACACCCGGACCAGCACCGGGACCAGTCGTCCCTACCGGCCGGAACGGCTGGCCAATCTCGGCGTACACTGGCGCACACTGGGGAACACCCTGGTGCTGGGTGCGGCCTGGCGCCTGTCCGAAGATGCGCAGGATATCGACGGCACGCAGCTGGATGACTACCAGCTGCTGGAGCTGACCGCCAGTTACCAGCTGTTGCCAGGCCTGCAGCTCTACGGTCGGCTCGAAAACGCCCTGGATGAGGACTACGAGGAAGTTCCCACCTACAATACCAGCGGGGCTGCCGGCTACGCCGGGCTCAGGTACACTTTTTAGGACCGCCGCTATGGAAAAAACAGCCAGGGACGCCCGCCACAAGGCCGCCATGCAGAAACAAAAAGCCAGGGTGGATGCGGGCATCGAGGCGGCCGACCTCGAACGCGGCGTCGCCATCCTGCTCACCGGCGACGGCAAGGGCAAGTCCAGCTCCGCCTTCGGCATGGTGATGCGCGCGCTGGGCTACGGCCACAAGGTGGGCGTCATCCAGTTCATCAAGGGCGAGCAGCTGTCGGGTGAGGAGATCTACCTGAAGGAGCGGTGCCCGGAGGTGGCCTTCTACCAGATGGGCACGGGCTTTACCTGGGACACCCAGGATCGCAGTGCCGACATCGCCGCCGCAGAGCGCACCTGGTCGGTCGCCGGGCCGATGCTGCGGGACGCCAGTTTCGACCTGGTCGTGCTGGATGAACTGACCTATATGCTCGCCTTCAAGTACCTGCCCGAAGCGGATGTGCTGGCGGCCATTGCCAACCGACCGGCCCGGCAGAGCGTGGTGGTGACCGGGCGCGGTGGCGGCAGGGCCCTGCAGGACATCATGGATACGGTATCCGAGGTAAAGGAGATCAAGCACGCCTACCGCGCCGGCATCAAGGCGCGCAGGGGTGTGGATTATTAATCAGGCCGGTCACCGGCGTCGCGCCCGGGCGCGCCTGTTACTCGCGGCCCTGGCGGCCGCCCTGCCCCTGTGCATGCTGCTGGGGCTCGCCTGCGGCGCAGTCAGCCTGGGGCCGGCCGAGATCGTCGCCGGATTACAAGCAAGCTTCGCGGGCGATGCAGCGGAGCAGTCGGCCTTGATTATCGGCCAGATACGCCTGCCGCGGGTGCTGCTGGCGGCGCTGATGGGCGCCATCCTTGGCATGAGCGGTGCCGCCACCCAGGGGCTGTTCCGCAACCCCCTCGCCGATCCCTCACTTATTGGCGTCACCGCCGGGGCTTCCCTGGGGGCGGCGCTGGTCATCGTACTGGGGGGCGGCCTGCTACAGGGCTACTCCGCACTGAGCGCGGTATCCGTGGGCGCTTTCGCGGGCGGCGCGCTGGCAGTGGTATTCGTCTACCGCCTGGCGACATCCTCCAGCGGCACCTCTGTCGCCACGATGCTGCTGGCCGGCATCGCGATCACGGCCCTGGCCGGGGCACTCGGCAGCCTGCTGGAGTTTCGCGCCGATAACGATATGCTGCGCCGCATATCCCTGTGGAAAATGGGGGGTATGGACGGTGCCAATTACCCGCGCCTGTTGGTGGCGTCACTGGTCGGCGCGGCCCTGCTGCTCGCCCTGCCCCGCCACGCCGGCACCCTCAACGCCCTGTTGCTGGGGGAATCGGAAGCGCGCCACCTGGGCATCGACGTTGACCGGGCCAGGATTGCACTGATTACCTGGGTAGCCGTCGGGGTCGGCACCTCGGTTGCGCTGGTGGGGACCATCGCCTTCGTCGGCCTGGTGGTGCCGCATATCGTGCGCATGCTGGTAGGGCCGGACCACCGTGTCCTCCTGCCCGCCTCCGCCCTGGCCGGGGCGATCCTGCTGGTGGTGGCCGATACCCTGGCGCGCATCGTACTGGCACCGACGGAACTGCCGGTGGGGATCATCACCGCTATCATCGGGGTACCGTTCTTTATCTCCCTGCTGCGCCAGCGGCACCACTACGGCATGCAGTCGTGAATGTACTGGTACTCGACGACGCCAGCGCGGCTCCCTGGGGCCCGCCACTGCTGGAGCACATCAGCCTGGCGCTGGAGCCCGGCCAGATTCTCGGCCTCGCCGGCCCCAACGGCGCCGGCAAATCCTCGCTGCTGCGGCTGATCGCGGGGGATATACCCCTGGGCGCCGGCCAGTTGCTGCTGGGCGGCCGGCGGCACGGCCAGTGGCAGCGCCGGCGCCTGGCGCGGCAACTGGCCTACCTGCCACAATTGTCCCTGCTCAACTTTCCCTACACGGTGGAGGAAGTGGTGGCGCTGGGGAGAATCCCGCACGACACTGGCGCGTCGGTCGATCGCGAGATCGCATCCCGGGTGATGGCCGCTACCGATACCAGCCACTTGCGGGACCGGCTCTATACCCGGCTGTCCGGTGGCGAGCGACAGCGGGTGCAACTGGCGCGGGTATTCAGCCAGATCTGGGACGGCGGCCCGGGCGGCCTGTTGTTACTGGACGAACCCACCACCGCCCTGGACCTGTCTCACCAGCAACTGGTACTCGACGCCGTGCGACACCTGGCCGCGGGGGGCTGCGCGGTGGTATTGGCGATTCACGACCTCAACCTGGTGGCGGGCCTGGCGCACCGCGTCGCCGTTTTGCGCCAGGGCAGCCTCGCCGCCTGTGGCGCACCCTCCGAGGTGTTTACCGAGCAACTGTTTCGCGACGTGTTTGACATCGAGGTGCTTATCCGGCCCCACCCCGAGCGCCAACAGCCACTGGTGATAAGACGGTGATGCCATGAACCGTTTGCGGTGGCGGGCGCGCCTGTTCGCGATCGCCCTGGCATTGCCGGTCACTGCACTGGCACAGGCGGTGAGCGTCGTTGACTTCAGCGGGCGCACCGTGGCCCTGGATGCCCCGGCCAGGCGTATCGTTGCGCTGGCACCCCACAGCGTCGAGAACCTGTTCAGTGCCGGCGCCGGCGGCGCGCTGGTGGGAGTGGTCAACGGCAGCGACTATCCCCCACCGGCCCGCGGCCTGCCACAGGTAGGAAGTTTCAATGCCTACAGCCTGGAGGCGATCGCCAGCGTGAATCCCGACCTGATCGTTATGTGGGGCTCGGGCAACGGCGCCGGCACCCTGGGCAAACTCGAGGTCCTGGGTATTCCCGTGTACGTGAGCGAACCGCGGCAACTGGCGGATATCCCGCGGGACATCCGCGCCCTGGGCGTGCTCGCGGGCACCAGTGAAACCGGCGAGGCCCGGGCCCTGCGGCTGGAACAGGCACTCGCCGAATTGCGCCTGCGCTACGGTTCCCGGACGCCGATCAGGGTGCTGTATGAAATATGGAACGACCCCCTGCAGACCATTAATGGCGACCACCTTATCAGCCAGGTCCTGCGCCTGTGTGGTGGCCGCAATATATTTGCCGACGTGGCCAGCCTCGCGCCGCGGGTCAATATCGAATCGGTACTGGTGCTGGCGCCGGAGGCTATTGTGGCCAGTGGTATGAGTGATTCGCGGCCGCAGTGGCTGGACGAGTGGCGCCGCTACCCGGCCCTGCCGGCGGTGCGCAACAACGGCCTCTTTTTTGTCCACCCGGACCTGCTGGAGCGGCCCACCGCCAGGGTGCTGCAGGGCGCGCAAAGCCTGTGTGAGCAGTTGGATACCCTGCGACACTGAAGCGCAGTGCAGATCAGCCCTTGTCAGCAGCGCCCTGTTTGCTAAGCTCTGCCCTTCGTGCCACATCGGCACGTTGACGGAAATAAGCGAGAAGCCAGTATGAAACCGGAAACCATTGCCCTGCACGCGGGATACGCGGGCGACCCCACCAGTCACGCGGCCACCACACCGATTTACCAGACCACGTCCTATACCTTCGACAACACACAACACGGGGCCGACCTGTTCAACCTGGCCGTACCCGGCAATATCTACAGCCGCATCATGAACCCCACCAACGCGGTGCTGGAGCAGCGCCTGACCGAACTGGAAGGCGGCGTGGGAGCGCTGGCGGTGGGCTCCGGCATGGCCGCCATACGCTACGCCATCGAGGCCATCGCGGAGGTTGGCAGCAATATCGTCAGCACCACCCAGTTGTACGGCGGCACCTACAACCTGTTTGCCCACACTTTCCCCCGCCAGGGTATAGAGGTACGGTTCGCCAAGGCCGATGACTTCAACCTGGCCGCCTCGCTGATCGACGAAAACACCAAGGCGCTGTTTTGCGAATCCATCGGCAACCCGGCGGGCAATATCGTCGACATCGAGAAATGGGCGGACATCGCCCACAGCGCCGGAGTGCCCCTGATCGTCGACAACACGGTCGCCACCCCCGTGCTGTGCCGGGTATTTGACTATGGCGCCGATATCGCGGTGCATTCGCTGACCAAGTACATCGGCGGCCACGGCACTACTATCGGCGGCGCCATCGTCGACTCGGGCCGGTTCGACTGGGCCGCCCACGCCAGGCGATTTCCCATCATGAACACACCGGACCCCTCCTACCACGGCGTGGTCTATACCGAGGCCATGGGCGCGGCGGCCTATATTGGCCGCTGCCGGGTAGTACCCCTGCGCAACACCGGCGCCGCCCTGTCGGCCCACAGCGCCTTCCTGATCATGCAGGGGCTGGAAACCCTCAGCCTGCGCATGGAGCGCCACTGCAAGAACGCGAAGAAGGTGGCGAAATACCTGAGCAAGCATTCCCGGGTTCGCTGGGTCAACTACGCCGGGCTGAAGGACAGTCCCCACCGGGAAAACTGCAAGAAATTCTGCGGCGGCAAGGCGGCGGGCATTCTCAGTTTCGGTATCGATGGTGGCAGCGAGGCCGGCGGACGCTTTATCGATGCCCTGCAACTGATCCTGCGGCTGGTCAACATCGGTGACGCCAAGTCGCTGGCCTGCCATCCCGCCAGCACCACCCATCGCCAGCTCAGCGCTGACGAGCTGGCTTCGGCTGGTGTCAGCGAGGATATGGTGCGCCTGTCCATCGGCATAGAGCATATCGACGATATCCTGGCGGATATCGAGCAGGCGCTGGAGGCGGCTAAGTAGCGCTGGTCCTGTCGCTTGCCCAGGCCCGGGACCGGATCGCGATATAGAAGGCGATAATGACATCATAGACCAGGCAGAAGGCGGCATAGCCGGCGGGAACCCGTGTCCCGCCGATGTCGACCCCAATTGCCGCCAGTGATACCTCGTGCAGAAGGTCCCACAAGGCATGCGCCAGGTAGGCCACGATCAGAATCCAGGTGGCGGTGAAATATGCCCACAAGGCAAGTGCCGAGAACAGGATTACCCCGATAATTTCCGCCTGCAGGGCGGATCGATCATCGTAGTAAAAGCAAAATGCGATATAAAACAGGGCGATAGGAATCAATGTCAGTGAATAGAATGCCCTCTCTGTCGCCGGTCGCAGGAACCGGTTGGTCGGGACGATGGTAAGGGGGACAGCGACCACAATGCCAACAATGGATCCGATAACAGTACTTAGCATGCGAGTGTCTCAACGCCGCCGGTTGACGCGGCTAGGTTTTTTCCGGTAATCCGCGTGTATTGTCACCCGCGGCTTCGCCTTCGCCCTGCACCCAGCCAAAACCCACCTGCCGCCACAGATCGCGATAATCGTAATCGGTTCTCAACACCTGGTTGAGACGGTTGTATGAAGCAAAATCGCTGACCAGATGTACCAGCTGCACTATCCCTTTGTCCGTCAGGCCGATTCCCCGCAGGGCATCGACCTCCGCATCGGTCACCCCCCGTGGGTCATCATTGGCCTTTAGCGCAAATTCAAGCAGCGTTCGCAAGCGATGGTCATCGACAACATCGACGCCCTGCTCCAGTAACTGGGTGACATAACCCTGGTCTTTGTCCAGTGCGTAGTTCAGGATCGTACAAAAGGCGGCCGTGCAGTACTCACAGTTATTGGCTCTGGATACGATAACGCCCACGTGCTGTACTTCTTCCATGGTGAGTTCACCGGCGTCCCACAGCACCCTGCTCGCACCCAGCTTGGCTTTGAAGTATTCCGGAAAGTTCATTTCCACCAGGAAATGGTTGGGAACGGCTCCTTCCGCATCGGTCACCCAATCGAACAATTCCAGCGCAGTGGGATCGGTCACGAGCCTGGGGTCAACTATTTTCACACGCGCCATAATGTCCTCTCTACTTGATTCCCATCGTGAACGCCCATCGCGTACCCGCAACAAGCCTGAACCATGCTACCACTACCGGCCCCCGATTCGGCAACTCTTTAGGGTGGCGAAATCAGCCCTGAAACACCCGAACGCCGGACGCGGCTGAGCGCCCTTGGGTCAGGCAGGATTTTACCGGTAAGCGTTACAGCGGGTCGGATAACTCATATAATCGTTCTTCCGATATCCCAACACGGGTGCATTATGGTGAAAACGCCGAAACCGACTAAAACTCCCATTTTTGACAAGCACTGGCACCTGGCACAGAGTGAGGCGGAGCTGAATTTTACCGAACTGGAGTTCGCTATCATACGGATCAGCAGTGCGTTTGATCGCTGGCAGAAGGATTGTATTTCCTGCTGTGTCGACGGCGGGTTATCGGGGATCGATAACGCGGTACTTCACATCATCCGCATGCACGAACGGCCAAAAAGTATTTCTGATGTCGCACGCCTTATGAACAGGGACGATATCTCCAACCTGCAATATACCCTGCGCAAGCTCACCAAGCTGGGCCTGATAGCCCGGGCGGGGGGCTCAGACAGCAAACGTACGGCCGCCTACGAAGTCACCGCCAAGGGCACAAAGGTCAGCGACCTCTTTGCCCAGTTTCGCCGGGAACTCCTGCTCAGCCTGACGGAGTCGATCAAAGACCTCGACGTCGACATTCTGACCGCCAGTAAAGTCCTGAACATCACTTCCGGCCTGTATGATCACGCGTCCACGGTGGCCGCATCGCATCGGCACAGATAGTGACGTGCGGCGTATAAACTGCCCTTTCAATAGATCGTCGGCCTGAGCGCGGTGGACACGAGGCCGGTGCGCGTCGCTGCAGAGTCATGACACTCAGCCGATATCCGCTCCTGCGCAGCCCCTTTCGGCCATTTTTCCTGCTGGGCGCATTGTACGGGCCACTATTGATTCTGAGCTGGATCCCGCTGTACACCGGGCTCCTGCCGGGTTTCCCGCCGCTCGGCAGCGCGGTTTCATCGCTGCATCATCAGCATGAAATGATATTTGGCTTTGCCAGCGCCGTCATTTTCGGTTTCATCCTGACAGCCTTGCCCAGTTGGGCGGGGACCAGGGAAATTACGGGGGCCAAACTCGCAATCCTGGTTTTGAGCTGGCTGCTGGGAAGAGTGTCGATAACCCTGTCCTCGTGGTTGCCGCTGCCCCTGGTCGCCCTGCTGGACCTCAGTTTTCCGCTGCTTTTTGCGCTGATCGTGGGTCCGGGACTGGCAAAAGTCCGCTTGCGTATCGTCCTGGGCCTGGGCCTGATTACGGCCGGTTTTTTTATGGGGAATCTCTACTTCTACCTGGGCATCTGGCGAGGCGACGACCAGTTGTGGCTACCCGGTCTCCGGATCGGTTTGTACGCTATGATCTTTCACTGTTCCGTGACAGTCGGGGCCCTGGCGCCGATTTTTACCGAAAACCAGCTGCGAGAGCAGGCCCAGCCGGCAGATATCGGCTATATCTTCCCGCTGGAATGGCTGTCCGCCGCTGCCATCCTCGCGCTGGCCGTTGCCGATTTCACCGGCGCAACTCCCGCCATAATCGGCTCCCTGGCACTGGTCAGCGCCCTGTTACACGGTGCCCGACTCTCCCGCTGGCGCAGTCTCAGCATTGCCGGCGCGCCTCTCGTCTGGGTGTTACACGTCGGGTACCTCTGGCTGTTCGCCGCGCTCTTGCTGCTCGCTCTGGAGGGTCTCGGCACGCCGCTGCGCTCCGAGAGCTGGGTACACGCTTTCACCGTGGGGGGCTTCGGTTTGATGTCCCTGGGCTTGATGACCCGGGTCAGCTTACGCCATACCGGTCGCGAGTTGCGCCTGCCCCCGGCGATGATCGTCGCCTACCTGTGTCTTTTTGCCGCCGCTGCGGCCCGGGTTATGGTTCCGCTAGCGACGCTGCCAAACGAGCTGTTGCTGCTTTCGGCGCTGCTGTGGGGGGCATCCTACGTGATCTATCTGACGGTTTTTGCGCGCATTCTGCTTGTGCCCAGTCTGCCATAGGGCGTCGGGCTCCTAGCAAAGCGCCTCGAGCAGCGCCCTGAATGGCAGCAGCACACAGCCGTGCCTGCTCCTGTGACGATGCACCGGTTCAAACAAAACCAGACGCTCCCAGCCCGGAGGCGCCCAGTCCGGAGTACTATCGCCCGCCAGCATCCCGGCGAGTCGGCTGTGCACATGGCCGATCTCGGCCGAGGACAACCCGATCGCGGATTGGGCCACGACATTGGCCGCTGCCTGACACAGCATACAACCGCGCACCCGTTGTGCCAGCGCCGTAACCCGCCCCGCCTCCACTGTGATTTCCAGGTCGACCTGGTCGCCACAGAACGGATTGTCAACACTGGCCCGCCGATCGGGGTCGGCCAGGTGTTCCGGCGAGACATCCAGCTGTGCCAGCTCTTTGATACCGCCATCGTACAGCCCGCTGCTCACCGCAATGTCTCCACCGCGTCGTGCAGACCGCACAACAGGGCCGCAATGTCGGCATCAGTATTAAACACCGCGATACTGGCTCGGCTGGTCGCCACCAGCCCCAGCGCCTGCATCAGCGGCTGGGCACAGTGATGTCCGCCGCGCAGCGCCACACCGTACCCATCGAGTATCTGGCAGATATCGTGTGAATGGCATGCCTCAATGTCGAATGAGAAAATCGGGGCCCTGTCCTGGGCCGCAGCTTCGCCCAGCAGTGTCAGACCGCCTACTTGAGACAGCCCCGCCAGGAGCTGTCGCGACAGCGCCTGCTCGTGAGCGCGAATACCTCGCCAGGGCAGCGTCATCAACCAATCCAGTGCGGCCCCCAGGCCAATAGCCTGGGCCACTGGCGGGGTACCCGCCTCAAAGCGCCGGTAGCCCGAAGCATAGCGGGTACCCTGGATATCGACGCGCTCTATCATCCCGCCGCCGGTCAGGAAGGGCGGCAGGCTCGCCAGGACCGGGGAGCGTATCCACAAAGCGCCGATACCGGTTGGCCCATAGCATTTGTGACCCGAAAAGGCATAAAAATCCGCGTCCAGGGCCTGCACATCCAGCGGGCCGTGGGGTGCGGCCTGCGCACCGTCGACAAACACCAGCGCCCCGTGGCGGCGCGCCTGGCGGGTGATGGTCTGCAAATCGGTGATAGAGCCGGTCACATTGGAGATCTGGCTTACCGCCACTACCCGGCAGCGCTCGGTAATCACCTGGTCCAGGCCGCTCAGGTCCAGGCTGCCGTTGGCCAGCACCGGGATCAGCCTCATCCGCACGCCATAGTGTTGGCACAGCTGTTGCCAGGGAACGAAGTTACTGTGGTGTTCAGCCTGCGAGACGACGATCTCGTCTCCGCTTTGCAGGGACTGGCCCAGGCAGTGCGCCGCCAGATTCACCCCAAAGGTGGTGCCGGAGGTAAAAATCACCTCATCGCAGGAGGCGGCGTTGAGGTATCTCGCCACACTGCCACGCGCGGCCTCGAACGCATCCGTGGCCTCGATACCCAACTGGTGCATCCCGCGCTGAACATTGGAGCGGCTGTGGTTCTCATAGTGTGCCACCGCATCCTGTACGCAGCGCGGACTGAACGTGGTGGCCGCATTATCCAGATAGTGCAGCGGCCTGCCACCGACCTCGCGTTGCAGGATCGGGAACTGCTGTCGCAGTTTATCCGGTGACCATGCCTGTTTACTCACCGGCCCTGTCACCTGCCGCATTACTCACACCGATTGCTCACAATAGCGGTTGGCCTCGGCCAGGGCCGCGGGCGTGTCCACGTCCATAAAAATTGCATCGTCTCCCATCGGCACCTCCCATACATTGGCGGCGAACTCATCGAGCAGCCGCCGCGCTCCGCGATCACCTTCCAGTTTCATCATGGCGGGAAAATACCGGGCGGCCCAGATGATCGGGTTGCCCACGCGCCCGTCGCGTATGGGCGCCACTATATCGCGCTCGGTGGTCGGATTGAACTCGGCGAGTAATTCATTAATGTGAGTGGCGGTGATAAACGGCATATCCGCCAGCAGCACGATCACACCGTCGATCTCGCCGGGCAGGGACGCCAGGGCAAGCTTGAGTGATCCGGCAATCCCCGACTGGTAATCCGCATTGTGTACAAAATTCACCTCTCGTCCGCGCAGCAGGCTATACACTTCATCAACCTGGCAACCGGTGACGACCGTCGTTGAGAACAGCTCTGCTTTCAATGCCGCGTCCACCACCCGCTGAATCATGGCTCTACCACCCACAGGAGCCAGCAGTTTGTTCTGTTCGCCCATTCTGCTGGAACTGCCCGCACCCAGGACGATGGCGGCCACTTTGTACGGGGTGTTGAACTGTTCGATCAGTTGACTCTGTTCACGCATACGCCAGCGGTGACTGATATCCTTGATAAGGCCACCCACCCCCATGGAAAGGATTTCTGTCTTGCCCACCGGCAGGCCTGCGGCCAATCTCTGCATGACCCAATCCAGCCCATTGAGCTTGGGCGAACGACTGCAACCGGGCAGGTTGATAACCGGACAGTTATCGATATGCGCCAGCAGCAACATGTTTCCCGGCTCCACCGGCATGCCGAAATGATCGACCACCCCGCCGCAATCGACAATCGCCGTGGGAATGGTATCGGCCAGATCCATGGTTATACTGGCTCCCGAAATCAGGATCAGTTCCACCTTGAGCGCCAGTGCCCGCTGCAGCACTGAGCTGAGTTCCGCCGAGGTGTGGGCGCAGCGCGCTTCAAAGGCGATACGCCCTCCCACAGACGCGACCCGCTCGTGGGTCACCTTTGAGGTGGAATCAAGCAGGGATTCCTTGAGTCCCGGCGTCTCGGTCAGGACAAGTGCTACCGAACGGGCCTGAAAGGGGCTGAGGGTGATAGCCGCACCCGCGTCACCCATGCCTGCGGGGGACCGCGTGGTGACGATCGCCAGACAGCGATTTAGCTGCTGGCGTGAGACGGCAAAGGGTATCACCTTGATACTCGCTATCGCCTGTTGTTGCACGCACTCTGCGTATTCGGGCAAGGTGCCAATAAATATGCCGGCGTCACACAGGTTGATCGCGTCTATCAGGGGTTTGTCTACCAGGGCCAGTCCGTTGCACTGCGCGTACAAATTACAGCGTCCCGCCACCGGTTTACCCAGCTCGAGTAACGGCCCTGCCAGCGCCCGCGCCATTTCCAGAGACGCCTGGTCTTCGTCTACATCACCCTCTTCCAGGCGGACGCCGGACACCTGGCGGATGCCATGCGCCTGCAGATCCGCCAGGTCGTCTGCTGACAGCACTCGGCCTTTTTTGAAGGTCTTACCCGGTATCCTTATGGTATGCGCGAGAATGACACCCCGCGCATCGCTACAATCATAGCTATCGAATATCACAGTTTACTCGTTGTACCTGGCCTGGATGATCTGGGCCAGAATGGCCACTGCTATTTCGGCGTGAGAGCGGCCACCCAGGTTCAGGCCAATCGGTGCATTAATTCGTCCCAGAAACTCGCCAAACCCCTGTTGCGCAAGCCGTTCACAGCGCTTTTCATGGGTGCGGCGACTGCCCAGGGCGCCGATATAAAATGCCTGGCTGTCGAGCGCGGCCATCAGCGCCGGATCATCAATCTTCGGGTCGTGGGCCAGGGTCACCACTGCCGTTTGTGCATCGGGAGCCAGCCTGGCCATTGCTTCGTCCGGCCACTCGGGACACAGTTCCGCGTTGTGAAATCTTTGTTCCGTGGCAAACGCGCGACGCGGATCGATCACCGTCACCCGGTAGTCGCACTCCCGGGCCAGGGTGGCCAGGGCCTGGGCGATATGCACTGCGCCGATAATCAACAGGCGGTACGCCGGTACATAGCTGCGCACAAACAGCGAACTGTCATTCAGTAAGCCACTGCGCGCAGTGCGCAACAGGGAGCGAATTTCTGCCAGGCGGGAAAGATCAAAAGTCAGTTCTGATGCGACCAGGTGATCTGTGTAGACCAATGCCTGGGCGCCGACATCGAGTTCTGTCACCAGTGCGACCGGAATCTTCGCTATCCGGGCACACTGAAGTTCCTCCAGCAGCGCGCGTTTCATTCCACACGCTCCAGGTAGATCCGGATGGCGCCGCCGCAGGACAGTCCCACGTCCCAGGCCTCCTCGTCGCTTACCCCGAAATCCAGTGTCCGCGGATCGCCGTCAGCCATCACCTCAAGGGCCTCCGCAACCACCGCGCCCTCGATGCAGCCACCGGACACGGAACCCAGGAATTCCCCCTGATCATTGATCACCAGATGACTGCCCACGGGCCTGGGGGATGAACCCCAGGTGCTGACTACCGTCGCCAGTGCCGCCTTGTGACCAACCGCCACCCACTCGCCCAGGCAGGCGAGTTCATCCGTATTGTGTTCAGCGCCCATTCGCCTTCAACTCCCCTGCTGCCATAGGTGGCGCCGGTTGGCGCAGATACAACTATAACAGCTGGAGCAGCCTGTCAGACATAGGTCTGTCCCCTCTCCCTGATTGCGCGGAGAATTTTTTCCGGCGTAATGGGACCCTGTGTAAACTGGATTCCTGTCGCCTGGAAAATTGCATTGGCCGTGGCTCCCACGGGTGTCACCACCCCGGCCTCGCCCACGCTCTTGGCGCCAAAGGGCCCGTAGGGATCGCCGTTCTCCACCAGAATGCTGGTCATCCTGGGCATATCGGATGCCCCCAGCATCTTGTAGTCGGTGAAACTGTTGTTGGTGGCAAACCCCTTCTCGTTGAAGTAGGTCTCCTCCGTTAACGCCATGCCCAGACCCTGCTGGGCGCCGCCCTCCATCTGGCCCTCGCAAATCGCCGGATGGATTGCCTTGCCGATATCGTGGCTACTGACCAGTTCCAGCAATTCGACCTCGCCCGTTTCAAGGTCCACCTCCAGTTCCACAAAGGTGGCGAAAAACGGCGGTGAGTTCTGCTCTGGCTTGTAACTGACATAGGCCTGGATCTGACCCATCTCGCCCTCGGGCAGACCGGTGGCGTGATCGACGAAGTTATAGATACCCACCCGGCAGATATCCCTGGCCGAGACTGAGCGCTCCGGAGAACCCTCGACGTAGATCGTCTTGTTATCCATATCCAGTTCATCGCGGTTGACCTTGAGAATCCGCGCGGCGCGATCGAGCAACTGCCCGCGCGCATCCTGGCAGGCCTTCATCACGGCTGCGCCACCCACGTAGAGTGTCCGGCTTGCGTGCGCACCGATGTCGAAGCCGTTGGCGTCGGAATCCCCGGTTTCCAGGCGCACATCCTCTATCGGCCAGCCCAGGGTTTCAGCCGCGATCTGGCGCAGGGTGGTGTGCGATCCCTGCCCCAGGTCGGAGCAGGCGACCAGCACTGTCGCGGATGCATCCTCGTTCAGGTGCACGGTACAGGTGGTATGCTCCAGGATCATCGGGAAGGCACCGCTGGTGTGGTTGCCCACGGCGACGCCTATACCGCGACGCTTGGTTCCCGTCTGGTTGGCGTACTTCTTGCGTTTTTCTTCCCAGCCGATGGCGGCGGCGCCGCGATCCAGGCACTCGTTCAGCGCGCAGGACGTGTAGGGCGTCGCGTTGAGCCAGCTCAGGTCACCGGTCTCCTTGTGCCACTTGCGGCGCCACTGCAGCGGATCGAGATTGAGCTCGACACAGGCGCGCTCTATCATTTGCTCGAGCACGAAGTTGGTCTGCGGATTGCCGTAACCGCGAAACGCGCCGCATACCGGCTGGTTGGTGAAATAGGATTCGCCCTTGTAACGCAGGTTCTGGAACTTGTACATACCCTGCAGCCAGAATCCCGTGGTACTGGCCAGAGCCGATCCGTCCAGGTAATAACCACCCTTGAAGTTTACACTTTTGGCATCGATAGCCACCGGCGTACCGTCTTTCTTGAAGCCGATTTTCATCCAGTAGCGCGACGGGTGGCGACTGGGTGAGGTCAACCAGTCCTCCTCTCTGGGTTGCTGTATCTTGACCGGTTTGCCCGGCACCGCAAGTGCCATGGCACACACTTCCGGTTCCAGCACCATGCCCAGCCTGGCGCCAAAACCACCGCCGACGACGGTCTGGTTGATCTTCACTCGCGACATGGGTAGTTCGAACAATCTTGACAATTTTTCGTGAACCAGTTTGGGCATCTGCCCGGACGTCCAGCAGTTGAGGCGGCCCTCATCATCGAACAGTGCCACATAGGAATTGGGCTCCATCTGGCACTGTTTCTGTTTGGGCGTATAGAACGTATCCTCGATCACCAGGTCGGCTTCTTCGAATGCCTTGTCGACATCACCCCAGCCCAGCGCATTGCCGGGGAACATGGCTTCGGGCAACTGAAAAGCCCGGTTGCCGGGTTTTTCCGGGGTAAACTGCACCGCGTCGGGGGCCCCCGATTCCTCTGGTGTAAGGTACACCGGCAGCGGTTCATACTCGACTTTGACCAGTTGCGCGGCACGCTCGGCCACTTCTTCGCTGATGGCGATTATCCCCGCGATTCCGTCACCATAAAATTTGACGTGCTCGGTGAATATACTCTGCTCTTCGATGTCTCCCAGCATTTGGCCTTCGGTTTTCGATGCCATCAGATCGATAACCGACTGGTTGTATTTTTTAGTTGTGACATCCTTCGGCCCCAGTACTTTGATGACACCGGGCACTTTAGCCGCTGCCGACAAATCCAGGCGCTTGACTCTGGCGTGGGCGTGCTCGTAACAGCGCACAACCTTGCCATGCAGCATGCCGGGAAATTTAATATCAGCCGCGTAAACTGCCGTGCCGCAGACCTTGGCCCGGATATCGACCCGCTCAATGCTTTTTCCTACCGTTTTCAATTCACCCATGTTCGTATCCTCAACCTGCAGTCCCGGCCATAGCCTTACTCGCGGCAGCAACTGCCTCGACGATTTTTAGATAACCGGTACAACGACAAATACTGCCCTCCAGACCCTCTCGAATTTCCTGCTCCGTGGGGTTTGGGTTCTTCGCCAGCAGACTCACACTCTTTATCACCATACCCGGCGTACAATAACCACACTGGACCGCAGCCTTGTCGATAAAGGCCTGCTGTACCGGATGAAGTTCATTACCTTTTTGCAATCCCGCAGCGGTCGTTATTTTCCGACCATCCATAGTGGCGGCCAATGTCATGCACGAATTGATAGCGGTAAAGTCCTCCACCAGTACCGTGCAGGCTCCGCACTCGCCAGTACCACAGCCATACTTGGTTTCCGGCATATTTAATTGGTCACGCAACACATCCAGCAGTGTTTTGTTGGAAGCCACCACCACATCGTGGTCTTCGCCATTTACGTTAAGAGTTACGAAATGCTTGCTCATGATTGGATCCTCATCTCCTTGCGAACGCGATGTTTTCCACGCTGATTCAGTAAAGCCCTAGGCGATGCCACAGGCCTGCTGCACGGTGCGTTTCAGATAGACACCGGCCACCGCCCGTCGGTACTCGGCCGTAGAGCGCTGGTCGTCTATGGGCGAGATATCCTGCTGCACCGCCTCGGCCGCCAGCGCCAGGGTATCATCGTTAATCGTCGCCCCCGTCAGGACGGCCTCCGCCGATGGCAAACGTATCATGGTCGGTGCTACACAACCCATGGCCAGGCGCGCGCCCGTGCAGGTGGAACCGTCCAGCTGCAGGCATGCAGCTACATTCAACTTGGCAAGGTCCTCGTTGACCCTGGTCAGGCGCCTGAAGGCCGAAACGGTCCCCTTGGTCGGCGCAGGAATTCGTAACTCCACCGCCATTTCATTATCGGCCCGCGCAGTGACACCGTAGGAGACCCACAAATTATCGACATGCACCTCCCGCCTGCCCTGGGCACTGGCCATCACCAGGGTGCCCCCCAGCGCCGAAACGGCTGCGCTGCAATCGCCGGCTGGGGAGCCGCGCAACAGGTTGCCCACCACCGTCGCCGTATTGCGCAACTGTGGCGTCGCAAATATTTTGGCGGCCTGCCACAGCGCGGGGTAATGCTGTTTGACATCCGCGGAATCGACGATCTGGGCGATGGTGGTTCTGGGCCCCATTCGCAAGCCGGAGCCACTGTCGTAGGCCAGGAAATCCAGGTTGCGCAGGTGCGCCAGACTCATCGCCTTGGCGGTCTTGAAACCCGCTTTCATCGCGACCAGAAGATCCGTGCCACCGGACAACACGGTTACGGCACTTCGCTCGCGCTCCAGCATATCCAGTGCTTCTTCCAGGCTCGCTGGCAATAACAGATCGAATTCAGTTAAAACACGGGTACTCATCAAACTCTCCTTTTGCGCCGGCTACAGCATCGATGGCTTATAGCAGCGCTATACTTCAAAGTAGGCAACCAGTGGACCACTGTCCAACTGGTTGCGCCTGTTAACGCTATTTGCCGACCGCCCGCATATACTGTGGCGTAAATCGCTTCGGCGTTACCCGCTCGGGATGGATTTCCGTACGCATTTGCGCGGTGGTGCAGTGCATGGCCTGGATATCCATCATGCCGAAACCGTCGTAAACCGGCACCCCGCGACCCTGGTTGGCGGGCATGCTGGCGTAGTCCGGACCCTGGTTGATAAACCACATCTTCCACAACTTGTCGCCTCGATCGTAAATATTGATTCGGGAAAAGGCAAAGGTCTGGGCATCGAGAAAGATATCCCGATGGCCCACCGGATGACTGGAATCAACCGGCCTCGCCTCCAGCAGATACTGCTTGCGCACCTGCCAGGTGATATTGGGAAAACAGCCGCCCTTGCCGCCGAAGGTGATGTATTGAAAACCGTCGTCTTCCTTGAATTCATCGCCCAACACCATTTCGTTGTGCTCGTAGAATGGCACCAGCATCCAGCGTACGCCCTTATACGTCCACTGCATATCCGAGATACGTCCGTTGTAACCCTCGAAGTCTTCGATCATCAAATCGGAGCCAAGGAAGGCATCGGTGATCTGGCCCGAGGCCAGGCGACGCACCCGGCGCTGAAAGCCAAGATACAGCCAGGCATTGTCACGTTTTAGATCATTATCATAACGATGAATGAGCAGCTGGGTGTTTTTGACATCGAACGGCTCATCCACTCTCATGTAAATGGTGCGGAAAAGGTCGCCGGGGTTGTCTTCCACCTGCGGGATAGGCGGTTCCAGGGTACGATGCTTCCAGTTGTAAGCATTGAACTCCATCTTCAACGTCTTCTCCACCTTACCGCTTTCCATGTCGCGGTACTTCCAGTAGAACGGGCCAATGGCACCAGAATCGCCAAAGTGCAGGGAGAAGCGATAATTCCACGCCAGCTTTTCGCCCGCCCGTGGATCCTCCAGATTTGGCGGAGTGGGGAAAGGACGGCCGGCGACATAGCCATTCAGTTCACCTACCTGCTCTCCCAGGGTGGCGGTATTGAGATTAATCCTGGTGGCATCGATATATTTCTCGTTCAACGGAATAGACGTGAGTTTACCGACTGTCAATTCAACCCAGCCATCCTTGACCATCTGGTACATTCCCTCATCCAGGAAGTCCTTTGCTATCTCATCGACGTTCGCCTGGGTGACAACGACCCCGGGTTGCAGAGCGCCGGTTTGCGGCGTTTCAAAGTCGTAGGGGTGGAAACTCCGTTCCACGTCTTCCATGGTGGCATCCTGAGCCCACCCACTCGCGGCCAGTCCTGAAAGTAGAAAGCCCGTGAGAATCTTACTGTAAACTTTCATAATGTTTTTCTCCCAATAGTCCTGTTAGAACCGATACCGAATAGTGAGTTGAATTTCATCTTCCTCCTGGGCCATACCCAGCGGACCATCGGCAAATCGACCCAGCGGGTTGACACCGCGCAAACTGCCATTGCTCGGCGTACCGGCCAGGGCAGTGGTAGCACCTCCGGTCAACGCCGCGGACAGCCCCGGATAGGGAATAGCGGCCCGGTTGTCATCCCATTTGCTGACGCCGTCGTTAAGCTTGTAGTTGGCGCGCAGGGTGAACTGCCAGTTGTCATCCAGCAGCCATTCAATGGCAGGCGCTACTGTGGTGTGCCCGGATTCATAATCGTGCGCCATGATAAGTTGCGGGTTCAGCCTGTCGTTCATGTACCAGCCCTGGATCAGCAGGGTGAACAGGTAATTGTCCTCGTTCTCGGCCATGCCCACCTTGCCGGGTGGGGGCAGGCCCGGAACTACCGCCCCGAGACTCTCATTGTGATCCAGCAGGTGCTGACCAAAGGCCTGTGCCGAGATCAGGAATGCCCGGTTCTTGTTGAGGAAGGGAATAAAGGTGTTGCGGTCCCAGCCCACGACCCAACGGATTACGTCAGATTCCGAATAGAGCTCGGGGGTAGAGGTATCGGCAAATTCCTCGCCATCGGTGCCCGCGACTTCAATGCGAAATGCCGACTTGATTTCGTCCCAGTACAAATCCAGGGAGCCACCGACCAGGGTCACCCGGGGGAACTCGACGTCAAACGCCAGGGCGTAATCGTAGTTAGCGATGGCAAAGGGATTAAAGGGATCAATGCTTTCCACGTCGCCATGCAACGAAGGCAACTGCTGCCTTGTCTCGAGAAAATTAAGGGAAAAACCGATTTCGTTTATCAGGCCTTCAAACTTGACCCCAAACTGGGTGTTCGACAGGCTCCAGTCGGGCAGGTCCACATCCCGAATACCGATCACGCCCGGCCCGAAATCCACCGCACCCAGGCCGGCAAGGCCGCCCTCGGGGCCGGGTATCGGAAAGTTGGAAACAGTACAACCGTTTTGCCAGCAGTTGGACAAGCCGCGAAACAGAGACCCCGCATCCAGAATCTGGTAGGGCTGCCCCGCCTGCCCCAGGTTGGCGGGACGGAACTTGTCGAAATTCCAGACAAAGGACAGGTTGGCATCGTCGAAGAAGTTGGTGGCGCCCCAGCGGTACTCCAGCTCAGCCATCCATTGCGGAATCCGGATATCTTCCAGTTCATCGTAGATATTGTTGCGGCTGTAATCTACCGGATTGATGACATCCAGCACCCGAAACAGGTCGGTGCGGCCCCAGACGATCTGTTGCTTGCCCAGTTTAAAGCCCAACTGGTTGCCGCTCTTCAGGTCGTAGTTGCCGGCCAGGTAGAACTCACGGATCCAGTCCTGTTGATCATTGAAATCGGACCAGGCCATCTCGTTCTTGTCGAGATCCATATAGTTCTTCAAGGGCTTGCAACCGCGCTTATCCTTATTACAGGGTTGTACCGGCACCCCGAAAGTCACGCCGCCGTTCAGGTCACCCAGATGAGCGCCGAGTACTTCGAGACCTTCGTTGGGATTGTTCAGGGAATCCACGTTGGGCAGGCCAAACATGGCATTGGGTGACTGCGGGCTGCCAAAAAAAGGCGTGAAATCGGTTGAAGGCGGAAAGCCCAGTGTCGGCGGAAAGCCCGTAGGCACGCCGTTAACGGCAAATTTCGCACCGCCGCCATAAGGGACCGGGGGGCCGAAAGTGCCGTTCTCCAACATAATGGAGCCACCTGCTTTATTGCCCCATTGATCGTCATTCAGATCGTACACACCATCATAGGTGACCCGCAGTGTCGCGTTGAATCTCAAACTGGATGTATTGAAAGCGCCACTGATATCCTTGGCAAATTCCGCCTGCGCGGTATTGCGGAACTTGGAAATCCCGTAGCTCTCTCGATTGTAAGTCGCGTTTTCAACAAAACCCGCGACTTCCATATCATCCGCCAGTACCTGAAATGAACTCAGTGCCACCAAAACAGCTAATGCCATGCAGACCACCATGCTGTCGGCTCTGGATTCCCCCCCTTTCTTCTCTACTGAATAAGGCATAATGTTCTCCAGTGTTTCTGTCATTCTTGCTGTACATTAAGTATCGATCGCTCCACCGGCCCTGAAAATTACCAGCAACGCTCTTTCCTGACCTCTCCCTGCTGCTCTCACCTATTACATCTTTCCTTATTATAGAACCTGACGGGCAACTGACCCGGGGCAACCTATCCGGAACATTTGCTAAAACTTCCCCACTTCTGCCGGCGCCACATCCCGCGCATCGTTGACCAGGATTCCATCCTGGTCGTAATGCGCGTCCATGATAAATTTCGGTTTGAAAACGCGAATCCAAGCTGGCACGAGAAATACCGCCGCCGCCGCATTCAGCAGCAACATGACGCACAGCAGCAGGGCGGCGTCCGCCTGGAAGCGAAGGTCGGACAAAAATACCCACATCACCACCCCGCCGATCAGTGAAGCGGCAGTAAAGCCCACCGCCAGACCGGTGCTACTGAGGGTGTTGGCAATAGCGGCATCCAGACCAACACCCCTGGCAGCCTCCTCGCGAATACGGTCCATTATGTAAATGGAGTAATCGATACCCACACCGATCCCAACGGCAATGATCGGCACTGTGTTGACATTGATGCCTATGCCCTTCACCCCCATATAGGCGTAGGTCAGGGTGGTCGCAAATACCATCGCGAGCATCATCAGAAAACCGGCGCTGAAGGACCAGTAAAATGCCGTCACAAAAACAAAGATCAGGGCGAGCACCAGCGGAATCACCAACAGATTGGTGGCGAAAGAGGCTTCGTTGATAGCGGCAGTGACACCGATTGAGCCCCCGGCCAGCAGTATCTGCAGCCCCTCAACCTGATTGGCGGGATCATTGATCCACTCCTTGGCCTGATGAATAGCCCGACGAATGGTCTCCCCTTTGTGGTCTTTGTAGAAGAACACCATATTGGCATTCTGGGCGTCGGTATCGACAAACTCACGGGACGCGCCGGGTACGGGACTGGAAGCCTCGTAGGCGAACAGCAGTCCGCCCACATAGGCGTCGGTATCCGGAATCTGCGCCCAGCGCGGATCGTTACTGTGAAAAATCCGGTTGACCTGTTTAATCAGGTCGGTCACCAGTTTGGCACCGCCCAGATCGGGGTCATTGAGCATGTGCCGCTGGAAATTATCCAGCGCGATGAGCACCTCCGGCCGTTTGATACCGTTGGGCTCATCGGTGCGGGCAACAATGAACAGTTCCTCTGAACCGGGAAACAGGTCGTTGATCATTTCGGAAGAGCGGTTGTAGTCATGCTCCGGGTAAAGGATCGGCGAACCGGGTTCAGACTCTCCTATCTGCACCCAGGAACTCAGGTAAAGCCCCCCCGCCGCCAGGCAGCCCATCAGGAGCAGAATGCCGGTTGCCCGCCCGCGATTACTGATAATGCCTGATATATCGGGCAGTACGGCCAACAGCCGGGACTGGCCCGCGGCGCCGCTCGCCCGTCGCCTCGGTTGCGGCAACACGCTCAATGCGGCGGGAATAAACACCAGCACCGTCGGAATGACCGCCGCGGCCCAGAGGGAAGCGTAGTACGCCATTTTGGTATTGATAGGAACCGAGCCCAGGGATATGAGGAGCAGGCCTATAGCATCAGATACCACGCCCAATGAGCCGGGACGAAACAGGCTGTCGAAGGTGTTGTGTGCCGCCTGTCGCCCATCGCCCACAAGCTCGAACTCGAGATAGTAGCGCTGCACCAACTGCACACCGTGGGACATCGCCCGCGCGGAAATCAGAAAGGGCACAACCAGCGTCAGTGGGTCCAGGTTATAGCCCAGCAAGGAGATGATGCCCAGGCCCCAGGTCGTCGCGAGAATAATCCCGAACAGCGGCAGCAGGATACCGTACAGCCGTCGGAAATAGACGACCAGCAAACTGATCAGGATGAGCGCGGTGTAAAGAAATACCTGCAGGATCTGTTCAACATAGGTATAGACCCATCCGACCAGTGTGGGCTGCCCAGTGACATAAAGATTAACGGCCTCATCAGACTCCTGCTCGCGAATGGTGCGAACCTGGTCAAAGATGGCGCGGTAATCCAGTTCGCCCTCGTTGAAGGTCGCCTTGATCAGTACCGCCTTCAGGTCTGGGGATACCAGCAGGCCGTATACCCGGGGATTGGCCCTGATGTCCTCGCGCATCTGTGCCAGCTCGGCAGCGCTCCACTGGGTTTTCTGGCCGTCAAAGTATGGCGCCGAGTTCACATCGCCCGTCTCCGTCAACCACACCTTGCGCACGGTACGGTGGGTGATGCTCGCCACCGTGTTGTGGTTCACCCCCGGTAACTGGTCGATTTTCTGGGTCAGGCGATCAATGCGTTTGAGTACATCGTCTGCAAACACGTCGCCCTGCTTCACTTCCAGCGACAGAATGATGTTGTTGGCGCCGCCAAAACTGTCCCGGATCTGATTGTGCAGCTTGATATAGGGGTGCTCCTGCGGCAGCAGATCGGCAAAGTCCGAATACATGCGCACGCCGGGAACCTGCAGGGCGAAGAACACCGTGACCAGCAGTACCAGCCCGACAATGACCCTGGGGTACGAAAATACCAGCTGGTCAAACGCCTTGAGTGCATGGTGAAAAATACTCCGGGAGTTGCTCATGCGCCACCCCGGGTGTCAGTCGCCACCGTGAGCACGACACCATTGCCGCCGGCAACCACCAGACTGTCATTACTTGCACTCGCCGAACGCAAATACGACAACACATTGTGCTCGTGGGGCAGTTGCCGCCAGTGCCCGCTGTCGTAGCGCAGGACGATGCCATTTTCGCCCACCGCGTACAGCGTCTCACCGCTGCCAGTGATGCCATAAAGAGGAACCTGGGTGCCGCTGTCCTGGCTCTGCCAGCTCTGTCCACCATCAGGCGTAAACATGATCGCGCCGTTAAGCCCGACCACCCAGCCGCGCTCGGCATCGACAAAATACGCCGCCTGGGGATAGAACTCGCCGGGCAAATCAGCGACACGGTCCCAACTGGCGCCGCCGTCCTCACTCTTCAGTACCATACCGAACTCGCCGGCGATATAGGCGGTGTTATCGTCGACAAATTGCACCGAGGTTAACTGTGCGTCCTCACCAAAAGAATCCTCGTTCCAGCTTGCTCCGCCATCGGTACTGGACAGTATGGTACTGAAGGCACCTACCACCCATATGCGACCCTGCGCATCACAGGTAAGTGCCATGACCGCTTCGGCTGTTGTAATGGGCTGTGTTCGCCACTGGCTGGCGTCCGAGTCTGACGTCCAGATGTTGCGCATGGTGTCCAGCGCAACGAATTCACCGTCAGGACAAAGGCTTACGTCAATCAGCGAGGGCCGCGTCGGGAGTTCCTGTCGCTGCCAGCTGCGACCGTTGTCGGTGGAGGACAAAACGACACCACCGCCGCCCACGACGACCACCTGATGGGCACTGCGGGCGGTGGCCTGAAGCTGATCGTAACGGTGTACAGGCTGTGCCAGTTCCTGTTGTACACCCGCAAGGTCCAGTGGCGCCTCGCAAGCCGCCAGCAGGGCGAACACGGCGGCTGCCGCACAGTACGCATGGGTTTTCCAGAGTTGTATCAGCCAATGTTTCAACGCTTTTTTCCTTTGCTCGCTACCAAGCAACATAATTATTGTATATGCGTCTAAACTATAATCTGCGGTCCGGGCGATGCGTTGCGCATACCGGAACTCAACCCATGACCGCCTCGATTATTTAACTACTATTTACACGTTAATTCTACCTTTAAATACATTCTGCTCTTTCCGCTTATGATCCTGACCCATTGGCGGACTTCGATTATTGACACAGATCAAAATAACGGCGGCAAGGCGTCGTCAGCACGGCGTGGCCAAGTTTACGCACCCCCTCCCCTATATACATTGTGGGTCAATGAAATCTACATTCTCAGACAAGACGTGCACGATCGTGGCTTCACGCTCACCGCAACGCGGCATCGCTGTACATTCGCATTTTTTTAATATATACATTAACGTGTGTTTTTACTGTTAATTAGTGTTTAAAAGACTGGCCTAAGAATCAGCACATATAAGAGGGCAGACCATGGCAACTTCAGATACAAAGAAGCAACCCACCGCCAATTCACTCAAGAGCGGTCGCTGGGTCGCTTCCAGCTGTAAAATGTGCCTTCACTCCTGCGGCAACTTGATCCACGTTACCGACGACGGCGTTATCAATAAGATCGAAGGCAACCCCACCAACCCCTCCAATAATGGCAAGCTATGTCCCAAGGGCAATTCCGCCATCATGCGGCACTACGATCCCGCCCGGTTCAAGCAGCCCATGCGCCGCACCAACCCGGAAAAAGGCTGCGGCATCGACCCAAAGTGGGAGCCCATCAGCTGGGAGGAAGCCTTTGATATCAGCGCCAGGGAAATCAAGAAGTCCCTGGATGAGGATCCGCGCAAGATTCTGCCCTCCCTCGAGGACTTCCAGAAATTCAATATCTGGGCCTGGCCGCTGGCATTCGGCAATTTCAACTTTTACCAGTCCGGTGGCACCATGTGCGGCGGTGCTTATCACCCCATGAACGGTTTCATCCACTCCGCATTTGGCTGCGCCAACGACGCGAAGTATTGCAACTACTGGATCAATAATGGCACCGGTGACGGTTTTTCCTCACACCTGCACGCGGCGGCACAGTCCAATTGGGTCGCCAAGGCGCGAACCGAACGCAATATGCGGGTGGTATCGATAGAACCGCGTTTGTCCATCGGCTCCGCCAAGGCCGAGGAGTGGGTGCCTATCCGACCGGCCACCGACCGTCACTTCGCCATGGGCATGTCCCACGTCATGATTGAAGAGGGCCTGTGCGACTACAAGTTCCTCAAGCGCGATACCAACGCTCCCTATCTTGTCGGTGAAGATGGATTATTCATTCGAGACGAGAACCGGCAGTGCTATATCTGGGACGCAAAAAACAACTGCGCCAAACTGTGGAATGATGAAAGTATTGGCAAGATCGCCCTCGAAGGCAGTTACGAACTCAATGGCAAACCCTGCAAGCCAGCGTTCCAGAAGTACAAGGATATCCTCGCCGAATGCACTCCGGAGGCGATGTCCGAAATCACCACCGTGCCGGCGGAAACCATCCGCCGGATAGCGCGCGAGTTTGCCAAAGCGGCGCAGGTGGGCGCCACGATGAAACTGGAAGACGGACGCACCGTCCCCTTCCGGCCGGTTGGCTACAATTATTATCGCGGCGCCCAGGGACACAAGCACGGCGCCCAGACCAACCAGGCGTTCAAACTGGTCAATATGCTGATGGGCAATATCGATGCCCCCGGCGGCCACATGGGTGTAGTGCTGGATACCAAGGAAGTGGATATTAATCACTGCGCTCCCGGTGAGAGCGGTATGCTCGCCCCCACTCCACACCAGCTGGGACCAACCCCGCCCTTTGCCTATCCTCCCAATACTTACCACCTGATGGACTATTTTCCACTGGGTGTGAACCCGCCGCATTTCAATTTGCTGGTCCATGAAGACCCGGCGAAGTTTGGTATGGAATTTACCCCGGACGTCATTGTGAACTGTCACTCCAATCCCGTGTGGGCAATACAGGGGCCGCGCGAAAAATGGTTCGACTTCCTGCGCAGCATGCGCTTCATCGTCTGTGTGGACCTGATCCCCACTGAGATGACGGACTGGGCGGACATTATCCTGCCCTCCAACGATGTGTTGGAAAGCTGGAATTGCACCATGATTGAGCCGCCGCACACCGAAGGCCAGTCCTTCCGACAGCCTGCGGTGCCACCGCTGCACGACACCAAGAGCGAGGAAGAAATCTTTTACGAGTTGTCCGAGCGCATGGGAATACTGGAAGCCTATAACGACGTCATCAATAAAACACTGGGTTTTGAAGGACACCCCGAACTGATGCTGGAGTTGGACAAGAAATACACAGACAAGGAAATTGCGCGCCGCAAGGGCCTGTTGTGGAACGGAAAGGACATCGACTGGTATATGGAGCGCGGCCATTCGGTAACTGAAAAACGCCTGGATAAATGGTACCGGCCCTGGGAGGGCATGCGCCTGCACTTCTATATAGAAGATTTCCTGATCGAGCGGGACAAACTGAAAAAGAACATGGAAGAGGCCAATGTGCCGTTCCGCCACGAGTGGGAATGGGATGACTACCAACCGCTGCCCACGCCCGTGCTGGACCCGGTACATGAAGAGCCACCTGAGTATGATCTTTACGCTATCACCTTCAAGGATATCCAGCTGAATTTCGGCGAAAGCCTCAGCAATCCCTGGATCAAGGATATTGTGTATCGCGACCCGGTCCACACCGGCCTGCTGCTCAATCCGAAAACCGCAGCGGCCCAGGGGCTGGAAAAAGGCAGTATCGTGCTGGTGGAGTCGCCCTACGGCCATGTCTACGGTCGCATCGGAATCTCTGAAGGTATGCACCCGGAAACGCTGGGGATCTCCAACTCACTCTCCCGGATGAAATCCAAAGACAGCGGTGTGCTGCCGGCCGGCGGTCACTTCAACGATATGCTGCCCCACGACCTGCGCAATACCGATGCCGCCAGCGGCCAACCCGAGACCGTCTGCAAGGTAAAACTCACCAGACTCGATGACTGGCCCGCATTTCTGAAGGAAGGGCGCACCGTGTATGACCAGATCGCGGATTATGAGCAGGCAAAAGGCAAAGGGGGGCAGCACTGATGGCTAAAATGGGAATGGTCTTTGACCTGAAGGCCTGCATTGGATGCAACGCCTGTGTGATTGCCTGCAAGCAGGAAAACTCCCTGCCCGATGGCGTCTTTTTCACCAAGACCCTGAGCGAGGAGTACGGTGTATTTCCGCTGGCCAACCGGGTCTATATCCCCACAATCTGCAATCATTGCGAGGATGCACCCTGCGAAAAGGTCTGCCCCAGCGGGGCTACCTACACCCGCGCCGACGGCATTGTCATGGTCGATGACGACAAGTGCATCGGCTGCTCCTCCTGCGCGGTCGCCTGCCCTTATGACCAGCGCACCCAGATGGACGCCGAGAACTTCCTCAAAGGCTTGTTTGGTACCGGTGAGATAACACCGTTCGAGGAGCAGGGCTACGGGCGCTATACGCCGGGAACGGTCACCAAGTGTGATTTCTGCAGCCAGCGCGTGGATGTGGGCCTGGACCCCGCCTGCGTCGTAACCTGCCCCACCAACGCCCGTATTTTTGGCGACCTGGACGACCCACACAGCGCCCCGAGCAAGATGATACGCGAACGGCACGGCCGCCCGCCTATGCCGGAGAAAAATACCAAACCAAAAGTCTTTTACGTCAATTAACAGGGCCGGGGCACGCGAGGAGATCATTGTATGTCTATCGAAAATAAAGTATTCAGCGGTGACACCCTGCGGGTGGGGTACCGCTTCCAGCGCCACTGGGACAATTCCATGGCCTACGCGTTTTTCTGTGCCGAGTTGGGTGCAGGTCTCTATTTTGTTTCGCTGCTGCTGAACTCGATAGTGGGCATGGCTCTCGGCCTGCTGCTGGTGTCCACTGGCAAACCCTACTTTCACCTGGCACATATGGGGGTACCGACAAAATCCTGGCGCGCGATGCTGCGTCCCGACCGGTCCTGGATCAGCCGTGGCGTGTGGCTGCTGGCGGGCCTGATAGGCGCCGGTTTCCTATACCTTGCGGCCAGTCTGTTCGGGGATTCGCTTGGCCTGGAAGCCAATTCGGCGGTACTGTGGTTGCTGAAAATCGCCGCCGCCGCCTGCGCTCTGGGAGTTATGACCTACCAGGGTTTTGCCATGTCCCACTCCAGCGCCATCGCAATCTGGAACTCGGCCATTATGCCCATGGCAAGTTTGCTCTATTCGCTTGCCGTTGGCCTGGCGGTTGCCAGGGCGTTAGTACCGCCTGCGCAGGCGTCGGGTTTGACCGATACCCTGCTGCTGCTATTACTGGGACTGGCTGTTATGCACCTGATGTTTTTGCACAGTGGCTGGCACGGCGGCCCGGGGGCCCGCACCTCGGTGGAACTGTTACTGCAATCGGTGTACGCGAAGTGGTTCTGGGGGCTGGTGGTAGCCGTGGGCATCGTGCTGCCCGGCCTGGCGCTATCGGCTGTACCTGCCAGTGCACTGGCGGGGGCTGTCTCAGCGGTCGCCGTGCTGGCCGGGTTTATGGCCTGGCGCATACTGATTTTCAAAATCGGCGTATTCGAACCCATTATGCGGATGAACCCGTTCCACACTGCCGGTTGAGCAACACACGCCAGGACCGACCCGGGCATCCCCGGGCCGGTTAATTCACTCGACGTTTACCCAACACCCATGGGCAGGCTTTCCAGCGCCAGGCTGACCTGATCCGCCTCGTACTCATGGTCAACCAGCTTGCCCGCATTGAAATCCAGGTAGGCCTGCATATCGAGGTGGCCATGTCCTGACAGGTTGAACAGGATTACTTCCGACCTGCCCTCCGCCTTGCAACGCAGCGCCTCGTCGATAGCGGCCCGCACGGCATGATTGGACTCCGGAGCCGGGACGATACCTTCGGTTCTCGCAAACTGCACGCCAGCGCTAAAACAGGCATTCTGGGCATAGGCTCTGGACTCAATCTGCCCGAGGTTCTGCAAATGACTGACAATGGGGGACATACCGTGGTAACGCAAGCCACCGGCATGAATTGCCTCGGGCACAAAACCGTGGCCCAGGGTATGCATTTTCATCATCGGCGTGAGACCTGCCACATCGCCGTAATCGTAGGCAAACACGCCCCTGGTCATGGTCGGGCAGGACGCCGGCTCTGCTGCGAGAATCCGGGTCGACAGGCCCCGGGTCAGATTGGCGCCGATAAAGGGAAAACTCAGCCCTGCGAAGTTACTGCCGCCACCGGAACACCCTATAATCACATCGGGATATTCACCCGCCATTTCCATCTGCAACAGGGCCTCGCGCCCGATCACCGTCTGGTGCAACATGACGTGGTTAAGCACGCTACCCAGGCCGTAATTGGTGTCATCGCGCTGGGCCGCCACTTCAACCGCCTCAGAGATGGCAATACCCAGGCTCCCGGGCGAATCGGGAAACTGCGCCAGAATGGCGCGGCCGGATTCGGTCTGGTTGCTGGGGCTGGCGATAACCTCCCCACCGTAGGTCTCTATCATGCCACGTCGATAGGGTTTCTGGTTAAAGCTGACCTTAACCATGAATATCTTCACGGATATACCCATCGCTGCGCCGGCAAGGGAAAGTGCGGTACCCCACTGGCCAGCGCCGGTCTCGGTGACGATATGCTTGATGCCCGCTTCGCGATTGTAGTAGGCCTGGGCGATCGCGGTGTTCAGCTTGTGTGAACCGACCGGACTGCAGCCCTCGTACTTGTAGTAAATATGCGCCGGAGTGTCGAGCGCCTTCTCCAGTTGTCGCGCCCTGTGTACCGGTGATGGACGCCATTGGCGATAGTACTGCCGTACTTCGTCGGGAATGTCGATGTACCGCTCGGTACTCACTTCCTGGGCTATCAGCGCGCTGGGGAATATTGCCGACAAATCCTCGGGGCCCACCGGCAGTTTTGTCTGCGGATTGAGCGGCGGTGCCATTGGCTCGGGCAAATCAGCCTGAATGTTGTACCACTGGTCTGGAATGGCATCTTCGGGTATGAGGTATTTGATCTGGTCCACTGTGATTTTCGCTCCCACTTTTCCGAGGGGGCATAATATACAATCTGCTATGGCCCTCCCACAAATTTCTTCGATACCTGTCCCACGCCTGGGTCGACCGCCCGGGCAGGGTGGCCATGCCGCAGGCCAGAAGATACAATTAAGCCCGTGCCGGAGTCCGGTTCCCGAGAGCGAATGCCACGAACCCGGCACCGCAATAAGGCCACCTGCAAACTCCCTGTCGACCTCCAACTACAACGCGAACCAGGCTATGAGCACTGCGGTTGAGTCATTCGTCTTTCCCAGCGACTTTCAGCAAGAAAGCCTGAAGTTGATCAACAGCCTGCTGGTGCTGAAATCTTCGGCTTTCTTTCTGGTAGACCCGAACATGAGCCACCGCGGGCTGGTAACGCATAACCTCGCGCAAGAGGACGACAACCTCTACCAGAATCGCTACATGCATATGGATCCATTGAACCCGAAAATGCACGAATCAAGCGGCGAAACAGTGGTGCATATGGATTCTATTATGACCCCGCAGGTCATCAGCCAACTGGTCTATTACCAGGATTTTTTGAAACCCCGAAACTACCGCTACGTGGCCGATATTTTTTTCCGTTGTGAGGGAAAAATCATAGCGGTGATCACCATGCTGCGGGAGCCATTGCAGGGTGACTTCACGGAGGCTGAACTCACTCTGTTGCGCAGGCTGCAGCCATTTTTGGAGTACACACTCAACACAGTCTATATGCCGCGCCGCCTCGCCGAGCGGGCAGCGCTTGAGATGTGCCACCAGTTGACAGACCGACAGCTGGACGTGCTGGAGCTGGTGGTATCGGGCGCCAGCAACAAGGCAATTGCCGAGCAGTTAAACCTGGGGCTGGCGACGGTAAAAACCCATCTGCAGCATATTTACCACAAAACCGGCGTGGTTTCGCGAGCCGAGCTTTTATCGCAGGTTATCTCCGATCTCAAGCTTATCACCTAGTCTGGTGTATCGTAATGCGGGTGTATTCAGTCTGCCCGCGCTGCCCGTTTTGTCGCCTCATTCTTTTGGTTGATACCGCGCGCAACAAAATTGTTCTAAGCTTGCTGCGGTACTGGCCATTGCAGCCGCGACCGTGGATATGGCAGGCCGTACTCCCTGCCCCGGTAGTTTCGCGTATGCGGTATTCTAATAATGGAGCCTGACGATGAGCATCGACCTGAGCGGCAAAACAGCAGTGGTAACCGGTGCCGCCAGCGGCATCGGCGAATCTGTCGCAATAACGCTGGCAGCAGCCGGCGCCTCGGTGATCGTGACCGATCTGGCGGCACAGGCCGCACGGGGGGCCGAAGTGGTTGCCCGGATAACTGAATTGGGCGGCAGCGCCTGTTTCCACGCACTGGATATCAGTGACGAGCAGCAGTGGGTAGCCGTCATGAGCAGCGTACGGGAGCAACACGCAGGACTGGATATCCTGGTCAATAACGCCGGGGTTGTCCTGGTAAAGCCCATTGAGGAGACATCGCTGGATGAGCTTCGCTGGATATCACGTATCAACATCGAAGGTACTTTCCTGGGTGTAAAACACTCGATGCCGCTGTTGCGGGTGCGGGCACAAACGAATCCGGCGGGGGCATCCATCATCAATTTCTCCTCGGCAATGGGTATCAAGGGCTACCCTTTTGGATCGCTGTACAGTATGACAAAGGGCGCAATTCGCGCGTTCAGCAAGTCGATCGCCCTGGAATTTGCCCAGTTGCGCTACAACATCCGGGTCAATTCGATACATCCCGGGCTGGTGGATACGGCGATGGTGGGGCTGGAATCGGAGAAACTCTCCGCACTGGGCGCCATGGGAACCTCGACGCCGGAGGAAATGCGGCGCGCTTTCCAGAACCTGAATCCGCTGGGCAGGCTTGGAAGCCCGCAGGAACTGGCCAACGCCGTGCTGTTTCTGGCATCTGACCTCAGCTCCTTTATCACCGGCTCGGAAATGACCGTGGATGGGGGCGAGACCGCACAGTAAGGTCATGAAAAATTGCCCACCTCATCCTTTTGGTTGATAGCTGATTGAGTAATTGTATAAGTACCATGGTGGTATCGAAAAAATAACAGCATCGTGAGAACGGCCATGAAAAACCCTGCACAGATGTTTTGCACCCGCTCCGCCCACCGAACACTCCGAAAGACACTGACTGTGGGGGTACTACTGGCCTCCGGCATGGTCCAGGCGGCCGCGCTCGAGGAGGTCATAGTGACCGCCCAGAAACGCGAGCAGAACCTGCAGGACGTGGGCGTTTCTGTTACCGCATTCACGGGCAAGCAGATCGATGAGTTCGGTTTTACCAATTCCGTCGATATCGTCGCCCAGACCCCCAACCTCAGCTTCGGCACACCCACCGGAGAAGGCAACAATGCCTCATTGACGCTGCGTGGCGTGGGCCTGTCGGACTTCAACGACAACAATGAAGGCCCGGTGGCCGTGTATGTCGACGAGGTGTATATCAGCGCCCTGTCCGGCGTAACCTTCCAGCTGTTTGACCTGGCGCGGGTCGAAGTGTTGCGGGGGCCCCAGGGTACCCTGTACGGGCGCAACACCACCGGCGGACTGGTGCATTTCGTCAGCGAGAGGCCCACCGAAGAGAATGAGGGCTATGTGCAGCTTACCGGCGGGGAAAACAGTCAGTTTGAGGTCGAGGGCGCCATCAGCGGATCGCTGACAGACATTATGCAGGGGCGGTTGTCATTCGCCCACAACGAGCACGACGGTTATGTCCATAACCGCGGCCCGGGAAACAATGACGCCAACAATACCGACAACAACGCCGGCCGTCTGCAACTGGCCATCCAGCCCACCGATACAATAGATGTTTTGCTGAATGGACACGCCTCGAAAAACGACGCTCACATGGGTGCATGGCAGCACGAATCTACCTACTCTCCGGACGGCGGTATCACGTCACTGGCCCTGCCCGCAGACCTGGATGTCTACGGAACCTGTCCCGGTTGTGACGCCTTCGGTTACGTGGATGATGACGGCGATCCCTGGGCTGGCGCCTATGATCGCGATGGCAAGCTGATAATCGAAAACAAGGGAGGCAGCATTCACCTGGACTGGGAAGTCAGCGATATGACGTTTACTTCCATCACCGCCTATGAGCAATTCAAGCGCACCTACGAGGAAGATACCGATGCCTCTCCCTCCAGGATCGTCCACAATACCTATGACTCGAAGATTGATCAGTTCACCCAGGAATTCCGGCTGACCGGAACGGTGGACAGGCTACAGTGGCTCACGGGCCTGTATTTTTATGACCACAAGGTGGATGGCGGGTTTGAAATCGACGCGAGTGGTATCGACTACATCATCGGCGATGCCAACTACGAGCAGAAAACGGAGTCATGGTCGGCATTCGGCCAGGCTGAATATGAGCTGGCTCCGAGCTGGACATTGATCGGCGGCCTGCGTTACACCGAGGAAAAGCGCAAACTCGACTACCTCAGTCTCGAGCTCAACGGCTTGCTGCCCCCCGACCAGAACACCATGTACGATTACGACAACACCATCGATCACAACAACGTCACGGGCAAGGTGGAACTGGACTGGCACGCCTCGGAAGACACCCTGCTCTACGGTGCGATTTCGGCCGGCAACAAGTCCGCCGGGTTCAACACCGGCCTGCTGGATGATACGGGTGTGTTCGGCAACACCCTACGGGCCGATGTGGACTACGATGGAGAGGAACTCACCAGCTACGAGATTGGCGTCAAGGCAGATATCTTCGGCGGTACATCCCGTATTAACGCCGCGGCGTTCTACTACGACTACTCGGATTTCCAGGCCTTTGCCTTCGTCAACCTCAACCAGGTTATTTTCAATACCGACGCGTCGATCAGCGGCATGGAACTGGAGTTTGTGAGCCACCCGATCGAAGGGCTGGACATCATGCTGGGCGCCGCGTATCTCAACGCCGAGGCGAACGATATCCCGCTTAACGACGGCTCCGGGATCACTCGCGACCGGGATATGACCCTGTCGCCGGAGTACTCTCTGAACGGGCTGTTCCGTTATCAGTGGCCCGTGTTCACCGGCTCACTGGCGGTTCAGACCGACTTCACCTACCAGGACGAGACCTATTTCGACATCCAGAACCAGCCGGTTTCACGGCAGGGCAGCTACGACGTATGGAATGCCAGGGTGAGCTATACCGGAGCTGACGACAAGTGGTCGGTGGCAGCCTGGGTCAATAATATTTTTGAAGAGGAATACCGTGCCTATACCTTCGATGTCACCAATCTGTTCGGCTTCAACCAGGTAACCTACGGCCGTCCGCGCTGGGCTGGAGTCACGGTAAACTATAACTGGTAATTCTCCGGCTTCCGCGAGGCACCGTCTCCTGGTAGCCACTGCTGACAGAGGTGGCACTTTGTCAGCAACACTCTTATGATTGTTGTCATGAGCAAAATTATGCGAACCTTCGACGACAAGTTATCGACTACCTTCCTGGTCTCTGCGGTTTATCCCATGGGCCCTGCGGCAATCATCCTGATGCCCATGCTGGTCGGCGGGGTTATCGATGATTTTGGCTTTTCCGAACAGCAGGCCGGCTACATCGCCGCAGTCGAAGGTATGGGCCTGGTGGTGGCCTCACTGGTGGCGGCGCTGTGGATACGCCGGGTGTCGTGGACGACCATGTTGTTCCTGGGTTTTGTGCTCACCGCGTTATTGAATTTCGTCAGCGCGAACCTTGACGCTTTCATCCCCCTGTTGACCGTCCGCTTCCTGGCGGGAATGACCGGGGGCACTATTTTTGCGGTAACGGTTGCCGCGCTGGGCGATAACCGGCAACCCGACCAGGCCTTCGGCATCGCCCAGGTGGTGCAGGGTGCGATGATGTTCGCGGCCTTTGCCGCCGCGCCCTATATCCTGGAACACTGGACCGTCAGCGGCCTGTACTACATGCTGGGGGCCGCCTCCCTGCTGATGATGCTGAGTCTGTGGCGCTATCCCTCCGCGGGTCTCGAAAGAACCCAGGCGCATCTGGACAGCGCCGGAGGCGCCAGTTATACCGGCCTGATCTGGCTGGGATTGTTCGCCAGTTTCCTGTTTTTCGCCAATATCTTCGGCTTCTGGACCTATATCGAGCGTATTGGCCAGGCTGCGGGCCTGGACACCGAGACGATTGGCTGGGCCCTTGGCCTGTCCCAGTTCGCGGCGATTCTCGGCGCTGGTATCGCCGCGCTGGCGGGCGATCGCTATGGTCGGGCATTGCCGCTGGTGGTGGCCATGGCAGGACTGCTGGTGACGCTGTGGCTGCTGGTCGGCCAGTTCACCTCGATGACTTATTACCTGGGAGCCGGGGTTTTCCAGGGACTGTTTGTAATGGCCAACTCCTACCAGTTGGGCGTGATTGCCAAGATAGACGTGAAAGGCCAGTTCCTGGTGCTTGTGACCGGTTTCCAGGGGCTGGGCGCCGCCATTGGTCCCGCCGCAGCCGCCGGGCTGATCAGTGACGGTGATTACACTCGGATCAACCTGGTGGGAGCGCTGTCCTGTACCGCCAGCATCCTGATGTTCCTGTTCATTATCTATCGTACCCGTACGATTGTCGGCTATGTGGCGGCAAGGGAGGTCGAAACAAGCGTATGACAACTCTGACGAACACCCCCTCCCAACCCATCGCGCCCTATATGGCGCTGGGCCTGTCTACCGTTGCCTACGGGATCGCGGATCGCAAGCATATCCGCCACAACCTCGAGACTATCGAGGATGTGATCCATGCCGCGGTCTCCATGACCAATATCAATATGCCGGTAAAGGTTATCGCCCTGGCAGAGGGCGCGTTAACCGGCTTTACCGACGAGATTTTTGATCTGCCGCATACACTGGCCGCAAAAGAACTGTTTATCGACGTGCCGGGTGAGGAAACGGAATTTCTCGGCCGCCTGGCAAAGCTGTACAACACCTATATTATCGTGCAGTGCAAGGCGCGCTGGCCCGAGATCATGGCAAACCGGTTTTTCAATACCCTGCTGGTCATCAGCCCCGCCGGCGAGGTGGTGCATAAAGCGGCAAAGAATCACCTGTGGTGCCGGGAGCGTTCCTGTACCCCACACGACATCTATGACCGCTGGATAGAACATTTTGGCAGCGGCATCGACGCCTTCTATCCGGTACTCAAAACGGATGATATCGGTAATATCGGCACCATATGCTGTTCCGACGGCGAGTACCCCGAAGCGGTACGCGCGCTGGCCTTTAACGGCGCCGAGCTTGTCTATCGCCCCTCGGAGGCCGTGCCGATGACAAACTTTGGCGGCTCGGCGGGTGGCAGCTGGATGGTACAGAATCGCGGGCACGCCGAGTTCAATAACCTGTACATGCTGTGCCCCAACATCGGCCCGGTCTACCTCTCGGCATCCTCGCGGCACCCGGTTGAGATTTCCGGCGGTAACGGCCACATCATCGGCTACCGCGGCGAGGTGCTCAGCCATTCGGCGCAGGGCGCCAACACTGTTATCTCCGCCATTATCGATATCGAGGCGCTGCGCCAGTTTCGCGCCATGAACCTCAACAGCAACTGGCTTAAGGATTTGCGCACCGAGCTGTTTCAGGAGATGTACGCCAGGCCGATTCACCCGAAAAATCTGTGGCTGGAGCGCGACCCGCTGCACCACAACGAAGTAGACAACGTCTATCGCCAGAATATTGAATCCCTGTACCAGCGCGGTACATGGACGCGGCCCCACCACCAGCATGACGGGGCCAGGCTCATGCCGGAGGGCGACACGGGAACCAGCCCCGCGCAGTGGGCTGAGATCAGGAAAATGTGGAGTGACTGGGACTAATATGAACCTATACAGAAGCAACAACCGCCCCGTAGTGCGAGCGCTGGCAGCCGCATTTATCGCCCTTGGCTCCAGCCTATCCATGGCGGTCGAGCAGGACGCAAAACCCGAGCGCAGCGCCGAACAGCTGATACAGGATCACTGCACGCGCTGCCACCTGGCGCCGAAGCCAGAGGATCTGTCGCGGGAGTACTGGTCCTATGCGGTGCACTATATGGGCAATTATGTCGGGATGAAGGGTGACGAGTTTGAAGATTTGACAGTCTCGCCCGTGCCCCCGGACTGGGAGCCGCAACAGGACTATACCAAGCGCTATATCCTTAGCGACAAACTGGGCTATATGCGGGATCTGTATCCCTTCAAACCCTACATCCCCGCTGAGCCGGAGATGACCAAGGAGGAGTTCATCAGGCTCCGGGAGTACTTCCTGAAGAACTCACGCAGCTGGCCAGACATGGAAATCAAACGCCCGAAGGCGCCGCTGGCAAAGGGTTTCACGCCGGTTATCCCCAACCTCGACCTGGAGCCCAACGCACTGGTTCTGGCTACACAGGTTGATTCCCAGCGAGGCCGTATCTATGTCGGGCGCTCGGTAATTGATGATTGGGTGGGCGGCGGAGGACGGCGCGAAGGTTTCGATAAATGGGATGATATCGTGGTACTGGACTTAAAGACCGGCAAGCGAATCAGCCAGACTAATGTCCAGTCAGACCCGCTGGAGATGGAATTGACCAAAACCGGCGTGCGCGTACTCGAGCATGGTCGTTTTCCCATGACCAGGGTGGGGATTGCTTCCATGACCGATTGGGAGTTCGAGGAGGGCAAGGCACCCCGGGCGCGTATGCTGGTCAACGGCAAGCAGCGTTTCGTGGACTTGCACACCGTCGATATGAACGGTGATGGCCTTGACGATATCGTGGCCAATGCCTTTGGCGATGGCATCTTCGGCGACGCGAACAGTGAATTGACCGTCTTCTGGCAGACACCCCAGTACGCCAGGCTGTGGCAGGACGCTCCCGCGGAAATTCCGCCCGGGGTATTACCGGGAGCACTGCGCGAGACCATCATCAGCAACCAGGGTGGCATGATCAGCAGTTCAATTGGCGATTTCAACAACGATGGCAAACCCGATATCGCTGCCCTGGTAGCGCAGGGTACCCAGGAGTTGATGGTTTTCATTAACAATGGCGATGAGACCTTTACTCGCCACGTGATAGACAAACAGCGCCCCTCCTTCGGTGGCAACAGTGTTCGCGCGGCGGATTTCAATGGTGACGGCAAGGTGGACCTGGTGGTGCTGAACGGCGACAACGTGGCGGGAAACCATGTGGGTAATATCGTACCGGCACCCCGCCCGCAGCACTCGGTGCGGGTATTCAAGAACAATGGCGATCTCAATTTTACCAAGGAGTATCACTATCCAATACACGGCGCAACCCGCTCGGTCGTGCACGATTTCGATAATGACGGCGACATGGATATCGCGGCAATCTCGATGTTCCCCCAGTGGAACGCGCCTGAACCCGAGAGCTTTGTCTATCTGGAAAACAAGGGCGACTTCAAGTTCGAACCGCAGTCATTTTCCGGTGATTTCTTTTCTGTCTGGGCTTCCATCGAGGCAGCCGATGTCAATGGGGATAACAAGACCGACATTATTCTCGGCCTGGGTAATTTTCCCGAACTGGTGCCGGCCGACTGGATGTCAACCATGGATATCATGAAGGGCCGCAACGGCCAGGCGCCGAGTGTGATCTACCTGATAAACAACTACTGATTCGCGGTACGGGCCTGAAACCAGCGTTGTGATGTACTGATGTTTAAGGGCCACTCACCACTGGTTGCCGCCATCGTGCTGGCCCTGGCCCCGCCGGTGGCAGCCGCGGTGGAAGACCCGACTATTGAAGATGTGCTGGTAACCGGGAGCCACGTACCGCAGCCTGCCCTGACCGCGTCGGTGTCGGTGCTGGACACACCGACTATCCGCGCCATGAACAAGCGCAGTGTTGCTGAGCTGTTGCAGACAATGCCGGGGCTCCTGGTGGAACAACAGGGTGGCCCCGGCGGCCTGACGGCGGTATCCATTCGCGGCGGAGAGGCCAACTTTACCCTGGTATTACTGGATGGGGTGCAGGTGAATGACTCGACCAATACCCGCGGCGGCAGCTATGATTTCAGCAGCCTCAACCCTGCCCTTATCCAGCGCATAGAAGTCGTGCGAGGTGCGCTGTCTGCCGTTTATGGTTCAGATGCACTGGCGGGTGTCGTCAATATCATCACCCGGCGCAACGAAGAGGGGCACCACCAGCAACTGGCGGGGGAAGTTGGCGAAGATGACTACAACAACCAGAGCCTTTCCGCCTACGGCAAGCTACAGACACTGAATTACGGCTTTAACCTGTCCAGGCGCGATGACGGGGAACTGGTTGAAGGCAGCACCCGGGATACCGACAGCGCCAACATGGATCTCGGCTGGCAACCGCTTGACGCGCACGTGCTCGGCCTGGCGTATCGTTACCTCGACGGTCACCGCACCAGTTATCCCGAGCAGAGTGGCGGACCCCGGTTCGCGCTCATCGACGAACTCGATCACAGCGATTACTCGGACGAGGCGCTCGCCCTGACCTGGCAGGCGGATTTCATGGCGAACTGGCGGAGCCTGCTCAGTTTCAGTCGCTTCGAACACAACGAGGATTATGACTCTCCCGGCATATACCCCTTCTATGAAGTACCCCCAAACGGCGCCAATACCGACTTCCGACGCGATGAGGTGCGCTGGGTCAACAGCCTGTCCTTCCTGGACACGTACCAACTGACCCTCGGGGCGGACTATCGCGAAGAGCGCGGCAAAAGCGTCGGCTATCTCGAGTTTGGTAGCCTCCTCCTGCCCACGGATTTCAAACTCAACCGGGACAGCACCGGCCTTATCGCGGGGATCTCCGGTCACCCGATGCCGCAACTGCTGCTACAGGGCAGCCTGCGCTACGATGATCCCGCGGATTTTGCCGGCGAAACGTCGACTCGCCTTGGCGCGAGCTATGAGCTGAACCCGGCTTTGTCAGCGTCTGTCAATTGGGGCGAGGGCTACAAACTCCCCAGTTTCTTTGCCCTGGGACACGGCCTGCTGGGAAACCCCGATCTACAGCCGGAAACATCCACGGGCTGGGATGCGGGCCTTGGCTGGCAATCGACAGAATCCCTGCGCGTGGATGCGACGTATTTTTCCAATGACTTCCACGACCTTATCGACTTCGATCCGAATAATTTCACCAACGTCAATCGCAATGAGGTGCGCACCAGCGGCGTGGAACTACAGGCAGCCTGGTCGGCCCACACCGAGCTTGATCTGCAGGCGCAGGCCACGTACACGGATATCGATGTCAAGGACAACGCATCAGTACTGCTGGGCAGGCCGCAGTGGAAAGCGGGCGTTTATGCCAGGTGGCAATTGTCCCCGAACTGGCTGGCGCTGCTGGACTACCAGTGGACCGGCGACCAGTTGGCCTCGTCGCTGCATACCGGGGAAACGGTGGTGCAAAGCCTCGATGACTTCCATCGCTTTGACCTGGCGCTGCACTGGCAGGTTATGCCCGCATTGAATGTGGAACTGGCGGTGGACAATATGTTCGATGAGCAGTACCAGACTGCCGTTGGCTTTGATAACCCGGGTCGAGTGGTCAGGCTCGGCCTGAGGCTACACAACACAGTAAATTGAGACCCCCGCCCTGAGCCGGCTTTTTCTCAGGCGCGACCTGCAGGCCGCGCCATCGAAAACTCCATCAGAAGCTCGCTGACACCCGCGCGTACCAGAACGCCCCGTTGAAGCCGAAGGGCGAGGTGACCGCGTAGACGTCACCGAGGAACTGCAAAGTGCCGTCGCCCTCCTTGTCGGGGTACTCGTCAAAGATATTCTGGCCACCGATTGTCGCGGTGTAATGCTCGGCGAAGGTGTAGCTCAACTCCAGGTCAACCAGCACCGCATCGTTGTAGTGGTAGGTGTTCGCCTTGGAATCGCTGCCATCACCGAACAGGCCCGGTGTTGTCTGCCAGTTGCCGTAGTAGTTGGCCCGCAACAGGCCGCTGAAGCCGCCCAGGTCGTAGATAAAGCTCAGCACTGAGCGGTCCTCGGGCACCTGGTTTTCCAGGTCGTAGACACGGCTCTGGTCGATTGCATTGGTCTTGACGTTGGAGATTTCCTGCTTGTTGTGGTTGTGGCGCATATCGGTGGTCAGGGTGCCCGCGCCGATGTCATGCCAGGTGGTAATCGCCAGGTCGACCCCGGTTACCTGGGTGTCAAAGCCATTGGTGAAATAATTGGCGTTTGAGTCCAGTAACAGTTCAGCATCGGGATAGCCCTGTGCTTTCAGCTCATCGACATCCTGCTGGCTGATGGTGTTGGACGACAGGGCCATGCGGTCCTCGATACTGATATCGTAGTAATCCACCGTGATGCTCAGCTTATCGACCGGGGTCCACACAATGCCCGCGGTGTAACTGTTGGAGGTTTCATTCTCCAGGTCAGTCGCGCCCAGCACCTGTGCCACCGGGTTGTCGATGGGGTAGGTGCCGCTGGGGATCAGGTTGCCCGAACTGTCGGCTGTGGTGGTCACGTTGAGTGTGTGCACCTGGCCGGGGGTGGGGGCGCGAAAGCCGGTGTTGGCGGTAGCGCGCAGGGCGAAGTTATCGGTGAAGTCGTAGCGGGCCGAAAACTTCCAGTCCAGGGTAGTGCCGTACTCTTCGAAGTTCTCGTAGCGCATGGCCATCGCGCCCGACAGCTTGTCGGTGATCTCGGTTTCCAGGTCCAGGTAAGTCGCCCAGCTGTCGCTGTCCCAGCTGCCGGCTGAATCCGGGAAGAAGCCCTGGAAGCCGTCGGAGCCCACGCCGAACTGGGCATAGGTTGGCCCGACCTCGATGGAGGCCTGGTCGCCGGTGGAAATCTTGTAGGTTTCACGCCGCCACTCGAAACCAAAACCGAGGTTGGCCGGGTTGTTGTCAAAGGTCTTGACGAAATCCAGGTTGACCCCGGATTCTTCCTGGGTCAGCGTGCCGGGCTCGAAATCCGTCGGGCTGAGCGAACCCAGGCTGGGGTTGATGGAGTTTTTAAGGTTGTACTTCACCTCATTTTCCCCATACCGCCCTTTCAGGTCCCAGCTCAGGTCACTGTTCCCGAACTCGCCCCTGGCACCCAGCACCAGGAAAGTATCGGTGATATCAGCGCCGAAAATCGGGCTGTAACCGCCGGGAAACTGGGTGTAAATCGGGTTGCGCAGTATGTAACCGCTGGGGCTGGATGCATCGGGCACCAGGTAATTGCTCGGGTTCAGGCCCTGGCCGGTTATCGAATTGACCAGTTCCTGGCTTGCATCCAGCACCTTGCCGTCTTCGCCCACAACTTCCAGGGTATTGCGCGCCGGCACTTCGAGGTTACCGTCGCCGGGCAACACCGGGGTGCGATAGAAAAAGCCGCCCTTGGTCTCGTTGTAGTAGTAGCTGCCGTTGCCGTACAGCTCGAGATTTTCGCTGACGTTATACGCGGTGTTGAACACCCCGGTATACGAATCCAGTTCCGGGTCGCCCCAGCGCTGGCCCAGTCCGTTGTAGGGCACCTCGCTCTTGCCGACGATATCGGCGACGCTGGCGGCATCCGGACGGGCCTGGCCGCGGCTGGTGGTATCGGTGGTGGCGTACTCACCGGTCAGGTTGAGGAAGCCGTTGCCGCCCAGGCTGAGGCCGCCGTTGGCGCTGACCACGCTGCGCTGGCCATCGCCGTCCTTGTCATACTCGCCGTACTGGCCGCTGATGGTGAAGCCCTCGTCCGCATCCTTGAGGATGACGTTGACCACGCCGGCGATGGCGTCAGAGCCGTACTGGGCCGAGGCGCCGTCGCGCAACACTTCCACCCGTTTTATGGCGGCGGAAGGGAAGGAGGCGAAATCCACGCCCTGGGAGCCCTGGTTGACCGTACCCAGGGGCGCCAGCTGCAGGTTGACCAATGCCGAGCGGTGACGACGGGTCCCGTCCACCAGCACCAGGGTATGGTCAGGCGACAGGTTGCGCAGGGTCACCGGTCGCACGAAGGCTGTGCCGTCGGCGATCGGGAAGCGCTGGGTATTCAGTGAGGGGGCGATCTGCGTCAGCGACTCGGTCAGGCTGAAAGTCGCCTGGCGGGTCAGCGACTCGCTGCTGATGAGGTCGATGGGCGACAGGGTCTCGGTGGGCGACATACCCTCTTTGCGGGTACCGGTGACCACGACTTCCTCAAGTCCCGCCGCTGGATTCTGCGCCGTGGCTGACGGTGCGGCTATGGCCGGTATCAGGGCGATGATTGCGCTGGCGAGAAGGGATTTCCTGAAGGTTTGCATAAGAACACTTCCTTATTTGTAGTTATGAGTTGTGGCAAAAGTTTATACCCTCCCCGCCCCGATTTTACCGGTGATATTTGTTAAAAATACACAGAAAATCAGCCTGACAAGGCCTGGCTTTTCAAAGTCGAATTTCTGCTGGCACAACAATTAGACCCCTTGTTACCAAGGGGATTATGGGCTGATCGAGCACACGGCTCACATGGAACGGCGCAACAGCGGTGGGATATCCGGGTGCGATTCGCCCGCCTCCCCCAACTCCGCGATCAGTTTATGCAACGCCGGGCCGAGCCTGGGCTTGACCTCCTCCGGGCGCAGCGGTTCACCGCATTCGTTGCAGGTCAGCACCGGGCGGGTCCGTTTGCCGCATTTGAGGTGCATATACTCCAGCGGCGCCCCCTCACCCTTGTCCATCCACTCGTCGCCCCAGCGGGCGAGACTCATCAAAACAGGGTAGAGCCCCAGCCCCTTGCGGGTAAGCCGGTATTCGTAGCGTACCGGCCGGTCGTGATAGGGCACTTTGACCAGCACGCCCTGCTCTACCAGCTTGCCCAGTCGCTCGGACAGACGATGCCTGGTGATGCCGAGATTGGCCTGGAACTGGTCGAAGCGGCGGGTGCCGAGGAAGGCATCGCGGATAATCAACATGGTCCAGCGCTCGCCGACGATGGAGAGCGCCCGCGCCACCGAACACACCTGCTTGTCTATATCGTCCCAACGCATATGTTTTCCTGGCGTCCAAAAAGACATTTTTCCGGAAGATCGAGTCGAAATGTAGCACACTCATTCTGATTTGGAACGGTATGTTGCATGTCAGTCGCGGGAAAAACGGGCAAAAAAAAGGGCGGATATTAACCCGCCCTTCTCTATTTGTTGTGCAAGCAGCCGAAGTAGGCCGGGCACTCAGCCAAACTGGTTCATGGTGTTGTCCTTGCCGCCCGCCTTGAGCGCGGCCTCACCGGCAAAGTACTCCTTGTGGTCGTCACCGATGTCAGATCCGGCCATATTCTGGTGCTTGACACAGGCGATGCCCTGGCGAATTTCCTGGCGCTGTACGCCTTTCACGTAGCCCAGCATGCCCTGCTCGCCAAAATACTCCCTGGCCAGGTTGTCGGTGGACAGCGCCGCGGTGTGGTAAGTGGGCAGTGTGATCAGGTGATGGAAAATACCTGCCTCGCGGGCCGAGTCGGCCTGGAAGGTGCGAATCCAGTTATCTGCCTCGATAGCCAGATCAGTGCTGTCGTAATCAACGCTCATCAACCTGGCGCGGTCGTAGGCGGACACGTCCTTGCCTTCCTTATTCCAGGCATCGAATACCTGCTGGCGAAAATTCAGGGTCCAGTTGAATGACGGCGAATTGTTGTACACCAGCTTGGCGTTGGGAATCACCTCGCGAATTCGCTTCACCATGCCACCGATCTGACCGATGTGGGGCTTCTCGGTTTCGATCCACAGCAGGTCGGCGCCATTTTGCAGGCTGGTGATACTGTCGAGCACGCAGCGGTCCTCGCCAGTACCCTTGCGGAACCGGTACAGGTTGGAAGGCAGGCGCCTGGGGCGTACCAGCTTGCCATGGTAATTGATGATGACGTCGCCGTGGTTCATCTGGGCGTGTTCCAGTTCTTCCAGGTCGAGGAAGCTGTTGTACTGGTCACCCAGGTCGCCCACTTCGTGGGTCACGGCAATCTGCTTGGTGAGGCCGGCGCCCAGTGAGTCGGTACGAGCGACGATGACGCCCTCGTCCACACCCAGTTCGAGGAAGGCGTACCGCACCGCGCGGATTTTAGCCAGGAAGTCCTCGTGGGGAACCGTCACCTTGCCATCCTGGTGGCCGCACTGCTTTTCATCGGACACCTGGTTTTCAATCTGGATGGCGCAGGCGCCAGCCTCGATCATTTTCTTGGCCAGCAGGTAAGTCGCCTCGGCATTGCCGAAGCCCGCGTCGATATCGGCAATGATAGGCACCACGTGGGTCTGGAAGGTATCGATCCTGTTCTGCACCGCCTTGGTCGCCACCTGGTCACCGGCCTCGCGGGCGGCATCCAGTTCGCGAAACAGGCCCCCAAGTTCGCGCGCGTCAGCCTGGCGCAGGAAGGTGTACAGTTCCTCGATCAGGCCGGGCACGGTGGTCTTCTCGTGCATGGACTGGTCGGGCAGCGGGCCGAATTCGGAGCGCAGGGCGGCAATCATCCAGCCAGACAGGTACAGGTAGCGCTTGTCAGTGCTGTTGAAGTGCTTCTTGATGGAAATCAGTTTCTGCTGGCCGATAAAACCATGCCAGCAACCCAGCGACTGGGTGTACTTGCTCGAATCGGCGTCGTACTCCGCCATGTCCCTGCGCATGATGGCCGCGGTGTAGCGGGCAATATCAAGGCCCGTCCGGAAACGGTTCTGCAGCTTCATCCGCGCGGCGTATTCGGGATTGATACTGTCCCAGGTACCGCCGTGCGTGGCACGCAACCTGGCGATAGCGTCGATGTCTTGCTGGAATTGTGACATGGTGAAACCTCATATTGCTCAGTGGTGAGATGCGTAAGACTGCCGGTCGACCCACTGCGCGGGCCGCCAATTCAGCAACTGGGCGGTATAGTAGTCACCGGAGCAACATAACTGAAATAAATGATAAGTATTTTTACTATTCACACCATGAATTTCACGGCGGGCCGGACGCCACCAATCGCTCAGTAGATCAGCTCAAGCTGAACACCGAAATGGTCTGAGGGGTGCGTCAGCATGGGCGAGTCCGCGGGCTTGAGCTCCGAGGGCGGTACCAGCGCCTCGATGGACACCGGCGTGTCGAATATCCGCCTCGCGCGCAATCGAGACGTTGTATCCAGATTTTTCACAAACACGTGGTCAAGCAACTTGCCACCGCTGCGGCCATCGGGCTTAAGCAGCAGGTTTTCTTCGTAACAAAACGTGCAGGGCAGTTGCTCGCCGGCGGCGTCGGCAAAACCATTGTCCCGCCACAACTGGCAATTCGCGTCAAATTCCCCGCTGACACCATTCGCCGCGTTGGCAATACTGCAATTGAAATCGCCGGCAAAAATGATGGGGTTGTCGCCGGCCTTGGCGTTGGCGAAGGCGATCATTTGCTCCAGCATGAAACGGTTCTCTCCCTCCCAGGAACCGTGTTTGCCACTGGTGGGATAATCGATAGTGTCAGAGAGGTCCGCCGTGGGGTGGGTGCAGCCGACCACCTGGGTTTGCTTATTCAACTCGATTTCCGCATACAACGCGCCGCGGTGGTTACTGGTGGAATCGTCGACAAGGTCCTGGAACTCGCGTGCTTCCAGCGGGTATTTCGACGCCAGCATCAACCCCAGCGAGCCGCCAAAGGCGAACTTGCCCGCCGGCTGGGTAACCGCCTCGACCACGGCCTCGACGGTCACATCCGGGATACCCACCGAGCCGAGTACGGCGTCCAGGCATGCCGGCGGCAGTGCGAACAGCGAAGCGCTGCATTGTGCCGGCGCGCAGGCAACGAGGTCTGCACCGGTCAACCCGGGGCACGCGGTGGTGACGCACTGCGCAAACGGGTCGATCTCGTTATCGGTACACGCCGCGGCTTCGGAGAACACCTGTTGCGCCGGCACTGTGTATATTTCCGGGTAGCTGTCCTTTAGCGCCGCGGTGATGGCCGCGACCTGTTCATCCAGCCATACCTCCTGCAGGCAGATCACATCGCTGTCGTGGTTCGCCAGCAGGGTTTCGTTGGCGAGCAGCCGCTCGCGGGTATAAGGCACGAAATTCAAAGCCAGGCCAACGTTGTAGGAGGTGACCGTCAGTGAATCCGCCTTGTAGTAGGGCTTGCCGTCGCTGCCGCCGTTGGAACAGGCGGGTAACAACAGCGCAGTGCTGAGCAGGAGTGCCATTGTCGCCAACATTGCATTATTCGTGTTTTTCATGGTGTTCACTCATGTCATCCGGCCGCCCGGGTGGGCGGCCGCAAGGGGGCCATGCCAGAGCAATATAGCCTGCTTTTACCGAGGTGGAAATAAAAAGACTCGTTGCCTGCCACCGGACTGCAGCGCAGCCTCGCCGGCGATTCGGGCAGTAGAGCCCACCGCGCAGCGCACAATTTTGCCAGCGAGCTGGCCCGTGTTCTGGTTTATGATAGAGCACACAAGGAAACCCCTTCCCTACCCGGAGAGCAGTCCATTGGCAACAATCAGCCCCCTGCACGGCCCGGTGCTCGCCCCATTGATGCTCTGCCTTGCGCTCAGTGCGTGCGACAATAACAACAATAACGGCAAAGCGGGGATGGAACCGCCCCCGCCGCCGGCACCGACTGCGGTGGCGCGCGAGGCAACCCAGCCATCGGACCTGCTGCAAGGCCCCCTCGCCCGCTCCACTATCGGCGATTTCGTGCTGGAGAACGAATTGTTCCGGGTAATTATCCAGCAACCCGGGCGCCACTGGTTTGCGCTGGGCACTTACGGGGGCAACATCATTGATGTGGCACGCAAAAACGCCGACGGCAGTTTCCTGCCAGACCACCTGGAGGAATTCGCGGTCGGCATCAATATTGAGAACACCGCCAATTATACCGAGGTCACTGTCACCCATCCCGGAGCCGACGGCGAGCAGGCGCAGATCTGCGCGCGCGGCCCCGATGACCTGATCGAGTACGCCAATGCCAGCTCGAAAATACGCGACTTCGGCTTTCCCTTCCCCGCCAGCGCGGATGACCGGGACCTGCCGCTGGAGATCGAGACCTGTTACAGCCTGGGGGCGAACCAGTCCTACGTCACCATGGATACGCGGCTGATCAACACCGGCAGTGAAGACCTGTCGGTGTGGTGGGTCGAGTACCTGAATGGCTCTGGCGAAGTGCAGGCCTTCCAGCCCGAGGTGGGCTTTAATGAACCGCTGTTCACCGCCGGCTGCCCGGCCAGGACAGCGGTTGCGTGCGATGACGGCGAGTGCGACCAGTGCAACTACCTGGCGTATACCGGTCACGATGGCGCCACCGGCGTGTCCTACGGCCTGATCCACACGGTGCCCGACACCGCCAGTTTCTCAACCACGGGTTACAACGTGCTGATCCTGGGCAACTCACTGGTCAGGATCGTGGGTGGCGCGCCGCCCAACTTCACCGTGCCGGCCAACGGGGACTTCTCGCTCCGGCGTTATTTCGCCGTGGGCGATGGCAGCGCCAGCAGTATTGCCGACATCCGCAACCAGTTGCAGGGCATCCACACGGGCGAGCTCAGCGGCCGTGTCAGCAGCGCGGGCGCTCCCGTCGCCAATGCGAGTGTGGGGGTATTCCAGACGAGCAACCCCAACACCACCCCCCCCACCCTGTTCGTGGCCGGCAATGCCACTACCGACGCGGACGGCGAATACCGTCTCAGCCTGCCCCCCGGCGACTACCAGGTGCAGGCCAATGCCGGGGGACACCTGTTCGCCAGCGACCAACCCGCTGCAGTATCGGTGGTAAAGGACCAGACGGTGGAACAGGACTTCGCCCTGCCTGCGCCCGGTTACCTCCAGGTCAGTGTGATGGCCGCGCAACTCACCGGTGGTGCCGGCCCGGGCCCCGCCAAGCTGCAGGTGCTGGGCTTCGATCCCAGTCCCTGGCAGGGCAAACTGGCCGGTGTGTTTGGTGATGACAGTAACCAGCTGCCCTACGGGGTGGCGCTGGTGGAGTTTATTGATCGCGATGGCATCAGTGAGCCACTGGCGCTCGAACCGGGGGATTACCAGGTGGTAGTGTCGCGCGGCCCGCGCTATTCGGTTTTCAGGCAGCTCATTTCTGTCGGCGCCGGGCAGACGACCCGGGTGGACGCGCAACTCGCCCAGGTGATTGCCACCGACGGCTTTGTCTTCGGCGACTTTCACGTGCACTCGATAGACAGCGTCGATGCCGAGGTGACCCGCGCTGAGCGGGTAGCCACGTACCTGGCCGAGGGCGTCGATTTCTTTACCCCTTCCGACCACGATATCCGGGTGGATTTCACCGGCACACTGGACCAGATGGACGTAACCGACCTGATCGGTACCGCCCCCAGTTCGGAGGCGACCACCTTCGACTACGGCCATTTCAACAGCTGGCCGGTGACAGTGGACCCGGAGGCCATCGGCGGCGGCATGGTCGACTGGGGTGGCGCGGCGGCGCCCGGCATGGATTTCCCGCAATACGCCAGCTACGGGCTCAGCCCGGCACAGATCTTCCAGGCATCCCTCGCAGACCCCAGGGATAACCTCGTCCAGATCAACCATATCGGCTCGCACTTCGGCGCCGAGGGCCTGGGCATCGACACCGGCAAGACGCCGCCGCAGTCATCCGTGGACCCGGCCCTGCGACGCCTGGACCCCAACCTGGCCAACAGCTTTGACGCCGGCTTCCAGGCGCTGGAGGTGTGGATAGGCACCGACGGCCGGCGCGGTATCTTCGGCCAGTTCCTGGGCACCAACGCCGGCGACTGGTTCAACCTGATCAACCAGGGCATCGTCCGCACCGGGGTGGCAAACTCCGACTCCCATAGTTACCGCACCACCTACCTGGGTACTCGCAGCCAGGTCGCCAGCGCCGTAACCGATCCCGGGCAGCTGTCCCAGCACGCGGAAGCCCTGGCAGCCAGCGTCGTGGCGGGTAAAGTGATAGGCACCAATGGGCCCTTCGTGACTATTCAGGCGAGCGGAAGCCACCATGGCCAGCCCCTCATGGCAGATCTTGCGGTGACGGGATCGACCGTGCTCGCCATCGACCCGGCCTCAGATGTCACGGTGACCGTGCGCATCGCCAGTGCCGAGTGGGCCCAGGTGGACAGTGTCGATTTTTATATCAACAACCAACCGCAACTCACCACCGTCCCCGGCCAGGCAGCGCGCTACGGCGTCTGCCCCAACCTCAGTATCCGCGCCGGGGATCCGGGCTGGAGCGAGCGCAAAGTGGTGGTCAACCCGGACATACCGGGCGCGAGCCGCACCGAGATCGAGGTGACCCTCACCCTGCCGAAAATGGCGGTTGACAGCTGGCTGGTCGCTATCGCCCACGGTACCGACGGCGTCTCTCCCCCCCTGTTCCCGGTGTTACCTGAAGACCTCGACCCGGGCAGCAATACCAGCCTGGCGGACCTGGTGGATCACAACATCGGCGAGGGCGGCGTCCCCGCCTACGCTTTCACCAACCCGCTGTTTATCGATGCCGGGGGTGACGGCTGGACCCCGCCGGGGGTGGCCAACACCCCCTGCTCAACGCCGTGAAACCGGGGGTGTAACACCGCGACCGCTCTCAGCCATGCAGGCCCGCCGCCATATTGGCCGCGATCGAGGCTGCCACCTGCCGTGCGCGCTCGCTGCGCTCGCCCGCGAAGCCCTCATCCAGGGTGGTATTGAACAGCGCCAGCCAACGCTGGAAATCCGCCGCCTGCAACGGCTGTTTGCCGTGCAGCTGGCGGTGGATATTCATGGTGTGACGGGAATAACCGCGCTCACCGAGCAACAGCTTGCACCAGTAGTCCTTGATATGGGGCAGGTGAACCGCGAGGTCGATGGCGGCAACATCCAGGAAAATCGGGGCGAGTTGCTCATCCGCCAGCATGCGCTGGTAAAAGCGATCGACGAACTGCTCGATGTGTTGCCGCGAGTCGAGGTCAGGTTTTGACGGAGTAGTCACTGGCTGGGTACCTGTGTATAACAATCGGCAACATCCCGGGCCGGCAAACTGGCCCGGGACATGATTACCGCTTCTTGCTTTTCTTGCTTTTCTCGTGTTTCTTGACGTGCGCCATCAATCGCCGTTTGCGCTGCACCTGGCGCCCGGTGAGCTTGTTGCGCTTGTCAGCGAAGGGATTTTCACCGGAGCGAAACTCGATGCGCACCGGGGTGCCGACCAGTTCCAACTCACGCCGGAAGGTTTTTTCCAGGTAGCGCTGGTAGCTGTTGGGGACGTTATCCGTCTGGTTGCCGTGGATAATAATCAACGGCGGGTTCTGCCCGCCGGCATGCGCGTAGCGCAGCTTGATGCGGCGGCCGTCGATCATGGGCGGCGGGTGGTCGAATACCGCTCCTTCGAGAATACGGGTCAGGGTATTGGTGTTCAGCTTGCGGGTGGCGGATTGGTAGGCGGCGTTGATCGACTTGTACAACAGCCCCACGCCGGAGCCATGCAGCGCCGAAATAAAGTGTGTTTCGGCGTAGGCGGCAAACTGCAGGCGCCGGCCCAGCTCGCTCTTGATCCACTCGCGCTCGTCGGCTTCGATCCCGTCCCACTTGTTCACTGCCAGCACCAGGCCGCGACCGGCGTCGATGCAGTGGCCCAACAGGTGCATATCCTGGTCGACGATCCCCTCGTGGCCGTCCATGATCAGGATCACCACGTGGGCGTCATCGATGGCCTTGAGGGTTTTAACGATCGAAAACTTTTCCACGGTTTCGCGCACGTTCTTGCGCTTGCGCACGCCGGCGGTGTCGATCAGGGTGTATTTCTGGCCGTCGCGCTCGTAGTCGATGTAAATACTGTCGCGGGTGGTGCCCGGCTCATCGAACACCACCACCCGCTCCTCGCCCAACAGGCGATTGACGAGGGTGGATTTGCCCACGTTGGGCCGGCCTACCACGGCCACGCGGATACTGTCCGGGTATTCCAGCCGCTCCGGCTGGGCCTCTTCGTCGGGAAACGTGGCCAGCACGCTCTCGATCATTGCGCGCACACCGCGGCCATGACTGGCCGCGACGCCGTGCAGGGTCTCAATACCCAGGGCGTAGAAATCGCTGGCGGCTACCTGCTCATCCAGTCCGTCGATCTTGTTGACCACCAGGTGAAAGGCCTTGTTGCGCTGGCGCAGGTGACGGGCCAGGGCCTGGTCACCGGGATTGAGGCCCTCGCGGGCGTCGACGATCATCAGCACCGCGTCCGCTTCCTCGATGGCGGTGAGGGACTGGCCCGCCATCTGCGAATCGATGCCGTCCTCGTCGCCGCTGATGCCGCCGGTGTCGATCACCACGAAGCGCCGGCTGCCCATGCGCGCCTCACCATACTTGCGGTCGCGGGTCAGCCCGGGAAGATTGGCGACCAGCGCATCCCGGCTGCGGGTCAGCTGGTTGAACAGGGTGGATTTGCCGACATTGGGGCGCCCGACCAGGGCGATAACGGGAATCATCAGTCCTTCGGCTTGATCTCATAGGCAATGAGGTCGCCGCTGTTGCCGTAGACGTAGAGAATATTGTCCTCACTCACCATATCGGCCCGTATGCCCTCGTCATCGGCTTCGATCCGGCCGACAATCTCGCCGTCCACCTGTGACATGAAATGCACGTAGCCCTCCTTGTCACCCACCGCAAGGTAGCTGCTGACCGGGGTCGGCCGCGACAGGCCGCGATACGCCAGCGCGGTCTGTTGCCAGCGCTCGCCCTGCCCGCTGCGCTGGTAGGCCGTCACGGTGCCATCCTCATCGGCCACGTAGACGTTGCCGAAACCCTGGGACACGCCGGAGAAGGATGACACATTGTTCTGCCACAGCTTGCGCCCGTCGGTCACATCGATCGCCATAATCCTGCCCTGGTAGCTGGCCACGAACAGTTCTTTGCCGAGCAGGGTCATGGTACCGTCGATATCGACCACCCGCTCGATCTCCGAGCGCCCCTGCGGGATGGCCACCCGGGCCTCCCAGATAATACCGCCGTTGGCGATGTCAAATGCCAGTACCCGGCCAGTGGCGAAACCCACATAGGCGACGTTGCCGTTGAGCAGGGGACTGCAGCTGCCGCGCAGGGTCAATACCGGCACATTGCTGTCATAGGTCCAGGCCACCTCGCCGGTGGCGAAATCCAGGCCCTGCAATTTTCCATCGAGCGTGTGAGCCAGCACCATGCGGCCATCGGAGCCGGGTACCGACATCACCTCGCCGTTGAGCCGGGTGCTCCACTGTACTTCCCCGGAAGTGGCATCGAGCTTGAGCACGAAACCGTCGCTGCTGCCCAGCAGCAGGGCATCCCCGTAGACACCCACCCCACCCGACAGCGGCCGCTCGAGTTCGGTATCCCACAGGCTTTTGCCCGTCTGCTTGTCGAAGGCCTCGACAGTGCCGTCGGCCGCGGCGATATAGATCGAACTGCCGGCTATTGCCGGTTGTATCTTGTAGAAGCCGTCGCCCTGGCCATTGCCGATGCCGTGCGACCAGAGTTTCTTGATCTTGATCGTCTGGTCGATAGCCTGCAATTCGGCGGGTTTCTTGGGATCGTCATCATCGTCGAATTCAAACCAGCCCTTGATCGTGCTGCAGGCGCTGAGGCTCATTACCAGCGTGGCGGCAAGCAGCCAACGGTAACCCTGGACCATGGACCTACTCCTCATTGCCGGCGCCGGTGGAAGGAGCGGCGCCTGCGGCGGCCTCCGCTGTGCTCGCTGCAGAGGCTTCACCGGATGCGTTCGTTTCGCCGACAACAGCCTCGGCGGCAACAGTCACCCGCACCGGCCTGGGGTTCAGTGCCTGCAATTTCTGCTGCACCGCCACCAGGTCTATCCGCTGGCCATCGCCGGCGGCCAGCGCCAGGGCGGCGCTGTAGGCTTCGCGTGCCTCCTCGGCGCGCCCCTGGCCCAGCAGAACATCACCCCGGGCGATTGCGTAGGACGCCTTGTAGGCGCCCTCATCACCCTGCTCCAGGATGGCGAGAGCCTGCTCCGGCTCTCCGGCGGCCGCCATAACCCGGGCCAGCCGCAACTGGGCGATAAGCGCGACATCACTGCCCTTGTCGGCCTTGCCCAGGACCCAGCGCAGCTGCTCCTGGGCACGGGCCATGTCATTGCCGTCAACGGCCGCTTGCGCCAGCCGCAGGGCGGCGAACTGGGCATAGGTGCTACCCTCGAAGTCGGCCCTGAGTTGCTCCGCCAACTGCACGGCTATCTTCTGCTGCTCCGGCGACAGCGCCGGGGCGCTATAGGCCTGCAACATGCGCTGGTACAGGTCGGACGCTGCCTCCGCCTGGTTCTGGCGATAGTCCTTCCAGCCCTGGTAGCCGAACCCCAGCCCCAACGCCAGGATGACCGCGACCAGGGTGGAGCGGCCATTTTCACTCCACCAGCGGCGCAACGCTTCAACTTGTTCTTCTTCGGTACGGTATGATTCCACGTCTGACTGTTCCTCTTGCCTGGTTAATCGGCAAACACTGCGCGCAGTGTCGCCTCCAATTGTTCCCTGGGCACGCATTGCTGCCCCGAATGCTCACCGGGCACGGCGCCCTCCCGCATCAGCTTGACCGTCACCGTCTGCGTACGAACCTCGTCCTCACCCCAGATCAGGGCCACCCTGGCGCCACTCTTGTCGGCCCGCTTGAGCTGACTCTTGAAACTGCCGCCGCCCGTGTGCTGGACGATCGCCAACTCTCCCAGCCGGTCGCGCAGGGCTTCAACGGCGGCCAGCGCCTCACGCTGCGCACCCTCACCCGCGGCCACGGCGTAGACATCCACCGGCGCCGGCACGCTGGTATCCGCCGCGCCGGCCTCGAGCATCAACAGCACCAGCCGTTCCATACCCATGGCAAACCCCACCGCCGGCGTCTGCCTGCCACCGAGTTGTTCCACCAGGTTGTCGTAGCGCCCGCCGCCGCAGACGGTGCCCTGCGCGCCCAGCCGTGTGGTCACCCACTCGTACACGGTCTTGTTGTAATAATCGAGACCCCGTACCAGGCGCGAATTCACCGTATAGCGCACGCCTGCCGCCTGCAGTAATTCGCACAGGCGGGCAAAGTCGGCGCGCGATTCATCGTCGAGGTAATCCGCCATCACGGGTGCCGCATCGAGCACCTGCCGGGTTTGGGCGACCTTGCTGTCCAGTATCCGCAGCGGGTTGCTGTGCAGGCGGCGCCGGCTGTCCTCGTCGAGGGCATCCACATGCGCCTCCAGGTAGGTCACCAGCGCCTGCCGGTACTCGCGCCGGGCCGCGCTGTTGCCCAGCGAGTTGAGCTGCAACTCGATGGCGCCGGCCAGGCCCAGCTGGCGCCACAGGCGGGCGCAGAGCAGCATGTGCTCGGCGTCCATGTCCGGGCTGGCGACCCCGAAGGACTCCACGCCGATCTGGTGAAACTGGCGCTGGCGACCCTTCTGCGGCCGCTCGTAGCGAAACATCGGGCCGGCGTACCACAATCGCTGGGGTACGTTCAGCAGGCTCTGCTGGATGGCTGCCCGCACGCAACCGGCCGTGCCCTCGGGACGCAGGGTCAGGTTCTCACCGTTGCGGTCGTCGAAGCTGTACATCTCCCGCTCGACGATATCGGTGACCTCGCCGATGGAGCGGCTGAACAGCTCGGTTTTCTCGACCAGGGGCAGGCGAATCTCGCCATAGCCGTAACTGGCCAGCAGCCGACTCACAGTCTGCTCCAGTCGCCGCCAGTGTGGGGTCTCCTGCGGCAGGATGTCGTTCATCCCGCGGACAGCTCGTATAGTGCTCACGCGTTCTCCAGTGATCCCGTTGCTCAGGCGGACGATTTCAGGATGAGCTTTTCGTCCTGCGCGGCCCGCTGTTGCTCCAGCGCCGCGGCTCTCTGCCGGATCACCTGTTCCAGGTGATCGATGAAGTCGGCGTTACTGATCTTGTGATCGGGCTCTCCCGCCACGTAGATCAGGTTGTTGGGGGTGGCGCCGGTCAGTCCCACGTCCGCCTCCCGCGCCTCGCCCGGGCCATTGACGATACAGCCGATAACCGCCACATCCATGGGCGTGCGGATATCTTCCAGCCGCTGCTCCAGTACATTCATGGTGCTGATAACATCGAAGTTCTGGCGCGAACAGCTGGGGCAGGCAATGAAGTTGATGCCGTTGGCGCGCAGTTTCAGGCTCTTGAGTATTTCAAAGCCAACCTTCACCTCCTCCACCGGATCCGCCGCCAGCGAAATGCGAATGGTATCGCCGATGCCGTCCATCAGCAGCATGCCCAGGCCCACCGCCGATTTGACGGTGCCGCCCCGCAGCCCCCCGGCCTCGGTGATCCCCAGGTGCAACGGCTGGTCGATTTCCCTGGCGAGCAGGCGATAGGCCTCCACCGCCATGAACACCTCAGATGCCTTCACACTGACCTTGAAATCCGGGTAGTTGAACTTTTCCAGGATCGCCACGTGCCGCATCGCCGATTCCACCAGGGCGGCGGCAGTGGGCTCGCCGTACTTGCGCTGCAGCTCCTTGCCCAGCGAACCCGCATTGACGCCGATGCGGATGGGGATGCCCTTGTCCCTGGCGCTGTCGATCACAGCGCGCACCTTGGCGTCGCTGCCGATATTGCCCGGGTTGATGCGCAGGCAGTCGACCCCGTACTCGGCAACCTTGAGGGCGATCTTGTGGTCAAAATGGATATCGGCCACCAGCGGCACGTCCACCTGGGCGCGGATATCCCTGAAGGCCTCGGCGGCCTCCATGCTGGGCACGGAGATCCTGACGATGTCGGCACCGGCATCGGCGATGGCGCGCACCTGGGCCACCGTGGCCGCCACGTCGCAGGTCTCGGTATTGGTCATGCTCTGGACGCTGATCGGGGCATCGCCGCCAACCGGCACATTACCAACCATGATCTGCCGGCTGGCGCGACGCCTGATCGGGTTTTCGGTCTTCATCTCTCACCTGTCGTAAAGTCATCGTGGGCGATTTGTTCCGGCGCGCTGTCGCCGGCCGGAACCCCGGCGGCCGAGGCACCCGCCTGCGGTACCTCCTGCCACCACCAGACCGCCGCCACCAGGACCACCAGCAACACCAGGCCGATCACCATGCCCAGGCCGGTACGCTGCAACTGCACCGGGCGGGCCCGGGCCACCTTCGGCGCCGGCGCCGCCTCCTGGGCCCGCAGCCGGTCATACGCCGCCAACAGGCGTTGCTCGTCAACCCCCACCAGCTTGCCGTATGCCTTGACGTAGCCGCGCGCAAAGGCGGGGTGGCGCAGGGCCTTGTAGTCGTCACGCTCGATGATTGCCGGATACCCCGGCATGAGGTGCAGGCTGTCGGCCACTTCGCGCTGGGACAGTCCCCGCGCCTCCCTGGCGGCCTGCAGCAGGGTGCCCGCGGTGATGAACGCATCCAGCTGGTTTACGCCTTCATCGCTCACGGCGTCAGGGTCCGCTTGTAAGCCTCGAATTCAGTTGAATCCGGGTAGAGATTGGTCAGGGCCAGCACGTAGCTGCTCTCGTCGTTGGCGTTGCCCGATTCCCGCGCCAGCCGGATCCCCAGCCACAGCCCGCGGGCCGACTGCTGGCGCACCACTGACCGGTAGGTATTGTAGTACTTCCTGGCATTGGGATAGTCGCCGGCATCAAACCGCAGCTGGGCCATTTCCAGCAGCGCGATGGAGTTTGTGCGGTCCATCGCCAGTGCCCGTACGAACGCCTCCTCGGCGCCCTCCGGGTCAAACAGCTGCTCGCGGCACAGGCCCAGATTGACGAATGCCAGCGGCCGACCCGAGTACAGGGTGTCCTTCACGACCAGTTCCAGTTGTTTCGCCGCTTCCTTGTAGCGCTGCTGGGAAAACAGGAAGGCCGCGTAATTATTGCGTGCCCTGGGGAAGTTCGGGTCCAGGTTCAGCGCCTTCTTGAAGCTCTCCTCGGCCAGTTCATATTCGCCGGTGCTCTGGTACACCAGGGCGAAAGCCTCATAGACATAGGCATTGTTCGGATCGATATCATAGGCCAGCTTCAGGTTGCGCTTGGCGGCTTCCCAGTTGCCCTCACCGATGTATTGCCGCGCCAGTTCAACGCGCTGCTCCAGCGCTTTTTTGGGCGAGGCCTCCTCGGTGAAGCCGCCCTCGGTGGTCGTTACGCAGCCCGCCAGGAATGCCAGCAGGGCTACCAGCGCGAGCGATCTCAGCGTGTCTGTCATCAGTTCATACATCCTCAACTTACCTGAATTGCCTGAATATCGGCCGCGGCGCGATAGCGCTCGCTGCGTCGTGTGCGATCGACAACCTGGCCAACCAACTGGCCGCAGGCGGCGTCGATATCCTCGCCACGGGTAGTGCGCACCGTCACGACAAAGCCGGCGTCCACCAGTACCTGCCAGAACCGGCTCACCGCGTTGCCACTGGGGCGCTGGTAGCCGGACTGGGGAAATGCGTTGAATGGAATGAGGTTGATCTTACAGGGAAAGTCCCTGAGCAGCACGGCCAGTTCCCGGGCCTGGTCCGGCTGGTCGTTGACACCGGCGATCAGCGTGTACTCCACGGTAACCACACGCTTGTTATCGCGCTGCGCATCGATGTAATTGCGCGCGCTTTGCAGCAACATGGCGATGGGGTATTTGCGGTTGATCGGCACCAGCTCATTGCGCAGGGCGTCATTGGGCGCGTGCAGGGAAATCGCCAGCGACACCTCGCTGACCGCGGCCAGGCGGTCCAGCGCCGGTACGACGCCCGAGGTGCTGAGTGTCACCCGCCGCTTGGAAAGACCGTAGGCAAGGTCTTCCAGCATCAGCTCCATGGCCGCCACCACATTGTCGAAATTCAGCAGCGGCTCCCCCATGCCCATCATCACCACGTTGGTGACGATCCGCCCACTGCCGGGCTTGAAAGCGTCGTAGGAATTGATGGCCAGCCACACCTGGCCGATGATTTCCGCGGCACTGAGGTCGCGCTGGAAACCCTGTTTGCCGGTGGAACAGAAGCTGCAGTCCAGGCTGCAGCCCACCTGGGATGACACGCACAGGGTGGCTCGCCCCGCCTCGGGAATCAGCACGGTCTCGATCAGCCCGCCGCCGTCCACCCGGATCACCCACTTGCGGGTACCGTCAGTGGAATCGTGCTGGCTGACGATCTCGGGCGGCCGGACCTCGGCGATGGCCAGCAGCTTTTCCCGCAGGGCCTTGCCCAGGTTGGTCATTTCACCGATGTCGGTGACGCCCGCGTGGTGAACCCACTTCAATACCTGTTGCGCCCGGAACTTCTTCTCGCCGATATCGAGGAAGAACTGTTCCATCTGGCGCAGCGAAAGCCCCAGCAGGTTGACCCCGGGGCGTTCGCCGACATTGATTGCGGGGGACGTCATCATGTGCGCAAGGCCATCGGCGGGCGCCTAGCGCTCGCAAATCTCGCTGGCGGCGAAGAAGTAGGCGATTTCCCGCGCAGCGGAGGCCGCCGAATCGGAACCGTGTACCGCGTTGGCATCGATAGAGCTGGCAAAGTCAGCGCGAATCGTGCCCTCGGCCGCTTCCTTGGGATTGGTCGCTCCCATCAATTCGCGATTCCTGGCCACGGCGCCCTCGCCCTCCAGTACCTGCACGACCACCGGCCCGGAGGTCATGAACTCGATCAGGTCGGGAAAGAACGGGCGCTCGCGGTGCTCGGCGTAAAAACCGCCGGCGACCGCATCACTCAGACGCAGCATTTTCGCGGCCACGATACGCAGGCCATTGGTCTCGAAGCGAGAGTAAATCTTGCCGACGATGTTCTTGCCGACTGCGTCCGGTTTAATGATAGAGAGCGTGCGTTCAACCGCCATGAGGGGTCTCCTGGTCAGATATTTGCGGGTATGCGCGGGCATTGCGGCCACCGGTAGGCACACTGGCCATGGCCCGTGCGCCAAAAGCCGCGCAATTATACGGGCTTTGGCCGCCGGTTTCACCCAGTATTGGCGCCGCCGGCAAGATTGTTTTGCTTTTAAATCAGCAACTTGGAAAAGAACGGTAGAAATAGCGGAATTTCACCAGAGCCGGCGCAGCCCGCTTTATCGCGTGCGCGCGCGGCGGGCGACCCACTGGGGCGAGGATTCCCGCAACTTTTGCACCGCGTGACGCAATTGCCCCACGGCGGCAGCCACGTCCTCGTCGGTGGTGAAACGGCCGAAGCTGAAGCGCAGGGCGCTGTGGGCCAACTCGTCCGGCAGGCCGATGGCGCGCAGCACATGTGACGGCTCCAGGCTGGCGGAGGTGCAGGCCGAACCCGTCGATAGCGCCAGGTCCTTGAGGGACATCAGCAGGGCCTCGCCCTCGACATAACCGACGCTGATATTGAGCGCCCCTGCCAGGCGCTGCTCGGGGTGGCCGTTGAGGTGAATATCGCCGAGGTCGCGGATGCCCTCCCAGAAGCGGCGGCGCAGGCCCAGCAGCCGCGCTGACTCTTCCGCCATCGACTCCGTGGCGAGGCGGGCCGCCTCTCCCAGGCCGACGATCTGGTGGGTGGCCAGGGTACCGGAGCGCATGCCGCGCTCGTGCCCGCCGCCGTGCATCTGCGCTTCCAGGCCCACCCGCGGCTGGCGCCGCACGTAGAGCGCGCCCATCCCCTTGGGGCCATAGAGTTTGTGGGCCGACACCGACATCAGGTCCACGTCCCACTGACCCAGGTCGATGGCCACCTTGCCGACGCTCTGGGCGGCGTCGGAGTGAAACAGCACACCGGCCGCACGGGTAATCGCGCCAATGGCGGCGATATCATTGAGCGTTCCCAGTTCATTGTTGGCGTGCATGACACTGACCAGGATGGTGTCCGGCCGCAGGGCCGCCGCTATCGCCGCCGGCGTTACCAACCCGTCCGGGCCGGGCTTGAGATAGCTCACCTCAAAGCCCTCCTGTTCCAGCTGGCGGCAACTGTCCAGCACCGCGTTGTGCTCAATGGCTGAGGTGACGATGTGACGCCCGCGCTCCCGGTGAAAATGCGCCACCCCCTTCAGGGCAAGGTTATCTGACTCGGTGGCGCCCGAGGTCCAGACGATCTCCCTGGGGTCGCAATTGAGCAGGTCAGCCAGCTGGCGCCGCGCATTCTCCACCGCCTCCTCCGCCTTCCATCCGTAGCTATGGGAGCGCGAAGCGGGGTTGCCGAAATTGCCGTCCATGGCCAGGCACTGCACCATTTTCTCCGCCACCCGGGGGTCGACGGGGGTGGTCGCCAGGTAATCGAGGTAAATGGGTTTCATAACAGGTTTACTCCTTTGGTCTGGCGGCATTCCGGTGGCACCGCCCTGTCCAGCAATCCTGCAGTATGCAATACCCCGGCAGACGGGGCTACTCCCGGGGCATCGGGATGCGTACCGCGCTACGACCCGTGGCGACCGCGCTCCACCCACTTCTGGGTCTCGGTGAGAATGCCCCGCAGGATATTCAACTCCATCTCATCCAGCCGCACCCGGCCGTACAGCCGCCGCAGCCGCGCCATCAGCTGGCGCGGTGCAGTGGGGTCGAGAAACTCGATATCGGTGAGCGCCTGCTCGAGGTGCAGGTAGAACCGCTCGAGATTTGCCAAGGTGGCGAACGGGGTATCCCACTGATCATCTTCACTGGCGGGCAGATCACCCTGCACCAGCAGCATGCGCAGCTCGTAACAGACGATCTGCACCGCCATGGCCAGGTTGAGCGAGCTGTAGGCGTCAGAGGTGGGGATATTAAGATGCAGATTGCACAGCTGCAGTTCCTCGTTGGTCAGCCCCCTGTCCTCTCGCCCGAACAGGATTGCCACCTGCTCGCGCCCGGCGAGGGCGCCGATTCGCGCGGCGCACTGCCGGGGATCCAGCAGCGGCCACGGTATGCGGCGCTCGCGGGCGCTGGTGCCCACTACGAACTGGCAGTCGCCGATAGCCTCTTCGACCGTGGCCGTGATCACCGCGCTGTCAAGCAGGTCGCCCGCGGACGCCGCGCGCCACACGGCCTGTTCGTCGGGGAATTTTTCCGGCGCCACCAGGTACAGGCGCGACAGCCCCATGTTCTTCATCGCTCGCGCCACGCCGCCGATGTTGCCCGGGTGGGTGGTGTTGACCAGTACGATGCGGATGTTGTCGAGGTTCATGAATGCGGGCAGGTACGTTGGGGCGCGGGATTATAGCAGTATCGCCAGGAGGCCGTAAGCGGCGCGGTATTTGCAGCTGATTTTCCGCAAGATCAAAAGTAACCGCCAATGCGACACAACGCATCAGAGAAAACGCACCCTCCGGTAACCTTTTATTAGGAGTCAACGCACACCTGCATTCTTGTTACTTGTAGAAGTTTACGTTTGTATGCGACGCATCGGCTAACGGGTATTCCCGCCTGGGACACGCCGCAAGTACATCCATGTAGGCTCGGCTGCAGCCATCCATGGCTGCAGACGGTCCCAGGCAGGAATACCCGATACCCACTGCTAACACCGTGTTGTCTACACGTATGCTGGGTAATGCGGTAACAGACCCCGATGCAGTTTCGCAGGACATGTGAAAACCCGCATGTTTCCCGCATCCTCGCGCGCCCCTTCTCTGGAACATGCCAAGGTCGATAGAGATGACTTCACGGTTTGGGAAAAACTGCGTAAAAAGTACGGTGAAAGTGGCGGGTATGGGGTAGTGGTGTACGAGACCGTCTGCAGCCATGGATGGCTGCAGCGAGCCTACATGGACGTATTTACGGCGTGTCTCGTGCGGCACTACCCCATGACCGTCACGTCGACGCCAAACACAAATACACACCAGAAAACCGCGCTTACTGCGCCCGAACGATGCTGCTATAATCGCGCGCCTCACGCCAGCCAGCCAGGACAACAGCATGGAACCGATGATCACCATAGCGCTACGGGCCGCCCGCAAGGCCGGCGAGAATATCGTGCGCGCCTCCGATAATCTCGAGCGCTTCGAAGTCAGGGCGAAAGGCATCAACAACTTCGTATCCGATGTCGATGTCGCCGCCGAAAAGGAAATCATCTACCACCTGGGCAAAGCCTACCCCGATCACGCCATCCTGGGCGAAGAAACCGGCCTCACCGGCAGCGAGGACGCACCCTACCGCTGGATTATCGACCCGCTGGATGGCACCACCAACTTCCTGCGCGGCATCCCCCACTACGCCGTGTCCATCGCCTGCCTGTACAAGGGCAAGCTGGAACACGCGGTGATTGTCGACCCCGTGCGGCGGGAAGAATTCACCGCCTCGCGCGGCCGCGGGGCGCAGCTCAACGGGCGCCGCATCCGGGTGAGCCAGCGGCCCAGCCTGGAAGGCGCGCTGCTGGGCACCGGCATCCCGTTCAAGGATCACTGTGACGATAAGCTGGGACCGTACAGCAAGACCATCGAGATTCTGGCCGGACAGTGCGCGGGCATTCGCCGCGCGGGGGCCGCCTCGCTGGACCTGGCCTATGTCGCGGCGGGCCGGCTGGATGCGTTCTGGGAGATCGGCCTGGCGCCGTGGGATATGGCGGCCGGCGCGCTGCTCATCCGCGAGGCCGGCGGCCTGGTGGCGGATATCGACAGCTCGGAAAACTTCCTGGAATCCGGCAATATTGTCGCCGGCAGTCCGAAATGCTTCAAGGCGGTGTTGCAGACCGTGCGGCCGCTGCTGGGCTGAAATCAGCGGCCAACGCCTGGCATCCTGGGGGAGTTGTTACCGGCGGGCCCTAACCGCGGCGCCGGTCACTCCCGCCCGGGCAGCATATCGTCGTAGGGCGATTCCATTTCCAGTGCAACCGCGCTGCCGCCGATACTGATAAAACCGGGGCCATATTCCACATCGGCGTCACCCAGCACGCCGTGGTCAAACTTGTAGACCGGATTGACAGTCCCCGCGATCATGCCCTCGTCGTAGGCCTGCTGCCGTTCCCGCACCGCCTCGTTGGCGCCCTGCCAGGCCTGCCACTCGGCTTTTGAGTAGCGCTGCTGCAGCATCCGCGTGGTCGCCAGCGGGCTCAGCAGGGTGGCCGAGGCGTTATTGCCGCCAAATCCCTTGGAATTGATGATGGCGTAGTGCTGCTGGCCTGGGTCCACCTCGCGGTGCTCGCGGCTGAACGACAGGTGCTCCTGGCTGACATCGGCGGCGATACCATCGATGGTGGTGATGCCGGGCAGGATACCGCGCTGCCAGATGCCCAGCGTGGTGCACAGCTGGTCGCCGGCGGCGGTGCCGATGGAATGCCCCAGGTAGCTCTTGACCGCCACCACGGGCCAGTTGTCGATACCGAATGCCCCGGCGGTCTGGCTGAGAATCGCAGATTCGCTGGTGCGGTTTTGTGGGGTGCCGGTACCGTGGGCCATGACCAGGCCGCCGCTGCGCAGGGCGCCCGCACCCACCAGCGCCCGGGCCTGGGCGACCGCCTTGGCCATGGTGATGTAATTGCCGACCCCCGGACCTGAGATGGACTTCTTGTAACCGTCGGCGTTGACGAACACATCGGTGGCGGCGCCGAGCACAGTTGCCCCCAGTTGCAAGGCCAGTTCGTCGTCGAACAACACCACCATCTGGGCGGACTCGGCAATGGTAAAACCGCAGTTTTCGGCAAAGGGGCGGCAGGCGCGGCGATGGTCCGGCTCGCGCTCATCGTCCACGCCATCGAGCTGGCGCAGGCCCTTGTCGGTGGCCAGCGCCCCCATGGCGCTGTACCCCTCCATGACTTCCGGGGTGATCGGCGCCTCTGCGGCGCCGACAAAAACCACCCGGGCGCGGCCCTGGCGGATGTCCTCGATACCCTGGCGCAGGTTGTACAGGAAGGACGCGCAGGCGCCCAGGCTGGCACCGGTGGCGCCGAGGCTGCCCAGTACGTAGGCGTTGACGAAGTCCGCCGGCATCTCGGCAAAGCCCAGCGGGCAGAACTTGGAGCTTATCCGCTGCCCCAGGTAGCGCGCTTTCAGCATGCCCCCGGTGCCGGCGCCGTCGAGTTGGCCCATGGCACTGCCGGCGTACACACTCATCTGGTCGATCGCCACATGGCGGCGCACCGTGTCCCAGTCCAGGCCGAGACACCCCAGGGCGTCCGAGGCGGCGTACACAGACATCTGCAGCCCCCGGGGATGGTTGCGGGAAGGGTACAATTTGCCGGGGTCAAAGCCGGTGGGCAACTGCCCCGCCGCCTTCACCTCGAACTCCCTGTGGGTGGGCAGCAGGAAATCCTGCTGGCCGACTATCCTGACATTGACGTGGGTGACCGTGGCCGGCGTCACCAGCCACTCCTTGGGAATTACCGCCGGCAGGTGCTTGCGGGCGATATCGAAACTCACCGGGTGGCCGTTGCTCTCGGTCGGGAAACGCTGGTTCCAGCCCACCGAATCGACGTCGAAGTGGTTCAGTTCAATGCGCCTGACCAGTGTATGGTCCAGTATGTACTGCTCCCGGGCCTCGCCGCCGGACAGGGCGTAGGGGCCCATCAAGGCGGCGAGCGACGCCAGCGTGCGCCGGCGCTGGGAATCCGGCAGGGCCGAGTAGACCATGCGCGAAAACGCGTGGTGGCCGGAGCTGCGCCCCGCGCCACTCACGCCGCCAAAGCCCACAATAACCGGTAACCGCTGCCTGCCCATTCACCCCGCTCCTGTAACATTGTCACGATGCGATCAGTGTAGGGCCGGGCTCCAGACTCATATATAGTGTTTCAGACACTAGTTATGGTATTTTGGACAGTTATTAAACAGGATGCCACCGCCGGATGTACACCGCCGCCACACTGCTCTACCCCCACGCACTTGCCACCAGCGTGGCCCTGCCCATGGAAATCCTGCAGGCGGCCAGCCAGATGGCGAGCGTCCGGGCGCGCGCAGGACCGCAGGTGAAAATGCTGCTTGCCGCGCCCCAGGCATTGCCTGTCACCCTGGCCAGCGGACTGACGCTGCTGCCGGATACCACCTTCGACCAGCTGCCAGCACTCGACCTGCTCCTGTTGCCGGCCATCTGGCGCAATCCGCTGCCCACCATCAACGCCATGCAGGAACACCTCGATATCCTCCGGCGACACGCGGTGGCCGGTACCCGGATCTGCAGTGTGGGCACCGGCAGCTGCCTGCTGGCGGAAGCGGGCTTGCTCACCGGCCAGCCGGCGACGACCCACTGGAATTATTTCGACCGGTTTGCCAGGCGCTATCCCGATGTCCTGCTGAAAACCCGCCACCTGATTACCCAGAGCGGCAACATCTACTGCGTGGGCAGCGTCAATTCGATCGCGGACCTGATGGTACACATCGCCGAGGAGTGGTTCGGCAGCCGTATCGCCCGGGCAGTCGAAAACCAGTTCTCGCCGGAAATACGCCGCAGCTTCAGGGCGGCGGCCTACCAGGGCGAGGCGGACAGCTCCCACCATGATGAAACCGTTATCGAAGCCCAGCAATGGCTGCAGGACCACCTGGGGCAGGCGATCAACATGGCCGAACTGGCGCGCCGGCTCGATGTCACCTCCCGCACCCTCAATCGCCGGTTCCGCCAGGCCACCGGCATGAGCCCGCAAACCTACCTGCAGGGCCTGCGTATCAGCCACGCCCGCGAACTGCTCAAGCACAGCAACCTCGCGGTGGCGGAAATCGCCTGGCAACTCGGCCTGCAGGACGCCAGCTATTTTTCCCAGCTGTTTCACCGGCACTGCGGCATGAGCCCGCGCAGTTACCGGGAGGCGGTGCGCGGTAAACTGTTCGATCCGGGCTCGCGCTGAAACCGCGTGCAACGGTCCGGCATGGGCACCCTGACGCTGACCGCCCTTTCGTGGGCCGCCCTTTCGTGGGCCGCCCTTTCGAGGGCCGCCCTTGAGTAAAAACAGGGCCTGTGGCTAAATGTCGGCCCTGAATTCAACAGTTCCACCACGCCGCGCCATGTTCGCGGCACTCCACCAATTAACCGAGATGGATAACGCCCATGAGCAATAACTCCGTTGTCATTGTCGATGGCGCCCGCACCCCGATGGGGGGCCTGCTGGGCAGCCTCAGCGCCGTACCCGCACCCGAACTGGCCAGTACCGCCATCGCCGCGGCCATATCCCGCAGCCGGCTCGACCCGGCTGACGTGGACGAGGTATTCATGGGCTGCGTCCTGCCGGCGGGCCTCAGGCAGTGTCCCGCGCGCCAGGCCGCCATCGGCGCCGGCATCCCGAAATCCACCGGGGCCGTCACCGTGAACAAGGCCTGTGGCAGCGGCATGCAGGCCACCATATTCGGCTATGACAGTATCGTTGCCGGCACCAACCGGGTGGTCGTTGCCGGCGGCATGGAGAGCATGAGCAACGCCCCGCACCTGTTGTTGGGAGCACGCGGTGGCATGGGCAGCGGCCACAAGGGTGCCCTGGACCACATGTTTACCGATGGTCTGGAGGACGCCTACACCGGCCGCGCCATGGGCAGCTTCGCCCAGGAGACGGTTGATGCCCGCGGGCTGACCCGCGAGCAGATGGACGCATTCGCCATCGAATCCCTGAGCCGGGCCAAGCAGGCCATCGACTCCGGCGCCCTGACCGCCGAGATCGCCCCGGTTACGGTGACCACCCGCAAGGGCGAGACAGTGGTCACCGACGACGAGCAGCCGCACAAGGCTGCCGTGGAGAAGATTCCCGCGCTGCGTCCCGCTTTCAGCAAGGACGGCAGCATTACCGCCGCCAACGCCAGTTCCATCTCCGACGGCGCCAGCGCCCTGGTGCTGATGGCCGAGGACGCGGCCCTGGCGCGGGGCCTCAAGCCGATGGCGCGCATCGTTGCCCACGCCCGCCACAGCCAGGAACCGGCCGAGTTCACCACCGCCCCCATCGGCGCCATTGCCAAACTGTTTGCGAAAACAGGCTGGAGTGCCGCTGATGTCGACCTGTTTGAGATCAACGAAGCGTTCGCCATGGTCACCATGCTGGCCATGCAGGACCTCGGCCTCGATCACGACAAGGTCAACGTCCACGGCGGCGCCTGCGCCCAGGGCCATCCCATCGGCTCTACCGGTTCGCGCATTATCGTCACCCTGATGTACGCCCTGAAAAAATACGGCAAAAAGCGCGGTGTCGCCGCCCTGTGTATCGGCGGCGGCGAAGCCACAGCGGTAGGCATCGAACTCATCTAGCCCGGCGGCGGGGCCACCCCGCCCCGCCCTTCTTCTTCCCAAGGCAGTTCCCATGGCTCTGAGCAGCGTCCCCGACATTCTCGACGATATTCGCGCCGGTAAAATGGTTATCCTGATGGATGACGAGGACCGCGAGAACGAGGGCGACCTGATCATCGCCGCCGAAGCTGTGACGCCCCAGATCATTACCTTCTTCTCCACCGAGGCCTGCGGCCTGATCTGCATGCCGATCACCGATGAGCGCGCACGTCGGCTGCAGCTGCCGCTGATGGTGCGCGACAATCGCTCCCAGCACGAAACCAACTTTACAGTGTCCATCGACGCCGCCGAACGCAAGGGGCCGGGAATCAGTTCCGTGCAGCGGGCGCATACCGTGCTCAAGGCGGTCGCCGCTGACGCCGGCCCGGGCGATATCGTCCAGCCCGGCCATATTTTTCCGCTGGTTGCCAAGCCCGGCGGTGTTTTACGCCGGGCCGGGCATACCGAGGCGGGCGTAGACCTCGCCCGCATGGCGGGTTTCGAACCGGCGGCGCTGATCGTGGAAATCATGAACGAGGACGGCACCATGGCGCGCCGGCCCCAACTGGAAGAGTTCGCCGCCAAACACCAGCTGCGCATGGGCACCATAGCCGACCTAATCCAGTACCGGGCGCTGCACGAGCAGTCGGTGGAACTGCGCAACAGCAAGACCGTGCCCACCGAGTTCGGCGAATTCGAGTTGCACACTTTCCTGGACCTGGTCGACGATACCGTGCATTACGCCCTGACCCGGGGCGAAATTCGCGAGGATGTCGACACCCTGGTGCGGGTACAGACCATCAACACCCTGCGGGATGTGCTGGGCACCCAGATCGAAGGCAGCGATGCCGGCTGGTCCTATCGTCGGGCGATGCAGCGTATTGCCGAGCACGGCGCCGGCGCGGTCGTGCTGATTGGCCAGCACGCCAGCGCCGAGCAGAGCCTGGCGGAGGTAGTGAGTTTTCCGGCGCCGCCCGGCGTGGCCGGACCGACCAGTTCGGAGGGCATCCAGAACTACCGCGTAATCGGCACCGGATCGCAGATACTGAAGCGCCTCGGCATAGGCAAGATGCGCCTGATGTCGGCGCCGGTACATTTCAACGCCCTGTCGGGCTTCAACCTGGAAGTCACGGATTTCGTCCAGCCCTGAGGGGCCGGACGCTGTTCCGCCGCCGCTACTCGGTTATCGTCGCCCTGCGCACTTCCTGGGCATCGCGAGCCGCTTCACAGAAGGGCATATCGATCCAACCCCCATCGGCGTAGAGCCCGGTGCTGTCGGCATAGTTATCGGAACCCGGGTCGGTTGACTGGGAATAGGTCAGGATCGCATAGGCATCGGGGCAATCGCTCTCATCCCAGGTTACCGCCTGTATATAACTGTTGCCGTGGCCGATGGCCGAATAGCCCTCACCGTCGACAAGGCTCGATGTAATCACGCTGAACATCATCGAACCCGAGCCACCGTGAATCGGGTAGCGCACGCCGTTCTTCTCATCGAACTGCACTTCGCCCCAGGGCCGGTCCATGGGTATGCCCGCCGTCACCAGCCGGTCGACGCCATCGGCCAGGGCCTGCTTGACCGCTTCCACCACGACGCTGTCGGTGATATTGAGGTCGCGGGGCGTATGCACCGGGTCGGCGGCATCAAAGGGTACCGCCCACAGGTTGGCCGTGCCGGACACCGCGCGCCAGAATTCATAGAATACGTGGCCGCCGACGCTGTCCACGCGGTGGCTCCCGTCCCAGTTGGCGAGCACTGAGCAGGCCTGCGCAACGGTGGCAGCATTGTCCGAATAGGCCGACCAGTCGGTCACACCCGAGCAGATTTCCACCACGTCCTGCACAATGAGCACCGCCGCGTAATTGGTCGCGCGGTAATGCAGTTGGCGGATATTGTCGATATTGAAGCCGGGCGCTCCCAGGCCATCGGTGCCGGCCAGGCGCTGCTCCGCCTGGTCGAAGGTGTGGCGGGTGCGGATGCTCTGGGCCACACCTTCCTTGCCTATGATGGGCGAGAACCCTTCCAGCAGGTGGCGCGGGTTTGCCAGCCAGTAGCTGTCATTGGCATTGGCGCCGTACTGGCGAGTATCCAGCTTGGGCAGGCTGTCGTAGCCGAATATCCCGGCCGGCGTGTTGGCATCACTGCCCCATTCACAGGCTGAGTCGGAACCGTCCATGGTCACGAAGCCGGCATCGGTCAGCAGATTCTGTAACAGCCCGCGGATACAGCTGTTGTACTTCGCCACCGATACATGGGGTACCACCGAGATATCGCTGTACAGGGCATCGCCGTAACGATCGGCGGCAATGGTGTTGACCCAGGGGATGCCGATAGACCGCAGGGCAGTCTCGAACTCCCCAAGATCGGCTGCCTGGCCCATGCGAACCCACTGCTCCAGTCCCCGCAGGTTTTCCAGGTTGGCGTCGCGATAGGTCAGCAGGGTTCCCACCGCGTTCGGCCAGCCCGCAAGCAGGGGCGATACGACGCCGAGGTCGACGATGGGGCCGAAATGCGACAGGTAGAAGGTGTGCTCGACCGTTGCCACCGAGTCATTGGGCTGCAGTACTTCGGCGCTGACGGTGCGCGTCTCGATATCGCGTATTTGGCCGTCATAAATATACTGCATGTCGTTTTCGGGGTTGAGCTCCAGTTCGTAGAAGGTGAAGCGTTTGCCCGTGCTGACCGTATGCGACCAGGCCAGGTTCTGGTTAAAGCCGATGACCGGCGCGGGCAGACCCAGCAGCGCGGAGCCCATAACGTCGTACTCACCGGGGAGGGTCAGGTGAAACATGAAGAAACGCTCATACCCCTGCCAGGGAAAGTGCGGGTTACCAAACAATATGCCGGAATTCGTCTGGGAGCCCTCGGCGCCCACCGCGTAGGCGTTGCTGCCAATCTGCTCACCGGTCGGCATCGGGATAGCCGCCCGGATTCTGTCGCTGTCCACGCTGGCGAGCAGTTGCTGCCGGGGACTGACCCCGACCGGCAGGCCCAGGCTGACCGCCTGGTCAGGGCTCGCTGCCACCGTATACTTTGCCAGCGGGTCGGAACTCGCCCGCAAAATCTGTTTGTGCACACGGCGCACGATATCGCTCGTATCCACCGCGCGCACCCAAGGCGCGGAACGGCAGCCCTCTTCACCCTCGGCCAGGTTCGCGACCCCGGTTTCATCCAGGTAGCGGTTAAGACCGGCGGCGTAACCTGCCAGGTTCTGCTGCATGAACGGCGGCAAAGCATCGTACATGCGCTGCACGGCTGCATCGTCGTTGACCAGCTTCATGACCAGGTCCATGTCCAGGTTGCCCTCGGCACCGAAATAACGGGCGGATTCCCCCCTGGCGTCCACGATCGCCCGCATGATGACGCAATAATTGGCCTGGGCGGCGACATATCCGGAGCCATAGCCCAGACTGCCCCAGTCCGTGGCCGTGACGTGGGGGATACCGTACTCAGTCCAGACGATATCGGCGGAGTAAGTGGTATCGGTGACAGGCGGAACGACCGGCTGCGCATTGCTGCTGTTGTCGCTGCAGGCCGTCACCAGGCCGGCGGATAGCGCCGCCACAAGCAACCGGGCATAGCCGGAGATAGGGAGTTTCATAGCGATGGTCTCTTATTGGTTATCGACTGGCGCCATCTTACCGCTTGCACCCTGTCACCGCAGCATCGGCGTCATGGCTGGAGCGGTACAATGTGGCCATTACACAGTCATATCAGGCCGCTGCGAGCATGGTGCCTGCATTGTTGTCCGGGCGGCGTGGCGTTCTCCACGTGTTCGAAGTCACCCGTGTGTATTCGCGCGTCCCGCAACACCCGCCCGAACTAGCATTTACTGAAATCCGGGGTCCGCTTTTCCATGAAGGCGGTCACCGCCTCTATATTCTCCGGGGATCCGGCCTGGCGCAGCATTCCGGCCTGCTCGGCCTTGATCGCCAGGTCGATGGCGGGCAGGTGGTGCATGCGCAGGCTGCGCTTGATCTCCCGCAGCGAGTTCAGCGGCCACCGGGCGATCTCCAGCGCCTTTGCCAGCGCGAGTTCGAACAGCTCGCCATCGGCAATCACCGCCGCGGCGATTCCACAGCTTAACGCCTTGCCGGCGTCGACCCACTCGGCCGTGTAAAACAACTCGACTGCCCGCTGTGCGCCGATATTGGCCTGCAGCATATAGCTGCTGCCCCACTCCGGCACGAGACCCAGGCTGGCGAACGGCAGGCGCAGGCGCAGGCTCTCCCCGACGTACACGATGTCCGCGTGGAACAGCACGGTGGCACCGCCGCCGATGGCGACGCCCTGGGCCGCCGCCACTAGCGGCTTGTCGAACTCCACTACTGCCCTGGCGGCCGATTCAAACGGGTGCTGCTCACCGTCTGCCATCTCGGTAAAACTGGCCAGGTCCACGCCGGCACAAAAGTGCTCGCCGGCACCACTCAGCAATACGCAGCGCACCGCGTCGTCGGCGGCGGCGGACCTGAAGGCTTCGCACAGGTCTCTCCACATCACGTTATTGATCGCATTTTTCTTTTGTGGGCGGTTCAGGGTCAACACCAGCACCCCGTCGCGATAGTCAGCCAGCAGAAGCTCGCTCATGTCATTCCCCCACTGGTGATCAGGCGTGAAAACTGACGCAATCGGCCAGTGCGGCCCGGTCGGTCAGACAATCGTTCACCGGGGAGTCGGGATCGGCATAGCCGAAAGAAATGCCGAACAGCAGTTTGTTGACGGCTGCCACCCCCAGGTGCTCCCGAATGATGTCCGCCTCGAAACTGAGCGCGGTCTGGGGGCAACTGCCCAGGCCATGGGCCGTCATGGCCAGCATCAGTGTCTGGGCGTACATGCCCAGGTCCGCCGCCTCACGCAAGCCAAATGGTTCAGGCAGGAACAGGAACGCGACATGGGGTGCATCAAAAAATGTGAAGTTACGCATGAACTGCTCGTGCCTGCGGGCCTTGTCAGACCGCTCGATACGGACTGCGTCGTACAAGGCCTGGGCCGAACCGTACTGCCGCTCTTTATAGACCCCCTGGTAAACACCGTCGTAGGGGAAATCGAGCGTGATCTGGCCCGCCATAAAGCGCCGGGGTAACTCCTCGGCCAGGGACTGCAGGCTCGCACCGGAAGCCACGTGGGTGAGCCAGGGCTGCGTATTGCAATTGCTGGGCGCGCGCTGGGCGACCGTAAATATCCGTTCCAGGATATCGGTCGGCACCGGTCGCGGCAGAAATGCGCGCAGCGCGCGACGCTGGAAAACGATCTCATCAAATATCCGGGCCTGTTCGGTCATGGCACTGTCTCGATAAAAAAAGGATTGATTATGCGCAGGGCGCCGCGATTTTTCCATCTTGCAGGGCCATTCTTCGCGCTTCATGTTGCTAAGTGCCCGAGCCCGAACGGTACTCCCCGAACTTCATTTCCCGCTGAAAACCGCCGGCCGTTTTTCCTTGAACGCGCGCATGCCTTCCTTCGCATCCGCCGAGGCAAACACCGGCCCGGCCAGTTCGTCTGAGGCCACCATGGCCTCGGCCTCCTCCATGTTCTCCTGGTGCTCCCGCAGCGAGCGGGTTACCGCCCGCACCGCCAACGGGCCGTTGGCGCAGATTCGGACGGCGTATTCGCGGGCCGCCGCGAGCGTCTGGCCGGCGGGCACAATTTTGTTGATCAGGCCTATCTCGAGCGCTCGTTGTGCGCTGATATGCTCGCCACACAGCAGCATCTCCGCGGCCAGGCAATACGGAATCTGGCGGCGCAGGCGCACCGTGGAACCCGACATCGGGTAGAGTCCCCTGGCTACCTCGGTGATACCGAATACGGCGTTGTCCGCCGCCACCCGGATATCGGTCCCCTGCAATACCTCGGTACCGCCCGCCAGCGCATAGCCCTCCACGGCCAGTATCAGCGGTTTATTCGGGCGGTTATCCCGCAGCAACGCCTGCCAGTGCACGTTTGGCACCCGACTCATCACTTCCATAAACTCCTCGGTGGAGCGTTGCTGACCCTCCGCCCCCGCCTTGAGGTCCATACCCGCGCAAAAGGTATCGCCGTTGGCGGTCAGTACTGCGCAGTAGAGCCCGTCATCGTGCTCCAGTCGCTGCCAGGCCTTGTACATGCCCAGCAGCATCTCGGGGCTGAAGGCGTTCTTTGCCTCGGGGCGGTTGAGGGTGACGATCAACACGTGGCCGTCCTGTTCAACGATGCAGTTCTTGGTGCTGATATCCAGTTCTTTCATGTGCTGGCTCCAGATTGGGACATATTTACGCGGTTTCTCCACGGGAATGCAAAGGACTGCCGGCTCGTGCCAGCAGCGGTGCGAGGGCATCGATTCCAATGCACCCCACCTTCGTCCACATCATTCGCTGCTGATGAGTACTGAGTCACTCCACCCGGCCCTCCCCCCGCAACGCGATCTCCAACGCCTTCGGATAGGCCGGCTTACCGCTCGGCGCCCGCGGCACCTCCGCCACCACATGCAACGCCCGCGGCACCTTGTAACCCGCCACGTGCTTGCGGGCCTCGGCCTGCACCGATGCCAGGGTCAGCCGCGCGTCACCGCGCACCGCGACCACTGCCGTTACCCTGCTGCCATAGCGCTCGTCCGGCGTACCCACCACCAGGCAGTCGAAAATATCCGGGTTGGCTTTCAGCGCCTGCTCCACCTCTTCAGGGAATACTTTCTCGCCGCCGGTATTGATGCAGTTGGAGCCGCGACCAAAAACGGTAATGCTGTTATCCTCCTCGAGCCGCGCCTCATCGCCCAGCAGCAACCAGTTTTTGCCGTCGACACTGACGATTGTTCTGGCCGTCTTGACGGGGTCGTTGTAATAACCCACCGGGATGTAACCGCTGCGCGCGAAAATACCCATCTCGCCGGGGGCGACATGGTGGTGGGGCTCGCCTTCCACGTCGGATATCACCGACATGAACTCGTTCTTGCTGACGTTGCCCAGGCCCTGACCCTTCTTGCCGCCACCGTCCATGCCCATGTTGCCACTCTCGGAAGAGCCAAAGGAATTGGTGATGAATACGTTGGGGAAATGCTGCCGGAAGGCGTCCTGCTTGCTGGTGGAAAAGACCGCACCGCCGGAGCCGACGCTGAAAACAGAGCTGAGATCCCAGCGCCCGGGATTATCCTCCAACGCATCCAGCAGCGGCACTGCCATGGCGTCGCCGACAATGGTGATGGCGTTGACTTTCTCGCGGGCGACGATGTCCCAGATTTCCTCACCGACCAGGGAATGTGCCGGGTTCAGCACCACGGTGTTGCCCGCCAACAGCTGGATACACGCGTACCACCAGCAGGCGCCGTGCATCAGCGGCGCCAGCGCCATGCCGATTATCGGGAAATCTCCCACCCGCTCTGCGATCTGTTCAGGAGCGGAGATGGCGCCGTCCGGGTGAAACCAGCCGCCGCCGCCCATGGCGGCGAAAAACACGTCCTTGTGCGGCCACATCACACCCTTGGGCATGCCCGTGGTGCCGCCGGTGTAGAGAATAAACAGGTCGTCGTCCGAGCGATCGGCGAAGTCACGCAGTGGACTCTGCCCCGCCAGGGCGCTCTCGTATTCCGCCGACGCTATCGATGCGGCGTCGCAACCGCTGTCATCGGCGACATGCACAAACGTCGCGACAGCCGGCGAACCGGATTTGATCGCGGCGATATGAGGGGCGAACTCCTGATGGTGAATGCAGGCCACCAGGTCGGCATTAGTGAAGATGTAGAGCAGTTCCTCCTCTACATAGCGATAATTGACGTTGATCGGCACCGCCCGCAATTTAAAGCAGGCCAGCATCGCCTCCAGGTATTCATTGCAGTTGTACAGGTACAGGCCGACATGATCGCCCGCCCCCACTCCCTGACTCGCCAGGTAGTGGGCGAGTTGGTTCGCCCGCTGCTCCAGCGCGGCATAGGTGGCGCGCCGCTCACCGCACACCAGGGCGTCCCGGGCCGGTACCTTGTCGGCCACCATTTCATACATATCGGCAATATTGAAGTGTTTGGCCATTTTGGCTTCCTCAGCAAATCAGGGTTTTTCGGCGCCCACGACCCACATGGCGAAAAACTGGGCGCCGCCGCCGTAGGCGTGGCCCAGGGCGAGTTTCGCGCCCTCTACCTGGTGGGCGCCGGCATCGCCGCGCACCTGGCGCGCCGCTTCGGCAAAGCGGATCATACCGGAGGCGCCGATGGGGTTGGAGGACAATACCCCGCCGGAGCAGTTCCAGGGTATGTCGCCGCCCTCATCCAGGGAGGTGGCGCCCGACATGGTCATCCTCCAGCCCTCGCCCTCCGCGGCGAAACCCAGGTTCTCCAGCCACATCGGCTCGTACCAGCTGAACGGCACGTAGACCTCGGCGCAATCGAGCTGCTTGCGCGGGTCGGTAATACCCGCCTGCCGGTAGACATCGGCGGCGCAATCCCGGCCCGCCTGCGGATTCACCTCCTCCCGGCCCGCGTACATGGTGGGTTCGGAGCGCATCGCCACGCCGCGTATCCAGGCGGGGGGCCTGGGCGACTGGCTCACCAGTTCCTCGGCGGCTATCACCATGGCGCAGGCGCCGTCGGAGGAGGGGCAGGCCTCGAGGAACCGGATCGGGTCCCACAGCATCATCGAATCCTCGACTTCCTGTGCGGTGATATTCGGCAACTGCAGGTGCGCCAGGGGGTTACGTGCGCCGTTCAGCCGGTCCTTCACTGCCACCCTGATGCCGACATCGTAGGGCGCACCGGAGCGGCGCATATACTCCCGGATGATCGGCGCGAAATAGCCGCCAGCGCCGGCGTTCAAATGCACTGAAAACGGCTGCGGTGTCGACAGCGCCCACATGGCGTTGGATTCGGACTGCTTCTCGAAAGTCACCGTGAGCACACGCTTGAACATGCCACTTTGCACATGGGATGCCGCGACCAGTGCGGTAGAACCCCCCACCGAGCCCGCGGTATGCACCCGCAACATAGGCTTGCCGTTGCAACCCAGGGCGTCGGTAAGATAGCTCTCCGGCATGACCACGCCTTCAAACATATCCGGGGCTTTGCCGATAATCACCGCCTCGATATCGTCCCAACCCAGGCCCGCATCCTCCAGCGCATTGACCGCCGCCTCACGCACCAGGCCGGCGATCGAGACATCCACGCGCCGGGTCTTGTAATGGGTCTGGCCGATGCCGACCACTGCTGCCAGTTTGGCCATCAGGCACTCTCCAGGACTGCTACCAGGTTGTGTTGCAGGCAGGGGCCGGCGGTGGCGTGGGCGAGCCCCCGGGCGATGTCACCGGATACTATCCGCCGGAATACCTCGCCAATCCGGGACAGGCCCGAGGCCATCATCAGGTTGCCCGCCATGACACCGCCGCTGGGATTGACCAGGGTGTCATTGCCTAGCCCCAGCGCACGGGTGAGTATGATTTCCTGGTGACTGAAGGGCGCATAGAGTTCCGCCACCTCCACCGGGCCGCGGCCGGCACCTGCCGCTGTTGCCGCCTGGCGGGTGGATACCGAGTCGGTGAGGTCGCGCATACCCAGGTTATGGGTTTCGATGCGATGGTCGATACCGCTCAACAAAGCGTAGGGCACGCCCCATTCGCGGGCTTTTTCGACACTGCATATAATCATCGCTGCGGCACCGTCCGCGACGGGTGCGCAGTCAGACTGGCGCAGGGGGGAGACAACGGTATCCGCCGCCAGCAGTTCAGCCAACGAGAACTCCCCGCTCACCTGCGCATGGGGATTACCTATGGCATTTCTGCGGGCCCGTACCACGACTTCCGCCATGGTCCGCTCTGTGGCCAGGCCCCGGTCCAGCAGCAGCCGCGCCTGCATCGCGGCCAGCGAGACGCTGTCCAGCCACAGTGGCGCAAGGTAATAGGGATCCAACTGCTGGGACAGGACAATGGGCAGTTCGCCGGATGACGATTTGCCGAAGCCATAGATGAGTGCTGACTCCGCGTGCCCCATGCGGATCTTGAGGATGGCCTCGTACAGGGCCCAGGCCGCGTCCATTTCGACGTGGGACTCCTTGATCGGCGGCACCGCCCCGAGGGCGTCCACACCCGCCACGAAGGCAAACGCGGCACCCTGCAGGTAATCGCAGCTGCCGGAGCAGACAAAGTCCACGTCCTGCGCATTGTTGAGCCCCACCTGGCCGAATACTGCCTGCAACTGCGGCATGATCAGCTCAACTTCATTGGCGGCACCAGCCTGGGCCAGGCAATCGGACTGGCTGAAAGCGACTACGGCAATCTCCTTCATCGCCTCAACCCTCCCAGCCGGTGATCGGCAGCTTGCCGATGCGCTCAACCGGCACATCGGGTTCGTCGATGGGGCGGAAATAACGAATATTATCCATGGCGTAGGTCCATTGCGCTTCGGGTTTCCATACCGCCTGTACCCGCTGGCCGATATGGACCTCGCTGTTTTGGCACTCACTCATGAGGTGGATAAAGGAAATATTGGCGCCATCCAGCACCAGGTTGGCGATAACGAAAGGCGGCTTGATGGGATTGTTCGGGATGGGGATGGCGACCACTGTGAACGACTGCACGGTGGCTTTATCGGGCAGTACCACCTCCTCATCGGTGGCCACGCCACAGGCGGGGCAGGAGCCGCGGGGCGGGATATAGACATTGGCGCAGCGCGGACAGCGCTGGCCCGTCAGCACACCTTCCCGGATACGCGTCAGGAACCGCGCGGGCGCTGCGCCGGCGGTAAAATTGTAGTGCAGGTAGATCGGCGCATCGATCCGGGTAACAGCGGCCACGTCACCGGGCGTCGGCAGATCACCGGCTGCGCCGCTGCCCCCAGCCGGCGACGCGGTCTCCCCCACCGTCTCGCCCAGCAGCTCAAAACAGCGAATATCAGTGATATAACCGCGGGGCTCCTCGGCCCATACCACCCTGACCCGGGCGCCGGTCGCCAGCTGCTCTTCGGCGGCAGCCGCGACGCAATGAACCATCGGAACGTCGGCGCCATCGAGCCGTATCATTGCCCAGGCGAAGGGCTGTTGCAGCGGATGCGCTGCCCGCGGCTGTTTCACCCAGCACCAGCTGACGATACTGCCGCACTGCCCCACCTCGACAAATTCGTCCAGCGCCGCCGCGGTATCCGGGTCGTACTCCGCCGGGGGCACGATGACCCTGCCGTCGCTGGCGCGGATACCGAATATCCTGCGCTCGCGCAGGGCCGAGAGAAACCGGCCCACAACGGGGCCCGTGGAGCGGGTGTAGGTAAAGCCGAGCTCGAAGGCCTGGCTGAGATTCTCGGCTTGCGTCATGCTGTCTGGGTCCCTTTGCTGAGTCGCTGCCTGTTCGCGCCAGGCGCCAGCCACCGGGCCGTGGCAGTGCTGGCCACGGGCAGAGTCACGCTGACTGATCTGCCCCAGTATCGGCCAGCGGCGGGCATCCCTCAATGACCCAATGGATCAGCTGGCACTGACTTTTCTGATCAATTGCGACTGACTGCCCACGGGTGAAGCGGCGCCCGGCACCGGCATCGGCGATTCAGGTTCCCTTACTTGAACCAGCGCCCGGGCAATTGCGGTTCACAGCTGTGGCTGCGGCAAAAATGATTGATAATGGCTGCGCCGGGCCGGCACAAGCGGGCTCCGCCACAACATTCCCCCGCCAGCAGGAGTAATAAATGACAGTCGCCGCCATTGGATATTTGCGTATCGAGTCTACCGACAGCACCGCGATGATGGCCTTCGGTACCGATATACTGGGACTGATGGATGCCGCCCGCGAGGATGCCAGGGGCGCGCGCTTTTTACGCATGGACGATCATCCCTTCCGCTTTATGGTTGAACCGGGGACACAGGACAGGCTGCTCGCTGTCGGCCTGGAGTTCCGCTGTGTTGCTCAATGGCAGGCCAGCTGCGACCGGCTGGCCGCCGCGGGGCATGAACTCAGCGGCGGTTCCGAGGCCGAGGCCGCCCGCCGTTGTGTGAGCGGTTTTGTTTCCGTACGCGACCCCGCCGGGAATATCCTGGAGCTGTACCACGGCCGCAAACTGGATTACACGCCGTTTAATTCCCCCGTGGGAATTCCGCGCTTCGTCACCGGTGCCAGCCGGTCGGGTGAACTGGGTTTCGGCCATGCGGTTATTCCCGCGCCTGACATCGAACCGACCACGAGCTTTTACACCGACCTGATCGGCTTCGGTGTGTGCGATGTGCTGCACCTGCAGACGCCACCGTCCAGGGTCGTGTTCATGCATGCGGACAATCCGCGCCAGCATTCACTGGCGTTGTATGACCAGCCGCACCCGGTGGGTGTGGTACACGTGATGGTGGAGGTGGACACCCTGGACCAGGTCGGCCTGGCCCTGGACCGCGCCAAACGCGCCGGCCACCCCGTGATCGCCAGCCTGGGCAGGCACGTCAATGACAACATGTGTTCTTTCTATGTACTGGCGCCGGGCGGTATCGCCTTCGAGTACGGCTGCGACGGCTTACTGGTGCAGGACTGGGCCCGATACACGCCAACGGTGTCCACCGAAGGCGACCTGTGGGGCCACGAGTACAATTTTCCCGGCGTCAACGAACCGAACTGAACGGTAACCGGACCGGCCAGAGATGCGGCTCAGCGCACCTCGACCCGGACCGGAATCCAGCGATTGAGAATATACTGGAGCGTGCCGTTGGTTTTCATCACCCGCAGCGCCCGGTTGAGTTCTCCGGCCAGAACATCGTCCCCCGGACGCACAGCCCAGGCCAGCATCTCCTCGGTCATGGGCGAATAGAGGCTGATCAGGTCGGCATTTTCCCGCGAGGTCGCCAACTGCCAGCTGGTGGGCGCATCGTGTATGTACAGGTCGATCTCGTCGGCACGCAAGCCGGCGAAGGCCGCCGCGGAATCCTGGTAAAACTTGACCTCGGCCTCTTTCAGTTCACGCTCCGCATAGGCCGCGCCGGTGGTGCCGGGCTCCACTCCTACCCGGACGCCGGGCCGGTAGATAGACCAGGGCTGGGCGAAGCGTGCAATTTTGTCCCGGTGCAGTATCGCCATCTGGCCCACCAGCATATACGAATCGGTGAACAGCACTTGTGCGCTGCGCTCACCGGTGACGCTGAAGCCCGACATAATGACATCGATCTCGCCCGCCAGCAGCGCTGGCATGAGTTTCTCGAACGGCATACTCAACAAGCTGATCTTGCGTCCGATAATCTCGCCAACAGCGCGGGCGTTATCGGCTTCGACACCCACTATCTGGCCATCCTGCTGGAATGCCAGGGGCGGGTAGTCCGGGCTTAGCCCCACCCGCAGTGCGTCCGCCGCCATCGTCATGGACGAGCCCAGCAGTAACAGCATTGCCAACAGGCTTTTTCTGGTCATTCGCTTACCTTCTTTGCATAAATGTTATACACCGGGGGCTGCGCGCGAGCGGGACCTCACAGGCGCCGGAAGTTTACGATTTCACCGACAGAATAGAAAGCCCCGGGCGGCGACATATCGCTTCGTGCTATGCTTGCCAGCCGTGCAAATACCGTCAGGGCAGCCATGTCCATCCAAGAACCCACCGGCATGATCGAACTGGACCCGCACTCGCTGGTCGGCAAGGGCCTGCATCGGGAGTGCTTTGTCCACCCGGACGACCCCACCCGTTGCATCAAGATCGTGGTGGCGGGCACGGGCAATGAGAACCGGCGCGAGCAGGCTTACTATACCGGCCTGGCGCGCAGGGGGGTTTCCTGGGAGATGTTGCCGAAGTTCCATGGCCTGGTGCACACCAACCTCGGCGAGGGCGCGGTGTTCGACCTGGTGCGAGACTACGACAACCGCATCTCACTCACCCTCGGGCATTACCTGGCATCGGGGCAGCTGACCGCGCGCCACGCCCTCACGCTGCGCGATGCGCTGCAGGGACTGAAACACTACCTGTGGGAGCAGCGCATTATCACCATGACACTGAAGGACAAGAACATCCTGTTCCAGTTGAACACACCTGACACCGGCAAGCTGGTCATCATCGACAATATCGGAAATTCGGACTTTATCCCCCTCGCCAATTACAGCGGCCGCCTGGCGCGCTGGAAAATCGCGAGAAAGTGGCGGCGGTTTGAACGCAGCATACGCCGCGACTACGCAGGCAATCGGGCGATGGAACAGGTGCTGGCACCCCCCGCGCGAGCCTGAAAAAAGCCTGCGCGGGGTATGGCACGCGAGTTGACCGGGTCTAGCGGCGCGCCCCGCCTTCGCGATGCATCTCATGCGGTCCGGCCATGTCGCCACCGGGTTCACCCACCCCCACGCCGCGGCCCGGTTCCACGCCTACACCCGGCGCACCCGCACCGACGCCAGGCTCACCGGGCAGGGCGTTGTTGATACGAGCCGCGTCCTCCCGGCGCTGTGCGCGCACATTCTCATCTTCACCACCACCGTAGTAGATGACGCCGTCGGCGCCCTCCTCCTGTTCACCCCCGGCATTCGGGAAGGCTGCCTGCTGGGGGGCGGATTGCGGCTGGGGCGCAGCTGCGGGCTCGGCCGGGGGGGGCTCCACCACGTTGGTCGCCGGCAGGTCGACCACCGCCGCTCCCGCGGTGGGGGTGTCGCTGAATTCCGGCACGCCCTCGGCGTCCTCGCTCTCGTAAATCTGCGCACTGGCCGTGCCCTGCAGGACAAGCCCTACTACACCCGCCAGAATCCACCTTGAATATCTCATAGCCATGCCCCTGTTGAAATGTCCTCGGCAGATAGTACCTCTTATGTGGAGAAATCAACAGATTCCAATCCGGGCTCGCGAATCCCGGGCGCGGCGCACCAACTTGCCAACAAGCTGCTTCTGGTCCACACTTTCCCGGGCCTTGTATTTGCGCCGCAAATTGCCCCTGTCCCCACGGCGGATACCCCGCCGACGGACTTCCAATCCAGGAGAATTGTTCATGAGCCTGAAGACCCTGCTGACGTCTGCCGCCGCCGTCCTGACCATGGTACTGGCCACCGCGGTTATCGCCGAGGATGCCCTGCCCGAGGTCAGCCACGACGGCCTGCACCTGATGAAACATACCAAGCTGCGGGCGGTGTACCTGAAGCCCGGCGCCAACCTGGATCAGTATGACAAGGTTGCCCTGCTCGCCTGCTACGTCGCTTTCAACAAGAACTGGCAGCGCAACTACAACGAGGAAGAGGTCGACCTGACGGACATGATAAGCGACCAGGACATGAAAAAAATTCGCGACGAGCTGGCAACCGAGTTCAACAAGGTCTTCACCGATGTGCTGACCAAGGGCGGCCACCAGATGGTTACCACCGGGGGCACCGGGGTACTGATCGTGCAACCGGCGATAGTCAACCTTGAGATTACCGCGCCCGACACCATGTCACCGGGCATGCAGCAGAGCTTCTCCGCCGATGCGGGCCAGATGACGCTCTATATGCAACTGTATGACGGTAAGACCGGCGACATCATCGCCCGCATCATCGATCCGGAAGCGGCGGGTGATGACTTTGTGGAAGTGCGCAACAGCGTCACCAACATGGCGGCCGCGGAACAGGTACTGCGCCGCTGGGCCACCATCCTGAGCGGTCACCTGGAGACAGTGGCCGCGGCGGCCAGCGCCAGCAAGTAGTTTGCCTGCCGCTCCAGCCGCGCAGCCTGCTTTGGCCAGGGCCGCGGCTGTCGCCACAGCGGCTTCGGGCAGGGCGCCATACCCGTCCTGCCCCGTGCCGTGCCGTGAAAAATAAACATTGACAGACCGGGGATTAGGTTTATAGTGGCGCCAGCTTGGAAGAGCGACTGTTATTTAATTCCCCATTTCGAAGTTCCGCTGTACTACCTCGTCCTGAAGTCTTTAAATAAAAAGCCCTGGTTCCAGCAACAATGCCTTTGTTAAAAAGGCGTGAAACTTTTTTTGTATATATAGGAAATGACAATGTCTAACACTGTAACCGGTACCGTGAAGTGGTTTAACGAATCCAAAGGCTTCGGCTTTATCGCTCAGGAAAACGGCCCGGATGTTTTTGCACACTTCAGCGCCATCTCAGGCTCTGGCTTCAAGACCCTGGCTGAAGGCCAGCGCGTTCAATTTACCGTGACTGCCGGCCAGAAAGGCCCACAGGCAGAAAATATCGTAGCAATCTGACATTGCCTGCAGCGCCCGGCCTCACAGCCGGAAGCGCTGCCGGTAACGTGAAATAGCGATCAAAGGCCGGTGCCGCAGGGTACCGGCCTTTTTTTTGGGCGCCACGCCCGCGCGCATGAGCCGCGCTCGCCGAAGTCAATTACCGCCGCCCTCTGTACTGGTTTCACTATCTGTATTCTCTGCAGCCCCCCCGGCCTCCCGGTCAAGGGCAAAGTGGGCCCGCTCGATGACATAGGCGTGGATGGCGTCCGCCTGCTCTTTACTGAGCTCGCCGCCAAAGCCAACCATCCCGTACTGCCAGTGCAGGCCGCCCAGCACGATACTGTCCCACATGGCGTGTTTGTCCGGCGTCAACGCGCGCAGGTCAGGGGTGGCGCCACCGCTGACCGCTCCGTCCCCGTGACAGAACACGCAATAGGTTGAAAACTCCTTGAACCCCAGGGCAACCTGCTCCGGCGAGGCGGTGAGTTCCGGCGGATCTATGACCAGCGTCTTTGCCACTGCCGGGGGCAGGACAGCCTTGCCATCCAGCTTGAATACCAGCAGGCGACTGCGGTTGGGGATGGGACCCGCGGTGAGGGCATCTCCGCCGATGAGTGCCAGCGCACCACCCCAACCGGCCACGACCGCCACATACTGGGTGCCGTCCAGGCGGAAGCTGACCGGCGGCGCCACCACGCCGGTCTGGGCGTCGAAGGACCAGAGCTGCTCACCGGTATCCGCCCGGTAGGCGACGAACTGTCCACTGGAGTTGCCCTGGAAGACCAGGTTGCCCGCGGTGGAGAGAATGCCGCCGTTCCAGGGACCCGCGTGATCCACCCGCCACCTCGGTGCTGCCGCCACCGGATCCCAGGCAATAATGGCCCCCTTGATGGCGTCGAGTACGACCTGCCGGGTCGCCGGGTCATCCGGCATTGCCCCGGCGCGTGAGTCGGTACCGGTATTCCAGTAGCCCTTGCGATGGTGAAAATCCGCTTCCGTCTGGTATACCCAGGGCACGTCCTGGGCCGGGATATACACCAGGCCGGTATCCGGGCTGTAGCTCATCGGGTGCCAGTTGTGCCCGCCGATGGGTCCGGGCAGGTGCAGGCCGGTGGCCGCCCCCACATAGCGCGCGCCCTCGGTCTCAACCGGCCGTCCCGTCGCCATATCGACGTGGGTCGCCCAGGTCTGGGTGGCGTAAGGCTCGGCCGACAACAGCTCGCCGGTCCGCCGGTCCAGCACATAGAAGAAACCGTTTTTGGGCGCCTGCATGATGACCTTGCGCGTCACACCGTCTATATCGAGGTCTGCCAGGATCATGTGCTGGGTAGCGGTGTAATCCCAGGTCTCGCCCGGCGTGGTCTGGTAATGCCACACGTAGCTGCCATCGTCGGGATTGAGCGCGACGATCGACGACAGGAAAAGGTTGTCACCGCCGTCGGGGCTGCGGATCTGCCGATTCCACGGCGCCCCGTTACCTACGCCGATGTAGAGCAGGTTGAGCTGCGGGTCGTAGGCCATGGAATCCCACACGGTACCGCCACCACCCACGACCCACCATTCACCGCCACCCCAGGTATCGGCGGCGCGCTTCATGGTGTCATTCTCGAAGCCGTCGGCGGGGTTGCCGGGAATGGTATAAAAGCGCCACATCATCTCGCCGGAATCGAGGTTGTAGGCGCTGACATACCCGCGCACACCAAATTCCGCGCCACCGTTGCCAATAATCACCTTGTCCCGGACGATGCGCGGGGCCCCGGTGATGGTGTAGGGTCGCTCCGGATCGGTAGTCTGCACCTCCCAGCGCAGCGAGCCGTCGCCGGCGTTGAGGCTGACCAGGCGACCATCGTAGGTACCGAAGTAGAGCCGGCCCTTGTCGTACGCCACACCGCGGTTGACCACATCACAACAGCCGTGCACCGCCCAGCTCCGGGGAACCTGCGGATCGTAGAACCACAGTAACTCACCGGTGGTCGCATTATTGGCGAACACCATACTCCAGGAACCGGTGGTGTAAATGACGCCGTCAACTACCAGTGGAGTGGCCTCCAGGCCCCGGGCTGTCGGGTAGTCGAAATACCAGGCCAGGCCCAGCTTGCCGACATTGTCGTCGTTGATATCAGCCAGGGGACTGAAGCGGGTCTCCGCCGCATTGAGTCCATGCTGGCGCCATTCGACATCCGGCGCCACGGCGGCCACGGCCTGCTGCGCGGCGGGAGGCGCGACCGGTGTCGCCGGGGGCTCATCGCGAGAGCAGCCGCCCAGCAGCGCCAACAATCCGGGAACCCACAGCAACCCTTTGAATCGCACTATCATGGTATTCATCCTGTCATTATTCTGGTGCAACCTGCGCCTATAGTAGTCAAAATTCACCGTCTTAAGTACCTCGCAGCAAAAAAAACAGGGCCATACCGCCTGCCCGCCCGGGTTCGTGCCCGGGTTTTGCGTGGAAGATCTGCGCAGGCCGGTTTCGCTGTCGCCGGGGATGGCATATTCTGGACCTTTCCACCTGCCCGGAGCCTGCCCATGATGAAACCCCTGTCTGCCCTGGTTGCCGCCGGCCTGTTCGCCGCGGTTCTGGCGGGCTGCGCCCAGTACGAAAACAAGCGCGGTGTGGAGGTCACCTGGCAGGAGGCTGTTACCTCACACCTGGTGCGCGGCGAGACCACCCGCGGGGAGGTCCTGAGACTACTGGGGCCGCCCTCGCAGGTTATTTCGCTGGAGGAAGAAACGGTTCTGTACTACTTGTTCGAGCGCTCCAAAGGTGATGGCTTGATCCTGATCCTCTACAACCGGATAAAGATCGACACGCATTATGATCGCGCCATCCTCTTTTTTAACGAGAACGATATCCTGACTGACTTCGCGACCCGCATCGATGTGCCTGCCGATGCCTGATTGCCGCACCCTGGGCACTGTCTTGCTGGTGCTGCTACTGTCCGGCTGTACCCAGTGGCGTTATGAGCTCGGCACCCGGCTCTCACCGGAATCCCTGCCGGTCGGCGACAGCAATACGCTCTCGCTGGGGGATGTACTGGCCAGGCTGGGCCCACCCCAGCGCCTGTCGGCGGTCGGCAACGGTTATGTCCTGGCCTGGGAGTTCTGGCAGATACGCGAGGACACCATCGGCCTCAGCCTTGGCGCCATGGGCGCCGACCTGCTGTCAATCGATTGGGGCAAGGCCCATATGCATGGCGAGTTCCTGCTGGTGATGTTCAATCGGCAGCATCGGGTCACCGCCAGCAGTTTTGCCCGCTGGAGCAATGATGCGGGCGGCGGGCAGGCCATCCAGCCCATGCTCGGGCTGGTCAGCATGGTGGATGTCGAGGACATGGTTGACGACATGCCCCAGCACCAGTGGGGCGCTACCCTGCTGTCTCCGCTGCCCGAGGCCATCAACAGCGGTTCGCGTCCTGACATGGGGCAGAGCGGTATCCAGCGGCGTGGAACACCGACCGGCAGCGGACAGCAGACTCTGGAATAATCTTGCGCGAACAGGCGCCGGGCTGGTCGAGAACCGTAAAGTGCTGACGTTTGGGGTCGGCGCATTGCCCGGACTAACTCGATATTCCCGAGTCGCCCGGGCGCTGCTGTCAGAGCTTGAGTTGCAGCGTCAGCCACAGTTTGTTGGTGTCGGTGTAGCGGTTGCCGTCGGCGGAGAAGCCGGCGAACTTCAACTCGGTGGAGAAATGCTCATTCACCGGCCAGGTAGCTGACAGGTCGATCTCGTCACCAAAGTCCTCGCTGGAGTCCTCCGCCTGAAAATTGTGGTAAATCGCCGCCACCACGAAGGGGCCCGCCATAGCGTCCACTCCGAAGTACATGTCTTCGACGCCGTCGCCGGGGGTACTCAGGAACTTGTCGGCCCAACCCTGGAATTTATGCAAGGTGGCCAGGGGTGTTGCGAAACCGGTGCCGTCACCGGCCGCAAGGACTTCGTAGCCGCCCTTGAGGCCTATGCCCGCCACCTTGCCACCCACTTCCAGCAGGTAGTAATCGGCGTTGTAATCGAGCTCGCTGTCACCGGCATCCGCCTGTGATGCATAGGCCGCACGCAGGTTCAGCACCGACACCTTGCCAACGTACTCAAGGCCCCAGGTCTCACTCGAATTATTGACAGTCTTGCCATCGCCGTAGCCCTGCTGCGAATCGACGTCAATGTAGTAACCGTAGGCACCGATGTTGTGGCCCTCAGCGACCTTCCAGTCCACATACAGGAAGTGGTTATCACCGTCCCACTCGGCCGGGTTTACGCCGTCATCGGGGCCGAACACCCGGTGTACGCGATAGCTGTAGCTGTAATCCACGTTCACACTGTCCAGTACCTGCCAGTCGGCACGGAAACCGTCAAACGACTGCTCATTCTGGCGCCAGGCGACACCGCCGACAAAGCGCTGGTTGCTGTAGTTGATACGCTGCCGGCCGTATATCCCGTAGCCGGAGTCGGCGGTGTACTTGAGGTATACCTGGTTGATTTCAGTGCCCTTCGGGTCAGCGACGACCGGGTACTGGGTTTTGTCATTGACGGTGGAGTTATAGCGGGTAGATCCGACCACGGAAACATTGTCCGCCTCGCCCAATATGGTAAAGCCGTGGATAGCGCCAGAGGTGGCGGTGATGCGCGAGCGCAGCGTGGAGGCCTCGGCATCCTTATCGATGCCGTCCTGGTCCACGCCCTCGAAGCGGTAGCGGAAGTCGAGCGCTACGGTGCCGCCCTTGACGGCCTCTTCCAGACTGGTGGTGATCCCTTCGGCACCCCAGCTCGAAGCTGTCATGCCCGCCAGCAGCAGACCGGCGAAAACCCTGTTGTAGTTCACATTATGTTTCATAACTTCCCCCTGTTGTGGTAATTCCCGATCGTTTGGACCGGCGTATTCAGTAGGCTTTCTTCTGCCTGACAATCTGGTAGCCCCGCCCGAAATACCAGATAGGTGCACTGATGATGTGAACCAAGCGGGTAAACGGCAACACCAGCACGATGCTGATACCGAAAAAGACGTGCAGTTTGTAAATAATATGGACATTGGCGATATAGGCCGCCGCCTGTGCCGGCTGGAAGGTCACGATGCTCTGCGCCCAACCTGCCAGCATTAGCATGACTGAGCCGTCGAGGTGCTGCATAGAGGCGAAAATCGTCGCAAGACCCAGTAGTAACTGGATCCCCAGCAACACCAGTACGGCCAGGTCCCCCCGGGTCCCGGTGGCGCTGACCCGCGGATCCGTGATGCGGCGGTGGAGCAACATGGCCAGGCCCACCAGGCAAACCACTCCAAAGAAACCACCGGAGGCCATCGCCAGAATTTGCTTGGCCTCAGTCGATATTACGTGGTGGTAAATCGCCTCGGGCGTGAGCAGGCCGACGAAATGCCCGGCCAGGATGAACAGGATGCCTATGTGGAAGCAGTTGCTCGCCACCACCATGCCCCTGGTGCGCATCAGCTGGCTGGATCCCGCGCGCCAGGTGTACTGCTCACGGTCAAAGCGCACCCAGCAACCGATAACACATACTGCGATGGCGATATAGGGATACAGGGCAAAAAGTACCGTATTCATATCAAAATTCATGCTACATACCCCCCGGCCCGAACGGGCCCTGAGCCAGTGACGCGCGGATCGGCGCCAGCGGAGGCATCGACCCAGTGCAGTGGTGTGGTCTGGTTTACAACGGGCTTTTGCTCAAGGCCGCAGGCCTTGTCCGGCGTGCCAAAGGTCACCGCGGTCTCTTCCCACTCTTCGTCGATGGCTTCAGGCGTATTGTCGGGCTTCTCATCGGACAGGGTGCCGCGCAGAGCGGCCAGTTGCTGCTCCTGTCCGGCAATCATCAACAGGGCTTCCAGCAGGGCCGCATAGACGGCGCCGGCCTCACCCCGCTCCTCGAGGCGCGCTGCGACGCGGGCGAGAATGTGGGACACATCCGCCAGCCACTCCCTCGCCTCCGGGTCGGGGCGGTTTGACAGGTACTCAAGGAACAGCGGCAAATAGTCCGGCAGTTCCAGCGCGTCAAGTTCAAAGCCGTTCTTGCGGTAGATATCGATCAGGTCGACCATCGCCTGGCCTCTATCGCGCGATTCCCCGTGCACATGTTCAAACAGGTGCAGCGATAACGAGCGCCCCTGGTCAAACAACAGGCCGTAATTCTCCTGAGCGTCCATCAATTCACCACCACCCAGCTGAGTCAACGCCTCCAACAGGCGCAAGCGCATCTGCGGGGAAACCTCCCTTGACTCACCGATCTCCAGCGCCAGATCCGCCCGGTAAGCGTGCAATTCCGCCCGGGGATAATCCAGCAGACGGCTGATAATTTTCAGTATGCGCATACCTACTCCTCCCAGATCTGGACGGAGGCGATAACGTCCCTGCGATTGATTTTCTTGCCGCCAAACATATTCACCTCACTGTTGCCGTCGCTGCAGCCATTGCCAAAACTGAAGCCACAGCCATTGGCCTCGGCCTGGGCATATTTCAAGGCCTCCTCCCGGTGTGCGGTCGGTACGACAAAGCGATCTTCGTAATTGGCGATCGCCAGGTAGCGGTACATCTCCTCGACCTGGGCGACGCTCAGGCCCACATCTTCGAGTACGGCCAGGTCCTCCACCCCTTCCACGTTCTGGCTGCGCTTGAAGGCGCGCATGGCCAGCAGGCGTTTCAGCGCCAGGCGCACCGGCTTTTCGTCGCCCGCCGTGAGCATATTGGCCAGGTATTGGATAGGAATGCGCAGCGAGTCGACATCGGGAATGACCCCGCTCATGCCGATATGACCGGCGTCCGCGGCGCCCTGGATGGGCGACAGCGGCGGCACGTACCAGACCATGGGCATGGTGCGGTATTCCGGGTGCAGGGGCAGCGCCAGCTTCCAGTCAACCGCCAGTTTATACACCGGCGATTGCTGGGCCGACTCGATCACGGAATCCGGCACGCCATCCTTGCGCGCCTGGGCAATCACCGCGGGGTCATGTGGGTCGAGGAACACTTCCAATTGTTTCTCGTAAAGATCCTGCTCGGACCCGGTGGAGGCCACCTCGAGAATCTTGTCGGCGTCGTACAGCAGCACACCCAGGTAGCGAATGCGACCGACGCAGGTTTCCGAACACACCGTGGGCATACCGGCCTCGATGCGCGGATAGCAGAAAATGCACTTCTCGGACTTGCCGCTCTTCCAGTTGAAATAGATCTTCTTGTAAGGACAACCGGAGATACACATGCGCCAGCCGCGACACTTGTCCTGGTCGATCAGGACAATACCGTCTTCCTCACGCTTGTAGATAGCCCCGCTGGGGCAGGACGCCACGCAGGTCGGGTTGAGGCAGTGCTCGCACAGGCGCGGCATATACATCATGAACGTGTTTTCGTACTCGCCGTAGATCTGCTTCTCTATGTTGTCGAAGTTCTTGTCCTTGTTGCGCTTCTCGTACTCGCCGCCCAGGATCTCTTCCCAGTTGGCACTGCCCTCGATTTTCTCCATGCGCTGGCCGCTGATCAGGGAGCGCGGCCGGGCTGTGGGCTGGTGCTCGCCCTGCCTGGCAGTGTGCAGGTTCTGGTAATCAAAATCGAAGGGCTCGTAATAGTCATCGATCTGGGGCATATCCGGGTTGGCGAAGATCTTGGCGAGCACCTTCATCTTGCCGCCTATGCGCGGGGTGATCTTGCCGTCACCGCTGCGCTGCCAGCCGCCCTTCCACTTGTCCTGGTCCTCCCAGTTGTTGGGATAGCCGACGCCGGGCTTGGACTCGACATTATTGAACCAGGCGTATTCCATACCCTCGCGAGAGGTCCAGACATTCTTGCAGGTGATGGAACAGGTGTGGCAACCGATGCACTTGTCGAGGTTGAGCACCATGCCCACTTGTGAACGAATTTTCATCAGCCCTTCTCCTTATACGTCTTGCGCCAATGGCAGGGGGGGATGGTCTCCGTCCGGGCCGTCGAGCCATTCCACGGCGGCCATCTTGCGGACCACCACCATTTCATCGCGGTTGCAGCCGACCGTACCGTAGTAATTGAAACCCCAGGACTGCTGGGCATAGCCGCCAATCATATGGGTCGGCTTCATCACCACCCGGGTTACCGAGTTGTGATGACCGCCACGGGTGCCGGTCACGGCCGAGCCGGGCGTGTTCACGATCCGCTCCTGGGCGTGATACATCATGGCGGAGCCGGGTTTGACACGCTGGCTTACCACCGCGCGACAGGCAATTGCACCATTGGCGTTGAAGGTGTCGATCCAGTCGTTATCCTCAATACCCACACTCTTCGCGTCCTGTTCATTAATCCAGATAATCGGCCCGCCGCGCGACAGGGTGAGCATCAGCAGGTTGTCGGAGTAAGTGCTGTGAATCCCCCACTTCTGGTGCGGCGTAAGGAAGTTCAGCACCAGTTCCTTGTTGCCGTTGGGTTTCACGCCCTTGAGCAACTCAATGGAGCGGGTGTGGATGGGCGGCCGGTAGGAGATCATCTGCTCGCCGAAGGCCTGCATCCAGGTATGATCCTGGTAGAACTGCTGCCTGCCGGTAATGGTGCGCCAGGGAATCAGCTCGTGCACGTTGGTATAACCCGCGTTATAGCTGACATGCTCGTCCTCCAGCCCCGACCAGGTGGGCGAGGAAATGATTTTACGCGGCTGCGCCTGCACGTCGCGGAAGCGAATCTTTTCGTCGTGCTTGGGCAGCGCCAGGTGCCTGTGGTCAAGTCCCGTAAACTTACCAAGCGCGTCCCAGGCCTTCACGGCGACATTGCCATTGGTCTCCGGCGCCAGGGTGAGAATCACTTCCGCCGCGTCGATAGCGGTCTCTATCCTCGGCTGCCCCCTGGCGACACCCGTGTCAGCCACCGTGTAGTTGAGCTGGCGCAGCAATTCGACCTCATCGTCGGTATTCCAGTTGATACCCTTGCCGCCATTGCCAAGTTTTTCCAGGGCCGGACCCAGTGAGGTGAACTTGCGATACGTTGCAGGATAATCGCGCTCTACCACCACCATATTGGGGGCGGTCTTGCCGGGCAGCAGATCACACTCACCGTGCTTCCAGTCCTTAACGTCAAAGGGCTGCGCTATTTCCCCGGGGGTATCGTGCAGGATGGGGACGGTTACGATATCTTTCTCCACCCCGAGGTTGCCCTCTGCAATCTCCGAGAATTTCCTGGCAATACCCTTGTAGATATCCCAGTCTGACTTCGCCTCCCAGGCCGGGTCCGTAGCCTTGGACAGCGGATGAATGAACGGATGCATATCCGAGGTATTCAGGTCATCCTTTTCGTACCAGCAGGCAGTTGGCAGGACGATATCCGAGTAGAGGCAGGTGGAGGACATGCGAAAATCCAGTGTCACCACCAGGTCCAGCTTGCCCTCGGCGCCCTGTGGCACCCAGTCCGCCTCATTCGGTATCAGGCCGTCACGAGTGCCATTATCCTCATTCATCACGCCGTTGCGGGTGCCCAGCAGGTACTTGAGCATGTACTCATGACCCTTGCCCGACGAACCCAGCAGGTTCGAGCGCCAGATAAACATATTGCGCGGGAAGTTGGCCGGATCGTCCGGCGACTCGCAGGCGAACCGGGTTTCGCCGCTCTTCAACTGCCTGACCAGATACTCCTTCGGGTCAACACCGGCGGCATCAGCCTCCTTGACGATCTGCAGCGGATTGCGATTGAGTTGGGGTGCGCTGGGCAACCAACCCATGCGTTCGGCCTTGATGTTGTAGTCCAGCGTGTGTCGCGGATGCCGGTTTTTGTCCGCAAGTGGTGACAGCACGTCGTGCATATCCACCTTCTCGTGGCGCCACTGGGAGCTGTGATTGTAAAAGAACGAGGTGGAGTTCATCTGTCTGGGCGGCCGGCTCCAGTCGAGGCCAAATGCCAGCGGCAGCCAGCCGGTTTGCGGCCGCAGTTTCTCCTGGCCGACATAGTGCGCCCAGCCGCCGCCACTCTGGCCCACGCAGCCACACATGATCAGCATATTGATCAGGCCGCGGTAGTTCATATCCATGTGGTACCAGTGGTTCATCGCCGCGCCCACAATAATCATCGACTTGCCGCGGGTCTTGTTGGCGGTATCGGCAAACTCCCGCGCCACCTGAATGACCTTGGCCCGGTCCACCCCGGTAATTTTTTCCTGCCAGGCGGGGGTATAGGCGACACTGTCATCGTTAAAATCCGCGGCGACATTGGCGCCACCCAGACCGCGGTCCAGGGAGTAGTTGGCCATGGTCAGGTCGTACACGGTGGCGACCTTCGTGCGGCTGCCGTCGGCGAGGCCGATCTCCCGGCACGGTACGTTGCGATACTGGACAGACTCCCCGGGCTGGTGCTCCCACTGCTCGGGCGCCTCATTGGCAAAGTAGGGAAAGGCCACCGAGGCGACGCTGCATCCGGGCTTGATCAGCGACAGCTGGAGTTTAACCTCATGGCCCTCGACGCCCTCGCGCTCTTCCATGTTCCAGCGGGCGCTGCCGTCCCAGCGGTAACCAACCGAGCCCTGGGGTGACACCAGGTCGCCACTGTTTTCATCCACAGCGATAGTCTTCCACTCGGCATTGCTTTGCCCGGCAACGTCGCCCGCCAGGTCGCTCGCGCGCAGAAATCGCGCAGGTCGCACGCCGGCTTCGTATTCATCCAGCACCACCAGCATCGGCATATCCGAATAGCGGCGCACATAATCGGTGAAATACTCGCTGGGATGATCCAGGTGGAACTCTTTCAGAATGACATGGCCGAAAGCCATCGCGATAGCGGCATCGGTACCCTGCTTGGGGTTGAGCCAGGTATCCGCCAGCTTGGCCGCTTCCGAATAATCGGGGGTAATCACCACGCCCTTGGCGCCCTTGTAGCGCACCTCGGTAAAGAAGTGGGCGTCGGGGGTGCGGGTCTGGGGCACATTTGAGCCCCACAGGATCAGGTAATTCGAGTTGTACCAGTCGGCCGACTCGGGCACGTCGGTCTGTTCGCCCCAGGTCATGGGGGAAGCCGGCGGCAAGTCGCAGTACCAGTCGTAAAAACTCATACAGACGCCACCGATGAGTGACAGGTAGCGCGAGCCGGCGGCATAGGACACCATGGACATGGCGGGAATCGGCGAGAAGCCAACCACCCTGTCGGGCCCGTATTTCTTGATGGTGTAAATGTTGGCGCTGGCGATGATCTCGTTGACTTCATCCCAACTGGAGCGCACGAAGCCACCCATACCACGGGCCGACTTGTAGGACTCGGCCCGCACCGGATCTTCAACGATAGCCGCCCAGGCATCGACCGGGTTGGTATGCTGGCCGCGCTGTTCGCGCCAGAGTTTCAGCAGCGGCTTGCGCACCTTGGGATACTTGAGCCGGTTCGCGCTGTAGAGGTACCAGGAATAGCTCGCGCCGCGGGGACAGCCGCGCGGCTCGTGGTTGGGCAGGTCGGGCCGCGTGCGCGGATAATCCGTCTGCTGTGTTTCCCAGGTGACCAGGCCGTTCTTGACGTAGATTTTCCAGCTGCACGAACCGGTACAGTTTACCCCGTGAGTCGACCGCACGATCTTGTCGTGCTGCCAGCGCTGGCGGTAGCCGTCCTCCCAGGCTCGCGACTCGTTGGTGACATCGCCGTGTCCGTCAGCGAACTCGCCGGTTTTTTTCTTGAAGAACTGCAATCTGTCGAGAAAGTGGCTCATGATATTTTTCCCTGTTTAGTACCTGCTGCTGTGCGTGCGAGAGTCATTTACGGGTTGTGGAACTCGGCATTTTTGCGGAGGTAATACCACCAGTTGATCACCAGGCAGACCGCGTAGAAGCTGGCAAACCCGTACAGCGCTATTTCGGGGGTTGCCGCCTTGATCTGTTCGCCGAGCATCTCGGGGATATAAAAGGCGCCGTAAGCGGCGACGGCGGACGTCCAGCCAAGTACCGGGCCAGCCTGTTCCTTGTTAAATACCTGGGAAATCGTCCGGAAGGTGGACCCGTTGCCGATACCTGTGGCGGCAAAGAGCACCAGGAACAACAGGAAGAACGGCACGAAATACTCCTCCGGTGTCGCAGATGAGTAGGCGGCCTTCATGTAATACGCTACCCCCAGCGAACTGGCTACCATCACCACAGTGATGACCTGCGTGACCAGTGCCCCGCCGACCTTGTCCGCTATCCAGCCACCCACCGGCCGGATCAGGGCGCCAATAAAGGCGCCCATCCAGGCGTACATCAAGGCACTGGGGCCATTATTGTTAGCGGTATCGTGGGTCATTACACCATCCGCTCCCAGCACATGGGAGTAGCCGAAGATGACCTTGATCGCCAGGGGAAAGGCGGCGGAAAAGCCGATAAAGGATCCGAATGTCATGGTATAGATAATGCTCATTACCCAGGTATGGCGGTTGCCGAATATTTTGTACTGCCGCTGCAGGTTACCGCGAATCTGGCCGGGCAACAGCTTCAGCAGGTATACCGTGGCGGCGATGACCACCAGCAGGACGATCTCCTTGGGGACACCGAAACCGGAGCCATTGGCTTTCTCAGGCAGCAGCAGCCACAGGCCGAATATCGCGGTGATGAAGCCGATAAGCAGCATGCCCGACATCACGCCAAAACTGGCCAGAGCACCGGGTTGTTTGGGGGTCACTTCGGCAGTGCTGATATTATTCATGCCGAACCAGGCCAGCAGGCTCAATGGAACCAGTGTTAACAGCCAGATAAAGCCCGCGTTCTGGATCCAGGTTTGTGCCCCCGCGGGAATCTTGCCGATCAGTGTTCCGGACATGGCCAGCAAGGTCATCGATTCACCGCCCAGCGCACCGAAGATAGAGGCGGTCATGACCAGTGGTACCACGATCTGCATCGTGGTCACGCCAAAGTTACCCAGGCCCGCGTTCATACCCAGGGCATAGCCCTGCATGCGCTTGGGAAAGAAAAAATTGATATTCGACATGCTGGAGGCGAAGTTGCCGCCGCCGAAACCGGACAGCAGTGCCAGCAGCTGGAATACCCAGAGCGGCGTATTTATATCCTGCAGGGCAATGCCGGCACCGATACAGGGCAGTATCAGAAGCGCCGTTGTGAAAGCGATGGTATTGCGACCGCCACACAACCTGATGAAGAAACTGGAGGGTATGCGCAGAGTCGCCCCGGTCAGGCCCGCGATGGCGGTAAGGGTAAATAATTCTGACCGCTCAAAGGGAAAACCCAGATTGAGCATTTGCACCGTCAGTACGCCCCACTGCATCCAGACCCCGAAACCCGCCAGCAGGCAAGGTATGGAGATCCACAGATTGCGAGTGGCCACACCCTTGCCGGTATTGTTCCAGAACGCCTCGTCTTCCACGTTCCAAGTTTTCAAATTTGACATCTCATTCTCTCCTGGAGAGTTCTCATGCCGTCCCTGAAGTCGGCACTAAGCTACTGATTTTTCGCGTCACTGCCGATCAGGCGACACCACGCTCAAGCTCAAGCCCTTCCGCCGCACGCAGGTTTCTTATCGCGATATTCATTGAAATCATGCACGCGGCCACCACACCAAACAGCAACATGAAGCAGGAGCTGCGCACATCCAGCAGGTCTGATGCCATGCCAAATAGAATTGGCAGGGTAAATCCGCCCAGTCCACCGATCACACCGACCATACCGCCCACCGACCCCATGTTGTCCGGGTAGTAGTCGTGGATAATCCGGTAAACGCTCGCCTTGCCGATGCCCTGCGCAATGCCGATGACAAAAATAAGCGCGGTGAATACCCAGACATTGGTGCCAATGGCGAAACGGTGATCCTGGCTCATGCCGTGGACGATATAAGTAGTCTGCGGATACGACACCACAAACAGACAGACCAGGCAGACCCAGAACACACCCCAGTTGACGTTTCTCGCGCCAAATCTATCCGACATCCAGCCACCCAGTGCGCGGATCAGGCCCGATGGCAGGGTGAAACACATGGTAATCAGCGACGCTGTTTTGAGGCTCATGCCATATTCCCCAACATAGTATTTGGGCAACCAGAGCGCCAGGGCGACAAAACCGCCGAACACGAAAAAGTAGTACATACCAAAGCGCCAGACCCGCAGTTCCTTCAAGGGGGCCAACTGGTCTGCCAGGGAGATATGATCACCGCTCGCGGCGCGCTTTTGCTGGGCGGGATCAGGGAAGGTAAAAAACCAGAAGATGACTGCCATGACCACCATGGCGACCGAGTAGACCTGGGGTACCATGCGCCAGCCGAAGGCCACTACAATCATGGGCGCCACCAGGTTGGTGATGGCCGCCCCCGCATTACCGGCGCCAAATATCCCCATCGCGGTACCCTGGCGCCTGGACTCAAACCAGGCGGAGGTGTAAGCGATGCCGATGGCGAAGGAGCCGCCGGCCAGACCCACGAAGAGACCTATGACGAGGTATTGCCAGTACTCGGTAGCGAACGCGAGACCGTAGGTGGGTATAGCCACCAACAGCATCTGGATGAAAAATACAATGCGGCCGCCGTACCTGTCGGTAATGATTCCCAGCGGCAGGCGGGTGAGCGAACCGGTGAGAATTGGCGTGGCCACAAGCACGCCGAACTGCGTATCCGACAGCGAGAGCTCCTGCTTGATCTTTATGCCGATGATGGAAAACATGGTCCACACCGCGAAGTTACAGGCGAACGCCAGCGTGTTCATGGTGAGAACTGACCACTGTTTGTACTGATGACTTGGCATGCGCCAATCTCCACTAACAAGACTGATGAGCGCAACATACATGGATGGCGGGCTGACAAATTGACACAGATCAACGGCGCCGGAGCTCTACCACCATATACCCGGATGACTACCACTTTAGTGGTAGAATGGGCCGGCACTTTTCATGGATACAGTCGGACCCGGGCAGACAAAACGCCAACATGAGCAACGAGTTTCAGCAATCGCTGGTACAGCGCACCGGCATGGCATTGGCGGCAGTTATCCTGCTGGCTATCGTCAATATGGTGGCCTCCTATCTCACCGCCGAGAGCAGTGAAAACGATGCTGTGCGTATTAATATCGCGGGCTCGTTGCGCATGCAGGCCCACCGGATCGCCACTGAGTATATTCTGACAGCCACGCAGTCCTCCCTGGGCGACAGAAACGCACTGGCAAGAAGGATCCAGGAGTTCGACCAGCGACTGCAACTGCCGGTACTGGCGGTGCGGATTCGCAATTCAAGCAATCGGACCCTGGTCGATGCGTTCTCGCTGGTAGAGCAGGGCTGGATCCGGCTCAAGCCCCTGCTGCTTGCGCAGGGTACCGCGACCCCGCAAATACGGCAGCAGATAGACCTGTTCGTCGCCGACATCGACGCTATGGTAAAGGCACTGGAGTTGCAAACTGAAAGTAAGTTCCGGGTGTTGCGGGTCATTCAGGGCGCCAGCCTTATTATGACGGTTTGCCTGGCGGGCATGATGTTCCTGAATGTTTACAACTACGTGGTGGGACCGTTGCACCAGTTGATCGAGATGGCGGGCAAACTCCGGGCGGGCGATTTCTCCATGCGGTTGGACAGCAAGAGCGACGATGAACTTACCGTGCTGGCCCACACCTTCAACGATATGGCAGCCAGCCTGGATGGCATGTACCGAACCCTGGAAGAGCAGGTAAAGTCCAAGACCCGGCACCTGGAAGAGACCCAGACCATGCTGCGATTTCTCTACGACGCTTCCCGCCTGCTCGGCGCGGAAGGAAATATCGTCAACAAGCTGGAACGGACAATGGACCACCTGCGCCGGGAAATCGATATGGTGGGAGGCGAAATTCGTCTTCACTACGCCTCGCCGGATGATCCCTTTCTCATCGGTTCCCAAACCGATTCCAACCTCTTTTCGCACTCGCGTGGTGAAACCGGCTCTGCAACAGGCCACCAGTTAAAGAGCTACCGCCTTCAGCACGACAACCGGGAGTACGGCTGCCTGAATATAACGCTGGCCGAGCATGACGGTATCAGCGCTGAACAACATCTGATGCTGACCTCGCTGGCGGATACCATAGGCGCCGCGCTCGCCAACGAAACGCGTAAGGATCAGGAACACCGCATGGCGTTGATAGAGGAACGCACCGCCATAGCCCGGGAACTGCACGATTCCATTGCTCAATCCCTGTCGTTTACCAAAATTCAGGTCAGCCGTTTTCAGAGCCTGCTGGCACAGGATGCCCACAGGGACATGCTCGAAAACGTACTGCTGGAAATCCGGGCAGGCATTCAATCGGCCTACGCGCAGTTGCGTGAGTTGCTCACCACCTTCCGCCTGCAACTGGACTCGCCGGGGCTGCAGGCCTCTCTGCTGGCAACGGCCAAGGAGTTTGAGGACAAGGGCAAGATTTCGATTAGTGTGGAAAGCAGTCTGCAAAATTATCCGCTGACACCCAACGAGGAAATTCATATCCTGCAAATAGTGAGGGAGGCCCTGTCAAATGTATTGCGCCACTCAGGTGCCGACAGGGCGAGCATTCGACTGGGGCTGGACCGGGACGGCGGCATGATCGAAGTTCACATTAGTGATAACGGCAGGGGCCTCGGCCGACCTGACCCCGGCCGCAACCACTACGGCCAGACGATTATGCGTGAACGGGCGGCCATACTCGGGGGCCTCGTTGAATTTGGCGACACTGCCGCAGGCGGCGCCGAGGTTATTCTGCGCTTTCTGGCGGAGCACGCGCTCTCATCCAACGCTGACCAGCAAAAACCTGACAATCTCATCGAGTCCGGGGGCACACAGCATGACACGCATTCTACTCGTTGATGATCACCCGATGATGCGTCGGGGCATGCGGCAATTGATCGAAATGCAGGATGGTCTGCAGGTGGTGGCCGAGGCAGGCAGCGGCGAGGAAGCGCTTGCCCTGGTCGTAAGCCAGCAACCCGACATGATACTGATGGACCTGAACATGAAGGGCATGGGCGGCATACAAACGGTGGCGGAACTGCGGCAGAGAGGCGTGAGTGCCTGCATTCTGATGGTCACGGTTTCAGATAATGACAGTGACGTGATTGCCGCATTGCGTGCAGGCGCGGATGGCTACCTGCTGAAGGATCTGGAGCCAGAGGACATGGTAGACGCCCTGTTGCGGGCAGAGCGGGGGCAACTGGTTCTCAGCCCCCGGTTAACGCGCATCCTGGCGAGCACCTTGCGTGAGGAAAAAGATGACCGAAAAAGCCTCGCGGCCCAGCTGACCGCCAGAGAAAAGCAGATTCTCGGCATGATTGCTGTTGGCAACAGCAACAAGCTGATCGCAAACGCATTGGGCATCACCGATGCCACGGTAAAAGTGCACGTCAAAAATCTTATGAAAAAAATGCACTTTCGTTCGCGGGTCGAGGCTGCGATATGGGCCGTCTCCAACCAGATAAAATGACTGCTTGCCCACCGGTGTGCTGCGGCGCATGGGTGCCGACGATGCCTTGCGGTTTACCACATCAGGTCATCGGGAATTTTGTAGGCCGCATAGGGATCGTCTTCACCCACAGTTACTGCCTCATTGGTATTAAGTAGCACAATCGTGTGCTCATCACGTTGCTGGATTTTTCTCGCCGCGGCGGCCGGTAGCAGCTCATAGCCCTCCCCCAGTCTCGCAATCGCCACCCGCCCCCGGCTCAATTCATTGTGCAATTGCGCCGTCACGTGAATTTTCTTGATTTTCTTGCCATCGGTAAACTGGTAGGGAACATCACCCCCGGCGCGCGCAATTTTATTCATCGTTATCAACTGGATAATCTGCGCCCGTATCGCCTTTTTCTCACTCGCTGCCTGCTGCTCCCGGTTGAGCTCCCTGGCCCGCTCTGCCTTCTCCTCAAGCGCACGCCTGGCCTGCTCACGGACTTCATCCACCCGCTCGTGGCCCTTTGGCTGGCTCTTTGCCTGCTTGCGCTTTTCCTTGTCGATTTTCTTCGCCTTCCTGGCGTCGACGATACCGGCTTTCAACAACTGGTCTTGCAGCGATGCCATAACAAGTGACTCGTCCAGGGGGATGCCGGGGATTATCGTCAAATAGCCAGGCCCAGGCAAATCCCACCACAGTAGCCTCGGCGGCGCGCCGCCCGGCCTGTGCGCCCCGGAATATCGGTGATATCCTTCGCTCGCTCGATTTGCAGTGGAGGGCAGACATTGACCAAGAAGCGATTTTGGGGCGCGAGCCTGGCCGTTGCAGCGCTCGCAGTTACCGTCATCCAGTTCATTCCCGCCCCACCGCTGGTGGTGCCTGCGACGCTGCCGCAGGAGCAGCGCGCCGACCACCGCCTGCTCAATTTTGAGGGTATTGCCAATTTCCGCGACCTCGGCGGATACCGGGCGGTCGACGGCAGGCAGGTGCGCTGGGGCAAGCTATACCGATCGGGAAATTTTTCGGAAGCGTCCAATGCTGACCTCATCGCGCTTGATACACTGGGGCTGGCTACGTTCATAGACTTTCGTTCCGGCGCGGAGAAAGCGGAAGAGCCCAACCGCCTGCCAGAGGCGCCCGACTTCACCGTGGTCGAGATACCGGTGCTGGATATAGGCAACGAGAACCTGTTCAGCGATATCAAGCAGCGCATCGAGGCGGACGACTTCTCGGACTTCGATCCCGGTGCAACCATGCAGCAGGCCAACCGCCAGTTTGCCGATGAATTCACCCCACAGTTCCGGCAGTTTATTCACACCGTACTGGATGCCAATGGCGCACCGGTAATCTGGCACTGCACCGCCGGCAAGGATCGCACGGGCTTTGCCGCGGCCATTTTGCTGCGCGTCCTCGGGGTGCCCCAGGACATTGTGATACAGGACTATATGGCCAGCAGGGAGCCCGCACTGGCGTCGCGCAAGAATCAGCTGCTGATGTTGAAGTTGTTCAAAGGTGAGCAGGTGGCGCAGAACGTTGCGGTGTTGATGGGCGTAGAGCAGGACTGGCTGGAGGCGGGTTTTGCCCAGATCGATGTCACCTGGGGCAATTTCGACAATTACGTGGCCAACGGCCTGCAGCTGGGACCGGCCGATATCGAGCGACTGAAGGCGAACCTGCTGCAGTAGGCTCCCAGCGCTCTGCTTCGCGGGTCTCGCTACGACACCCGGGGCTGTTCAGCTCTCCGCCAGCGATTTTTGCCAGAACAGGGCCTCGCCCAGGGCGGGATCGAGCTGGTAGGCGTCGAAACCAAATTTCCGGTAAGCGCACTTCGCCGGCTCATTGCCCGCCAGTACTTCCAGGGTCAATTTGCCACACCCCCGTTCCCGGGCTACCACTTCGATCTCCCGCAGCAGATGCTGGCTGAGCCCGAGGCCGCGAAACTCCGCCAGTACGGTAATATCATGGATATTGAGCAGTTTCCGGCAACTGAAGGTCGAGAACCCCTCGAAGCAATTGGCCAGGCCGGCAGGGCGTCCATCGACATAACACAGCAGGGTCACCGCATGGGGCAGCGCCGCCAGCCCTGCCACCACGTTTTGTTGTACCTGCGGCTGGAGCGGCTCGCTAGAAAATTGAACATTGCTCCCCGGTCTTGTAGACCGCCTTGCCCGGCTGCCAGAACCCGTCGGCGAGGTAGGCCCCGTTGTCCCCGCTGTTAAAAACCGCGGTGCCGTCTTCCGCATGCTCGATCTGGAACGTATGCAGCGTGATTGCCGGGTATTCTACAGTAAGTAGTTCCGACGGGCAGGTGTCACTGTAATTGGATCGGGTGGCGGCGAGCACGAATACCTCGACGCCCGGCACGTAATTACCGCTGAGTTCATATGTCACATGACACTCGCCGGCGCCGGAGGGATAATCATTGGAATAGTTGTAGATAGTTTCGGTGCCCGACGCGAGGCCGGTAGTGTCGTCAAAGGCCAACTCACCTACCGTATAACGGGTGGCCGCTGACCAGGCATCACTGTACTCCGCAGCGCAATTGCGAAAGGCACTCACTTCACCCGCCCATATCACAGCCATAACGGTCGCGAATAAAATCAGCTTTTTGCCAAACATCGCTTTATATACCGTGGTCGATGCGTTACAACGATTATCAAGTAGATAGCGTATCATGGGGTACTTGTCCAGAAACCCGCGATGCAGGCGGTGTTTGACTTTTGACAAAGGACCATAGCTGAAGCAATGTGCGTACGAATATTTCGAAATCTCATCTTGTCAGCCCTGGTGGCCATGGCGACGGCCTGCGGTGGCGGTGGCGGTGGCAACAGCACCCCGGCGCAGAGCCCGGGGCCGGTAGCACCGCCCACCCCGACCGACCCCGCTCCGACACCTACCGGTATGGACGCATTGCACAGCGCATCCCGACTGGCCTCAAGAGCCACGTTTGGCATGGATTATGCCGCGATAGAGCAGCTGGCTGCGCAGGGCGAAGCGGCCTGGCTCGAACAGCAGTTCAGCCTCCCACCCGAGTTGCACGACCCGATCGTGGATCAGCTGCTGGCACGCCAGGCGGCGGGGGAGTTTGCCGCCATCGAGCAGGAAAGCAAAAATATCGAATTCGCCTTCCGCCGCCTCGCCTGGTGGCAGCGGGCGGTCTATGCGCGCGACCAACTGCGCCAGCGCGTGGCCCTGGCACTCAGTGAAATACTGGTGGTGTCCGACCAGGTAGACACGTTGGCGGTATACCCTCACGCACTCAGCAACTACTACGATACCCTGTTGGCGCACGCCTTTGGCAATTATCGCGACCTGTTGCGGGCCATCACACTGCACCCCGCCATGGGCGTCTACCTGAGCCATGTCAACAACGCCAGGGCAAATCCCCAGGCCAATACCTACCCGGACGAGAATTACGCTCGCGAGGTGATGCAGTTGTTCTCCATCGGGCTGTTCGAACTGAACGATGACGGCTCGGAGAGAGTTGACGCCGATGGCAATCCCATCCCCACCTACGACAATGAAGACATCAGGGAATTTGCCAGGATATTTACCGGTCTGTCCTACGGCGGCGAGGATGCATACTTTCACAAGCGACTGCCTGAATTTCGCCAGCCAATGCGAATGTTCGGCTTTTTTCACGACAGCGGGGAAAAGCGGCTGCCGGACGGCACGGTATTGCCGGCCGGCCAGGGTGGCATGCAGGATATCGATGCAGCCATGGATTTTCTGTTCAATCACCCCAATGTCGGCCCCTTTATCGGCCGGCAGCTGATCCAGAGGCTGGTCACCTCGAATCCGTCGCCGGCCTACATAGCAAGGGTCAGCGCCGCATTCAACGGCGATGCCAGCGGCGTTCGGGGCGACCTGCGGGCGGTGCTGCGGGCCATTCTGCTGGACCCGGAGGCACTGGCATCCCCGGGCACTGATCCGCGCATGGGCAAACTGCGTGAGCCACTGTTGCGCGCATTGGCGCTGCTGAAGCAGTTCGGGGTATCCAGCCCTGACGGCTTCTATGCCAACACGGGCATCCTGCTGCAGGAGCGGCTGAACCAGCACCCGCTCTCCTCTCCCAGTGTATTCAATTTTTTCCTGCCCGGCCATTCGCCGGTCGGCGCGATCGCCGGCGCCGGTATGGTGGCACCGGAATTCCAGCTCACAGACAGTAGCACCGTGGTAGCCATCAGCAACATCGCCGATATCATCTTGTACGGCGGAATTGCCAACGATCTGAGTCGCCCGCCGTTCCAGGCGGCGCAACTCGATCTCGGGGAATACATTGCACTGGCGGACGACGCCGAAGCCCTGCTCGACCGGCTGGATACCCTGATGACGTACGGTACTCTCTCGCCAGAGACTCGCAGCAGCATTCTTACATCACTGGCGCCGCTGGAGGACCCCGACCTCAAGGCCAGGACCGCTATCTACCTGGTGTTCACCTCACCCGATTACGCGGTGGAACTGTGAAGGAGCGCAACATGTTCAGTCGTCGCAAGTTCCTGACCCACGGCTGCTCCCTGGGCGTGGCCTCTGCCACCCTGTCGTCGAGCCTGCTCAGCCTGGGACTCGCGCGCAGGGCGGCTGCCCAGGGTGCGCATGATTACCGGGCGCTGGTGTGCGTGCTGCTGGCCGGTGGCAATGACTCCTGGAATATGGTGGTGCCAACCGATACCGACCAGCACAGCCAGTACCAGGCCATCCGCTCGGACCTCGCCCTGCCGCTGGATAATCTGCTGCCCCTGCCCGGCGCCACCGCGACCGGGCGCCGGTACGGCCTGCACCCGGGCATGCCCGGGCTGCAGTCGCTGTTTGCCGGCGGCGATGCCGGTGTGCTGTGCAACGTGGGTACCCTGCTGGAGCCGTTTGACCCCGCCGCAGTTGCCAACGGCAGCATCCTCGCGCCGCTGGGCCTGTTTTCCCACGCCGACCAGATCCAGCAATGGCAGACGGGTATTTCCGATGCGCGGGTAACGGAGGGCTGGGGCGGGCGCGTGGCGGACCTGCTGCAGGGCCAGAATCTGGCCAACGGCATCTCCATGAACATCTCCCTGGCGGGCAACAATGTTTTCCAAAGTGGTGCCAACGTGTCCGAGTACAGTGTGCAGGCGGACGACGATGGCGCCACCGGCATCAATGCCTACGATGACGGCACGCGGTTCGGCAGCTACCGTCGCCAGGTGATTGACAGCCTGCTGTCGGTGGCACAGGACAACATCCTGCGGCGGGAGTATCGCGCGCGGCTCGCCAATGCCATCGAGAGCCAGAAAGTGTTCGTGGGCGCCCTGCAACAGGCACCGGTACTGGGCACCGATTTCTCCGACAATTACTTCTCCCGCAGCCTGCGCCAGGTCGCGAGGATAATTTCTGTGCGGGAGCAACTGGGGGCTAGCCGCCAGACGTTTTTTATCACGGTCGGCGGCTGGGACCATCACGACGACGTGCTGACCAACCAGGCCGCCATGCTCCCCATGGTCAGCGCCGGCCTGCTGGAGTTCCGCAACGCCCTGGCCGAGCTGTCGGTATTCGATGCGGTAACGACGTTTACCACCTCGGATTTTGGCAGGACCCTCACCTCAAACGGCAAGGGGTCTGACCACGGCTGGGGCGGGCATCACATTGTTATGGGCGGCGCGGTCAACGGTGCCAATTACTTTGGCAACTACCCGGAGATATACCCCGGCAACCCGTTGGATGTGGGCCGCGGAATCTATGCCCCCACCACCGCCGTGGACGAGTATTTTGCGGAACTTGCGTTGTGGTTCGGGGTGCCCGCGTCAGACCTGTCCACCGTGCTGCCCAACATCGGGCGTTTTTACCAACCGGGCAGCAACACGCTGCCGCTGGGATTCCTCCGCCTTTGAGGACATGTGCGATCGCCCGCCGCCGGCACTGGCGGCACCACGGCAATCGCAGCCTGCGGCTCCCGGGGTCGGGCTAATTCACCGAGGTGGGCTCGATATCCCCGGCCAGGGAATCGCGGACTGCCTGCGGCACCCTGAAGGATGACACTGTATAGGCCGGGTGGTCGACACCGGCGAAAATGGCCGCGCCGCCACCCAGTGCCGCCATCATGACCGGCGTCAGCTCGAACCGAAGAAAGTGGACCGACGAGGTCTTGACCTCATTTTCCCGCGGCAGGTCCTCGTCGGCGATAGGGTACACCCGGTCACAATCCTCTACCTGCAGCCAGACCTTGTCCTCGATCCCGATCAGTTCTGCCAGGCGGTGTGCCCGCTCCGCAGGGTCGGGATACTCCACCATAAAGGTGGCCTTCCAGTTGTGGCCGTCGGGAATGAGCGGGTTGTAGGACTCCAGCTCTTCATTGATGCCCGCCGCTTCGAACACCTTCTCGATGCGCAACATCTCCTGGATCTGGTACTTGATGGTGAGGGCATCCTCAAAATACAGCCGGGCATGCTCGCCGAGGGGCAGTTGGCGGGTTTTCTTGTGCGTCATGACCTGCTGACGGAAGCCCGGGCGGCGCTCGGCGTACTCCTCCAGTGACCAAAGATCGGCGCGTGATAATGCGGGCATAGCTTGCTCCTCGGGACTTATAAGCCGTAGGCCATGCGCAGCAACGTCATGGGGTGCTCGGCGTGGGTGACTTTTTCCGACAGGCTGGCAATCTGGGTACCGGCCATCGGGCAGTCGCTCATGAAATGGTCGGGGGACTGCTGGTCTACCTTGCGCACGACTGGCCGGGCAATCCTGACGGATTTCTCGCGGGTTTCTCGCTTTACCGCATAGGTACCGTCGTGGCCGGAGCAGCGTTCGTGCGCGGTAACCTGGGTACCGGGCACCAGGTTGAGCACGTCGCGGGTTTTCAGGCCGATGTTCTGAACCCTCTGGTGGCAGGCGACCTGGTAGGCGATATCGCCCATCGCCTGGGGGAACTCCGTGTTGAGCGCGCCGCCCCTGTGCCGCAGCCAGAGGTACTCGAAAGGATCAAAAAAGGCCGCCTGGACCTTTTTCACCTGTACATCATCGGGAAACAGCAGTGGCAGTTCCTGCTTGTACATCAGCACACAGGAGGGTATCGGCGCGATGAGGTCATAGCCCTGGTCTGCCAGGGACGCCAGCACCGGGATATTGGCTTCCTTCAGTTTGTTCACCGAATCGAGATCACCCAGTTCCAGCTTGGGCATGCCACAGCATTTTTCCTTTGGCACCAGGTCTATGTGGATACCATTGTGCTGGTACACCTTGACAAAGTCGGCCCCGATGTCGGGACTGTTGTAATTGCCGTAGCAGGTGGCATAAAGCGCAACCTTGCCGGTGGTAGCACCGACCGGTGTCGGCTGGATATCCCGGATCAGCGGTTTTACCCGCTTGCGCAGGGTCCTGCTGTGAAACCGCGGCACCGGCGCATCGTGGTGAATACCCCCCGTGGACTCCAGTGCCTTGCGAAACACGCCGCTGCGGTTGATCGCATTGACAGTGATATCGACCAGTGGGATGGAGGTCAGTTTGAACACGGTATCGGTGCTGGTCAGCAGGCGGTCGCGCAGGCGTGCGCCCTCTTCCCGGAATTTGACCGCCTTGGCCCGCAGCATGAGGTGGGGAAAATCGACATTCCACTCGTGCGGTGGCACGTAGGGACACTTGGTCATGTAGCACAGGTCGCACAGGTAGCACTGGTCCACCACCTTGACGTAGTCCGCCTTGGTGACGCCGTCCACCTCCATGGTGGATGACTCATCAACCAGGTCGAACAGGGTGGGAAAGGAATCACACAGGCTGACGCAGCGACGACAGCCATGGCAGATATCGTAGACACGCTCGAGCTCTTGCTCCAGGTCGGTCCGGTCCCAGTATTTGTCAGATTTCCATTCAATCGGATGGCGTGTGGGCGCCTCCAGGCTTCCTTCTCTCACCGGCATATCCCTCGTCGTTGGGCAAGGTTGGGAGGTGCCGGCGGGCGCGCGTGGCCCGCCGGTCTGGGCTGGGGTCAGCTGTCCAGCGCGTCCAGGGCCTTCTGGAAGCGGTTGGCGTGACTGCGCTCGGCCTTGGCCAGTGTTTCCATCCAGTCGGCGATTTCGTCGAAACCTTCGTCCCGCGCGGTTTTCGCCATACCGGGGTACATGTCGGTATACTCGTGCGTTTCGCCTGCAATCGCCGCTTTCAGGTTATCCGACGTCGCACCGATCGGGAGCCCGGTTGCCGGGTCACCCGTCTCTTCCAGGTACTCCAGGTGGCCATGGGCATGTCCGGTCTCACCTTCTGCCGTGGAGCGGAATACGGCGGCCACGTCGTTGTAGCCCTCCACGTCGGCCTTGGCGGCAAAGTAAAGATAGCGGCGGTTGGCCTGTGACTCACCGGCGAAGGCGTCTTTCAGATTTTGTTCGGTCTGGCTGCCTTTCAATGACATATACTGCTTCTCCTTGAGAATGGTTAACATCACCACAGAAGCTGTGGAGATACTTAAAATAGTACAACTCGATACGTCTGGCCAACTAAAATAGATTGCCGAATTGATCTGCATCAGACCGGCGACCGCAAGGTTCTGCCAGTCTGGGTGATTTCAGCACAGTTGATAACGGCAATTTCACCCAGCTGCAGATGTCCGCCTTCGAGGGCCGATATAAACCATGCTCGGACGTATTTTCCTCCCATCCCTGTTCCTGGCCCTGTGCTATGGCTTCTGGGTGAGCAGCAGCTTCAAGGAGATTGCGGCGGGCGTGGCGCTATTCCTGTTTGGCATGCTGTGTATGGAGCAGGGTTTCAAGGCCTACAATGGGGGCGCGTTACAGCGCCTGCTGAGCGCCGGGACAGACCGGCTGTGGAAGAGCCTGGCCTTCGGCGTTATCAGTACCACGCTGACCCAGTCCTCCTCCCTGGTCTCGGTCATCACGATCTCCTTTCTCAGCGCCGAATTGATCGGCTTGCGCCAGGGTATCGGCATCATTTTTGGCGCCAATCTCGGCACCACCACCGGTGCCTGGCTGATCGCCGGACTGGGCCTGAAGGTGAAGTTGTCCGCCTATGCGCTGCCCATGCTGGTATTCGGTGTGCTGCTGCTAATGCAGGCATCAAAGCGATTCAAGGGGCTGGGCTGGGTACTGATGGGATTGGGCTTCCTGTTCCTGGGAATCGACTACATGAAGGAAGGCTTCTCCAGCTTTTCCGACCGCATCGACCTGACCTCGTACGCCATGACCGGCCCGGCGGGACTGCTGACCTTTACCCTGGTCGGAATCATCGCCACAGTCGTCATGCAGTCCAGCCACGCCACACTCACACTTATCATCACCGCCCTGGCCGCGGGACAGATCAGTTATGAAAACGCCCTGGCGCTGGCCATCGGTGCCAATGTCGGCACCACCATAACGGCGGTGCTCGGCGCCATCGGCGCCAATGCGGCGGGCAAACGGCTCGCGGCGGCGCACCTGGTGTTCAATGTTCTCACCGGCATCGCCGCACTGGTCTCTATCCAGTTGCTGCTGGCCGCTGTCGACAGTCTGGGAGTCTGGCTGGGCATCGCGGCGGATAACCACACGCTGAAACTCGCGCTGTTCCACAGCCTGTTCAATCTGCTGGGCATCGCGCTGATGCTGCCACTGCTCAATGCCATGGTGAGCTGGCTGGAGCGCCATCTGGGCGAAGACCGGTCGCAGCGGGATAAACCACGCTTTCTCAGCGACGCCTCGCTGTCGTTGCCCCAGGTGGCCCTACAGGCGATTACCAAGGAGACCAAACACCTGTTCAGCAACGCCTTTACGCTGATAGCACACGGGGTTTGCCTGCGCCGCGCCAGCATCACCGGCAGCACGAACCTGCAGCAGTACATAGAGCCGCCGGGAACGGTCATCGAACTGGACATGGATGAACAGTATGAGCGCATGATCAAGGACATTTACGGCGCCAATATCGAGTTCCTCAGCCGGGCCCAGGCTCTGGCCACGCACGAGTTTGCCGACGCCTACAGTGCCCTGCGACACGCCAACACAGACGTGGTCGCCGCCATCAAGGCGGTCAAGCACCTGCGAAAAAACCTGCTGCACTATATGCAGAGCGACAATGTGTATATCCGCCGCGAGTATAACCGCTTTCGGGTGCGGATCGGCGAAGTCCTGCGCTCTCTGGCAGTGCTGCGGGACACCCAGGACAGCGTGGTTGCCCTGCTCTCCCTGGACCGCATCCGGGTTGAAATTCTCGGCAGCGAAAGCGAGGCTGCCCGGGTGGCAGACGCCCTTATCCGCGACCACGCCATCACCTCGCAAATGGCTACATCCCTGATCAATGACGGCGGCTACGTGCGGGAAGTGATTCAGCGGTTACTGGATATGAACGAACAACTACACCGCGCGGGGCTACCGTACGGTGAGGCGGTGCAGGATGAACTGGCGCTGAAGGCCGAGGAGATAGCCAAAATTGCCCGGCATGCGGGTGAGGTTCGCTGACCAGGATCAGTCGAGGATAATGTCATGACAAATGCCAAGCTTTTCGCCAAATTGCGCAGCCTGCTCGAGGACGCCACCAACGCGGACAAAAAGCACATCCAGAAAATTCGCAAGGTGTTGCGCAAGCTGAAAGATCGACAGGCCGACCTGCGCGATAGCCTGGTTGATGTCGAGAGCCTCCCGGAAAGGCAGAAAATCGAGCAGGAAATCGCGGTCATCACCCTGCAACGGGTCAAGGGGCTGGAAGTTTACCGGCGACTGAAGAATGCCCGCAAGCTCGCCAGGCAGGGAAAACTGAAGCGTGACTCCGCCGAAACAGATAACGACGGCGCAACCCCCGGGGCCGACGGCTAGCCTGTACAGTTCACCACGGACGCCGGGGCCGGCACGCTAGCCTGACGACGCGGCGGCAGGCAGCGAGGCGGCGATAGCGTCAGCCAGACGCTGCAGCAGGGCCTCTTCGGCCCGCACCAGGGCATCATAGCCATCGCCCGCCAGGGCCTGCTGTTCGGAAAACCGGAACGCCCTGCTCGCCCCGTCCGCGGTGATCTCCCAATAGGCTACCAGCACCGCCGCTCCCTTGCCGTTGCCATGCAACTGATCCACGCTCACGTCGACGCGGGTGCTGGTCGATGGCATGGCGTTCGCGGCAATATCGCTGCCACTCGCATCCGAGATTTGCGTGGCGAGATAGCGTCGCAGGCTCACCTGCAAGGGCTCCGCCCAGACATGATTCCTGGCGGCATTGATGGTGCCATCACCGCCGGCGAGCACCAGCCCGGGCTGGTCGATATAACTGGCGACCCTGATATTGCCCAGCGCAACTCCGCTATCCGCCAGGGGAGTGCCGGCGCTGGCAGCGACCTCCGATCGCAACAGGTAGGTCACCGTCTGCGGCGGCTGGCTGGAGCAGGCGGCCAGTAACATCGCCGCAATCACACATAATATTCTCATTGGGGACTAGCCTCCGGTATTGGATCTGCGGGAAGTGTTGTGGGGAATACCAGCGAATTGGGCTGTTCACTCAGGGTGCGGGTCAACTCCTCCAGGTTGCGCAGTGTGCGGTTCAATTCAAAGACGCTGTTGCCCAATGACTGGCCCACGGCGGAATCCGGTGACAGGCCTGCCAGCGCCTTCCTGAGTTCCACCAGGGTCTGGTTGAGTTCTCCGGGTAACGCTTTGGAGCCCTCTTCACGCAATATGTTATCCAGCGATTCCAGGGTAGTGGTAAGTGACGCCAGCGTTCCATCCAGGGTGCTCAGCGCCGTGTGAGCGCTGGCAACCAAGGGCTCCAGCGGCAGCGCATTGAGCTTGTCCAGCAGGCTGCCCACCTGCTGTTCCAGCCTCCCCAGGCCGCTGGGAATGGTGGGTATGACCGGGTAGCCGTCAAATTCGTCAGCTTTGGCAGCGGGCGCATCCTTGTACCAGTCAATGTTGATGTAGAGCGCCCCGGTGAGCAGGCTACCGGTCTGCAGGGTGGCGCGCATCCCGGTTGTTACGCCCAGCGCTATGCTCTGGCGCATGGCGTCAACCGATTGTTCCGAGTCTTCCAGGCCGAACCTGGCGGGTTCCAGGTAAAGCAGCACCGGAATGGGCTTGCCGGCACCCGCCTCGCGTTGGGTGACCAGCTCTTTTATCAATATCCGCTCCACCCGGCCTATCCGGATCCCGCGGTACTCGACCGGCGCCCCGCGCTCAAGGCCGCGCATGGATTGCTCAAACTCGGCGACGTAATAGATGCCGTAGCGGTAGGGATCCTCCTGCAGCGCCTGGTAGGACGCATTGAGTTTGTAAACCGTGCCGGAAACCGCTTTATCGCCGGGCGGCATACCCGGCAGGTTGCCGAAAGCGACACCGCCGAGCAGGATCGTCTCCATAGAACCCGTGGTTACCCGGATGCCGGCCGCTGACGCATCAATGGACACGCCGCTCACATTCCAGAAGCGCGTATTTGTCGTCACCAGATCATTGTAGGGAGCGTCGATAAAGGCGTCATAGCGCATCTCTTTCTTGTCGGTGTCAAAGGTAACCCCCTCGATACGACCGACCTTGTAGCCGTTGTACAGAATGGCATCGCCGGCGTTGAGGGAGCCTGCGCGTTCGCTATACAGCGTCAACCTTACCCCGGGAGCATCCGCAGGCGTCAGTGGCGGCACCTCCAGGCCAATAAACTGCGCTTTTCGATAGCTTTTCCCGGCACCCGGATCGAGCTGGATATAAGCGCCGGACAACAGGGTACCCAGGCCCGAAACGGCCCCCGCTCCCACTCGGGCGCGCACCACCCAGAAGCGGGTGTCGTCCCGCAGCATGTCGGCGGCGTCACTGTCCATTTTCGCGGTGACCAGCACCTTGTCCATGTTGTCGCTGAGTGAGACATTCTCCACCAGCCCGATATCCACGTCCCTATACCTGATTTTGGTCTTGCCGGCTTCCATCCCCTCCGCGGTATTGAACTGGATGGTTATCTCGGGCCCCTCTGTCAGCTTGGTATGGATCACCATATAGAGGCCTACGACTATCGCCACCACCGGCACTACCCAAACGGGATTGAACCTTCTGCCGGTACTGATTCTGGGCTGCAAATCACTCATTGGAATTATCCTGTTGGTCCCAGATGATCCTGGGGTCAAAGCTTTCGGCGGCCACCATGGTGACCAGTACCACCCCGGCAAAAGCGACGGCCGCCGCCCCCGGGAGAATGACCAGCAAGCCAGTCAGGTGCACCAGTGCGACAAGAATCGACACCACGAAGACGTCCACCATCGACCATTTGCCAATAAATTCGGCAGCCCGGTACATGATCGTACGCTGGCGCGGATCGCTCTGCTTTGCCCTGCCGACAGTCCAGCAAAGATAGAACAGGGCAATCAGCTTACCCAGCGGCACCATGACACTGGCAATAAAGATAATGGCCGCTATGGGTACAGAACCCATATCGATCAGCAATACCACTCCGCCAAGAATGGTACTGTCCGTGGAATTGCCAAACTGGTCGGTAATCATGATCGGCAATATATTGGCCGGAATATACAGAATGGTGGCCGTGATAAGCAGCGCCAGGGTGCGCTGCAGGCTGTTTGTCTTGCGCAGGTGCAACGGCTCCCCACACCGGGGACACTCGTGCAGGCGCGCATCCGCCAGTTTGAGACAGAGGTGACACGATGCCAGGTTGCGGGAGGCAGCAGTATCACCCTGCATGGTTCAACTTCCGGAGACGCTCAAGTTCGTTCCAGTACTGCAGGCGGTCAAGGTTGGAGGCCGCAGAAATAAAGCACAGCGCGAAGGCGCCGTAGCCCCAGAATGAAATGCCTATCACCACCGTGGCCATGTGGGCGATCTTCACGAGGCTGACCAGCACCCCGATAAAAAATACTTCGACCATGGCCCAGTTCTGCATATGAAACAGCAGGCGTGTGACGAGAGGCATCCAGCCATAGTATGTCTGCCGGATCATACAATTCGACAGCGCCAGCAACAGCACCAGCACCGCCGTGGGGATAACAATGATAAAGGCTGCCACAAGCAGGGCGAGGTCCGGCCGCCCCTGGTCATACAATTGCTGCACGGTCTGGGGCAGGGTCATGACACTTTCAAGCCCGGCCGATTCGAACGAAAGGAAGGGAAACACGCAGGCAATAGCCAGGCACACCAGGCCCGAGATGGCGTAGGACTGCACTTTCTCGAAGCCGTCATCCCGCACCCGGGTCAAAAAGCCCCCGCAACGGGAGCAATTGGCCTTTTCCCCATGGCGCAGAGCACCGACGTCAAACAACAGGTCGCAGGAGGGGCACGCCACCATGCCGGGGGCGACAGGCACGGTCAACAGGGTTTCCTTATGGGCGGGGGCATTCATGCGGCCCATTATATACACAGTGCACGGCGCTTGTACCAGCAGGCAGGACAAGCTGCGCGGCGCAGGAAGCGCAGCTCGATCGTCCCGGATCAGACGTCAGGTGCAAAAGGCTTTCCAGCGGTTAGGTCAGGTTGCGCAGGCGGGTGCAACTGTGGCACAGGACGGCAAAACTTATAACAGGAATACCCACACGAACACCGCCGCAAACAAGGTCGGCGCCAGCACCCTGGATGCAGTATTGAGCCTGTCGGCAGAACGCGGGTTTCCCCTCCCCTCCAGCCAGGCCACCGCCACCGCCGCCGCAAGGGCGCCGAACACCAGCATCGAGGAAGCTACCATGAACTTATCAAGACGGGTCAGGTAGGCGATTGGCGGCAGGATCGAAGCCATGGAAAAGCGATAGGCAATGAGCGTCAGCATGGAGGTGGCTACCAGGCCGACCCGCGGTGCCACAAACTCCAGTGGCAGCCAGAATACCGTCCAGGTCATCATGACCACCAAAAACAGCGGCACCAGCAACTGCCAGGTATAAAAACCGGTCAGGCGCCTGGCCTTGAACACGATGTCCAGCCGGCTCAGAGTACGGTCCACCGGGGCAATATAATACTGGGTGGAACGACTGCCGGCCGTGCGCAGCGCCCAGTTGGAAACAGAAAGGCTGTCGGCTATCCCGATATCGTCGTGCCGTGCCACGATGATCACATCCGCCACCGGCTGGCCTGCCACCAGGGCAAAATGCAACTCCTGCTCGTCAAAGGGAAAATCGGTGAGGTCTGCCTGAAAACTGAAGTCACCGTAGGCTCGCACCACCTGTCGGACCCGGCCGTCCGGAGCCACCACCAACTCCGGCTCATTCACCCGATCGACTTTCCGGCGGTTCAGCAGTTGCAGCTGCGGCGTCCAGATCTGCGACGAATCCACGCTGCAGGGGATGGCCCCGCCGTGGGCAAGCCGTCGGTCAGTCCACTCGGCCCGCAGGAATACATCCCCCAGGAAGCTCTTCTTGGCATCATTTATCTCAATCAGGTCAATGAGATAGGCCTCTATCTCGATCTCAACCGGCTTGCCTCCGGTGGCACCGCGCGGCGCAGTCAGCTCGTTCTCCTGAAACACGCAGGGATCTGCCACCGCCAGTGGGACGATAAAAACCAGTAAAATGCCAATCCACTTGATCACTCGACCGCCTCAGCCAGGGGTAGCGGCTGCTACATGGCAGCCTGATTGACGCCCGGATCAACCCGGCAATCGTCCGGCGGCGCAAGGCGCGAAGTATACCGCGCGCCGGCCACAGAGCGAGACATCAGGAAGCTGTCGCAAGAACTCCCACCCTGCCCCAGCGGGAGTCCCTTGCCAGATCGTCAGTGCCCGACAGCCCGGGCACCCCAGAGCTGCTGCAAACGCTGGTCGCGCCCGCAGTTCCAACGATAGTACTTATAGCGGACGGGGTTTTTCAGGTAGTAGTCCTGGTGGGATTGCTCCACCGGCCAGAAAGCGCCTGCCGGCCTGATCTCGGTGTAGACTTTATCCGGTGCAAAGCGTTCCACCACTGCCGCCAGCGACTTTTTCGCCAATTCGAGTTCCTGTGCAGTGGCGGGAAAGATGGCGCTGCGATAGCTGGCGCCCTTGTCACAAAACTGGCCGGCGTTATCAAGAGGGTCTACATTGACCCAAAAAATATCCAGCAGTTGCTGGTAGCTCAACACTGTATCGTCGTAGGTCACCTTGACCGCTTCGAAATGTCCCGTGTGATCTCCCTGGTACGTCGGGTTGGGCCGGGTGCCTCCGGTAAAACCCGACACCACATCGACCACCCCCTCCTGCTCCTGGAAAGCGGACTCCATGCACCAGAAGCAGCCGCCCGCAAACAGGGCGCTGGCCTGTTCCGAGTAGGCAGCGGATACCATGCCGGGCAGTAGTATCAGTGCCAACAAAAATCGATGCATAAACTACCCCCCGGTTATCACAGCCGATAATGACTAGACACCGACGAGCGGTGAGGGTTCCTTGTCCGCCAAAGCGCAAACCGCCCTGGCGAAGAAGCCTGGCGGGCAACCGCCTGTTCCCGGACTACGTGTTATGCACACCCTGCGGTGATTGCACACTGGACATCCGCATAGACGACCGTATGTACCCGGTCAACCCGGGCACCCTGAGAAACGAATCACGCATGCTGAAATTTGGCGTTGAAGTGGACGCAATACTGCAGTTGATAGGCAAACAACCCCAACACGACTGAGTGACGAGGTGCACTAGCGCACATAGCCGATGATTGAAACAAAGTGGCAGATGCTCCCCGCCAGCACAAACAGGTGCCAGATGCCGTGGGCGTGTGACAACTTGCCCATCTTATCGAGCACGTAGAACACCACCCCCCCGGTGTAGGCCAGACCACCCGCAAGCAGCCAGTAAAAAGCCACCGCCGATAGCGCCAGGCGCAGCCCCGTCATATCGAACGAACAGGCCCACCCCATCCCAAGGTAAATCACCAGTTGCCCCACCTTCACCGCGCGGCCGGACAGGAACACCTCGCTGAGGATGCCCAGCAGGGCCAGGTTCCAGACCACGGCCATGATCGGTATCCCGTTGCCCGCACGCAGGCTTACCAGCATGTAAGGGGTATAGGTACCAGCGATCAAAAGGTAAATCGAAATATGGTCGAACAACTGGAACAAACGCTTCAGCCCCGGTGGCTGGAAGCTGTGGTAGAGCGTGGACATCGTGTAGAGCAGGACCATGGTAATGCCGAACACGGTAAAACTTGCGAGCACCCAGGGATCACCGGACTGCAGCCCCACCGTGAGCAGCGCCCCCAGGCCCATCAGGGCCAGCGCAGCGCCGACAAGGTGGCTGATGCTGTTCAATTTTTCGCCGTAGTACACGCGCCTTCCCCCGCTGCCCGATCTCAGTGGCCCAGCGTTGCACCCCGGGTGAGAAAATGCAATCAGCGCGCCGCGGGGACGCGTTCCGGGGGTGGCTTGTGCACAAATATGTAATACATTTATTGACTTTGTATTACATTTGAACTACTTTTTGCCAGGACCCACAGACGGGTACGACTGGTTGGCTGAAAAACACGGAGCTACAACCCATGGTCGAATCGAAACGAAAAAAGCGCCTCAAACCCCGCCAGACCAAGGACCGGGTCCTGCAGGCCCGCATCCCGCGGCAGCTCGATGAGGAGTTGCGGGATCATGCCGAACAACTGGGACTGTCCGTCTCCACGGTGGTGCGCAACGTACTGCTCAATACGTTCCAGCTGGTGGAAGGCGTGGTCACAGACAGCACGAAACTGGCAAGGGCAATCCAGGGCCGAAAGCCCCGCACCCCGGCCCACCGACTCGCCGCACCCGCGGAAGCCGATGGTGCTGACGGGCTCGTTCTTGGCTGGCAGGAAGCAGTGTTGAACCTCAACGGCACCTGCGACCACTGCAACTGCATATTGCACAAGGGCGAACGCGGCGCCGTCGGCGTGCCCGCCCAGGCGAGGCCGGTATTACTCTGCCTTTCCTGCCTGGCCACACTGGCCAAACCCGGCAGCAAAGGCGCCGGCTGAGCTTCACCGCATCGGTGCTGCGAGCACCTGACTTGCCGAAGCGGGCCCCTGGCCCGCATCAATCCGGGTCCAAAGGGCAGGAGACATTCCATGACGACATCCATCCAGACCATACAGGGCGGTACCCGCCTGGCCTTCGATTCGGTTGAGGGCATCACGAATACCGTCGAGCGCATGCATGAAACCATCGCCCGGGCCCCACTGCCGTTCGCCGCGCCACCGCAACAACCCACCCGGGCACACGGCCTGATCGCGGCGGGCGTTTACAGGATCATCCGCGGCATCACCGACGGCATACGTGAAGGCGTCGACCGGGCATTCTCCGTCCTGCCGGCAGAGGTCCGCCGCGTCGGTGGTTCGCCGGCGGAGACGCGCGTGGTGGCAGCCCTCAATGGCGTGCTGGGGGATCACCTCGAAGCCACCGGCAACGCCCTGGCTACACCGATGTCCTTCAGGACTCCCGACGAGGCGCTGACGCTCGAACCGGGGGCGATCAACGCGGCACTGCCACAGGTGAGTGGGCACATCGTGGCGCTGATACACGGGCTGAGCCTGTCGGAGCTGAGTTGGAAGCGCAATGGCCGCCCCTCTATCGGCGACCACCTGCGGGACGACCTCGGCTATTCCCCGCTCTACCTGCGCTACAATACGGGCCGGCATATTTCCACCAACGGCCAGCAGTTCGCACAGATGCTGCAAGCCTTATGCGATGCCTGGCCGGTACCCGTTGAGTCCGTCAGCCTGGTCGGCCACAGCATGGGCGGCCTGATTATCCGCAGCGCCTGCTGGTACGCCCAAAGCCAGCAGGCAAATTGGCTGCCATACCTGCGGCGGGTGGTCTGCCTTGGCACACCCCACCACGGCTCACCGCTGGAGCGGGCCGGCCACGCGTTTGAAAGCACCTTGAAGAAAATCCCCTATGCCGAGCCGATGTTATTCGGCCGGGTGCGCAGTGTCGGCATCAAGGATCTGCGCCACGGCGCCCTGCTCGATGAGGACTGGAGTGGTCGCCACCCCGACGAGAGGCGGCCGGATGAGCGCCGGGTAGTGCCACTGGTGCCGGGGGTCGATTACTACTTCGCGGCGGCCAGCCTGGGCCGCCACGAACTGGACCCGCTGGGCCACCTCCTGGGTGACCTGCTGGTGCGGCCGGACAGCGCCGTGGGTATCCACAGGGATGACCTGCGACGACTGAAGATCCAGCCGGAAAACTGCCGGGTATTCCACGAGAAGAATCACTTCGACCTGCTCGACGACGCGGATGTTCACCGGCAGGTGATCGACTGGTTCAGCCGTTAAGGCAGTGCCGTCGCGCCCTGTCTGGAGTCGCCAGCTACTGCACTGGATCGCCGACGCCCGTACAGGCCCGCCAGGGGTCGAGCAGCAGCGCCTCCAACGCGAGTACGTGCGGATCGGGATCGTCCAATTCGCGCAATGCACTGGCCAGGGCCAGCACATAGTCACGATTGCTGCCACTGGGGCCCCAGGAGCGGGCGATATGGGCCGCCAGTTCCGGCAACGGTGCCGGCCCCAGGTAAGCGTGATTGTCAGCTCGCGCCACGTACAGCAGGCCGCCAACCTGCTGTTGCGCCGCCAACAGGGTAATGGTCACGGCGTGCCGCTGGTAGCCGTTTTTCTCGCGGTGATCGAGGTGTTCAAATACCTCGTGCTCCACCCGGTAGGCAACTCCCTTGCAGGTCGAGCCCGCTGCGGGGATCAGGGTAACCACCCTGCCCGGTTCATCCGGTGTACCCCGATGGTCGTGGGAGCCCTGCCAGAAACGGCGTTGCCAGCCCTCGATGGCGGCCACCTCCCGCTGCAGGAACGGAAAATCCACCTTGTAGATCAACGACCCGTAGCCAAAAACCCAGGTCGACTCGCGCTGGCTGGCAGTCACTGAATCTGCACCGGGCTCGCCCGCTCGCCTGGTACCGGGAGTGCCTTCAATCGAAATTGATCATGATCTTGGCTTCATCCTCAGGCTTGGCCAGGGTCTCGAAGGCCTGGGACACGCCCTCGGGCTGCACCACACTGGTGATGATGGGGGACGCATCGAGTTTGCCCTCGGCCAGGTCTGTCAGTGTCTGGCAGAACTCCTCAGCGCTGTAAGCGTAGGCAAAATGCACATTCATTTCCTTGCTGATGCCTATCAACGGCTCGATGGTATCCGCTTGCATACATACACCGACCACGATGAGTCTGGAGCGCGGCGGCGCACTGGCCAGCACCTGCTGGATAATGCCCGGAACACCCACGCACTCGAAGATCACGCAGGGTTTCGGCGCAGGTCCCAGCCCCATAATCGCCAGCGGGCTGTTCATGTCGTAGTCCCTGGGCGCGGCTACATCCAGCCAGCTCTGGTACGGTGATCTGGCGGCGGGATCAACCACGATATCGGCGCCCATTTTTTCCGCCAGCGCACGGCGCCCGGCGGAGAAATCCGAGGCGATAACCGGGCCGATGCCGCGCGCCTTGAGGGCGAGAATCATCGCCAGCCCGATCGGGCCGCAGCCGATAACCATGGGTACTTCATCACCCTGCAACTGCGCCCTGCCCACGGCGTGAACCGCTATGGCCATGGGTTCGGTGAGGGCGGCGATATTGCTGGGCAGGTCGCCCGGCACCGGTATCAGCATCATCTCGGACAGGACCATGCGCTCGCCATAACCGCCGGGATAGCTGTTGGAATAGCCGACGCTTTCCAGCGTGTCGGGCTTGAACACCAGCGGTATCGAGCATACCCGGGTACCCGGCTGTAACTTCCTCTCCGTGCCGGGTCCATAATCGAGGATTTCCGCGCAGTATTCATGTCCGAACACCACGCCTTTTGCCGGGTCGAAGCTTATGGGTATATTGCCGCGCTTGAAGCTTTCCAGGGCGTGGTCGCAGTGTTTGTACATATGCAGGTCTGAACCACAGATGCCGCAGGCCAGGGTGCGAACCAGCACCTCACCGGGACCGGGCTCAGGATCCCTGACTTGCTCAACCTGCAGTGACTCATTGCGCATGACAACAGCTTTCATGGCACTCTCCCGGCTCTGTGCTAGTGTGCAGCCAATATTGGAGCCGCCGCTCGACCCTGTCAATTACGGATATCCGGCCATGATTCAGGCGTCAACCAACAGTACCGGACAATGGGCGGCGACAGGGCGGTTCACGTCACAGCGCGGCGGGATCGATGGCCCGCTACCAGGTGTAGCCGAACTTGATGTTATAGGTCTCGTCGAGTTTGTCGACCTCATCCACCGCGCCGCCATCGTATCCGTATACCACCTCCGCCCCGGCCTTCAGGCCGTATACCACCGGCAGACTGATGCCTATGGTCGTATTGACCAGCTGCCGGTCGATATGGTCGAGGTTTACAATACCGTCCGCGTTGACGTATAGCTGGGCGTCTGGAATCACGTCGCTGGTCAGGCGCACCTCCCAGTTGGAACCCCAGTAATCGTCGTCCGGTGCCACGTCAAAGTCTTCCTCCACGAAGACAAGCCCCAGCTCACCGTGCATCGTCAGCAGGTCGGTCTCAAAAAACTGCCGGCCCAGGTAGGGGCCAACGGTCGTGCGCAGGTCGAGGTCGGCGAATTTATCGTGCTCGAACGACAGTTGGCCGCCGAAGTAGTTGTCCGGGTCATCCACCCGGAACCGGTCGTACTTGGTGCGCTGCCTGGCCGTATTCTTGTTCTCGACACCGTCGGTCGCGTCGACTTCCCATGCCGCGCGCACCGTGTAGCGGTCTTCCACGCTACGCCAGATGCTCTCGAAGTCCACATCCAACTGATCGGTGTCGGTATTACCTCGCTCGGACAGCACCGCCGAGTTGCCCTGGCCGTACCACTTGTAGCCGTCACCGATGCGCCAGGGCTCCGGGTTCACCAGTTTGATATCGGCCACATCGAACACCACCGGCTGCTGGTTGGCGCCCATAACCAACAGCCGCCCCTCGCGGCTCACCAGCTGTTTTTCCCGGTAAACGCGCCCGTCCTGCATCATCAGGGTCACTTTCTGGTCAGCGACGATACGCTCGATGTTGGCCTGTTTGATTTTGATCTTTCCGGCAAACGGTGTGTCAAAAACAACGTCGCTTTGGCTCGCGCTCACCAGGGTGCCGACCAGACGCGATCCGTTCTTCATCAATAGCTCATCGGCTGAGGCAACAATCCCGGCGTTAAACAGGGCAAAGAAAAAGAAGACGAGCCTGGCTGTCATGGGTGATTTCTCCGGGTTGCGCGGTGGCTAATTGGCCAGACCACGGGCCTGGCGGGGCTGATTGATTATTGCTCGAACGCCGCCCTCACTGCCGGGCTGTAACCGCGTCGCACCAGTGATGCCGGGTAATCGTACCCGGGCGAGATGATATCCCCGACGGGAAGCCGTGCGGGGGGGTGCGGGCGCAGCGGCGGCCGGGTGATGGGGTGGTCGGGCCTGGGTCGGTATACGGGGCGATAGGCCGGATAGGCCGGATAGGCCGGATAGGAGTAATATCCTGTGTAGATGCCGTCGTAAATCGCCGGCACCGGATACTCGATGACCCGGGGCTCGCTCTCGAGCTGCAGCTTGCGCAATTCCGCCCGGTGTTTCTCGCGCTGTTGGCGGTCCGCCACCATCCGGTCCGTGGTCTCCCGCATGGCCTCGAGTTGTTGCCGGGCAGACTCCGACAGCTCCGGCGTTGGTATGTCGATCACCAGGATTTCCACCTCCACTTCATCCGCTGGCGGGGTATCGGAATAACCTACCACCCCGTTGTCATCCACGGTCCTGTACACCGTGGCGGCCGGGGCGGGCAGCGCGAAGAACAGGAGCGCAAGGGCCAGTGAGCAGGCGCGGGGCGGAGCGGCGGCCGACACGGCGGCACATCGCGGGACACCGGGGGCGTTATCAATGGCGGTCATACGGCGATTATACGGCATGGAAGGTGCCCGCCTGAACCCCCCCGCTGCGAAGCGGTCGCAGGGTTATCGCCGGACTGCCCGGCGTGCCGGAACGGGACCCGGCAGCGCTCGAGCCTGCCGGCAAACATCCTTATCGCCTTCCCACTGGCCCGGGGTTCACGTATATTCACCGCCCATCCCTATGCCTATTTGCCGCAATATACCCCTGTGCCCCGGGCGCGAGAGGCAGATCGTACAACCGCCACACTGGAGGAGAGAAAAAATGCGCACCCCGATTTTGACAGGCATGCTGCTGGCCACTGTTGCGGCCACGCCCGCCCTGGCCAGCCCCTACTCCGCCACCTACTGGTTCGGCGACAGCCTGTACGACAACGGCCAGTTCAATGGCACCCGCTTCACCAACCGGGTGGGGCCGGACTACCGGACCTCACCCTTCGGACCGGTGTCACCGGACTTTGTCGCCAGCGGCCTGAACCTGCCCGAGGCCGCGCCCTCCCGGGACGGCGGCACCAACTACGCGGTGGGCGGTAACGAATCCATCCAGACACTGCAGTCAGTCAACGCCGCCACGACCTACCTGAGCCCCTACGCCCTCGACCGCCCCGGCTCAGGACTGGATCCCAATTTCAACTCGCTGTTTTACAATCTGCAGTTGAGCGGCCAGTCCCTGGCCAGGAACGCCATTTACATACTGGATGGCGGCGGCAACGATATCGGTAATTTCAAAGTGACCGATGACGCCTCCGCAGCGGTGGTGGCCACCAATATGGTCGACGCCGCCAATGCCCTGAAGGGACGCGGCGCGAAATACGTGGTCATCACCAACGTGCCGGATTTCGGCCTGGCGCCGGCCGGCATCTCCGTCAGTGAATTTGCCACGACCATGGCAGGCAAGGTGAACAGCCAGATCCAGCAACAGGTCGGGGGCCAGAATATCCTGATCTTCAATGCGTTCAGCATGATCCAGGAGGTCGTGGCGAACCCGCAGGCTTATGGGCTGCCGCTCACTACCACCCAGATCAGCCGGGCCTGCTTCAGCGCATCCACCGGCAACTGCGCGCAAGGTAATTCCGACGCCAAGATAGAGGGTGCCAACCCCGACCCCGACCAGTTTTTCTTCAACGACCCCCTGCACCCCACCACCATAGGCCAGCAGATCTCGGGCGACTACCTGTTGTCGTTGTTTCAGGCCCCGGGCGAGATTGCGCTGCTGCCGCAAATGGGTATCGACGATATGCAGTCCCAGTGGCGCTCGGCCCAGGCCACCATGCAGTCGAATCGCTGGGAGGCCGCAACAAAAGTCGGCAGCTACTCCGTATGGGGTGGCGCCAATTACAACGAGGACAAGCACGAGACCGACTACAATAATACCGGCACCAACGAGGCGACCCAGTACAACGTGGGTGTCAGTTTCCGGCCCGCCGAGAGCTGGTATATCGGCGCCCAGTTGGGCCGGGCGGATAACGAAATGGACTTCGGCGCCAGCGCGTCGCGCTACGAGATGCAAAGCCTGGACATCACCCTGCTGGGTGGATTGCACAGCGGACCCTGGTTTGCCGAGGGCGCAATAAGCTACAGCGACCTGGACTACGACGAATTAAAACGCAGCTTCAACCTGGGGCCGGTAATGCGGCGCACCGAGAACGCAGATACCAGCGGCGAAGCCCTGGGTATCGTACTCACCGCGGGGCTCAACATGGTGGACGCCGACAAGGACTTCCGTTTCGGTCCGACCTGGAGCCTTGAGTATATTGATGCGGAGGTGGACGGCTACGAAGAAAAGAGTGGCGACGCCACGGCGATTCGGGTCAACAACATGAAAACCACCAGCGGCATAGGCAGCGCAGGCATATTCGGTGATATGCAGCTCGGGTTCTGCGCCTGCTCGATTTACAGCGAATTGACCTACCGTGCCTATTTCGACAACGGCGCAACCAACCCGCGGATCGGCCTGGTATCAGTGCCGGGCAACTCGGCAAAACTGCCAGGCTACAAACAGGATGACGACAGCATCCGTTGGGAAGCCGGCATGGCCGCCAAACTGGGACGCGCCATGGAACTCAACGTGGGCGGCGGCCTGACCGACGCCGATAACGGCGACGCTTTCTGGTACGGCGCAGAACTCAGCTACTCGTTCTGATATGGCTGTGTGCTCTCGTACCGCGAGCTGATAATTTAAATAACCCACGCGGTACCTGCCGCGTGGTATACTGCCGCATCTCCTCTTCCTGCAACCACCGGCATCAAGCAGCCCTGCCGGCGTGGTCGCGCACACTCACTACCGATTATCGTCGCCTGTCGAGGCTGCCGCATCACTCCCCGCGGGGTAACAGTGAAGTTTTTCCACCGCTACAAAATTGGCCTGGTCATGATTTCTTGCCTGGGCGCTGCAGCACCGAGTTACGCCCCCAACATCTACTGGCAGAAATGGGCCATCGACACCAACGGCAACGGCGCCGACGGCGTATATACCGGTGACATCAATCGCGACGGCCTGGTCGACGTGGTGTCGGGTTGGGAGCAGTCGGGCGACCTGCGACTGTACCTCAACCCCGGCCCGGCGACCGTGCGTCAAACCGCGGCCTGGTCACATGTGGACATCAGCGATGGTATCGCTATCGTGGGCATTGAGGATGCCGCGTTTGCCGACCTCGACCTCGACGGTTTCTATGACGCGGTGATCTCCAGCAGGGAGGGCGATACCCGGAGCCTTGGCTTGCACTGGCTCGCCGGCGATCATCTCGAGAATCCGGCAGACTGGCGCGGTGTAAACCTGGTGCCCGCCGAACACTCGAGCTACATGAAAGCCCGGGCGGCCCAGATCGATGGCATGGACGGGGCCGACATCGTTGCCGGCACCAGGAACCTGGATGCCGAGGAAGCCGGTATATACTGGTTCAGGGCGCCCCCGGGTGCCTTTCCGGGCAATGCCAGCCAGTGGCAACGGTTTTATATCGGCAAGGTTGATGTGAAGACCGTGACCCTGGTGATCAAGGACATGGATGCCGACGGGCTCGCGGATATCGTGTTCGCGGGCCGCAACGGCGTTGGCTGGTTCAGGAATCCGGGACACTGGACCCCCGGTGGAGACCCGGCCAGGGCGACCTGGGAACGTATCATGATCACCGCTCGAGGCAGCGAATTCACCTTCTGTGATCACATCGTCGATGGCAGGGAGGACATTATCGTGGCGACGTCCCACGACTCCGGTATGGTGGCGAAGTGGCTCAAGCGGCTCGATGCCACGGGGCGCCACTGGGAGGAATACCCCATCAGTTCAGACAGCCTGCGCAGCGAACACAGCAGTACCCGCAAATTCGTCATCAAGGGCGTGGCCTGCGGCTACGTCGACGGTGATGAACGGATAGACGTTGTTTTCACCGGCAGCGGCGACGGTCACGGGGTATTTATGATGAGTCCTCGCACCGATATTCCCAGCGGACTCAGCTGGGACCTGGTCAACCTGACACCCTATGCGGATTACATGAAGTACGACAACCTGCGCCTGGTGGACATGGACGCTGACGGCGACCTCGATGTCGTCACCACCGAAGAAGGTGAAGGGGTGTACACCGCCGGCCAGGGTGTGCTCTGGCTGGAAAATCCGCTCCTGCCGGCGATAACCACGGCGGGCACCGACACCCCGCCCGATGAGCGCTTGTCGTCGCCTGGCGGTTAGGCTATAAATGCGGTCTTGCCACAGTTAACGGAACCAGTGGCCGGTGTCTGTGATCCAACCGCTACAGGCTTGCGGAAACTCGGGCCGTAACAGCAATCAATGAGATATTTTTATGATTAATATCAAGATGTTAGCAATAGTAGCAGTATCCTGCGTGGCCGTGCCGGCGCTGGCCCAGGAGATGCGGTGCGGCAACCGACTGATATCAGGTGACCAGATCGAACCGCTATTGAAAGAGCAGGTCCTGCAGGAGTGCGGCGAGCCCACGTCGAAGGATTACAACCGCTGGTTCTACCAGGAGCAGGGCAAAATCCTCGTATTCAACGGCAATGACGAACTGGAAGAAATCCAGGAGGCCAGTATCCCCGAATAGGCCGCAACGCCCGGGTTCATAAGCTGTCTGTCGCCCCCGAACCCGGGTTTCGGCAAGCGCGTTTCCAGGTGGTCACCTGTGTTGGCGCCAGTTACCATGCTACACCTCCTATCCCTATCTTTCGCCATACCCGGGAGCCACCCATGAAATTGCCACTGTTGCCGGCCGTGATTCTTGCAAGCCTTGCCCTTTCACTCACCGCCTGCGCCCCGCAATCGCAGCGACCGGACCTGGCGGAAATCGCCGCGCCGCAAGCGGCGCCATCGAACCCCGCTGTGGCGCCTGCGAGCAACTGGCCCCGCAGTTACACACTCGGCGACACCACCCTGCGGGTATTCCAGCCGCAGGTTGAATCCTGGCAGGGCAACCAGCTTGGTTTTCGGGTCGCCGCCGATGCCGGCAGCACCACAGCGAACGGCGCCACCGCCAGTAACTTTGGCGTATTCTGGGGCACCGCCCGCACCGACGTGGACCGGCCGAACCGGCTGGTGACCCTGCACGACATCACCATTACCCGCAGCAATTTCCCCACCCTGGCGGATAACGGCACGGCCCTGCGCACCGGACTCCAGCAGCAGTACGCAAGCACCGCCAATACCCTGCCTCTGGACCTGCTGCAGGCTTCCCTCGCCGCTTCGGGTTCGGTGCAGACCGGTGGAGTCGCCGTGCGCAATACGCCGCCGGCCATTATCGTCAGCAACTCACCGGCTGTGCTGGTGCCGATCAGCGGCACGCCGGTCATCAAGGATGTACCCGACAGCCGGTTCGAGCGGGTGCTCAACACCCGCGCGCTGATCATGCGCACCCACCTGGACAGCACCTGGTACCTGCATGTCTATGATGGCTGGTTGTCTTCAACCTCGCTCAGCGGCCCCTGGGTGGTCGCCAGCAACCCGCCGATGGATATTGACGAGGTGGCGCAGAAGCTGGCGAAGGCGGGACAGGCCGACCTGCTCGACGGCGGCGGCACAGTGAAGCCCTCCCTGGCCAACAGCGTGCCGACCATTTATGTGCGGGAATCCGCGGCGGAACTGGTGGTCTTCAAAGGCCAACCGGATTTCCAGCCCATCGCGGGCACAGCACTGCTCTGGGCCAACAACACCACGGCTGATGTCATCGTCGATAGCGCCAGCAATAACTACTACCTGCTGATTTCGGGGCGCTGGTACCGCACAGCACATCTCGACGCGGGGCCGTGGAGTTATATCGCCAGTACCGCCCTGCCGGCGGACTTCAGGCGCATACCGCCCGCCTCCCACGCCGCGGTGGTACTGGCCGCGGTCGCTGGCACCCCACAGGCGAAAGAAGCCCTCATCGCCAACAGTATTCCCCAGACAGCGACCATACCCCTGGCCAACGGGCCGACCTTTACACCGGATATAGACGGCACGCCGCAGTGGCGGGTGATCGAGGGCACACCACTGCAATACCTTATCAATTCTGAAACCCCGATCATCAGGGTCGGCGCCGGCACCTACTACGCCCTCAGCGCGGGGGTATGGTTCACTGCCAATGCGCTGGATGCGACCTGGGTTATCGCCACGTCGGTACCGGCTGAAATTTACGATATACCGCCGAGTTCCGCCCTGTATTACACGACCTTTGTCTACATTTACGGCGCGACTGACGAGTATGTCTATGTCGGCTACACCCCGGGCTACCTGGGTACGGTGGTCGATACCGATGGCGTGGTGGTGTACGGCACGGGCTACAACTACACGCCCTGGGTGGGCGATGTGTACTACGCCGCACCCGAAACTTACGGCACCCAGGCCCAGCCGGTGTACAACCCCTCCACCGGCATGGCCTACGCCTACGGTATGGGTCTCACCACCGCCGCGATGATGTATGCCTGGGATGAGCCGGCGTATTACACCTCCTATTACCACGGTTATCCCTGCTGCGGCTCGACCAGCGCCAATGTCTACGGCCATTACGGTGACACCTCGGTATCCGGTACCAGCACCTGGTACAGCAAATCCAGCGGCGAGGTTGGGGTGAAATCCAGCGGCAACTACACCAACTACCGCACGGGTACCAGCGGCACCTATTCAACCAACCGCTATGAAAATCCCTACCAGGGGACCGCCGGCGCGAGTTCCGACCGCACTTTCGACACCGCCAGCGGCACCAGCGGCGATGTCGACCGCAATGCGTCCTACAATGCCAAACACAACCAGACCAGCTACAGCGCCAGCGGCTCGGCCACGACCCAGGGCGGCAATACCGTGAGTCGCGACAGCAGCGCCTCCTGGGGCTCGCAGGGCGAATCCTCGTCCCACGAAACCACCGTGACCGACGCCAGTACGGGCCAGAGCAAAACGTACGACTCCGGCTCCAATGACGGCGATCACTACGCCAGCGCCAACGGCGAAAACTACCGCAACGACGGCAGCGGCTGGCAAAAGCAAACGGACAGCGGCTGGCAGAGCGTCAGCGCCCAGGACAGCAGCTGGGCAAACCAGGAACAACAGGCCCGCAGCCAGGGCCAGGCCCGCGCGAGCAGTTTCAGCCAGGGAAGTGGTGCCGCGGCGAGCAGCCTGGGCGATGGCGATCGTGCCTCCAGTTTTGGCGGTGGCGATGGGGGCGGCAATTTTGGCGGCGGTGATCGCAGTGGTGGTTTGGGTGCAGGCGCCGGCAACTCAGGCATGGCTGACCGCAGCGGCGGATTCGGCGGTGGCGGCTGGGGCGGTCATTTCGGCGGCGGCGGCTTCGGCGGCCGATTCGGTGGCGGCGGTTTCGGCGGCTTTGGTGGTTTCCACGGCGGCGGCAGGCGCTAGCGAACGGGCATCCATGCGGGGGAAGCTGCCAATAACCCCCGCCTACCCTCCCCGGCCCTCCCCCGGCAGGCACTGTCTGTAACCGGCGGGCACAGGCCATCACTGAAGAGGCTACACAGTTGTCCACGAGCGGTTCAGGCGCCAGAAAACACAAAACCAATCGCCTGCGGCCCTGGCGCAATGTGCTCTATGCACTGGTCGCTATCAGCCTCTTTCAGTACCTCAGTGACGGCAGCGTTACCTGGCCCGCAACGGTCATCGACAAGGTCGGCGGTACCCTGGGCCAATACGCCAACCGGCCCGGCGCCAGCTGGCGTGAGGCGGCCGACAAGATCGAGGAGATGGGGGCGGCCCGGGAAGGCCGGCCGATCCCCGAGTTCGGACTCACCGGCCGCGTGGTCAGGGTCGCGGACGGGGATACCCTTTCGGTGCTCGATAAACACAACACCCAGTACAAGGTGAGACTCCACGGCATAGACACCCCGGAGCGCAACCAGCGCTATGGAAAATCCGCCTGGAACGCCCTGTCCGCCATGGTGAGCGGTAAAACGGTAGGCGTCGTGGTACTGGGAAAGGACAGCTACGGCCGCACCGATGGCACCGTCTACCTGGACGGCACCAACATCAATCTCGCCATGGTTGCCGCCGGCCACGCCTGGTGGTACCGCTACTACGCGCCCGATGACCGCCCCCTGCAGGCAGCGGAAAACGCCGCGCGGGCGAAAAAACTCGGGCTGTGGGCCGAGCCGGATCCCCTGCCCCCCTGGGACTGGCGCCGGCAGCAGAAATACGCGAAGCCCTGATTCGAACCCAATTGGGGCATTGGCGCTGATTGATAGGCCGGGACGGCGCCCCTAGCATGGCATTGAGGACTGCAGCAGCCGCCAGCTGCACCGTTTTCACGCCAGCAAGGAGAGTGTCATGAGCGCCGTACAAATCGAGAAGCTGCGCAAGGCCGCGGAGGGACTGATACTGAGCGATGCCCAGAAGCATATCCTGGCCCACCGGCTGGCCCGCAAACTCGCCAGGAAAGACCCCGGAACACTCACTGTCTCCGAGTTGCTGGGGCTGATTGATACCGCCATGGGCGACATGCAACCGGGTATCGAAATGCTGGTGATATCCGAGGATGCCTACCGGGACGACCGGATCGTTAAACAGTTGTAACCCGCGGCTCGCAGTCGGCGACGGCTCGGACGGTGCATGAAAAAAGGCAACACCCGAATAGGTGTTGCCTTTCTTGTTTGGTGGAGCTAAGCGGGATCGAACCGCTGACCTGTTGCATGCCATGCAACCGCTCTCCCAGCTGAGCTATAGCCCCGTTGTCTATTGTAACTCATTGATCACGCTGGATTTTTAACTGGATGAGATCAATGACGAGCTGCGCATTTTAGTGACAGGCGCAGCGCCTGTCAACAGCGGGCTACGCAAACCACCGCAGCTCTGGACAGAGGGGCAGGGCACCGCGCCGTCATCGCCGGATACGCCTCAGCACGTGGTTAATGTGCTAATCTCACGGCTGCAAACACATCAGCCTGCACAGGATTTCTCCCATGGTCGGCAAATTCGTTCTCTGGCTATCCGCCAGTATGTTTATCGCCTACGGGCTTGCCTGCCTGGTGTCACCCGCGCTCCCCGCCGGCTACGCCGGCCTGGAATTTATTTCCGCCGACGCATTTCCCGAGGTCGGCGCCATGTATGGCGGGCTGCAGACAGGTTTCGGTATATTCTGCCTGCTGGGGGCGCTCAAGACTGACTTCTACCGGCCGGCGCTGGTGTTGCTGCTGTTGTGTATAGGCGGCCTGGCGCTGGCGCGCTGCTTCTGGGCCTTCACCGGCGCTGCGGAGGTGGGCGGCTACACGTACGGCGCGCTGGTCTATGAATACTCCACCGCAATCCTGGCGGCGCTCGCCCTGCGGCGCTAGCGTTGCGGGTCGTACTTCGGCAGGCGCAGATCGAACAGGATCGCCGATGCGCGCAGCGCGAACGCCAGTGCCATGGCCAGCGGCATGGCCAACGCGGCTGTGAACGACAGCGATTGCAGGCCGATATAACTGGCGGACCCGAGCAGCGCGGCGGTCACATAAATCTCCGGGCCCAGCAGCACCGGCTCCTGATTGAGCAGGGTGTCGCGAAGAATCGAACCGAAAGTGGCGGTCATCATGCCCATCACGACCGCTACCACCGGCGGCGAACCCCACTGCAGAGCCTTGATAGTTCCCAGCACGCTGAACAGCGCGATACCCACCGCATCGGCCCAAAGCAACACCCGGTGCAGCGAATTTAGCATAGGGGCCAGAAACCAGGTTGCCACCGAGGCGCCGATGCAGACCCACAGGTAGCGGGTCTGGCTGATCCAGAATATGGTATCCGTGCCGAGCAACAGATCGCGCGCGGTGCCTCCGCCTATACCGGTGATCGTCCCGAACAGGATGAAGCCGAGGATATCCAGCCGCCGCTCAGCCGCCGCCAGGGCGCCGGTGATGGCGAACACGCCCACCGCCAGAGTATCAACCAGCTGGATCACCTCGCTCATGCAGTGGTGCCTCTCCCCGGCCGTCGTCAGCTGCCGTAGGTGACGCGCAGGTAGGTCAGGATATCGGCCGATTCAAACAGGCCGGTTTCGGTATTCGGGTCATACAGGTACGGTATCGAAACCTTGCCCTCCATGTCCTGCAGCACCCGGCGATTTTCCAACTTGCTCTGTGGAGTTATCTTCAGCGCGGCACGCACGGGCGGCAAAATCCACTCCTGCAATTCGGTCCGGCCGCAGTTGCGCAGGATGTAGGGTATCTCCATTTCACACAACAGCTCACGGACCGGCCTGGCATAGGGGCTGGATTCGAAACTGTACAGCTCCAGCAGGAACTCAGGCTCCCTGCCCGGGCTGGCCTGCTCACTTCGGCCAAGGCGCGGCGCACTGGCCAGCATCGATCCCAGGGTCTGCAATCTGCCGGCGCGCCACTTCAGCGGCAGGGCGCGCTGGCCGTAGGTCGCGAACAGGTAGGCGACGATATCCAGGGACTCATACATTTCCGAGCCGCTATTGGGGTCGACCAGGTAGGGAACCTGTGCCTTGCCGCCCCGCTCAAGCAGCTCCGGTCGAAACCGCTCGCCGCCGTTGGGACAGGGCAGGATTTCGACATCCAGGTCCAGCTCGGTCAAAGCCTCCCGCACCAGCCGGCAGTAGGGGCAGTTCTCCATGTCGAACAACTGCAGCATTTTCTTCGGCTTGATCGCCGCCGGCGTGCTCTGGATACCGTTGGTGGCCCGCACCAGGGTAGCCAGCAGCGAGCCAGGTATATTTCCCGCCATGGGTTTAATCCTCCGTCGCATCCTGCCCCGGCACTGCGCCCAGGCTCTGGAACTCTTTCTCAAACCGCTTGGCCGCTTTCTTCGACACCCCGCCCAGCACCTCGATCGCGTGGCGAATGCGCGCCCGGCTCATATCGGGCCCCAGCAACTCCATGGAGTCCACCACCGAGAACGAGGCGCTGGACCCGGCGATGGCCACGAACAGCGGCGCCAGGAAGTCCTTGATTTTTACCTCCAGGCCATCGGCGAGGGTCCTGAGCTCGTTCCAGATCGTATCACGGCTCCAGTGGCGCAAGGCTTCCAGCCGCCACAGGGCGAACTGCAGCCCCTTGACGATCTCCTCGTGGCCGCCCTTGATCCCGGCAAAACTCGCCGCGGTCAGGGGCAGGGTACCCGATACGAGGAAACCGACCAGCGGGGCGAAATCGCTGAGGGTCTCCAGGCGCTTCTGCGCGTGCGGCAGCACCTTCATCAGGTTGGCCTCGTTGTAGGCCCAGTCCACCAGGCGCTGCGCCAGTTGGGCCTCGTCCAGGTTCTCGCGGATCCACATCCCGTTCAGCCACTTCAGCTTGTCGACATCGAAGATCGGGCCGCCCAGGGATACGCGCTGGATATCGAACTGGCTCATCATCTCGAACAGGGAAAATTTCTCCCGTTCATCCGGCATGGACCAGCCCATGCGCCCCAGGTAGTTGAGCAGGGCCTCGGGCAAAAAGCCCATGCGCTGGTAGTAGAGGATACTGGTGGGATTCTTGCGCTTGCTGAGCTTGGATTTGTCGGGATTGCGCAGCAGCGGCAGGTGGCACAGGCGCGGCATGTCCCAGCCGAAGTACTCGTACAGCAATTTGTGCTTGGGCGCGGAGTTGATCCACTCCTCGCCGCGCAGGACGTGGGTGATCCCCATCAGGTGGTCATCCACCACATTGGCCAGGTGATAGGTCGGCATCCCGTCCGACTTGAGCAGTACCTGGGCATCCACCATACCCCAATCGAGCTCGATGGTGCCGCGCAGCATGTCGTCGATCGCGCAGGTACCGGCCTCTTCGGGCACCATCATACGAATGACATAGGGTTCGCCCGCGGCTCGTCGCCGCTCCAGTTCCTGTTCCGGCAACATCAGATCGGAGGGCTTCAGGGCGGTGCTGGTGCCGGCGGCGCGGCGCGCCTCCCGCAGCTCATCGAGCTCGGTGGGCGTGCGATAGCAGGTGAACGCCTTGCCCTGCGCCACCAGCTGTGCGGCGTACTCGCCGTAAATCTCCATGCGCTCGCTCTGCCGGTAGGGGCCGTGTGGTCCACCGACATCCGGGCCCTCATCCCACTCCAGGCCGAGCCACCGCAGGGAGTCGAGTATGGCCTGCTCCGAGTCGGCGGTGCTGCGGGTTTGGTCGGTATCCTCTATGCGCAGCAGGAACTGGCCGCCGTGGGCACGGGCAAAACACAGGTTGAACAGGGCGATATAAGCGGTGCCGACATGGGGATCGCCGGTGGGCGATGGCGCGACGCGGGTACGAACAGTCATGGCTATCCGGTGATTGGCTCAAGGAGCGGGGGATTATACGGGTTGGGCTGCGCAAAGCCCATCTCGGGGACCGGGTCGCCAGGGCGGCCCCAGGTGCCGGCCATCACCCGCGACGATGTACCGGGGCTGCCGGAAGTCGCCGACGAACTTGGTAAATCCCGCGCTTGCCCTGATAATGCCCCCTGGCCCCGCTCACTGTCCGAGGAAAATTTTCATGCCCCAGCAGCAACTGCTTCCGGATGTCATCGGCAATACTCCCCTGCTCTACCTGCGCAAGGCTTCGGAACTGACCGGCTGCCATATCTACGGCAAAGCCGAATTCATGAACCCGGGCGGGTCGGTAAAAGACCGCACGGCACTGGGGATCATCCGCGCTGCCGAGCAGGCGGGCGAGTTGCAACCCGGCGGGGTGATCGTCGAGGGTACCGCGGGCAATACGGGGATCGGCCTGACCCTGGTGGCAAATGCGCTGGGCTATGAGTGCGTGATCGTCATGCCGCAAAACGCCAGCGAAGAGAAAGTCAGCCAGCTCGAAATGCTGGGCGCCGAGTTGCTGCTGGTGCCCGCGGTGCCCTACACCGACCCCCATCACTACATCCACACCGCCGAGCGCGTGGCCGCCGGGCGGCGCAAGGACGAAGCCAACGGCGCCATCTGGGCGCGGCAGTTCGACAACCCGGCCAATCGCCAGATTCACAGCGCCACCACCGGCCGGGAAATCTGGCAGCAGACCGACGGCCAGGTCGACGGATTTATTTGTGCGGTGGGTACGGGGGGCACCCTCGCCGGCGTCGCCGATGCCCTGCGTGAATATCGCCGCGATATAAAGATCGGCCTGGCCGACCCCATGGGCTCGGCCCTGTACAGCCATTTCAACGGCGGCGGCCTGCAGGCCGAGGGCGAGTCCATCGCCGAGGGCATAGGGGTCTCGTTCCTACCCGGCAACCTGGCCGGGCTGGCAGTGGACTTTTCCTGCCGGGTAGATGACGACGAGGCGCTGCCGCTGGTATACGATTTGTTGAAAGAAGAGGGAATTTCCGTCGGGGGCTCCTCCGGTATCAACATAGCGGGGGCCATGGCGATGGCCCGGGAAATGGGGCCGGGCCATACCATCGTCACCATACTGTGTGACTCTGGCAGCCGCTACCAGAGCAAGCTGTTCAACGCGGAATACCTGTGGAAGCGCAAACTGCCCTATCCCCACTGGATCGCCAATTGAGCCGCACCGGTAGTGACCGCCCCTGGCAGCAGTAAGGCTGGCCATCGCCGGCGTGATAGCCGGCGGGGTCAACCGGCTACAGCCATCGTGCCCGCTATTGCACCCGACTGCGGCAGCACACCCAGGGAGTGAGGATATGAAAGGTTTCACTGCAAGCGATGTCCCCGACCAGTCGGGTAAAACGATCTTTATCACCGGCGCCAACACCGGCCTGGGCTTCGACGCGGCCAAAGTGCTCGCGGGGCGCGGCGCCAGGGTGCTTATCGGCTGCCGTTCCAGGGACAAGGCCCAGCAGGCGCGCCGGAATATCCTGGCGGAACATTCCGGTGCGGACGTGGCCGTCATCGAGTTGGACCTGGCCAGCCTGGGGTCGGTGAAGAAGGCCGCGGCTACCGTCGCCAAGGAGCCGCGCCTGGATGTGCTGATCAACAACGCCGGCATCATGATCCCGCCTTATGAACTCACCCTGGACGGCTTCGAATCACAGTTCGGCGTCAACCACCTGGGGCCCTTCGCCCTGACCGGCCTGCTGCTGCCCAAACTGCAGGCCACAGCCGATGCCCGCGTCGTCAACACCGCCAGCATTGCCCACAAACGCGGCAGAATTCATTTCGACGACATCAATGCCGAGCGCGGCTACAACCCCGTGACCCGCTACGCCCAGAGCAAGATCGCCAACCTGTATTTCACCTATGAACTGCACCGGCGCCTGTCGGCGGCGGGCGACTCCACCATTTCGGTCGCCGCCCACCCGGGCATCGCCGATACCGAATTGTCGCGTTACGTCCCGCGCGCGCTCAGGATGCTGATGCCCGTTTTTCGCCCGCTGTTCAACACATCGGCCCAGGGGGCGTGGCCCACCCTGTGCGCCGCCACCATGCCCGGCGTGCAGGGAGGCGAATATTACGGCCCGGCCAGGCGCCGTGAAACCGCGGGCCCGGCAGTCAAGGTCGCCTCTAACCGGCACAGCCATGACCGGGACATCGCCCGGCGACTCTGGGACCTGTCGGTTGAGATGACCGGGGTCGACCCGGGAGTCTAGCTTAACCGTCACGTGTACCCCGGCGAAAATGGCTGGCCCTGCCGTACGCAGGTATGCCAAGATAAGCCGCGTCATCGATGGCGCACCCCCGATCCCCCGGGAAGGCGCCCTGCCGGGACAGATTCGGATCACCTTCAGGAGATAAACACATGAGAGCAATACCCGCAGTAGTGATTTTGTCCGCCCTGCTCGCAGGCTGCGCGGCCCAGGCGCCGGCACCGGAAAAACAGGTTAAGGCGAACCTCGCCAAACCCATCAACTGTTCTACCGCGGCGGCGGATATCAAGACCCTGACCGCCGAGAAAGCGCGCACATCCCAGGAAGTTGAAGACGGTGCCAGTTCCATTATCCCGATAGGTGCAGTTGCGCACCTGTTTGGCGGCAGCGAGAGTGAGACCTTTGAAATCGGCACCGGCGAGTACAACAAGAAGTTGGATGCGAAAATCGCCGAGATCCAGCAGCAGTGCAACATCAAGTGATCACCCTGAGGCGGGCCTGACAGGCCCGCCTTCCGCTCAAAGAAAGATACATATATTTAATATTTTTCAATGAGTTATGATATAAACCTAAACCGAAAACTATCTTTGGCGCCGATGCTGGACTGGTCGGACCACCACTGTCGGTTCTTCTGGCGCCAGCTCACCCGTCAGGCCCTGTTGTACACCGAGATGGTCACCACCGGCGCGCTGATCCACGGCGACCGGGACCGCTTTCTGCACTTCAATCCCGAGGAACACCCGGTGGCGCTGCAACTGGGTGGCAGTGAGCCGGCTGACCTGGCCCGCTGCGCCCGCTGGGCCCAGGACTGGGGCTACGACGAGGTCAACCTCAATTGCGGCTGTCCTTCCGACCGGGTGCAATCCGGCCTGTTCGGCGCCTGCCTGATGGCGCGTCCGCAACTGGTCGCCGATGGCATCAGGGCCATGCGGGATGCCTGCACCATCCCTGTCACCGTGAAGCATCGCATCGGCATCGACCATATGGAGTCGTATGGCGAGTTGCTGGACTTTATCGGCCCGGTGGCGGAAGCCGGCTGCGAGGTTTTTATCGTGCACGCCCGCAAGGCCTGGCTGCAGGGTCTTTCACCCAGGGAAAACCGGGAGGTCCCGCCGCTCAACTACCCCTGGGTCTACCGCCTCAAGGACGACCTCCCCCACCTGACCATTGTGATCAACGGCGGCATCCGGACGCTCGCTGAATGCCGGCATCACCTGCAGCGGGTTGACGGCGTGATGATAGGTCGGGAGGCCTACCAGCACCCCTGGCTGTTGGCGGAGTTGGACCGCGAGCTGTTCGGGATGGACAATCCGGTGCAATCTCGCGATGATGTCATCGTCGCCCTGCTACCCTACGTCGAGCGACAGCTTGCCCGCGGCGCCCACCTGAACCACATTACCCGGCATATTCTCGGCCTCTACCAGGGTGTGCCCGGAGCGAGGAAGTTCAGGCGCTACCTGAGCGAAAACGCCTACGGGAAAACAGCGGGGCCGGAGGTGCTGACAGAGGCGGTTCGTCAGGTCAGCCAGACCGGCAGGTCGGCGAGTTCGGCCGCTTGAGCGGGGCCGCGCACCCCGCAAGCACGCACAGGCAAGAGCACCGAGCGCATTCAGCCGCCACCCGGAGGGTACCTACCATGAGCAATAAACTGGACCAGCTTAAAGCGATGACCGATGTGGTCGCCGACACCGGTGACATAGAGGCCATTGAGCGTTTCAAACCGCAGGACGCCACCACCAATCCCTCGCTGCTGCTGAAAGCGGCCGCCCTGCCCCACTATGCCCGCCTGCTCGATGCGGCCAAATCATGGGCCGCCGGCCAGGGCGGAGATAATGCCACCCGGCTCGCCAACTGCTGCGACCACTTCGCCGTGGCCGTGGGGCGGGAAATACTCGCCATCGTGCCGGGTCGCATCTCTACCGAGGTTGACGCCCGCCTGTCTTTCGACCCCGCTCGCACCATGGAACGGGCGCGCAAACTGATCGGCATGTATGAGCAGGCGGGTATAGGCCGCGAGCGCATCCTCGTCAAGACCGCTTCGACCTGGGAGGGCATTCGCGCGGCCGAGCAACTGGAAAAAGAGGGCATCAATTGCAACCTGACCCTGCTGTTCGGATTCAGCCAGGCCGCCGCCTGTGCCGATGCGGGTGTATACCTGATATCACCCTTCGTGGGGCGGATTCTCGACTGGTACAAGGCCAACACCCAGTTGGAGATCCGCACCCCCCAGGACGACCCCGGGGTACAGTCGGTCACCCGGATTTATCACTACTACAAGCAGCACGGCTACCAGACGGTGGTCATGGGTGCCAGCTTTCGCAACGCCGGGGAGATTGAGGCACTGGCGGGGTGTGACCGCCTGACAATCAGCCCGGCGCTGCTGACGGAACTGGCCGCTGACGAGGGCGCCCTGCCCCGCCAGCTGGATCCGGCGCGGGCCAGCTCACAGGAGGCCAGGGCGAACGTGACCGAAGCCGGGTTTCGCTACGAGCTGAATGCGGATGCGATGGCGACCGAAAAACTGGCCGAGGGGATTCGGAATTTTGTCGCCGACCAGATCAAGCTTGAGCAACTCATCAGCGCACGATGATCAACGCGTTTCGGAAACTGTTTGAAACGCCTGCCAGGGAAACCGGGGCAGAACGTGAACACCGGCAGCGACTCGCTGCCGCCGCGCTGCTCATCGAAACCGCCCGCGCCGACTTCAGCGAGGACGGTGTGGAAGAGGCCGTGCTCACCACGCTTTTGTGCGAAACCCTCGGCCTGGACGCGGCGCAGGTCAGCGAGCTGCTGGTACAGGCCAGTGCACAACTGGACGAGGCGGCCTCGCTGTACGACTTCACCCGGGTTATCAACGACCATTACAGTGCGGCGCAGAAGCTGGAGCTGATCACCAACATGTGGCGGGTGGCCTACGCCGATGGCCGGCTGGACAAGTACGAGGAATACCTGATCAGGCAGGTGGCGGAACTGACCTACGTGCCGCACTCCGACTACATTCGCGCCAAGCTGGTGGCAAAGGCCTGACTCAGCTTCGTTCGAGTACGTTCAACAGATCCCGGAAGCGGCTGCGGTTTTCCGGACTGAGTTCCATCAGCACCCGGTGGGCCTCTATCACCTTTTCCTTGACCACGTCCTCGCTGCCCTCCACCGCCGGGATGGCGGTGGCTTCCTCGGGGGCGCCGCAGACCTCCTCACGCAGCTCAAACAGCCGCTGGAAGCCCATGCTCTTGATCAGGCGGTTGATGCCGGGATCGCAGGAGTAAATCGCGGGTTGGAATCCAAAGCGTTGCTTCACGGTCAGCGCGAGCTTGGCAAGCAGGCCCAGGGTGGTGCTGTCCAGGCCCTCGGCACTGCACAAGTCAACCCAGACGCTGGCAAATTCGGGGTCTTCAAACATCCGCTGGAAATAGTCATCGATGGCAGTACACAGGGTAAGACGCACATCCCCCTCGAAGCGAATCACGTAGGCCCCATTGTGGCAGGCCGCCAGGATTCTGCCCTCCGCCATCTCAGCCACGCTTGCTGATGAAAAGGGCGGCGATATCATCGGGGGCCGTCTCCACCCGATCCAGTCCCAGGCGGGTCACCAGCTGCTGGGGTGATTCCGATGTCTGCTCGAAGACATCAAGAAAGTACTTTTCCTTTTCAATGAGGTTTTTCGGCGGCAGGATTTCAAGGATACCGTCGGAAAAAAGGGCCAACATAAAACTTTCGGGAAGATCGATCAGGTGCTCCTCGTAGACGGCATCTTCCATAATACCCACCGCGGTGCCCTCTCCGCGCAGGTAGCGCGCGCCCTGACCGGATACCAGCACCGGCTGCGGCAAATGCCCCGCCACACTGTAACGCAGCGTATTCCTTGCCATGTCGAGCAGGCCGACCACCATGGTGGCAAATTTGCCCACTCCCAGGCTCAATAATTCCTTGTTGGCATGCTTGAGCATGGTTACCGGGCTCAATACCGAATCGTCGAGCAGGCGCAGGTAATCGGAGCGCTTGCGCGCAAACAGGTTTTTCAGCAGCACCGTGGCAAAGGCCGAGGAACTGCCGTGACCGGAGACATCCGCCATGAAGAAAACCACGAAGTTGTCGCCGACTGTGAAGTAGTCAGTGAAATCGCCACTGAGATAGAGCGAGGGAATCACTGTGTGGCTGAAAACGTAGTCATCGAGCACCAACGGCGTGGCGGGCAGCATTTTCAGCTGCACCTGGCGACCCGCCTGCTGATCCTGCTCCAGCACTTTTACCGTGGCGCGCAATTCATTGTTGGTGGCTTCCAGGCGCCGCCGGGATTCGCGCAGCTCCCGTCGCATCTCACGCTGGCGCACGCAGCGCTCGATCGATTTCACCAGGGCATCGCTGTCCGCTACCGGCCGGACGAAAAAATCGCTGGCGCCCAGGTGCAGGGCCGTCATCATTCTTTCGGCGTCCACCACATCGCTGAACATGATCGCCGGCACCTGGGCATCCATCTCCCGCAATACCCGGCGCGCCTCTTTCCAGGAGACACCCCGCAGATCGAGTTCACACAACACGACATCGAACTGGCTGTCGATACCCAGGGCGAACTCGGTAGTATTGATGTCGGTGACCACGGTGGTGTCGAAGCCGGCCGTGCGGACGAGTTGCGCAAGCGCTTCGGCACGGGACGGAACATCGTCTATAACAAGCACATTACCTTTAGCGGCCATCAGCGGGGACTTTGACGGGAGGTTCGGCGTGACAGTACGCCGATCACTGGCAGGGGGCAACCACAAGGGCCGGGCTTTGGGCAGGATTTCACAGATTTGGTGGTGGACTGCGATCGACTGTGGAGGAACCTGGACACGGCGGCATCAGAACTCCTCCCAATCCTCCGCGTCCTGCTCGAAATCAGAAAAACTGTCATCCACTTCACCGCGCGTGTCGAAGGCCTTACGGCGCTGTAAATAGGCGTCCCGCAGGAAGATGTAGCGGTCGCCGGTGATCAGGTCCTCGGCATCCAGCAGGCGGGCCCGGTAGTCGATTACTTCGACCGTCCAGAAGGTCCAGGCCCAGGTCTGCTCATTCACCAGGTAGGGAATGGAAGTATAGGTGTCAGTGAAATAGCCAACCGCGCTGCGCACGTTGCGCGGCCCGAAAACGGGCAACATCACGTAGGGGCCGGAATCCACGCCCCACACGGCGAGCGTCTGGCCGAAATCCGCACGAAAAGGTGCAATTCCCATCGGGGTGGCAACATCAAAAAACCCCAGCAAACCCAGGGTGGAGTTCACCAGCAATCGTCCCCCCGCTTTGGTTGCCCCGAGAAACTCCCCCTGCAGCAGTGAGTTGTAGAACGAGTTGAACTCGTAGATATTGGCGATAAAATTGGTAACACCCTGCTCGGCAAAGTCGGGCATGACAAACTTGTAGCCCTTGGCCACCGGCGTCAGTATCCAGTGATCGAGGGTGTCATTGAAGACAAAGATCTTGCGATTGACAGGTTCCCAGGGGTCAACATCCCGGGTGCGTTCCTGTTCCTGGGCCCACGAACACCCGGACGTGAACGCCAGCATAGCCAGCAGGAGATAGCGCGACAGGGGCATGATCAGATTGACGTCCTACTTTCGGGACCGGAATGTTACGCCGACTGCCGTACCGGGGCAACCGTAGTATCGGGGTCCGGGGCGTCGGGCAACAGGCCCAGCACAGCGCACGCCACCAGTTCAGTCAGCTGCGCGGCGCCAAATTCCAGCAGGTCCGGGGCTGGCATACCCGTCTCAGCCGCCAGATCCTGCAGCAGCCGGGCGCCCGTCGCGGTGGTATTGCCCCTGGTGAGCTCCACCAGCCGGGCGGAGACGGCGTTCAGTTCCATGAACCGGACCCGCTCCTGGCGGTCGCGATATACCACCAGGTAGGTCGGTTGGGTCGGGGCGTCAGGTCGAAAGCCCGGCCCTATGTGATGAACCGGGTACTGGTAACACAGCAGCCAGGCCAGCGGGGACAGCCGGGGCACCGCTGCCAGTATGTCAACCGGGCCACACTGCGGGGGCGGCTCGGCCTCAGCCACATCCAGGGCAAGTTCCGCCCACTCGTAATGCGCCAGCTCAACCATGAACGCTGGATCGCACTCACGCCGCCTGTGCTCGTTCATCAGGAACTCGATAAATTCCTGGCTGATCTCAAGAAAATACGGTGTGTGGCAGCGGTGGCCGTCGATAAAGGCGCGCACCAGGTCGTGCCAGTCCGCATCACTGTAGAGGCTGCGCAGCACCGGGAAGCCGCCGCTGAGAAACCCTTCGATATTGTTGTAGACCAGTTGCAAATAAATATCCAGCCGCCGCTGCTCGACACCCGCCGGGGGCGGCGCGGTGGCGGGGCGGCGCAGGTAGTGCGCCATGGCCAGCTGGCTGTCCCTTGCCGTGGAATTACTCATGCGCTGGACTCATGCGCAGCCCCCTGCCCGCAACGGGCTGCGCACCGCCGCCTGGAGTCCGCGCACCTGTGCCACCTCCCCCAGCAACTCCGCCAGTGGCGGCAGGTTGAAGTCGCGTTCAAGCAACGTGGGTACCGGTCCCAGCCGCTGGTAAGCCTGTGCCAGCAGCGCCCACACCGGGTCGATGACATCGGCGCCGTGGGTATCTACCTTGAGGTCTGGGGCCTCGTCAAAGTGCCCCGCCACGTGGATATAGCGCGTGCGCTCCAGCGGCAGTGCGTCGAGGAATTCGAGGGCGTCGTAGCGGTGATTCACGCTGTTGACATAGATGTTGTTGACATCCAGCAGCAGGTCGCAGCCGCTTCGTGCCACTACCGCGCCGATAAAATCCGCCTCGCTCATATCCGCGTGCGGCTGGGCATAATAAGAGGCATTTTCCAGGGCGATGGGTGCTCCGAGAATATCCTGCACCTGCCGTACGCGGTTGGCGACATAGCGCACCGCCTCCTCGGTGAAGGGAATCGGCAACAGGTCGTACAGATGGCCACCGGCGGCGCAGTAGCTCAGGTGCTCGCTGTACAGGGGAGCGCCCAGTTCGGCCATCAGGCCTTTAATCGCCAGCACCAGGTCGGTATCGAGTGGATCCGGCCCGCCGATATCGAGCGACAGGCCATGCAAAACCACGGGATGGCGTTCGGCCAACTCGCGAAATTGCCTGCCGTAACGCCCGCCTACCCCGATCCAGTTCTCCGGGGCGGCCTCGAAAAAATCAACAGCCCGCGCGTCCATGGACTGCAGCGGGCCCAGCAGGGCCCGCCGCAAGCCGAGACCCGCGCCCTGCAGCTCGCGGACCTCTCCATGCATCAGCTGCCGCCACACTTGCCCTCGGCGGCTTTCTTGTCGCCGCAGCTGCCCTCTTTGGCCTTGTCGCCGCAGCTGCCCTCTTTGGCCTTGTCGCCGCAGCTGCCTTCCTTGGCCTTGTCGCCACAGCTGCCCTCTTTGGCCTTGTCGCCAGCGCACTTGCCTTCGTTGGCGGCTTTTTTCTCTCCGCACCTGCCTTCACCGCACTTGCCTTCCGCGTCCTTGTCGAAATTCGGCAGGTCATAACCGCCGCTCAATTGCTGGGCGGAAAACGGGTTTACCGCTGCCGTAGCCAGCGGTGCGACAGAGGTCGCCAGGAACGCGGCGCCGAGAGCGGCCGCCAGGGGTTTCTTGAATTGCGCCATAATGATTTCCCTTTTGATGATTGAGTCATTGTTGTCATTGCACGCGGCGTCCGGACTTAACATCTCACCTTGGCGGCCCGTGTGCAAGTTATGACACGATACCACACAGGAAGTTTCATCCCGCTGTCGCGGGGGTATCACGCACCGCCCATTACCCCTGGATTCAGTGAGGATTATTTCCCAGCCATCGCGCTACCGCCTGCCACTGCTCCTGCAGGCGTTTGGCGGAGACGGCCTGGCGAGTTCCGAGATTCTGGGCAAACAGGGAGACCCTGAACTCCTCCAGCAACCAGCGATAATGCGCCGCCTCGTCACTGAGGCCCAGCAGACCCGGAGAGCTGGCGGCGGCCTCCCACAGGGGAGCGGCCAGCGACTGCAGCTGCGCGGTGTGCGCCTGGTCTTTCGCATACTGCCCCGGCAGTCGCTCCACCCGCGTGCGCACCGCCTTCAGGTAGCGCGGCATCTGGGCGAGCCAGTCCTGCGGGGTGTCGCGCATGAAACACGGCGCCAACAGGCGGCGCAACTGCTGGTCGATATCGGCGCGGGTATCCGGCCAGGACCCGGCCGGCAAGCCCGCCAGGCGCTGGCGAATCTCGGCCAGAATCCGCAGGCTGGCAAGCAAGAGGGTTTCCAGCTCATTGGCCCGGGCGATGACTTCACCACTGCCCCGCTCCAGCAGGCGCAGAAAGTCCGCCTCTGCGTAGGGTGCCTGCGCTGCCACCGCCATGGCCTGCAGATAGCTGGCATCGACCAGGTCCTCCAGCAGCGCCGCCCGCTCCAGCGAAGCCCCGGCCAGTACCAGGTTGAACTCGTTCCCGCGCAGCAACTGCTTGCGCAGGTATTTCACCTGTTGGGCGCTGTGCAAACGCAGCAGCCGCAACACGCCCAGGCGGTGTCGCAGGCGGGCCTCCCCGGGGTAGTCGCACAGTGCTATGGCGACACTCTCGCCCTCATCCACCAGGGCCGGATAGGAGACAATGTCCACCCCCGCCTGGCGAAAACGCCACTGCCGCGGCAAGTCGCCGAAGTCCCATCGACTGATGCCGCTGCGGGCGGGGGAGTTGGCCGGACCGGCGCTGATACTCTGGCTGGTGTCTTCGCGGAAGCGCTGCACCAGTTCCGCCAGGTCGCGCCCCTGGGCCAGCAAGCGGCCCTCCGCGTCGACCACACGCACGTTCATACGATAGAAATCGTCAAGTTTCTCGGGAGCCCAGTCGCCGGGGGACAGCCGCAGTCCGCCGCCCAGGGCCCGTGACAGCGCCTGCAACAGGTCGACATTGTCGGGGGCCAATTGCGCCAGCGCGCGGTCCACATGATCCGGGACCGGCACCAGTTGCTTGCGCTTTTCCTTGGGCAGGCCCTTGACCAGCTGGATACACTTTTCCCGGAGCAGGCCGGGTACCAGCCAGTCAAACCGGTAGCGCGGCACCCGGTTGAGCAACGCGACGGGCACGGTGACGGACACGCCGTCGGCCACCCCGCCGGGTTCAAACCGGTAGCTCAGGCGGAAGGCAATATCCTCCCACTCAAGGTGATCGGGAAACTGTGCACCCAGCTCGGCCCCGGGGTCCCGGGCCAGCAGATGCTCACGTGTCAGGCGCAGGGCTGCCGCGTCCTCCGGGTGACGCCTGAGCCAACTCGCCAGGCGGCTGGCGGTGTATGCATCGGCGGGCAGGCGCTGAGCATAAAACTCGTACACAACCTGTTCATCCACCAGGATGTCCCGTCGGCGCGCCCGCGATTCCAGTTCTTCCAGCTCCCGCACCCGTGCCTGGTTGTGCTTGAGGAAACCCGGCGAGGGGCGCAACTTGCCGGCTACCAGGCCCTCGCGAATCAGCAGTTCCCGCGCTTCGAGCGGCGCGATGGGGCCGTAGTGAACCGGGCGCTTGTCGACGAGGGTCAGGCCGTACAGGGTAATGCGCTCGTACGCCATCACCCGCCCGCTGCGAGGCTGCCAACGGGGCTGGTAATAGTGCCTGCGCAGCAGTTCGGGATTGGTATCCAGGGCCCACTCGGGCTCGATCGCGCCCACCTCACGGGCATAGACACCGGAAGTCTCCACCACCTCCGCCGCCACTATCCATTTTGGCGGCTTGCGCGCCTGGGAGGAGCCTGGAAACACCAGCAGCTTGCGGTTGCGACTGCCCAGGTATTCCCTGCCTTCCTGCAGCTGGGCGATATTGCCGAGCAGCCCCGACAGCAGTGCCTTGTGCACCCCCTCGTAGTTTTCCTCCGGCGGCAGGTTGGGCCGCGGCCGGAGTTTTTGCGCGCGACAGGCTATACACAGCTGGGTGTGCACGTCCCGCCACTCGCGCATGCGCAGGTAGGAGAGAAACTCGCGCTTGCACAGTTTCGCCAGCTGATTACCGCTGAGGGCCTGGCGCTGCTCCTCGTAGTAGCGCCACAGGTTGAGCCATGCCATGAAATCCGAACGCGGGTGCCGGAACCGCGCGTGCGACTGGTCAGCCTGCTGCTGCCTGTCGGCGGGGCGCTCGCGCGGATCCTGTATAGCCAGCGCACTGGCGATGACCAGCACCTCCTCCAGACAGCCCTGGTCGGACGCGGCCAGCACCATGCGCGCCAGCCGCGGGTCGACCGGCAGCCGGGCCATCCGCCGGCCGGTGTCAGTGAGCACACCCGCGGGGGTCACCGCCCCCAGTTCTTCCAGTAATTTGTACCCGTCGCGCACCAGGCGCGGGTCCGGCGGATTGATGAAGGGGAAGTCCTCCACCTCGCCCAGGCCCAGCACCCGCATTTGCAACACCACCGCCGCCAGGTTGGTGCGCAGGATTTCCGGGTCGGTAAACGCCGGTCGCAGGTTGAAATCGGCCTCGCTGTAGAGTCGGATACAGACACCGGCGGCGACCCGGCCGCAGCGCCCCTTGCGCTGGTTGGCGCTGGCCTGGGACACCGGCTCTATCGGCAGCCGCTGCACCTTGGTGCGAAAACTGTAACGACTGATACGCGCCACCCCGGGGTCGATCACATACCGGATGCCGGGAACCGTGATCGAGGTCTCGGCGACGTTGGTCGCCAGCACCACCCGTATGCCCCGGCGCGAGGAGGTGTCGAACACGCGATTCTGCTCGGCCTGGCTGAGGCGGGCATACAGCGGCAGCACATCCAGCGCGGTGTTGTGCCGCAACTGCCTGGCGAGGTCCCGGATATCGCGCTCCCCGGGCAGGAATACCAGCACGTCGCCGCGGCGGCCAAACCTGCCGGCATCGATGTCCTCGACCAGTGCGGCTATTTGCGCGGTGACACCCTCCTCGGCAGCGGACTCCCCGGCGTCCAGGTAATGCGTCTCCACCGGATAGGCGCGACCCGACACCTCGATCACTGGCGCATCATCGAAGTGGCGGGAAAAACTGTCGACATCGATGGTGGCCGAGGTGATAACCAGCTTGAGATCGGGCCGCTGCGGCAGCAGGCGTTTGAGGTAACCCAGCAGGAAGTCGATATTGAGGCTGCGCTCGTGGGCCTCGTCGATGATGATGGTGTCGTAACCGCGCAGCAGGCGGTCGCGCTGTATTTCCGCCAGCAGGATGCCATCGGTCATCAGCTTGATCGCACTGGCCGCCGACACCTGGTCGGTGAAGCGCACCTGGTAGCCGACCAGGTCGCCAAGGCCGGTATTGAGTTCCTCGGCGATGCGCCGGGCCACCGTGCGCGCCGCCAGCCGCCGCGGCTGGGTGTGGCCGATGACCTGTTCGCGGCCGCGCCCCAGTGCCAGGCAGATCTTGGGCAGCTGGGTCGTTTTGCCCGACCCGGTCTCACCGGCTACGATCACCACCTGGTGCGCGGTGATGGCGCGCGCGATGTCCTCCCGTCGCTCGGCGACGGGCAGGTCTTCGGGGAAGGTAATATCCTCGATGCGAATCTCCCGGGCGGGTGATTCCGGGGTAGCCGCCTGCGGGGAGCCTGCCTTGCTCCGGCGAGTATTCTGCATGATGCCGCCCTGTGCCGGGCCCGGGCCCGGTTATCAGAAAATGGGTTACACTCGGCGCTATTGTAAGCCCCGGGGGGACGTTCCATGCCAAAGCTCGCCAATGTTACCTACGACGAAATCACTGTCGGCCAGACCGCCAGCTATTCCCGCCTGGTCGAAGAGCGCGACATCGCACTGTTTGCCGCTGTCAGTGGCGACGTCAACCCCGTCCACCTCGACGCCGATTTTGCCGCCGGTACCGTGTTCGGGGAGCGCATTGCCCACGGCATGCTCACCGGTGCCTTCATCTCCGCCGCCCTCGCCATGGAACTGCCCGGCCCCGGCACCATCTACCTCGGCCAGTCCCTCAGGTTCCGCCTGCCGGTCAAAATCGGCGACACCCTAACGGTGACACTGGAGGTGACTGACAAGCAGGACCGGCGCAACATCGTCACCCTGGACTGCCGGGCGCACAACCAGGCGGGCAAGCTGGTAGCGACGGGTACCGCTGAGGTGATGGCACCGGCGCAGAAAATGTCCATTGAACGTCCCCAACCGCCCCGGGTGAGGATCGACTGAGCCCCCGCCGGCACTGCGTCAGCCGGCAGCTTCCCGGGCCGGATCGCCCCCGCCGGCGAACTGCGCCGGGTCGAGGTACATCAATTGCAGGGTGATGGTCCCCGCCTCCACGCCGGATTCCGCGCCCAGCACCATCACACTGGTCCGGTCGCCCTCAACCGTGACCCCGGTGATGCCGAACAGCATGGCGCCGGGGCGCTGGTCTACGGTAAACACCGTGACCTCACGTTTTTGCTGCAGCGCCCGCGCGATATTCCCCAGCAGGACGCCTAAACCACCCCGAAACGCGCCGAAATTGAGATGGCCGGCGAATTCACTGTGATCCAGGGACACCCTGAAGCGGACGGTGGCCCCGTCCTCCATTTTCACCGGGGTGATAGGCACGACGCGCCCCTCCTGGATTTCCCGGTACAGCCGCTTGGCCGGGGTGCGCCCGGCGGCGATAAAATGCCGATGCAGGAGGTTGATGGCGAGGGCAAGGAACTGCTCCTTGGGGATGGTTTGCTGGATGGATTGCGACATAAAAACCCCTGGAATCTCCCCGCTCGGGCTGACAGCGCGTAAGTCTAACGCCTGTTCCTATTTATGTCGCTATTTTCGCTAAACCTGCTGGCACGGCGATCTTCCACTCTGCTACTCTTTTTGCTCATACATTGCTGGAAACAGGTTAATGGCAGGGCCTTTTACACTGATCACAAGCCTCCTGGGCACCCTGTGTCACTCGCTGGTCCGAGGGACCTGGCTGGCCTGTACACTGCTGATGCTGATGGTGCCGCCGGCACACTCGCAGACCCCCGCCCCGAACCCCGAGATCGAGCTGCAGGCCCTCACCCAGGAGCGCGGTATGCTGACCGCCGAGCTCGACCAGTACAAGGCCACCGTCCGGCTGATACAAACCGATGGCCGCCCCCCGGAGCAGAGCGGCAACCCGGCGGTGCGCCGACTCGCACTGGAGATGGTGAAGATCAAGGAGCGGCTGATCGTGGTTACCGAGCGCGAGCTCACCCTGTTGCAGGAGCAGATCACCGCCGCCCGCGCCCTGGCCGCGGCGAGCCCGCAATACGAAGTAGCCGATGGCATCGAGAGCAAGCCGCTGCGGGTGACCACCCCGGATTACTCGATGGCCGACGAGCAGGAGCACGTCGAGCGCCTGCGCACGCTGCTCGCCAGCTACTACGCAGAACTGCAGGAGGCTGCCCGCACCCTGCCCAGCGAGGAGGAACTCGCAGCCAGGGCCGCCGCCCAGCTCGAGGCCGAACAGCTTGCCCGCATCCCCTTCAGTGCCGACAAGGTCCAGCTCAGCGGCGCCGAGGGCAGCACCGCCCTGAGCCAGATCACCCGCCGGCTGACCGACCCCGATATTCCCGAAAGCCGCCGCGACATCGCACCCATCTGCGGCATCCGGACCGAACTCTTCGGCGCCCTCATCGCCAGCGAGCAGCGCAGCCTGAGGCCGGTGGGGAAAAACAATTACGTCGCCCGGATTCGCCTGCAGCCCGGCGACACCACGCTGCGCATCAAGGACAAACGCTGGGCGATACAGGTGCCCCAGAACGACAATGCCGGCGACTTCCTCGTTACCCTGTACGTACCGCCGGACAGCCCGCCCGAGTTGCACCTGTTTGCGGTGGATGACCTGCTGGCCGAGGATAATCCCCACATCCCGGCCTGGCTGCCGCAGGATATCAATCTTAAATCCCGCGCCGGATGAAACGGGCCAATACCCCATGGCGGCCGTTAACGGCCGCCGCAGTGGGCTGGACCGATGGCGGCGACCCCCTGTCACTGGATTTTGGTGATGTGTACTACTCCGGCGACGACGGCCTGGCGGAGAGCCGCTACGTTTTCCTGCAGGGCAATGGATTGCCGCAGCGCTGGGAGAATGAGCCGGCCGGGCGTTTTACGATTGCCGAAACCGGCTTCGGTACGGGTCTCAACTTCCTCCTCACCTGGCAGGCCTGGCGCGACACGCCGGCAGCGCCGCCGCTGCACTACCTCTCGATAGAGAAATACCCGCTGGCGCGACCGGACCTGGCCAGGGCGCTGTCCGCCTGGCCCGGCCTCGCCCCACTGGCGGACGAACTGCTGCGGCACTACCCGGGGCTTGTTCCCGGCCAGCACCGCCTGCTGCTGGAGCGGGGGCGCCTGGTCGTGGACCTGTGGTGGGAGGATGTTGCCGACACCCTGTCCGACCTGGCCGCCCACGGTAGGCCCATGGTCGATGCCTGGTATCTCGACGGCTTCGCTCCCGCCTGCAACGAGGCCATGTGGCAGCCGGCGGTGCTCGCGGCGGTCGCCACCCTGAGCCGACCAGGCACCAGCTTTTCGACGTTTACCGCCGTCGGCCGGGTGCGACGGCAACTCGCCGACGCCGGCTTTGCGGTGGAGAAAGCGCCCGGCTATGGGCGCAAGCGGGAGTGCCTGCGGGGGCGCCTGGTCCAGCCGCCGCGGCCCGCGCCCGGCACCGGAAGCACCCCCTGGGATGTCCCTGCGACGCCCTTTGCATGGCCCGCCCGGGCGGCTCAGCCGCAGCCCGCGGCCCTCCCCGAACGGGCGCTGGTGTTGGGCGCCGGGCTGGCCGGTTGCAGCGTCGCTGCCGCCCTCGCCCGGCGCGGGGTCGAGGTTGTCCTGCTGGAACAGGGAGCGCTTGCCGGCGCCGGTTCGGGCAATAGCCAGGGCGTCCTGTACACCCGCCTGTCGCCCAGGCACTCGTCACTGACCGACTTCAGCCTGCAGAGTTTCCTGTTCAGTGCAACGTTCTACCGGGCGCTGTTCGCCACCGGCGCGCTGCGCGAAGGGCTCGATGGGGCCCTCTGCGGCAGCTTTCACCAGAGCGCCGACCCGGCCGCAACGGCGGCGCTGTCCGCTGCCCTGCTGGCCGTGCCGGAACTCGCCCGGGTACTTGATCCGGCGCAGGCCGGCGCGCTGCTGGGCATAGACCAGACCGTCGGCGGCTACTGGTTTCCCGGCTCCGGCTGGCTGCACCCGGGTGCGGTGTGTCGAGCGCTGGCCGACCACATGCGCATCGGGCTGCTGGAGCATTGTGGGGAGATCACACTGCGGCGGACAGCCGACAGCTGGCAGGCGTCCGGCAGGGACGGGCGGAGCTGGCGGGCGCCCTGCGCCGTCGTCGCCACGGGCATCGACTGCGCGCGCACGGCGCAGCTGGACTGGCTGCCGCTGCAGACGATCCGGGGACAGACCACCGAGCTGCCCGGCGGCGCTGAATCAGGTGGGTTGCATGCCGCACTGTGCCACGAGGGTTATATCGCCCCGGCGCGCGCCGGCGCCCACTGCATAGGTGCCACCTTCAGTCCGGCTGATACCGATCCGCGGCCGCGCGTGGCAGATCACCGCGCCAACCTCGACCAGCTGGCGCGGGCGGTGCCGCAATGGCGCGCTTGGCTGCAACAGCAGGATCCCGACACCCTTGACGGCCGGGTGGGCTTTCGCTGCGCCAGCCCCGATTACCTGCCCTTGGTAGGGCCGGTACCCGACCGGGCGGGTTTCCTGCGGGTATACGCCGGGTTGCGCACCAATGCCCGGCAGGACATTGCCGCGCGCGGCCCCTACCTGCCCGGCCTGTACCTCAGCACCGCCCACGGCTCGCGCGGCCTCAGTTCCACCCCACTGGCGGCGGAGTTACTCGCCAGCCAGATCTGCGGGGAGCCCCCGCCGCTGTGTCGCGAGCTGATTCGCGCATTGGCCCCCGCCCGGTTTATAATCCGCGACCTCAAACGCAACAGGATCGATTGATGTTCCGCCCGTTACCGCTGCCGGCGCTGTCGGCGCTGTTCGCATTACTGGCGCTGCCGGCGCTGTTCGCCAGCCCGGCCAGTGCGGTACAGCAGTACAGTTACAAGGTGCTGGAACAAAAACCCCAGGCCCGCAACACTTTTGTCCAGGGCCTGGAGATAGTCGATGGCCAGCTTTATGTCAGCAGCGGGCTGTATGGAAAATCCCGGCTGGAGCGCCGCAATTTTGCCAGCGGCAAACTGGATACTGCCCGCTCCCTGGACCCCCGCCTGTTTGGCGAGGGGCTGACCGTCATGGGTGATCGGCTCTACCAGCTGACCTGGCGCGCCCGCCTGTTGCTGGTGTACAACAAACAGGACCTGGCCGGGATAGAGCGTATGCAGATTCCGGGCGAGGGCTGGGGTATGACCAATGACGGCGAACAATTGATCTACAGCGACGGCAGCGACCGCCTGTATTTTCTCAACCCGGCGCAACACCGCATCACCCGTGCGCTGCATGTGACCGAGGACGGCAAGCCGGTCAACCGACTGAACGAACTGGAATGGGTGGACGGCCGCATCTGGGCCAATATCTGGCAGTCGGAACGTATCGTCATCATCGATCCGGGCGACGGCAAGGTGGAGGGCAGCATCAACCTGCAGGGCCTGTTGCCGGCGACGGAGCGGCGTCCAGGTACCGATGTCCTCAATGGAATCGCCCGCGATCCGGCGGATGGCGGCCTGTGGGTCACTGGAAAAAACTGGCCCTGGCTATACCGCATAGAACTGCAGCCAACGAACGCAACTGACGATATCCACTGACGACAGCCACTAACGATTTCCCCCAGGACACAGCATGAGTATTGGCAATACAGCACACCCTCCGGCGCACCCGGCCTTTACCCCGGTACGCTCGCAAACCGTGGCGTCTCTCAATATCACGGTGGAGCAATACGAGCACAACAAAACCGGGGCCGCGCACTACCACCTGGCCTCGACCAACAACGAGAACGTCTTCCTGGTTGCGCTGCGAACCGTGCCGCAGGACTCCACCGGGGTGGCGCACATCCTGGAACATACCGCCCTGTGCGGCAGTCAGCGCTACCCGGTGAGGGACCCGTTTTTCATGATGCTGCGGCGCTCCCTCAATACCTTCATGAACGCTTTCACCAGCTCGGACTGGACGGCCTATCCCTTCGCCAGCCAGAACCGCAAGGATTTCGCCAACCTGTTGGATGTTTACCTGGATGCGGTGTTCTTTTCGCGGCTGGACCCGCTGGATTTTGCCCAGGAAGGGCACCGGGTGGAATTTGCCGAGCCGGCCAACCCGGACAGCGACCTGGTTTTCAAGGGGGTGGTGTTCAACGAGATGAAAGGCGCCATGAGTGCTGTTGGCAGCGTGTTATGGAATACCCTGTGCGAGCACATTTTCCCCACCACCACCTATCACTACAACAGCGGCGGCGACCCCGAGCACATTCCGGACCTGAGTTACGATCAGCTCAGGGACTTCTACCGCAGCCACTACCACCCCAGTAACGCGATTTTCATGACCTTTGGTGACATTCCCGCGGCCGAACACCAGGCGGTGTTCGAGGCGCGCGCCCTGGGACAGTTCGAGCGACTCGATGAGCGCATCCAGGTACCGCCGGAACAGCGCCTGTCGGCGCCATTGCGGGTGGCCGGCCGTTATGCCTATGACGAGAACGGCGGCACACACAGGAAAACCCATATCGTCATCGGCTGGCTGCTGGGACAGAGCACCAACCTGGAGCAACTGCTTGAGGCGCAGCTGCTTGCCAGTGTGCTGCTCGACAACAGCGCTTCGCCCCTGCAGCAGGCGCTTGAGACCACGAAACTGGGCCAGGCACCCTCGCCCCTGTGCGGTCTCGAGGACAGCATGCGCGAAATGGTCTTCGCCTGCGGGGTGGAGGGCTCCGAGGCGCACCACGTCGAAGCACTCGAGGAGCTGGTACTGGGCGTGCTGGAGCGAGTGGCCCGCGAGGGCGTGAGCCACGATCGCATGGAGGCGGTACTGCACCAGCTGGAGTTGCACCAGCGTGAGATCAGCGGCGACGGGTATCCCTATGGCCTGCAGCTGATCCTGCAGGCACTGGGTTGCGCCACCCACTACAGCGACCCCATCGCGGTGCTGGATCTGGAGCCCGTGATTGCCGGACTGCGCGAAAAAATCGAGGATCCGCTCTATATCCGGCAGTTGGCCCGGCGCCTGCTGCTGGACAATCCGCACCGGGTAACACTGGTGATGACACCGGACATGGAACTATCGGCGCAACGCGCCGCTGCCGAGGCCGCGCGCCTGGCCGCAATAAAGGCCGCAATGGATGAGCAGGCCCGGGCCGCTACCGTCCAGCTGGCGGCGGATCTCATCCAGCGCCAGCAGCGAGTCGATGACGAGAACATCCTGCCCAAGGTGGAACTCAGCGACGTGCCCGCCAGCCTGCCTGAACTGCGCTACCAGGACAGCACGCTCCGGGGTATGCCGGTGACCACCTACGGCCAGGGCACCAACGGGCTGGTTTACCAGCAGGTGGTCGCTCCCCTGCCCCCCCTCGACCCGGCTCACCTGCAGATACTGCCGCTGTACACGCATATCATCACCGAACTGGGCCTGGGCGCGAGTGATTACCTGGAGGCACAGCACCGCCAGTCCGCCACGGTGGGCTCAATCCACGCTTTTTCGTCGCTGCGGGCGGCGGTGGACGACGAGCAGGTGGTAAGCGGTCGGCTGGTGCTCTCCTCCAAGGCCCTGCTGCGCAACGCCCGGGAACAGGCCAGCCTGATGCGCGACACCCTTGCAAGTGTGCGCTTTGATGAACGCGCGCGCATACGCGAGCTGATCAACCAGCAGCGGGCCCGGCGCGACCAGTCTATTACCGGCAACGGTCACGGCCTCGCCATGGCTGCCGCCTGCGCCGGCATGAGCGGACTCGCCCGCCTGAATCACGAGTTATCCGGGCTGGCCGGTATTCGCAGCCTGCGCGTGCTGGATGACAGCCTGCAGGACGAATCGGCCCTGGCCGAATTTGCCGATACACTCGCGGGACTGCACCAGCGGGCGCTGGCAATGCCCCGGCAGCTGCTGGTCGTGGCCGAGGATCACCGCACAGCCGACCTCGCGACGCTGGCCGTGCAGGCATGGGAGCCGGCGCAATCCACCGCCCGGTCCGCCGCCCGGGACGGGCAGTTCAGCCTGGCACCCTGCCGCGAGCGCCGCGCCCAGTTGTGGCTGACCAATACCCAGGTGAATTTTTGTGCCCGGGCGTATCCCACGGTGCCGGTTCAACACCCCGATGCCCCGGCGCTGACTGTACTGGGAGGCTTCCTGCGCAACGGTTTCCTGCACCGGGCCATCCGCGAACAGGGCGGGGCCTACGGCGGCGGCGCCTCCCAGGACTCCGGCATCGCCGCTTTCCGCTTCTACTCCTACCGCGACCCGCGCCTGGTACAGACCCTGCAGGATTTTGACGGCGCCATCAGCTGGATGCTGGATAACAGGCACGAATACCGCGCGCTGGAGGAGGCTATCCTGGGTGTTATCAGCAGCCTGGACAAACCCAGTTCACCCGCCGGGGAGGCCAAGCAGCATTTTCACAACCGCCTGTTCGGCCGCAGCCATGAGCAGCGCGAACAATTCCGCCAGCGGGTGCTGGCGGTTGGACTGGATGATCTGCGCCGGGTAGCCGACACCTACCTGCGGCAGGAGCTGGCCAGCACGGCAGTCATCACCAACAGTGGCCAGCGGGAAGCCAGCGCCGCGCTCGCCGGGGAATTGGGCCTGTCCATCGAGGAGCTGTAACAGCCACCTGCAGAGGATAACGCCAGGGTAAGCGGGCCCGGCATCACTGAGCCGGCTTGTCGCCCCCGTCACGCCGCCTGGCCCGGCGTTCCTCCCGCTGGCTCATCAGGCTGTCCAGTTCCGCCTTTTGCCCGGCATCCAGCAGCTGGTAGACCTGCGACCAGGTTTCGCTGGCCTGGTACACCATACGGCCGGTGATCTGGCCGATTTCGTCGGCTACCTTGCGCGCTTGTGTGGCATCGAAATTATCGCGCATGCCCTTCAGCTGCGAGCGTAACTCCTGCATGCGCTGGCGATCAGCCGCCCCGGCCTGCCTGGCCGCGGTAAGCAAGCTCTCCACACTGGCTTGTTGCTCAGCGGAAAGGTCCAGCTGTTTGGTTATATGCGCCAGCATCCGTGCCGGATCGTGCTCCATGCCCTGGGGCGGCCCCATCGCCCAGCTGGCAGCCGACAGCGCCGCCGCGCCCGCCAGCGCAAATCCACACAGCCAGTTCCTGATTGAAATAGTCATTGCTACTCTCCTTACCCGGTTATCGATCGCCATGGCCGGATGATTCCCGCCACGGTCAGATGCAAGGCTAACCCAATCGCTGGTAAAGGTGACCGCGCGCGGGGTAAAGAATTGTTAAGAACCGTGTCCGGACGTGAACAGTGGGTGACAACGGCTGCGCGCTTATTCACACTGGCAACCGGCTACCACAGGGGAGTGCCGTGAGCGCCAGTATTCTGATCATCGATGACGACAGGGAGTTGTGCTGCCTGCTCGCCGAATTCCTGCAACTGGAGGGATTCACGTCGAACGCGGTCCACGACGGGGCCGCCGCAGTCAGCCATTGCCGCGAAAATGACTACGATGCCATTGTGCTTGATGTCATGCTGCCGGGCCTGCAGGGCCTGGAAGTACTGCGCAGCCTGAGGCAGTTTACCGCGACGCCGGTACTGATGCTCACGGCGCGGGGCGAGGATACCGACCGCATTGTCGGACTGGAAATGGGCGCTGATGACTACCTGCCCAAACCCTGTAATCCCCGCGAGCTGGCCGCGCGGCTGCGCGCCATACTGCGACGCTCCCGCGGCGCAGGCGAGGACCTCCAGGGGGCGGAGCTGGTGGCGGGCCAGACCCGGCTCAACACGGCCGAGCGCCGCGCCACGCACGCCGGCACAGTGTTGCAGTTGACGTCCGCCGAGTTCAATGTGCTGGCGGTCCTGCTGGCCCGGGCGGGCAGCGTGGTAGACAAGGAACTGCTGTGTCGCCAGGCGTTGGGGCGCGGACTGACCGCCTACGACCGCAGTATCGACGTACACATCAGCAAACTGCGCCGGAAACTGGCGGCCGCGGGTGGCGACAACCTCATTGTCAGCGTGCGCGGCAGCGGCTACCAGTTCACCCTGAGCGCGGACACCCCGCCCGCCGCATGACACCGCGATTCCACCTGTTCGGCAAGATATTCAGCGGTTTCTGGCTGGCCACCATCGCCGTGCTCGGCAGCTGGCTTGTCTCAAGCCATTACTTCGACACCGGCCCGGATCGCGGCGAACTGGAATACCGAACACAGGGCCAGCCCCAGCGGTTTGTCATGCGCATGATCTACGATCTGCAAAACCTCGATGACCGCGCTATGCGGGCCGCGATCACCGCAGCCGGCACCGAGCACGATGTGGATATCTTCCTGCTCGATAACCGGGGCGAGGATTTGCTGGGGCGGGCGGTACCGCCCAACGTGGAAGCGGTATCGCGGCAATTGCAGGGCATTCGCCGGCGGGCGTTTCTGCGCAGCGGCGGCGAGCACCTGCTCGCCCATGAAATCTACCGCCCGGGCACAGGCATGCTGCGCGCGGTGTTCGTTTTCAGACCGTCGCGCCACCGCCTACTGGGCCTGTTGGGGAGCAACCTGTGGCTGCGAATCGGCCTCGCGGTGGTGATCAGCGGGGCGATCTGCTACCTGCTGTCGACCCTGCTGACACGGCGCATCAAGAGCCTGCAGCTGGCTTCCCGGCAACTGGCGAACGGCCGGCTCGACACGCGGCTGCAGGTGCGCCAACGCGGCGGCGACGAAACCGATGAACTGGCCCGGGACTTCAACAGCATGGCGGAGCAACTGCAGGAGCGGATCGAATCGCAGAAGCGGCTGCTCGGCGATGTCTCACACGAATTGCGCTCGCCCCTGGCCCGCCTGCGCATTGCCCTGGCACTCGCCCAGGAACAGCCGCAGGGGACGCGCGCCCACCTGGCGCGCATCGAGCGCGAAACGGAGCGCCTGGAGGAGCTTATCGGCCAGCTACTGGACAGCCAGGGCCCGGATACCGCCCTCGATGACCACATCGATCTTGTGCCGCTGTTGCAACAACTGTGCAGCGATGCAAAATTTGAGGGAGCGGCCCAGTCAAAACGGGTGACACTGGCCACCCATCTGCCGGAGGCAATCGTCGCCAGCACCGGCGACCTGTTACACAAATGCTTCGAGAATATCCTGCGCAACGCCCTCAATCACACGCCGCCTGACTCCGACATCGAGGTCAGGCTGGCACAAACCGGGGATGAGTACCGGGTGCAGGTGAGCGATTGCGGCGGCGGGGTTCCCGCCAGGGAGCTGGCGAGGATATTTGAGGCGTTCTACCGGACCGACACCGCCCGCACCCGCGACACCGGCGGGCACGGCATGGGGCTGGCCATCGCACGGCGGGCCATCGGCAGGCACGGCGGCCAGATATGGGCCGAGAATACCGCGCAGGGGCTCGCCGTGATCGTCATCCTGCCCTGCCCCGGGTCAAATGGTACCGCCTGATCCAGTTGACAGATTCCGCGCCGGCCTCACAATACACGCTGACAAAAGACGGGAAATTGCCAGTATGAAATTGCCACTTGCGGTACTAGCCAGCGTTGTTCTGACGGCCTGCGCCGGCAACACCGAGGTCGTGGGAGAGCGGGTCACCGTGGAACCCAGCGGTGTTGTCGATGTGTGCGGCGAGGGTGACGGCCTGCCAGAGTGCAAGGATTACAATAACCTGACCTACAGCGAGAACCTCGAGGAAAAAGCCCCGACCGATACCCAGATGGAGAACGAGGCGGCAAAAGTGCGCGCCGAAACACCCGCGCAACTCGAAAAGACGATCTCCGAGCTGGAGCAGAATCCCGAACTGATCGACACCATGGCCGAGTAGTCCCGCTGCCGCCGCCGGGTTCAACGGCGGTGCGCAGCCCGGCCTGCCCGCGGGGGCAAGATTCAGCCCCGGGATATACCCAGCCTGGGCTCCTCCACAACCACTGCCGCCATCGACTGGATCTGCTCCATGAAGTGCCAGGGCGCCAGCAGTGGCCGCAGCTCGGCTGCCGGTACCGGCTTGCTGAACAAATACCCCTGGATGACATGGGCACCATTGCTGGTGAGAAAGTGGTACTGCTCGTGGGTTTCCACCCCTTCGGCGACCAGCCGCAGGTTCATGCTGCGCGCCATGGCGATAATGGCGATGACCAGGCTGGCATCGTTGTCGCTCTTGTCAAACTCGGTGACAAAGCTGCGATCGATTTTGAGCTCGTCGAGGGGAAACCGGCTCAGGTAGCTCAGTGAGGAATAGCCGGTACCAAAATCATCAATCGACAGGCTCACGCCCAACGCCTTGAGTTCGGCCAGTGCCTGCATGGTAGAGCTGGCGTCATCCATCACCACCCCTTCGGTCAGCTCCAGCTCGAGCTTGGAGGGTGCCAGCCCTGTCTCGTGCAACACCTCTTTTACGCTGCGGATAAAGGCCGGGTTGAACTGCAGGGCGGATACGTTCACAGCCACCTTGGGCAAATTCAGGCCCATTTGCTCGAATGACTTCATCTGCCGGCAGGCCTCCCGCAGGACCCATTCGCCCAGGGCGCCAATAAAGCCCATTTCTTCCATCAGGGGGATAAAGCGGAAAGGGGGAATCATGCCCTTATCCGGGTGCTCCCAGCGCACCAGGGCTTCGGCGCCCACCACTGTGCCGTTGCGGGTGTCCACCTGGGGCTGGTAGTGCAGTATGAACTCGTTGCGTTCCAGCGCCCGGCGTATATCCGATTCAAGCTGCAAGCGGTCCACGCTCGCCGCATCCATATCGCTGTGATAAAACAGGCAGTTGTTCTTGCCCGCCGCCTTGGCGTGGTACATGGCCGTATCCGCGGCCTTCAGCAGGCCGTCGACATCGTTGGCGTCGCCGGGGGCGACGGCGATGCCGATACTGGGAGTGACCACCAGTTCATGCCCACCGATGACGATAGGCTGGCTCAGGGCATCGAGCAGCCGCCTCGCCACCATGCCAGCGGACTCGGGACAGTCGATCTGGTTGAGGACCACGGTAAATTCGTCTCCTCCCAGACGCGACACATCGATGCGGGGGCCGGATTCCACGTAATGCGCGACCACGTCACTTTCGCGCACACACCCGGAAAGCCGTGCGCCGACTTCCCGCAGCAGTTGATCACCGGCGCTGTGCCCCAGGGAATCGTTGATGCGCTTGAAATTATCAAGGTCGAGGAAAAGCAGCGCGAGGGTCTCGCCATTGCGCTTGGCCAGGCGCAGCAGCAGGTCGAGCTGCTCGGTAAACAGGCGTCGGTTCGGCAGCGCGGTCAGGCTGTCGTAATAGGCCATCTGCCTCAGCCGATCCTTGGTCTCGGTAACCTCCAGTACGGCCTTGTTCAGTTCCGCGTTGCGCCGGGTCAGCTGCGATGTGCGCTCTTCCACTTTCATGCTGAGCAACTGGTGATCCACATCCATCCGCGTCTTGTAGTGGCTCAGGCCGCTGATAATCCCGTTGAGGATGGTGGCGATCTCCCTGACCTCGCCACTGCCCTCGACCTGCACGGTATTTTTCAGCTTGCCCGAGGCGATCTCATCCGCCACCCGCGCGATCCGCGACAGAGGCGCAGTGATCCGGCGGGTGATGGTGAGGGTCAGGTAACTTGACAGGAGCACCAGCAACAGGGACACCAGGAAGGCGGGGCCGACAACCGGCATAACGCCCAGCAAGATGGACCTGAGGCTGACGGCCACCTGCAGGTAGCCGACGATGTACACGCTGGCAACCGCATCGGGTTGCATCACCGCCGCGCCAAAATCGGCGATTGAGTGGTTTGCAAGCAGCGGGTTGAGCAGTGAAAAGACAGGGAATGTCAGCTGGATCATGCTGTCTTTACTCAGCACGGCATTGAGCAGGCCCTGGCCACCGGCCTCCCGCGCACCGTTGAAAACACGCTCCCCAGTCTCTGTGGCGGCGACATCACGGCGCAGGAGTTCAAACGGAGGCGGTTCGGTCAGCGCGCCGGCCACCCGGTCGCGTTGTGCCAGAATTCTGCCATTGGTATCGTAAAGTACGGCGTAGGCGACGGGCTGCGGTTGCAGGAAACGCCCCAGCGTCTGCTGCAGTTTTCCCATGTCGCGAAAATAAATATCTGCCTGCAGGTCGGGCTGGCTGGACACCAGCGCCACGGTCTTGTCGACTACCAGGTCGCGCTCGAGTCGGAATTCGCGCACCGCGGTAAAACCGGTTGCCATCGTGCCCAAAAGCGCGGTGATAACGAGCACGAGTGCATTGATTTTACCGGCAATGGTCATGTCTCGAGTCCGCGCCCCGGCAGTAATAGCTGCCACGTTTATGTGCAAACAAACCTAACACGGCGGTGTTCGCATGCGCAATAAACTCACCATACCCCGCACTATCCGGCGCCAATCCAGAGCGGACGGGTCTCGGCTCAAGCCCGTCTGGCTCAGCGCACCCGGTGCTCGGGGCAGCTAACCGTCACTGCCAGGCCAGTGCGACCAGTACCTCCGCGCATGCATGCGCAGCAGCAGGCAGCGCCCTGGCAGTCTCAGGCATCGGCGGGACGACGACACTCGCCCTTCTGACCGCACACCATGCGAATGGTTCTCTGGCAGGTATCCAGCCAGGGTGTCTTGGTCGCGGTCTTCAGCGCACGCACATAGCCGCCGTCATGCCGGCAGGCGATGCTGGTTTTGTTGGGCGTCCAGTCACCCTCTTTCGGGCGCGGCTTGCGGGCGCTGTAATACCAGATGCCCCGCTTGTCCTGCATCACGTAGTTTGCCTCCGGCGGCAGGAACACTTTTTTGCCGTCAATCACGGCGAACACTTCCAGCTGATCGCCAGGATTGATGTCCATAACTGCGGTAGGGGTTATCGTCAACATGGCCTGTTCTCCAATCCGTTAGGTGCAATTTTTATTTGGCTGCACCGGCAGTGGGGGCTGGACTCAGGTGACGTCGCGCTCCCCTTCCCTTGTCACCACCGGGTGGCGACGACTCTGTTATAGGTCCGGGAGGGGGTGCGCAGCAACGGCAGATTTGCCATATTTTGTTCTTTGTTTGATTTATTCTATTTTGTGGGCCATTTTTTTAATTAAAATCCAAATTTTAATCATTTAATCGTTTTTTATTGCCATTTTTTTTCCTACCCCTGGATCAATTTGATATAGGGTGGCAGTTTGAGGCCGGGCTTCAGCTTCTGTAACGGCTCGGATTCCTGTGGGCCCATCAGTTCAGCGGCCTGCTCAACCGAACTCATCAGCATATGAAGGGATAGCGCGGCACGACCTTCCCTGGTCGCCACCTGGGCGGAAATCCCGGTGACACCCTGCTCCGGCAGGAAGCCCAGCATCACCGCATTGATGGTGAAATCCCGGATAATCTGCCGGTTTACCTGGTCCTGCAGGTAGGACTGGTAGCCATCATCACCGAATACCTGGCGCAGCACATCCACCTGGCCCAGCGATAACTCGCCAGTGGAAAAGGGCAGCTCTTCCCCGAATGCACCCTCAAGCTGTTCCACCAGACGATCCAATTGCAATTGTTCCAACGCCTTGACTCCATCCGCCCGCTTCTCGCCGGGGCTACTGTTAATTAATGGCCTGGCCTGACCCGATTGCCCGCTGCAGCGCAAGCAGGTCCGGGACCTGGTAGACATGTCCCTTCATACGGAAGGCGGCCGTGGCGTAGTCCTGCACGGCATCCGGCAGATCCTCTATCTCGTCGTCGTCCAGCGTACTGACGCTGAGCAGGCCGCCCCGCACCGCTACGCCAAAATACCTGCAGCCCTCATCGCGCTGTCCCAGTAACACCGCGACCAGGCCGGTGCTGCCGCGGGGGTCGCGCCAGGGCAGCGTGTCCTGTCGACCAAAATCGACCACGGGCACCTCTTCTCCCCGCCAGTGGATGAACTCCGGCGGGTGCTCGCCACTGGCGGTCACGGTGACGATTTCACCGAGGCAGCTCTGGGGCACTACCCAGGACCGCTGCGAAGAACAGGGCAACAATACGCAATATCCGGGGTTTTGTGCGGCCATGACCATTCCTCAGGACAACTGCAACCGATGCCCGGTCAGCTCGTTGATCTGGCCGATCAGCATGCGGAAGTTAAAGGGCTTGCCCATATAGCCATTGCAACCGGCGGCCTGGGCCATTGCACGGTGCTTCAGGCCGGTCCGGGAGGTGATCATGATGACGGGGACGTGGCCGTAGCGGACAGACTTGCGGATTTCCCGCAGCGCCTGGATGCCGTCTTTTACCGGCATCTCCACATCCATCAGGATGATATCGGGCAGGCGGTCGGCCGCGTTGAGCAGATCGATGGCGACCGCGCCATTCTCGGCGGTAATCGTCTCGACCCCGACGGTGTCGAGCTGGCTGGTGGCCACCATGCGCTGGGTGCGGGAATCATCCACCACCATCACCAGCAGTGACTCGTCCCGGGCAGCATCGACATGCAGCGGGGATTGATCGTCCACCCCGACACTGGCAACCAGCAGGTTCAGGTCCAGCGCAACAATGGCCTCACCGGCCGCCGTGGTCGCCGCGCCGGCGACACCGGGCACCGAGGAAAACTGCGCCCCGAGGGAGCGAATTACCAGTTCTACCGCTTCTTCGACATCATCGATCGCGATTGCCATATAGCGCTCTGGCGAGCCGGCAATGATGACCGGCACATTGTGCTGCCAGGTCTTGGCGTCAAGTGAATGGCCGCTGCGGCACAGGGTTGCCAGGTAGGCCGGCTCACACTCCATGCCTGACAGGGTCAGTCGTGAATTGTGTTGCACCGCACTGAAGAACTCCTCCACCGGCACCTGGTCGACGGCGATCAGGCCGCCCAGCGGGATGGCGTAGGATTGCTCCCCCGCGCTGACGAGCAGGGCGCCGTTGACCGTTACCGAAGACGGCACCCGGATGTGGAAGGATGTGCCGCGCCCCGGGACGGAGTCGATCTGGATATCGCCACCCATCTCCTGTACCTCGGACAGGACGATGTCCATTCCCACACCCCGGCCCGAAATCTGGCTGACCGAACTGGCGGTAGAGAATCCCTTGTGGAATATCAGGCGCAGCGCCTCGGCGTCGGAAAGCGACTTGACGTCGACGTCGAGACCCTTGCTGATCGCGGACTGGCGCAGCTTGTCGGGATCTATCCCGCGGCCGTCGTCGGCGAGCGTTATGATCGCGTCCGCGCCGGCCTTGCGGATATCAATGGTAACCATTCCGTCCGCGGGCTTGCCGGCCGCGAGCCGGTCCTCAGCGCCCTCGATACCGTGGTCCAGGGCGTTGCGAACCATGTGATCCAGGATCGTCTGGCACCGTGCGTAATCGTCGCGATCGAGTGTTCCCAGCTCATTCAGCACCTGGAAAGAGACGGTCTTGTCGAGATCGACGCTCACGGTGCGCACCAGGCGGCGCAGGCCCGGGATCAATCGCGACACCGGTACCACGCGGGCGCCCCGGATAGACGTGCCGATTGAGGAGATGACCTTGGTCTGCTGCTTCAGCAGCGCCTCGACCTGCGCGTTCTGGCGAGTGGCGAAATCCACCAGGTCGGCGAGATCTTCCACCCCTTCCCGCAGGATATTGGCCGCTTCCTGCAGCTCCGAATACTGGTCCATTTCCAGCGCGTCCATCGGCGTGTCGGGACGCACACCCTTGGCGGCCACGCTGCGCAGGGCACGGTCGGCGATAGCCGAGATATGTGCCCGTACCGACGCCAGCCTGCCCTGCATTTCGCTGGAGGCGCGCTTGCTGCGGGTAACACTCTGCGCGGTGCGAACACTGAGCTGCTGGGCCTCGTTGCTGAGATTCAGCAGGTGATCGAGCTTCTCCGAAGTGATCCGCACCGACTGCTGGGCCGCGAGTGCCCGCGCGCCCTCATCGGCGATTTTCTTCGAGACCTGCTTCGCTCGCGCTGCAACAGCGGCAACTGCAGGACGCGGAACCGGGGCCTGGACGGGCGCGTCGATGTCGGCCACAGTGTCCGTGCTCCCGGCCTGCGCCGTCTCCGCGGCGAGCTGGCCAGGTACCTGGGGCAGCTCGTGGGTAATATCCGCCCTCGCGTCCTGGATATGGTCCAGCCCGCGCACGCAGGCATCCAGCCAGGCATTGACGATGCGGAAGTAATCGCCCTCCGCCCCCGGCTGGGGCCGCGGCAGGGCGCCGAGCAGGGTTTCGAAATTGTGGACCAGGGTGCCGTAATACTGCAGGCCGACGCCCTTGGCAATGCCCTTGATCGTGTGCAGGATTCGGCTTACCACGGCGAACGCGTCCTCGGAGGCTACCGCTTTTTCCCAGACGGCGACAGCGTCTTCCAGCTTCTCGAGTTCAGCTGATCCCTCCTCGACAAACGCCTCGAGGAAGTCGGCAAATATGTCGCCGCCACCGGGGCTTGCGTGAGAAAACGTGATCCCGGCAGGGATCAGGGCGAGTACCGGCTCATGGCATACCGCGGGTGCGGGCTCCGCCGCAGCGGGGACGTCATCCTGCGCTACCAGTTGCAAGTGGCCGCCGCTGACGGGGGTTTCCTCGACTGCCATGACAGGCGGGTCGTCACCTTCGGCAGATTGCAGACCGAGGCTTTCAAACAGCGCATCGACATCGTCCTGGGGCGCGACATCCGGATCCTCATCTTCGGACCCCAGCTCCTGTGCGAACAGGTCTTCGGCGAATACATCGAGAGCATCCCCCAGCGCGCTCTCAGCCAGGGCATCCTGCGCCTGCCCGGCGTGTTCCCCAGCGGCAAACTCATCGCTGTCCAACGCGCCAAAATCGGCAAAGATATCCTCGATCTCGTCATCCTGGGGCTGCCATTGGCCGGCGTCTGCCGCCAGCAGCGTATCGTCCGCGAACAGGGTATCAGCGGACAATTCGGCAAATCCTGCAGGGGCTTCCGGCGCCGTCCCTTCCTCCTGCGCCAGCTCTACTGCCTCTGGCAAAGCCTGCACGACAGGCTCGTAATCCTCGTCGAACAGCTTGTTGCAGGCCTGGCCTGAGCGGGCCTCCTCCAGCCGCAGGTAGATTGCATCAACCTCCACCTGCCGCAACTGCTGGACAGCGGCCAGCGGCATCGGGCAGACAGCAATCGCCGGCCCGAACCCTTCGGACACCAGCTGGTCGGCGGCAGTCGGGTCAGCCGCCACCCTGACCTGGGCTACGACCGATCCGGGCACCATCCCGAGAGACGCGAGGCGTTCATTGAGCACAATGGCCAACTCATCACTCAGCTGCGGGAGCAGCGGTGTAACCGTCGCCAGGAGATCGACGCACTGGGCGGCAACTGACGAATCCATATTGGACAGGTAGCCGGCATCGTCAGTTTCCGCAGGTTGCGATCCCATGGCTGACAGGTAACCAGACTCATCACTTGCGGCGGGCTGCGCGCCCATATCGGACAGATAACCCGACTCTTCAGTTTCCGCAGGCTGCGATCCCATGGCTGACAGGTAACCAGACCCATCACTGGCGGCGGGCTGCGCGCCCATATCGGACAGGTAACCGGTCTGTTCCTGGCCGGTGCTTATGTCGGTGGGTGCCGGGGTGTGGGCGGCCGCTTTGACGGCCAGTTCCAGTGGGGCCTTTGCACTGACCAGGCGCAGTGACGGCGCCTCGACCGGGGCCGGCCGCGATGATGCGCCCAATACCAGCGGTGCGCCCGCAACCGGTGTGTGCGCGGTGGGTGTTGTGCTGGAACCGCCTGTGGACTCCGCCACCGGTGCGGCGGGGGTTGAGGATTTAACCCGCTTGATGACGAAAAACTTTTCACCCATTTCATCGTCTTCAGCCAGGCCGAGAATATCGATTCCCTCGGCCACACCGGCTTCGGACCCGACAGTGGAATCGGCGGCGGGCCTGGAGTAATCGATGGCCATCGGGTCGCCGGCAGATTGGCTGTCCCTTGCACCCCGGGTCGATGAGACCGACGCGTTGTCGGTGTAAATGTCACTGCTCTGGGTCTCGGACGAGATGACTATCTCCTCGTCGATGTACGCTTCCAGATCGTCGGCGCCGGTCGCACCGCGGATCATGGGGCGGCGCGCCACCTCCAACTCGTAGTCTGTCAGGTCGGTGTCAACAGTGGCGCTCTGCTCAATCGCGAACAGCCTCTCCTCCGGCTCTGACAGGTCCATATCCAGCAACCAGCTCAGCTCGCTCGCCTGGGTATCGTCCGCAGCTTCTGCCGCTTCGCGGCCAACAAGCTTGTCAATATTCTTATCTGTGTGCACGGTTTGCCTCCACTGTCCTTATTGGCTGTCCACTGTGTTGCCTGCAAGCCTACTGGCCGACACTTCCCACGGCCGGCATCTGTGATGCGATCCTGGCGGGGCCGCGCAGGGCTTGAGCGCCCGGCACCGGCAGTACGCCCGCCTGTTCCCTGTCACCCGATTTCGCCATCAGGAAGCAGCGATTGGTCAGTTGGCGTGCATTGGCGACATCCGCTTCACCGGCATTCCGGTAGGAGGCCACCAGGCCAGGCAAAGCGGCAACCACCTCCTGCACCAGCTCCTGCACCCGGACTCCCGCGCCCATCTCGCCGTCGAGAACCCGGTCGAGCATGTCCTGGGCGGCCCAACCCAACTCACCAAGAATGTTAGCGCCAACCGCACGCCCATTCCCCTTAAAAGTGTGGAAATGTCGTCTTATATCCCGCAATACCTGGTTGGCCTGCGGGTCGAGCGCCCAGGTTTCAGCCAGCAGCGCCAGCTCGGCAACAATTTCCTCTGATTCTTCGATAAATACCTGGCGGAACTCCGGGGAAATTTCACCATCCTGGACCAGTTGGGCAGATTCGGCGCGTACCGGGTTGGTAATGTCGGCGCCGGGAGATACCTGCTCCAGCCATTGATCAAGCTGGGCCGCCCGCTGCTCTGCGCTGGCGAGGATCCGCGATGTGTCATCCAGTGGATCGGCCAGCGTGCGCTGCAAATGCAACTGCAGGTGGGCGAAAACGTCGGCGAAGCAGCGAAAAGCCTCGTCCTCGCGTACGCTGCCGGCCTTGCTGGCGGCCTCCAGCCAGCGCTGGCACTGCTCTATGATGCGGCATTCGCGCTCCATACCCGCGAAGCCCAGCGCGCCGGCGATCTGCTCCAGCATCTCCAGTGACAGCTTTATCGCCTTGCGGTCAGGGATATCTTCCAGTTGGTCGAGGTACTCCCGGGCAAGGCGATACAACAGATCGAGATCCGCCGCGCCGGTGTCCGCGTCCCGCACCGCCTGGCGCAATTCCTCGTGCCCCTGATCGCTCTTGTTCAGGTGGCGATTCAGCGCGACAGTCAGGCTGCTAACACTGTCCTCACCGGACGGTTTCCTGGCCAGCGCACTGGCGAGCGCCTTGCGCCGGAGAATCTGGTGCAGGGTGTTTTCCAGCAGCTCCATGTGGCGGAAAGTGGCGGTGACAACACTGGCCCGCAGCTCATATTCCTTGCTGGAACAGGCGTTGGAAAGGCCGTGCTTGAGTTTGTGCTCGATATCGAGCTTGACCTCGACAATCCCACGGATAACATCATTGACCGCCTGCGCGTGCTGGGCGGCGGAATCGCGGTAAAGCCCGCGGTAGAGTTCGGCCAGTTTGACCTGTACCCGACGCAGTGATACAGCGTGCTTGACCTGGCCCGCCGCGTCCAGGCGCAGGGCGGCACCCTCAATCCCGTCAAGAGCGGTGGTATCGTGCTCTTCGGCCTGCGGTTGCCCCAGCTGGTGAAGATCATTCCTGCCCAGGAAATCCGTCACCTTATCGAGCTGGCTCATCGCCCCGGTCATGGCGGTCACCAGTGCGTCCATGTGCAACAGGCCACGGCTCGCGGTTTCGATCGCGCCGTCATCAATACCAAACGTCCTGCGAATCTGGGTGATATGTACAGGCCTGGACTTGCAGGCCGCGATGTAGAACAGGATGTGCTGCAGGTTGTCCTCGTAATCTACCTTCGGGTCTATGGCACTGCCGTTTTCCCTGGCGTACTTGATCAGGAAGGCCCCGGTCTTGAAAATCTGGGCGATGCATTCATCCGGTCTTATCAGGCCACCGGCGATGCCCTCGCACAGCCCGATCATGGCAAACCAGAAGCGCTCGACTGCTGTTCCTGCGAACAGCAACTGCATTTTCCGGGCAATCCGTGCAACTGTCTTCATGCCTTCGGTAACATTGCGACCACGCAGCGCCACCTTGGCAGCCTCGAGGTAGAGTGCGAGCATCGCATTGGCACGGCTTTTGACTTCGTCATCTGACGCCGGTGCCGCTGCCTCAGTGATACCGGCTTGCGCCGGTATCTCAATGTAGAAAAAAAGTGCGGGCGGGCGCGGGCGCTCCCCCAACCAGCGGCGCAGGTCATTGATATGCTGCTCGAGCCCCTGCCCCGTATCCATGCGCGAACTCTGCGTATGCGCCAGGTAGGCCGGCAGCATCTTCAGCGCCTGCATAAGCCCACCCATCACCAGTTTACGGCGCTCGCCCGACACTTTGTCCTTGTAGATGTAGTTGAGGCTGCGCTCCATCTCCAGGGTGAGCATTTCGCCCTTTTTCATTCCCAGCGCGCGCAGGGTAGACGTGATCTGGTGGACCGCCCACATGCAGCGCAGGAGCGTCGTCTTCTCCGCGGGATTGTTGGTGTACTCCACAAGTGCGGTCTCGGCGTCCTCCGCCTGCTTGTTCATCAGCCCGACCACCCACTTGAGGGCAACGATATCCGGTTTGCTAGCCACTAGATCAACCTCCGATTCGCCATTATCAGTTGCGCCGGGCCGACAGGGTCGACCGGGGCAGCAGAATTCACACCGATGCCCTGGCCGCCCGATCCGCACTCTCGAGCGCGCTCATGTCCTCTTCCAGGTACACCCTGGGGGCCACGCCGATCGACTCCAGTTCCTCTGGCCTGGTGGCCACTGCGACCGCCTGGGCATGCCCGCCGGACCGGAACTGACCGAGGCTCTCCGCCGCATCGCGCATCGAGCGCTGCAGCCTGGCTACCCCGACTTTTGTCGATTCGCTGAACTTGCCGATTTCCTGGTTGCGCTCGCGTATCTGCGACATCGAGCTCTTCATATGCAGAGCGCTGACCGCGGACTTGCCAGCGGCATCGTCCACTGACCTGATAATGGAGCTGATCGCCGCAGAGCCGGAATTGATCTCCTCGAGGGAGCCGTCCAGGCGGTCGATATACTCGAGTATGGTGACAACGGTGCCCACCGTGTTCTCCATGCTGGCGAGATTCTCGGCCGACATGTTCTGCAACATCCGCACTTCGGAGATAATCTTGCGGCCCTCTTCGCCGGCTTCGCGCAACAGGTCAGCTATCGCCTCGGCGATACCGAGGAACGGGCGGCCATATTCGCCCGCCTTTTCAGCCTCGATCCGGGTGTTGATCGCGACCACCGAGATCTTGGTATTGAGCGCCTGGATGTACTCCGCGGCAGCTGTTACCGACTGGATCAACTCGCCCTGGCGCTTGGCTGATTTGGACGTTTCCTGCACTGATTCGCGCACATCCGCCGAAGCCTTGGACATATCCTTGGTCAGTTCGTAACCCTGGGCCACTTCCTGGCAGTTGCGATCAGACGTTCTGGATGCCTCGGCTGTGGATGTCTTGATATCCTCGCTGGTTCTGACCATTTCAGTCGCGGCGGCAATGGACTCGTCTACCGAGCGGGTCAGTTCCTTGCCCTTCTCCACCAGGCTGCGCGCGGATATCCCGATTTTGTTGATCTCCTCGGAGGACAAATCAAACGGGCCGCGAATATTGTCTACCAACTCGCGCTGCTGTGCGGTTGCGGCGTTGATCTGACGGGCAATCCCCGCCAGCGCGCCGTTATTTTCCGCCACCTTCACGCTGAGTTCACCTGCGGCGATCTTCTGCAGGGCGCTGTTGATTTCAGCCGCGCCCTGCGCCAGGGAATGTGCGCGACGGCGCTGGCTGAGGAACTGGAACACTACCAGGCCGAACGCTAACAGGGCAGGTGCCAGGAAATAGGCTATCGATACGGAACCCGTATCAGCCCTGCCTATACCGAATCCGTCCACCGCGGCCACCAGGTCGTCCAGTGACTCGTCGAGGGAATCGGCCGAGGCCAGGATGGTATCGCGGGCCGCAGCTGCGGCGCGCAGTTCAGGGGCGCTGTCGACTATCCGGTCCAGCGCGGTCGCCACCGTGGAAAACTTGCTGAAGGCCGAGCTCATCGCCGCAACGGCCGCCGGGTCGGTTACCTGGCGAATCTCGCGTTTCGCATCACCCCGGGTCAACGCTTCGATATTACCCAGCAACTCGGCAGTGTCGGCACGCAGTTCCTGGGCGACGCCCTCGCCGGAGCCGCCGCCGGCCAGCACCAGATTGATGTTGCGGTTGATACGCTCATTGAGCCACAGGTTCTTCTGTGCCATTGAGTTGGTAACCGAGCCGTACTTCTGTTCGCGCACGATGTCGGCCACGGATGAGAATTCCTGCTGCATGGAGTCCATCTGGTTGCCGTACTTTTTAACCACATCATGGGCGAATACGATTTCGGGGCCGGCTTCAAGCAGCGTCTGGGCGGCGCGCTTTATCGGTTGCCAGGCGACATCAACCACACTGAGCTCGCTGGCAAGTTGCTGCGCCACCACCAGGCCTTTTTGCTCGTCAAAGTGCGCCACCCTGCGGGCCAGGTCCTTGAAAGTTGACTCCTGCCCCTGTGAACTCTGCCATGCGCTGGCGGCGACCTGGCGGCCTATCAGCCGCATCTCCTCCGCCGCAAACCGGCTTTCGGCTGTCACGGCAGGCGCCTCCTCCTGCGCTGCAGCCGGTGACATGTACACTACCGGCACAAGGCAAGCCAGGACCCCGACACCCATGAGTACTGCGCGCAGCTTTGCCGCAAATACCGTTGCTTTGTTATTCATCACTCATCCTCTCGTTAGAAACCGGACCTGGCGCCGCCGCATTCGACAACTCGCTGTCAGCCACCAACTTGTCTACATCCAGAATTGCCAGAAACCTGTCACCGTCGTGAAAGCCGCCCAGCGTGAAGCCGGCGAAATCCTCGTCTACCGGATACTCCATATCGCGATTGGCCGCGGGGAATTTCATGTCCCGCTCGACATCGCTCAGGGTTATACCGAAGTAAAAACCGGGTTTGCGAATGACCATGCAGAAGTCGCGCACCCTGCCCGCGTAAGGGCGATGCCGAAACAGTACGTCGCCGCTTATAATGGGCAAAAGCCCCCCCTTGTACGCTGCCACCCCCATCACCCAGGGTTTTGTCCCGGGTATCGCCGTCACGGCGGGTGTTTCAACGATCTCGTCGATTTCCCCCTCACCCACCAGCAGGCTCGCGCCGGCGATCCCCAGCGACGTACCCACCCAGCACACCGGGGCGCTCGCCAGCGCGGGCGATAGCTCGCCGTTGTCGGCGTAAGCCTGCTCCAGCATTACGACTGCCTGGCGCGCCTGGCTTGACATCTATCAGGCCGCCTTGCGCTTGCTGGTGTGCTTGTGAATCAGTTGCCGCAGCACGCGCTCAGGGGGAATTTTGGTGACGTGCGCCGTAGCGCCTCGCGCCTGCCCCTTGGCAATATCAAAAATGCCATCGGAGGACGACAACATCACCACCGGCGTATTGCGCGTGTCCTCGGCATTGCGAATCAGGGTGCAGGTCTGGTAACCATCCAGCTCCGGCATCGTGATATCGAGGAAGATCAGGTCGGGCTTGAAGCGTCGGAGCATCCCGAGCGCCTTGTAGCCGTCCTCAGCACATTCGACCTCACAGCCCATACCCTTGAGGGTGTGTGACATCATCATGCGGATGGTCTTGGCATCATCCACGATGGCGATTTTCACGCCCGAGATATCGAATTCTTCATGTTGTTCGTTCATTGTCATCCTCAACTTTCTTTCCAGACCTGCGATGCGCCGCACAACGGGGGTTGCAGTCACAGTATTCGCAACGGGGGGCGACACCAGCAAGCAAAAGCTGGAGATTTCTGGAGAAACTGATCTTTTTTCCCCGGATACTGCCCCCATAGTGAGAACCAGTTCCGCTTCGCGAGGAAAATGTGTGGAAATCTGCGCTGCGCGCCCGGGCGGCGCGCAACCCGCGGGAGTTTATTCGGAGGGAAACATATAGTTGCGGAAGGGCTCCAGGTGGCCCGACTGGAAATCCTGCAGCTCATAAATATTGAATTTCTGCATGAGGGTAAGACAGCGTTGGAACACCTTGTCCGCGTCATAGGCCGAGGGGGGTATGGCATATTCGGCAGTCAGTTGAGCGAATATCATGGAGGCGATTTCGCGCCGGGTCTTATCCTCCCGGTACATGCTGTGGCTGATGGGGGAAGAAACAATGGGTGAGCCATAAACGAGAAACGCTTCCCAGCGTCCAGCGTCCTGGGTGTCTTCCAACTGGGCGACCAGGAATTTCACCATGTTGTGAAGCTCAAGCCGCGGCGGCAGTACATCCTTCTGCAGCCAGTTGCGGACATCCGACTCCCGCCAGCCGCTGTTTATACCCATGACCCCGAGCACACGCCCCTCGGTTTGGCCGGGTGCGGCACCGGCCAGGTCCCAGAGCATATTGAGGCGAGCGGAGAAGCCCGGGCACAGTGGCAGCTGGCTGTCGGCCAGGCGCTGGTATTCCTCGGCGTATTCCTGCACCGACTTTTTCTGACCCGCGGACTTGCCCGCTGACCTGGCTTTACTCTGTTGCTGCTTTACTGCCATCGACTGGCTCCCCTGCTGTTTGTTCACGAATGTCCTGCAGTCGTTTCAGGTAAGTGGGTGTGGACACACCCATTATCCTGGCCCTGTCGGCGACGCTGACGCCCTCGCACTGGGTGGCAATGTGGGATAACAGCATAGCCTCGGCCAGCTGCTGTGGTGGCTGTGCGCCCGGCGCCGCTTCGAGAATCCAGCGCCGGACCAGGGTGCGCGGCGTCTGCCAGAGCGAACTGGAGCTGCGCTCATGATCCCGCGACAACACCTTGGGCATCCAACGACCGATATTACGCGGCCTGGTCTGCAGGAAATCGGCGGCGGCACGCATGTTATCGCGGAAGCGCTCACAGGCAGCGAGTATCACTTCATCATCGAGCCAGGCACCCAGCGGCCTTATCGCGTCCTGCTGCAACAGGCTGTGCAGCGCCTCCCCCAGTGCCACCCCAAGTTCTTCCTGCGCGGTGGGCGCATAGGTGGACTCATCGGGCTCCGGTTCGGCCAGGAACTGCAGGAAGGCGCGTTTTTGCGGAACGCGGCCGGGGCCGGCGGGTGACAGGCCCTTGAAAATGCCCAGGTCGACCGGGGTCAGCCACTCCTTGTCGGTTTTGTCCAGCGCGCCGACGATGCACTGGCGCATTTCACTGATATTGCCGGGCCAGTCGTGCTGCAACATGGCCTGCTCGGCATCCGGCGTAAACCCGCTCACCTTGCGATCCCGGCGGGCGGCTTCCTGGCTGAGAATCTTGTGTGACCAGCGCAACACCGCGCGCTTGCGGTCCCTGATCGGCGGCACCCGGATGGGGTAGCCGGCAAAGACGCTGGCAAGGCGCTCATTCAGCCCGCCGTAACGCACCAGATGCTCCAGGTTGTCGGGAAACAGGGCAATCATTCTCGCCGCCGGAAGATAACGGGGCGGGCTGGTATCGGCGAGTATACGGCTGCTGATCTGCCTGGCCAGTTTGAGCTGGGCGTCAGGATTCATCAGGTGCGGCGACTTGAACACCAGGGTCTTGCCGGCAGAGCGCTCCAGTTCCCTGGCGATGCGGTTGAGTGCGTCCTTGCGGCTGCGAAACTCCCGGCAATCGATAACGACCATTTGTTCCGGCGCCGCGCCGGATTCCTGGTGTATCACTTTCGCCACGTAGAGCTTGCCTGTACCGCGCGGGCCTATAACCGCTACCGGCACATCCAGGCGGGACAGGAACACGGCCTGGTCGATGGCGCCCTCCATATTGTCGCCAACATAACCATCGATCCGGTCATCAATGGTTTGCCCAACCGTTACCTGCGTCGGCGCCTCCGTGCCTCCCGCCCGCCGCCAGTCCGCCAGTGTGGAGAGTTCCGTCGCCAGGTAATGCAGCGCCGACGCATCCGGCGCGAACCCCGCCTCGCCGGCAGCGCTCGCTGCGCCGTATTGCAACACCATATAACCCAGTGCGCGCTCATAAAGTCGCAGCGGATAGATCGCGCAGGAGCCGTTGGGGGCGCCGATTCGATCGACCGTTCGCAATTGCTCGGCAGTCGCCTTGTGCGCGAGTTGCCGTATCCCCCGGGGCAATTGCTTTTCGCCCGCGGCAGTCGCACGGCCCTCCCCGGCCAGGCCGCCCGCGACATAGTCATAGCTGTCATCGTAGTTGCGCCGGTAAATCGCCGCGGCGGACACCCCCCGCTGACCCAGCGTGAGCGCAACTACCGCGGCCAGGTAATCGTCGGCATGCTGTGGGTCTGCCGTCAGCCCGACCAGCCCAGCGAAATAGGCCTGCGGTTCGCGCCGGGTGAACCCCTCACCGAATATCCCCTCGGCGCTGTCGACACCGGCGCGGGCCAACGCCTCGTTCGGTTCGGCTGCCGCTATCAGCTCGCCGCTATTCGAACGTTGCAGGCGCAGCAGGGCATTGTTTGCGGCGAGCAGGGTCGCCAGCGGGGTCTGACCCTCGCGCGCATGCGCCAGGCCAATACGGATTTTTGCCCCCTGCGCCAACACCGGGGCCAGGTGTGACAACAGTGCCCGGCTGATATCGAGGGCCTGCTCGATGGCGGTATCGCGCAGCGCTACGGGTATCGTCGACCCGACTGGCAGGCCCACGTCGTCGCGCGCGGGCACGATTTGCATGAGTCCAAAGCGAATATCAACCATCTCCCGCGCAATCGCGCCGGGCGCCGGCGGAGTCGGTGAAGCGGGGTTATCGAGCCCCAGGACCGCCACCACATCGCCACCGCCCAGAGGCCGGGCGAACACGGGATCGCGCCCTGTGGCGAGTGGGAACAACAGCAGTACCACGGTGTCCCTGCTTTCAAATTCCTGCAGGAAGCGATATCCACCGACGATCATTTCACCCTGTCCGGGCGGGCTGAGATACATCGGCGACAGTGCGGCCCGGGTGCCGGCGCGTAGCGCATCCGTCAGCGGTGACAGGCCATCCGGCGAAACACCCAGGACACCACAGCAGGACTCCCCCAGCAAACCCGCGGCGGTTCGACCGAGCAGCTCCTGCGCCCGGGGATTGCTGTAGACGATCAGCTCGCTGCCGCGATCGACGTACAGCACCGCCGCACCCGGCATGGGAGGAGTTTGAGTCGCATCAGTCATAGTCGTATTACCGATCCTGCCCCGATACGCACCGCGGGGTAGTCTTTAACGTCGCCCCCGCGGTGCACACTGTCCTGGAATATCTTCCGGTCGCCGCCATGATCCCATAGCAGCGCGCTGGCGAGTACCGCTATTATCCCGTCCGCTCCCCTGTCGTGTGACAAGGGTAAATTTTCCTTGTGCTTTATCGACAATAATCATATATACATTTTGACCATGGCAATATCTGCCCGGGTTTACTTCCAGCCAATTGTATCGCAGGGAAACCGGCCTGTTGCACGGCCATTGTCATGACCGATGTCATTCATCAATTAGCCCGTATCGTGCAAACTGTTGCACTGGCGGAGCAGCCGATCGACCAGGTCAATCTCGTGGTCGAGTCTATCAGTACCGGCATGGCGGTGGATGTCTGCAGCCTGTACCTGGCCAACAGCCGGGGTGAAATGCTGTTGCTCGCCTCCCGCGGACTGGCCGCCAATGCTGTGCGCAGCGTCAAAATACCCCCCGGCAAAGGGCTGGTAGGCCTGGTGGCGACGAGTCGTCACCCGGTCAACCTGGCCGATGCCGAGTCACACCCCGCATTTTACTACATCGCCGAGACCGAGGAGGAACGCTTCCACGGATTTTGCGGAGTACCCCTGGTGCACACAGGCAAGGTCATCGGCGTTCTCGTGGTCCAGGGTCGGGATGTCCGCCAGTTCAGCGAGGAGGAACAGGGGTTCCTGGTCACGCTCGCCGCCCACCTCGCGCTGCTGCTGGCCAACAGCCCGCTGGCCTCGGATGAGCTGGGCCAGCAAGAGGGTCGGATCACGGGTATCCGGGGTGCGCCGGGCATCGGCATCGGCTACTGCCGACTGTGCGATCACGGCGAACTCTACGCGGTGGCGAACGCCCCCTGCCCCGATGCGACCGGGGCGTTGCGTGACTGGCACGACCTGCTGGTGGTAGTTCGCCGGGAAATCGAGCAGGAGCAGCAGACTATCGCCGGAGAACTGGCGGACAGCGTCGCCGGTATATTTTCCGCCTACACCATGCTACTGGCGGACCCGGCCTTCCTCGGGCATGTGGAGAAAGGCATCATTGCCGGCAACTGGCTGCCGGGGGCCCTGCGCCAGGCTATCCAGCACTTTGCCGAGCTGTTTCGGGCGATGGACGACCCCTACCTGAAAGCCAGGCACGAAGACATCCACCATATCGGCAACAAGCTCTATAACGCCTGGCGCGGCATCCGCGCCGAAACGGTGCCCCCGGACCGGCCGGTAATCCTGGTGGGCGCCCAGGTCAGCGTGTCCGAGATCGCCGCGGTACCTGCGGGTATGCTGGCGGGCATTGTCTGCCTGGAAGGCTCGAGCCTGTCGCATACGGCGGTGCTGGCCAACGCGCTGGGCATTCCCGCCATCATGGGCACCGGCAGTATTCGCAACCTCGCGAACGATTGCCTGATGATTGTCGATGGCAACAGCGCCCAGGTAATGCTCAACCCGGGTGCGGCACTGCTGACGGAGTACCGCAAGCTGGAAGACGACCAGCGCTTCCTGATGCAGCAGCTGGAGCAGATTCGCGAGCTGCCGGCGGTAACCACCGATGGCGCTGACATAACACTCTATACCAACACCGGATTGCTGGCGGACATTTCCCCGGGCTTGCGCAATGGCGCCCAGGGCGTCGGCCTGTATCGAACCGAAATACCGTTCATGATTCGCAACAGCTTTCCCTCCGAGGAAGAGCAGGTCGCGGTATACAGCCAGGTGCTGTCCGCATACCACGGCAAGCCCGTTCACATGCGTACGCTGGATATTGGTGGCGATAAGCAACTGCCGTACTTTCCGGTGGAAAATGAGGAAAATCCCGCCCTCGGTTGGCGCGGTATCCGCTTCACCCTGGACAACAGCCAGCTGTTAATGACGCAGGTGCGAGCCATGATTCGCGCCGCGCAGGGACTCGACAACCTGAGGATCCTGTTGCCAATGGTCAGTTCCACCGGCGAGCTGGATGATTTTCGCGAGCTGCTGGGCGATGCGGTGGGTCAACTGTTAGCTGAAGGGTATGCGGTACGACGCCCGGCACTGGGTGTGATGATAGAGGTACCCGCGGCGATTTCGCAGATTCCATTCTGGGCCAACAAGATCGACTTCATATCTATCGGCTCGAATGACCTGAGCCAGTACCTGCTGGCCCTGGACCGGAACAACCCGCGCGTGGCGGCCCGCTACGATCACGTCCATCCCGCGGTGCTGCTCGAAATAGGCCGCATCCTGCAGTTGGCGGCTGAGCATCAGATCCCGGTCAGCCTGTGCGGTGAGATGGCCTCGGACCCGGTGGCAGTGGTCTTACTGCTGGGCCTGGGCCTGCGAACCCTGAGCATGAGTGCGACCAAGATACCCCGTATCAAGTGGCTGATACGCAGCCTGTCCATCAAAACGGCGGAACGCCTCAGCCAGGATGCACGGGCATGCAGGTACCCCGCCGATATCCGCGCACGCGTGGAGGCCGCCCTGGCGGCGGCGGGATTGCAGGACCTGTTCAGTGGGCACACCACCGGCGCCGGGAACCCTGTGAAGCTGCGGCCCGCCTGATGCGCTGCTCCCGCCAACCGGGTGAAGGCGCATGAGCCCCGGATTACTGCTCTCGGTCCTCCACATCCTGCTGTTGTTGGCGGTGGGCGCCCGGGTGCTGCTGCGCCCCTATCGGCAACCCGCCTCGCGCATCGCGTGGATTGTGGTGATCCTGTCGGTCCCCTTCCTCGGCATTATCGCCTACATCCTGTTTGGCGAGGTGAGTATAGGCCGCAAGCGCATCGCGCGGATGCGCAAGGTAGCCGCCAGCCTGCGAGAGCTGGATACCGCGCCCGGCGGGAATACGTCCTTCATCGCCGCCGGACCGGAGCGCTACCAGCACCTGTTTCGCATCGGGCATTCCATCACCGGCCTCAGCCCCGTTGACGGCAACAGCGGCAGGCTGATGGCCGATTCAAACGCCGCGATCGATGCGATGGTCGGCGACATAGACGCCGCGGTGGATCACGTCCACCTGCTGTTTTACATCTGGTTGCCGGATAACAATGGCTGCAAGGTAGTCGCCGCGCTGCAGCGAGCCGCGCTGCGCGGGGTTACCGTCAGGGCGATGGCCGATGCCCTCGGCTCGCGACTGATGATAAAGTCAGCGCACTGGCAGGCCATGCGCGACAGCGGTATACAGGTCGCGGTGGCCCTGCCTATAGCCAACCCCTTGCTGCGTCCCTTCGCCGGTCGCATAGACCTGCGCAATCACCGCAAGATTGTCGTGATAGACGGCGGCATCACCTACTGCGGCAGCCAGAACTGCGCCGACCCGGAATTCCTGGTAAAAGCCGCTTACGCCCCCTGGGTAGATGCCGTCATACGTTTCAGCGGGCCCATTGCACAGCACAACCAGTTCCTGTTTGCATGCGACTGGATGAGCCACGTCAACGAGGACATACGCCACCTGTTGCAGCAGCCGGTTACCGCAACGCCGGGTGGTTTTGTGGCCCAGGCCTTTGGTACCGGGCCGACCGTGCGATTCTCAGCCATGCCGGAGATGTTTGAATCGATCATGCACGCCGCCCGCAGCGAGTTGCTCATCTCCACGCCCTACTTCGTGCCCAGTGAGTCAATGCTCGAGGCGCTGTGCGCATGCGCTTATCGCGGCGTGAAAACCACGATTATTTTCCCCGCAAAAAACGACTCCAGGATCGTTGGTGCGGCGAGCCGGAGTTACTACCCGGCCCTGCTTGATGCCGGTGTCGCCGTGTACGAGTACGTGGGCGGCTTGCTGCACACCAAGTCACTGACCATAGACGGCGAGGTTTCGCTGATAGGCTCCGCCAATATGGACCGACGCAGTTTCGACCTTAACTATGAAAACAATATCCTGTTCGTCGACCGCCAACTGACGGCCAATCTCTACCAGCGGCAACAGCAATACCTGCAGGCTTCCACGCACATTACCGCCGAGCATATCGAGACCTGGACGCTGCCCCACCGCTTATGGAATAACGCGGTGGCGATGTTCGGCCCGGTGCTGTAGCCGTTAACGTGGGGCACTGGCATGCGCCTACTCGATGCCGACCTGCAGTTCCAGCCGCAAAGCACCACCTGTGCCGGCCTGCAGCAACACCCTACGCTGGTCACCGGGCGTATAGCCGGCCTTCTCCAGATCGACCAGGAAATCGGCCCATCGCCGGGGCAGCGACCCGCCATCGCCCTCGATGATCAGGTAGGCGCATTTGAACGCGGTGGTGACCAGGGTTTTGTACTTGCCACCACCCCGGGGGGAACCGCGGTAGGGGAAGCCCAGTTGCAGTATTCCCTCTTCCCCTTCGCCGACGGCAATGATTTGCAGTGCGCCATCCACGCTGCCACCGGCCTTTACCAGGCTTACGCCCATGGCGCGGGCCAGAGAGTTGGCCTCAGTGGCCAACTGCGCCAGTGGCCCCCGGTACTCCTGGTAGAAGAATTTCAGCGGCGGTACGGTCTTCGTCGCTACCACTGGCGCCGCTTGCGAAGCGGTGCGCGATGCGGGCTTTACCGGGCTTGCGCCCCCGCTCGCGCTGAACTCATCGGCCGCCACCTGCTTGTCACCGGCGCCGTGGCAGACACCTACAATACCCCGGGTTTCGGCGTCCGTTGGCGGCTCGGCCTGCATAAATTCCAGCCACTTCCCGGCCTGTGCACCCACACCGCCGATGAGCGTGGCATTGATAAAGGAGCGGCGGGCAGACGGCGCGTCTCCTGTTTTCAGCTGACTGATTCCCAGCAACAAATTAGCCCGCCCGACATGCCTGGCCGGCAACTGGCTTTCACACGCCGCCAGCATTGTCTGGTACATCGGTTGCCATGCCTCCTGTTCCATCTGCAGCTGCGCCAGGTACAGGTACAGCTCGATATCACCGCTGAGGCGGGCCGCCTGCACCAGGGCTGCGCTGGCGCGCTCATTTTCCCGGGCCTGCAGCCAATACTGGAACAGCTTGCGATAATTGAGGCCATTTGCCTGGACAGTCTTCCCGGTCAGGGCGCCGTCGAGAATAACCGCCGCCCCGTAGGGGTTGCCGTTCACAGCCTGCAGGTCAACCAGCAGCACGATGTCCCGTTCGCGAAAAGGCACCGATTTTTTCCACGCGAGCATCAACTGGTCCAGTGCCTGTTTTTTCTTACCCTGCTGGAGATACACCGCAGCCAGTTGATGCCAGTTCTCGGGGTTGTCGGGCTCGGCGCTCAGCAACTGTCGCAACAGCCATTCGCATTGGGCATAGGCACCGGCCTGGTAATAAAGCGCCAGTGCCTGGCGTTGCTGGGAGATATCCAGGGTGAGCCCCTGCTCCCGCACTGGATCAAGCGCCGCCACCACCTGCACGAGATTGCCCATCCGGTAGTACGCCTGCGCCAGCAACAGGTAATCCGTGACCTCGGGTACCAGCTTGATACGCAAGACCCGCTCCAGGGTGGCCGCCGCGTCGGCGTAATTCTTATTGAGCAGGTATACCTGCGCCAACTCGCGCAACATCTCGCGGTTGGCGATATCGGACAGTCCGCGAGCCGTCAGCGCCTGCTGGTAATATTCTATGGCCCTGGTGTACTCACCCTGCTCGACGAAGTGGCGGGCCAGGTGGCGCCCGGCACTGGATTTGGCGTAGGAATCGGTGATTGAGCTGATTTGTCGCTCCAGTTCCTCGATAGACAGACCCTCGCCCTGGCTGACATCACCGGCGGGATCAATCCGTATCTTGCTGCGGTACTGGCCCTCCTGGCCGTAAGCCAGCAGGGCCGGTGCAAGCGCAAACAACAGGCAGGTCGCGCGCGGCCAGTTGAAGCCGGTTTTCAATCGCTCAATCGACATTGGGCATGTTCTGCGGGTAGTTTTCCCACTGCACTTCAACCTTCTGGGTAAGTACGACGCTACCGGTAGCACCACCGTAGAAATTGACACGGTATTTCCAATCCGACACAGCGGCGACCACCTTTTCCTCGAAAACGCCCCGGGGATTGGCATCCAGGACGCGCACGTCGCGAGTGGCTCCCCCCTCTGTCACCCTGAACGCCACCAGTACCCAGCCGCTTACCTTGTTCTGGTAGGCGACCTCCGGCACGTTGGGCCGCCGGGTGTCATAGGGAACGACCTCGACAAAGCCCTGGGCGTCCTCGCCGCCACCACCGGAGAGGTTCACCGCCGCCGCCCCGGCGCCCGCTCCCAGCGGCCCGCTCCACCGGTCCCCCACCGACTGCACTTTGATCTCGCCCATCGCCAGGTCCAGCGCGGGCATCTCCAGCGTGGCGGCGGGCACCGGCGTTGGCGCTGCGATCTCCAGGGCTGCCATGATGGGCTCTTCCAGCGCCTCCTCGGGCTCGGGTTCTTCCGGCTCAGGCTCAGGTTCTTCGGGCGCGTCCCGCAATATGTCGACCATACTGTGCAGCGGCAGCACCAAATCCTGCTGCTGCCGGCTTTTTATCAGGCTTTGCATGAACAGGAAAACCGCGACAGTGACCAGCAGGCCTCCCAGCAGGGAGAATACGAAACGCATCGTTTATCGCTCGCTCACCTGGCCTTCTTGTCAGCGGCGATGGCTATAGCCTCGATACCCGCCAGCCGGACCTGGTCCATTACATCCACGAGCATACGGGTGGAGGCCTCTTCATCGGACTGGATAATGACCGAACCCTCGGGATTGTCGGCGTGCATGCGCGCCACTATCGCCCGTACCGAGCGGGGGTCGACGGGGCGCCGATCGATCCAGACCTCGCCGGTGGCGGTGATGGCAATAAAGATGTTGGCGCTATTTTGCTGCGCTGCGCTCTCGGCCTGGGGCGTGCTGACTGACACGCCCGACTCCTTGACGAAGGAGGTGGTGACGATAAAAAAAATGAGCATGATAAACACGATATCCAGCATCGGTGTCATATCCAGCTCAGTCTCTTCCGCTGCGGGTAAGTGGCGTCTTGCAGGCATGGCGTCAGTGCCCTCCGGGTGATACGGGTGGGTGTTCTTGCAGGGGCAGCCTGTCCATCAGGCGGCTGGTTTCCCTGTCCGCCACCTGGCGCAGGCGCACAGTAAAATAAATCCCGGTCAGGGCCACAACCAGCCCGGCCATTGTCGGAATAGTCGCCCGGTACACACCACGAGCCATGGCCTGGGCGTCGTCATTGCCGCGGACCGCGATCACCTCAAATACCCCTATCATACCCACCACTGTTCCCAGCAGTCCCAGCAAGGGACACAGCGCGACCAGCACCTTTATCAGGGGCAACAGGAAGTGCAACTGCATATTGACCTCGGACACTGTGGCCTCCCTGATTTTCCTGGCCCGCCAGGAACGACAGTCTGCGCGGGCGTTCCATTGGGCTATGACGGCACGCGATCGCCTGGGCCAGGCCACGCGCAAGTACCAGATCCGTTCGAGGATCAACAACCACAACAGCGAACAGGCGGCGAAGATCACCCACAACACGGGACCGCCCTGGTCGACGAAGTCCTGAATGGCATGGAACAGAAGGAGCGGATCGCCCATGTCAGCCGCCGGCCTGAAGCTCGGCATTGCGGGCCAGCACCCCCGCGCACTGCTCGTCCAGCCGTTGTATCATCGCCCGCGACATCGCGTTGATCAGGCTGTGGCCGAACAGTAATGGAATGGCGACCACCAGCCCCAGCACGGTGGTCACCAGGGCCTGGGAAATCCCGCCCGCCATGAGCTTGGGATCGCCGGTGCCAAACAGGCTGATCGCCTGGAAGGTGAGAATCATACCCGTGACCGTGCCGAGCAAACCCAGCAGCGGGGAAATCGCCGCCAGCAATTTGATCAGGCCGTTGCCCCGCTCCAGCGCGGGTATCTCCGCCAGCACGGCCTCGTCCAGCTTCAGTTGCAACAGTTCCTCGTCTTCAAGCGCGACGTTCTCCACGGCGCACAACACCCTGCCCAGTGGGTTCGACTTGCCCGGCTTGCCGACACTGCGCATTTGCGCCTGTATACGCAGGTAGACCACACCCAGGTAAAGCGTGCGCCACAGAGTCAGCAGCAGGCCGAAGGCTCCCAGGAACAGGATGATGAGCCCTATCGAACCGCCCTGCTCTATACGTTCCCGCAGGCTGGGCGTATAGGCCAGCATGCCCAGCAGGTTGCCGCGACTGGGATCGACGACTATCCGCGCAACACCCTCCGGCTGCAGCGCGAACTCACGGGCCTCCTCCTGGAAGCGGGAGCCGGGCTGGCGCGACAGCAGCAGCAACTCGCCCGTCTCGGGGACATAACGCAGGAATTCGCCCTGCGCGTAGGCGGAAAATGTGCCAATCCGCAACACCTCGCGCTGCTGCGCGGTACCGTCGGCCACAACGACGGGTGCCTGGAATTTCGCCACCTTGCCGGCCTCGGTCATTTCCTGTTGCAGCAACAGCCAGAGTTGCTCTATTTGCGCGATGGTCGGCTGGGCATTGCCCGCTGCGAGCTGGCGCAACTGTTCGGCGCGTTGGGGAAACTGGGCGGTAATCATCGACTCCTGCATCACCGCGGTGAAATCACCGGCAAAGTCGTGGAAGGTACTGGCCAGATCCCCCATTTCCTGTACCAGCGACTTCAGCTCCTTTTCCAGCGCGGCGATCTCAGCCTTGTTGTTCTGTGTAACCGCGAGCAGGGGTTGGTTCTGTTTCAGCCTGCGCTCCAGGTCGCGCCTGGCCTGCGCCATCAACTCCTTCTGGCGTGCATTGTCCTGCAGAAACGCCTTTTCCCGCTGGGCATTGAGCGCCTGTTGCTGTTGTTGCGCCTGCCGGACTGAATCCAGCAATTGATCGAGATTGGTAATCTGTTCACCCGCCGGCGCCTCCTGGCCATAACACAGCGCTCCTCGCCACAGCGTCAGCAGCAAGACCGCACTGACCCGCAGACCGCGACTCACGACTCCGCCCCCGCCACGGGCATGGGGAGATTCAGCAATTGCGGCGCCGTGAGGTTCTGGGCGATGCGCAGCGCCTGCGCCAGATCTCGATTGTAGCCTTCATCCAACGGCAACCAGGCCTGTTCTCTGGCATCCCAGTACCCGCTGGCCGCCCCGTCCAGCGACTGGAAATACAAGGCGACGCGCCCTACCCGCAGGTACTCCACCGACAGCTCCTCGCCCGCGAACTGCAGCGGACCCCGCCACGACTCGATGTTGCCACCATAGTCCTGCTCAAGCTGGAACGCTTCCAGCAGTATCCTGAACTTTGCCGAGTCGGTAATATCCGGTCGCCGCAGGCGTTGCTTGAGATCGAATACAGCGGCAATGCGCTCTTCCTGATGGAAAGGCAGGTCCAGTACCACAAACTTTTCCAATGCATCGGCCATACTGCGCATCAGGGGCACGATGCGCTGCCGGGTGATCCTCGCCTGGGTTATCTGCTCGCGCAGAGCGAGCAATTGTTGCTGTTGCGCCTGCTCCAGTTCTTCCAGCTCCCGGGTATAGGCCGCCTGGTATTCGGAGCCGTCCAGTAACTTGCGATATTCCTCCAGCAGGTTGCGGGTCTCGCGGGACAGCTCATCTATTTTTTGCTGGGACGCAGTCGCGGCGCTATTGGTCGCGGCGACTACATCCAGACTGTCCTTGATCCCCGCAGCCTGCCCGAAAGCGACCGGCAGACCGCCCAGGCACAGCATAAGCAGGCAGGTTGCCGCCTTGTTCCACAGATACATAATCTAAAGCGTCCTTATTATGTTATGAACGTCGCCCGCGAAGAATAGCAGGCAGTTTAGGGCATACAAAGTGCCAAATGGCTCTAATATGCCAACTTCTGCTCGGATCGCAAGCGGGCCAAAGAAGGCAGCCGATTTTTTTTCCTGAAGTCGTCGACCACCTGCAGAATCTGGCGGTAAAGAAAGTCATGGGGAGCCGACGTGTTGACCCGCTGGTGATTCACCATGACGTACCTGAGGGTGACCTGCTCACCCTCAGGCAATGGCAGCGCGATGACTTCCGCACTGATGTCCGCCTGCTCCAGCAGCAGCGGTGGAGCCGGGAAAAGAAAGTCAGTGTGGCTTACCACCTGGATCGCCGTCAGCAACTGGTCAGTACGCAGATGCGGTATCGCTGTCGCCATGTGGCGAATGAATGACGAATTCTTGTCCGTCATAAAGTGGATATCGGCAAGCGCGTCGATCACCAACTGCACGTGGGGATAGCCCAGCGCTTGCTCCCAGGTGAACTCCTTTCCCTCCAGCGGGTGTCCCCTGCGTGCGAGCAGCAGGGGTGGCGCATACCCCACTGTGGTCAGCCGCAGATCGGCCGGGTAGGCCTGCAATTCGGCCTGGACAATAAAGTCGAGTTTGCCATTATTGAGCTGTTCAAAAGGATTATCGACCCGCGTCAGTGCACTGAGCCGCAGTTGGGGCGCCATCGTGCGCAGGCGCTCTATCAGCAGCGGCATAAGCCACAAGCCCATATGCCCCTGCAACAGAAGGTTAAACTGCCCGACAAATGTGGCGGGATCGAACCTCAGCGGCGCCAGCATCTCCTGGACAGAGAGCAGCACCTGGGGAAGCTGGCGTCCCAGCTGCTCCGCCCGCGGCGTGGCAATCATGCCGCTGCCCTTGCGGATAAAAAGGGGGTCATCAAACAGGTCGCGCAAGCGACCCAGGGTTTTACTCATCGCTGACTGGGTTATAAAAAGTCGGTCGGCCGCCCTCGAAACACTGCCCTCCTCCAGCAGGGCCTCCAGCGCCACGAGCAGGTTGAGATCCAGCCGGCCCAATTCCCGAATATCCATCCCGTGTCACACCTCACTAAATGAATTTCATTCATACTATCAGTGATTATATGCCATTTGAAGGATACAAGGACTGCCCATACCTTATCCCTAACCGCGCAGAAGTCTGCCGGTACTGAGTGAAGAGGTGACTTATGAGCATTATTCTGACTGTGTTTGGAACGGTTCTGGCCCTGGCGGTCTGGCAGGAAAATCACGGGCAAGACAGCAATCGAGGGCTCGAAAAGTAAAACGGCCGTGGGTTTCACACCCACGGCCGTTTCATACGCCTGGCTCTGCCTGTTTGGATGCCTGCACTCAGGCAGGCGAATCCAGCTTCGGCGTCTTCAGCAGGAAGGTGGCCAGTGCCGGCATCAATATCAGGGCACCGAACATATTCCACAGGAACATGAAGGTCAGCAGGATGCCCATATCGGCCTGGAACTTGATCGGCGACATGGCCCAGGTGACCACACCGGCCGCCAGGGTCACACCGATCAGCGCCACCACCCTGCCGGTAAAGTTCAGGGTTTCGTAATAGGCGTCGGTAAGATTCAGGCCCTGCCGCTGCTTGGCCAGGATTACCGTCAGTACGTACAGCGCGTAATCCACACCGATACCGACACCCAGCGCAATCACCGGCAGGGTTGCCACTTTCACGCCGATACCCAGCCAGACCATCAATGCTTCACACAGCACCGATGTCATCATCAACGGCAGCACCGCGCAAATCACACCCGGCACCGAACGGAAGGTGAGCATACACAGCATGAGCACGGCGCCGTACACGTAGTACAGCATCTCCGTATTGGCCTTTTTCACGATAATATTGGTCGCGGCCTCAAACCCTGAACTGCCCGCAGCACCCAGGAACTCGGCCTTGGCGCTGGGCCATTCCTTGTTAAAGAGTTCCAGTGCATCGACCACACCGGTAAGCGTCGCTGCCTTGTGGTCCGCCAGGTAGACGATCATCGGCCAGAGCGAACAACCCGGGTCGACATAGTCGAGGTTGACCAGTTCCGTGACCGCGTAGTTGATGGTGTCCTGGTTGCGGAACAGCGACATCCACTTGGGGAAGCCCTCATTGATGCCCGCCATGATCTGCCGGGTGCGGACATTCAGGCCGCGCACGTCTTCAACCCCCGGCACCTGGCGCAAGCGCCATTCCAGTTCATTGGCGAGACTGAGGCTCTCGTAATCCACGCACTGGTCGGGCGGGGTTTTAACAATCACCGCGAATACATCGGTGCTCACCGAGTAACTCTTGATCATGTAGGCCACGTCGGTGTTATACCGCGAATGTGCGCGCAGTTCGGGCGCGCCGGGGTCGAGGTCACCGATTTGCAGGTCCTTGGACACATAATACCCGCCGATCGTCATCAGGATGGAAACGACAATCGCGATTGCTGCGGGGGTCTTATGGGTGAAGATCAGCAGGAAACGCCACAGCCAGTGCATATCCTCAATACCCTTGACCGGCCGCGCCGCCCGCTCGGCGCAGACCTTGCCGACACCGGTATAGGACAGGGTGACAGGCACCAGGATCAGGTTGGTGAAAATAAGCACTGTCACCCCGATACTGGCTGTGATGGCCAGGTCCTGGATGACCTGGATCTGGATAATCATCAGCACGGCGAAGCCGACGCCGTCTGAGAGCAATGCGGTCACCCCGGCCAGAAACAGGCGCCGGAAGGTATATCGGGCGGCGATGTAACGGTGTGTGCCGCGGCCTATGTCCTGGATGATACCGTTGAGTTTCTGGGCGCCGTGACTCACGCCAATGGCAAACACCAGGAAGGGTACCAGGATCGAAAAGGGGTCGAGTTCATAGCCGAGGGTGGCGAGAATACCCATCTGCCAGACCACAGCAACGAGGGTACAGCCGACGACCATCAGGGTTGAGCGAATACACCGGGTATACAGGTAAAGCAGGATGATAGTGATGATCACCGCGATACCGAAAAAGAACATCACCGCAAACAGGCCATCGATCAGGTCGCCGATCAGTTTTGCAAAGCCGATAATATGTATCGACCGGTCAGGGTTGTCGGCCGTAAATTTTTCCCGTATCTCCTCGAGTTTGACACCGAGTTCGGCATAGTCCAGACGCTCGCCGGTCTCGGGATTGACGTCCAGCAGCGGCACAATGATGGCGGCTGATTTCTCGTCATTGGCGACCAGGTCGCCTATGATCCCCGCGCGCTGGATGTTGACCTTGACTTCCTCGATCGATTTTTCGGAGCCGTTATAATCCCCGGGAATCACCGGCCCGCCTTCAAATCCCTCTTCGGTCACTACCCGCCAGCGGGTATTCGGTGTCCAGATAGACTTCAGGCCATTGCGGTCGACACCGGGCATAAAGAACAACTCGTCGCTTACCGCCTCGACAAACTTGAGATTCTCCGGCGTGAATATCGTGCCCTCCTTCACCGCGACGATGACCCGCAGGTTATTGCCCAGGCCTTTCAACCCGCTGGCGTTGGCCTGGTAGTTGAGTACATAGGGATGCGCCTTGGGCAGCATTTTCTCAAAGCCGGCCTGCAGCTGGATCTTGGTGGCCTGGTATCCGAGCACCAGTGTTGTGATCAGGCACATGATCATCACAGCCGGGCGATTATTGAAAACGAGTTTCTCCAGGAACGTGCCCGATTGGAAATCGAACTCATGAAGGTCCGCTATGACGGGCAGATCAGACTCTTGTGCGTGGGCCATTTGTTATTCTCCAGGAAATCGTTGTTATTACTGTGTCAACGTGACCGACTTGATACCCCGTGGACCAGCCAACAGCAGGGTGTTGCCCTCGCCCTGAGTCATGTCAAATATCGGGCCGGCAGTGCCGGCGGCCGGGCTCATCGTGAACACCGAACCATTGTCCTTGCTGACCAGGATCTCGCCCCCCACCCCGCCGGCAACCAGGGTGCCGTCCGTCAGCCTTGTCTCGGTCACGATAGCGCTGGTCGGCGGCTTCTCAACCACGGTCCAGGTCTGGCCCTGGTCTTCCGTGCGGAACATCCGGCCGCGCAGGCCGCCCATGACGATGGCCCCGTCAGTGGCCGCCACGGTGGCAAAAAAACTGCCCTCCCAGGGCACCGAGTGCACCCGTGTCGCTACCTGCTTATTGATGTCGCCGATCAGCAACAGGCCCGCCTCGCCACTGATGAAATACTTGCCCGGTTCCGGCAGCGGCGAAAAATCGAAGATGTGGTTGAAATTCTCATTTTCCACGACGTGCAATCGATGCTCCCAGGTCTTGCCGCCATCTCGCGTGAGCAGGAACATCCCGTAGGCCCCGGCGACATGACCGGTATTTTCATCGTAGAAATTTACCCCGAAAAAGGGCTTGTCCGCCCCCTGCTGGATGGCAAACTCCATCTCGCCCACCATGGCGGCATAAATTTCATTGTCCGGTTCCTGCTCCAGCAGTTTGGAGTAGTAAGCCAGGCCTTCCTGCCCATAACGCAGGCCGTCGTACTGCAATTCCCAGGTCGCACCGCCGTCACTGGAGTGGAGGATGACGCCCTCGTGGCCGACCGCCCAGCCCTGCTTGTCATTGACAAATGTTATATCCAGCAGCGTCGAGCGCACTGGCACAGCCGCCTGGGTCCAGGTCTTACCCCCGTCGTCGGAGTAGATAATGTGCCCCCGGTCACCCGCCGCGAAATAGCGGTTGCCAAATTTTTTGACCACGAACAACGGCGCCTTGTCCGCCATTTTCGTGGGCTCGGCCGGCAGTTTGAGCACATCATAGGTGTTCGCGTACGACAGTGTGCAGGGAATTAACAGTGCGCCCAGCATGATGCCGAGCAGAGCCTTTTTTATTGCCATGTTACTGCTTCCGCTTGTTTATTTTAATGTAAGCAAAAAGGGCGCCACCCTGGGCGACGCCCGGTCAAAGCAACCGGGATTTAACGCACTCCTGATCGAGACATGCCCTTGGGCGTAAAATACTTGTCGTCCTGCGTCACCCCGTTGCGGTACTTGCCGGGAATCGGTTTGCCGTTCAGGTTGTAGATGCCCTGTAACAGGTCATAGGCACCGTAGGGGGCAGCGAAGTAGCTCTTGACGTCATACAGGTTGGCACCATAAGCGTACTGCACCCGCCAGAGCTTATCACGACCATCATAGTTTTCATTGGTCATGGCGTGCCAGGTATCCTCGTCTATGTAGTAGCGGCGCTTTCTGTACAGGTGGCGCATACCTTCTTTCAGATTAGCCTCGACCACCCATACCCGGTGTTTTTCCCAGCGGATTTTTTCCGGGTCGAGCATCTTCGGACCGAGCATATCGGTGATGGCCGTCTGGAAGATGAAGTCGTAGTCGCCATTGGGAATAAACATCTCCTGCTTGCCCAGCAGGGTCCAGTTGAAGCGCTCGAGGGAGCCATTGTAAATATAGGAATCGTCGTAAGTCGACGTGCCCGCCACCCCGGGATTGGGTGTATCAAAGGACACCGCCGGCGCCAGTCGTACGCGGCGCTGGCCGGTCAGGTACTGCCACGCGGAGCGCCCCTTGCCCTGGGTGTAGTCCGCACCCGGTTCGTGGACCAGCAGGATTTCACCGGCCCGGCGGGCCGGTGCATTGTAATTGATGCGCAGCATTACCCAGGGCGTATCACCGACCTCCTTGTCCCGGTACTGCTCCTTGAAAATGGTGTAGACGTTGGTGATAAAACCGGTCGTGGACAGGATCGGCTTGCCGTCACTGCTGACGTAGTATACGTCGTAATCGGCGGAATAATCTTCCTGGTAGCGGATCATGTGATTCCACATGACCTCCATACCGGACTGGGGAATAGGAAACGGCACGCCGGGCAGGTTGCCCACCAGTTTCTGGCCGTCTTCGGTCATGCTGGCCCCGGTGGCATTCTTGATCGTGTTGGCGACCACCCAATCGGGGTAGACGAAATCGCGCTTTGAAGGGTAGACGTTGAGACGGAAACCATCCGGGCCCAATTTGGCCATGATGGCCTTGGTGCCCTCGGTCAGGTTGTCGGCGTACTGCTGCCAGTTGGTGTTATCGATGGTGAACAAGGGCTTCTCGCCCTTGTAGGGATCCTTGTAGTCGTCGGAGCCGGGAACAAAATCAGCGGGGATGGGAGGCCCCTTGGGGTTCCACGGCGGGATACTGCCGTCGGCATTTCCCGCCATTTCAGCCCCGGTCGGGGTGAGTTCCTTACCCAGCCTGGCGGCCTGGTCGGGAGTAACTCCCGCCAGGGCCGGGCCCGCAACGAGCGAAGTACACAATATCGCCAATTTGAGCTTTCCGGATAACATCTACTCTACCTCCACTGCATTTTAACCGGACATCACAGATCGCGCTGGCGATCAGGTACTATCCTTTAGAATGTCCTCTTCAGGGTTACCGAGACGGTATCGCGATCCACCAGGCCACCGGCAAGACCATTGGCCACCGGGCCGAAGTAGGCGCTGTACCGTGCGGTCAGGTTCCACGTCTCCTTGATCTGGAACTCGACGCCCACGGCGGCATTGCCCAACTCTTCCTGGTTGACAGAAGTCTGGGGGGGTTGCTCACCGTCTATGCCGTAGGACACCGCCATCGGCAGCGACAGATCCCAGCCCGGGAACACCTGGAACCAGGTCGGCTTGAAGCTGGCGCCGATCTGGGTGGTGACACGGTTCTTTCTGATCTGGGCCTTGGCGTACTCTTCGTTATCGACAAAGTCATCCAGCCAGCTGGAGGTTAACTCCACCGCCCAGCTGCCGCCGTCCCACAGGCCCCAGTCGCCGTTGAGGAAGCCGATGCCGTTGACCACCACGCCCCAGACATCGCCGGTCGGGCCGGGGAAGTCATCGGGATCGGGCGAATAATCAGCCGGCGTCGTGCCCGCCGGGCGGCCGATAAAGGAGGGCAGGAATTCGGGGTTCAGGCCGGTATCCTTGCGGTAGACGATGTCCGCGCCGAAGCTGATGTCGAACATCTCCTTGGACAGGGACAGGCCGTAGGTCTCGATATCTTTCTTGTACACCCAGCCCCACTGGCCGATGACGCGGGCGTTGGCGCCACCCTCGTCCCAGGGCTTCAACCACTGGGCCACCTTGTCCGGGTCGACGCCGCCGCTGGAGCCGTAGACGCCGCTCAACAGGCGGTCGGAGCCCCTGATGTAGACCCACTGGGTTTCGAGAGCCAGGGCATCGATGGTATAGCCCAGGTTAAAGCCGAACTCGCCGGAATCCTGGATCTTGTCGTCAAGCGTCTTGAAACCGACCCTGGGGGTGGTCGCGGTACCCGCGACAAGCGTCGCAAACTGGGTATCCTCGGTAAGTACCTCGGACGGGCTCCAGAAGGTGCCTGTTGCAGGAAAACGGTGAACCAGGTGTTCAAATTCGTAATAGCCGCTCAACGACAGGTTGTCAGTGAGCTGGAATACCGTAGAGATCTTGGTGGAGGGCAGGAAGATCTCCCGCACCTCGGTACCGGGTACCGACAGCGCCTTGCTCTGGTCAACCGCCGCCATGGAGCCGGCGATACCGGTCACGGCGCCGGTGCCGAACAGGCTCTGGCCCCAGTAGATAGTGTGACGGCCGGCCCTCACGCCCAGCGCCGTGTCACCGATATTCCAGTTGCCGAACACGAAGGCGTCCAGCAGCTCGCCGCCGACATAGCTCAGGTCTTCAGCTTTATTGCTGTACTCGCCCGGCTTGTAGCTGAGGCCGGCCCAGGAGTAGTCGTAGGGCAGGCCGGTGGTGGGCAGTACACCCTTCTTGGGGTTGTCGCTGTTTTCGTAGACGGCGTCGTACCAGCCGGCGGCGCTGACCCGGAAGCCGAAGTCCTGGCGCCAGATCACATCCATCTCCGTGAGGATGTCGAAACGGGCGCTGGAGAAACCGCCGTTCTTGCGGTTGACCGAATAGTCGGCGTCATCGAACAGGCGGGCGTTGCCAAACTCGGCCGGATCGACGACCCGGGCCTTGGCCTGGTCCACGCGGGTGGCCGCGTTGCCCTTCAGGGTGTTGTCCCACCGGATATTCCAGTCCTCTCCGGTGTCAAACTGGAAGGCGCCGGCCTGCGAGCTGACAGCGGCAAGAACGGACAATGCGAGCGCTTTTTTCTTCATGAGACTTTCCCTCTGAGCGTTTTAGTATAGTTAGGTTAAAAATATTGTCAGGCGAGCAACCGCCGCCGTCATCCCTGCGGCCACTCCCGCCGCCGCGATCACGATTTCCATCTTCGGCACAAGATAATTACCATTGCCGCAATTAGCCACGCAATTTAAACATTTAGCCAACTCTTACCAAAGATTTTGTAGCGCGACAGCCCCGCAAGCGGATTGCCACCGCCCGGGGCCCGACTCCGCCGCAGGCACACGGCCGCCAGCCGTATCAACGGGACGGGGCCGGGTAGGTGTCTGGCGGTTTGCCGTGTGTTCCTGAAACGGGTGGATACCACGCAAGATCCTTATTAGTTATGACGACATAATACCACTTAAATATAACTGAACAATAAGCCGGCGCTATTGATTTGAAACAAATTTCGAGGGCTGTTGCCGGCCCGGCGCAAGTCGGGGCGGCGCAAAACACGCCCTGGCGCCGCGAATAGCGGCCAGCGGCACCTCCCGGGCAGTATTGGCCAGGATATTGAGTCCGCCAAAATGGTCCACGACCGCGGCAACGCACTGCGCCAGCGAGTCGGGCGCCTTGACGTCGCATACCACGGGCAGGGCGATGCCGCCGCGCCGTATTTGCGGGCGGCACATATAGTCATGCCGGCAAGGCCTGCGGCGGAACTATTTCACTCGCCCATATGAATAGTCTATTCTAGCCGCCAGACGCGCTCTCGTATTTCAATAATTCCAGGAGTCGAATCCATGCGCAGAATGCCGATTACCGATGCCTTCTTCCTGCTGTCCGAATCGCGCCGCACGCCCATGCATGTGGGGGGACTCAACCTGTTTACCCTGCCCAGGGATGTGGACGACACCACCTTCCTGGCGAATCTGGGTGAAATTTTGCGCTACGACGGCGAACTCCGGCGCCCTTTCGGCGAAAAGCTGAAAATGGGCCCGCTGGGGGTGGCCGGCAATATTTTCTGGGAGGAGGAGGAAGAACTCGACATGGAATACCATGTGCGCCATTCCGCCCTGCCCCGGCCCGGCCGGTACCGCGAACTGTTCGCACTGGTTTCCCGGCTCCACAGCACGCTGCTGGACCGATCGCGCCCGCTATGGGAAATGCACCTGATAGAAGGCCTGCCCAACCGGCAGTTTGCCACGTATTTCAAGGCCCATCACTGCGCCATCGACGGCGTCGGGGCCATGCACCTGATGAGCAGCATGTACTCCACCAACGCCCGCAGCAAGGTGAAAGTTTCACCCTTCTCGCGCGAGGCGTATGAAGTGTACAAGCAGCAACTGGCCGGGACCAATCCCCAGCGGGCCAAGCCGAAAGAGTCCGAGGTCAGGGCGGTGATGGACGTGCTCAAGAACCAGCTGGGCGGCACTGTCAACGTGGCGAAGGCGCTGCGCGATTCCGCCAACGTCTGGCTGGGCCGCAATACCACCATGGCCGTGCCCTTCCACAAGATTCCCAAATCGGCCGTCAGCACCGAGATCACCGGAGCACGGCGCTTTGTCGCCCAGTCCTGGCCGTTTGAACGGGTGCGCGCCATGGGCCGCGCCTATGACGGCACCCTCAATGACGCGGTGATGGCCATGTGTGCCGGCGCCCTGCGCAAACACCTGCAGGAACAACGCGACTTGCCCAAAATCTCCCTCAAGGCCATGGCGCCGGTATCGGTGCGCGCGGCCGGCGATATGGACTCGGCCAATGCGGTGGGGATGGTGATCGCCGACCTCGCCACCAATGTCCGGGACCCCGCCAAACGCTTTCGCACAATCAAGGACTCGATGGATGCCGCCAAGGCGCAATTGCAGCAATTGTCCGCCGGTGAAATACAGGCCTATACCGCGATCAGCCAGGCGCCATTGCTGCTGACCCAGCTCACTGGCCTCGCCAGCCGCTTCCCCGCCTTCAGCACGGTAATCTCGAACGTGCCGGGACCGCGGGAAAAGCGTTACTGGAATGGCGCGCGCCTCGACGGCATGTATCCGGTCTCTATCCCCATGGACGGCAGCGCGGTCAATTTCACCCTGGTGAGCAATAATGAAAATCTCGACTTTGGTATAGTCGCCTGCCGCAAATCGGTGCCTCACCTGCAGCGGCTGATCGACTATATGGAGGAGTCCCTGGTCGAACTGGAAGATGCCGCCGGGCTGCGCCGGCGCAAGCCAGCGGCCAGAAGTGCCGTAAAGCGCGACGCGGCAGCGAAAACAACCGGTAAAGCGCGGTCCAGACCCAAGCTCTCTACCCCCAAAAAATAGCGTGCCGCCCTCTCGGGGTGCGGCCAGGATCATTCCCGGAGGACATACTGTTGTTAAAACCGGCTCTGCTGCTCACCACCACACTACTGCTTTACGGCTGCGCCGACCGCATGGAAGAGGCACAGGAGGTGCTCAAGTCGCACCTGGTGGAAAGAAAATACGTGGAGTTCCAGCAGCTGGTGGAGTACCCGGGCGGGGTCGTGTGCGGCGAATTCCGGCAATCTGACCCGATGCGCGGCAACAGCCGCTCCCGCCAGTTCATCGTCTGGGGCGATATGGCGAAAGTGAATCCCTCGCCTACTGACTCGGCGATCTTCTGCAGCGAAGACCAGGCGGGCGCCCTGGCTGCCAACCTCGGCATAGGACCGCTGGATAGTACGAACACGCAATTGCGCCGGATTCGAGCCGACATGAAGCTCGTGCAGGAAGCCCTGGACCTGTACCTGGCCGATAATCTCTACCTGCCTTCCACGGCGCAGGGCCTGGCGGCGCTGGTATCCGCTACCACGATCCCCCTGGTCCCCGCGAATTTCCGGGCGGGCGGTTACCTGGCTGCCGTACCCCAGGACCCCTGGGGGCGCCCCTATTTATACGAACGCTCCGGTCTGGCCGGTGTCGCCCAGGAATATCGCTTCTATACCCTTGGAGCCGATGGCGCGCCGGGCGGTGAAGGCGTCAATGCCGATGTCAGCACAGAGCACCTGAAGTACCTCGATCAGATCGACCCCTGATGCGCCCCGCACTGTCCCCGGGCGGATGCCACCACTGGCAGTGTTACGTGGCCGCTCCAGCCCGGGCATCCTGCTACGGCGGGGCTTACAACTGGAACGGAAAAACCCGGGGAACCATGAAAATCACGATGGCCGAGTAAGCGATGGACAGGGGCAATCCGACCCGAAAATAATCCCGCAGTTGATACCCGCCGAGGTTCTGTACCATCAGGTTGGTATTGTAACCGTATGGCGTGAGAAAGCTGGCGCTGGCACCATAGGCCACGGTCATGATAAATGGCATGTGGCTGACCCCGTAGCTCTCGGCCAGGCCAAAGGCAATCGGGAAACTCAGTGCCGCCGCGGCATTGTTCGTCATCACCTCCGTCAATAGCAGCGTGCCGAAGTAAATACCGACCAGCGCGGCGTACGGCCCGAGTTGCTCCAGGTTGTCGTGCAGCACATCGGCCAGTAACGCAACCAGGCCGGAGTTGGTGAGCGCCTGGGAAAGCGTGAGCGCAGAGGCGATGATAATCCACAGTTCGAACGGAAAACGGCGCCGCAACTCCGAGCCCTTCACCACGCCGAGTGCGAGCATGCAAACCAGCAGGAAGCTCACCCCCTTGATAAGCGGTATGTAATCCACCGAGGCCAGCCCGATTACCAGCATCAGTACGCTGGTGATGAAGTAGTCCTGGAAGGAGGTGGTTTTGATTTCGCCGACCGAGTCATTGATGACCAGGAAGTTCTTGTCGAGGTTTTTGCGCTCGTTAAAATCCGGCCCAACGGCCAGCATCATGTTGTCACCGGCCGCTATGGTGATATTGCCAAGCTTGCCCGACAGGCGTTTGCCGCCCCTACGCATGCCGACCACCGCGGCGTCAAACAGGGAGCGAAACCCGCTGTCCTTGACCGTCTTGCCTTCGATCGTCGCTCCGGGCATGACGATGACTTCCATCATGTTGGTCCGCAGCAGCCCCTCCTCGACCGCGAACAGGCGCAGGCCGTCGAACGCCTCCAGGGCGTTCACCCGCTTGATATCACCGGAAAAGATCAGTTTGTCGCCCGCCTCGATGTATTCCTGTGGCGCCACCGGCGAGATCAGGTGGGCGCCGCGCACGATTTCCACCAGGAACAGGTCCTCCAACTCGCGCAGTCGGTTTTCCAGGATACTCCTGCCTACCAGTCCCGAGTCGGCGTCGACTTCTACCTCGATCAGGTACTCGTTGATATCGATCTGTTCGGTCTCCCCGGCGGGCAACAGGCCCGAACTGGCCAGGATGACCAACAGGCCCACCACCGTAACGGCCAAACCGATCCACAGGAAGTCACCAAACGCCAGGCCCTGTCCGGTGGCATCCTCGAGGAAACTGCTGACGATCAGGTTGGTCGAGGTACCGATCAGCGTCACCGTGCCGCCCAGAATGGCGGCGTAGGACAGCGGCAACAGCAGCTTGGAGCCCGGGTGGTGGCGGTTATTGCGCACCGTATGTGCCAGGGTGGCAACCACCGCGGTGTTGTTGACGAAAGCTGAAAACAGCGCGGTGAAGAAGCCCATGCGCAGCAGGCTGATAGCGTAACCGGGTGATATGAGCTTGCCCGACAGCCGGGTGAGCCAGGACAGCTTTTCCAGGCCGATGGAGACCAGTAGTAACAGGATAAGGGTGATGAGGCCCGAGTTGGTGGCTTTGGCCAGCAGTTCAGTGGTATCGACCAGGTCGAGAAAATAGGCCGCAAGCATCGCCGACGCAAACACCCATACGGCCGGCCAGGAGGTAATAATGAGGCTGATCACCAGCGCAAAAAACAGGCTGGCGATCAACAATTGATCCAACATCGGGTGATTCCCTGGTCAGGTATTGCAACGGGCAAAGGATACGCGTTCCGGGTGCCGGGGGACAACTGCCATGGGACAAACTGTCTCTTTCGGCTAATCTGTCGGGACTACACGGCAACAATTCGGCCGCGACAACGGGAATACCACATGCTTAAAAAATCGCTAATCGCCCTGTCAGCTGGCCTGGTGATTGCGGTAGCCCTGGGCTACCTGTTGCGTGAACCACTGCGGGAGTTCCTGTACGCAAGGCTGACAGCCGACATGTTCGTTGCACAGGACGTCGATGACTTCGACCCGGGACCGGCCCTTGGCTCGCGTTTTCCCGGAATACGCGCTCACTACCAGGGGCGGCAGCTCACCCTGGTGGAGGAATTCGCCGGGGCCAGGGGCACTGTGTTTATCGCCAGCCGCTCACTGGACTGGTGTCCCTACTGCATGCGCCAGATGATACAGCTGCAACAGTACAGTGCCGATTTCACGGCGGCGGGTATCGGTATGGTGGCAATAACCTATGACACGCCTCGATTACAGCAGGCTTTTATCGACAGGTTTGGTATCACAATACCCGTGCTGTCCGATATTGATGGCCTCAGTTTCAAAACCCTGGGTATTCTCAACACGGAGTACCGACAGGGAGATGTACAGTACGGCATCCCCTACCCCGGCATGATCGTGATCGACCCCAATGGAGTAGTGGTAGGAAAGGTGTTCCTGGAAGCTTACAGTTCTCGCGTCGATTCAGCGGCGGCCCTCGCCTTCGCAAAGGCCGTGCTGAAAATTGAATAACACACCGACCCCCTGCCCGGGAACCCACGCGAGCGGAATCCCGGCGGGCTCAGTCAGCCCATGCCTGCGCGTAATGGCGGGGAAAGCTGCGTCGTTGGGTGATGATAACGGGTAACCTGAGGCGCCTGGCGCCTAGCCGGTTTTCTGCTTGTTGCCGAGTTTGATTTGCTTGTTGACCGCCATGGTTGGCTGGCCGCTGACGCCGGACTGGATGAAATCGATTTTGTTGCCTGACTTCAGGAAGAGCCTGGTTTGCTCCTCGATGGAGGCCGAGGTCTCGACAGCTGCAGGTTGCTTTTTCTTCGCCGCTGCTCGGGTGGGTTTGCGCGCCATAATTGAGCCTTATCCTGAGTGGGAAAGCGCAGGATTATACAGGAATAGGCCCGAAAATACAGGCATTTCTTCGCTGGCGCCGGTCGGCGGGGCCCGTTGGGAGCCCTGCCGCAACCGCCCGGGGCATCCCTGTCAGGCGTCCCTGCAATACAAATGCAGGGAGAATGCCATGGTTACCGCCGCCGGTGTATGCCGCTGCAGGTACTCTCGCCGCTCCGGGCGGCCGCGGTAGGCAAACGGCGTCATACTGATGATATCCCACACCAGTTCGGGGCCCGGGGACGCCTCGTACTGCACCCCCGCCTGCCCGAGCAGCCGCAGGCCGGGGACGGCCATTCTCGGCGGGGCATGCTCCCTGGGCTTGTCATACAGCAGGGCGCGCACCTGCCACAGGTGGCGCGGGGCCGGACTGACCTCCAGGTAATAGCGCCCCGGCTTCAGCGCGCGCACGATTTCAGCGTCATCCGCGGGTGCAAAGACGCGGACTATCGCGTCCAGGGCCTCGTCCAGCAGCGGCAGGCGGTAGGCGCTGGCAACGGCGAAATCAACTGACCTGCACCGCCTGGCGGCCAAACGTATCGCGGCCCGGGAAATATCAATACCGCACAGTGTACAGTCGGGCAGCGCCCTGGCCAGGGCATCGCAGTAGTAGGCTTCCCCGCAGCCCAGGTCCAGCAGGGAGCTGACGCCGGACAGGCCCGCCAGTTCGGTTACCAGGGCATCGGCCAGGGGGCGGTAGATATCCGCCTCGTGGACCCGGCGCCGGGCCGCCACCATCAGCGGGTTGTCGCCCGGTTCCAGGCTGCGCTTTCGATTGGCTGGCAGCAGGTTGACGTAACCCTCGCGCGCGCGGTCGAATGCGTGCCGGTTGGCACAGGCCAGTGACTCACCGGTGCCGATGGGCAGCAATGCCAGCTGGCAGTGAGGGCAAGCCCACATGGCAACACCTGTTTCGGGATAAACAGGCAGTGTAACCAGATTCGCCGCGCCGTTATACGACGGCAAATGATGGCGGGGATGCGCCGGCATTTGCGGTATACTGCGCCGCCATGACACCGCAACAATCGATCCTGCAAACCGTTTTCGGTTACCCCTCCTTCCGCCCGCCACAGGATGAGATCATCCAGACGGTCATTGATGGCGGCGACGCGCTGGTACTGATGCCCACCGGCGGTGGCAAATCGCTGTGCTACCAGATTCCCGCCCTGGTGCGGCCCGGCTGCGGGGTGGTGATCTCGCCGCTGATCGCCCTGATGCAGGACCAGGTCAGCGCGCTGCGCCAGCTCGGTGTGCGCGCCAGCTTCCTGAATTCCACCCTGGATGCCGCCAGCGCCCACCAGGTGGAGACACAGTTGCTGGACGGCAGTCTGGATCTGCTTTACATCGCTCCGGAGCGCCTGGCACAGGAGCGCTGCCTCGAGCTGCTCGACCGCGCCCGGATCAGCCTGTTCGCCATCGACGAGGCGCACTGCGTTTCCCAGTGGGGCCATGATTTCCGTGCCGACTACCTGCAACTGTCGTTGCTGCACCGGCGCTTCCCCGCGATACCGCGGATCGCCTTGACCGCCACCGCCGATGCGCGTACCCGCCAGGAGATCACCGACCGGCTCGACCTGGCCGGTGCCCGCAAATTTACCGCAGGCTTTGACCGGCCCAATATCCGCTACCGCATCGCCCTCAAGCAGAATCCCCGGCAGCAACTGTTGGCCTTCCTGCGCAGGGAACACCCCGGCGACGCCGGCATCGTCTATTGCATGTCACGCAGGAAGACCGAGGAGACCGCCGCCTGGCTCCATGAGCAGGGCCTACAGGCCGTGCCCTATCACGCCGGGCTCGACCCCGCCACGCGGGCGGCGCACCAGGCGCGGTTCCTGCGGGATGAGGGCGTCATCGTCGTCGCGACAATCGCCTTCGGTATGGGCATTGACAAGCCGGACGTGCGCTTCGTCGCGCACCTTGATATGCCAAAAACCGTCGAGTCGTACTACCAGGAAACCGGCAGGGCCGGCCGCGACGGCCAGCCCGCTGACGCCTGGATGATCTACGGACTGCAGGATGTCATCAAGCTGCGCCAGATGATGGCTACATCGGCCGGCAGCGAGGAACACAAACGGGCCGAGCAGCACCGGTTGAATGCCATGCTGGGTCTGTGCGAAATCACCAGCTGCCGTCGCCAGGCCCTGTTGAATTACTTCGATGAAGCCATGCCCCAGCCCTGCGGCAACTGCGACAGCTGCCTCGAGCCGGTCGATACCTGGGATGGCACCGAGGCTGCCCGCATGGCGCTCAGCGCGGTGTATCGCACCGGGCAGCGGTTCGGCGTCAATCACCTGATCGAGGTGTTGCGTGGCAACGGCGGCGACAGAATCTTCCAGTACGACCACCAGCTGTTGCCCACTTACGGCATCGGCAAGCAGCTCGATAACAACCAGTGGCGCTCGGTTTTCCGCCAGCTGGTGGCCAGGGCTTACCTCAGTGTGGACCTGGAGCGATTCGGCGCACTGCGCCTGGAGGAAAAATGTCGCGCGCTGCTGCGGGGCGATGAGCAGATCCGGCTGCGGCGCGACCAGCCCCAGGCGAAGACGGCCCGGCTGCAGACCAGGTCAGCGCTGGCTGCGGATATCGACGTGGCGCTGTGGGAAGCTCTGCGCGACTGTCGGCGGCTGCTGGCCGAGGAGCAGGGCGTTCCCCCTTACGTGATATTTCACGACCGCACCCTGCAGGAGATGTGTGTCGATTTGCCCCGCACTACCGCCCAGTTTGGCCGCATCACCGGGGTGGGTGAACGCAAACTGGAAAAATACGGCGCCAGATTCCTGCAGGTAATCAGCGATCACGCCGGGCCACTGTAACACCCCCGCGGCGGCGAGCATCGCGTCGTGATCCGCCTTGCATCAGCACGTCAAAGCGTGAACAATCGGAAACCTAATCGCCCTGTCAGGGCTGCACCGTCCGCCTGGAGCCCTTAATGTTCACGACTGTTAGAACCCTCGCGAGCAGATCTGCGCTGTTGGCTATCGCCCTCCTGCTCGCCAGTTGTATGCAGTCCGGCGTGTCGGAAAAAGAGCTGGAGCCAACGATCTCAAAGCAGCAGACCTACTCCTATCACGACGACGTCAAACCCATTCTCGACCAGAAGTGCATCGCCTGCCACGCCTGCTACGACGCGCCCTGCCAGCTGAAGCTGACCTCAGGTGAAGGGCTGCTGCGCGGCGCCACCGTCAAGACGGTATACGATGGCGCCAGGCTCAGCGAAGCGGATCCGACCCGTTTGTTTGTCGACGCCCAGGGCCAGGCCCAGTGGCGCCAGAAAGGTTTTTTCTCCGTGCTGAACGACCGGGGCGGCTCGCTCGACGACAACCTGGCGAACGCCATGCTGTTCAGGATGATTGAACTGGGTCGCACGCACCCCCTGGCGGCCAATACCCCGGTACCCGAGGATATCAAGCTGGGGCTGGCGCGCAAAAACGAATGTGCGGCAATCGACGAATTCGACAAGTACGCGAAAAAGAAACCACAGCAGGGCATGCCGCTGGCCATTGCCGGACTCAGTGAGACTGAATACCAGACCTTGCGGCAGTGGATATTTGAGGGCGCCGTCATCGACGAACAACCCTGGGCACCCGGCCCGGACGAGGCCCGGCAAATCGCGCAGTGGGAAACCTTCTTCAACCAGGCCCCGCTGCGCAACCAGCTGGTGGCGCGCTACCTGTTCGAGCACCTGTACCCGGCCCACCTGTATTTTGAGGAACTCGATACCGGTAACTTTTTTGAGCTGGTTCGCTCCAGTACCCCGCCGGGACAGGACATCCGGATCATCGCCACCGTACGACCCAACGACGACCCCAGCGGGCCGTTATACTACCGCCTGCGCAAGGTTACCGGCACGCTGGTACACAAGACCCATATGCCCTATCCGCTGGGTGCCGCAAGGATGGCGCGCTTCGATGAGCTGTTTCTGTCCGGTAGCTGGTCGGTTGCGCAACTGCCGGATTATTCCCGGGCCAACACCATCAACCCGGTGGCCACGTTCAACGCCATTCCCACCGAGGCGCGCTACCAGTTCATGCTCGACACGGCCCACTACTTTGTCAGCACCTTCATTCGCGGGCCCGTATGCGCCGGACAGATCGCCACCAACGTCATCGAGGACCAGTTCTTCGTCATGTTCCAGGACCCGGCCGCCGACCTGTCGGTAACCGACCCGGCCTACCTCGCTGAAATCCTTCCCCACCTGATCCTGGTACCCGAGACGGAGGGCCTGATCAGTATGTACCCGGACTGGAAACACCGGGTGGAGGCGATGAACGAATACAATCACCTGCGCGGCGAGGCCTACAAGCGAGCCGAGCCCAAGGGGCGCTCTCTGGACGATATCTGGTACGGCAACGATAACGCCGCGCTCACGGTATTCCGCAACTTCGATAACGCCATGGTCAGCAAGGGCTTTGTCGGCGCCACACCCAAAACCCTGTGGGTGATGGATTACCCCATGCTGGAGCGCACCTACTACCTGCTGGTGGTGAATTTCAATGTATTTGGCAGTGTCGCCACGCAGGCGGAAACGCGGCTGTATTTTGACCTGATGCGGGCCAACGGCGAGAATAATTTCCTGCACTTCATGCCGCCGGCGGTGCGCACTCCCATGCGAGACTCCTGGTACAGGGGCAGCATCGCGGAACTCAAGATGAGCATGACCTATGAAATCGTCAACGAGGGCATGCCAGTGCACATACCCTACCGCACCGACGATCCGAAAGCCGAATTCATTGCCCTGGTCTCGGCGCGGCTGAAATCCCTGGCCGGCCCGCCCGATGTCCTGAACCGCTGCCAGCAAGCGCCCTGTTACAGCGCGGGAGCCAGCGAATCCCAGCAGCGCATAGAAGCCAGCCTGCAGGGTCTCACATCTCGCCCCGCCGCCGACCCCGGCATGACATTTGTCGATTTCATGCCGGACGTGGCCTTCCTTCGGGTGACCACATCCGCCGGCGACAAGGAGTATGCCTACACCCTGATCAGGAACAAGGCTCACACCAACGTGGCGTTCATGTTTGCAGAGAGCGATCGGCGCGAACGCGAGCAGGATACCCTGACGATCTATCCCGGCCTGCTCGGCAGCTACGTCAATTTCATGTTCCAGGTGCCGCTTGAACGGGTCGAGGCGTTCAGCGATGCGCTGCATGCGGTGCAGAATAAGGCGCAGTTTTCGGCCCTGGTAGACGAGTTCGGCCTGCGGCGGACCAACCCCGCGATCTGGGAAAACTTCCAGTGGTTCGTCGATTACATGCGACAAACCCGGCCGCTGGAGGCGGGCGTATACGATCTCAGCCGCTACAAGAAAGTTTCGGATATGGTAAACGACGACGAGGGCTGAGCTGCCGGCAAAGCCCGCGAAAAACATCCACTGGAGTAAGTAACATGTTGCTACGCACGCTTTATATGATTGCCCTGCTGCTGCCGCCCTTTGCCCTGGGAGGCGAAATCGCCACCGGTGGGCGCGTGCCGGGGCTGGACATTGCCGCACTCGGCGAGTTGGTTATCAGCGGCGACGACGTCGCTTACCGTCCCTGGAGCTACCCGCAACAACCTGGCAAGGTGCATATCGTGCAATATATGGCGGCGACCCGTTCCGCCAGCAAGATCAACGAGCCGTTCACTGATAGAATCAAGACCGACCTGCCCCAGGGCGCTTTCCTTTCCACCACCATACTGAACCTGGACGAAGCCATGTGGGGTACCAAGGGACTGGTGGTGAGCGAGCTGAAGTCGAACAAATCGCAGTTTCCCAACGCGGTACTGGTGGCCGACGAGGCGGGCGCCGGGCTCAGGCAATGGCAGCTGGAGAAAGAGAACTCCGCCGTTATCGTGACGGACGCGGCGGGCACCGTGCGTTTTTTCAAGCAGGGGGCCATGTCGGCGGCGGAAATCGACAACACCCTGAAAATGATCAGGCAATATATTGATCAAAGCGCCGGCGGCGCCAGCGGCTCACCGTGAGTCCTGCGCCACAGTCCCCGGCCTGGCCCAGCAACTCGTGCGCGCTGCCACGATCACGTGGTAAAGCGGCTGGAAGTTGAAACGGGCTAGTACGGGCTCAGCTGCACGGGTTCGCCCGCTGCAGGATCGCATCCAGATCGACACCGCGCGGCAGGGTACCGTAATTGCGCTCGCCCAATTGCCCCAGGCGCGAGGCTATGAACGCATCGGCCACGGCGTGGTTGCCGGCCTGTAGCAGCAGGCTCGCCTGCATGGTCAGGGCCAGCTGGTCGACCACGCGACGCGCCCTGTATTCCACCTCGTCCGGATCTGCCAGCGCCTGCTGCACTGCGCGCACCGCATGGTCGAGTACCGTGTTGGCGCCGCGGGTTTTGTCCAGTTCGGCATGCCAGGCAACGAGCACTTCGGGGCTGCGCGCCAGGGCGCGCAGCATGTCCAGCGCCTGCACATTGCCTGAGCCCTCCCAGATGGCATTGATCGGCGCATCGCGGTACAGCCGGGCGAGGATGAAATCCTCGGTCACGCCATTGCCACCGAGGCACTCCATGGCCTCATAGGCATGGAACGGGGTGCGCTTGCAGATCCAGTACTTGCCGGTTGGCAAGCCCAGTCGCAGCAGCAGCTTTTCGTGCTCATCACCACCCGGGGCAAGGCTGCGATCCAGCGCCTCACCCATACGCATGGTCATCGCCAGGGAGCCTTCCACCTCCAACTGCAGGTCAGCCAGCACATTGCGCATCAGTGGCTGGTCTATCAGCCGCTTGCCGAACGCGCTGCGCTCCCGGGCGTGGTTCACCGCCTGCGCCACCGCCTGGCGCTGGCCGGCGGTTGAACCGATCATGCAATCGAAGCGGGTCATCGCCACCATTTCGATGATGGCGGGCACCCCCCTGCCCTCCTCGCCCACCATCCAGCCCAGGGCGCCGCGCAATTCAATTTCGGACGATGCGTTGGCAACGTTGCCCACCTTGTTTTTCAGGCGCTGTACCTGGATGGGATTCTTGCTGCCGTCCGGGCGCCAGCGCGGCACCAGGAAGCAGCTCAGGCCGCCCGCCGCCTGGCCCAGCACCAGGAAGGCGTCGCACATAGGCGCAGAGGTAAACCATTTGTGGCCGACCAGCTCATAGGCCTCCCCCGGCCCCTGGGCGGCCAGCGGCTGCGCCGTGGTGGTATTGCTGCGCACATCGGAGCCGCCCTGCTTTTCAGTCATACCCATGCCTATGGTCAGGGCCGTCTTTTCGAAGTGCGCTACATTGCGCGGGTCGTAGCCCCGGGCCAGTACCCTGGGCAGCCACTCATCGGCAATCCGCGGTGTCAGTCGCAGGGTGGGCACGGCGGCGAAGGTCATGGTCACCGGACAGCCGTGGCCCGATTCCACCTGCGCCTGCAGGTAGTAACGGGCGGCCCGGGCCACATGGGCGCCAGGGCCCGGTTCGCTCCATGGCGTGCTGTGCAGGCCCGCCTGCGCCAGCGCCAGCGCCATCAACTGGTGATAGGCATCGTGGTAGCGCACCCGGTCCACCCGGTAGCCCTGGCGGTCATGGGGTTCGAACTGCGGTTTGTATTCGTTCGCCAGAAAACCCCATTCGATGACCCGGGCACTGCCAGTCACCGCCCCATGCGCCGACAGGGAATCCTCGGCCCAGGCCGCGCCGTGGCGCCTCACCGCCTCCCGCAGCGCCGTGTCATGGTCGTAGGCGTTGTAGTCCTCCAGGGGATGTGACTGGTTGAGCACCTCGTGTGTCTGGGCGAGGTGATTGACGGAAAAACTGCCGGTGGCTTCGCTCATAGCAATACACTCCACGCTGATTCAGATAGGGATTACAGCATAATCTTAACCGCTGCCGCAGCGGCCTTCGCTTTCGCCACGGCAGTCTCGACCGCCAGCCGGCGTATGCTCTCGCGATTCATGGTGAACTCGATTGCCACCTCCTTGCCCGGTCCGCCCGAACCCGGCAGCACTACCCGGGTGGCACCTGCGGCTACAGCCGTTGCAAACATGCGGTGATCCTCTATCGCGATAACAGGGCAAGCCATCATAGCCGCTTGGAGCGCCTGTGCAAGCTGGGATGGCCGCGGCTCAGCGGGCGCTGATGCTCAGGCCCGAGGGCAGGCTGGTGGGAATACGCGGCATATGGCTGGTATCGGTGAGCGCCCGCAGGAAAGCCACCAGGTCGCCCTGTTGCTGCGGGTCGAGGCGAGGGTGGACGATATGCCAGTGAATCTTCAGTGCCTCGGCGGGGCTGGCGCTGTTGCCGCGCCCGTCGGCGTAGAACTTCACCACATCCTCGAGTTGGCCGAATACACCGTTGTGCATGTAGGGCGCGGTCAGCGCCACGTTCCTGAGGCCCGGAATCCGGAAGGCACCGCGCAGGTCCTCGCGCCCGAACACCGCCTGGGCGCCACTGTCAAAAGGCTTGCCCACCGGCTCGGGAACCCCGAGAGTCGCCAACTGCTGGTTGGAAAAAAGTGGCGGCGTGTGGCACTCGCTGCAGCGGGTATCAAAGGAGCGAAACAGGGTGAGCCCACGCAGCTCCTGCTCGGACAAGGCGTCGTTGGCACCGAACACGTAATAGTCATAACGGCTGTTCAGCGAAACCAGGCTGCCCTGGAATGCCGCCAGCGCATGGGCTGCCTGCTCAACCAGGGGCAGGGTTCGATAGCGTTCATCCTTGCCGAATGCCCGGGCCAGCAGTGCCCCGTACGCTGACTGGCGCAGACGACGCGCCAGTTCGCCCGCGTCCAGGTTCATTTCATCCGCTGCGAAAACCGGCGCCAGGCTTTGTGCCACCAGGTCCGTGCGTTTGCCATCCCAGGACAACAACCGGAAAAAGCCGATATTCCACAGGCCTGGCGTATTGCGGGGCAATAGCCGGCCGGTCGCGGGCTCGCCCGCCGGGATGGCCGGGTCCCGGCCCATGGCGCGCGCCTGGCCATCACTGAAACCCAGCGCGGGCCTATGGCAATTGGCGCAGGACATATCCCGCTCCCGCGACAACAGCGGGTCAAAAAACAGGTAGCGACCGAGGTCGATCTGCGCAGCCGTATAGCTTCGCGCGGGGGGCGGCAGGGCAGCCCGCAGGCCGCCCTGGCCGGTGAAACTGGCGTACTGATCGTACAGGCTCACCAGGTGGCAGCGCCCTTCCCTCTCGAGATAGCCGGGCGGGCAGTCTTCACTCAGCCGTATTTCTGCCCCGTCCAGCTCCCGGCAGATCGCCGCCGGCGCCAGCAGGCAGCACAGCAATGCCCAGCGGCCCAGGCGGCGCCCTGGCATCAATTCCCGGACTCGTCGACGTTGGACCCGGCCGTGGGCGGGGTGTTTGCCGCAGCCTTTGGTTGCAGGCCCAGCACATGGCGCGCCACTGCCAGCCGGGTTTTCTCCGGCAAATAGTCCTGGGGCGGCATCGGCGGGAAATCCGCGTTCATGCGGGTGGGTGCCGCAATCCAGGCCGCCAGCGCCTCGGGGGCGCCGACGAAATCCTGCTGGATCCTCGCCACCGGCGGGCCGATCAGGTAGCCATTTTCGTTATGGCAGGCGGAACAGACCGCCACCCAGGTATTGCGGCCGAGTTGATCATCCGACCAGGTCCGCGGCGCAATGGGTGCGGCCAGGCGCATACTGGCAACCGCTGTCGCCGTCGGCTGCGCGCAAAGGGACCAGTGGTCAACGCCAACAGCGAACCAGGCCTCTTTGCTGTAGATACAGTTGCCGGCGGATGTGGGGTCCGCATCCAGGATATCCGGGCCCCGGGGCAGGCCGCTGTCGGCGAGATAGGCCGCCACCAGTCCCAGCGGCTCGCCGCCGTTGCCAAACAGCATGTTGGAATATATGCGGGCACTGTTGACCGTGGGATCCTGCGCCGGGTCGAGCGCGAAGTTGCTGCCAAACGCGGTCGCCTGGTCCACCAGCAGAATACCGGCCGACTGGTTGCCGTTGATCTGGTTGCCTTCCAGCGTCACTTCATCATACCCGGCTATGGCGATACCGACGCCCTCGGGCACCAGCCCCGGCATGGAGTCCGGGGGCGCGAAATTAGCCCGGTTGTTGTGAACCACGAAGTTATTACGGATGACCGTATTACCGGTGGTCTTGCGGGAGACTCCGGGGATGAGGAAGGCGGCGATGCCAGTGGCATTGTCGTGCACGTAGTTGCCTTCTATCAACACATTCTGCGAGGTCTGTGACTCGATGCCCATGACGCTGCCGAAGGCCTCGTTGTACAGAATGTCCACGTCCATGCACTCGCCGCAATAGATGGCGGCGTCCCAGACACCGGATATCCTGTTGTAGGCCACCAGGCCATTGCGTGACAGCTCCGGATTAATGGCGTAGATCCCGGTGTCCTGCACGATATTGTGACGCACAACAAAATTGTTAACGCCCTGCAGGTTGAGTCCATTGGCGGTGTAATTGCGGATCAGGAAGTGTTCGACGGTGACCCCGTCCCCCGCCACCAGGATACCGTCCTTGAGCGTGTTCCGGCCATCCAGCACCGGACGCTCGCCGCCGACCATCACGCCCTGCAGGGTGATGTTATCCCGGTCGATATAGACCGTTTCAACATAGGTGCCCGGCATTACCCGGACCGTGTCACCCGGCGCCGACTGCTTCACCGCCGCCAGGATGCTCTGGCCGGCGCTGACAGTATGAACCGCCGCCGGGGCATGGGGCGATAACAGCGCAAGTACCAGGCACAGCAGTGGATGTCTTTTCACACAGTTACCTCGCGGAGTTTCCCGGCCTGCTACTGCCCGCTGGATAGGGGGCGAGCAGCGCAGAATGCCGGGCCAGGCTTAAGCCAGCCTTAAGCGCCGCTGTCGGGCCGGCCGGAACATGGCCGGCGCACCCTAATCGGGTTCCTCAGCGGCGCGCAGTCGCTCCAGTCGCGCCGCCTCCTCCGCCATCGCCGCCTTGATTTCCAGCAGCACGGCATCGACGTCGGCGGACTGCAGGTCCTCCTCAAACAGGCCGGTCAGGTCGGTCTCCGGGTGCAGTTCCCCCTCCTCGTACAGCGACCACATTTCCCTGGCGTAGTGCGTCTGCTTCAACTCCGGTGCGAACAGGGCGTAGTACCCGGTGATCTTGTTGACGTCCCGGGCAAACATGGCCTGGGCATTATTATTGGCCGCCGCGTCCACTGCCTGGGGCAGGTCTATTATGACAGGGCCGTACTCATCCACCAGCACGTTGAACTCCGACAGGTCGCCGTGCACCAGTCCGGCGCAGAGCATCAACTTGATGTAGTCCATCATCACCGCATGGTCTTCGCGCGCCTGTTCCGCGGACATGTCGACCTCACCCAGGCGCGGCGCCACCTCGCCCTCGCTGTCTGTCACCAGCTCCATCAGGAGCACGCCGTCAAAGCAGCCATAGGGCTGGGGCACCCTCACGCCGGCGCGGGCCACCCGGTAGAGGGCGTCAACCTCGGCATTCTGCCAGGACGCCTCCAGCTGTTTGCGGCCGAATTTAGAGCCTTTCTCCATCGCCCTGGCCCGCCGACTGTTTTTTTCCCGGCGACCCTCCTGGTACCTGGCCGCCTGCTTGAAACTGCGCTGCGCAGCTTCCTTGTAAACCTTCGCGCAGCGGGTCTCCTCGCCACTGCGGACCACGAACACCGTGGCCTCCTTGCCGCTCATCAGCTGGTAGAGGACCTCGTCGATGAGACCGTCCTCGTACAGCGGCATCAGGCGCGGTGGAATTCTCATAGCTGCCTCATAATTTGCGCACCTTGAATTTGCGCCCCTTGATTTTGCCGTTGAGCAACCGGCCCAGTGCCGTATCCGCCGTGTCAGCCGCTATCGCCACACAGGTCATATTGTCCATGACATCTATCCGGCCCACAGCCCTGCCGTCGATGCCGGCTTCGCCGGTCAGCGCGCCCAGTATATCCCCGGGGCGCACCTTGTCCCTGCGCCCACCCGCAATGCACAGGGTCACGAACTGCGGGGGCGCCAGGCGCTCGTCGCTCCAGGCGACGGCTGCTATAGCCTCGAAGGAAATTCTTTGCTGCTGAAGCTGACCGATGGCATCCAGCAGGTAGCGCTCATTGTCGGTGAACAGGCTCGCCGCCAGACCCGACTTGCCGCCGCGACCGGTGCGGCCGATACGGTGCACATAGACCTCGGTACTGCGCGGCAATTCGACATTGATCACCGCCGCCAGATCATCGATATCGAGCCCCCTGGCGGCCACATCCGTCGCCACCAGCACCCGGGTACTGCGTTGCCGGAACTGCACCAGCACCTGGTCGCGGTCGCGCTGCTCCATGTCACCGTGCAATTCGGCGACACTGATACCCTGCTGGCGCAAATGCGTGCCGACCTCCCGAACGAGCTGCCGGGTATTGCAAAACACCACCGCGGCCTCCGGCTGAAAGTGTCCCAGCAATTTTACCAGCCCGTCGAGTCGCTCCTGCGGTTGGCAGATGAAGAACTGCTGGTCGATCTGCAGGCGCTCCTGCGGGGACTCAACCGACACCCGCTCGGGCGCCTGCTGGAAGCGGCCACTCATGGCCTGGATATCGGCGGGAAACGTAGCGGAAAAAAGCAGGGTCTGCCTGGCGGCGGGGGTCGCCTGGATGATGGTTTCGATATCCTCGATAAAGCCCATTTCCAACATCCGGTCGGCTTCATCCAGCACCAGGCAATTCACCCGACTGAGGTCCAGGGTGTTCTTGCGCAAATGGTCCTTCAGGCGCCCCGGTGTGCCCACCACCACGTGCGCCCCGTGGGCCAGCGAACCGATCTGGGGGCCAATGGCCTGGCCGCCGCAGAGCGTCACCACCTTGATGTTGGGCTGGTAGCGCGCCAGTCGACGAATTTCACCGGCGACCTGGCTCGCCAGCTCCCGGGTCGGGCACAGCACCAGCGCCTGGGTGCCGAAGTCGCGCGGGTTTAACCTGTCGAGCAGCGGCAGGGCAAAAGCGGCTGTCTTGCCACTACCGGTCATCGCCTGCCCGATAAGGTCCCTGCCGGACATCGCCAGCGGCAGTGCAGCTGCCTGTATAGCCGTCATGGCGCTGTAGCCGAGGTCATCGAGATTGCGCAGCTGGGCAGGCGCCAGGGGCAGGGAGGCAAAGCTGGTGTCGGTCACATCGGGCTCGGATTCTGGTGACCGCGCAGTATAGCAGAAAGCGGAGCGGCGCCCGCACATTCGCGGTGCCACTCTGCCTCGGCTGCCGCTTGCGTTGACCAAGGGCGCGCAAGCGCGTAACTTCTGGCAGGTTCAAACAGCCAGGAATACGCCCATGAGCACGAAAATACCGCGGTCCAATGACGATGATTACAGCGCCGAAATCATCGCCGAGCGCCAGGCTTTCATAGAGAAAAACACCCCGGCCAGACTCAACCATACCCGTCAGTTTTCCTTCAACCCCGCCGACATGTCCGGCAATATCGAAAATATCTTCGGCGTTGCCCAGGTCCCTATCGGCCTGGCCGGGCCGCTGCTGGTCAATGGCGAGCACGCCAAAGGCGAGTTCTATGTGCCCATGGCCACAGTCGAGGGCACCATGCTCGCCAGCTATAACCGCGGCATGAAGGTCATACGGGAAAGTGGCGGAGTGATTACCACAGTCTCGGGAGAAGCCATGCAGAGGGCTCCGACGTTTGTGTTTCCCAGCGCCCGGGAAGCACGGGATTTTTGTCTCTGGCTGAAAGAGAATTTCCTGCAGATCAAGGCGGTGGCGGAAACCACTACCTCCGTGGGCAAGCTCAACGAGATCGAGCAGTACCACGCCCACAATATGGTCTTCACCCGCTTTGACTACAGCACCGGCGATGCCGCCGGCCAGAACATGACCAGCCGGGCCACCTTCACCGCCTGCGAATGGATCGTAAAGCAGTATCCCCAGCTGTCACACTACCTGTTGTCGGGCAGTTTCGACACCGAGAAAAGAACGTCCTCGGTCAACCTGCTCAAGGGGCGAGGCAAGCGGGTGACAGCCGAGATCACCATCCCGCGGGAAGTCATGATCAGGAACCTGCGAATCTCACCCCACCAGATGCACTACGGCCAGGGCATCAGTACCCTGGCTGCCCTGATGACCAACTCCTCCAACAACGCCGCCCACCCGGCCAACGGCCTCGCTGCCCTGTACCTGGCCACTGGCCAGGATATCGCCAATATCGGCGAATCCAACCAGTGCACCACTTATAACAAGGTGACCCGCGACGGTGACTACTACTTTTCCATCACCCTGCCGGCGCTCATCATGGCCACCTACGGCGGCGGCACCGCCCTGCCCACTCAGCGCGAATGCCTGGAGATCATGGATTGCTTCGGCAAGGGCAAGGCCCTGAAGCTGGCGGAAATCGCCGCGGGGCTGGTGCTGGCGGGCGAACTTTCCCTGGGCGCCGCCACCAAGGTGGACAAGGAGACCCGCAAGAACGAATGGGTCGATGCCCACGAGCGGCTGGGGCGCAACCGCTAGTTGACCCATGCGTGAGGCGACCCTCGTGATCCTGATTCACCAGTTGCTGTTCCAGGGCATATTTTTTGCGAAAAACATTGTCCTCAGGCGCAAGCTGGGCCGCGCGATACACGGCTACAATCCGGAGGCAACCCTCGCTATCGGTTTTTTCGCCGTCTTCATCGGGGTATCGATCTGGCTGGCCCAGACCGGCTGCCAATGGGGCAGCTTCGCACTGCTGCCACCATGGGCAGCGGTGGCAATCGGCCTCGCGCTGCTAGGAGCGAATATGCTGGTGGCGGCGGCATCGCTGGTCCAGCTGGGCGATTCCTGGCGGGTCGGTGTTATCGAGGGACAGAAGACCGCGCTGGTGGAGTCCGGCATCTACCGCTTCAGCCGCAACCCCTACTTTCTCTCCTACCTGTTGATGTTTGGGGCGTATACGGTGCTGCTGCAAAACGCCGTGCTGCTGGGGCTTGGCGGTATCGGCTTTATCCTTATCCAGAAAATGGTGTTGCGCGAGGAAAAATACCTGGCGACACTGCATTGCGATGAATATCGGCAGTACTGCCGGCGCGTGCCCCGCTACCTCCTGCGATAATATACCCCGGCCCCGGCAACGAAATGACAACCGAGGACTCCAACCTGACAATCTCCGGCCAGCTGAAAATACCGCTGGCGGAAATCGATGTGCAGGCCATTCGCGCCCAGGGCGCCGGCGGACAGAACGTGAACAAGGTCTCCTCCGCCATTCACCTGCGATTTGACATCAGGGCGTCGTCGCTGCCGGCGCTCTACAAGGAGCGCCTGCTGGCCTTGCGCGATCGCCGCATTTCCAGTGAGGGTGTGCTGGTATTGAAGGCCCAGCGCTTTCGCAGCCAGGAAAAAAACCGGACGGACGCACTGGAGCGCCTGCGAGAACTGGTGGCCGGCGTCACCATTACCCGGAAAAAGCGCCAGCCCACCAGGCCGAGCAGGAATTCAAAGCGCAAACGCATGGACAGCAAGACCAAACGCGGCCAGCTCAAGTCACTGCGCGGCCGGGTGGACGACGCCTGAGCCGGGTGACTGGTACGGCGCAGTCCTACCCACGCGCGCATCAACCGACCACGGCACAAACCCGCCGCCTACCGGCAGGGCTCAGTCCAGGATACTGCTGTACTTGTCGGTAAATACTTCCCGCCCGATGATGTACTTCATGATCTCCGAGCTGCCCGCCAGGATACGGTTGATACGGGCGCTGGTGAACATGTAGCTGATGGGATACTCCATCATGTAGCCGGCGCCGCCGTGCAACTGCACGCCGAGATCGAGCATACGCCACTCGATCTCGGTCGCCTGCAGCTTGCACTTGGCGCCCATGTTTGCGGTCAGCTTGCCCTCGTTATGCAGCGCCACGCAGTGGTCTATGTACACCTGCATGATGTCGATTTCGGTATCCATTTCCGCCATTTTGAATTCGGTGTTCTGCATCTTGCACAGGGGCTTGCCGAACACCTTGCGCTCCATCACGAACTGGCGGGTGAGATTGAACGCCGCGCGGGCGCTGGCGATGGCGCCGGCGCCGGAAATCAGCCGCTCCTCCGCCAGGCCGTTCATCAGGTAGACAAAACCCTGGGTGGGATCGCCCAGCACATTCTCCTTGGGCACCTTGACGTTGTTGAAAAACAGTTCCGCCGTATCCTGGGCGTGCATGCCCATCTTGTCGAGGTTGCGGCCGCGCTCAAAGCCTTCCATACCCCGCTCGACGATCAGCAGCGCCAGCGAGTAGGGATTGTTTTCCGGGTCGGTCTTGGCCGCGACAATAACGATGTCGGCGTTGATGCCGTTGGAAATATAGGTCTTTGAACCGTTCAGCACGAAATGGTCACCCTCGTCCCTCGCGGTGCTGCGCATCCCCGACAGGTCGCTGCCCGCGTCGGGCTCCGTCATGGCAACCGCCAGGATGGTATCGCCCTTCACGCAACCGGGCAGGAAACGCTCGCGCTGTTCCTCGGAGCCGAAGTTCTTGAAGTACGGCCCCACCAGGCGACTGTGCAGGGTGTTGAACCACTCGCCGCAGCCGGCGCGCGTGGTCTCTTCCATGATTATCTGCTCGTAACGAAAGTCGCTGTCACCCATGCCGCCGTATTTTTCGTCCGGCCAGATCATCAGAAAGCCCTGGTCGCCGGCCTTCTTGAAGATCTCCCGGTCGACGATGCCCTGCTCGCGAAAACGGGGCATGTGCGGCTGCACCTCGGTTTCCAGGAATTTCCGGTAGGCACCCCTGAACATCTGCTGTTCTTCGGTAAACGCTCTCATTGTTCCTTAACTCCTCCAGTAAACAGTCAATACGCGGGACAGTGACGGCGCGTCCAGCGCGCCGCCCCCGTCGCCCTCAGATGAAACTTTCGCCTGACGCAGCGTGCTCCAGCGCGATCTGCGGCGGCTGAAAGCGCTCGCCGTATTGCTGGGCCAGGGCGTTGCAGCGATCGACAAAACGCTGCAGGCCATAGGTATTAACAAACTGGATATAGCCGCCGGTCCACACCGGCGCGCCGATACCCATGATCGAGCCGATATTGCCATCCGCCACCGAGCGCAGCACCCTGGTCTCCAGGCACTTCAGGGACTCGATCACCGGGCGGAACAGCAGGCGGTCTTTCATATCCAGCTCGCTGATGGCGGTATCGGGCTGGTAATAGAGATCAAACAGTGGCGGCCAGATAGCCTTGCTGCCGTCAGCCGCGTACTCGTAGAAGCCGCCGCCATGGTGGCGACCACCGCGACCGTGCTCACCCACCATGGTATCGATCACCGACCGCAGCACGCTGCCGTCACCCCACTTGTCGAGTACTCCCATCTCTTTCCAGGTCTCCTGGGCCTTACGGCTGAGCTCGAGGCTGACTTCGTCGTACACCGCCAGCGGCCCCACCGGCATGCCGATTGCCTTACCCATGGCGTCAATCTGAACCGGATGCGCGCCCTCGCTCAACAGGCGTACGCCTTCGTCGAGGTAGGTGCCGAACGTTCGGGAAGTGAAAAAGCCCATGGAATCGTTCACCACGATCGGGGTCTTGCGAATCTGCCGGGTGTAGTCGAAAGCCCTGGCCAGGGTTTCATCCGAGGTCCGGGCACCGCAGATAATCTCCACCAGTGGCATTTTATCCACCGGCGAGAAAAAATGAATGCCGATGAAATTTTCCGGCCTGTCGCTGGCCTCGGCCAGTTGGGTGATGGGTAACGTGGACGTGTTGGAACCCCAGACGCCGTTTTCCGCCAGGCAGCCCTCTGTCGCCCTGGTGATCCTGTGCTTGAGGTCCATGTTCTCGAACACCGCCTCGATGATGAGGTCGCAGCCGCGCAGGTCGGCATCATCCGCGGTGGGTTTGATCAGCCCCAGCACGGCGGCCATTTGCTCCTGCGTCATGCGACCGCGGGCAACCTGCTTCTCCAGCAGTTTTTGCGAATACGCCTTGCCCTTGTCGGCGGCTTCAATCGAAACATCCTTCAGCACCACTTCGATACCGGCCGCGGCGGACACATAGGCGATGCCCTGCCCCATCATCCCGGCGCCCAGCACCCCGAGCTTTCTGGTGGTGGTGGGGGCGATACCCTGCGGCCGGCTGGCGCCGCCGTTGACCTTGTTCATACCAAAGAAGAAAGTGGAGATCATGTTCTTGGCCTGGGGCGTAACGGCAAGATAGGTCAGCCCCCGCGACTCCACGTCCAGGGCAGTGTCGAAATCGAGCCGCGCCGCCTCGACGGCACAGTCAAGGATTTTTTCCGGCGCCGGCAACAGGCCCCGGGTTTTCTGCCGCAACATGGCGGGCGCGCCCATAATCAGCTGGGCCAGTTTGGGGGAGCTGGCATTACCGCCGGGCAGTCGGAAGCCCTTGCGATCCCAGGGCTGTACCGCTGCGTCCTCGTTGCCCGCGTTCGCCACTATCCAGGCCCTGGCCGCGGGCACCAACTCGCCAATCGTGGCCACGGTATCGTCAATCATGCCCTCCGCCAACGCCGCCTGCGGCGCCACCTTCCTGCCTTCCAGCAGGTAGGGCAAGGCCTTCTCAAGCCCCAGCAGGTTGACCATACGCACCACCCCACCACCGCCGGGGAGCAATCCCAGGCTTACCTCCGGCAGGCCCAGCTGGACCGACTTGTCGTCCCAGGCAATGCGGTGATTACAGCACAGGCAGATTTCAAAACCGCCGCCGAGGGCGGCGCCATTGATCGCCGCCACCACCGGCACCGGCAATTTTTCCAGGCGCCGCAAGTTGCTCTTGGTTACCCTGAGCATATCCATAAAGTGGGCTTCGTTGCCCGGCTGGGCCGCCAGCAACTCGTTCAGGTCGCCGCCGGCGAAGAAGACTTTCTTGGCCGAGGCGATAACCACACCCGCCAGGCCCTGCTCCCGCTCCAGCCTGTCTATCGTTGCCGCCATGGCCTGCCGGTATTCCTCGTTCATGGCATTGACCGGGCCGCTCATGTCCATGGTGACCGTGACGATGCCATCGGCATCCTTTTCATACTTGAATACACTCATGATTTTTTTCCTGTAATCACTTTTGGGGGGACGGCTGCTGCACTGCAACTTCCCACGTGGTCAATAAATGCCTGGCCTACACGCGCTCGATGATGGTGGAGATGCCCATGCCACCGCCGACACAGAGGGACAACATGGCGCGCTTCAGCTTGCGCCGCTCCAGTTCATCCAGCATGGTACTGACCAGCATGGCCCCGGTTGCACCCAGCGGATGGCCCATGGCGATAGCGCCGCCGTTGACGTTGGTGATCTCGTGATCGATACCCAGGTCCTTCATGTAGCGCAGCGCCACCGCGGCGAAGGCCTCATTGATTTCCCACAGGTCGATGTCGGAGGCTCGCAGGCCCGCCTTCGCCAGGCATTTCTTCGCCGCGGGGCCGGGGCCGATCAGCATGATGGTGGGATCCGTGGACAACACCGCCGTGGCGACAATGCGCCCGCGTGCCGTCAGTCCCAGGTCCCTGCCGGCCTTCTCGCTGCCGATCAGCACCGCGCTGGCACCGTCGACGATGCCCGATGAGTTGCCCGGCGTGTGGACGTGGTCGATCTTATCCAGGGTCGTGTACTTGGCGAGTATCACGTCATCAAAGCCGAACTGGCCCATCATGCCGAAGGACGGCTTGAGGTCGGCCAGCCCTTCCAGTGTGGTATTGGGCTTGATGAAATCGTCCCGTTCCAGCACCGTCAGGCCGTTGCAGTCCTTCACCGGCACAACGGATCTGTCGAAGTAACCACTGTCCCGGGCGTGTGCCGCCCGCCGCTGGGACTCCAGCGCGAAAGCATCCACATCCTGCCGGCTCCAGCCTTCCAGGGTGGCGATAGTGTCGGCGCCTATGCCCTGGGGCACGAAGCCCGTTTTCAGGCTGAAGGCAACATCGCCACCCATCGCCCCACCGTTGGAACCCATGGGCACCCGCGACATGCTCTCCACGCCACCGGCCACCACCAGGTCCTCCCAGCCGGAGGCGATCTTCTGGGCCGCTATATTCACGGCCTCGAGACCGGAGGCACAGAAGCGATCCAGTTGCACCCCCGCCACGGACTCGTCCCAATCGGCGTTCTGCACGATCATCTTCGCCACGTCCGAGCCCTGCTCACCGACCGGGGTGACACAGCCCATGACCACGTCGTCGACGTAGGCGGTGTCCAGGTTATGGCGGGATTGCAGTTCGCGCAGCAGGCCGGCGGCCAGGTCTATCGGCTTGACCGCATACAGGCTGCCCCCGGGCTTGCCTTTGCTGCGGGGGGTTCTGACGGCGTCATAAATATAAGCAGGGTTACTCATCGGGTACTCCGGGAACGGGTTGGCTGGGTGTCGGCCAATAAGACTCGGCCGCAAATGCAGGAGGGATAGTGCTGGCTGGCCGCCGCCCATGCAATGACCCCAGCTGTTAGCAAAATTGACATATTGTTACAGCGTGCCGGCCCTGCACACGGTCTGCGCTCGGGCGCGCAGAGCCCGCTAAGCCGCCCTGCGACGGCCCCGCGAAGGATGGCTGTTGCGCAGCGCCTCCTCCTCAAAATCCGATCGGATCCGGTCCAGGGTGCGGCTGATGTGGGTCTGCACCCGAATCATCTCTATCTTGCGCCAGGCCGATCGCTCCCCGGAAGAAACCAGTCTCATGATCTCAGCCGGAGAGAGGTGGGAGAGCAGCTTCAGCGGATTGTAGAACCGGTTGCGAGGAATGATATTGACATCACCGATATAATCCTGGTTGACCATGGAAAGTGCTGTATTGGCAATCTTCGACAGGGTGCCGGCCCGGCTCAGGGGTTTGTGCATGATGGCGGCCCCCGCGTTCAGCCATTCCCGCGCCGTGCGCCGGCTGGCATTGGTGAGGATGGCCAGGGTGCCGTCCTGCCGGCGGCCATCCGCCACGAACGGCAGCACCGCGGGATTCGCCTGGCTGACGATGTAGTGATTGACACCGTACAGCCGCGCCAGCCGCTTGGTGGGCAGGTCGTCGCTGACTGAGCCATCCACCCACTTCCTGGATGGCAGGTAGGGCTGGCGCTCACCCCACTTGTCCCGCGCCTCAAGCGTGACCGGTGGAAATACCCCCGGGACCGCGGCGGAGGCCATGATGGACTTGTGCAGCAGCACATTGGGTGAGGTGGTCGCGTTGAGCAGGCGCGAGGTCTGGTGCGTCTCCGCCGGTGCCACCGAGACATTGAGCAGGCGCCCACTGTGTTCGTAGGACTCCTGGAAGGTCATGTCGGGGATCAGGCGCTCGATCATTTCCTGCACCTCATTCACCTGTAACATTTTGGGACGCAGCCCCCCGAGGGCGCCCATGAGACCGGATTCGCGCTCGGCCTCGTTGAGCAGGAACTCCGGGTCGAATATCCTGCCCAGTTCCTTATCGTTGTGCGTGCACAGGAGACTGCCGACAATGGAACCGCCGCTGGAACCCGAGAGAATCGTGGGCAACAGGTGCTGCTCCCACAGGGCCTTGACCACACCCACATGGAAGTACAGCAGCGTGCCGGAGCCGCTCATCAACAGTGCAGTGCGGCCGAAGCAGTGGTGGGCGCGCCGGAAAAAATCCAGTTTTTCCTCGAAGCTGATGTCGTCCACGGCGGGACTGGCCAGCAGCGCCAGCGCGTCGACGATTTCCTCGACATAGTCGTGGATCAGTTGTTTGGTGCCAAATGCGGAACGCTCGTAGAGGGCGGACTTGCCCATCCCCGCCATATTGCCGTGGATACCCTCGTTGAGGGTAAACAGCAGACCGCGGTAATCGTGCCGCGCGCGCATGGAACGCAACCGGTCGAGGCGGATGCGAATGGAGACATTGTCGAACTGGCTGGACTGGTCGCGCATGCGCCAGCGGTCCATCCCGGTGGCGGTGTCATAGGCCTGCGCTGCCTCCTTCCACTGCTCGTAGCCCTCGGCCCGATCCATGGCCCTGGCGTATTTGCGCTTATCCCGGAATGACATTTGCTATAACCCCAGCTTCTGGCTTATCGAAAAACATACCCGAGGGTCAATTTACCCTGCCTGACAGTAAATCACACCCTTGACAGCAGGCGGGTTGATCTGGCACAGAGAAGCGTTCAATAGTCGAAAAACGGGGTTGCCATGTTGGCGCCGCCGGACAGGCGCCCAGGCTACCGAAGGCTGGTTGAATGCACTAGCCGGCGCCATCAAACCAGTCCTTGAACCCGAGGGTAGTTGACGGGCCGATATGGAGTTGCTCCAGTACGCCATGGCCCACGCGATCACCACTGGTCGCTTTCACCACCTGCTGGATGTGGATATTCTCCAGGGCCAGTGGGTCCAGTTCACTGTCAATCCAGCTCTCTCCGGCGATGGCCAACTCGCCCTGCCATTTGCCGTGACCCCACACCGGGTGCTGGTAGCCCAGCCCCTTCATCCGGTGTACCAGCACCGGTTCAAGCCTTACTTCCATCACCTCGCCCGAACGGTCCTGCATGGTGACGATCGCCGACGCCGCGCGCCGGGTGCCGGGTACCATGGTGAGATTGTGCAGTACCGTGCCCTGCCAGGTGTAACTGTCGGGGTCGTTGGTGCCGGGAATATCCTCCATCTTCGGGTAACGCGGCAAAAAGCACTGGTCGGTATGCCACTGGTTGCCAGTGCCGTCTTCAAACCAGCCGGCAAGGCTGCATTCATCCTCCCAGTGAATAGGCATCCAGTTGAAGTGGATCGCCTGAAACTCCGCCAGCGGTGCGCCACCGCCATAGGCATCGCCGACAGGGCGAATGCCCCAGGAGCGGTCCTTCAGCCCGAAGGTGCTGTGCCCGTCGACTTTCAGCCGCTTGCCGTCGTACCGTATCCAACCTTCCCAGCAGCCGAACTGGTCGAGCCGGGTGACATCCATCACCAGGTGACGCTGGTTGCGCAACGTCTGCCGCCCCTCCTCGACGCAGGCCGTGTGAGGTGTAAACACCAGGTCGCACTCGATACCGGTTTCATTGGGCCCGATCGCTACCCGGTGGCGCCCCATGGGCTCCAGTATATGCAGCGCGAAGGGACCGACCGAAGTATCGGTGGGTTCCAGCGGCGCCCGCCGGGAACCGTGAAACGCGTATTGCCGGCCCTCAATCGCCAGGCTCAGGCTGCAGTCGAGGATGCCGAGGTTGGGGTAGCGGCACAAGCCCACGCCGAAGTAAAAGCTGCCGTTGCGGGCGTGTGCGTTGTACCAGAAGCGATCGTAGGTATTGTGATCGCTGGTCGCCGAGTGGAACACGGGTTCAGCTGTCTGGTGGATGGGGTAATCGTCAAATTTGGACAGCATGGTGGTTTATCTCCGCAGTGAGTCACAGCACGCTAGCATGAACCAGCTCTCCTGCCACAACAAGCCGGACGTGCCAATCGGCGAGTCCACGTATAGCAAATCAGACTCTTGCAACCACAGTGGGGCCGCCACGCCGCATCGCCAAATCCGCCAGTGGTGGTCTCGCGCATTTACCGCCCGACAGTGGCATCGCTCCCGCCTGAGATGGGTATAATAATTGAGTTGCGGTAGGCCGGACACGTAAGTGTCACATGGATTTGGGAGAGCGAGTGTGCGGTATGGCAAGGTGTAAAGTCCTGTTCCTGGCAGTGGAAGCTGCCGAGCCTGAATTGCTCACCCGGTGGATGGATGCCGGCCTGCTGCCAAACCTTGCGGCGCTCAGGCATCGCAGTCTTCACGGCGGGGCCCGCTGTCTTCCGGGAATAGGCGCAAATTCGATCTGGCCCTCGGTTTATACCGGAGTCGGTCCGGCCACTCACGGGCGGTACTACCACGACCAACTGGAACGGGGCAGCTACCTCTCGGAAAAAGATCGCCAGACCAGTGCCCACCACCGGACAATCTGGGAGGCCGCTTCGCAGGCGGGCCTGCAGGTAGGCATGGTAGACCTGCCTCGGGCTTTCGGCGGCGAGCAATTTCACGGCCTGCAGATCATCGACTGGAATACGCACTTCAGCCACGAGGCATTCGAGGTGCATCCGCCCGAGGAACGCGAGCGCATACAGGCCATTTTTGGCCTGCCACCACCCTGCGCCTGCAAGGCCAGGCAATACCTGGAGCCCGACCCGGCGGAGGTCGCGAAGGTGGTCGCGCATATTCGACAGTCGATTGCCCGCTCCCTCGCCCTCGCCCGGGAGCAGTTGCAGAGCCGCGACTGGGATATCTATTTGACATCCTTCGACCAGTTGCATTGCGCCGGCCACCTGCTCTGGCACGGACACGATGCCTCCCACCCCTGGCACGCGCAAGGATCAACAGCCGGCTACGACCCTTTGCTGGACCTGTACCGGGAAGTCGACTCCGCTGTGGGAGCGCTGCTGGCGGGGCTTACCGATGACTGCAGCATAATGTTCTTTACCGGTCCCGGCATGGGCCCCAGCTACGTGCGCCCGGAACTGCTCGATTCAATACTGGTGGCGCTGGAGGGCGGCCGCGCCTCCCCCACGAGAAAATTGGTGACATCGCTCAAGGGACTGTGGCACAGACTGCCCCAGGGGGGACGCCGCCCACTCTCATCGCTGGCCAAACTGGCTGACAAGCGACTCCAGGGCAAGGATCGCGCCGGCAGACGCTGTTTTTCGGTCAAGTCAAACGACGCGGTCGGGGGTATCCGTATCAACCTCGCAGGTCGGGAAGCCAATGGCCTGGTACCGGCCGATGAGATGGACAGTTACTGTAACTGGCTTATCGAAGCGCTGAGGGCGGTGCGCATCGTCGACAGCGGCGAACCGCTGGTCGCCGATATTTTCCGCGCCGGGGATCGCTACGCGGGCGAGAATATTGACCTGCTGCCCGACATTCTCATTGAGTGGAACCAGGCATCGAGCATCAGCGCCCTGACCTCGTCCGGCATTGGCGTTGTACGACAGGCCCGGCTACCGGATTGGAGCGGCACCCACAGCCAAAGATCGATGGTTATGATTCATCTGCCCGGACACGGCGAGGGGAGTTTACCGGCCACTGCCAGCGTGCTGGACCTCGCACCGACCCTGGCGGGGCTCTGCGGCCTCCCGCCCCTGGACTGCGAGGGCACGTCACTGCTGACCGTCGCCGCCGGCTAACCCGGCCCGGTTTGCCAGGTCAGCGTGCTCCTGAACGCCATCGGTAATGACCCGGACATTCGACCTGTGATGCAGGTAGCCGCGACCGACTTGCCAAATCCGGGGTGATAATCGTAGTCCTCCAGCGCCCCCTGCAGCCCGGGTGCCAGTTCCAGCTCGCCCAGCGTCCGGCCATCGGGCAAATCCAGCGAAAAACGGTTCGACTGCAGCTGCCTTGGGACAATATCCGGGTGGAGATGGAAAGCCACCCGCACCGCATGTTGCCCGCCCCGACCCTCCAGCCGGTCGTTGATCTCCAGTTGACCGGCCCTCATGCGCCACTCGCGGCGGTGCACGACCGCGTGCAGCAGGCGACTATAACCGTCATGGGCGGCACCCACCTGCAACTGCCCCGGGGAGGACGACAACTCGACTCCGGAGACGGCAGCCCTGCGCCCAACCTTGAACAAATGCCACACGTCGGATGAATTTTGCTGGTCCACCTGCACCGTATTATGTGCCGCGGTGGCTCGCTGGCGCAGCCGCTCGGCGACCGCTTCATAAGTCGACAGTCCCGTATCCACCACCACGCGTTGAACGTCCAGCGACAGCTCAAACGTCAGGGTGTCGGCATGGCCGTGGGAGGGAAAATGATCCGGGCCGATGCGACCGATGTCGAGCAGGGCGACCGCCGCCCCCAGGGACATCCTGGCAAATCCGGATGCCCCCAGGTGCACCAGCGCACTGTCGGGGCTACTTGCAGCGGGGCAATCCAGGCGCGCGGCGTAGGCGTCCAGGTCGGAGGGTGAAGGCCCGGCCTCGAAGGCCGCGTCGTTAAACAGGGCAAAATGCCCGTCGGGATGGCACATACAGGCGAGCCAGAATCTCGCCGCCGCGATCGCGCGCTCCAGTTGGCCGGGAACAGGCTGATTGTAGGCGCGCAGGAGATTGACCACGTCCAGCAGGTCGTTCAGCAGGGCACAGTGATACATGGGCGACAGGCCGATATAACCACCATCATCGCCCAGCAGCTCGATGCTGTAGCGTTCCACCAGTGCCATGCCCCGTGCACGCCACGCACCGGCGGCTGCATCGTCCAGGCAGTAGCCGGCAAAGAGCAGGGCTTTACCGTTATTGAATAACTTGTGGTCGAGTTCGTCATAGGCCAGGACCTGCAGCAGGTATTTCACCTGCATGGCGATGCTCGCGCGCATCGCCGCATCCACGTCGGCGCCCGACAAACCCCACTTCAACCAACTGGCAATTCTCTGCGAGGTCATGTACGGATGCCAGCCCGGCCCCGAAAAGCCGGGATTGTGGTCCAGCCAGCTCTGTATCAGCGCGCGACCTGCTGCGGTTGGCAGGCTGCCCAGGAAATGGAATGTGTGCAATTCGATCAGCCATTTTTTGCCGGGCTGGCGGTCATGCCATCCCGCGGGGAGTTCAAGTTGGCGCTCCTGGCCAAGCAGTGAAAACCTGTTCTCACCACACAGGCGGTGTGGCATCGAAGCCGGGCTTATCCAGGAACCGGGCGGCAAGGCCCAGGCGGGTTGAGCAACGGGGCCGCTCACCCGCGCTGATCGCAGGCGCATGCGTATGCGCCAGTAGATCTGGACCCACGTGAGATACCTCAGCTGGTAATAATAGCGAATCGCGGTCTTAACCATTCCCGGAGCACTGCGGCGACATTATCCTGATTTCAACCCGAGCTATCGCGCCAACCGGCCCGATCACCGGATTCACGCAGCATCTGGCGGTATTGCGCTATGTATTGTTCACCTATCGCCCGCGATTCAAAGCGCCCGCTCATAAATTGCCCGGCCCTTTCTCCCAGTTCCCTGCGGCGGCTGTCATCTCGCAACAACTCGTCCAAACGTCGCGAAAGATCTTCCGGAAATTCCGCGTCTATCACCGCCAGCGGGGTCTCATCACCCCACTCCGACGCCACGCCGACACGGGTGGTGACTACCGCCAATCCATGGCTCATGGCCTCCACAATGGCATTGCCAAATGCCTCCGACTCGGATGGAAAGACAAAAACATCTGCCGCCCTGTAGTAGGGACCGGGGTCTGGCTGATAGCCGGTCAGGGTGACCGCTGCCTGGAGTTGTTGTGCGACTCGCCACGATTCGATTTGAGCTCGCAGTGGGCCCTCTCCCACAAGCACCAGCTGGGCGTCGTATTGCCGCGCCATTGACGGCCAATAGCGCATCACCAGGCCAAGGCCCTTGTCGGGATGCAGCCGGCCGACGTAGAGCACCGTGAGCTTGTCGGCCAGGCCCAGTGCGCGCCGCAGGTATCCCTTGTCTTGCGGCGCCGCCGGGTGAGTGGCCTGTTCCAGCATATTGTAGACGGTGAAGATGCGCGCTCTGGCGACACCTTGCGCGATAAGTTCATTCTCAACAGCCAGGGTATTGGCGACAAAATAGTCAGCCTGCTGGTACAGTCGCCACAGCAGTCGCCTGAAGCCAAACCGCTGTATTTTGGCGATATCGCCTTTTTTTCCTATGGTACATATTTTCAGCAGCGTCGGTGTGCCGCGTAATTTTGCCGCGAGCAGTGCACCCAGTACAAAGGGGGACAGGCAGTGGCCGTGCATAAGATCGATGGTCCTGGTGTACTGCATACCGGCAATAAACCCGGTCACCAGATTTAGCGGCAGTTTCAACCAGCGCGGCGCCAGCGTGGGCAGGCGCCTGATCGTCAACAGGCCCAGTGAGGTACGGGCGGGCAATTCCGGTGAATGGCGGGTCGTCACCAGTTCCACCCGGTGGCCGCATCGAACCAGTTCAGAAACCAGTAATTTTGCCTGGCACTCAGCCCCCCCCAGCCTGGGAGGATAGTGCTGGATGAATACGCCTATAACGAGGGAGCGGTCGGGCGCGGCTGTCGAGCCTCCTTGCGTATCACCCGGGCCGGGACCGTGTCGCCTCCCCGGTTCTATCAGCGCCTTCCCCACAGCTACGCTGAACTCACGCCCGGCTGCGCAATACTCCGGAAAGGGTAAATTAACTGCCTGGCAAAGCTCCGCAGCTGGGAACGCGGTGTTGTTCCTGATTCGTGCGGGAAGGCCTTGCCTTCAATGCCTGTGGCGGGATAGACCGTGTCATCCGCGAACTGGGTGCCAAACAGCCGGTCCCATACGCTGAAGGTAAAACCGAAATTCTTGTCACGGTAAATACGATCCAGGCCGTGATGGACCCGGTGAGACTGGGGTGTTACGAGCAGGTACCGCAGCGGACCCAGGTTGATGCGGACATTGGCGTGATAAAACTTGGGGTAGACGGTCTCGAAGACCAGCCAGGCCATAATGACTGGCACAGGGTTGCCGAACATCATCATGGGCAGAAAACGGATGGCCGTTGACACCATCGTGTCTACCGGATGGACTCGTGCGTCGGTAAAAATATTGAGTTCGGTCTGCGAATGGTGAACCGCGTGGAATGCCCAGAACGCCGGGACCTTGTGCCTGATCAAGTGACTTAACCAGCGGGTAAAGTCGGTAAGCAGCACACCCAGCGCGAACCTGGCCATCGGGTGCCAATCACCGACTCCCCCAATCGAGAGAAAGGATAAATAATGCTGATAAAACGCGTTCAGCCAGAGCGCGAAATAACCGAGGAATGCCAGGTTGAAACAGACATTGCCAAAATACCAGAGCAGGTCATAGCGAAAGCTCGCAGACAGGAAATCCCGCGGATTGACCGGCATCTTGCGCTCCAGGAGGTAGCATGCAGTGAGCAGGACAAAATAAGCTGCGGGTGAATAGATCGCCTTTTCGTTGGCGATATGCAGGCTGAATGGCGCCAGCAGCTGTCGGAGTACGGGATCGCCAATGAGAACCCCAAACGGTATGGCAGCGGCAACCGCGCCAACAAAAACCCATAACAAGATGGGCAGATATTTTGTACTCACGGTGATTCTTACGCTTCGCAAACAGGGGTCCGAGCGGCATTTTTACAGGATTGGCCGGAATTTGTCACGCCGGGCGCCCGGCTATGGCGCTGGCCCGCGGCGTGAAGGATAATCTCCACCCCGACCACCTGGAAATCGATGACGCCATGCGAAGCTGGCAAAGTCCTGCACGTCCACACCCCGGCACCGCTGCCGATCAGCGGATTGGGCGAAATAGCGTCGCCGTGCCCGACAGGCGCCGGGCGTGTCGGGGATATTGGCTGTGATCGAAACCGCAGCGCTGTCCCTGGCGACTTTTTTCGCCACCATCGGCCCGCTTGACGTGGCCGCTATTTTTGCCGCGCTGACGGTAAACTCTACCCGGCAGCATCGGCGGTCCATGGCCATCCGGGGCACCCTGATTGCGACTTTTATCCTGGTGCTGTTCGCGCTGGTGGGCGAACTCGTGCTGGGAGGGCTGGGTATTTCGCTGGCGGCGCTGCGGACAGCCGGCGGGATATTGCTGCTGCTTATCGCCATCGAAATGGTGTTCGCACGAACCACCGGGGGCACTTCGACCACCGACGAGGAAGAGCAGGAGGCACTGTCGAAGCAGGATATTTCCGTGTTCCCGATCGCCACGCCGCTGATCGCCGGGCCGGGCGCGATGGGTGCCGCTATCCTGTTGATGGCCGATGCCGAAGGCGACCTCACCCACCAACTGATCGTGCTGGGGTCACTCCTGGCCATTCTGCTTTTTACCTTCACCGGCATGCTGCTGGCCGGCCGCATACAGCAACTGCTCGGCATCATCGGCATGCATGTCATCACCCGGATCATGGGGGTGCTGCTGTCCGCTCTGGCCATACAGTTTATCTTTGACGGTATAGCCCAGAGCGGCCTGATCCCCGGCTGAGGGCGCCCGCCGGCGACCCCGGTGCCAACCGGTTTCCGGCGCTGTACCACTGTTTCGCCCGGTAGTACTATGGCCCCCCCGACAAAAAGCAAGGATTGAGACGTGCCCAGGATTTGCATCCTCATCGCGCTGCTGACCTACTGCCTGCCATCGCTGGCTACCGATGTAAGCCTGCTCACCGGTTACCAGTTCAACTCGGATTTCGAGATCGTTTCCGCAAACCAGCTACCTCCGCAGGTAGAGCCCGCCACAGGCGAGCCGGGGGACGATGTGGAACTGGATGACGGCGCCGCCTTCAGCCTCGCGGTAGACTTTGTCTTCCAGCAGCAACAGACCAAGCGTATAGGCTTTTACGTCTCCTATGAGCAGACCCAGTTTGAATCCAATGCGGGTCTGACCAATCCCGATATGGATATCACCCACGTGCATTTCACCGCCATGAGCTACTACCCCCAGGGCAGGTTGGAGCCTTTTGTTCTGGCAGGCCTGGGGGCCGGGTTTTTCTCCCCCAAGGATCCCACCCTCAAGGACGAGACCAAATTTTCGGGACAGGTTGGCGCCGGCACCAACTACCAACTCACCGAGAACCTGTTGCTGCGCATGGACGTACGCTGGCTGGCGACTTTTTTCGACAGCAACGGCGCCGCCTTTTGTAGCGGCGGCTGCACCATCGCCGTAAGCTCAAGCACCTACAGCCAGGTGCAGGCAAATCTCGGGCTGATGTACCGGTTTTGACATGCGGGGGATAGCATTTCCCCTCGGCCTGGCCAGAGCCCGGGAAATACGGTGACCAGCGGACGTTCCGCGACCAGCGGCACCCTCTGGATGGCCACCAATGGCGCTGTATCCCAGGGCCTCTCGTTCGGGGTTTTCATCGTCCTGGCGCGCATGATGGCGCCGGCGGATTACGGCCTGATCGCCCTGTCAATGACAGTGATCTCGATCCTGATTGCCGGCTCCCGGCTCGGACTGGAAAAGCTGCTGGTTCAGTTGGAGTCCGCCGGACGGACCGAGACCGATACCGCCTTTTTTTTCGCCGTTCTTCTGGGTTCGATGCTGGCGCTCGCGCTGTGGCTGACCGCGCCACCTATCGCCGCCCTCGTCGACACTCCCGATCTGGAACCGGTGTTGCGGGCGCTGGCGCCAGTGGTTGTCCTCAAGGCATTCGAGGCGGTTCCCCTGGGTTTGCTGACACGGGAACTCCGGTTCAAGGCGATCTCCCTGGGCACCACACTGGCGCTGGCAGCAGGCGGGATAGCCGGAATCGCCATGGCCGTAAACGGCTTTGGCGTCTGGGCCCTGGTCAGCCAGGAAATAGTCAAAGCCACGCTCTCCCTGGCGGCGCTCTCGTCAGTCTGTGGCTGGAGGCCCGGATTGTCTGTATCGCTCAAAGCCGGACGGAATATGCTGGCGGCGAGCCTGCATATCATGGGTGCCGACATTGTCAGGCTGGCGCAGAATTATACCGACCGATTCCTGATCGGTAGTTTGCTCGGCGCGTCCAGCCTGGGAGTGTATACGGTTGCGGCAAAGGTCGACCAATCAGCCGCTATCGTTCTGCACGAACCCCTGGGCCGCGTTGGTTTATCGACGCTGTCCCGCGCCCGCGGCAACGCCACTGAGCTTGCATCCGTCTACTACCGCAGCCAACGGATCGGCGCCGCCGTCACCTTACCGGTTTTCGTAATGCTGGCACTGACGGCTCCCTCGGTAGTTCCGCTGCTGCTGGGAGAACACTGGCAGGACTGCGTCCCGATACTGCAGGCACTCTGTGTAGCCAGTTGCGCGGGCTCCGTAAGGGTTTTCAACAATCCATTGCTGCTGGCGGTGGGTCGTCCCGAGGTCGCATTTCGCCTGAGCATACTCAGCGCCGTTACCGGCCTGGTGGCGTGTATCATTGCGATCCCGTGGGGAATACTGGCGGTCAGCATCGCCTTCGCCCTGCGAGCGTGGTTGATACTTCCGCTCGAACTCTCCCTGTGCCGGCGCTGCGCGGGAATACCTGGTGGCCCGGTCTGGGCCGGATTGGCGGGCCGGTTACTCACGCTGCTGCCGATGATACTGGTTGTAGTGGGATTCCAGTCGATGGCGCCCGACTGGCGCCCCTGGCCGTTGCTGATCAGCACTGTTCTGATGGGAATCGCCACCTACGCACTCGCGCTGACTGTGACCGACCGACCGCTGGCACGCCTGCTGTTGGCAGCCCCCGCCTCGCTGCTTCGCCGAAATCGATAAGCCAATTCGACAACCAAAATCAATAGTGTCGAATCGACTGCTGTTGCAGCATACTGTTGCGATTGTATCAACCGACGTAAACCGGTAGCTGATATGAAACTGATAATACAGATCCCCTGTCTGAACGAGGAACAAACGCTGCCCGCCACACTGGCAGATCTGCCTCGTCGGATCGAGGGAGTAGACGCTATTGAGGTGCTGGTGGTCGATGACGGCAGCCGGGATCGAACCATTGAAGTGGCACGGTCGATGGGCGTCACGCACATCGTTCGCCACACCACCAATCGCGGACTGGGACGCGCATTTCGATCCGGGCTGGACCGGGCGCTGATCGAGGGTGCCGACATCATCGTCAATACGGACGGCGACGGCCAGTACAGCGGGGGCAGCATCGAAGCCCTGATACGACCCATACTCGATGGCCGTGCGGACATCGTCATCGGCGACCGGCGAACCGCCACCAATGCGGAGTTCACCAGATCGAAGAAACTACTGCAGTGGCTCGGCAGTTACGTGGTCCGCTCCCTGTCGGGCGTAAACGTACCCGACGCTGTCTCCGGGTTTCGCGCCATTTCGCGCCAGGCTGCGCTCAGGTTGAACATACTGTCGGCCTTCAGCTATACCGTGGAGATGATTATCCAGGCCGGCAACAAGCAGATGACCGTGGTCAGCGTACCCGTCGATACCAACCCCCAAACCCGGGAATCACGCCTGTTTCGCAACATCCCGCAGTTTATCGCCCGGCAACTGGTGGGCATGCTGCGCATGTATGCGATGTACCGTCCGATGCGTTTCTTCTTCTACCTGGGCTGTATGCTCTGTGGGGCCGGGCTGATTCCCGTAGCGAGGTTTCTGCTGGCCTATTTTTCCGGCGCGGGCGACGGCCACGTGCAGTCACTGGTGCTGGGGGGCGCACTGTTGACCATGGGCTTCATGGTATTCGTCAGCGGTCTCTTGTCGGACCTGATCTCACAGAATCGACAGCTGGCTGAGATCACGCTGGAAAAAATCCGCGCCATCGAGTTGGGGATCACAAACGCGCGCCTCGCCGGCCAAACTGCTGCACAGATCGACGAAACCAGCGCCTGAACTGAAAAATCGGTGCAGCTGCAATCCGGTTACCGCATCCCCGTTCCGGTATGCGGCCGAACTTGCCCCAGCACGGCTTGCACGACGTAATCCGCCAGGTTGATTTTGCCTGCCATATAGGCGGACAAACGCCGGGACCACAGCGCCTCGTCCAGCGCCTCTGCCGCGTGCACGGCATCGCAGAGCGCCGGGTACTCAACCCGGGGCACCTTCCACAACAAACCCTGCGCCGCCAACTCATCGGTGTAGCAGCGGCGATCGTCCGCCGCATATACAGGCGGCACCCCCAACAGCGCGGCCTCACCCGCCATGGTGGCGCTCTCCCCGATGTAAGCGGCGCAGTAGGCCAGCAGGTGGTGGACGTGCTCCACGCGCCCGCGGTACCGATACTGGTCCAGCGCGGCAGTAAGGGGCAATTCGGATGATATATGTACCCTGCCCCGTGCGCCGAGGTGGTCGACGAAGCGGACCAGGGTGGCCTCACTCCAGCCCGCATAGCCGATGTCATGATTGGCCTGCCAGCCAACCAGCCGGATAAAATAGTTCGGGCAACCGGTCGCCAGGCCGGCCGCCTCGGCGATGGACCGAACCGGCGCGAAATTATCCGGGTGCAGGTAGGAGAAATCCTTGGTGCCGGGAAACCGACTGGTGCGGTTGCGGGCAATGGGGCCATCGTAGGATGCTGGCACATGCAGATGGCTGATCAACGGCAGCGTCAGCCTGTGTTGCAGTGGTGCGCGTTCGGTGTCGTAAAAGCTGACCGATGGTACCCCCATTAGTTTTCCCACATGGGAGATAGCCACGCCACCAAAACCGACCATCACGTCCGGCCTGAATTGCCTGGCAAACCCCAGCAGAGCGATGTCCCGGCGCAACAGTTCCACCCCCAGGCTGAACAGGCCTGTGCCTGCATTGGATATCGTCCTGTGCTCGACGGCAAACGCTTCGAGCAGTTGTTCGGTGACATCCTTGCGCCTGCTGACCACACTTACCCAGTGCCCCCCCTGCTGCCAGCGGCGGATGGGATTGAGGAAAAACAGCACGTCGGCGGGATGGACGATATCGACGAGTATTTTCATGGCAAGCGATCTGCCACCCCGGCATTGCCGTCAATCGCTGATCGCGGGGCGGTCGGGAAACGCACTATCACCTGCTGCCAGAGCAGCAGGCAGAAGAACAACAGGGCGGGGACGAGATGGAGGCTTATCCTGCCCACCGCGGTAAAGCGCATTGCGCCCAGTGAGTATCGGGTAAACAGGAAAAGCAAAAGTAATAAGACGATTGCACTGAACAGGGCGGCGGCCATGCCGGACAACTCTCCCATCAGCGGTTTCCGCCACATCAGCATCAGCAGCAGGGCAGGAAGGAGATACCCCAGCAGGTGCCAGTTATCCTGCAGAAAAACGCTGGTGGCAATGCCAGCGAGGGCCGGGGGTCGATAGTACAGGTGGAGGTCGCGCAGTGAATGGCCGGCAACGCTCAGGTTCTGCGGGATGAGTAGCAGGGTCAGCGCGAGTATCACCCCCGCCCCGGCCAGGATAAGCGCACTGCGGCGGGCCGGAAAGCGCAGCACAATGAGGGCTGGCACAAAGGTCAGCAGCCAGTAGAACCCCTCGTTCTTGATAAGTGGGCAGAACAGTGCAAACACCATTGCCAGGACCGCCTGGCCGCGCTCGCGACTCACTGACCAGTTATAAAATGCCATCAATGACGCGCCGTAGCAGGCGCCCAGAAACAAATCGGCGTAACCGGCCAGGGCCACATGGGTGCCGAGCAGGGGCATGGACAGCAGCATATAGGTGAATATCACTGCCGCAAGTGGAGAGCTTCCCACCGCGCGGGCCTGTCCGTAAAAAGCGGCGAGCAGGCCCAGGCAGCACAACAGCCAGGGCAGGTTTATCAAGCTCTCGTCCCAGCGGTCGATCGCCAGGCTCATCCAGAGCTGCAGCAGCGGCGTGGTAATCGGGTATCCCGGATGGTTGTCGGTATAAACGCCGGTGCCGCCAAGATCCAGCCACTGCTGGTGCTCGACAAAGGGTGCGAGACTGCGCAGCTCGAACCAGACCCGCGCCTTGGTTGCCCAGTGCATGGTGGCATCCCATGGGTAGAGGGGCCGCCATAACAGCTCCAGGCCCAGGGTGGTGATTCGCAGCGCAATCAGCAGCAAAAACAGCACCAGCAGCGCCTTTTGGGAAGCCGACAGGCCCCGGGCCACAGAAGAGGCCGGGGGGAGCCCTCGACGGGCACGGTTGCGCAATCCCTGGGCCAGAGCAAGCAGCACAATCAGTGCGGCCACCAGGGAGCCGACTGCGGTAAAGTCGAGAGTCACGCCGAGAGTGTCCAGCAGTCGCACCAGCAGCGGCACCACCAGCAGGCCAAGCAGCGTGCCGTAACCCGCCACCAGTGTTGTCCGGCCCGGGGTTGCCCCACCGATCAGCGGATGGACACAGAGCATCCCCAGCAAAGGCGGCATCAGAAGGGCGAGCACCAGAGTGGTCGATTCCATCTAATACAGCCTGAACAGGCTGCCGACTGCGCCTGATGTGACCCGTTCGGCCGGTATGCGCTCGCCCGCGCCGGTGACCAGAACACGCCCCTGCTCTTCAAAGCGCAGGTAGGTCGACGAGAGCAGGACGATATAGTCTCCGGGACGTAAATAGCCTGGCGCCGGCAATTGTTCATCATGGCGACTCCAGTAGACATTATACGGGTAGAGGTAGTAGGCACTGCGCATCCCGGTGTAGTCGTCGTCGGAGCCGACGAAAATTCGGGCGTCGGCCGACGTCACCCGGTGTTTAATATCTGCCGTAAATTCCACCAGAGCTGCATCCGGCCCCGCCGCCAATTTCTCGGCAGTACTCCTGCCCGCGTATTGTATCCGCGTGTCCCCCAGTTGCCCCAGAACCCTGAGCTGCCACAACAGGTCGAGCCCTATCCAGCCCACCAGGAACACGCCAGCCACAATACCCCAGTCAAACGGTATCCGGGGACGCGTCCGTACCAGCACGGCATAGCAGCACAGACTCAGGCCAAGCAGTGCGGCGATCACAGGCACCGGCTGGGTCAGGGCCCTGGGGGAATCCCCGGCATTGCGGTTTATGGACGCATGATCCCATGACAGCGGCGCAAGCCAGTCCGCAAGTATTGCCCGTACCCGGTAGCCGGGGGTCAGGGGCAGCAGCTGGACTGATTCGAGCGTCACCTGTTGTCCGGGACGGCCCTCGAAAATAAAACCCAGCTCCACCGGCCTGCCCCGCCATTCAGGTGCGGCGGACAGGGACAGCCAGTGCGATGCCCGGGTGACACCGGGCACACGGTAGTGGCTCAAGTCCTGCCCGGCATTGGCAAACCTCCAGAAAACCACCGGGGAATTCGTCGGCAGCGGCCCACGAAAGGCAAAGTAGAGTACGGGATAACGGAGTGGGTCGAGATCGATCCGGGTCCAGGCCAGCACCCCGAGCCCGGCGGTATCGAGTGTCAACCGCGCCGAGCCACCGCCGAGGTCAGCCGTCCCTGCATCGACCCTTGCCGCGGCGGCCCCCAGCCTGATCGCGGGCGGGGTATCGCCCGGGGATACGATCGCAAAATACAGGCACAGCCAAGCGGCCATTGCCAGCGCACCGCAAAGCAACGCAAGGACTATCTGTTTTGCCATACTCAGATAATCAGAAAAACCCCAACGGATTGATATCGTGGCTCACCAGCATATTCTTGGTTTGCTGGTAGTGCTCCAGTGCCATCTTGTGCCCCTCGCGCCCGATGCCGGACTTCTTGTAGCCGCCGAAGGCGGCGTGAGCCGGGTAGGCGTGATAGCAGTTCAACCAGACCCGGCCGGCCTTGATACCGCGCCCCATGCGAAAGGCACGATTGGTATCGCGAGTCCATACGCCAGCCCCCAGGCCGTATTCCGTGGCATTGGCAATGGCCAGCGCCTCGGCCTCATTTTTGAAGGTGGTGATACCCAGGGTGGGCCCGAAAATCTCTTCCTGGAACACACGCATATCGTTGGTGCCCTGCAGCAGGGTTGGCTGGATATAGTAGCCGCCGGCAATATCGCTGCCGACGGTCGCCTTGCCGCCACCCAGCAGGAAGTGGGCGCCGTCCTGGCGCGCCACATCCATGTAACCCATGATCCGCTCGAACTGCTCCATCGATACCTGGGCGCCGACCATGGTATCGGTATCCAGCGGGTTGCCCTGCTTGATGTTTTTGGCGCGGGCGAGTACGCGCTCGATGAAGTCGCCGTAGATGCTCTCCTGCACCAGCGCCCGGGAGGGACAGGTGCAGACCTCGCCCTGGTTGAAGAAACCCAGCAACACGCCCTCGACACATTTGCTGATGAAGTCATCCTCCTGGGCCATGATGTCCTCGAAGAAAATATTCGGTGATTTACCACCCAGTTCGACGGTGGAGGGGATCAGCGTTTTGGCGGCATTGGCCAGGATTATCCGGCCCACCGCGGTGGAGCCGGTGAAAGCGATCTTGGCAATGCGGGTCGAGCTGGCCAGCGCCTGCCCGATCTCCTCGCCATAGCCGTTGAGGATGTTTACCACGCCCGGGGGCAGCAGGTCGGCGATCATTTCCATCATGACCAGCACCGAGACCGGCGTCTGCTCGGCCGGCTTGAGCACCACGCAATTACCGGCCGCCAGCGCCGGCGCGAGCTTCCAGCCTGCCATCAACAGCGGAAAATTCCACGGGATGATCTGTCCCACCACACCCAGGGGTTCATGGAAGTGGTAGCACACTGTGGTGGCGTCGATCTCCGCTGCCGAGCCCTCCTGGGCGCGTATGCAACCGGCAAAATAGCGGAAATGATCCACCAGCAGGGGCAGGTCGGCGTTGAGCGTCTCGCGGATACCCTTGCCGTTATCCCAGGTTTCCACGTAGGCCAGGGTCTCCAGGTTCGCCTCGATCCGGTCGGCGATGCGCAGCAGGGTATTCGAACGCTCGGCGGCCGGGGTCCTGCCCCAGGCGTCCGCCGCCGCATGTGCCGCATCGAGGGCGATATGCAGGTCCGCCGGCGTGGAGCGGGCTACTTCACAATATTTCTGACCGGTTACCGGTGTGACATTTTCGAAATAGTTGCCCTCCAGGGGGGCAACCCACTCGCCCCCGATAAAATTCTCATAACGGCTCTTGAAGGCAAAAAGGGCGTCTTTGTGGCCGGGCATGGCGTATAACATGGGTCTATTCTCCAGTAGTGGGACAGGCCCTGTGAATATAGCGCAGGATGGTGTCAAAGGCAGTGAATATTGCTTTCGGTCACCCGGCAATCCCCCGCGTGCCCGGGGTGACCGCCGCCCCGACCAGCAGGGAACTCCCGCCGGACATCTAACCAATCCGGGAGTCTTCAACTTGACAGCGAGTGGAAGAGGCATTAGCATTAGTTCTTTTTTGGAACCTTTTATTCAGGGCAATCGGGAGACCTGCATATGACGGAGCGGGTTGCGCTGATCATGGGTGCCGGCGATGCCATCGGCAGCGCCATTGTGCGCGAATTTGCCGGCCGCGGCCTCACGGTCTGCGCTGCGCGGCGCAATGGTGACCGCCTGGCGCCCCTGGTGCAGGAACTCACCGACGCTGGCCATCGCGCGCATGCATTCAGTTGTGACGCTCGCAAGGAGGAGGCGGTACTCGCCCTGTTCGCCAGCATCGAGGCCAGTATCGGCGCCATTGACGTGGTCGTATTCAACGTGGGCGCCAATGTGCCGATGGGTATCCTGGAGACCGACAGCCGAAAATTCTTCAAGATATGGGAGATGGCCTGTTTTGCGGGTTTTCTCTGCGGCCGCGAGGCGGCACGCTACATGACCGGGCGAGGACGCGGCACTATTATCTTTACCGGCGCCACCGCCAGCGTGCGCGGCGCCGCCGGCTTTGCCGCCTTCGCCAGTGCCAAACACGGCCTGCGCGCGCTGGCCCAGAGCATGGCACGGGAACTGGGGCCGGAGAATATCCATGTGGCGCATGTGATCATCGACGCGGCGGTCGATACCCGGTGGATCAATGACAATGTTCCCGAGGCCGCCGCACTGAAGCTCAAGGACGGGATCGTCGCGCCGGCGGACCTCGCCCGCAATTACGTGATGCTCTACGAGCAGCCGCGCAACGCCTGGACCTTCGAGATGGATATACGACCCTGGATTGAACGCTGGTGAACAAGGAGACTACCATGACCAGAACCGTGGAATTTTATTTCGACCTGGGGAGTCCCACCGCCTACCTCGCCCACAAGCGCCTGCGCCAGTTGAGCGCGGAGTACGACCTGGCTGTCCGTTACCTGCCGATGCTGCTGGGTGGCATTTTCAAGGCCACGGGCAACACCTCACCCGTCGCCATCCCTGCCAAGGGCAAGTATATGCTGGAACAGGACCTGCCCCGGTTCGCCCGGCGCTACGGGGTGACGCTCAGGTTCAATCCCCACTTCCCCATCAATACCCTCAACCTCATGCGTGCGGCTGTCGCCGCCCGGCGTCTGGGTTGCTTCGACGAGTACGTGGACCTGGCCTACGACGCCATCTGGGCCCGGGAACAAAACATGGGCGATCCCGCTGTCGTAAGTCGGGAACTCGCGCAGGGCGGGCTGGACGCCGACGCCCTGCTGGCAATGTCACAGGACCCCGAGGTGAAGGCGGAACTGGCGGCGAACACCGATGCGGCCGTTGCGCGCGGGGTCTTCGGCGCTCCTACCCTGTTCATGGAAGGGCAGATGTACTTTGGCCAGGACAGGCTGGACTTCATTGAGCAAGCCCTGAAGACATGATCGGGATTACCTGTGGGCCATGGGTTTGCCGGGAGTATTCCACCGGGGGAGCGAATACGTAATACTGCCCCGCCCGAAACTCACCGCAGGCATGCGAGGCCCCATTGAAACCAGCACTTTACAACCGCGCGACCCATTTCAGCATTGTCTGGGGCGTCACCCTGGCGGTCCTGACCCTGTTGGAGTGGCACAGCCTGGACCGGGATCCGGTCAGGCACGAGATCATCAGCCCGTTTATCGAACGCACGCTGTCGGTGTCGCTGGAAAATGGCCCGGCCGCGGACGAACCAGCGCTTATCGAGCCCGACGCATCGCAGGATGCGGTGCTGCGATATGAGGTCGACATCAGGTTCAACGGCCCGCTGTTCCTGGCCTGTTTTTTTGGCCCCGTGCTGGTTTTCCAGGGCATCGGCCTGCTGTGGAACCACTACCGGCGCGACTGAACCCGGGTGGAGCAGCCTGGCGCAGACCCTGGCTAGCTCTCCACCAGTTCATCGTCCTCGACAATACGCAGGGGTAACAATTCGCTGTCCCTGGTGATAATCAGCGACTTGTCCACCCGCACGCAGCTCCCCGCATACCGTCCCCTGACCGCGAAAGTACACACCTGCGTCCTGTATCCATCGATCTGTGGCAGGCGCCACAGCTCCTGGTAGATCTGGTCCTGGGCGTCGAAGCCACCACTGGTGCCCTTCAGGAGTTTCTCGTGTTTATCAAACAGGCTGATGTTGAAACCACAACGCCCGGCGATGGGCTTGGTGACATAGCCACGGCGATGGAGATCCCCGGTCAGCTCGAACTGGGAATCGAGCAGGTAGGGATGCTCCGGGAAGATCGTCCAGAGCAGCGGCAGCATGGCTTTGTTGCTGAGTATCAGGGTCCAGAACGGTTCGTAAACCATTACCTCCGGGCGCAGCAGCACGTCGACCAGTCGTGGGGCATGGCCGGAGGCGGCGCTGGTGCGCAGGTGTGTCCTGGCGTCATCCTCCTCGCACTGTGTGCGAAGCTGGTCCAGCGCCGTCTCCCAGGCCCAGGTTTTCCAGACATAGCGGATCGGTACACCCTCGGGGTCGACTATCTCACCCTGATCGTCCCAGCTCAGGCCGGACACGCCCCTGATGATCCTGCAGCGCAAGCCGGCCTCTTCAGCGGCGGCGCGAATGTACTCGGCGTGGTAGGTCTCCTCATTGTTTTCGTCCTGCATGATATGCAGCATGCCGTCGACGCCGCTGGCGGCCCAGGCCGCGACCAGTTCCGCAGTCAGGTCCGCGCCGGGATCCTCGCCCTCGGTCACACCGAAGTGCCGCGCCCACTTGCCCTGCACCCGGCCGGCCTCCATATAGCAGGAGGCTGAATCAGCATTGTATTCGTACACTTTTAGGCCGCGTTCCGACACCGCAAAGTCGAAGCGGCCGGTAATAATCTGGCCGCGCCGGTTCTGCCAGGATCTGCGCAGGCGTGGCCACAGGCTGGCGGGGATATTGAATCGCGCCAGCAGACTGTCGTCCTGCAATACCGCCTGGGTGCCGTGCATGAACATCAGGTGCAGTTCATTGGTGGCACGCCGCAGTTCCTGCGCTGCGGTTGCCGACAGGCGAAAGTAGCGGTACTGGTCATCGGGCTGGCCCGATTCCGCCAGGCGGTGACCGCGCATGGCCCGCACAAAGGCACCTTCGGCTGCGTCCTTGGTATCCAGCCACGGCTGGAGATGTTGGCCAAGGCGAGGCGCGAGGCGGCTGTTGAGTTGGTAAAGTTGCGGGCGGGCCGGCGCCACTTTTTCCGCATGGCGCGCATCCGGGCTCTGGATCACCCAGCCTTTTACCACTGAACCCCCACCACCCCCATCCACAACGTACCCGCCTTCGGCCGTGCGCCTGATGGGCAGCTCTCGCGACCAGGTTTGCTGTGCGGGCAGTTTGCAGTGTTCAAGATTCTGCTCGGCAAAACGCAGGCGGTCCGCCATTACCTCGGTGACCACCGCCACGTGCCCGGTCACTTCAAATTCTCCGCCCTCTTCCCAGATCAGCAGGCAACCTGGCTCCGGCGGCCGCAGGCTGCCGTTGCGGAACGAATACAGCGGCAGCAACTGCGCGTCCGCCACCCGGGTGACATGGTGCAGGCTGAATATATCGTACGCCATGGCCACGTCATCGAAGACGTAACCGCAGTTGACGTACAACCAGCGTCGGGCGAACTCCACACACTGCCACTTGTAACCCATGTACACCCCGTCCAGGAAACTGCGAAAGGCCTCGCGGTCCGGATACTCGCTGCTGTCGACGCTCGCGTAGTGGGAGGAGTAAATCGGCACATGCCCGGGTGCGTGGCCCAGCAGTGTGCCGAATTTCTCAGGGGGGAATTTGAGGGTATGCATTCTGTGTCCAGCCGGGAAATCACCGCGGTATCATCGACCGCAGCCGGGCAATTGGCAATATCCGCCGGAGGGCCTGCGGCGGTATCAGTACCCCGTTCGCGCGGTTTCCGCTGGCACAGCCCAGCGGGCAGTGTTTTCTGACGGCATCCTGCAACAGCGTTCCAGGACCGGGTTCACGACAGTTCGACCAGCAATAGCCTCGCGCCGGCAGCCAGCATCAGGACGCCAAACGCGCGGGCCAACCACTCGCCCCGCGGCATCAGTTTCTCCAGCAACACCACAACAGCCAGCACCGCTATCCACAGCAGGTTCATGACACCGCCCACGAACAGCAGGAGCATCAGCACCCAGCAGCAGCCCACGCAATAGATACCGTGCAGCCAACCCAGGCAGAGGGCGCCAAGTTGACCGCTACGCCAGTGCCGCGACAGGAAGTCAGCGGGGTTGCGACAGTGCTTGAGACAGGCGACTTTCAGGGGTGAAAACTGGTAGATCCCCGCCAGCAACAGGAACAGACCCGAGAGCAGGTGGCTGCTGCTCCACATCAGCATGTCGTGCACCAGGCCCAGTTGCTGTAGCGCCCACTGCAGGCCGGTGGCAAGCACGCTGAACAGGAGCCAGCAGGCCAGGTAACCGGCCACGAATGTCATGGTGGGAACAAGGGCGTCGACAGTCCCCGCCCGCTGCCAGTTGTGGCGTTGTACCCGGGCGTAAAGCAATACCATGGGCGCAGCGCTGGGCAACATCATGGCGATCATCATCACCCACCACATGGCGAGCATCAACAGCCAGTACTGCGCCGACCACCAGGCGGCCCTCGCAGGGTAAACCGGCAGGGGAAATTCCGCTGAAATCATCGCCCACATGTTCATACCGGTAGCGGCACCGGTGAGCAGGTAATACCAGCTGAGCAGGCAGATAATACTGAGGCAGACAACCACCACCAGGCGATCGCGTCGCAGAAGAACCTCTGCCGCGGTCACCCCCTGCCGGCCCGGTTGCTCAGGCAGCTTTAGCCCTCACCACCCCGTGATTGTCGAGGTGTATATGGGCAAACTGGCCGTAGCGATCGTCAAAAGACAGCGCGATCGGGCCGGATGTCCTGGCATGGGAAGCCCCCATTTCGGCAAGGGTATACTCAAACCCGTTGGGCAGATCGATACGGACGCGGTGCTCCTCACCGGTCACCGGGTTGCGGATGGGCTCTCCACGCGTATCCACCAGACCATCCACTTTTACATGCCCCACCCGGGCATTCACATCAACCGCCATATCAATGGACCTGAAGACAGGGTCGAACACCTCATCCAGGGTTGCCGCGAACACGTTCCATACGGTCGCACCCGGGTCGGTTTCGCCCCCGCTGAGAATGGTGAGCAGGCCCTGGCGCTGGTCTTCATCAGCGCGCTCATCCAGGATTATGAAGGCCTTGCCACCGCCCGCGTGAATCGGCCCGGGCCAGCACATCACCATCACGCAGTCGAGGCCGTCGAGCACGATATCGCTAAAACACCCCCGCTCAATGTGCATACCAACCGCGGCCTCACAGTTTCCATAAGTGGGGAGTGCGTTGAACTGGCAGGGACAGCCATAGGCGCAGTTGCAACTGGCAAACTCTACCGCCTGGATTTCCCAAGGTATCATCGGGTGCACCTCCATCTGGCAGGCAAGCCGGGCACGAAGTCGCGCCCAACGGACAAACCATAGTCCAGATCCGGCGATTCCGCCAACCGCGAGACGATCAAAACACGATGCAATCACCCCGCGCCGGAATTTCCACTTTCAGCTCAATATCCTTCCACAGCTTATCGGACATGGCGTCCTGGGCCCCTGGCTCGCCGTGGACCAACAGCGTGCGCGGGGGCGGCCGAAAGCCGTCGATCCACTGCAGCAACTCGCTCTGCCCGGCGTGGGCGGACAGTCCGCCCAGGGTTTCCACCCGGGCCTTGACCACGTACTCGTCGCCGAACATCCTGATCGTCGGTGCGCCATCGACGATGACCCTGCCGAGGGTCCCCCTGGCCTGGTAGCCGGTAAAAATAATCGTATTGCGCCGGTCCCAGATGCGCTGCTTGAAGTGGTGGCGGATGCGGCCGCCGGTACACATGCCACTGCCCGCGATAATGATCGCGCCACCTTTTATGCGATTGATCGCCATTGACTCCTCGGTGCTGGACGCCAGGTTGAGCGTGGGCAGAAACTTCTCCAGCGAGTTCTTGTGGGCATCGCTGAGGTGGCGGATATCCTCACCGTCGAGCAACTTCAGCCAGCGATCGTAGACGCGGGTGACCGCAATGGCCATGGGGCTGTCCAGGAACACCTGCCAGTGGTCCAATTCACCCTGGTAGTGCAGGCAGCCGAGGTGGAACAGGAGGTCCTGGGTGCGACCGACGGCGAAGGCCGGGATCATCACGCTGCCGCCCGCTTTCCAGGTCTCCTGCAGAATCTCCCGCAACTGAACCACGGTATCCTGCTCGCCGCGATGTTCGCGATCGCCATAGGTGCTCTCGACCAGCAGGACATCAGCCCGATCCGGCCTGGACGGTTCATTCATCAGGACCGAATCACCCTTGCCAAGATCACCGGAAAAAACCAGTACCTTGTCTGCGCCCTTCTCGCGCAGGGTGATCTCAACAATGGCGGAACCCAGGATATGGCCCGCATCGTAAAAACGTACGGCGGCGCCCTCCCCCAACGGGATACTTTCACGGTAGCGGTGCCCGTCGCACAGTCGAAGGACGGCTTCGACATCTTCCATGGTGTAGATCGGGTCGATTAACGGGCGACCCTGCCTGGCATTGCGCACATTGGTACGCTCCAGATCGCGCAGGTAAAGGCCCACCGAATCGTTGAGCATGATCTCCAGCAACTCCGCCGTTGCCCTGGTGCAGATGACGGGCCCGGTAAACCCCTCGTGGACCAGCCGCGGCAGCAGGCCGGAATGGTCGAGATGCGCGTGGGACAAGACGACTGCGTCGATAGCGGCGGGATCAAAGGCGAAGCGCTCATCCTGGATGCGTTCCACTGCATCGCCCCCCTGGTGCATGCCGCAATCGAGCAGTACGCGACCGATGCCGGGGCTCTCCAGCAGGTGACAGGAACCGGTGACCTCCTGGGCTGCTCCGAGAAATGTGATCGTTGCCATGTTATGGGTTCCTGTGTTGCGAAGGAGGCAAAACGCTCAATGAATCAACGGGTTGAAAAATACGGGTATTTTCGCCCGCGGGCAAGCGCCGCGCGACTCAGTCGTCAATCAAATGCTGGTAGTGATCGGCGGAAAAGCCGCGATACTGCATGAAGCGGATGCGCCGGGACTTTTCTTTCAGGTCTACCCTGCCCGGCTCACCGAATTTTTTCCGAAATGCGGCCTCGGCCAGCGCCCACCAATCCAACTGGGCCGACTCGAACGCCCGGGCGATGGCGATATCGCCCACGCCTTTTTCCCGCATCTCCTGTCGCACCCGCGCAGGACCGTAGCCCCGCTGGGCCCGTTGCCGGGCAAAACTCTCGGCGTAGCGATCATCGCTTTGCAGGTTCTCGTCGACCAGTTTCTGCAATTGGGTCTCCACCTGGGTTTCGTCTTCACAGTGGCGCCGCAGTTTCTGGCGCAATTCACCCAGGGAATGTTCCCGCCGTGACAGCAGGTTCATCGCCGCCAGACGGATATCTGCCGGGTTTACCGCCGCCCGGGTTTCGTCCGGGGCGTGACGGGGAGCCGGGGGGAGATCAGGTTCAGCCATGACAAAAAAAGGTGCCTGGAACAAGCGGGGAGAAACAGATTCCCGGCACCTGCGACAAAAGATGAAGCAAGGGGATTAGCGCGTCACTACCCGCCGGACAGGATTATTCCTGTTCGGCGGTGGCGGTGGCGTCGGCCTCGGCGGCCCGAGCCGGCGCCGGGGGTATGACCGGATTGAGCATCTGCGCACGGATCTGGCTCTCGATCTCACTGGCGAGCGCCGGGTTGTCTTCCAGGAACTTGGCGGCGTTGGCCTTGCCCTGGCCGATTTTGTCACCCTTGTAGGCATACCAGGCACCGGACTTGTCGACCAGGTTCAATTTCACGCCCCAGTCGATGACCTCGCCCATATGGTAAATACCCTTGCCGTACATGATCTGGAACTCGGCCTGCTTGAACGGGGGCGCCACCTTGTTCTTCACCACCTTGACGCGGGTCTCGTTGCCCACCACCTCGTCACCCTCTTTGACCGCGCCGGTGCGGCGAATGTCGAGGCGCACAGAGGAGTAGAACTTGAGGGCGTTACCCCCGGTGGTGGTCTCGGGGTTGCCGAACATGACGCCGATCTTCATGCGAATCTGGTTGATAAAAATCACCAGGCAGTTGGTCTGCTTGATGGCGCCGGTGAGCTTGCGCATGGCCTGGCTGAGCAGGCGCGCCTGCAGGCCGACGTGGGAATCGCCCATCTCGCCCTCGATTTCCGCCCGCGGGGTGAGCGCCGCCACCGAGTCTATCACCAGCACATCCACCGCGCCGGAACGCACCAGCATCTCGGCCACTTCCAGTGCCTGTTCACCGGTATCCGGCTGGGACATGATGAGGTCCTCGACCCTGACACCGAGTTTCTCGGCGTAGATGGGGTCGAGCGCGTGTTCGGCGTCGATAAAGGCGGCGGTGCCGCCGGCCTTCTGGGCCTCGGCGATCACCTGCAGGGTGAGGGTGGTTTTGCCCGATGACTCCGGCCCGTAGATTTCGCAGATGCGCCCCTTGGGCAGCCCGCCTATCCCCAGGGCGATATCCAGGCCCAGTGAGCCGGTGGAAATGGAGGGCATGACAACCCGCGGCTGATCCCCCATCCGCATGACCGTACCCTTGCCGAACTGGCGATCAATCTGGCTCAGTGCAGCTTCCAGCGCTTTGACTTTATTGGCTTCCATTGTTGTGCTCTCCTGTGGCTGTCCGGTAATACTACTGTATATATACTCAGTGGTTTGAAAGCGGATTGCAAGCCCCAGAAACAATTAATTTCCGTCAGGGGACCCACCGGGAAATAACCTGCCTGATAGGGCGACAGGTGATCGTCCGGGCCCTGAAAGGGCGGGGAGAGCGCAGATTGCAATAAATTGGAAAGCGACGTGCACTCGCCTCCGTGTACAGGTCCGCCCGCTTGATGGTAACGTCCGCAACAGCGGGCGCAGGGCTCAAGGCGCGGCGGGAGTGACAATGAACAGCGATACTGTCAGGCAGTTGCTGCTGCCACAGGCCTTCAGCCACCCCGCGGCGGATGCGGTGCTGCGCGAGACCCATATCTCCTGGGTCATCCTGGCCGGTGACTTCGCCTACAAGATCAAGAAGCCGGTCAATTTCGGCTTTCTCGACTTCTCCACCCCGGCACTGCGTCGCCATTTCTGCGAGCAGGAACTGTTACTGAACCAGCGCTTCGCACCGGAATTGTACCTCGCCGTGGTTACCGTAAACGATGACGGCTCCGGGCCGTGTTTCGGCGGCAGCGGACCCGTCATCGACTACGCGGTAAAGATGCGCCGCTTCGACGAGGCGCGGCTGCTCGACAGTATCGCCGCCCGCGGTGAACTGGAGCGCCCGCTGGTGCGTGCCCTGGCGCGGGAACTCGCGCTCCAGCACAGCCGGGCGCCCCGCTGCCGGCCCGGGGCGGGCAGCGCCGAGCCCGGCTCGCCCGCGGGCCTGCTGGCGGCCATCGAGCAGAATTTCCGCCAGCTGCGCGACTACTGCCTCGCGCCCCGGCAGGATGAACAACTCTCGACAGTGGAACAGTGGACCCTCGCTGGCTTCCAGCGGCTGCGGCCACTGCTGGAACGCCGGGTGCTCCAGGGGCAGGTGATCGACGGCCACGGGGATGCCCACCTGGGCAATATTGCCCTGGTGGACGGGCGGGTGCGGCTGTTTGACTGTATCGAGTTCAATCCCGCCCTGCGCATCATGGACAGCGTTGCCGGGATCGCGTTTCTCACCATGGACCTGCAGGCCCGGGGTCACGGTGCCGAGTCGCACTGGCTGCTGTCCGATTACCTGGAATACGACGGCGACTACCCCGGACTGGCACTGCTGCAACTGTACCGGTGCTATTTCGCCATGGTGCGCGCCAAGGTCGCGCTGCTGCGGGAGCCCGCCGACCACGACGACATCCGGCACACCGGCGCCTACAACGATTTCAGCCGCTACCTCGCACTCGCCGGCCAGTACTGCCAGCTACCGGACAGATTCCTCGCCATCACCCACGGGGTATCCGGCAGCGGCAAGTCCACCGTGGCTGACAAACTGGTCGCGGCCGGCGGCGCCCTGCGCATTCGCTCCGACGTGGAGCGCAAACGTCTGTTCGGCCTCGCGCCAGAGGAGCGCAGCAATCCGGCGGATGAACCCCGGCTGTACGGCAGCGCCATGAGCCGCAAGACCTTCTCTCGACTGCAGCAGCTGGCGCGGCAGAGCCTCGAAGCGGGTTTTGCGGTGATCGTCGATGCGACCTTCCTCCACCGGCGCAGTCGCGACAATTTCCGCCGGCTCGCCAACGAACTCGAGCTGCCTTTCGTTATCATCGACTGCATCGCCCAGCCCGGCCAAGTGCGCCAGCGCCTGGAGCGTCGCGAGACCGGCGGGCAGGATGCGTCCGAGGCCGGGGTGCGGGTGATGCAGGAGCAACTCAGGGTGAGCGAGCCCCTGCAGGGCTCCGAGCTGGCCTGCCGTATGGCAGCGGCGTCCGGCGAGGATACAGGGGTATTATGGCAGCGCCTGCAGCGACAACTCAGCTGCAGATAGCGCTACCATCATCCGCCACCGCGTAGAACAGGCAGTCTGATTCGGCAATGGCCGCATTGTTGGTGATCATGAACAGCTTGAGCGGCCGGGCCGGATACAACTCGCCGTTATCGATCCGCACCAGCCGGGTGACCGCACAGCGGCCGCCGGCATCCAGGGCGGAAAACAGGCCGCGCTCCGTGCCCCTGGCCCAGCCCAGCAGCGTGCCCGGCGATACCGTGCCGAAGTTGTGATGCTCGATATCCGTTTTCAGGGTGATATCGTAATTGGGGCTGGGCTGGTCGGCATACGTGAGCGTCACATTGTCGTTCAACTCCAGCCGGATGGGGTCGCGCAGTACTTCCAGGCCCCACTCGGTGGCGCCCTGGTCCAGTACCTGTGGCGCGAGGAAGTAGCGGCACAGTCCCTCGTAGGCCAGTTCGTGGGCCTGCTCGTCGAGGCGCCCTCCCACCTCCACCGTTACGGTGGGACAGGCGTCCTCGCTGATGTCCATCAATGCACCCAGGCCCAGGTTGGACACGATCAGCCGCCTGGTAAACAGGGACACCAGGGCGTCGTGTTGCCGGTCCATATGGGTGCACACCCCGAATGCCGGACCCGAGCCCGAGGTGTTGTGCAAATCCACCACCGCCTCGGGGTGATGCAGGCGCAGTATTTCCAGGATCTCCTCCGCCAGCGCGCCCTGGGCATCGTCGAAAGGCGGCCGGAAACAACGGTTGAGGTCCCGCGCCCGGGGCAGCATACGGTGACTGAACAGCGGCGCCGCCAGCGCCGCCGCCACCGAGGCGACGATACAGACCACATTGACCGCCGGGTGCTGGCCGGATTGCAACCAGCGGTGCAGGGCCATGGCGCCGGAAGGTTCATTGCCGTGCAGCAGGGTCACCAGCGCGCGGGTGCGGCCACTGTCCTGCCCGGAGAGGAACAGGCAGGCGGGGCCGTCCAGCCCGCGCAGGAATGACTCCACGTTACTGCCGCCACTGCCGGGGCCGGGATCCCGGATAAAGTTAAATCGTCTCAAAGCGGCCACTCCGCGACCGGCAAATTAGCCGTACTGTGATTCATATAGCGCTCCAGCATTTCATGCAAGGCCTCCCCCAGGGGCATTTTATCGCGCAGGATTGCCAGCATCCCGCGTTGCCAGGTGGCCCCGGTCTGGCGGCGCCGCAGGCGCTGCTCGATAACACCGAGATAATAGGCCGACTCGGCGGGGGCCACGCTGATTATATCCAGCCCGTCCCGGGCCAACGGCAGTAGCCCGGCGATAATATCCGTCACAGCCCGCTCGCGATACTGGGTGAACCCCGCATCCGGCCACCACAGTTTCGCGCCCAGCCCGTGTTGGGCGGCGCGGTAAAAATTATACTCCGCCCGGGAAAAGGGCAGGCCGGGTAACAGCTTATTGATGTGCGGGCGAAGCCCCTCGGCCAGGCCCACCAGCAGTGCGGCATTGGCCACCATGTCAACGACGCTCGGCCCGGCCGGCAGGGCGCGCATCTCGATGCGCAGGTGGCCGCCGTCCTGGGGGTCAAACACCGGCCTGTTCCACAGCCACACCGTGCCCTGGTGCAGGCGCAATTCCGCCAGGGAGGGCGTGGCCCCGCGCGCCAGCTCTTCGTCGGGGGAAATACTGGAACAGATCGGCAGCAACGACGGGTAGATTCGCACCACTTCCTCGAATAGTTCAGCCGCGCCCCGCCGCACCCAGCCCTGGCCAAAATTTACCCGGGCCGGCTCTCTTGGGCGGTAGCGGTCGACATGACGGGTATCGATGGATTGCTTGAACAGGGGCACGCGGGTTTCGTGCCACAATCGGTGGCCGAACAGCGTCGGCGAGTTGGCGCCCAGCGCCAGCACCAGGGGTGTCACCAGTTGCATCGCGTTAAAGGTATCGGCATAGTCTGTCGGCCTGACCCGGTAATGCACCTGGAAAGAGGTATTGGCGCCCTCCAGGGTAATGTCCGCCAGTTCCAGCTTGAGCGGGTCGTCGCCATTGATATCAATGCGAAATTTATCACCGCGCCGCCTGATCAGCTGTTCCACCAGGGCGTGGTAGCGCGGGCGGGGGGTAATGCAATGGCCACCGAAGTCGGCCTCGCGCAACGTTGGCAGTATGCCGATAGGCACAATTCGCGCGCCGCGTCGCGCAGCCACCGCGCGCAACTGCGCCAGCCTGGCCAGTATTTCCCGCTCGGTCGCGGCAAAGGCGGATTCAGCCAGCGGGTAGGGAGACAGGTTGAATTCCAGGTTGTAGCGGTTGAGCTCCAGCGTCAGCCGGGAATCGTTGGCGTCTGCAAGAATGGCCTCATTCGCATAGAGCGGTGAGCCCGCCGCGTCGACTATATACAACTCCAGCTCCGACCCCAGCGACGCCGGACCCTCGCCAAACCCCGGCTGCGCCAGCAGCTGCCGCAAACTGTCGAGATTGTCTTCCAGCCGTGCACCGAAGGCCTGGTAATCCGTCTCGCCGAAGCTGGTCTTGTTGATGTCTATGCCCATGGCGCCCTATTGTGACGACTAACGCTTGCGGCATTCCTGATATGGATCGTCCCGGGGGCTGCATGCCCCGGCGTCCGGGGCGCATGCTCCAACGCCCCGCTACTGCTCGATAGCGTATGACAGGTTGACGCTCACCTGGTAGCTGTTCTCGCCCGCCGCGACGGGTACCGCATCCGCGGCCTTGGCCATCATCATCTCCGCGCGCATCACCGGCATGGGCTCGGGATTATAGGACTGCTCGGAAATTTCCAGCACCTTACCGAGTTTGACGCCCGCCGCCGCCGCAAGGCTTTTCGCCCTGGCGGCTGCATCCTGTACCGCCCGGGTGCGAGCCTGCTCAATAGCGCCCGACGGATCGTCGTTGGTGAACAGTATATTGCCGCCCTCGTTCACGCCGAGTGTTACCGACTGGTCCAAGATGGCGCCGAGTTTGGCCAGGTCGCGCACCCGCACACTCAGGCCATTGCGCACGGTGTAGCCGACGATGCGCGGCGGTTGGTTTTCGCCCTGTGCCTGTTGCGGCGGATACACGTACCTGGGCTGGATCGAGAAGTTGCTGGTCTGGATATCCCGCTCGGCCAGCCCCTGCCCCCGCAGTGATTTGATCACCTGGGCCATTGCCGTGGAATTCGCATCCAGCGCGGCCTTCGCGGTTGCGGCTTCCCTCGTCACCGTCAATTGCAACAACGCCATATCCGGCGCCAGTTCGGTGCTGCCCTGGCCAGTCACGATGATCTGCGGATAGGGATCGTTGTCGCCGGCGCTGGCGGCGACACTGACACCCGCCAGGCACAACGCCAGCAGGCCCACTCTCATTGCACCGAAAATATCAGCCATGCGGTTTATCTCCTTTACTGTGATAGATCATCCCCTGCCGCCAGGGCGGCGGCGACGATTGGCGACACCTTGCCGCCGCCGTCGCGGAAAGTGCCTAGCTGCCGGCGCATGGCGGGCGTCCAGAAGTGCCTGATATGCACCCCGGTCCTGTGCGCCGCTGTCGCGTCATCGTGCCCCGCCCCGAGGTTCAGGGCGATCTGCTCTGCCATTTTGATAAGCTGCTGGAGCTGCTTCGGCGCCATGGTCAGATCACCTCGCGCGTCTGATCCGGGGTGGCCGCGTCCAGCAACTGCTGCTGGTGACGGTCAAACTGTCGCTGCCGGGCCTGCCAGGCCGAGGGCTCCGTTACCCGCATCACCTGCACCGCCGTGACCTTGTACTCGGGACAGTTGGTGGCCCAGTCGGAATTGTCGGTGGTGATCACGTTCGCACCCGACAGGGGGTGATGGAAAGTGGTATAGACCACGCCGGGCTTTAGCCGTTCCGAAATACAGGCCCGCAGCACGGTGTTGCCGACCCGGCTCTGGATGCCGACCCAATCGCCCGCCGCCACCCCGCGCTCCTCGGCGTCAAAGGGATGGATTTCCAGCGAATCTTCGGGGTGCCAGCTGCTGTTGGCCGTGCGCCTGGTCTGGGCGCCGACATTGTACTGGCTGAGGATGCGACCGGTGGTCAGCAACAGCGGGAAGCGGCGGTTGGCGCGCTCGTCCGTGGGCACATACTCGGTGAGGGCGAAAAAGCCCTTGCCGCGCACGAATTCGTCCACGTGCATGATGGGCGTACCCTCCGGTGACTGCTCATTGCAGGGCCACTGGATACTGCCCCGCTGGTCGAGCAAGGGGTAGCTGACACCGCGAAAGGTCGGCGTCAACCGCGCGATCTCGTCCATGATTTCGGACGGATGACTGTAGTTCATCGCGCAGCCCATCGCGTTGGCAAGATCCTGGGTGACCTCCCAGTCCTCCTTGCCCGCCAGCGCCGGCATCACTTTGCGCACGGGCGAAATCCGCCGCTCGGCGTTGGTGAAAGTGCCGTTTTTTTCGAGGAAGGACGAGCCCGGCAGGAACACGTGGGCGTATTTTGCCGTCTCATTGAGGAAGATATCCTGCACCACCAGGCAATCCAGTGCCGCCAGTGCCGCCTGGATATGCTGGGTATTGGGGTCGGACTGGGCGACATCCTCGCCCTGGCAGTACAGGCCCCTGAAATCTCCGTCCAGGGCTGAGTCGAACATATTGGGGATGCGCATGCCGGGGTCCGGGTCGAGTGCGACCTGCCACTCCCGCTCGAACAGTTCGCGGGTCGCGGTGTCTGACAGGTGGCGGTAGCCCGGTAATTCGTGGGGAAAGGAGCCCATGTCGCAGGAGCCCTGCACATTGTTCTGGCCGCGCATGGGATTGACGCCAACGCCCTCGCGACCGACGTTCCCGGTGAGCATTGCCAGATTGGCAATGCCCATCACCGCGGTCGAGCCCTGGCTGTGCTCGGTGACACCCAGCCCGTAGTAGATGGCGGCATTGCCGCCGGTGGCGTACACACGCGCCGCCTCACGCAGCAGCTGCGGCGGCACACCGGTCGCTTCCTGCAACGCCTCGGGGGCCTGGCGCGGAGCGCTGATAAACGCCAGCCACTGGGCAAACTGGACGGTGTCGCAGCGCGCCTCGATAAATGCCGTGTCATGCAATTTTTCCGTCACGATCACGTGGGCCATCGCGTTGAGTACCGCGACGTTGGCCCCGGGCGTGACCGCCAGGTGGTAATCCGCGCGGATATGGGGCGCGCCCACCAGCTCGATGCCGCGCGGATCGATCACGATCAGCTTCGCGCCCTCGCGCAGTCGTCGCTTCAGGCGGGAGCCGAATACCGGGTGGGCCTCGGTGGGGTTCGAGCCCATCACCAGCACCACATCGGTATGCGCCACCGAGGCGAAGGTCTGGGTGCCGGCGGATTCCCCCAGGGTCGCTTTCAGGCCATAGCCCGTCGGCGAGTGGCAGACGCGAGCGCAGGTGTCGATATTGTTGTTGCCAAAACCGGCCCGCACCAGCTTCTGCACCAGGTAGACCTCCTCGTTGGTGCAGCGCGAGGAGCTGATGGCGCCGATGCTGTTGCGCCCGTAGCGCTGCTGGATGGCGCGAAAGCGCTGTGCGGTATAGGCGATCGCCTCCTCCCAGGACACCGTGCGCCAGGGCTGATCGATGCTGTCGCGTATCATCGGCCGGGTGATACGGTCCCTGTGGGTGGCGTAGCCGAAAGCGAAGCGGCCCTTGACGCAGGCGTGACCCTCGTTGGCCTTGCCGTCCCGGTGGGGCGTCATGCGCACCACCGTGGTGCCCTTGAGCTCGGCCCGGAAGGCGCAGCCGACGCCACAGTAAGCGCAGGTAGTGATCACCGAGTGTTCCGGCTTGCCGTGCTCAATGATGGTGTTTTCGGTGAGTGTCGCGGTGGGGCAGGCCTTGACGCAGGCGCCGCAGGACACGCATTCGCTGTCCATGAACGCCTCGCCCTGGCCGGCGCTGACAGTGGATGCGAAGCCGCGCCCCTGGATGGTCAGGGCGAAAGTACCCTGGGTTTCCTCGCAGGCGCGCACGCAGCGCGAACAGACGATGCACTTGGATGCATCGAAAGTGAAGTACGGATTGGAGCTATCCTTGGGTGCAGCCAGGTGATTGGCGCCGACATAACCGTAGCGGACTTCACGCAGCCCCAGTTCACCGGCGGTATCCTGCAGTTCGCAGTCGCCGTTGGTGGGACAGGTGAGGCAGTCCAGCGGGTGGTCGGAGATGTACAACTCCATCACGTTGCGGCGCAGGCCGGCCAGCTTGCCGGTCTGGGTGCGCACCACCATGTCCTCCCGCACCGGGGTGGTGCAGGACGCCGGGTAGCCTTTCATCCCGTCGATCTCCACCAGGCAGACCCGGCAGGAACCAAAGGCCTCCAGCGATTCGGTGGCGCACAGCCGCGGAACCTTGATCCCCGCCTCGGCCGCGGCGCGCATAACCGAGGTGCCGGCCGGCACGGTCACCGCCCTGCCATCGATCGACAGCGTGACAGGGGGCGCATCGGCCCGCTGCGGCGTGCCGTAATCCTGCTCGGGCTCATAAAACTGCAACATCACATCACCGTCCTGGCGCGCGCCTGGGCGCCGCGCCGCCTCAGGAAAAATCCTCGGGAAAATGGGCCAGCGCACTGCGTACCGGAGAGGGCGTCAGTCCGCCCATGGCGCACAGGGAACCGGCCTCCATGGTGTCACACAAATCCCGCAGCAACGCCAGGTTCTCGGTGGGCGCCTGCCGCGCAATAATGCGGTCGATGACCTCCATCCCTCGCACTGAACCGATACGGCAGGGGGTGCACTTGCCGCAGGATTCAACCGCGCAGAACGCCATGGCGAACCGCGCCTGGGCCGCCATGTCGACGCTGTCGTCAAACACCACCACGCCGCCGTGGCCCAGCATCGCGTTGATGCCGGCAAACGCCTCGTAATCCAGCGGCGTATCCCACAGTGACTCCGGCAGGTAGGCTCCCAGGGGGCCACCCACCTGGATCGCACGCACCGGTCGGCCCGAGTGCGTGCCGCCACCGTAGTCCTGCACCAGCTCACGCAGCGTTGCGCCAAAGGCGAGTTCGACCAGGCCGCCGCGGCGTATATTACCCGCCAGTTGCACCGCAATGGTGCCGCGTGATCGCCCCGTGCCAAAGTCGCGGTAAAACGCGGCCCCCTGTGCCAGTACCGTGGTCACCGCCGCCAGGGTCAGCACATTGTTGACCACTGTGGGGCGGCCGAATAAGCCGGCGATCGCCGGTAGCGGCGGTTTGGCGCGCACCACACCGCGTTTGCCCTCGAGGCTGTCCAGCAGCGCGGTTTCCTCACCGCAGATATAGGCCCCTGCGCCCAGCCGAAGCTCCAGCTCGAACGCCCTGCCGCTGCCGCAGATATTATTGCCCAGGTACTGCCTGGCCCGCGCCCGTTCGATTGCGCTCGCCAGCACATCGCGCGCGCGGGGATATTCCGAGCGCATATAGATATAACCCCGGCTGGCGCCGACCGCGAGTCCGGCAATAATCATGCCCTCGATCAACTGGTAGGGGTCTGCTTCCATCAGCAGCCGGTCGGCAAAGGTGCCAGAGTCGCCCTCGTCGGCATTGCAGACGATGTATTTCTGCTCACCCGGCGCATCCAGCACGGTCTGCCACTTGATGCCAGCGGGAAATGCCGCGCCGCCCCGGCCCCGCAGGCCGGACTCGGTTACCGCGGTGACGATGTCCTGGGCATCGAGCCGCAGCGCCCGCTCCAGCCCGCTAAAGCCGGCGAGTTTCCGGTAGCTATCCAGGCACAGTGGATTGCCCTGCCCCGCCCGCGCAAACGTCAGGCGCTGCTGGGACTTGAGGTAGGGGATTTCCTCGACTGGGCCGAGGTACAGCGGGTGGTTGCCGGGGTTCGCCGCCAATGCAGCAAGGATCGATGGCAGCGACGCGCTATCCACTGGCCCGAAGGCGACACGCTCGCCCCGGAGTTCTGCTTCCAGCAAGGGCTCGAGCCAGAACAGGCCGCGGGAACCATTGCGCACCAGTTCAACCGGCAGGCCCCGGGATGCGGCTTCCCGTGCCAGCGCTGCCGCCACCCGGTCGGCGCCCAGCGCCAGCGCGGTGGTATCCCTGGGCAGGAACAGGCGCAGGCTCGCTGTCATTGGCTGGTCACCGCGCCCAGACCGGCCAGCAGCTCATCGAGCCGCGCCGCATCCACCCGGGCATGGATCTCGTGATCCAGCCGTACCGAGGGCGAGCAGGCACAGTTGCCCAGGCAGTAGACCGGCTCGAGGGTGACGGCGCCATCAGTGGTGGTGCCGCCGTAGTCGATACCCAGACGGGTTTTCGCGTAAGCCTCCAGCGCCCGGGAACCCATCGCCTGGCAGGCTTCCGCACGACAGATCTGCAGCAGGTGTGCGCCGGCGGGCTCACTGCGAAAATCGTGGTAGAAACTGATGACACCGTGCACTTCCGCCCGCGACAGGTGCAGGCCGCGAGCGATGGCCGGTACCGCGTCGACGGGTACATACCCGAGGGAATCCTGAATGGCGTGCAACAGGGGCAACAGCCCGCCGGCGACATCGCGGTACTGCGCGATGAGCTGAGTTAACCTGTCCTCTGTCTGTTCATCCATGCACGTATCCGCGCCCGGTACTGCCACCGGACAGTATAGGTCTAATACAGACAGCCGGCGTGAAACGCCAGGTGATCACCGATGAAGGTGGCAATGAAGAAGTAGCTGTGGTCATATCCCTCCTGCATGCGGATCGTCATCGGGTAGTCGGCATCGCGGCAGGCCTGTTCCAGCAGGGGTGTTTTCAACTGCTCCTCAAGGAAGTTGTCCGCGGTGCCCTGGTCCACCAGCACCGGCAACGGTGCGTCCGCCGACGCCACCAGCACAGTCGTATCATACTCGCGCCAGCTGGCCCGGTCCGGTCCGAGGTAATTGCCCAGTGCCTTCTCACCCCAGGGACAGTTCAATGGCGAGCAGATCGGTGAAAACGCGGTGACCGAGCGGAAACGACCGGGGTTTTTCAGGGCGATGGTCAGCGCGCCGTGCCCACCCATGGAGTGGCCGGAAATACCGACCCGGGAACCGTCCACCGGAAACTCGCGCTCAATCAGCGCCGGCAGCTCGTCCACGATGTAGTCGTACATGCGAAAGTGCCGGGCCCAGGGCTGTTGCGTGGCGTTCACATAAAAGCCAGCCCCAAGGCCGAAATCGTAGGCGCCCTCCGGGTCATCCGGCACGCCCTCGCCGCGCGGGCTGGTATCGGGTGCGACGATCGCCAGCCCCAGCTCCGCGGCATAGCGCTGGGCGCCGGCCTTGGTCACAAAATTTTCGTCGGTGCAGGTCAGCCCCGAGAGCCAGTACACCAGCGGCACCTTGCCCTGCTCCACCTGGGGCGGCAGGAAGATGGAAAAGGTCATTTCACAGCCGAGTACTGCTGAGGCGTGCGAATACCGCAACTGCCGCCCGCCAAAGCACTTGTTGGCACCGATCTCCCGCATCGCATCGGCCACTAGTACTGCACCACGGAGCGGATACTCTCGCCGGAATGCATCAGGTCAAAGGCCCTGTTGATATCGTCCAGCGGCATGGTGTGGGTGATGAGGTCGTCGATGTTGATCTTGCCCTCCATGTACCAGTCGACGATCTTCGGCACATCGGTGCGGCCGCGGGCGCCGCCGAAGGCGCTGCCGCGCCAGCCGCGCCCGGTGACCAGTTGGAACGGCCGGGTGGATATCTCCTGGCCGGCACCGGCCACGCCGACAATGCAGCTCTGGCCCCAGCCCTTGTGGCAGCACTCCAGCGCCTGGCGCATCACCTTGACGTTGCCGATGCACTCGAAGCTGTAATCGACACCGCCGCCGGTCATATCGATCAGGTGCTGCACCACATCGTCAACTTCCGAGGGGTTGACGAAATCGGTCATGCCGAACTGCTGCGCCAGCTTCACCTTGTCCGGATTGAGATCGACGCCGATAATGCGGGTGGCCCCGACCATCTTCGCCCCCTGGATAACATTGAGGCCGATACCGCCCAGGCCGAACACGGCGACGGTGGAGCCCAACTCCACCTTCATGGTGAACGCGACCGCGCCGATGCCGGTGGTGACGCCACAACCGATATAGCAGATCTTGTCAAAGGGCGCGTCCTCGCGCACTTTGGCGAGCGCAATCTCCGGCAACACCGTGTAGTTCGAAAAGGTGGAGCAGCCCATGTAGTGCAGCAGGGGCTTGCCGTCCAGGGAGAAGCGACTGCTGCCGTCGGGCATCACCCCCTGTCCCTGAGTGCTGCGTATGGCCTGGCACAGGTTGGTTTTCGGGTGCAGGCAGTAATCGCACTCACGGCACTCCGGGGTGTACAGGGGGATGACGTGATCGCCGGGCTTGAGGCTTTTAACGCCGGAACCGACTTCCACCACCACCCCCGCGCCCTCGTGCCCGAGAATGGCCGGGAAGGCGCCCTCGGGATCGTCTCCGGAGAGGGTAAAGGCGTCGGTGTGGCAGACACCCGTGGCCTTGATCTCCACCAGCACCTCGCCGGCGCGCGGCCCCTCCAGGTCAACCTCAACGATTTCCAGTGGTTTGCCTGCCTGGAAGGCAACTGCTGCCCGTGTTTTCATTTACTCACTCCCGAAATGAACTGTTTTACGTTGAGGGGGTATTAGAAGAGTTGCCCCGGTGAAGGTAAATAGCCTATTTAGAACATGACTGGTCGACCATAGCAACAATAACGAGAATCGCCATTATGGCAAGCTATCGCTGGGAAAGTATAGAAGACCTTGCGGGCAGGGCAAGGCCAGGCGCGCCATCCGGCCTCCGGGAGCGGGCGGGGTTCCAACCACGCACAACGGACACTACAATGAGTGCCGGATACGCTGGCGCCGGAACGGCAAGACGATGAAACTGCACATCATTACTACCGGCGGCACCATCGACAAGATCTACTTCGACGCCAAAAGCGACTACCAGGTGGGCGAGCCGGTGATAGGCGAACTGCTCGCAAAGATGGCCGTGGGCTTCGTTTTCACCGTGGAGTCCGCCATGCGCAAGGACAGCCTGGACATGACCGACGCCGACCGCGCGTTGATTCGCCGGTTGGCCGGCGACTGCGCCGAGGAATGCGTGCTGATTACCCATGGCACTGACGGCATGGTGGCCACCGCCCTCGCCCTGCAGGGCATTCCCGGCAAGCGAATTGTGCTGACCGGCGCCCTGCAACCCGCCGCCTTCGCCGAGAGCGACGCCATCTTCAATATCGGCTGTGCGATCGGCGCGGTACAGAGCAAGCCGCCCGGGGTGTACATCGCCATGAACGGCGAGGTGTTTGACGCCCACCGTGTACGCAAGAATGTGGCGGCACACCGGTTTGAACACCTGGAGTGATCAACACCACACAAGCGGCGCATGTCGAGACGCCGCGCCCCGGGTCGTCTGCCCCATTGCGCAGCGGATCAAGGGGTGGGCAGGACATCCTCCAGGCCGGCGAGTTCCATCTGGCCCCGCAGGTCGTCCGGGACATTTTCCACGGTGAGTTCCTTACCCGCTGCCCGCGCGGCGCGCAGCCAGCTGAGCAGCAGCGCTGCGACCGCGCTGTTACAGTGACTAACGCCGCTTAAATCCAGGCGGCAGCCCACCGGCGCCTGATCACGCAGCCAGTCCTCGCCGCGCCTGAGCAGCGATACCACGCTGGAAAAGTCGACCACGCCGCCGACCCGCATCCGCCCCGCGTCGAATACCAGTTGCGCCGAGTCAGCCACCTTCAGATTTCTCGGGGTTGGCCTCACCGGACGCCTGTTCGTGAATCATCAGTTCAACCCAGTGATCGACCACATAATCGACATCGCCCCGGTGGTTTTCCACCGCCTCGGCAAACTGGCTGCGATAGATTTCACCCAGGTTGACCCCCTCGACAATCACATTGGCTATCATCCAGCCGCCATTCTTCACCGTGTGCAGGCTGTACTGCACGAGGTACGTCTGGCCTTTGCGGTCGGTGATGGTCTGCTCCAGGCTGGCCCGGTCGTCGCTGTCCGACCCGGTATGGACCCTGGACAATTGAATGGTTTCACCGTCGGAGCGCAGCAATGCATCTGCATACTTGACCATCCAGACGCGTTTCAGGGCCACCTCGAAGCGCGCCAGCCGATCGCGAAACGCCGCCCGCTCGGCGTCGGTCTGCAAGGACTTGTACACCCTGGCGCTGGCGTAGGTGGCCATGACGCCGCGGGCGAAGTACTGGATATCCATCACCTGGTCCAGCACCGTGGAGACCTCGCGGTAATAGCGCTCCCTGTCCTGGTCCACATAATCCCTGGCCGCCTTTGAGATCGCCAGCAACCTGGTCGTGGCCTGTTGCAGCATCTGCTCCGGGTCGACGCGGGATATGGCCGGTCCCGGGGCGGCCCCTTCGCTGACAGCGCCAGCGGCTATCAGCAGCGCCATCACCAGGGGAAAAACCAGCTTTATCACCATTGGCCTGATTGTCATGATCGCCTCCACGGGCAGCTACAGGATGTTTACTTCTTGTCGCCAAAATTCGTCACAAACTTGCCGATCAGGTCCTCCAGGACCATCGCCGACTGGGTGTCCCTGATGGTATCGCCCGGTTGCAGGATATCCTCGGCCCCGCCCACCGCGATACTGACATATTGCTCACCCAGCACGCCGGCGGTCTTGATCGAGGCAATGCTGTCCGTGGTGAGGTAATCGACCTCGCTGTCGATAGCCATATCCACCACGGCCCGCACGGTCACAGGGTCAATGTGGATGGCGGTGACATGGCCAACGGCAACACCGGCCACCATCACCTTGGCGCGGGGCGCAAGCCCTGCGACCGTGTTGAATTGCGCCGACAGTCTATAGGTATCGCGGCGCGCATCGGCAAAACTCAGCCCGCTGACCTGTATCACCAGGAAAGAGAGGGCGACGATACCCAGCAGGATAAACACCCCGACGGTTATTTCGATATTGCGCGACTGCATTTAATCCACCCCAAACATGATAGCGGTCAGAAGAAAGTCCATGGCCAGCACGGCCAGGGAGGAATACACCACGGTACGGGTCGTGGCGGTACTGATACCCTCGGGTGTGGGCACCGTGTCGAAACCCTCGAACACCGCAATCCAGGTCACCACCACCCCGAACGCGAACGCCTTGATGACGCCATTTAACACATCCTCGCGAAAATCGACACTGCCCTGCATATTGGACCAGAACGAACCCGCGTCCACACCCAGCCAGCTTACGCCAACCGCTACCGCGCCCAGTATTGCCACCATATTGAACACCTGGGCAAGTATCGGCATGCAGATAATGCCGGCCCACAGCCGGGGCCGGGCCACCCGACGCAGGGGGTCAACGCCGATCATTTCCATCGCCGCCAGTTGCTCTGTCGCCTTCATCAGGCCGATCTCCGCGGTGAGCGCGGACCCCGCCCGCCCGGCAAACAGCAGGGCCGCGACCACCGGTCCCAGCTCGCGCAGCAGGCTCAGGGAAACCAGTTGCCCCAGCGCCGCCTCCGCGCCGAAACGCACCAGCACGGTATAGCCCTGCAGTGCCAGCACCATGCCGATGAGCGCGCCGGATACGGCTATTATGACGAGGGAATAGACACCGACGAAGTGCAACTGGCGCAGCAGTAAACCGGGGCCATAGCGCCAGTCGGGCCTGCCCCGGAAGGCCTGCGCCAGCAGCAGGCCGGCGCGGCCGAAAGCCGCCGCCACATCCAGCCCATTGCGCCCCAGTTGTTGCAGATGGGCCAGCAATTACCTTTCCTCCAGTTGCAGGTCCTGGCGATACTCCGGCGCCGGGTAATGGAACGGTACCGGCCCGTCGGGCAGGCCCTGTAAAAACTGGCGTACCCGAGCGTCGTCACTGTTCATGACCGTTTCCGGCGCGCCCTGGCCGATAATCCTGCCCTGTGACAGCACATACACGTAATCGGAAATCGCAATTGTCTCGGCGATATCATGCGAGACGATGATACAGGTACAGCCCATGGCCTGGTTTATGCGCCGGATGAGGTCGCGCAACACCCCGGCAAAGATCGGATCCTGGCCGACGAAAGGTTCGTCGTACATGATCAGTTCCGGGTCCAGGATAATGGCCCTGGCCAGCGCCGCACGGCGCGCCATTCCCCCGGAGAGCTCCGCCGGCATCAGGTCCCGGGCACCGCGCAGGCCCACCGCGTGCAACTTCATAAGCACCAGGTCGTGGATCATGCTCTCGGGTAAATCCGTATGCAGGCGCAGGGGAAAGGCCACGTTCTCGTAGACGGAGAGGTCGGTGAACAGTGCACCGGACTGGAACAGCATTCCCATGCGTTCGCGCAGGGCAAAGAGCTCCTGTCGATGCAGCCGGGTAATTTCCACGCCGTCGAAGCGGATCGAGCCACGGGCCGGCCGCAGTTGGCTGCCGATCAGCCGCAGCAGGGTCGTCTTGCCGCAACCACTGGGGCCGAGGATGGCGGTGATTTTACCCCTGGGTATGTCCAGGTCGAGTGAGTCGAAGATGGGGTGCTGCGCCCTGCTGAAGCTCAGGCCACGTATTTCTATGAAGTGAGTTGACATGCCGGTTGGATTCCGTCCCCGCAAATTAGTTCGATAATATGGGAGGTGCCTGCAGATTGCGCAGGGGCTGCCCGGGACAGGCTTTTATACTCCATGCGGGGCTACTACACTAGAGCACAACCCTGGCCCACCGGGACGGAATCCACCGATGCCGATAAAACAACTGGCGCTACACCACGGCCCCCTGACGTTTACCGCGCTGGCCCAGGGCAGTGGCCCGCTGGTGCTGTGCCTGCACGGTTTTCCCGATACTGCGCGCTCGTACCGCCTGCAGCTGCCGGCGTTGGCCAAGGCCGGTTACCGCGCCGTCAGCGTCACCCTGCGCGGCTATGAGCCGGCGTCCATACCCGCTGACGGTCGGTACAGCCTCGACATCATAGCCGGGGATATAGTGGCAGCAGTGGATGAGCTGGGAGCGGCGCAGGCCCACCTGGTGGGGCACGATTGGGGCGCCGCCATCGCCTATACCGCTGCGGCCTCTGCGCCGGAGCGATTCCTCAGCCTGACCGCCATTGCGGTGCCTCACCCGGGCCGCTTCCTGGCCGCGCTGGGCCGGTACCCGAGGCAGCTGGCCCTGTCGTCCTATATGCTGTTTTTCCAGCTGCGCGGCATCGCCGAGCACGTGGTCGCACGCAACGATTACGACTTCATCCGCAGGCTGTGGCGCAAATGGAGCCCCGACTGGACGCCCCCGGAGGCGGAGTTGCGCGCGGTGATTGAGGGCCTGCGCCAACCCGGCGTCACCCGGGCGGCACTGGGCTATTATCGCGCCGCACTCGACCCGCGGGCGCTGCCCTACACCGCCGGCGCCCGCAGGGAGGCAATGTTTGCGGTGCCGGTGCCGACCCTGGCCCTGACCGGCGCGCGCGATCGCTGCGTCGCCCCCGATGTTTTCACAGCCAGTATGAACGAGGAGGATTTTCCCCGCGGCCTGGTGGTCAGGCAGATCGCCGACGCGGGGCATTTTCTCCACCAGGAGCAGGCCGAGGTAGTGAATGCCATACTGGTGGACTGGCTGGGCCAGCACCCGCAGCCCTGAACAGCCGCTGGCGGCGCCGCGCCGCCCGATTGAAGCAAGGTAAACACCATGAAAGCGCTGGTCAAAAAAATCGCCTGTCCCGGTCTCTGGATGGAAGATGTCCCGATCCCGGAACCCGGCATCAACGACGTGCTGATCCAGGTGAAACGCACCGCCATTTGCGGCACCGACATGCACATCTATCACTGGGATGCCTGGGCGCAGAAGACCATCCCGGTACCCATGGTGATCGGCCACGAGTTCGTGGGCGAAATCGTGGAGGTCGGCTCCAACGTCATCGATTTCCACCCCGGCCAGATCGTCTCCGGCGAGGGCCACGTGGTCTGCGGCCGCTGCCGCAATTGCATGGCGGGACGGCGCCACCTGTGCGCCTATACCAGCGGCATAGGGGTCAACCGGCCGGGGGCCTTCGCTGAATATCTCGCCCTGCCCATGTCCAATGTGTGGGAGCACTCCGCAGGTATCGACCTGGACGTGGCTTCGCTGTTCGATCCCTTCGGCAACGCGGTGCACACCGCGCTGCAATGGCCGCTGCTGGGAGAGGATATATTGATCACGGGCGCCGGCCCGATCGGCGCCATGGCCGCTGCGGTCTGCCGTCATGCCGGTGCGCGCAATGTGGTGATTACCGACCTGATCGACGCCCGCCTTGCACTGGCGGCCACACTGGGAGCCAACCGCACGGTGAATATCACCCGCGAGACCCTGGCCGATGTGCAAAAGGAACTGCACATGACCGAGGGTTTTGACGTCGGCCTGGAGATGTCCGGCAATCCCCGGGCCTTCAATGATCTGCTGGCCAATATGTGCCACGGTGGCAAGGTGTCGATCCTGGGTATTCCCAGCGAGCACACCGCCATCGACTGGAACACCGTCATCTTCAACATGCTGACCCTCAGGGGGATCTACGGGCGGGAGATGTACGAGACCTGGTACAAGATGTCCGTGATGATCGGTTCGGGACTGGATATCTCACCCGTCATCACCCATCGCATGAGTTACCGGGACTTCCAGCAGGGCTTCGACGTGATGAGCAGCGGCGAGGCCAGCAAGGTCGTGCTCAACTGGGAGCTATAGAGCAATGGCAGAACCAATTACGCAACTAAACGCGGGGCAAAAAAATGTACTACCGTTTCCAGGAGCATGTCGCCAACGAACTGGCCGCCATCGAGGCCGCCGGTCTCACCCGGCGCGAGCACCTGATCACCACCCCACAGGGCGCCCACGTGGGGGTCGCCAATAGTCGCGATGTCATCAACCTGTGCGCCAACAACTACCTGGGACTGGCCCAGCATCCGGCGGTGAAGGCCGCCGCCGCACAGGGCCTGCGGGACTGGGGTTACGGTATGGCGTCGGTGCGTTTCATCTGCGGCACCCAGATCCTGCACAAGCAGCTGGAAGACTCCCTCAGCGCCTTTCTGGGCACCGAAGATACCATCCTCTACCCCTCCTGTTTCGATGCCAATGGCGGCCTGTTCGAGACCCTGCTGGGCGAAGAGGACGCGGTGATCTCCGACGAACTCAATCACGCCAGTATCATCGACGGCATCCGCCTGAGCAGGGCGCGACGCTACCGTTACCGCAACAACGACATGGGGGACCTGGAGGCGCAGCTTGCGGCCGCGGACACCGCCGGCGCCCGCTTCAAGCTGATCAGCACCGACGGCGTGTTTTCCATGGACGGCTATATCGCCCGCCTGGATGAGATCTGCGCACTGGCCGACAGGTACAATGCGTTGGTTCACTTCGACGACTGCCACGCCACCGGGTTTATCGGCGCACAAGGCCGCGGCACGCATGAATTGCGCGGCTGCATGGACCGGGTGGATATCATCACCGGCACCCTGGGCAAGGCGCTGGGCGGTGCCAGTGGTGGCTACACCGCGGCGCACCGGGACATTGTCGGCCTGCTGCGCCAGCGCTCCCGTCCCTACCTGTTCTCCAACACCGTGGCGCCGCCGGTGGTGGCGGGCGCGATCAAGGCAATTGAACTGGTTGACGAGGCGCCCGCACTGCGGACCCGACTGCAGCGCAACACACTAACGTTCAGGGCAGGCCTGCAAAGATTGGGGTTCGAGCTATTGCCGGGAGAGCATCCCATCGTGCCGGTCATGCTGCACGATGCGTCGCTGGCGTCGCGCTTCGCCCAGGAAGTGCTTAAGCACGGTGTGTACGTGGTGGCCTTTTCCTTTCCGGTGGTTCCCACAGGCAAGGCGCGCATCCGCACCCAGATGTCGGCGGCACTGAGCGACGATGATATCGCCATCGCGCTGGAGGCTTTCGCCAGGGCCAAAGCGGCGGTGCTGTAGCGTTTGCATCCGGACGCCTGGCGGGTGCGCCGCGAGCCTAGGCCGGATCGGGTTTGTCGAGGCGGGCCAAAAAACGTTCAAGAGAACGACACAGACGGTGCGCCGCGAACTCGGGAAAATCCTCCACCGGGTCAAAAGTCCCGGCAAATCCCTCGTCAAGCCCGCACAACAAGCCCCTGATGTGCCCGATCGGGATTGTCGGGTCATCTATCGCCTCGGAAATTACCATTACCCTGCTCCACAATGGCGATTCGCCGCGCATCTCGCTCACATCGCCGTTCAGCGTCTCGTCTTCGTGGCCGGATGCCGGAATGCCCATATAGACTGGATCAACCTCGTGCATGGAACAGGGCGGGGAGCTGACCGGCCCGGGCTGGTAATCGGATTTGCTTTTATCAGTCATACTGGCCCATTCCCCTGGCGGCGGGACATTGCGATACCGGGATTGTGACCCGCGAACACCGCATCGTCCAGCTCAAGGCATGCCTCAGGCCTCATCCCTGCCGTGCCCGGTACGATAATCGCCGAACTTCTGGTCCCGATCCTGTAGTGCCGTCGTCAATCCGCCGGCCTCGATATCGCCCATAAACTGCTTGAAAGCGGGTTGATGGGTACCCAGGGTGCACAATTCCGTTCCGGCACGAATACCCTGGCGCAGCCCCATGACATCCATCTGCCGATGCACCGCCCGCTTGTTGAGCTGGACGATATCCGGCGGTAGCAGGGCGATCCTGCTCGCGATAGCCAGCACCCGCTGTTCCAGTTCGGGCAGCGGAAAACTGTCAGTCGCCCAGCCCCGGGCGGCGCACTCGACGCCGGACAGGGAATCGCCGGTGAGCAGCATTTCCATACCTTTACGCATGCCCACCAGCCAGGGGTGGAATTGCATGTCGGGGGTACCGAAGCGCACTGCGGGATAGCCCATCCTGGCTTCGTCGGCCATGTAGACCAGGTCGCAGCCGGTGGCCAGCTCACTGCCCCCCGCCAGGCAGTAACCGTGCACCTGGGCGATAACCGGCTTCGCCAGGTCCCATATTCCCATCCAGCCCTCGGTCACATGCCGCGGCCACTGGCCGTCGCCCCCCGCCGTATGGAACGGATAGCCATAACCCTCATTGCCGCCGCCCAGGTCGTACCCGGCGGAAAAACAGCTGCCGGCACCGCGCACGATCTGCACTCTCACAGATTCATCGCGGTCGCCCTGTTGCAGCGCATGCAGCAGTTCGCCCCGCAGCGCATGGTTCAGGGCATTGCGCTTCTCGGGACGATTGAGGGTGATACGCCTGACACCCTCGGCTGGCTCGTCCAGTAAAATGACCTCGTAGCCGTCCTCACCGTAGTACTGGACGCCTGATCCGGCCGCCTGATAACCACTTTTCTCTTTTGCCACTGAGTTTCATCCGCGTAAATTGCCATTACAAAGTCGGGCGGTCGCGAGCGCCACCATTATTGCGCCTTCGATTGTCGCCGGTATTAATGATTGACGCCAATCGGGTAGGCATGTTGTACCAGCAAAGCCCTCTTCGCTCAATTACCGGTGCACCCTACCGCTGGGACGCATCGGCGACTGCGAAACGGACATCGGCGAATTCGTAGCGGTATTGTGCGAACCGGAGTCTTACTACATCAACGGCCAGAGTATCGCCGTTGATGGCCGGCAGGCATATCGGGGGTGATCGCGCGGCGGGTCAGCCCGCCTTTCGTATCTGCTTGAGCCAGTGCAGCTCTTCCATCTCGAAGTCGTGAAGTATGCCATCCAGGCTCCGCCCGATACTGGTCGTCGCACTGATGACGGGAATCTTGGGCCAGGTCGCGCGCTCTCCGGCGCCGATCAATTCGATCATCTCCTCCAGCGACAACATCTTAAGGAGCGACTTGAGACTGGCCATGCCATAGTGCGGGAAAATATTGATATCCGCCGTGTAACGTTGATCGATCAGGGCGTTCAACGCATTCATGGCCACACCCATCCTGGGGCCGACGGCTATATAGCGCTGGATCAGGCCGAGCGAGCCGCGCACCACCTCCTTGGTCGCGGCTACCGAGGCATCCGAGGCAATTTTGCGAATACCGGGCCGCAAACTGGGTTCCCGCCCCAGCCCCGGCATCACCTGACTCACGATAAAATGGTTGACGCCATACATGCGTGCCAGGCGCTTTGCCGGCAGATCCTGGGAAAAAGAGCCGTCTATCCAGCGACGCGACGGCAGGTAGGGCTGAACCTTGCCATGTACGTTGCGCGCCTCCAACTGCACCGGCGGGAAAACACCGGGCAGCGCCGAGCTGGCCAACACGGCGGAGCGTACAGTCACGTTGGGCGAGGCGATATGGTTCAGCAGGCGCGAATTCTGCCGCGGTTCCGCCGGTGAGATGGCGATATTGATACTGCGCCCGGTCTTTTCAAACGCTTCCAGAAAGGTCATATCGGGAATCAAATTGGCCATTTCCCGTTTGATGACCCGCATATCAATCCTGTCGCTCTGGCCAAAACCAATCTTTATATTCTCCCGGTTGGCAGTCAGTGCCCGCGCCAGGTAATGGTCGTCGAAAAGGCGCAGGTATTCCTCATCGGTGCGCGTGCCGACGACAGCCGCGACGAACGCACCGGCGCTCGCGCCCGAGATTACCGCTGGGCACAACCGCTGTTCGATAAGCGCCTTGAGCACACCAAAATGGAAATATCCCAGGGTTCCACCACCGCTCAGCATCAGCGCCGAGCGGCCGTAGCAGTGACTGGCGCGCTGGAAAAATTCCACCCGGTCGGCCCAGGGTATGCCCTTGAAATCGCGCGGCGCAAGGTATTCGAGGGCGTCACAAATCTCGTGAATATAATCCTCGATCAGCACCTTGGTACCGCATTTCGCCCGGTGGTAGAGCGTTGCCCGGCCCATTCCCGCCATATTGCCGTGAATGCCCTCGTTCAGCGCAAACAACAGACCGTGGTCGTCCTTTTTTTTGCGCAGGCGACGAAGTTTCTTCAACCTCAATTCGATGCTGGCGTAATCGTACCGCCTCGATTCCACATTTCTGCGCCACAGGTCTGCACCGGTCAGCTGATCGTGTGAGGCGGCCAGTTCCAGCCAGTCTGCGTAGCTGTCGGCATGGGCCATTTGCTGCTCGACTTGCTTGAGGGCCGGGTTACTTGTCCTTCTGCTTTGACGCCGCATGGGCCTCGCTTCTCCTGTAGGGGTGGCGGCCAACCCTGCAAACGGGCAATCCGCCCAGTGCCTGGGCACAACTTTCCACATTACTGAATACGCAACACTGAGCATAGAGGAATCTTTCGACCGGCTGCCATACATAAACTACCAAATTCGTGGGCATTTGAGTTCACTCTGTGCCCGGGAGCAGAACTGTCCACGGTTATGACTGGACCTGCCGGCAGGTGATTGGCAGCAGAAACGATGACAGATTCGGGAGATAGTGGCGACCACTACAGACTGACCGCCCCATTGGGAATTGGTACTAACTGTTTCCCCTGGGTGGGGCTGCATACTTCGTTTTCAGCTCCGTTTTCAAAATTTTGTTGGTGGCGTTGCGAGGCAGCGCTTCTTCACTGAAGAATACTCGCGTGGGCACCTTGTAGGCGGCCAACTTGTTCCGGGCATGCTCCAGCAGTTGCTCCACGCCCAATGACCCTTGCTCGTGCAGGTGGACCACCACGGCCACCTCTTCCCCCAAACGCTCATTGGGCAGACCGATAGCGGCCACCTCCTTGACCTCGTCCAGCTCCAGCAGTTCGTTCTCGATCTCGACCGGGTAGATATTCTCTCCGCCGCGGATGATCATATCCTTGGCCCGGTCCGCCAGGAACAGGAAGCCTTCATCATCCAGGTAGCCGATATCACCGGTCTTCAGCCAGCCATCGCGTATCTCCTCCGCATTGACCTCAGGCCGGTGCCAGTATTCACGTATATTCGCGCAACTGCGTACCCAGATTTCCCCGGTATCACCCTGGGACAGCACCTTACCCTCCTCATCACAGATACGGATATCGACAATGGGGTGGGGGAGTCCCGCGCTTCCCGGCCTGGAGTGAAATGCCTTGCCGGTCAGGGACGCACCCTGGGCGTTGGTTTCCGTCATGCCCCAGCCGGTACCGCTGAAATTCTGCGGTAGTTTCTCGTGCAGTAGTTTGCTGACTTTTGGCGGTGTCGCCGCGCCGCCAATACCCAGGGAAAACAAGCTGTGTGTGCTGGCCTGGCCGAAGCGGGGGTCCTCCAGTAAATCCAATAGCATGGAAGGTGCGGCGTTAAGTGAAGTAACGCGCTCCTTTTCGATCTGCTCCATCGCCTTGTCCACATCCCATTTATACATCATCACGATACGCCGGCCGGCACGCAGGTTGGCGAGGAACTGGGCATGACATCCGCTGACGTGGAACAGGGGTACGGCCAGCAGCGATGTTGGCTCGAAGCCCCGTTGCATCATGGTTGCGATGGCTTCAGGGTTGCTCATGGCCGCCGCCGCTGCCGCCAATTCCATATTGTATATCGCCTGGCAGATCGCCCGATGCGTGGAGGCGGCACCCTTGGGCTTGCCGCTGGTACCGGAGGTATACATGATCATCGCCAGTTCCTCCGGATCGATCTCCACCGGCGCCGGTGCCCTGCCCCTGGTGTCCGCCACAAAGGCAGACAGGCCATTGATATCCTGCGCATTGGTCGGCCGGGCGATAATCGCTTCCACACCCTTGTCCCGGAACAACGGAGCCACTCCCTCGTAGCGCTGCTGGTCACAGAAGACCAGGTGCGCGCCACAGTCCCCCACTGTGTAGGCGATATCGGCGGGCTTGCCCCAGCTGTTCACGGGCACAATCACCGCCCCGACACTGACCACGCCGATGAATACAGCCATCCACTCCGGGTAGTTACGCATCGCCAGGGCCACCCGGTCACCGGGCCTGACCCCGCGGGCCTGCAGCGCCGCGCCAATGGCGTCCGCCTCATCCATCAGCTCATTGAAGCTACGGCGCTCACCCTCGTAGACCAGGAAATCCCGGTCGCCGTGCTGGCGGGCAACAGCCAGGGCCTCCGCCAGGTTGGCCGGCGCGTTCCGGTAGTAATGACCCGACTCGTCACTGCCCACCAGCTCGAAGGGTGCACCCGGGGCGGTCAATTGCGCAATTACCGCATCGAATGCGGGCCTGATCCCTGACATCAGTCTACTCCTGGGGTGAGGGCGAAGCGGCACCCCGCCTATGATTACAGATCGCCAACGAGAATCCACCCGGGGCATGTAACAGTGATATCACGACGGCTATCAAAGCGGCGCTATTTTATCAAACCAGGGGCTCGCCTGCTCCAGCTGCCCCGCCAGTTGGAATAACACTCCCTCTTCGCCGTAGCGACCCGCGAACATCACCCCGACGGGCAGGCCGCCGGGGGTCCAGTGCAGCGGAACAGACATCGCGGGCTGGCCAGTGGCGTTGTAGAGCATGGTAAAGGCGGAAGCACTGATCGCCTCTTTTTCGTAGGTGGCATTGTCCTGGTTCAGGCTTAATTTGCCCAATTTGACCGGCGGTGTGGCCAGCGTCGGCGATAACAGGATGTCGTAGTCCTGCTGTAACAAGGCCATCTGTCGCGCAGCTGTTTCGACTCCCAACTGGGCGCCCTCGAGTTGCTCCGCGGTATACCCCCGCGAACTCTGGTAGCGTTGCCAGATAATCGGCTCCAGGTCATTCTCGGTGACTTTCCGGCCCAACTGCTGTTCGCGATCGCTCACCCGCATAACCGTACCCGCTCCCATGATAATGCGGGTGCTGGCAAAGAATTCCCGGGGGTCTACCGGCAAGTTGATCTCCTGCACATCGTGCCCCAGACTTTCACAGAGCCTGGCGGCATTGGCGGTGGCCTGGACACACTCGGGATCTACCGGGCTATGCGTCAGTGGGGTACTGATCAGGCCGATCCGCAATCCTTTTGGCGCCCTGGCGACCGCATCCAGGTAACTGCCCCGGGGGGCCGGAGCGATCGTGGTCTGTCCGGGCTCGGGGCCGCCACTGGCATCCAGTAGCGCGGCGCTGTCGCGCACGCTGCGGGAAACCGCATGGATAACACTCAATATCGAGGATAGCGCTTTGGGGCCGCTGGGCACCCGGCCCCGGCTGGGCTTCATGCCAAACAGGCCACAGCAGGACGCGGGTATTCGAATAGAGCCGCCGCCATCCGTGCCATTGGCCAGCGGCAAAATGCCGGCCGCCACCGCCGCCGCCGATCCCCCCGACGAGCCCCCTGCGCTGACGCTTATGTCCCATGGATTGCAGGTCTCGCCGAACAGAAGTGACTCAGTGGTGGGGGTGCCACCAAATTCTGGGCTTGCGGTCTTACCAAAAATGACCAGGCCTGCCCGCTGGTAGCGCTCTACCACGGTGCTGGTGTAGTCCATGCGCGCGTCTTTATAAAAGCGGGAGCCATTGGTCGTGACGGTCCCCTGCAGGGCCATGCCCAGGTCCTTCAGCATGAAAGGCACCCCCGTAAACGGGCCCTGCGGCAAACCCGCCTTGATCGTTGCCCGGGCATAGTCGAAGAGTTCCTCCACCACACAATTGATGGTGGGTTCGACCGCATTGCTGCGGGCGATGGCGATCTCCAGCAGTTCCATCGCCGACACTTCGCCTTTATTCACCAGTTGCGCCAGGCCCAGTGCATCCTGGGAGCGGTACTCCTGAAAACTCAGGGCGGCACTGCGGGTGAGCCCCAGTGCTGGCGCCATGCCGGCCGCAGTGGCTACCGTCAAGCCCTGCTTCAGGATTTCGCGCCGGGTGGTCGTGTGCTTCATACCTGATCCGGCCGGAACACGGCATCGTGGCCGCCATCGACATATAGCACCGAACCACAGATAAACCGGGATTCAGGGCGCAACAAAAAGCTGGTGGCCGCCGCCTGGTCTTCGGGCTTGCCAGGGAATCCCACGGGGATACTCGCCATGAACTCCCTGATCGCCGCGCCATAGGTGGGATCTTTCTCAACCTGTTCAGTCATCGGTGTTTGCGTGTAGCCCGGGGCGACGGCATTCATCCGGATACCCACGGCGGCGTAATCGGCGACATGGCGCCGCATCCAGCGCGCAACCGCCTGCTTGGTGCCGCTGTAAACTTCTTGCGCGGCAATGGTTTCCGAAAAACGGAGCGCCTCGGCCTCATTACCGGACAGCAACAGATCGACGAATTCCGGGCTGCGGTTCATGGGCGCGGAGTTGGAGGAGATCAGGACGATGGCACCGCGTTTGGCCGCCAGGGAGTCCTTGAGGCCCGCAATGATCTCTACCGTGCCAAAATAGTTGACCTGGGTGATCAGCGGACAATTCGGCACATTGGAACCCAGACCAGCGCAGGTGATCAGCCCGTCCAGGCCATCGGCAGCGGCGGCCCGGACCGCCGTAACTGCCGCTTCCCTTCCCGCCCGGCTCGACAGGTCGGCAATGATATCGGCATCCTTGATATCGACCACAATAACCTGGTTGCCCTCTTCCCGCAGACGCTGTTTTATTGCCGCGCCGATACCCGTGGCGCCACCCGTCATCGCGTAGATTCCCATGCCTTACCCTCTGTCTTTAACGACCCGGTCGGATGATGACCTTGGGGCCAAATATAATAGTATAAATCTCCGTGCACGGACTGAATATGACCAAAGCACTCTACATCGTAGACATTTGAGTTCAGCCAGGCCCGGTATCGCGCAACCCCGGTATGGTCTAGAATGTTCGCTAGAAAGACGGTTTTAGTCATATCCGGGAGAGGCACCTGGCAATTACCCTGTAGCGATCGCAGCACCGAAACGGTGCGCCCCGGTGAAACGGGTACTGGTCACAACGGGCACCGGTCCGGGACAGGTGCGCACCGATTTGCGCGACCGCCGGTCAGATCATCAATTGAGGTTATCGAGTATGAAACAGCTAGGTGTTCTAGACTCTGCATTTATCAATCTCGAGCACCCCAACACCCCGCAACATATTGGCGGCTTTGGCATCTACGACCCTTCGACGGCAGCCGATGGCTTCGTGCGCTTTAAAGAGGTTATCGCCAATTTCGAACACCGCCTGGATAAAATGCCGATTATGCGCACCCGCCTGATCGAGGTGCCTTTCGGACTGGATAAACCCTACTGGGTTATCGACGATCACTTCGACACCGAGTACCACCTGCGCCATATTGCACTGCCCCGGCCCGGGAACTGGCGCCAGCTGTGTATTCAGGTCGCGCGCCTGCACTCGCGCCCCCTGGACATGAGCCGCCCCCTGTGGGAGTGCTATGTCATTGAAGGGCTGGACAACATTTCGGGATTACCCGAGGGTGCGTTTGCGATTTACACCAAAATGCATCACTCGTTGATAGACGGCGCTGGCAGTCAATCCTTCATGCACGCGCTGCACGACCTCGAGCCTGTTCCCACAACCGCTTTCGCTGCCAAGGCTTTGGAGCGAGCGAAAGACTATGCACCGGCGACCCTGGCGCCTGCCAGGTTATTGCGCAAAGCGCTCACCAATACTGTTTCATCGAATGTCGGACTGATAAAGGGCGCGGTAAAGCTCGGCGGCGGCCTGGTCAGGACCGCCTGGGATATCAGGAGCGAAAAACTGCCCGCTTATCCGTCGGCGCCAAAATGTCGCTTTGACAAACCCGTCGGCCCACACCGGGTCTTCGACGCGAGCCTGTTCAGCCTGGATGATTTCAAGGCGATACGGCACGCTACCGGTACCACGATAAACGATGTCGCCGTTACCGTTGTAGCGGGGGCTCTGCGCAAATACCTGCAACATCATGGCGAACTGCCCGAAGTATCCCTGGCAGCGTCGATGCCGGTTAACGTCCGCGGCACGAAAGAAGCCACTGCGGACAATAACCAGATCGGCGCAATCATGAGTCTTATTCATACTGATATAAAAGACCCGGTCGAGCGCCTGCTGGCAATACATCACAGCATGAACGGCGCCAAGAAGTATGTCGAGACTCCGCTGGCGGACCCTATCAAAGTGGCCGGCCTGTTCAATCCATGGCTGTCAAAACGGGTGGCCCGGTGGTATGCCGACAGACACATGACCGAAAAGCTGCCAATGGGCAATAGCTGTGGCGTGATTACCAATGTCGCCGGACCTGCGGAGTCGCTGTACTCGGCGGGAGCGCGGTTGGTGCAGTACTATCCCATGGGTGTGCTCACAGCAGGCGGTGGCCTGTTTCACGCTGTGTTCAGCATGGGTGGGACCCTGTCAATCACTGCCACCGCTGATCGCGAAGCCATGCCCGACCCCGAGTTCTATCGCCAGTGCCTCGATGATTCCTTCGCTGAGTTGAAGGCGACTGTGGCGGAGCGCTATGATCTGAAAAAGCAACCAGCGAAGCGAAAAGTACGGGCGAAAAGCACGCCAGAAAAAAAGCATGCCCGCGGCGGGAAAAATCGCCGCGAATGAGTTGGATCACTGATGCAGCGATATCCTCAAAAGCGGTGCAGGGAACATCAGCCCACTCGAACTGTATTGCTAACAAAATTGGACTCTTTGGAACTATTGGCACGAGACCCGGGAGCGTACATTTGGTAACCATGAGAGTTCGATCCGCTACCCGCGTGTAAACCTAACAACAAAAAACAATGATCAGGAGAAAGGCGATGAACTATTTTGTCACTGGCGCCACCGGATTTATCGGCAAGTTTCTCATCGGGAAACTGTTACAGCGCGAAGGTACGATCTACGTGCTACTGCGCAAGGGCTCCGAGGACAAGTTCGAGGCCCTGCAGCAGCGCTTCGCGACAGACCGAGAGCGCATCGTCCCGGTGTCCGGGGATTTGAGCCAACCGCTGCTGGGTATTACCGACGCGGAGCGGGCAAAATTACGCGGCAATATCGGGCATTTTTTCCATGTGGCCGCGATCTACGACCTCACCGCATCTGCCGAAAGCCAGCAGATTGCTAATGTAGAAGGCACCCGCAACGCGGTGAAGTGCGCCGAGGACCTGCAAGCGGGGTGCTTCCAGCACACCAGTTCCATCGCCGTGGGCGGCAAATACGAAGGTACGTTTCGCGAGGGTATGTTCAAGGAGGCCGGTGAACTGAGCCATCCGTATTTTCGCACCAAGCACGATTCAGAAGAGGTGGTCCGCCAGGAGTGCGGCATCCCCTGGCGGGTGTATCGCCCCGCTTCCGTGGTCGGCCACTCCGAAACCGGTGAAATCGACAAGACCGACGGCCCCTACTACAGCTTCCCCACCCTGGCGAAATTGCGCAAGGCACTGCCGCCCTGGTTTCCCCTGATCACTGTCGACATGGGCAGCTTTAACATCGTGCCGGTGGACTACGTGGTCGCCGCCATGGACCACATCGCCCACAAGGACGGCTGCGATTACCGGGCCTTCCACCTGACCAACCCGGACCACTACTCTGCCGGGGAGATGATGAACATCTTTGCAGAGGCCGCCAAGGCCCCTCGCTTTGCCCTGCGGCTGGATACCAAAATATTCTCCTTTATCCCCTCCGGCATGGTGTCGATGTTAGCCAAGCTTCCGCCCGTCAAACGCTTGATGGCCACCGCCATGGAAAGTATCGGCATGCCGGTGGATGCCGTCATGTTCTTTACCTGGAACACCCGTTTTGACAATCGGGAGGCGGAGATCGCCCTGCAGGGCAGCGGCATCAGCGTGCCCAGGCTGTCAAGCTACGCCGCGCGCCTGTGGGATTACTGGGAGCGCAATCTCGACCCCGAATTGTTTATCGACCACACCCTGAGGGGCAACGTGGCGGGCAAGGTGGTGATCATCACCGGCGGTGGTACGGGTATCGGCCTGGCCACGGCCATTCGCCTGGGAGAAGCCGGTGCCAAAGTAATATTGAGCGGGCGTACCCTGGAGACCCTGGCGGATGCCAAACTGCAGGTAGAGAAGGTCGGTGGCGAGGCGTATATCTACAGCTGTGACATATCGAACATGGAGGCCTGCGATGCATTCCTGGCGCAGGTGAAAGCGGACCACGGCCAGGTGGACATCCTGATCAACAACGCCGGGCGCTCGATTCGCCGGGCGGTGGAACAGTCCTATGACCGCTTTCACGATTTCGAGCGCACCATGCAGCTCAACTATTTCGGCTGCCTGCGGATGAGTTTGGGTGTGCTGCCCGGCATGAGCGAGCGCCGCAGCGGCCACATTATCAATATCTCCTCCATGGGCGTGGTCGGGCCGCCGGCCCGGTTCTCTGCCTACATCGCCTCCAAGTCCGCACTGGAGGGCTGGAGCCGCTGTGCGGAAGCGGAGTTCTGCGATCGCAATATTCATTTCACCAATATCAATATGCCGCTGGTGCGCACGCCCATGATAGGGCCCACCAAGGTCTACGACGTCGCACCCACGCTCTCACCGGAGCAGGCAGCGGATATGGTGGTGGACGCGGTTATCAACAAACCCAGCCGGATCGTTACCGGTATGGGCCGGATGTTCCAGATCTGGCACCTGGTGGCGCCCAAGCTGGCGGCGACCGCGATGAATATCCCCTTCAGGATGTTCGGAGACTCGGATGCAGCCAAGGGCATCAAGCAGACTGATCAGGTCCAGCCGTCCAGCGAGCAGGTGGCTATCGCGGCCTTGCTGAAGGGCGTGCATTACTAGTGTGGCACCAGGGGAAACGGTTGTTGATAAGTTGAACGGCCTGCCGGAGCCTGCCATGGCGAGAGGGGACCATATCTACGTCGAGCGTTTGAACGGAATCTACGCACACCACGGCATCGACACCGGCGATGGCTGGGTCATTCATTACACCGGCAAGAACTGGCGCGACCCGCGCAAGGTACAGCGCACGACAATAGAGGATTTTGCCCAGGGCGGTGAGATTCAGATCAAGGACTACAGCGATTTTTTTGCTGCCCTGAAATCACCAAACTCATACCGGAGAAAAACCAGCTACCGGATCAGCCGCATTCTCAATCGACTAAGCGGTATCGACCTGGACCAACTCGACCTGTCGCCGGAAGCGGTTATCGACCGGGCCGAGGCCCGCATCGGCGAACGCGCCTTCAGTATCATCTTTCACAATTGCGAACACTTTTCCAGCTGGTGTAAAACCGGTATCGGCAATAGCGACCAGGTCAACGCCATCTGGAAGGCCACCATGACGACACCCGAGTTTGCACGTCGCCGGGCCGAGAACCTGTTGATTAATGTATTCGAACCGAAATGGCCGGGCCGACGCTGACTGCCAGCGCAAAGACGATAGTCGGCAAATCCCGGGAACGGACAGCCATCTCCAGATAAAAGGCCTTCGTTGGAGTCACTCTATTTTGAGCACCTATTCAATGTCTCGACAATACAGGCATCTGCTGTCCCCCGGCCGAATTGGCGGAATGGCATTGTCCAATCGCCTTATTCTGGCCGCCATGGGCACCAACTTCGCCGCGAAAGACGGACACTGTACCGAACGCCTCACCGCCTATTACGAGGCCAGGGCCAGGGGTGGTGCGGGCCTGCTGGTGCTGGAGACCTCCGCGGCCTGCTGGCCCAATGGCTCGACGATGCCCAATACCGTGGCCTTCTCGCGCGATGAATTCATCCCGGGTCTGACCGAGCTGGCCGAACGCGTACACCGCCACGGCGCGAAAATTGTCGCCCAGCTGAACCACGGCGGCAAGATGGCCCAGGAGGACACCGCGGCCGGGCGGCCCATCCCGGTGCCCTCTCCCCTGAAAAAAGGCGGCAGCGACATGTTCAATGTGCTGACCCGGGAAGAGATAGGTCACTTCATCAAGGCCACCGGACCGGATGGCAAAGGCGCCCAATTCTACGAGATGACCGGGGCGGACATAGCCGAAATGGTGGCCGGCTTTACGGCGGCCGCGGTCAGGGCCAGGCAGGCCGGCTTCGACGGGGTTGAAATCCACGCCGGCCACGGCTACCTGCTCGCGACGTTTCTGTCCCCCTACACTAACAAGCGTAGCGATGATTACGGCGGTTCCCGCGAGAACCGGGCGCGGCTCCTACTTGAGGTGATTCGCGCCATTCGCGCCGCCACCTCTGCGGATTTCGCCATCCTGGTGCGGCTCGATGCCAGGGAATACCGGACTGAAGGCGGCATCGAACCTGCCGACTGCGTGGTGACTGCCCAGCTGTGCGAACAGGCCGGTGCCGATGCCATCGACGTCAGCGCCTACGGCAATACCGCGCACGCGATCGCTTTTACCGAGGCCCCGCTGGTGCACGAACCGGGCGGCTTCATCGGGTTCGCCAAAGCGGTAAAGCAGGCGGTGGGCATCCCGGTAATCGGGGTGGGCCGGATCGAACCCGAGGTCGGGGAGCGCCACATCGCCGCGGGCGACTTCGATTTTCTGGCCCTGGGCCGCAAGCTGCTGGCAGACCCGGACCTGCCCAACAAGCTGCTATCCGGACAGGCGGGGACGATTCGCCCCTGTATCTATTGCTACGTCTGTGTGAGCCAGATATTCATCAACCAGCCCATGTGCTGTGCCGTCAACCACAACACCGGGCGCGAATACGAGGGCAATATCATCGCCCGCAGCAGTAACCGCAAAAAAGTACTGATCATCGGCGGCGGCCCCGGCGGGATGGAGGCGGCGCGACTGCTGGCCGAACAGGGCCACCAGGTAAGCCTGTGGGAACGGGAGCATGACCTGGGGGGCACGGCCCGCATCGCGGCCTTGGCCTACGAGCCCAATGAGCGCCTTGTGCACTATCTGGCTGGCGCTGTGAGAAGCCTGCCCATCGACCTGCACCTCGGCAAGACCGCCACCCGGGAGAATATTGCCGCCCAGGATGTGGATCATGTCATCCTGGCTACCGGGGCCATACGGGCTGCCCCCGCCATTGCCGGCAAGAATCAGAAGCATGTCTTCGACGGCGATGAATTGCGGGGGGTGCTGTTTGGCAACAACCCCGAGGCCATTGCGAAACTCAACCCACTGGCGCGCCTGCTGCTCTCCGCTGGTCGCCTGAGCCAATTGCTGCGCAGTATAAAATTGCTGCGTTTACTCAGTCACCTGTGGATGCCCATTGCCAGGGAAGTAGTCATCATAGGCGGTGGCCTGGTGGGTCTGGAACTGGCGGAGTACCTGGTGGAGCGCCGGCGCAAGGTAACAGTGCTGGAACCCGGCCCGGACCTGGGAGCAGAACTTGCCATCGTGCGCCGGGCGCGGGTGCTGCACCAGTTGCGAGAACACGGTGTAGCGGTGCATAAGTCGGTGACCGCGATAGAGATCGGCCAGGACAATGTCAGCTTCGAGCTGGAGGGTGCTGCCATGACACTCCCCTGTAAGCAGGTAATCATTGCCATGGGTGCACAGCCGGACAGCAGTTTGCTGGCGCAATTATCGGAAGGCACGGCGCAATTACACCAGCTCGGGGACTGCCGTGCCGTGGGCTATATCGATGGTGCCATCCTTGATGCGCGCAAACTGGTGCAAGCAATAGCCGAATGAGTTCGGGTTCACTCTATGAGAAAAAACCGAATCATGCCCGCCCCAGGGATTGCATATTGTCCTTATAGGCCTTCGGCGTTTGCCCCGTCCAGCTCTTGAAAGAGCGCACAAAAGAACTGGTCTCGGTAAAACCCAACAACTCGGCCAGGTCGGCCACCCGCGCATCATCATGCAGCAGCTTGTCGATGGCCACCTGGCAGCGCACCTCGTCCTTGATCGCCTGATAGCTTGTCTGTTCCCCCTGCAGGCGCCGCCGCAGGCTCGACTCGGACATGTAAAGCATCGCCGCTATCTCGGCAAACGAAGGCGTGCCATTGGGCAGGTTGAGCGCCAGCAGGGACTTGATGGCCGAACTCGTACTGGCAGGGCTGGTCTCGATGGCCATCAGGTGGTAGACCGTGTTATTAAGGAATTCAGCCAGCGACTCGGTGGTCTGAACAAGCCGCCGATCCAGTAATCGCGGGTCAAAACTGAGGGAGTTTTCACCGGCATCGAAATACACGGGGGCGCTAAACAGCCGCTCCAGGCTGTCCTGGTACTCCCTGTTGATGGGCGGAGCGTCAATGCGGACTTCAGTTGTCGTCAGCACCTGGCCGATAAGCCAGCTGCAATACGCGTGCCAGGTACGAAGGCCGGAGGAGCGAAGCACGGTAATCGTGTGCCCTGCCCTGTCCCAATTTTCCGGTATCAACTCCCTGGCGCCTTCCGGCAGTTCGATCGTGTAACTCAACCTGGCTTTCGGCTCGGTGGGCTGCTCGACCACGCGCATTCGATAGCCATACTGGCGGAAATGCAGATTGTCGAACCGTTCGCCCAGGTGCAACGCGTCCCTCAGGGTCCGCGCGCCTATCATGCAGTGACACATCAGGTCGAAGGCCTCGCCGCCCACCCCGGCGCCCCAGGATAACGGCTGCTCAAACTGCTGCATCTGCATCGCGGCGGCCCGGTACAACCGGGAATAGTGCATGGCGGGCAGCGCGTGCTCGGGATCGAGCGCCGCGATGCGTTCCCGCCTCAGTTCCACCGCTGCGGCAATGGCCGGCACATCCAGACCGATTCGCTCCAGATAATCGAACAGGCGCATGAATTTCCTGGCGGGAACAGTGATTGCGCTCATCGAATTGCTTCGGCTGTTGCGGCCATGATCCGTGATTTCGCGGGAATAGTACGGCCAGAGCTTACCACAAACCTCTTTGTCGCAAGAAGCAAGCCGCCACAAGCAAGCCGCCACAGGGGCGGCGGATGACGACCATCAGCAACAGTGACGGGGCTGTGCCCGCGGGGGTACGGCCCTACGAGGTGCCCGGCCAGCGCTGGATAATGGCCTCGGCGAACTGTTCGATCCGCGCCAACTTTTTAGCCCGATCCAGGGAGGGGTCATAGGGATTCCAGGGCGAGACACAGATATCGGTTACCCCCAGTTCCGCCAGCCGGCGGTAATCATCGAGCTCACTGGCATGCATATCGAAGGCGTGTATCTCGAAGTCGCTGCGCGTGTCGGTGCCAAACTCCCGGCGCAACTCGTTGAGCTTGCCGATCATCTGCTGCAGCGATTCGTAGTCACTGTTTGCCGAGATCCAGCCGTCACCGCTGCGGGCCGCGCGACGCAGGGCCGGTACCGCGTGACCGCCAACCAGGATAGGCAGTGGCGCGGTGGGTACCGGCGACAGCTTCATCCTGCCGATATCGTAGTAATCGGAATGGTATTCAAAATACTCACCGGACATCGCACCGCGGATAATGGCGATGCAGTCATCCATACGCTTACCCCGCTCATCAAAGGGGATGCCGTTGTAGCTGAAATCCTCCTGCCAGGGGCTGAGCCCCGCACCCAGCGCAATCCGGTTATTACTGATCACCGCCAGCGACGCCAGTGCCTTTGCCAGCACCAGGGGCTGGCGCACCGGTACTTTGAGTACCGCCGGGTAAAAGCGCAGCGTGCTGGTGCCAACCGCCATCGCCGTCATCGCCACTATCGGGTCCAGCACCGGCACACCGTCCAGCGCCTCGCGCACGGCCTCGGTACTGAGGTAGGGGTAATCGGATTCGGTCACTTCGGGATAAAACAGGCTGTCTGGAATCGCCAGGGAGGTCCAACCGGCCTGTTCGGCAGTGCGCGCGATGTCAGGATAATCCTCTATCCCGCCCAGGCCTGTCATCAGTGTAAATCGCATGAAACGCTTCTCCAGTGGATTGGGTACAGACTAAAGGAACCATCCCGGAGAGACAGTACCGACGCGTTCTTTTTCACAGACATAAACTTTCACCAGGAAAGCGCCCTGCATGTGGCTGGCTGTTGGCAACCTGGAAACGCCACCAGCTCACTGCCGCGAGGGGCCTGGCTACTGTATTCGCTACTTGCGCTGGCAGAAAATGTCCACCAATATGGTTGTTCAGGTCCTATGCCTGCGGCCGGCCCCCTGTGCCATAATTTAACCCCAGATGAAATCACAGCCGACGCGACGCCATGGTGAAGTCAGTGACAGCCCGGAGCCACCTGAGACATGAAGTGCTTGTCGGTGGGATATCCAATACGATTTTCAACGGCCTGATCGCCTGGCTGCTGCTCAAGAGCGGCCCTGCCCTGGGTTGGGGCGGACAAAACAGTTTTGCGGTCGATATGCTTGCCACCGGCCTGCTGCTGCCGTTTATAGTGGCACTGATCGTTATCCCCCTGCAGCGCGGCAAACTCAGCAGGGGCAAGCTGGAGCCGATCCACCTGGGCCCGGCCTCCGCCACCCAGAATCTCTCCGACCGGCTCCCCGCCGGTGCCTTCAGGAGCGCGCTGTTGTTCGGCCTGTTTGGAATGTGCGTGATTGCCCCGCTGACCCTGCTGGCCTTTTACCTCGCGGGGGTGGGGCAGGTGGCGCCACTGCACTACGCGATTTTCAAGGGAATCTGGGCCGGCCTGATGGCCGCGGTGTTGGTGGTGCCCATGGTGCTGGTCGCACTGCGCGCCCCGCAAATTAACGACAACGTACATTAACAGGGAGTACCCCATGGGACTGCTGGAGAAAAAAACGGGCATCGTCACCGGTGCGGGACAGGGCATTGGCCGCGCCATCGCCCTGTCCTACGCCCGGGAGGGTGCGCAGGTAGTGGTAGCGGATTTCAATGAGGAGATGGGCAGGGAAACTGTCCGGCTGATCGAGGAAGGCGGCGGCGTAGCGGCCTTCAGCTTTGGTGACGTCAGCAAGGAAGAGTCGGTACGGGCCATGGTGGACTTTGCGCTGGCCACGTACGGCAAACTGGATATCGCCTGCAACAGCGCGGCGCTCAGTCGCGGCGCAGGCCCGATTCACGAGTACGAGCGCAGTGTGTTCGACCAGACCATCGAGATGTGCCTGACCAATACCTGGCTGTGCATGAAGTACGAGATCGCCGCGATGCTGAAAAATGGCGGTGGTGCGATCGTCAACATCTCCTCCAACTCGTCCCTGCGCGGACAGGCCTACAACACCGCCTATGCTGCCGCCAAGGCCGGGGTGAACATCCTTACCAAGAGCTCCGCCGCGGAATACGGCGCGCAGGGCATTCGAATAAATGCGGTGTCGCCCGGCGTTATTCGCACCCCCGGGGTGGAGAAATATTTCGCGGAACAACCGAAGATGGCGGAGGGGCTGCAAAAAGCCGCCGTCATGAACCGTCTGGGTGAGCCCGAGGAAATCGCCGAGGCGGTGACATTCCTGTCCTGCGACCGGGCCTCCTTCATCACCGGGCAGATATTGTCGGTGGATGGCGGAGGTGCTGTTCGCTAGCGCTTCGGTCAGCGATCGCCCCAGCTCCCATCCAGTGCCTCGCGGATGATCCGCGCCACCAGTGCGGGGTCTTCCATGGGAATGAAGTGGGACATCCCCGGCAGGTAAAGCTCCCTGGCGTCAGGCAGGGAACCCGCCAGGCCGGGCCAGGTGGGCGACGCGGCCAGGTTACCCGGGTTGGCGGGGTCCGGCGGGGCGCGCAGCACGGTGACCGGGATGGTGAGCCGCGGCAGCAACTCGTAAATGGCCTCGTTACCCTGATGCCTGAGATAGATCGCCGCCTCGTGCAGGGGATCGCAGGCCAGTTGGAGCGCTGACTCCTGGGGCACCTCCCGCAACGCGTAGTCGCAGTAATCCCGCAGCACCTGGTCCTGCCAGCTGCTGAAGGGCGGCCGGTCTCTGAACCGCTCATACATTTCCCCGGCATCCCGCCACTGGTTCTTGCGCCGGCTGACCGGACTGTCCGCCGGCCTGACCGAATCCACTGGCACGAACAGCTGCGCGTACAGCTGCCTGGGCAGTATCACCGGGTCGATCAATACCAGTTGCCTGAACCGCCGCAACTGACATGCCCCGACATAGGCCATCAGGTAGCCGCCCATCGAGTGCCCCACCCCGACCACCCGGTTCAGGTCAAGCTGATCCAGCAGCACTTCTATATCGCTCGCCATCAGCAGCCAGTCGACCTCGCCGTGGCGGTCGCTGCCGCCGTGGAAGCGGACGTCCACCGCGTATATGTGAACGCCGGGCATCCGACGGGCGATGCTGTCCCAGCAGCGGCTGTGAAAACCGGTGGCGTGCAACAGCAGTACCGGATCGCTCTCACCCGGCCACTCGGTGACCTGCAGGGCGACGTCGGGCAGCGTCACCTGGTAGGTTTTGGGTTGTGCTCGTGTCACGGCTGAATCACTTTCGTATGGCGAAAAAATTTGACCGCATACTAGCAGATTTCTCGCCGAGAATGGCGGTGGCGCTGCCGGTAAGCGGCGGGCGTGGTACCGGACCAGCGCCGGAAGGCCGTGCGAAAACTGCGGGCATCGGCATAGCCCAACTGGGCGGCAATAGCAGCCACCGTGAGGCCGGTGGAGGACAGGTAGCGACAGGCGCTGGCATAGCGCACCTCCTCCAGCAGCCGCCGATAGCTGGTGCCGATACGTTGCAGGTGCCGCCGCAAGGTCCGGGGGCTCAGCTTGAAGCCCGCCGCCACCTGCTCCAGCGTGGGGACACTGCCGGCATGGGCCAGGATCATCTCCCTGATAGCCTCGACCAGGCTGCGCTCCTCGAGCAGCGATGACATACTGTTGCGGCACATATCGCGAAACAGGGCGCTGTACTCCGGCTGGGGATAAGGCAGGGCCAGGCAGAGCAATTTCACCGGGATTAACAGGGCATTGCGACTGCTGTTGCAGACGACCGGGCAGTGAAACAGTTCGACGAACTCCTCACCTGAGCCTGCCGGGTTGCCATGCGCCATCTCGATGCGGGCAAAAACGACGGGATCCCCCACCAGTTCATTGAAGACGACCTGCAGCGAGGCAATCGTACTTTCGACCTCCAGCGCCCCGGCGCGGGTATCGGCGGCGGTGGGGAACAGTGTGAGGCAGCGGCAGGGGATACCGCGACAGGTTTCGTCCGTCAGTGTGTGCTGGGAGCCCCAGCTGATCAGGGGCGAAAACTCCGTCAGCAAGGCCAGCGCGTCAGCTACCGTCATGGCGCCCATGACCGCGTAGCCGAGGATGCCGTAGCTCGACAGCGGCAACTGTCGCCCGATCCGGATACCCAGCAGTGGGTCGGTATTGACCCGGGCGATGCGGGTGTAGAGCTCCAGTTCCTGCGCCAGGGTGAGGCGCCGGCCCGGATCCGCCAGCGCGCGGGACGAGACCCCGGTTCCGGCGAGGATCCTGCCGGGCGATATGCCCTGCCCCACTTCCAGTTCCCGCAGCATCAGCCGGATTTCATGGCTGTTGAGCAACTGCCGCTGGACCACGGCGGATGAGGCTAGCTGGCGGCGAGACAGGGGCATTAAAGGCCTTTATTATGTCCGTTTATATCCCCCTATTGTCCCCTATCGGCTCTGCCCTGGCCACGGTTGTGTAGCCTATGCTGGCCCTGCCTACAATCGGCGCGCGGCCCTTACGGGAAGAAGCACACCATGACCACCCGCTACGATGCCATCGTGATTGGCGCCGGCCACAACGGCCTGACCAACGCTGCCTACCTGGCCAAGGGAGGCCTCGACGTGCTGGTGGTGGAGAAAAACGACTACATCGGCGGCGCCGCCGTCAGCCGCGAGCTGCACGAGGGCTGGATCTACTCCAACTGCTCCTACGTCTGCAGCCTGCTGCGCCAGTCCATTCACCGGGACCTGGACCTCACCCGCCACGGCCTGATGATCGTGCCCTATGCCGGCACGACCAATTTTTCCCGCAATGGCGACTACATCGCCGAGTACACCGACCAGGCGATGCGTTACCGCGAGGTCAGGCGCCATTCGCTGCGCGACGCCGACGCCATGGTCCGGTATGAAACCGACCTGATGCGTTACGCCAAACTCATCCGCCACTTCCTGCTGCGCACCCCGGCGGACCCCACCTCCTTCAAACCCCGCGACCTGGCAGAACTGGTGTTCATGGGCAAGAAATTTGCCGGTATGGGCGCGGAGCAGGTGTATGAATTCATCCGCTTCATGACCATGAGCGCCGGTGATTTTCTCGATGAATACTTCGAAAATGAGCTGGTGAAGGCCCTGTTCTCCACCAGCAGCATTATCGGCACCGCGCTGGGCGTGTACTCCCCCGGCACCGCTTACGTGCTACTGCACCACGTGATGGGCGACGTGGACGGCGCGGTGGGCGCCTGGGGCCTGGCCCGGGGCGGCATGGGCGCGATCTCCAATGCCATCGCCGGCGCCCTGCGCGAGCACGGCGGCGAGATTCGCACCGGCGCGCCGGTGCAGCAGATTATCGTGCGCAATGGCCGCGCCGTTGGTGTCGCGCTGGATAACGGCGAGGAAATCCGCGCCGACATCGTGGTCTCCAACCTCGACCCGAAGCGCACCTTTACTGTCATCATGGACCGCAATGACATCCCCGCTGATTTGCGCAAGAAAGCCGAACACTTCAAGATCCGCGGCTCCTCCGGCAAGGTCAATATCGCCCTCACCGGGGCACCTGACTTTCCCTCCCTGCCCGCCGGCCATCCCCTGCGCCATGGCTCCTTCCAGTTCCTGGACACCATGGAGCGAATGGAACGGGCCTACGATGACTGGAAGCACGGGCGTTGGTCCGAGGACCCCTTTATCGAAATGACCCAGTCCTCCATGTGGGACCCGACCCTGGCGGCGCCCGGGCACTACTTCGTGTCCTGCTTTATCCAGTACTGCCCGGCGGCAGTCCAGGGTGGCTGGACCCCGGCAAAACGGGACGCCTTCGGCAAGACCGTGATCGACCAGATCTGCAATTACTCGCCAAACTTCCGCGACCTGATCGCCCATATGGAGGTGCGCACGCCGTACGAAATCGAGCATGAGATCGGCCTCACCGAGGGCAATATCTTCCAGGGAGAGCTGACCATCGACCAGCTGATGTTCAACCGCCCCTTTCCCGGTTACTCCCAGTACCGGGGCCCGGTCAAGGGCATGTACCTGTGCGGTTCGGGCACCCATCCCGGCGGCGGCGTATCCTCCGCCTGCGGCGCCAACTCGGCGCGGGAGATCCTGCGGGACCTGAGGCGGCCCAACGTGGTGCCGGAGGATGACGTCGATGAGTAAGCCGCTGGACGCCATTATCATCGGCGCTGGCCACAACGGCCTCGTATGCGCTGCCCACCTGGCCAGGGCGGGCAGGCAGGTGCTGGTGCTGGAGGCCGCTTCGCAGCCGGGCGGGCTCGGCGCCACCCGGGAGTTCGCCCCGGGCTTCAGGGCCTCGGTTGCCCACACCCTGCCCCAGTTCGGGCGAAAACTGGTCGCGGACCTGGCACTGGAAAACCACGGCTTCAGGCTCGCGGCCAGCGCCCTGCCCACGGTTGCGCTGTGCCCGGACGGCAGCGGCCACATCACCATCGCCGACGGCACCCTGAGCGGCGCTTGCGCCGCTGATACGGCGGCCTACAAGGCCTACCAGGCCTTATTGCAAAAATTTGCAAAGGCGATAAATCCGTTCTGGCACAAACGCCCGCCGGTGCTGGGCAGCGGCGGCCTGCGGGACGCCGCCACCCTGGGCCTGTTTGGCTGGAACCTGCGCACCCTGGGCAAAACCGACCTGCGGGAAATGATGCGCATGATCGCCCTGCCCGCCCGGGACCTGATGGATGAGTACTTCCACAGCCCGCTGCTGAAAGCGGCCCTGAGCTGGGACGCCAACGTCGGCAGCAAGCTGGCGCCGCGCTCGCCCAACAACGCAGTGATCGCCCTGCTGTACCGCATGAGCGGCGACCTGACCGGCGGTTTGCCCCTGGCCAGTGGCGGCACCGGCGGGCTGATGGACGCCCTGGCGAAGGCGGCCTGCGCCAACGGCGCCGGGTTGCGACTGGATAGCCCGGTAGCGAAAGTGGTGGTTGAGCAGGGTCGCGCCGTCGGCGTCGCACTTGCCAGCGGCGAGCTGATCAGGGCGCAAAAAATCGTGTCCAATGCCGACCCGAAGACGAGCTTCTTCCAGTTGCTGGGGGCCAGGCACCTGGATATACAATTCACCCACCGCATCAGGCGCCTGCGCACCGATGGCTATGTCGCCAAATTGCACCTCGCCCTGGACCGGCTGCCCACATTCACCGGCCTGGCCTACCCAGGGGGCAGGCTGTTGCTGGCGCCCACCATGCAGTTCATCGAAAACGCCTACGACGAGGCGAAATATGGCGGCTACGCCCGCCGGCTACCCATGGAAGTGCTGCTGCCAAGCCTGCAGGATGACCGCCTGGCACCTGCTGGCCAACACGTGTTATCCGCCCTGGTGCAGTACGCGCCCTACACTGTCAATGGCGGCTGGGATGCCCAGCGCAAGGACTTCCTGGATAATGCCGTCGCGAGCCTGGCGCAGTACGCGCCGGATATTCGCGACTGCATCGTCGCCAGCGAGCTGCTGACCCCGACCGACCTGGAACAGCAGTTCGGCCTGACCGGCGGCCACTGGCACCACGGCGAATTCGCCCTGGACAACTGGTGGATGAACCGCCCGACCTACGGCGCCTCCCAGTACCGCACACCGGTGTCCGGTTTTTACCTGTGCGGCGCCGGCAGCCATCCCGGTGGTGGCATCATGGGAGCCGCGGGCAGTAACGCCGCCGCGGCCATTCTGGAGGAGCGCTGAGTATGTCGCCGATGGTTCGTCTGCGGGCTTCGCGGGATATCGCCCATATCCACCGGGGCATAATGCCGACACCGTTCCACAGCCGCAGCTCACGCCTCAACCTCAACCAGCAATGGAGCCAGTGGAACGGCTTCGCCTCGGCCGTGTACTACGCCGACCCGCAGCTGGAATACTTTGCCACCCGCAACACCTGCGGCGTGTTCGATACCTCCCCCATGCGCAAGTACCGCTTTGCCGGTTCCGACGCGGCGGCGATGCTGGACCGCATGGTCACCCGGGATGTCATGGCGCAGCCGGTGGACACCGTGGCCTATAATGTCTGGTGTACCGACACCGGCAAGGTGGTGGACGACGGCACCCTGTTCCGGCTGGGCGCGGAGGAGTTCATGCTGTGCTGCGCCGACCCCGGCTATGACTGGTTCTGCCTGGCTGCCGTGGGCTTCGACGCGGTGGCGATCACGGATATCAGCGAGGACCTCGCCGCGCTGGCGCTGCAGGGACCTACCTCCTGCGCCCTGCTGAAGGCACTGGGGTTTGCCGGCATCGACCAGTGCAAGCCGTTCCAGGTCATGCGCTTCCCCTTTGGCTCGGGCCGGCTGCTGGTCTCCCGCACCGGCTACACCGGCGACCTCGGTTACGAGCTGTGGGTGCAGCCGCAGGACGCGGAGCTGTTGTGGGACGAACTGTTCACGAGGGGAGGCGTGTACGGTATCCAGCCCATGGGCGATGAGTCGCTTGAGATGGCGCGGGTGGAAGCGGGCTTTCTCGCCCCGGATGTGGACTTCCACGGCTCGCTGCACACGGTTGAACGCGGCCACGACCACTCGCCGCTGGAGCTGGGCCTGGGCTGGATTCTCAATTTCAGGAAGCAGCACTTCAGCGGCCGCGCCGCCCTGATCGCCCAGAAGGAATCCGGCAACTACCGCCGCCTGCTCAAGCTTGATATCGAGGGCAACAAGCCGGCGCAGCACAGCATACTGTATGCCGACCGCAAGTGTGCCACGGAGATTGGCTACATCACCTCCGCCCTGTGGTCACCGGTGGTCAAGGCCAATATCGCCTACGGACTGGTGGAGGCGAAATATTTCGGGGGTCAGATCTGGGCGGAGATCTACCACCAGAAGGAATTGCGCTGGCAACGCAAGGTGGCGCGCTGCACCCGGGTCACCAAACCGTTCTGGGCGCCCGAGCGGGCGAAGCTGACACCGCCGCCGGACTGCTGAGCCCGGCGCTTGTGCCCGCCAGGCCCCGGTGCTTTCCAACCCACCCAAAGCACCGGCAGGCTTACCCCGGACCCCGCCTGTGACGCAAAAGCCGCGCTAGAACCCCACGTTGCCGCTGGGCAGCGGCGGGTAGTCGCCGATAGTGGGGCCTTTGCGCTGCACCGCGTCTATGGCCTCCTCCATGATATCCAGGCCCTGCAGCAGCACCTCCGGTGGCATATTCAGGGCCGGGTACATACGTACCTGGGCCTGGTTGTCGCAGATGGCCCAGACGCCGCGCCGCAGCATTTCGTGGCGCACGGAGCGGGCCACGAAAAATTCCTCCTCCGGCTTTGACTCCCCGGCGAATGACACGCCCAGCAGCAGGCCGAGATTGCGCACCTGGCTGACGATGCCGTAGCGAGACTCCCAGGGCGCCATGCGCTCGGCGGCGAGATCCGCCAGCTTCGCGGCATGATCGAGGATATTGTCGCGCTCATAGATGTCGAGGGTCTTCAGGCAGGCGGCACAGCCTCCGGGTGTGCCGGCGAAGGTGCTGCCCGCAGTGGCCCGGGGGTTGTCCCCGAGGATGTCGTCGCGGGCGGCGACGCCTGCGCAGGGCTCGATACCCCCGGACATATTCTTGCCCGCCACCAGGATATCCGGCACCACGTCGTAGTGCTCCACCCCCCACATTCTCGCGGTGCGGCCCAGGCCCGTCAGCACCTCATCGGCGATCATCAACCAGTCATACTGGTCGCAAATCCTGCGCACACCCTGGAAAAAATCGCGACTGGGTATCCAGTTGCCGCCCTCGGCCAGGCCGGGTTCAATGAGGATGGCGGCGATGTTCTCCGCCGGCACTACAAACTCGGGCAGGTGGGTTTCCAGGTACCACAGGCAGTACTCGCAATACTGGGCGTGGCTCATACCCGCGGGAATATTTTCCGAGTAGGGAAACGGCGCCTTCAACACACCGCCCGCCCAGGCTTCCATGTACAGGTTGTTATTGCTGTTGTAGGCACTGACCATCTTGGTGCCCAGGCCCTCGCCGTGAAAACAGGACGTGAAGCTGATGATGTAGCGGCGGCGGGTATGGCACAGGGCCAGGTGGATGGCAGACTCCACCGCCTCGGTGCCGGACACCTCGAAACTGAAACGCGGCAACGCCCTGCCCGGCATCAGGCCCGCTAGCCTTTCCGTCAGCGGGATGCGCAGGGGATGCTCCCACTGGAAACCATAGCGCCTGTGGGCTTCATGCACGGCCTCGATAATTTCCGGATGGCAATTACCCAGCGGATTGGTGGCCCAGCCGCCCTGGAAATCGATATACCGGTTGTCGTCCAGGTCCCAGACGTAATCGCCCTCGGCCCGGCCGACGATCATCTGGGCGGGGGCATCGTAACCCTTGTCGGCGGCGCGCCGGGCGGCGGCAGGATAGCGCAGGCCGTTGCGCAAATGCGGCAGCCCGCGTTGCAGTAACTGGCGAGACTTGTCGCCCGGTAGCTGGTAGCTCATGAGGTAAACACCACGGTGCGGTTGCCCCTGATGATAACCCGGTCCTCCAGGTGGTAACGCAGTCCGCGCGACAGCACCGACTGCTCCACGTCGCGCCCCAGCCTGACCATATCGTCCTTGCCACAGCTGTGGTTTACCCTGATCACGTCCTGCTCGATGATCGGCCCCTCATCGAGGTCCTGGGTCACGTAGTGGCAGGTGGCGCCGATCAGTTTTACCCCGCGCTCGTATGCCCGCAGGTAGGGATTGGCGCCGATAAACGACGGCAGGAAACTGTGGTGGATGTTGATCAGCCGGCCCGCGTATTCCTCACACAGCTGCGGCGGAATGATCTGCATATAGCGCGCGAGCACAATGGTCTCGGCCCGATGGCGTTCGATGATCCCGGACATCCGCTGGAACGCCTCACTCTTGTCCTCCTTCGGTACCGGCACGTAGTGGAAGGGGATGCCGTGCCATTCCACCATGCTGCGCAGGTTCTCATGGTTGGAGATCACGCAGGGGATCTGGCAGGCCAGGTCCCCGCTCTTCCAGCGGTGCAGGATATCTGCCAGGCAATGGGATGCATGGCTGGCCAGCAGCACCACCCGCTGCAACTCATTGTTGTCGCGCAGGGTCCAGTCCATTTCATGTTCGCGGGCAAGCGGCACAAATTCCTCGCGGAATGCCGCCAGGCTGACATTCAGCGATTTGGCACTGATCACGTTGCGCATAAAAAACCAGCCCTGCTGCACATCGGTGTGGTGGTTGGACTCGGTCAGGGAACCGCCCCGGTCGGCCACAAAACGCGATACCGCCGCGACGATACCCACCTTGTCCGGGCAGGAGATTACCAGGGTATAACTGGCCGTTCGTTGCGGATCATTCATCGATCGACATCCTTTGGGAGAGAGGGTAATGCATGTGCCGGGCCGGACCCCGGCGAGACTGTCACACCCCTGCGGGTGGACACCGGATCAGGAGCAACCGAATCTCTGTTCAATTTTTAGTACGCGTATATACTGCCAGCATGAACGGCTATTTCCAAGTTCGCAGCGACGCGAACGACACCCTTGCAGGCGGATTTCATGGGCACGAAGAAACCCGGCATCAGCAGTACCATCCAGGCGGAGCGACGCCGCCTCATGATCGATGCGACCATGACGGCCATCTCCGAGCACGGCCTGCCAAAACTCACCCTCGCGAAGATAGCGGACATTGCCGGCCTGAGCGCGGGTTCGGTCAACTTTCACTTCGACAGCAAGGAGGCGCTGCTGCTGGCGACCCTCACCGAACTGGCCAGTGAGTTCGAAGGAACCATACTGCAGGCCATTGACAGGGCCGGAAGCAATCCGGCGCAAAAACTGCTCGCCATGTTCGAGGCCTCGCTGGACCCCCAGATCACTGAGCCGCGCAAGACGGCTGTGTGGTTCGCCTTCACCTCTGAAGCGCGCTCGCGCGCCGATTACCAGCGTATCTGTGGCGCCCAGGACCAGAAAATTTTCGCCATCACCCGGCAGTTGTGCGATGAGATCATTCACCAGGGCGACCGCCAGGGCCAGATGAACGCCCATGCCATGGCCAATGCGGTACAGGGCCTGATCGACGAGATCTGGCAGGATATCCTCTACGCCGGCGCGGATTACAACCGGGCCGACGCCCGTTCACTTTACCTTTCATTCCTGGCCAGCGTCTTCCCCTGGGCATTCGACATGCCGGGCAACCCGGAACAGACAGTGTCCCGCCTGAGCCCCGCCGACAAAACCCTGCGCATCGTCAGGGCGGGCAAGGAACAACTGGCCGCGCTTGCCAGCCTGTTTGATGCCTACCGCCAGTTCTACCAGCGGGAGCCTGACCTCGCCCTGGCCCGCCGCTTCCTCGGCCAGAACCTGGCAAAGCAACGCTCGGTAATATACCTCGCGGTGGACCCTGGCGACACGGCACTGGGCTTCGCCCAGCTCTACCCGGGCTGGTGCTCAGTAGCCACCACCCCGATCTGGATCCTGTACGACCTGTTCGTGACCTCGTCCGTTCGCCAGCGCGGCGTCGGCCAGGCGCTATTGCAGGAGGCGGAGAAAATGGCCCGCAAGTCCGGCGCCAGCCGCATCGATCTGGAAACCGCTGTCGATAATTACCAGGCGCAATCACTGTACGAATCCCTGGGCTATGCGCGCGAGACAGAGTTTTACAAATACTCTCTGGTACTGGCCTAGCCGTCCGCTTTTTCCCTGACCCGCACTTGCCGGGATGTTGCCTGCAGGCTGCTCAGGCGATTTTCTTGCTTGAGTGCAACTCTTTGTCCGCCCGCTCCAGCGCCCGGCGTAACGCCCTTACCATGTCATCTATCTGAGACGTCGTGATAATCAACGGCGGCGACATGATGCAGACATTGATCAGCGGTCGCACCAGCAAGCCATATTCGCGGCAGTAGCTGTCCACCAGGTCACCGATGGCGTAATCCTGCTGCAGCAGCTGATCGCCATTCACGCCGTTGCCCAATCGCATCTCCACCGCGGCCATCAGCCCGGTGCCGCGGACATCGGCTACCAGCGGGATATCCAGCAGGGTCCTGAGTTGCCGCTGGAAATACGGGCCGATCTCCCGGACATGCGCCAGCAGCCCTTCCCGCTCGATAATGTCCCAGCTCGCCAGGGCCGCCGCGCAGGAAACCGGGTTGGCTGACCAGGTATAGCCGTTGCTGTAGATATTGCCGCCGGCGGAGTCACCCGAAATACCGTCCATAAAGCGATCGGACACGGCGAAGCCGCCCAGTGGGACATAGCCTGAAGTCAATCCCTTGGCGAAGGTAATGATATCCGGCACCAAGCCAAACACTTTTTCGGAAGCGAACCAATGACCCAGGCGCCCAAAAGCGGTCACCACCTCATCGGCGATATAGACGATGCCGTACTTCTTCACCACCTCCCAGCAGCGCCGGTTATAGTCGACCGGAGGCACGATCACGCCACCCGAGCCCAGCACGGGTTCGGCGATAAAGCACATCACATTGTCCGGACCCAATGCGAGAATCCTGTCTTCAAGCTCCCGCACCAGGAAATCGCAGAAGGCCGCCTCGCCAAGTTCCTGGTGGTGGTAGAAATGGCAGGGCACACTGAGGAAGTGCACATTGTCCTGCAGCACATCCATCGCCGTCTTGTCGCGCTCCTTGCCGGTAACAGACGCGGACAGGAACGTGCTGCCGTGGTAAGCGTGGTGGCGTGACAGGATGTGCTTGCGCTGGCGCTCACCCTTGATGTTGTTGGCGAGTTGGCACAGGCGCAGCGCTGAGTCCACGGCGGTGGAGCCGCCGGTCGTAAAGAATACCCGGTTGAGGTCGCCAGGGGTTTCCCCGGCTATACGCCTGGCCAGCTCCACCTCACGCGGGTTGATAGTGGAGAACGCGGTGGAATATCCCAGGTGCATTATCTGGTCGGCCACCGCGTCGGCGATCTCCCGGCGGCCATACCCCGTTTGCATACACCACATGCCGGCCGGACCGTCGATCATGCGACGCCCCTGGTCATCCGTGATATAGATGCCGTCCCCACTGACGATGACCGGGGTGGAGTCATCCTCTCCCAGCCCCGGGAGATCAGCCCAGGGATGCAGTGAATGGCGATTGAAATGGCGCCGACAAGCCGACACAACTACCTCTCAGTTTGATTTGGCGAGTGTCGCCAGGTACCAGCTCATGAAGGCCTGCAGGTCGTTCTCAAACTCGGGATGGTAGGGTCCCGGTTCAAAGAAACGCGAGTTCACCCCCGCGCTGTTGCGGGTGATGATGTACTCGTCCTCCAGCGTGGTGTGATGCCACAGCCAGGTCAATTTTTCCCGGTCGTAGTCCACGCCCTCGACGGCATCGCCGCGAACAAACCAGGCCACCTCCATGTCAGTGCTGTTGAGATCGCGGGGGATAAATCGGTAGAGCACACAGTGGTCCGGGTAGTTGAGCATAAACGTCAGGGGACCCATCTGGAAATCCCCGACGCCGCCATCGTAGGCCCGGATGCGTCCCATCAGCGGCGCCACGGGCTGGCCGTCCTTACTGCCGGTGACATAGCCGTCGTACAGGCCGTAGCGGCTGGTATAGACGCAGCAGGCAAAACCCTCGGCCTCACCGTAAGTCTTCTCATAGTGGCGGCCTATCCCAGGCACACCGGTGACCGCTTCGGTCCGGGCGAGCATCGCCTGGTCAACCGCCTCGTGATTTACATCCTTGAGCGTATGGGAACGCGAATAGGCGCGGTGCGAGGTGGCACAGTGATAGCACTCGAGGTAGTTCTCCAGCACCAGTTTCCAGTTGGCCGCTATGGTGTAGGTCTGCTTGTGGGCCAATTTGGCACGGGCCAGGTCATAGGCCCCGAGCTGGTCGTTGAGGTTTTGCAACGGGCCATTGAAATCAGCCGCATCGGGATCGCAATTGATAAAAATGAGTCCCATGTAGACGACGACACGCGCCTGTTTCAGCCCGTGCCCGGCGGCATCGAAGCCCTCCAGCATATGCATCTCGCGCGCGGCCTTCAGGCTGCCGTCGGTGTTGTACACCCAGCCGTGGTAGGGGCAGACAAACGTCTTCCTGTTACCGGCCGCTCCCTCGCAGACGCGGGCGCCGCGGTGGCGACAGATATTCATCAGCGCACGGATTTCACCGTCGTCACCGCGCACAATAATCAGCGAGTCCTCGCCGATTTCCAGGAGCAGGTAGTCACCGGCTGCCGGCATCTCGGACACATGACCCGCGTACAGCCAGCTGCGAAAGATGATTTCGCTCAACTCGGTTTCGTAGACCCGGGGCGAGCGGTAAAAATAGGAATCGATGGCGTGGCCGGGGCGCTTGCGCCCGGCCCGCAACTTCGCTGCCATCAAACCGGCGGAATCGTCCAGGCTGGTTGCTATCAAGCTCATAAAATCACCCGGTCAGCGTACTGTGCGTGGTACCAGGCGAGGAGTATAGCAAATATTTATACAATCATACAATTTTCTATATGATCATATAAGTTATTGAATTTATGATCGAATTGTTGAGCGGCTATACAGCGCGCAGGTACCACTCGTAATCGAGGTTGGGAATACACGCCCTGAATGCCTCGCATTCGGCCCGTCGCATACTGCCAAACGCGCTGCAATAAGCCGCCCCCAGGTAGCGGGGCAGGAGGGTGGATCGGTCGAATCTTGCCAACGCCGCCTCCCAGTGCGAGGGCAGGCTTTGTACCTGCGCGGGCAGGTCGGTGCCCTCGGCAACCATCGGGCCGGGGTCGCAGCGCGAGGTAATCCCGTGGTGCATGCCCGCCAGTACCGCGGCGGCGACCAGGTAGGGATTGGCATCCGCCCCTGCCACACGGTGCTCGATCCGCCGGTTGTCATGGCCGGACACGGGGATGCGCAGGCTGACGTCGCGGTGGTTGTAACCCCAGCTGGGCGCCAGGGGAGCGTAGGTCCCGGGAACGAACCGGCGGTAGGAGTTCGCATTCGGGGCGAACAGTGCCATGGCCTCACTCATGGTGGCGACCAGGCCGCCGACGGCATGCCGGCACAGCGGCGACAGTGCCGGTGTGGCGGCGCTCGCCGGATCGCTGAAAACATTGTTGCCGTTGCCGTCGTAGAGACTGGCGTGGATATGCAGGCCGCTGCCGGCACTGGCCGCGAAGGGCTTGGCCATAAACGTGGCGGACAGGCCCTGCTGCAGTGCCACGCCCTTGACGATGCGCTTTAACAGCAGGGCGTGGTCGCAGGCCAGCAAGGGGTCGTCGACGTGGCGGGTATTGATCTCCCACTGCCCGGGGGCGAACTCCGACAGCATCGTCGTCATCGGCACGGACTGCTGCTCGCAGGCGATACGCACGGCGTCGAGGAAGGCGTCGTACTGCCACATATCCTCCGCCAGCGCGAACTGTATCCCCTGCTGCTCCATGGCGGTACCGGGGATGCGGCCCAGCAGCGGTTTCGGCACCACGCCGTCCCCCGGTGATACCAGGTAGAACTCCAGTTCGGTGGCTATCACCGGCCTCAGTCCCATCGCCACAAAGCGCTCGAGTACGCCCGCCAGTACGTGGCGTGGGTCTACCCAGGCCGGTTCGTCGCCAGGCGTGTAGTGGCTCGCCAGCACCTGCCCCGTCGGGGAGGCAAGCCATGGCACCGGGGCCAGGCTGCCGCTGACAGGCAACACCTTGTTGTCCGGCTCTCCCGCCACCAGGCGCGGGTCGACCTGGTGGTCGTACTCACCCATGGTGGTGACCAGCGACTGGGTTGCGGGACACTTGAGCGAGCCTGCGAACAACGCCGCGAACTCGCTGCGATGAATCCGCTTGCAGCGGAAAATGCCGTTCATATCCGGCATCAACACTTCCAGCATCTGTATGGAAGGGTATCGCTCCAGGAAATTATCCAGCTCTGCCCGCCCGGTTCTGTCCACACTCACCTCGTTAGCCCGTATTTGCACGCGCGACCGCCAGCGCATCGAGACCCAAACAACCGTCCACCATCAACCGCACCGGGTTGATATCGACCTCCCCTATCACGTCCTCCAGCTCAACCGCCAGCACCGACAGGCGCGACGCCATCCGGCAAAATGCCTCTACCGCCAGGGCATCCCGTCCGCGCACTGCCCCCAGCAGCCTGTGCATTTTCAGCCGGCCCAGCGAGCGCAGCGCCTCGCCCGGGCCGAAGGGTGGCAGCAGCGCGATGGTATCGGACACCAGTTCCGCGTGCACGCCACCCAGGCCCAGCACCACCGTCGGCCCGAACTGGCTGTCGCGGGCGATGCCCAGGATCATCTCCACCCCCTGGGCTGTCACCATGGGCGCGACCATCAGCCGCGGTCCCAGCCGCGCGGTCATATCGGCACAGGCGCGCTCCAGCGCTGGCGTATCGGCGAGATTGAGCAGCACCCCGCCGACATCGGACTTGTGCGCGATATCGACCCGCGCAGTCTTGAGCACCACGGGAAACCGCAGTGACCGCAGCACTGCCGGCGGCACCCCGGGGCCCTCGAAAGCGATGCCCGCCAGCACCGGGATGCCGAAGTCCCGCAACATCTGCCCCGCAACGGCTTCGCCCAGCGCGCCGCCGCCGCGCAGCTGGTGGTGGCAATAGTCGCGCCAGCGCGCCACCACATCCGGCGGACTCGCAGCCGGTGTCGGCTCCGCGTCCAGGGCAAGGAAGTCGCGGTACGCCATGAGGCCGCGCGCGGCGACCTGGAACTCGCGCAGGCCATCCAGCACGGGCAGGCCCTCCCGCGTCGCCTCGACCGCCAGGCGATCGCTGCCGGAGCCGGCGTAATTGGCCACCAGGCATACCGGCTTGCCGGTAGCCGCCCGCGCACCGCGCAGGTACTGCAGGTAGTCCGGGTAGATGCCGCTGCCGGGAGCCCGGTCGTGCACCACCGCACCCAGGGCGATACCCGGGTCGCTCATCAGGGCGGTAAAGCAGGTTTGCATATACTGTGCCGCGTCCGCTCCGCCGCTGCCCCAGGCGTCCAGCGGATTCACCGCGGGCAGGCCCTCGTCGAGGATGGTTTCGAGCTGCGCAACAGTGGCCGCAACGAGCTGCGGGTAAGCCACGCCCACCGTGTCGGCCAGGTCGATGGCCAGTTGCCGTTCACCGCCGGAATCGTGCAGGGTGGCCAGGCCACCCGGCGGCAATCGCTGCGGCTGGGCGAACAGGATGAGGCTGGCGGCCAGCTGGGCCATATCGTCCACCCGCTGCACCCCATAGCGGCGAAACAACGCATCGAACGTGGCGTCGCTGCCGGCCAGCGCGCCGCTGTGGGAAACGGCGAGCCTGGCGGCCAGTGCCGTCCTGCCTACCTTGAGCGCGACGATCGGCACCTGCCGTCGCCGGGCCTTCTCGAGGGCGGCAATAAAGCGGTGCGGCTGCCGGCTGGTTTCCAGGAACAGGCCAACCACCCGGGTTGCGGGCAGGTCCAGCACATAGTCCAGGTAGTCCTCTACCGAGAGGCACAACTCCTGGCCGGTGGAAGCGGCAAACAGGAAATCCAGGCGCTCTTCGCAGTCCAGTATGCCCGACATGCCGGCGCCCGACTGGCTGAGCAGGACCACATTGCCGGGGCGGCGATGCTCGCGGGTATCGAAGCCCGACACCCACACATCACCGCCGAAATTGAAAAAACCCATACTGTTGCCGCCGTGCAGCAGCATACCTGCGTGCCGTGCTTTTTTCTGGATACGCGCGGCCAATCCGGGACTGGAGGCGCCCGGCGTGGAGGCGCCAGGCGTGGAAGCGCCCGGAAGTACCATGGCGGAAAACACCGTGGCGGCCTCGACCCCCAGCGCCACAGCTTCATCGAAGCAGGCTTCCAGTCGCGTATCATTGACGGCGAACACCACTAACTGAGGCACTTCGGGCAGCGCCGACAGCGAGGCAAAACAGGGCAGGCGGTCAACGGTGTCGCGGCCGGGATTGACCGGGTACAGCGCCCCCGCGTACCCACCCCTGCGCAGGTTGATGAGCACCTCATTACCCACGGCGCCGGCGCGGGTACTGGCCCCCACCACGGCGATTGAACGCGGGCGCAGCAAGGGGTCGAGCCGGTGCGGGGTCACGGGGTGCCAGCCCTAGAATGCGCCGGGCGGCACGGCGCGTCGGCGTGGGGGGTTGAACACCGGTGACCCGATAACCCGGCAGGGTGCCAGCACGCGGGTCCACTGCAATTCGCGCTGGTAATAAATCTCGGCGACGAGCTCCTCCCCCACCGCGCCGTGGGGCATCTCCAGCTGGGCGAACGCGACATTGGACTTGGCGGTAGGACACCACGCCGCTGACGTCACGGTACCCACTTTCCCGCCCCTGCTGAGAATGAACGAGTGATGGGCCGGCTTGTTGCCGTCGACGTCGAGCAGGGCAAAGCGATAGCGCGAGCCCTGTGCCTGCTCCCGCTGCAGTGCCCTGCGTCCGTTGAACACCGGCTTGTCCATACTGACCAGCCAGGCCAGGCCCAGCTCAAACGGCGAGCGCGAACGACCGCTGCGCACCGCCGACTCGGCCGGCACGAAATCCACGCCCGCCTGCAGGAAACCCGCCTCTATCCGCGCCAGGTCCAGCGCATCGGAGCCAAACGGCTTGATCAGGTAAGGCTCGCCAGCGGCAAACAGCCTGTCCCAGAGTAACTCCGCCTGGCGCGGTGCTATCCACAATTCGTAGCCCAGGTCGCCGGTGAAACCGGTACGGCTCACCATGAGGGTTTCTCCCTCGAAAGAAAAATGGGTGAGACCGAACGGCTTGAGCTGTTCCAGCCCTTCCAGCCCCATAGCCAGCAGCGTGGCGCAGGATGTGGGGCCCTGCACCGCCAGCGCGGCCACCTCGTCACTCTCATCGACAATGGACACGTCAAAACCCAGCGCGCACCAATGCAACCAGTCGATGGCGCGGGCGAAGGCGCACAGGCGATAGTCATTTTCACCAAGGTGAAAGAGGGTGCCGTCATCCATCACCTGGCCGGCGTCATTACACCATACCGTATAGCCGACCCGTCCCACGCCGATCCTGCTGACGTCCCGCGTAACCATGCGGTTCAGGCAGGCCTGCGCATCGGGACCGGTGATGCGGTACTTGTTCATCGGCGACAGGTCGAACACACCCGCGGTACTGCGGATGGCGAAGTACTCCAGCTCCATATCGGTGTAGGCCCGCGGCGTGGTATAGCCCTTCCAGGTGCCCCAGTCATTGAGTTCGCAGGCGGCGGCAACCCGGGCGTGGAAGGGTGTCCGCAGCATCATGGTGGCGTCGCTCCCCGCCTTCATGCCGCCGCCCCCCGCCTGAGTATTTCCCGCGCCGCGTTTTTTCCGGCCAGCCCCATAACCCCGCCGCCCGGATGGGCGCCGGCTCCGCACAGGTAAAGACCGTCAAGGCCGCTGGCATACTGGGTCGCCCCCGGGAACGGCCGCATCATCATGACCTGGTCGAGGCTGAGCTCGAGGTGATGCCAGTGGCCGCCGGTCATGCCGTAATCCCGCTCCAGGTCCACCGGGGTCAGCAACTGGCTCGCCACCACCTGCTCTTTGATGCCCGGTGCATACTCGGCGATTTTATCCAGCACCAGCGCGGTGAAATGCTCCCGGTGGCTCAGCCCGGCCACCGCGCTGGGCCCGTCCCAGCCCCCCGGCGGCCCATAGGGCGCAAACTGCACAATGGCCGACAATACATGACAACCCGCGGGTGCTCCCGCCGGATCGTTGACGGTGGGTATACTGATATCGAGCGCCGGATGGGGCGAGTACTCGCGGTACTTCACCGCATTAAAGGCGCGCTCGAGGTAGTTCATGTCCGGGGCGATCACCAGGCGCTGGCCCAGCCGCGCGCCGTCGAGGCCGGTAAAGCGCGGCAAGCCGTCCAGCGCCAGGTGCAACCTGGCGGCGATGCCCTCGCAGCGTACCTGGCTCACCCGCCGCGCCATACCGGTTTCCATATGGCGAAAGCCTACCAGGCCTTTAAAGGTTGTCACCGGATCGGCACTGGATACCACCAGCGCGGCCCGGAGTTGTTCGCCCGATGCCAGGGTCACGCCCGCCGCCCGCCCGTCGACACTGTCGATGCTGCTCACCCGGCAACCCAGCCGCAGTTCGACTCCGCGGACACGGGCACTGGCAGCCATGGCCTGGCCCAGGGCGCCCATGCCGCCTTTAACCTGTGCCACCCCGTTGTAACCGAAATTCTCGCCCAGGCGGCGATAGAGGTAGCCGAACACCGTGCCGGGGGTGCGCGGCCCCATGCGGGCACCGAGTACGCTGTCGAAGCTCAGCACGGCTTTCAGCTGCGGGCTGTCGAAATACTCCTCCATCAGGTCGTACATATTGGTCAGGACGATGCGCATCAAATCGCTCATATCGTCCCGCCCCAGCAACTTCAGCCCCAGCCCCAGCCTCAGCAGGGTCAGCCGGTCCGCCAGGTTGGACTCCACCAGTTTGGGCGGGCGCGATTCGAACACCCTGGCCAGCAGCCTGGCGTACCTGCCGGTGCGGTCATGGAACGCGCGCCAGGCCTCCCTGTCGTCGCCGGACAGCTGGTCGCTCTCGATCAGGGCACCTGACAGTGTGAGGTGGCATCCCCGACTATCGAGCAATACGGAGGCCAGGTCACGGGCCGCCCACTGCAGGCCGTGGCGTTCCAACTCGAGGTCACGCGATACTCCCGGGTGCAGTTGGTACACCCACTGGGCACAGCCTGACACCGAATATCCGGGGGCGAATTCGCGCGTGGCAGCGGCGCCGCCGGGGCTGTCCCCGGCCTCCACCACCAGTACTTTCCTGCCCGCCCGGGCCAGGTAGCTGGCACAGACCAGCCCATTATGGCCGGCACCCACCACGATCACATCATGGCGCTCAGTCATCGGCATAGCCACCGGGCACGACATCGGGCAGGCGCAGGTCCCTTAGGATCTCCCGGGCCGCGTTGGCGCCGGGGGCGGCCATCACGCCGCCGCCGGGGTGGGTACCGGAGCCGCACATATACATGCCCGGCACCGGTCCGCGGTACTGGGCGTAACCCGGGAAGGGGCGATTGAACAGCAACTGGTCGAAGGTGAGTTCACCCTGGAAAATATTGCCCTCGGTGAGGCCGACCTCGGCCTCTATTTCCCGGGGGGTACGCGTTTCGCAGTGCAGAATCAGGCTTTTGAAATCGGGGCTATGGGCCGCTATCTGGTCGATCACCGATTGCTCGAATCCGGCCCTGTCGGCGTCGGTCCACTCCCCGCCGTTGATCCGCGGCGGCGCGTACTGCACGAACACGGTCATCATATGCTTGCCGGGGGGCGCCATGGTGGGGTCGGTCTGGGTGGGGATCAACATATCGACGTAGGGGTCCTTCGACCAGGTGCCCGCCTTCCAGTCGTCGTAGGCGCGCTCCAGTCGCTCCAGCGAATCGGTAAAATGCATATCCCCCAGCATCAGCGGATTGTTCCTGTCCAGGCCATTGAATGTGGGCAGCCCGTCCAGGGCGATATTGAGCTTGCCGGAGGAGCCGCGAATCTTGAAATTCCCGGCTTTGTGGACAAGTTCCGCCGGCAGATCATCCCGGTCCATGATATCGAGGAAGGTGCGCCTGGGATCGAGGTTGGATACGACGATTCCCGCCGGCAATTCATTACCGTTTTTAAGAGCGACCCCGCTGACCTTGCCGTGCCTGACCACGATCCTGTCCACATCCGCATCGCAGATAATGTCACCACCAAAGGCCTTGACGGACTTGGCCAGCGCAGCGGCCACCGCCCCCATGCCCCCGCGGGCAAATCCCCAGGAGCCGACATTGCCGTCCATATCCCCCATGTAATGGTGCAACAGCACGTAGGCCGTGCCGGGGGAGTACACCCCCAGGGCGGTACCGATGACACCGGTGCCGCCGAGGTGGGCTTTGATCACGTCACTTTCGAAGTATTCGTTGAGGTAGTCTCCGACGCTCTTGGTCCAGAACCGCAGCGTGTCGGCCAGGCCCTCCTCCCCCAGCTCGGTAAACGAGCGGGCAAAACCGGCCAGGTCGCGCAGGTCGCGCAGCTTCAGCGAGGTCGGGTCCGGCGGGCGCCGCAGCAGGTAGGGGCGGATGAGTCGGGTTTGTTTGCGCACGTCAGTGGCGTAGCGTTCATAGGCATTGGCGTCGCGCAGTGAATGCCGCGCCACTTCGCGATACTGGCGATTGTGGTCGTAGTAGTTGCCGTAGTAGTCGCCGTCGCGCTTGAACGTCACCCCGCCGCCGTATGGTACCACCTGCAGGCCGTGCCGCGGCAACTCCAGGTCGCGGGCGATCTCCGGGCGCAGCAGGCTGCAGACGTAGGAACAATTGGAGTAGGTCCAGCCGGGGTACAACTCGCGGCTGACGGTGGCGCCGCCGATGTAGGGATTGCGTTCTAGCACCGCCACGCTGAGGCCGGATTTTGCCAGGTAGGCGGCATTGGTCAGTCCGTTGTGACCCGCACCGATGACGATCGCATCATATTTTTTCAATGCCAGCTCCACTTGCCGGTCCGATAGGGGCGCGGGAATAGCTGTTTCCGAGCATGCCACGACCGACAATACCTGTCCACCCATGAATGAATGGTCATTCATTTATTGCCACGACCGCCGCACTGGATTAGGGTTGGCAGAAACATTCGCCAAGGTCGGCCCCAGGCCGTACAGTAGACCCAATCCGCCAACAAGGTGACCGGTGACCAGAACCGCCAAAAATACTCGCAGAGCCCTGCCCAAGGAGGTGCGCAAGGAGCAATTGATCCAGGCGACCGTCCGGTGTATCGCAAAACACGGCCTGTCGGGCGTCACCATGGCGCTGGTGACCGGTGAGGCCGGGCTCAGCATGGGCATCGCCAACCTCCACTTCAAGAGCAAGGATAAGCTGCTGCTGGAGACCTTGCAGTTTGTCACCGAGGAGTATGCGCAGGGCCAGAATGCGATTCTGGACAGCGACACGGTTGCCTCCACCGCGGACAAGATGGCCGCTTTACTGGAATTCGATTTCAGCCCCGGCGTCACCGAGAAGAACAAACTGGCGGTCTGGTTCGCCTTCCTCGGCGAGGCCAGGTCGCGGCCCACCTACCGGCGGATCTGCTCGCGGCAGGACGCAAAAGCCGATGAAAAGATTGCCGCCCTGTTCCAGCGGGCGCTGGATGAGGCCGGCGATAAAAAAGCGGATGCCGCCCTGCTCGCCTCGGGCTATATTGCGCTGGTGGACGGCCTGTGGCTGAATTCCCTGGTCGATCCCCGCCGACTGCCGTGGAAGAAAGCCTATCGATCGGCCAGGCATTACCTTGCCAGCGCTTTCCCGCAGCACATCAGCCTGGACCAGTAGACAGGAACCGCCCGATGCAAATCGAACTGGATGAATCCACCCGCAACTGGCAACAGCTGGTGCGCCGCTACGTCGACAGCGAGTTGATCCCCTGGGAGGTTACGGCGGAACTCAACGGCGGCGAATTGCCAGCCGAGGTAATGCTGCGGATACAGGGCGAAGCGATAAAGCTCGGCCTTCCCGGCATGGATGCACCCGCGAATCGCGGTGGCCTGGGCTTGTCGATGGTGGACCAGGTTGCCGCCTGGGAAATGTTGGGACGGGCCACCAACGCCCTGTGCTGGTGCTTTCCGGAGGCCCAGTCCTGGATGTACGAGGCCTGCGGTGACAGCCAGTACCAGCTCGAGACCTACATCCAGCCCCTGCTCGCGGGCTCGCGGCGTGAGGCCTACGCCATTACCGAAGCCGAGTCGGGCTCCCACGAAGTGGTCAACTCCACCGCCACACCCACCACCGACGGCTACCTCCTCAACGGCGAGAAATGGTTTGTCACCTCGGGCAACCTGGCCGACTTCCTGTTTGTACAGGCCAGGGCAGGCGACGACGGCGACACTCTGTTTATCGTCGATATCGACAGCCCGGGCATTGCGATCGTGGAAAACCCGCTGTTTTCCCACACCTTCCCCTCGCACCATCCCACCTACCGTTTCACCGACGTGGCGGTACCCGAGCGCAATCGCATTGGCGGTACGCACTCGGGAATGGACTACAGCCGCAGCTGGTTCCGGCACGAACGCATGACGATAGCGGCCCGCATGCTGGGTGCCGCCACCCGCATGATCGAGGAGGCTACCGAATGGGCGAGCCAGCGACAAATACTCGATGAGAAACTGATCGACAAACAGGCCGTCCAGTTCATGCTGGCCGACAGCAGCACCGAGCTGTGGGCCGCGCGGCTGATGGTCTACGAAGCGGCCCGTGCCCACGACCGCGGCGGCGTCGATCTCAAGTCGCTGCACGTGCGCTGCTCCATGGCCAAGTTGTACGCCACGGAAATGGCCAACCGGGTAGCCGACCGCTGCCTGCAGATCTGGGGCGGGCGCGGCTACCGGCGCGACAACGCGGTGGAGCGTTTTTTCCGGGAAGTGCGAGTGGATCGCATCTGGGAGGGCAGCAGCGAAATCCAGCGCATGATCATCGCCAGCGGCCTGGCCAAGCGCGGCCTGGACGGCATGTAATGTCGAGTGCCGGACAGCGGCGAGGACTACGCTGGGCCATCGACTTCACCGCGGCCCTGTTGCTCACGTCGGGGCTGGCGGGCAGTGGGGTCGCATTTTCCGCCGACAAGCCCCTGTTGAATATCTACAACTGGTCGGATTACATTGACCCGCAGCTGATCGAGGAGTTCGAACGCGAGTACGGCATCAGGGTCAACTACGACATTTACGATTCCAGTGAAATTGTCGATACCAAGCTGCTGACCGGCCACTCCGGTTACGATATCGTCATCCACTCCGCCTCGTTTTCGCAACGACTGATACCGATTGGCGTCTACCAGAGCGTGGACTACAAGCGCCTGGACAACTGGCACCACATAGATCCTGACCTGCTGGCCAGGATACGTCGCTACTTTGGTGACAATATTGCCGGCGTCCCTTATATGTGGGGTACCACCGGATTTGCCTACAACCGCGATCTGGTGCTGCAGCGCATGCCGGATGCCCCACTGGACAGCGCCGCCATGCTGTTCGACCCGGCGGTCGTATCGCGCTTTGCCGACTGCGGCGTCAGCCTGCTGGACGACCCGACCTCGGTCATTCCCATTGCGATGCTGTACCTGGGCCATCCCGCCAATTCTGTCGAGCCCGCTCACCTGGCCGAGGTGGAGGCACTACTGAAGGCCGTCAGGCCCTACATCAAGTACTTCAGCTCCACCAAGTTGCTGCTGGACTTGCCCAGCAGGGAAGTCTGTGTCGCCATGGCCTGGTCCGGCGACTACACCGTGGCCATCACCCGGGCGGCGGAGGCAGGAGTCGATATCAACCTGGGCTACACCATTCCGCTGGAGGGCGCGATCGACTGGTACGACGTGATGTACATCCCGGCCGACGCGCCCCACCCGGACAACGCCTACCTGTTCCTCGATTTCATGCTGCGGCCCGACGTCGTCGCCCGCGCCAGCAACTATATCGGCTACGCCAACGCCAATCTCAGTGCGACGTCGCTGGTAGACCCGGCGCTCACCCAGGACCCGGCCATCTACCCCGATAAGGATACGATGCAACGACTGGAGCCCTCGGTCGTGCTGCCACCCAAACTGGAACGGCGCCGCTCCCGCACCTGGACCAAGATCAAGACGGGCCTGTGACATGACAAGGAACTGCTCATGACAGATGTAGAACCGGCGAAAAGTCCCGGCCAGGGTGGCGCCTGCAGCGGCACGCCGTGGCAAGATCCCGCGCAAAAGCCGTTTATTGAACTGCAATCATTGAGCAAGCACTTCGACGACTTCGCAGCGGTAGACGACATCAGCCTGAAAATCTACCGGGGCGAGCTGTTTACCATCCTGGGAGGTTCGGGCTGCGGAAAGTCCACGCTGCTGCGCATGCTCGCGGGGTTTGAGAAGCCCTCCACCGGTCGCATTCTGATCGACGGGGTGGATATTACCCTGTCGCCGCCCTATGAACGCCCGGTCAACATGATGTTCCAGTCCTACGCCGTGTTCCCCCATATGACGGTGGAGCAGAACATCGGCTACGGGCTGAAGAAGGAAAAGTTACCCCGTACTGAAATCGCCAGCCGGGTAGAGGAGATGCTGCAACTGGTGCAGCTGCCGGAACTGGCCAAACGGAAACCCGACCAGCTCAGCGGCGGCCAGCGCCAGCGGGTGGCATTGGCCAGGGCGCTGATAAAACGCCCGAAAGTGCTGCTGCTGGACGAACCCCTGGCCGCCCTCGACAAGAAGCTGCGGGAGCAAACCCAGTTCGAGTTGATGAACTTGCAGGACACCCTGGGCATTACCTTCGTCGTGGTTACCCACGACCAGGAGGAGGCCATGACCCTCGCCACCCGCATCGCGGTAATGGATGCGGGGAAATTCGTCCAGATCGGTACACCCAGCGAAATCTACGAGTTTCCGCAAAACCGCTTCATCGCCAATTTTTTTGGCCAGATTAATACCTTCGACGCCACCGTGGTGGCCAGCGACGCGCTGTCCCTGACCGTCAGGCTAGATGACAGCGGCACCGAGATTCGCACCCGGCACGAGCAGGACCTGGCGCCGGGCACGCGCTGTGTGATCGGGGTGCGTCCCGAGAAACTGCTGATTAGCACGCAGGCACCGACCCGGGACGGGTTAACCGTTACCCGGGGCGTGGTGGAAGACCTCGCCTATTACGGCAATCGATCGCTGTACCGGGTGCGCTCGCAGAACGGCCGGATTATCCAGGTGAGCGCCCAGAACTACCAGCGCTCGGCCCAGCTGTTGCTGGAATGGGATGACGAGGTGTTCCTGAGCTGGAATTCCGACTGCAGCGTGGTACTGACCCAATGATGAGGCCAGCCGCGCTGTGACCATGGTGGTGAATCCGGGCAGACGCGACCGCCTGTGGCGCGGTTTTGTCATCGCCACTCCTTACCTGTGGTTGCTGTTCTTTTTCCTCATCCCCTTCGCCATTGTGCTGAAGATAAGTTTCGCCGACCCACTGGTGGCGCAACCGCCGTTCAGCGATTTCTTCGACTGGTCCGGCGGTGCCACCGACAGGGTGCTGGCCACCTTCGACAACTACCGCTTCCTGCTGGAAGACAAGCTTTACCTGGTGAGCTACCTCAAATCGATCAAGATCGCGCTGATCGCCACGCTGCTGTGCCTGCTGCTGGGTTTCCCCATGGCCTACGCCATCGCGCTGACGCCCTACCCCTGGCGCAACCTGCTGCTACTGCTGGTAATCCTGCCCTTCTGGACCTCCTTCCTGCTGCGCGTCTACGCCTGGATGGTGATGCTGGGCAAGCAGGGGCTGATCAACCACCTGCTGATGTCCCTGGGATTAATAGACGAACCCCTGCAAATGCTTTACACGGACGGGGCGGTATACCTCGGCATCGTCTATACCTATGTGCCGTTTATGATCCTGCCGCTGTACGCCACCCTGGAAAAGCTCGACCTGGACCTGCATGAGGCCGCCGCCGACCTCGGCGCCAGGCCGCGGCAGGTGTTTCGCGATATCACGCTGCCACTGGCCCTGCCCGGTATCATCGCCGGCTGCCTGCTGGTATTCATTCCGGCGCTGGGTGAATATGTCATTCCCGCCCTGCTGGGCGGGCTCGACTCGCTGATGATAGGCCGCACCCTGTACGATGAATTTTTCGTCAACCGCGACTGGCCGCTGGCGTCGGCGGTGGCGGTAGTGCTGCTGTTGATCCTGGTGCTGCCCATCATGTTGTTCCAGCGCCTGCAGCAGGAGCCGGATACATGAGGCGTTCATCCACGTTGCTGTACTCATTGCTGGGTTTCGGTTACGCCTTCCTGTACCTGCCGATCATCGTGCTGATGGTGTACTCCTTCAACAACGCCCGTCTGGCCACCGTGTGGGGCGGCTTCTCGACTCGCTGGTACAGCGCCCTGCTCGACAATTCCCAGATTCTCGACGCCGCCATGCTGAGCCTGGAGATCGCCCTGGTCAGTGCCACCGCGGCCACGCTGCTGGGCACCCTGGCCGCGCTGGGACTGAACCGCATGGGGCGCTACCGCGGCCGCACCCTGTTCACCGGGATGATTGCGGCGCCGCTGGTTATGCCGGAAGTGATCACCGGCCTGTCGCTATTGCTGTTGTTCGTGAGCCTGCAGGAATTGATCGGCTGGCCTGGCGCCCGCGGCGCCAACACCATTACCATCGCCCATATCACGTTTTCCATGGCCTATGTCGCGGTAATCGTGCAGTCGCGCCTGGCCTCTATGGACCACGCCCTGGAGGAGGCGGCGATGGACCTAGGCGGCCGCCCCTTCGCCGTCACCCTCGATATCACCCTGCCGCTGATTTTGCCGGCCATGGCCGCGGGCTGGTTGCTGGCCTTCACCCTGTCACTGGACGACCTGGTGATTTCCAGCTTCACCGCCGGCGCGGGGGCCAGCACCCTGCCCATGGTGATTTTCTCCAAGGTGAAACTGGGGGTGACGCCGGAGATCAACGCGCTGGCGACGATTATCATCGGTATCGTCACGGTAGGGGTGGTCATTGCCGGCTGGACCATGCTGCGGCAGCAAAAGCAACTGGCCAGGCCGGAGGCCGGGCACTAGACTCGATTTTCAGAATACCGACACCGGCGGCTACAATCCTGTCGAGAAAGCCGATGGTGCACAAATCTTTCGCGCTCACGATGTATTCGTTGTCTATCTCGAGTTCAGCCCCGTTCTCCTTGTCGGTGACAACGTATTGCTTTCTGCAGTTCTGGATGCAGGCGCCCCGGTTGGCCGAGGAATTGTGTGAGTGCAGGCTCAGATAACATTTGCCGGAAATCGCCATGCACAGCGCGCCGTGTGCGAACACCTCTATTTTCACCAGCCGACCCGACGGCCCCGTGATCTGCCGTCGGCCTATTTCATTCACTGTACTTGCCACCTGCCGCAGGCTGAGCTCACGCGACAACACCACCGCATCGGCGAAAGCGGCGTAAAATTCCACCGTGTCGATATTGCTGACATTTGCCTGGGTTGAAACATGTACCGGTAGGGCGACCTGTCTCGCGTAGGCCATCACCGCATGATCCGAGGCGATGAGCGCCGACACCCCGCAGGCCTTCGCTGCGTCCACGATTCGTCGCATCAGGGCGATATCGTGGTCACACAGCACCGTGTTGATCGTCAGGCAGGTCCTGATGTCGGACGCCGTGCACTTCTGCACGATCCCGGGCAGGTCGCCGACTCAAAAATCGCGTTCGCCGTTGGCCGCGCCCTTATAGATCGTGCTGGCAATGCCGCCGGCCAGGTGCAGCAGTTGCTCAACTGGTTTCGGCAGGCGGCCGGTATCGACGTTGTGCAGGCAATTCTTGATGGTCAAGCCGAGCTCAGTGTCACCCTCAATATTCAGTTCACGTTGGAAAAACAGGGTATCGGGATCCTCCAGGTGGTTGGATATCAGCAGGAAAGCCTCGATCGTACCACTGATGCGAACATCGGCCGGCCGGCCCGGCCTGACCAGTTCCAGTCGGTGGTTGATAAGGCTGAAATGCCAACTCTGCCCGGTTTCGAAAACGGACAATGCCAGCACCCGGTTTTCAAGCAGGTCCAGGTCACCGTCGCTGATAGTGTCATCCAGCAACGGGTTCAGCAGCTTGTCGGCAACAAATTTCTGCAGCGGGAACGGCACCAGCGCAATCCCCTGCAGGGCGACCGGTTTGATCTTCGACGCCAGCGTAACGGTCGAGGGCAATGGTCCTAGCATGGCGTCACCCCGCGTTGGCTGCCACCGCTTTCCATGCCCGGCCGCCCAAACCAGTACCCGTCACACTTGTCGCTCGCCAGAATGCCACCGCCGGCGGGTGGACGGCCATCGATGGCGCCCCGCATGGCCTCGACCTGTGCGCCAATGTCACCGGGTTCCGGGCTGATACGCACGATATCAACCCCGATTGCCTCCATGTCGGCCACCTCGGGCATGAGGTTGTAGTCGTAACCGGAGAGGGTCTGGATGCCGTTGAGAACGAACAGCTTCTTATCCTGCTGGTTCTCCATGAGGATCCCACCCGGGTGATCGATACATTTGAGCTGGCAATTGTCCTTGGGCAGGTTGTACGTCCTGGCCGTATAGCAGCGGGCTGAATACGCCAGCGGAATCTTGCCGCAGGCAAATACCTCGGTTTCGATCATCTCCCCCAGATCGGCATGGCGCAAAATACCGGCCAGTGCCTCCCGGCCCAATTCCACCGGCATCACCCAGCGCTTGAGCCCCTTGCGGTGGAGCAGACGCAGGGTAACCTGGTTGTAGATATTGACTGCGGGGCCGGTGATCACAGGTAACTTGTTGTCGATCAACAGCTGCACCCCGGCCATATCATTGGCTTCCACCAGGAATTCACCGTTATCCACCATTTTTTTCACCTGCGCCAGGTCGGCGCGGCACTCGAGCAGCGTCAGAGTTGATAACACCGCCTCCTTGCCGCTACCGGCAATCTGCCGTGCAATGTCCAGCCACTGATCCGGAAGGATTTCACGGCGTTTGGGGCAGACAGTCTCGCCCAGATAGACTATATCCACCGGCAGCGATTCCAACTGCCGGTAGAAGTCCCGCAGCTGTTGTTCGGGCCAGAAGTAGAGCACGGGGCCCACTGATATTTTCAACGGTCTTTTCCTCGCGGTTCTTGCTCGGCGATCCCCGGCTACTGCCAGGGCTTGGAGTAGGCGCCCAGCGTGGTTTGGGCGCCCTCGGAGACGCTTCCCAGCGCCTCCATCCACTCACGCTTGACGGTAAAGCCAGATTGCATTTTGCGGTAGTCATCCAGGGCTTCGCGCCACACCTTGACGACCCGGGCGGCATACGCCGGACTGCGCTGGCGCCCCTCGATCTTCACCGCCACTATGCCCGCCTTGTCCAACTCCGGAATAATCTGCAGGGTGTTCAGGCTGGTGGGTTCTTCAAGCACGTGGAACTGGTTGCCATTGGCGCGAAAGCGCCCCTTGCACAACGTCGGATAGCCCGCTTTCTCATCAGCTTTGAAGCTGTCTATGAGGACGCCATTGAGATAGGAGTCGCGGCCGTCAGCCGTTTCCTCCCAGCGCACCGCGCTGGCCGGGGAACACGCGCCGAAAGTGTTGGGCGATTCCCCGGTGACGTAGGAAGAAAGAAAACACCGTCCTTCAGCCATTATGCAGAGGCTGCCAAAACCGAACACCTCCAGGTCGACCGGGCTGTTGGCCGCCAGTTGCCTGACCTGCGGCAATGACAGCACTCGCGGCAGTACAGCCCGCTTGATACCGAATTCATTGGCATAGAACTCCAGCGCCTTGCTGCTGGTGGCCGAACCCTGCACGGACAGGTGCAGGTTGATGGCGGGATACCGGTTGGTCGCGTATTCGAGAATCCCGATGTCCGCGGCAATGATCGCATCGACCCCCAGGTCCGCGGACAGATTTACCGCATCGTGCCAGCGCCGGATGGATTCCGGCTGCGCATAGGTATTGATGGCCATAAACACTCTGACACCGCGATCATGCGCGTAGCGCAGGCTTTCATTTGCCTGCCGGTCATTGAAGTTCAGCCCGGCGAAGTGGCGGGCGTTGGTCTCATCCTTGAGGCCGATATAGACGGCGTCAGCGCCTGCATCAACCGCGGCGCGCAACATGGCAGCACTACCTGCCGGGCATACGAGTTCCATAGTGGCCTGCATTGTCTGATAAGAGCGCCGCTCGGGAGTGCCCGGTATTTGATCCCAATTACGCCCGGAAATGATTGATTGAGATCAAGGTGGGGGCCTGTCCCCGGGTTTGGGATTGAATCCTGCCATTGGTGGCGCGATATCGCCGGGGACACGGCGCCCGGGTAACGGTATGGAGCTTGCGCGCTTTTCCCACTACCATGGCCGCTCAGCCACTTTCCGCGAGGCACCATGCAGCAGGCGCGAGCCCCCCGAAGCGTCTTCGATAACATCCTCGGGCTTCTGCAGCAGCGCAGGGCCGAGGAAGCTATCGCGCGCTGCCGGCAGGCATTGGGCAGCTACCCCGAAGACGTGAACATCCTCGGCCTGCTCGGCGCCGCGCTGGGCGACCGGGGGCAGTTCGACGAAGCCGAGGAAATCCTGCTGCGGGTCATCGACCTCACCCCCACCTTTGCCAAGCCCTATGAGGACCTGGGCACTTTGCTGCTGCAGCGGGGCCTGGCGGAAAAAGCCATACCCCTGCTGGAAAAAGCGGCTCGCCTGGACCCGAAGCAGGAAGCCGCCCATTTCCAGCTCGGCAGGGCGCTGGCGCAGGTCGGCCGCGGTGCGGACGCGGACGCCGCCTTTGAGCGCAGCTTCGCCCTGTCTCCCGTTCGGGGCATGATGGCACAGGCGGCGGAGCACCATGCCGCCGGCCGGCTCGAAGAGGCAGAACGCTTGTGTCGCCAGGTCCTGCAGCGGGAACCGCGGAACGTTGATGCCCTGCGTATGCTGGGCCTGATCGCCGCTGCCGCAGGCGACCTGGACGAGGCGGAAAACCTGTTGCGCCAGGCTCTCGCCGAGGCGCCTGACCACATAGCTGCCCTGTTTGAACTGGGCCGGGTACTGAAAGAACTCGAACGCCCCGATGACGCAATCGACGTCTACAAAACCCTGATCGAGCTGCAGCCGGACAACCCGCGAGCCCACTATCGACTGGCGGGGGTCCTGGCGCCGGCGGCGCTCACCGAGCAGTCCGCGGCGGCCTACCGCCGCTGCCTTGAGCTGGACCCCAGGCACCCCGGTGCCTGGCTGGGCCTCGGTCATATGCTGAAAACCCTCGGACAGCAGTCCGAGGGCATCGCGGCCTACCGGCGCTGCCTCGCTATCGAGCCGGAATTCGGCGAGGCCTGGTTCAGTATGGCCAACCTCAAGACCTATCGCTTTGATGACGCGGAAATAGCCGAGATGCGGCAGCGACTCGAAAGCGATACCGTCAACGAGACCTCCCGCGTCAATTTCCTGTTCGCCCTGGCCAGGGCGTATGAAGACCGCAGGGATTACGCGACCGCCTGGCAGTACTACGAACAGGGTAATGCCAGGCAGCGCCTGCTGGTGAGCTACGACCCCGTGCTCACGGAAACCGTGAACGATGACCTGATCGCGTTTTTCGCTGCGGATTTTTTCCGCTCGCACGCCGGCGTCGGCAACCCCGACCCCTCCCCCATTTTCATCCTGGGAATGCCGCGCTCCGGCTCCACCCTGGTTGAGCAGATTATCGCCAGCCACAGCCGGGTCGAGGGCACCAGCGAACTGCCCTACATCGGCCGCCTGACCAAATCGCTGAACCGCAACCGGGCAGACGGCATGCGCTACCCCGAAGTACTCAACGAACTGGAGCCCCGCCACTTCAGCCGGCTGGGCCAGAACTACCTGGATATGGCCCGCATGCACCGGGTGGAGGGAACCCCGCACTTCATTGACAAGATGCCGAACAACTTTCCGCTGGTGGGCTTTATCCACGCCATATTGCCCAACGCGAAAATCATCGACGCCCGGCGTCATCCGCTGGATGCCTGCACCGGAAACCTGCGCCAGCTCTACGCCCGCGGCCAGGCCTTCAGCTACGACCAGACCGACATCGGCGAATACTACCTGCAATATCAGCGCATGATGGATCACTGGGACCAGGTGTTGCCCGGCAAGGTCCTCCATGTGCAGTACGAGGACGTGGTGGCGGACCTGCCACGCCAGGTCGAACGCATACTCAAGCACCTGGGGTTGCCCTGGGAGGATGCCTGCCTGGATTACCACGCCACGCAACGCGCCGTGCGCACCGCCAGTTCAGAGCAGGTGCGCCAACCGATTTACACGTCAGGCATCGGGTACTGGCGCCACTACGAAACCCAACTGGAGGAACTCAGGGAAGTGCTGGAGCCGATCCTGGATCGCTACGACGGCACCGCCTGAGCTCTCCCTTACCCCATCTCCGTTCGCGGTGGTAGCGGGCCACGCGGGGTGCCGGGGCCCGCAGGCATCCCGCACCGGTGCACTGCCTACCTTCCCAGGTAGCGCATCGACCTGCGCACTGCTCGCGCTGCAAAGTACTTGGCGGTGTCGCGCACCGGCGCATCCTGGAATGGTCGCGGTGACCAACCACGCTCCCTCAGTTTTGCGTTGAACCAGTGCACGGTCGACTCCTTTACCAGCGCGGCGGAGCGAAAGGTGATACTCAGGGAGATGGAAACCTCCGGGCCGTTCTGCACCCAGTGGGGATTGTGGACCGGCACGTGCAGGCCATCACCTGGTCGCAGCTCAAACGTTTGCCCCTGCGCGGCCAGCTCCTCCTTGTAAGGTATGTTGCGCGGGGAACCGTTATATGCACGCTCCAGCGCCTGGTAGGTGACGACGTTGGGATCCCGCGCATCCCACATGTGCATGGTCTTGCTGCCACGCACCTGCAGCAGGAAATTATGCTCATCATCGAAGTGAAACGGTGTTACCGATCCGGGAGAGGAAATAAAAATATAGGCCTCGAGCTGCTGGGTGCCGGGGCGTTTGATTTCACTGAAGGGGTAGATCTGCCGGACGCAGTCCCACAGTAATGCCCGGTACTCGGGATCGAGCTGGATCTGCTTCAAGCCCATCCAGGATTCGCACTCCTCGATCTGGCGCACGGTCTCCTCGATCGTCATGCCATTTACCGGGGTCGAATCGAAGCCGAGGCTGAAGGGTAATGATCCCATATTGCATTCGACCAGATCCGGCGGCAGTTCGCTGGCCAGTTGCGCCAGGCGCTCGAGCTGAAGCAGTGGGTGATCCACCAGCCGGTGCCGGATCGGGAAAGGCCTGTCAGGAAACAGGCTGACAAAGGTCTGGGGATCAAACTCCAGATAGGGCTCGAATTTTTGCTTCATGGCGCCGGGGCTCGTATACGCGGGCTCAGCAGGTAGCTGATGGCGCTGTTTCAGCGCCAGGGCCGCAACGCCCAGCCTGCCAATTGCGCCGGCGCTGCCGCACAGCAGGTCAACGATCTCCCGCCGATCCAGCCAAAGGCGATTGATCATCGGATGGTCGGGGAAAGCGGAGGAATCCATCCATGCGACCCCGGGCTGCAGCTCATGCAACAGCCGGATGTTTTCGATCTCCAGCAGCACACCGGGCGAATAGCGCGCGTAGTCCTCGTCGTAGGCTATCTTGTAGGCGAATGCCCCCGCGCCCGGCTGGGCGGGCAGCAGGTTACACTTCATGGCAATGGGTTTCTGGTTCAGCACCAGGGACACCATCATCAGTTGTCGGCGCGCATGCATCTGCGTCAACAATGCGCGAAAGAATGCCCTGTCCGCGGCGCTGGATAGCATCGCGTTGCCATGCACCCCCTTCCAGCCCCGGGCCTCCAGGGCGAGAAAGTCCTCGGTCCAGGGCTCGATCGGCTGGTCAAACTGACTCACTCGAAAACTCAGCTCGCCCAGCTCGGCCAGCCTGTTTTGCAACCGGCGATACCCCTTGCGGTGCCTGCCGCTGATCGCCGCTTCAAGGTATTCCGCGGCCGATGCTCGCGGCCGAAACAGCGCGCGCTCATAGCGACGCTCTTCCAGCCAGGGCTGGCGGCGACGAGCCAGCAGCCCGCGCAGGATTCGAGCGAAGTCACCGTCACTGGCTATCCCGAACAGGCCCAGGTATCGAGCCCCGCCGGGCGCGCCATCCAGCCAGGTAAGGGCCGAATCGATAGCCAGTTCAGCATGTTGGCCGTCGATCAGCGGCGTGTTCAGGCCACACTGCATGTTGGTGAACAGCCGGTAATAGCGCAGTATCCCCCGGGGTCCGCGCCGGGCGCGAAAAAACGGAAACAGGCCTATCAGGATGGCCTCGGCATCGGGCCTGCCCGCCGGCTTCAGGTAGACGAGCAGGACCGTGGGCGGCGGCAGATACCCCAGTTCATTGATCGCCGCCAGCAGGGGGGTGGGCTCGTAGAATACGTTTGGCTCCAACGCGCGAACAGCCAGTGATTCCCAGTCCTCGCGGCATTGCCCCAGCGCCGCAGCGGAGCCCGCGACACGAAGTATTACCTGGGCTTGGTCGACACCCGCTGCCTGCATCGCTCAGATAACCCCCGGGTTCGTTTTCATACATTCCACCGGCGCGCTATCGCAAAGCCCGGTTGCGCAGCTCGCCAGCCAGGCGGAATCCACGCGCCGCGATGTATTTGAGCGAATCGCGCACCGGGGAATTGGTGTAGGGCACCGGGGACAAACCCCTGGCCCTGAGCTTTGAGTTCAGCCAGTGCACAGCCGCTTCCCGGCGAACTCTCCGGCTGTGGTAGGTTACGGCCAGCGAAACGCATACCTGGGAACCGTTGTTTACCCAGTGGGCGGTGTGCACGGGAATATGCAGACCGATACCCGGCGTCAGCGTGAAGGTACGACGCTGATCGTCCAGTGCATCCCGGAACTCGATATCGGCGGACCCGAAATGGTGGTACCGCTCGAGATCACGGAAGGTAATTATCCCCGGGACATCGGCACCCCAACAATGCACCCGCTTCTCGCCCTGGATCTGGAGCAGAAAATTGTGATCATCGTCCATGTGAAAGGGAGTAATACCGTGAGGCGAGGAGATAAGGATGTGGCCAATGGCCATATGCATGCCCGGCAGGCGCCGCGCGCCAACGTGTTTTATCTCGCCGATGCACCGATCGAGCAAATCGCGATACTCGGGGTGCAACTCTACCTGGTCCAATTGCACCAGGGACTGGCAGGTTTCGATCCGGTCAAAGGTTTCATCAATGGACAGCCCGTTGGGATGAGCTATCGCAAGCGGATCACTGACCGACAGGTTCGCCCGTCGCAACCTGACCAGTTGCGGCGGCAATGAACGCGCCAGCTGCTGCAGCCGATCCAGCTGTAACAGGGGATGCCCGACCAGATTGTGGCGGATGGTAAAATGCCGGTCCGGATACAGCGTCGAAAAGTCATCCTGATCAAGCACCAGATGTGGTTCGCACCCTGCCATATATACCCTGTCATGTGTAGCCGGCCGAGGCAGTGAACCGCTCCGGCACAGCTCGAACCAGTACGTTACAACGTGAGCTGAGGCCAGCTTAAACCCCGATTTACAGTCCGTCCAGCGACAACGCCTGCCGGTACCGGGGGCGGTATTCCCCAGCGGGGTACGCGGGAGCCCGCGTCGGGCAGGTGAAAAGCCCCCGCTAAGCGAACGGCCAGAGCTCCAGGCCGTGAATTGCATTGCGCACGTCCCAGCTGAGGTTGACGACGCTCACGGTTTTGACCTGTTCGAGATCGTGCAGGGCTATGGTAGAGGGCGACGAGCCGGCGGCTACCAGGTGCTCATCCAGCACGCACAGGCCGCGGCCGAAGCCGGCGCGCGCGATGCGCGAATCGTCCAGGTCAGTATGGGTGAGGCGGCTCTCGTCGACGGCGGGAACGGCGAAGCTGATGTCCCTGCCCGCGGTGAGCAGGCGCACCCGGTCTGCGGGTGTATCGTTGAACAGAACACCGTCACGATACGGTCGGGCATTGTGAATGCCCCGCGGCAGCGTGGCGACCCGCACCAGGGTGCGGCCATCGAAGCGCAGCATGCCGGCGGTTTTCAGGCCACTTAAGTACATGCCGCTGCCGTCGCAAAATACGTTGTTCAGGTGCAACTGATTGCCCGCGGCGGGACCCCGCTCGCACTCCGGGTCAAAGGGCGCGCCCTGGTAGCCGCTGCCCACAGCCACCAGGTGCAGGCCGAAACAGAAACGATTGCTGTCGAGGTCGAAACCCAGTACCGCGTCAAAGCCGGTTGAGGTGAGGTACAGCCGCCGCTGGTAGGCAAAGATTTCATGGCAGTGCATCAGGAAGGGATTGCGGTAAGACGCCAGCAATGTGAAATCCGGCGTGTACACAAACAGTTCGTTGCTGGCAGCGATAAACACGCGCTCGCCGTCAAAGGCGATCCCGCGCAGACCCCGGTCCCAGCCCCGGCCCTGCCAATCGATATCCGTCGTGTCCCAGTCGATTACCTGCTGCACCGACTGATGCTCGAAATCGATAAGGAATACGCCGCCGTGGCTCTCGCCCTGGTGGCTGCCCCGCACTACCGAGCTGGCGATGAGGGTGGTCACGCGATGCCGGAGGTTCCCTCGGCGCCGCCCTGGCCGGGCCTCTCCTGGCCGGGCCTCTCCTGGCCGGGCCTTTGCCGGCCGGAAGGCGACTGCCCCAGATGCTGCGGCGGCACGTAATCGAAGATAAAATTGATACGAGCTTCCCTGCCCTTGTTCATCACACTGTGCTGCTGCTGGTTGTTGATCTCGTAGACCGTGCCGACAGCCATCCTGTAAGGGCGGCCGTCGATCATGAAGCGCACCCGGTTATTGGTGTAGATGGGGATATGGATACGGTGGCCGTAGTGAAAGGAGGGGTGCTTGTCGCGATGCGGCTTGATAACGCCGCCGGCACTGAGCCGCGCCGCCATGGCGCGAATAATGCATCCCCCCGGAGGATAGTGATCGGCCAGTATCCGGTGCATGAGCGGCAGCGCCTGCTCCGCCAGCACGTCCCAGCCCGGTTCCCGGCGCACCTCGATATCGGGCCAGCCGGCGCCGTCGGTAAATACCATGACGATGGACTGGGTTTGCTGGTGTACCTCGTACGCCTGTTGGCGATAGGTATTGCCAAGCCATACTGACTCGTCCTGGGCGAGGATAACGTCGCGCAACGGTGCGATATCGTACTCACCGAGCTCCCGCAGTGGCACTCCAATATCCATTCACAAGGTCCCGCTGCTTCAAAATGGGTCAGTCGGGCCACCATAAATTGAGCTGGTGCCCGAGTCAACCGACCCGCCGTCTACTGAATGGTTGTTCATTCACAAATTCGCCCGCAGGGCACATTGTCGCTTGGCATTGCCGCAGGCATCACGTAGGATTGCCCGAGGTGAGGCTAAAACGCGAGATAACTGGCGTGAATAATAATTACAAGCACCCGCCGGCGGTGGCGCATGCGCCATTCAACACCCGGCAGAAAACCCTGGCACTGGTCATCTCCACCGTGCTGGGAACCGCGCATGGAGCCTACGGCCAATCCGGCGTACTGGAAGAGGTGATTGTCACCGCGTCCAAGCGCAAGGCCAACCTGCAGGACCTGCCGCAGGCAATTACCGCGTTTACCACTGACGACATCGAGCGCCAGGGCTTTACCGGCCTGGACGACTATGCGGCAAAAATTCCCAGCCTCGCCTACGCCACGCGTGAACCTGGCGGTACCTCGGTGGTGTTCCGCGGCGTGGCCTCCTCCGGGATTCAATTTGGCACCAATCCCTCCTCCGGCGTTTACCTCGACGAGCAACCCATCACCCAGGCGGGCCTCAACCCGGATCCGCGGCTGATTGACATCGAGCGGGTGGAAGCGCTGAGCGGGCCCCAGGGCACGCTGTTCGGGGATGGCTCACAATCGGGCACCCTGCGCATTATCACCAACAAGCCCGACCCCATGCTGCTGGAGGGCTGGGTAGAGGGCACCGCGGGCCAACCCGAGCACAGCAGCGACCAGGACACGGATATATCCGGGATGGTCAATATCCCGCTTATGGACAACAAGATTGGCATCCGCCTGGTGGGCTTTCGCGCCGACGAGGCGGGTTATATAGACAACGTACTGGGCCGGAGCCAGCCGGACCAGTGGCGCGAGGCCAGGATCGAGTCCGGCTACCTGCCGGTGCGTCCGCGCTTCGACAACAGCGCCAATGCCGACAACGACGTCAACTCATCCACTACCACGGGCGGACGCGCCGCCCTGCGCTGGCTGGTGAACGAAGACTGGACCGTGGATGTGGCCGGTATCATCCAGGACCTGGAAGTCGACGGCTTTGGTGACGCCACCGGCGGCCTGGGAGACCTGCAGCAGTTGCGCTTCCAGGACGAGAGCCTCAAGGACAAGTGGTACCAGCTGAGCCTCTCGATTGAGGGCGACCTGGGCTTTGCCGACACCGTACTGACAGGTAGCTATTTCAATCGGGAGATGCGGTACGATGCCGACGCCACCAGCTACCTGCACGCTTTCGATCAGCAGTACAACCCGGTCTACTATGCCACTTACGATTTTACCGGCCAGCCCCGCGGCAAGGCCCGCCAGGACCAGCAGGACGATCGCTGGACTTTTGAGGGACGACTGACCACCCAGGATGATTCCGGCAGCCGCTGGAGCGGTCTGGTGGGATTCTTCTACAGCAAACTCGAGCGCAAGCAGCTGTTCACCTCGGACGTACAGGATTTCAGTGATACCGAATACTACGCCAACCAGGGATACAGTGAACTTTCCTATGCAGCCAATTCGCCCTACTACAACCCGAATTACGATAAGTTCCACAACACACCCTCCGACAACTTCTTCTTCGGTTCCTACGATCTCGAGGTGACGCAAGCTGCCGTGTTTGGCGAGGTCAGTTTTGCCGCGACAGACAAACTGAGCTTTACCGCCGGCGCCCGCTGGTTTGAGTATGAAGTGGACAATACGCTGCGCCAGGGCGCCCTGCTCGGCGGCAGGCAGCCCAACCTGGAAACGGATTATTTCACGGTCAACGATACCACCAGCACGAAAGATTCCGACTGGGTGCCCAAGCTGAATGTGGCCTATCAGTTCAGCGATGATGCGATGGGCTATGCCACCTACTCCGAGGGTTTCCGTCGCGGTGGCACCAACTCGGTGAGGGCCTCCTCGGTGCTCCCCCGCAGTTACGACCCGGACAAGCTGAAAAACTACGAGTTGGGTTTCAAAAGCACCTGGTTCGACAACAGCCTGCGGTTTAACTCGGTGCTGTATCGCATGGAGTGGGACGACATGCAGATCCAGGTCAATGACCCGGCCACATTCTCACTGGGGATCGTCAATTTCTCCCAGGCCCAGGTAGATGGTTTCGAAACCGAAATTACCTGGATACCCGCCGAGGGCTGGGACATCACCGTCAACGGCGCCTGGATCAATGCGGAAATCGCCAAGGACGATGTGATCACCGGGGAGGACGACGTGATAGTGGCCGAGGTCGCCAAGGGCACCCAGCTGCCCATCACCCCGGAATACAAGGCCAGCCTCGCGGTCCAGTACAGCTTCCAGTCCCAGCTGTGGGGGGCAGACCCCTATGTGCGGTTGGACTGGTCCTACATGGGGGATTCGGTCAACTCCCTGGATGGCACCGAATCCGTAGTCTTCACCCAGGGGCCGACGGACCAGCCATCCTATGATATCGGCAATTTCCGGGTCGGCCTGGAAGCGGACAAGTGGAGCGGCACGCTATTCGTGGACAATGTCACCGACGAAGTCGCGAAGCAGTTCTACAACAATCGCTGGGCTACACCGCAGCGTATTTCCGTCAACAAGCCGCGCACCGTCGGCGTCACCCTGCGCTGGAAATTCTGACCCGGGACTGCCCCGCAAGACAGTCCCTCAGGCCGCTCCCAGTTCCTTTGCTATCGCCTCTGCCAGGGTCGCTGACAACTGTTCCCGAATGCGGGCCTTGGTGTGCTTGTGTGCCGTCATATCCAGCGCGGCAAACTGCTCCGCCAGCGCAATGGCGCGCGGCAGCAAATCCTCCTCGCTGACCGCTTCGTCAAGGTAGCCGGCGGTAACGGCGCCATCCGCGTTGTAGACACTCGCCAGGCCGACCGCGGCCATCAGATGCGTTTTCGCCAGCCTGGCCCGGGCCAGTTCGACCCCGAAGTACGGCAGTGTCATGCCGATGGCCACCTCGTTCAGGCCGATCTTGAAGGTGCCGTGCACTCCCACGCGGTAGTCCGCGGAAAGCAACAGCAGGGCGCCCATGGCCAGGGCGTGGCCGCTGACCGCGAGTATCACCGGGGTGGGAAAGGCCAGGAGGCGCTGGGACATTTCCGCACCGGCACGCAGCAAGCTGATCATACCGTCACCGCCCTGCCCCATCACCGACAGGTCAAAGCCGGCGGAGAATTTTCCCGGCCTGCCGCAGATGATGACCACCTTGCCGGCCTGCTCCGCCGTATCCAGCGCCGCTGCAAGTTGCGCCAGCATCTCGAAACCCAGGGCGTTGGCCTTGCCGTCGTCCAGCGTGATCAGGGTGTAGTTGGGTTCTGCCTTGTACTCGACCAGTGTGGTCATGTCTGCTCCTCATCGCAGGTAACTGGCCGGCAATTATGGCGTTTTATTCCGGTGAGCGGTAGGCAATGATATAGCTGCCGTCTGCTTTTTCTGGTGTCCGGGCCGGTTTCCGTCAGCTAGTCGGGCGCCGCCGCCAAATCCGCCCGCAACGACCGCCCCGCCAGCCAGAAGTGGCAGGCCGACCAGAACATGATGGCGGGGAGCACGTACAGCATAGCGTAGCGCAGCGACTCCACTCCCAGCGAGGGCTCCAGGTAATCGCTGAACAAACCTGTGGTCCAGGGGCCCAGGCCCAGCCCGATGGTATTGAGGATCAGGAACAGGATAGCCGAGGACAGCGCGCGCATGCGCAAGCCCACCAGGCCGTGGGTCGTGGCAATGGTGTTGCCCAGATAGACATTGAACAGTATGCCCGGCACCACGCCCAGCAGGAGGGCGGTATGGGCACCGGGTGCGAGGTAGATCGATACCATGAAAGGTACGCAGATGAAGCCGGTGAGCGCCGGCAGCCACATATACCAGCGCAGGTCGCGCCGGGCCAGGCGGTCGGCGAGCAGGCCGCCGCAGAATACCCCCACGGCGCCGCCCAGGCCCATGGTCAGTGCCAGCCAGGTCCCCAGTTCGCCCGTGCTCATACCGTGCGAGCGAATCATGAAGGAGGCCATCCAGTTGCTGGTACTGTAACCGGCGAAGGCATTCAGGCCCGCGCCCAGCGCCATATGGCGAAACGAACGCCGGCTCCACAGCAGCGCCAGCACCTGCTTCAGCGGCACGGGTACGGTGCTGTCGACACGCCGTTCATTCAGGCCGCGCACCGGTTCGGCAAGGGTCATGCGCACCACAATCGCCAGTAAAATGCCGGGCGCACCGACCACCATGAAAGCCACACGCCAGCCGAAGAACTCATTCAGCCACCCGCCCAGCAGGAAACCGAACAGGATGCCGATGCTCACACCCATGGAGTAAAACCCGATGGCGCTGGCCCGCTCACGGGGTCCGAATATGTCGGAGATGATCGAGTGTGAGGGCGGGCTGCAGCCGGCCTCACCGATACCGACGCCGACGCGCGCCAGCAGCAGTTGGAGGAAATTCTGTACAAAACCGCTGATCGCGGTCATGAAGCTCCAGATGAACAGGGACAGGGCCACGATGTCGCGCCGGTTGGCGCGGTCGGCCCAGCGGGCGATGGGAATACCGGCGATGACATAGAACGCCGCGAAAGCAAACCCCGTGAGCAAGCCCAGCTGGCCGTCCGACAGGTCCAGGTCGGCCTTGATCGACTCCTGCAATATGGCCAGCAGCTGGCGGTCGATAAAGTTGAAACTGTACACAACGGTCAGTACGACCAGCGCATAGTACGCCTGCTTTCGCGAGACATAGGGGTTGGCTTTCAATGCCGCTTCGGCGCCGGGCGGCGTGTCCGTATTATTATTGTGCATGCCACCTCGGGATTCAGGGCCTGACCTGTACCTGGCCGTGCCTGTCGACCCGCCCGGCCGCGGAGATTCGTCAGTTCAACACGTACCGATAATCGGTTGATCCGCTGTTATACGTTGTGTCAGCGGAAATTGCATTAAAAACCGACCCTGCCGCCAGGACAGGCCCGGCAAACGTCACGCCGCGGCGCGCGAGTCGGCTGGCCGACTGATGCCGGCATTGCGGTAGCTGTCCGGCAAGGTTATACCCATTTCCGCCCGCAAGTGTGCCAACGGCTGGCCAAGGCGGTCTTCCCAGTTGATGGTGGCGAGCCACTGCGCGGCCTCGCCCATGCGCCGCCCTTCCGCGACGCAGGCATCCACGTCGATGTGCGGCGCGTCCTGGCGTAATTTGCGCCGTCCCATGAACACGATGAAGGCGATGCCGCGATTCGGTGTCTGGGCGCACATGAAGGCCAGCAGGCACAACTCACCCAGTTCATCGCGTCCGTAGCCGCACACAATGTGCTGCAGGTCGTGGATATCCCGCAGCCGGTTCGCCAGCCAGCGTTGCTCGGGGCTGCGCTCCTGCCCGCGCGGGACTTCCTCGCTGGCGGCAACCAGGCCGTCGGCGCTCAGGTCCTGGGCTTCCACAAACGTGAGGTAGCTGCGCCCCACACTGCCCTGCGGCAGTGCTCGCAAGGCCTCGCGATCACTCAACAGCGGCAGGATGTCGGGCTTGCGCGACAGCAGGTCACGGCCCGCGGGACTAGCCTGCAGGCGGGCAACCGCACGCGCCAGGCTCGCGCCCTTGAGGGCCTCTATAATCTTGAATACCTCACCGGTTTTCTCCGGGTCGGCAATCAGGGCGCGCATTGAACGCCAGGCCTGCAGGGGTTTCAGGTAGCGGATGTCGTCGATGAGATGCATGGCTGGTATCCATCCGGCGTAGGGCACCCGCTGAGTATAGCGGTAACCGGCAGGGGATGCTTGCGCAGGGACGCATCCAGCCGCAGGCGCCGGCCCCTGATCATATGCCAGATAAACAGCGGCGCGGCGCACAGACCCGCACCACTGTGTGCAATACTGCTACAGCGGCTCAACCGCTCATCACCGAGGTAGAAAATACCCAGCGCGCTCACCAGCATCAGGGCCAGCAAAACCAGCAGGCCGCAGCCGCTGATACGATTGAGCCCCCGGCGCCAGCCGATGCGGATGTGAACCGCCAGCAGGGCGCCGGTCACGCCGGCCATGACAAACCCGGCGAGGGAATGCCCTGCCACAAACGCCCTTCGCAATTCCCCCCCCATGTGCCACGGCAGGTCGAGTTCAAGCCGCATTTCCAGCATGGCAGGCAGCAGTGCAACACCGGTGAGCAGCAGTGTCAAAATCGCCAGCAGCACAAAGCCATAAAATGCCGTGGGATATCCGGCCAGCCGTTTCATCAGCAGGCCCCCGCACCAATCAGGGTGCCGCCCAGTGCGGCGATGATTCCGGCCCGCTCACCCGCCGCACTGGCGCCGGCTACTTTGGTCAGGGCATCCGCCTTCCAGGCGCGCGCTGCCAGCACACTGACCACGTCACAGGATCTGTCGCTGGCTGTCACGGCGCCCACCAGTCGCGCGGGCAGGCCGGGCTCGGCACACGCACCGACATACGAGGTCGACACCGCGCCGTTGCGCAGACTTCCCAGGCCTTGCAACTGGCCGTCCAGTTCCCGCCGGTTGATCTGCAGTGCGCGCTCGCCGTAGACACGCAGGTCGCCACCGGCGTTTACCCAGCCAGAGGCGAACCCAAGTCGCTGCAGCATTACCACCGCGCGATCGACCGCAAAACCCTTGGCAATGCCGTCCAGCGTCACCCGCACCGCGCGGCGCAGGCGGGCTGCCCCCCAGCGAAACTCCAGATCGAGTGGACTGCCCACATCGATCCGCGCCGCCGGCCCGTGGTCCGGCAGCGCACCCCAGCTGACCAGTTGCCCTCCGACCGTGCAATTGAACCGGTTCTGGCTGGCGAGGCCAACACCGCGCGCCAGCCTCAGCACGCGCAGGGTCAAGCCGCTCATGGCCTGCCACTGACCCGGCCGCCGATTCAAGCGGGAGATTTCACTGTCGGGATCCTGGAAGGACATGGCGCGCTGGACTGCCGCCATCGCCGCAAAGGCCTCATCGATTGCACGCTGCGCCGAAGCCGAACCACCGTCCACGCCGATTTCCACAAAGGTACCCAGCAGCGGGCGCATACGTCTGGTTTCAGTCACGCGTCAGCACCATTTCGTGCAGCACCAGCAGGCGCCTCACCCCATCGACGACATTGCGACAGGACAGTGTGGCACCGCTGATATTGGGCACGTCCTTGCCCAGCCGCAGCGGGTCGGCCAGTGTCTTTCCCGCCAGGTTGGCACGCCAGTCCTCTTCGCGCACCTGGCCGCCGTGCGTTTCGCGGTAGCTCATGATCTCGATCCCCATCACGGCACCCTGTGGGGAGATGGCGGCGCCATAGGTGATGAATTCGTGCTTGCCGATGACTTCATCGACGATAAACCAGCCGAGTAATTCGCCCGCTCGCTCAGCGCGCCAGACCAACTGGGTGTCGGTGCGCTGGCGCACACCGGCGCGCGCCCTGATGGCATCGCGCTGCTCCTCGCTCAGGCTCACCGACTGCTCGAGAAAACTGTCCGCACCCGGAATCAATAGTCGCTGGGCCTGCTCCGCCGACAGGTAGTCGACGGCGTATGCGGGCGCCACCATCACCGTCAGCGGCAAAAACCAGGGCCCCGCGCAGTGAATCCGTGTCATCGTACCGTCCTCAAAAGTTGTAGCCGAGTTTGAGCCGGAACTCCTGCTCGGTCTTTTCGATCAGGTGGTAATCCTCGTCCTGGCCCTCGAATTTTTCCCCGCCGCCGGTGAGTTGGGGCAGCCAGGTAAACGTCGCCCACCAGGTCGGGCCGCCATAATGCAGGGTCGGGCCCGCGAAAATACTGTAACGCTCCTGCCCCACCTCGGTCTCGTATTCGGTTTCATACAAAATTTCGGCGCCAAAAAACCAGTTGGGCGCAAACCGGTAGGTCAGGGCTGTGCCCAGCAGCAGTTCTATTTCCATTTCCGGGTCGGTCGGCCACTCAAAGTCCGGCGGCAAATTATCGATCTTGCCCCGCTTGGCATAGGTCGCCTCTATACCCGCGTTGCCCGCCCAGATCATCTCCCCTTCCAGGAAGTACTTCTGTGCTATCAGCAGGGAGCCGAACGACAGCGTGTCCTTGTCCTGGCCCGAATGCGGATCGATCGTGGTGTAGTCCAGCTCCCAATATCCCGACAGGCCAATATCATCCAGCGCCGGACTGAGGAAGTTGTACTTGGCGCTGGCCTCGGCGCCGGAGAATGTCAGCCCGGAGTCCTTGTCCTCGGGCAGGTAGCCGTCGATCACAATGCCATCGGTGTCGATCGCCTGCCCCACCAACCCGCCGGAGAGGGTGAACTTGTTGGTGACGCCGTATTCCAGCTCGATCCGGGCGTCCCAGGCCTCGTAGTGCCCCACGCTTTTGTCCTGCCTGTTGGTGATGATGGTATACGCCTCCCAGGCGTCTTCAGGCAGGGTCTCCGCCCCCTTTACATAGCCGAACAGGTTTTCGTCCGCGACAGTGGCCGCGCTTGCCAGCAGCCCGGCAAGCGATAGGGCGATTGGTCGTAAATGCATTGTGATTTTTCCCCTGTTTGATCCGGTACGGCTGCGCCGCACTGCGAGGGAAAGAATTCTGCCAAAGTATATTGCTAATGTAAATGATAATGATTCGCTTTTATTTTTAAATACAACACCTGTCTCGAAAATGCGCCGGCGCTGCCACAGTACCGTCGGTGTAGCCGTGTGCGGTCAGGGCCGGGACAGCACAGCGTGGCCCGGATCGAGGTTTGTCAGGTACACTGATCGCAGCCCGGCGTCGCCCTGTACGGCGTGCCTCAGGTATCGCCTCACACTTCCCAGGATGCCATGGCCTCGGTATCCAGGCCGTAACGGGCAATTGCCCGCGCGCACACCTCGGCCTCGACAGCACCCTGCCGTGCCAGGCTGGCCAGCGCGGCGAGCACAATGTGGTGACGACCCACTTCGAAGAAATCGCGCAAGGCACTGCGGGTGTCGCTGCGCCCAAAGCCGTCTGTGCCCAACACCTCGTAGCGGGGCTCGATATAGGACGCAATCAGTTGCGGTACCGCCCGCACATAATCCGTCGCCGCCACCACCGGTAACGTGCCGTTCAGGCAGGCCGCCACATGGCTGACCTGCGCATCGGCCAGCGGATGCAGTCGATTCCAGCGCTCCACGGTGCGGGCCTCGCGCGCCAGCTCGGTAAAACTGGTGACACTCCACACCTCGCTGCAGACGCCCCAGTCCTGCGCCAGCAACTCGGCGGCGGCGAGCACCTCCAGCAGGATGGTACCGGCACCCAGCAGGCGCACCTGGCTGTCGCTACCCTTTCCGGCGCCGACAGTTCGATACCGGTACAGACCCCTGATCACATCCTGCGCGACGCCCTCGGGCAGGCTGGGCTGCGCGTAGTTCTCGTTCATGACCGTGACGTAATAGAACACATCCTCCTGCCGTTCCAGCATCTGGCGCATGCCGTGGTCGAGAATCACCGCCAGTTCCCCCGCGAAGGCGGGGTCGTAGGCACGACAGTTCGGCACGGTGGAGGCAATGAGATGGCTGTGGCCGTCCTGGTGTTGCAAGCCCTCGCCGCCCAGGGTGGTCTTGCCCGCCGTGGCGCCCAGCAAAAAGCCCCGTGCGCGCTGGTCGGCGGCGGCCCAGATCAAATCACCGATGCGCTGAAAACCAAACATCGAGTAATAGATATAAAACGGCAACATGGAGAGGCCGTGTACCGAGTAGCTTGTGGCCGCAGCCACCCAGGAACTGATAGCGCCGGCCTCGCTGATACCCTCCTCGATAATCTGGCCGTCCAGCGCCTCGCGGTAGCTGAGGATGGAGCCGATATCCTCCGGCTCGTAACGCTGGCCCACGCTGGAATAAATACCCACCTGCTTGAACAGGTTCGCCATGCCGAAGGTGCGGGCCTCGTCTGCCACGATCGGCACCACCCTCGGGCCCAGTTGCTGGTCTTTCAACAGGGCCGTCATCATACGGACAAAGGCCATGGTAGTGGACATTTCCTTGCCGTCCGCCGCGAGCGCAAAACCGCCGTAGGATTGCAGCGGCGGCACCGGCACTGCGTCGGCGCGGGCGTTGCGCACCGGTACCGATCCGCCCAGGGCCTCGCGCCGGGCCTGCAGGTAACGCATTTCGGGGCTGTCCGCCGCCGGCCGGTAAAAGCTCAGGGACTCGGTCTCCTCATCCGACAGCGGCAACTGGAAGCGATCGCGAAACGCCAGCAGTGCCTCCCGGTCCAGCTTCTTCTGCTGGTGCGTGGTCATCTTGCCCTGCCCCGCCTCGCCCATGCCGTAACCCTTCTTGGTCTGGGCCAGCACAACTGTGGGGCGCCCGGTGTGCGCCCGGGCGACCGCGTAAGCCGCATGTATCTTCACCAGGTCGTGGCCGCCGCGCTTGAGGTGGTCGATCTGTTCGTCGGTGAGCCCCTCGGCGAGGCGCGCCAGCGCGGGGTTCTGGCCGAAAAAGTGATCGCGGTTAAAGCGCCCGTCCTTGGCGGCGAAGGTTTGCAATTGGCCATCGACGGTATCGGCGAACGCCCGCACCAACGCCCCGTCGGTGTCGCGCGCAAACAGGCCGTCCCAGTCAGAACCCCACACCAGTTTGATTACATTCCAGCCGGCGCCGCTGAAGAGTGCCTCAAGCTCGTCGATGATACGACCGTTGCCACGCACCGGCCCATCCAGCCGCTGCAAATTGCAGTTGACCACCCAAACCAGATTATCCAGGCCTTCGCGCGCCGCCAGCGTCAGGGCCGACATGCTTTCGGGCTCATCCATTTCACCGTCACCGAACACGCCCCACACTTTGCGCTGCGAGGTATCGAGCAGGCCGCGATGGTGCAGGTAGCGCATAAAGCGCGCCTGGTAGATGGAGCTGATGGGGCCGATACCCATCGAGCCGGTGGGAAATTGCCAGAAATCCGGCATCAGCCACGGGTGCGGATAGCTCGACAGGCCGCGGGCACCGTCGCGCCGCGCGCTCACCTCCTGGCGGTAGTGTTGCAGGTCGGCCTCGCTGAGCCTGCCTTCCAGGTAGGCCCGGGCATACACGCCCGGCGCAGAGTGCGGCTGGTAAAAAACCAGGTCGCCACCCGCATCACTGTCACGGCCGCGAAAGAAATGGTTAAAGCCCACTTCGAACAGGTCGGCCGCGCTGGCGTAGCTGGCGATGTGGCCGCCCAGCTCCCCATAGGCCTGGTTGGCGCGCATCACCATGGCCAGTGCGTTCCAGCGCATCAGTGAAACCAGGCGTTCTTCCATGGCCAGGTCGCCCGGAAACGCGGGCTGGCGTTCCACCGGCACCGTATTGACATAGGGCGTGCCGAGGACCGGCTGCCAACCGATGGCCGGGTCCCGGGCGATCTGCGCGACGGCATCCAGGATCTGGCGGGCCCGCTCGGGCCCGGCGTGCGCCACCAGGCTCTGCAGGGCCTCGCACCATTCCGCTAGCTCATGCGGGTCGTTATCGGTCGCGCCTGGCGGTGTCGCGGCAACGAGCTGGCGGTACTGGGTCATCTTCACATCTCCCAAAACCGACATTTTAGTACTTTCCACTCGGTTAAATTTACCGTTCTATATTGAGAAAGGTGTCCAATGCGGCATAATATGCCGCTTTATCGGGAATTTCGGAATATTATGAAGCTGGACACCCTGGATCTGAAAATCCTGCGTGAATTGCAGGATGACGGCAAAATAACCAATGCCGCGCTCGCGCAGCGGGTCAACCTGTCGCCGTCCCCCTGCCTGACGCGGGTAAAGCGACTGGAGGATGCCGGTCTCATCCGCGATTACGTGGCGCTGCTCGATCCCGCGCAGCTGGGGCTCAACCTGAATGTTTTTATATTCATCAGTCTCAAGGCGCAAAACCGCAGTTTTCTATCCCACTTCGAAGACAGGATCTGCGCCCATGACGAGGTGATGGAGTGCTACCTGATGACCGGCGACGCCGACTACCTGATCAGGGTGGTGATGCCTGATATCACCGCCCTGGAGCGCTTTATCGTCGACGTACTGTCGCCCATGCCCGAGGTGGAAAAAATCCGCTCCAGCTTCGCCCTCAAGCAGGTGCGCTACAAGACCGCCCTGCCCCTGCGCGAGCGTGTATAACGCAGTTATTACGCCGCGGGGGACTGCCCTCGCTGGCGCAACTCCACCGCCATCCCCTCCAGCGCGCGAAACGTCGCCGTCGGGTCCTGGCGCTTGAGCTCCAGCAGCATCATTTCCTGGCCGACGCCGACCACTATCTCATCCAGGCCGTCGGCAATACCCTGCACGATGACCTCGGCGCACTGCGAGACATCCATGCCCGCATCGATATCGATGTCCGGTTTACCGGTGGGCGCGCCGGTCCCGGTCAACGCGTTGACGCCAATATTGGTACGGATAAACCCGGGCGTTATGGTGGTGACCCTGATGCCGAGGTGGGCCACTTCCGTGCGAAGGGCGTCAAAAAAGCCCATTACCGCGTGCTTGGCGGCGCAGTAACCCGTGCGCAACGGCACGCCGACCTTACCCGCCACGCTGGCCGTTACCAGCAGGTGACCGGAGCCTTGCTCGACCATTACCGGAAGTACCGCCTTGGTCAGCGCAATCTGGCCCAGGACATTCAGCTCAAACAGGGTGCGGTAGACTGCCATATCCGTCTCCAGGCACCAGGAGCGCTGTGACGTTCCGGCGTTATTGATCAGCATATCGATGCGGCCGAATTTCCCCAGCACTGCCTGCACCGCGCCTGGCATGGCGGCGTAATCCGTGACATCCAGGGGCAGCACCAGCAGCTTGTCGCCATCGGCCCCTGCCGCGGCACAGTCATCCCGGACGCGCTGTAATGCCGTCTCCTGGCGGGAGGACAGCACCAGTCCTGCGCCGCCGGCGGCAAAGGCCCGCGCGAGCGCCTCGCCTATCCCCGAGGAGGCGCCGGTAATCCAGATAACGGTATCCTGAAATGCCCGGCTGTTGGCATGATGGGGTGCGGACATGGGTTTCTCCCTGGTCTGGTTGAGCCCGACTACGGATAACGCAGCGGGGTGGGAGGGCCAAAATACCGCAGTCGCGAACAGACTTCCACCGGCCGTGCCGCACCGCGACCGGCTGCATCCCACCATGGCCACCCGCAGCACATCGGGCGACCCCTACGCCGCGACAGTATTTTGGAGTACAGATCTCAGGATGACGTGATTCGGGGCTTATGCTGTACTCCTGCAAAGGCCGTCGGCTATAGTATGGCCAGCAGTGCCGGCGCATGGCATTTCACCACCGTGCCGGTGCCGTAACTCCTGTTTCCCCGCGTTACACCTGTTGCCATTTGCGCGGACGTTGTGAGACCGCAATTTCGATATTTCCGGGAGTGCCCTTTCCTATGCCAAGCGTGCGCCATTACAGCCTGTTGATCCGCCCGGCCGCAGCCCTGCTGGTGCTGTTGCCGCTGTACGCGCCCGCTTCGCAACACACCGCCCGGGCGGAGCCTGCAGACATCGCCGCGGTGCCGGCGCCCGCCATCCGGCCACTGGTCAGGGAGTTGGTGGAATACGACGAGTACACCGGCCGCTTCGCGGCAGTCAATCGCGTCGATGTCAGGGCGCGCGTCAGCGGCTATCTCTCGGCGGTCGATTTCACCGAGGGGCAACCGGTCAAAACGGGTGATCTGCTGTTCGTGATCGACCAGCGGCCATTTCGTATCGCCGAGACCGCGGCGCAGGCAGAGCTCGATGAGATGCGCGCCGGCCTGGACCTGGCCCGGACAGAGGCCGACAGGGCGCGCACACTGCGCAAGAGTCTGGTTATCTCGCAGGAAGACCTGGACCAGCGCGCGCAATCGGAGGTGGTGGCTGCGGCCCGCCTGACACAGGCGCAGGCCACCCTCGCCCGGGCCAAGCTCAATCTGGAGTTCACCGAGATACGGGCCCCCATCGACGGCCGCATCGGCCGGCGCCTGGTGGATGTCGGCAATATGGTCATCGGGGGCGATGTGCAGGGCACCCTGCTCACCACCATCGTCCAGGAAGACCCGGTACAGTTTTACTTCGAGGTCAGCGAGGCGGATTTCCTGCGCTATGCCCGCCTCGACCAGTCGGGTGACAGGGTCGCCTCGCGCAAGACAGCGAACGCCATCAGCGTAAAGCTGCTCGATGAGAAGGAATTCCTGCACCACGGTGTAATGGATTTTGTCGACAATGAACTCAATGCCACCACCGGCACGGTGCAGGGACGCGGCCTGCTGCCCAACCCGGACGGGCTGTTGCAGCCGGGGCTGTTCGGCCGGGTGCGGCTGCCCGGCAGCGGCCTGCATACGGTGGTGCTGGTGCCGGACGAGGTCATCCAGTTCGACCAGTCCAGGCAGTTTGTATTCGTGATCAACCCGGATGGGGTGGTTGAGCGCCGCTGGATCACCGTGGGGCCGATCGCCGAGGACATGCGCATCGTGCGCGAGGGGCTGGACGGTAGCGAGTCAGTGGTCGCCGGCGGTTTTCACCGCATGCGCACCGGCACGAAGGTGACACCACAGTTCCAGACCCCGGTTCCCGGGGCACACTGACCGTGAGATTCAGCCACTTTTTTGTCGACCGCCCGATTTTTGCCGCGGTGTTGTCGATACTGATCACCCTGCTCGGCGCGTTGGCCTATCGCTCACTACCTGTTTCCCAGTATCCGGAAGTGGCTCCGCCCACGGTGCAGGTGCGGGCGTCCTACCCCGGTGCGAGCGCGGAAGTGGTCGCCGATTCCGTGGCGGCACCGCTGGAGCAGGAGATCAACGGCGTCGAGAACATGCTCTACATGCAGTCCCAGTCCACCGGCGACGGCAACCTCAGCATCACCATCACCTTCGCCCTGGGCACCAACCTCGATGATGCGCAGGTACAGGTACAGAACCGTATCGCCATCGCTGAACCGCGCCTGCCGGAGGCGGTGCGCAGGCTCGGGATAACCGCGCAAAAAAATTCGCCCGACCTGATGATGACCATCAACCTGTACTCGCCCGACGAAACCTACGACCAGTTGTACATCGCCAATTACGCGGTACTTCACCTGCGCGACCCGCTGGCGCGAATCGATGGCGTCGGCCGGGTGCGCCTGCTGGGGGCGAGTGAGTACGCGATGCGGGTCTGGCTCGACCCGGACCTGGTCGACGCCATGGGTCTCACCGCGGGAGATGTGGTTCGCGCCCTGCGCGCCCAGAACCTGCAGGTGGCGGCCGGGGTCATGAACCAGCCGCCGGGAAACAGCCCGGAGGCCTTCCAGATCGGCGTCCAGACCCAGGGCCGCCTGATCCGCCCCGAGGAGTTTGGCGAGGTGGTTATCAAGGCCACCGATGAGGGCAGTGTCGTGCGCCTTCGCGATGTCGCCCGCATCGAGTTGGGCGCGCAGAGCTACTCCACCCGGGGATACCTGGGCAAGCGACTGGCCGTCGGCCTGTCGATAGACCAGAGACCCGGCACCAATGCGCTGGCCACCGCTGGCAAACTACAGGCGACCATAAAGAAACTGGCGCAAGACTTTCCGCCGGGGCTCACCTACGAGATCGCCTACAACCCCACCGAGTATGTGCAGGCCTCGGTCGACGCGGTCATTATCACCATCTTCGAAGCGGTGGCACTGGTGATACTGGTTGTTATCGTGTTCCTCCAGAACCTGCGTACTGCCCTGATCCCTATACTGGCCATACCGGTGTCCCTGGTAGGCACCTTCGCGGTGATGGCGGCGTTCGGGTTCAGCCTGAATAACCTGACCCTGTTCGGCCTGGTGCTGGCCATAGGGATCGTCGTCGATGACGCCATAGTGGTGGTGGAAAACGTAGAGCGCAACCTGCATGAGGGCATGTCCCCCCCGGAGGCGGCGCACCGCACCATGAACGAAGTCGGTGGCGCCGTGGTGGCGATTGCCCTGGTGCTGTCGGCGGTATTCATACCCGCGGCGTTTGTCAGCGGCATTACCGGCCAGTTTTTCCAGCAGTTTGCCCTGACCATCGCCTCGGCCACCCTCATCTCGGCGCTGGTTTCGCTGACCCTGAGCCCCGCCCTGGCCGCGCTGATACTCCGGCCACCCGGGGCAGGACCGTCGCGCTCGCGCCTGAGCGGCCGGCTGCAGGGCGTATTCGCCGGGTTCAATCGGGGACTCGAGCGGGTGTCCGGCCGCTACGCCAGGCTGGTGGCGACGCTGGTGAGGCGCGGCGCTATGGTCTGTGTGGTCTACCTGGCGCTGATGGTCCTGGCCGGCGTCCAGTTCCGGGCGGTGCCCGCGGGCTTTATCCCGAACCTGGACCAGGGCTACGTCATGATTTCCATGCAGTTGCCCCCCGGCGCCGAACTGGAGCGCACCGAGCGTGTGCTGACCCGGGCCATCGACAAACTGCTGGCGATTGAAGGCGTGTCCAGGACCGTGGCCTTTGCCGGTTTCTCCGCGATGACCTACACCAACGCGCCCAACACCGCGACGATGTTTGCGGCATTCGCACCCTACGAGGAACGCCAGGCCAGGGGCATTGAATTCGACCAGCTGTTGGGACGAATCAGGACGGAAGTGGCGACCATCGACGAGGCCTCGATACTGGTGATCAACCCGGCGCCGGTGCGCGGCATTGGCAATGCCAGCGGCTTTCGCATGATGCTGCAGGACAGAAACGGGCGCGGCCTCGATACGCTCGCCGCGGCCACCGCTGACATGGTGGCCGCCGCCAACCAGACAGCCGGGCTGGCGCGGGTTTTCACCCTGTTCGAGACGAGTACGCCGCAGCTGTATCTCGACGTCGACCGGGTTCGCGCAGAGCAACTCGGTGTGTCGGTGGAAAACGTCTTCGAGGCGCTCGAAGTCTATTTTGGCTCGGCCTTCATCAACGATTTCAACTTTCTCGGCCGCACCTTCCAGGTCACGGCACAGGCCGATGCGGAATTTCGTCGCTCCCCCACCGACCTGCTGAGCCTTCGCACCCGCAATCGCTCGGGCGAGGCCGTGCCGCTGGGCGCGGTTGCCAGCGCGGATTACCGCACCGCACCTTACCGAGTGGAGCGCCACAACCTCTACCCGGCCATTTCCATCTTCGGCAGCGCGGCCAGCGGTGCGGGTTCCGGGCAGGCGCTGGCGGCGATGGAGGCGCTGGCCGCCGAGCGGCTTCCCGAAGGCCTGGGCTTCGAGTGGACCGACCTCGCCTACCAGCAAAAAGCCGCCGGCGATGTCGGCATGGCGGTGTTTGCGCTCGCGGTACTGTTCGTATTCCTGGTGCTCGCCGCTCAGTACGAAAGCTGGATGCTGCCGCTGGCCATCGTGCTCATCGTTCCCATGTGCATCCTGTCGGCGATGTTCGGAGTCTGGGTTACCGGCTGGGACAATAATGTACTGGTGCAGGTGGGGCTTATTGTCCTGGTCGGACTGGCGGCGAAGAACGCGATTCTCATAGTGGAATTTGCCCGCCAGGATGAGGCGGCAGGCAGCAGCCGCTTCCAGGCCGCGGTCAACGCCGCGCGGCTGCGCTTGCGCCCGATTGTGATGACCTCGCTCGCGTTCATACTGGGCGTGGTGCCGCTGGTGTTCGCCATCGGACCCGGCGCCGAAATGCGCCGTGCCCTGGGTGTCACGGTATTCTCGGGGATGTTGGGAGTGACAATCTTCGGACTGCTGTTTACCCCGGTGTTTTATGTGCTCTGCCGCGGCCTGGCACTGCGCTGGTCGGGCAATACTAGCGGTGGTGCGCGGGCCGAAACCGGCGCTCGGTCGCCAGCAGGGAAACAATAAACACCAGTTCTGCGCAATTGCCCGCCAGGAAACCCCAGGGCCGGGCGCCGGTGGCACCGTTGACGACAAAAATTAACAGCGCCCCCAGGAAAAACCATTGCCAGCCGCTCGCCTTCCACACCGCGGCGGCGATCGGCAGCGCCAGCGCGCTGGTGAGGATGGTGGCAACAGGAGGCAAACTGGAAACGCTGCCGAGTTTCATCACCCCCAGCGCCGGCCTGGGCCCCAGTTGCAGCAGGTAAACCTCGTGATACAGGCCCCAGCCCAGAGCGGCCAGCGTGAACAGCCAACAAAAACCCACCACCATGGGTTTGCGCGCAAGCGCCACGCCGGCTGCACGCATCACTGACAGGCCGAACAGGGTCAAAAACGGCAGCACCGAGGCGTGCAGCACAAAGCGCGGCACATTGGCCGCGGCATACCAGGGCGCATCGATAAACCAGTTACCGCTACCCTGGACCAGGTTGTCGTAGCACATACCCAGCAGCAAAAAGCGCAGCAGCCAGAGTGTGGCCGGCGCGCTGAAACCTCGGCTAAAGGTCCGGACCAGCAGGGCGAATTGCAGCAGCGCAAAAAAAAGCAACAGATAGTTAATGGGGTAGCTCCAACCAGTGTCCAAGCCCGGCCAACCTGACCACTTACATCAGTGCCAGTGTGAGCAGGGTAAGCCCTGCGAAGGCCAGTAGCAGTAAAAAAGCGTCGAGCACGAGAATAACCAGTGCCCTGGCTGTTGCGCCCGCCAGGGGCGAACCATAGGCCCGCCGCAGCGCCAACGGCAGGTACAGCACAAAAACCAGCAGTAACGGCAGCCTCATAGCCAGGGAAGGAAACCAGTAATGCAGCAGCGCACCCAGCAGGTAAAGCAGGTAGGCAAAACTGTGGAAGTGCAGTGCAAAGACCAGGTGCTGCAGGTAATGGAAAGGAGAAAAAAGATAAGCGGCTTTCAACAGCAGGGCGAAGACCGGCAACAGCAGGAACATCATCTGTGGAATGTGGTCGAACAGTAATTGTACGAGACCATCCGGGTCATCCTGCAGTTTGCCCGCGTTATTTTCCAGGCGCTGGTCGAGATCCTGCAGCCACCGGGGGCTGTCCTCATCCGAGAGACTGAAACCGATGTGGGCACCGGCGGTGCCCTCCCCCCTGGCCGCGCCGACAGCCGACGGCGCGATCACCGGTTCGCTACCGGAGTCCCCGGTCACCTGGCCCTGTGCAGCGGGGTGCGGCGACAGGTCGGCGTCGCCACGGATAGAGATAGCATCGCCCGCGGTCAGGGACAGGACCAGGAACAGCACAAAGCTGACAATCAGGTAGAGCCGGAACGGCGGCACGTATCGCGCCCGACGCCCGGCGATAAACTCGGCGGTGAGGAATCCGGGGCGAAACAACAGCGGCAGCAGGGTGCGCCAGATGCGCGAGTCCCAGCGAAAAAAATCTTCAAATACCTCGCCGGCCAACTCGCCAAAGGTGAGATCGTCGCGACCGTCGCGCTGGCCGCACCTGCCGCAGTACTCCCCGGTCAGCGTGGCATTGCAGTTTCGACACGTGGTGTTCAGGCATGCGGGCGTCAACGTCCAGGGTCCGCCACTACGGTAGCGAATATCCCGACCGCCGCCAAGCCTCACCTACTCCGGTATATAGATAATCTCGCCGTTGTCCAACTGGTAGGCCGTCCCCACCCGCTTGCCCCGGGGCTTGCCGGGGTCCGCTTCCAGGTTCTGGTTCTGCTTGTACTTGCTGATCTCCTCACCTTTCTTGGTGATGATCTCCATATCGTCCTTGCCGGGATTCTTGACGATGGTAAATTCCTTTTCCAGCAACAACTCCGCCACATTCAGGTGTTGCACCAGCGCCACCATCAGGGCAACGGCGAACACCATCGCCACATCGAACAGGTTGGTGAGCGAGTTCAGGGGGTCGAGGTCGTCGTCATTCTTGTGTAAAAAGCGGTGGCGCTTCATGGGGCTAGTCCTTGATGACGGCGTAGATGTACTCGAGATCGGACAGGTCCGATGCGTACCAGCGGGTCTTGATCTGGTTGCAGAAGAACCCGATGGCGCCCACCAGCAGGCCCACCACCGTGGTGGCGAAGGCCACCTGCATATTCTGCGCCAGCGACGCCATATCGCCGGAGGCCAGGCCAACCAGCGCCGGCCCCATGGGGATCAGGGTGCCCATCAGGCCGAGAATGGGCCCGATCCTGGCGAGAGTTTTCACCGCCGCGAGATCCTTCTCACAGGCCATCTCGAAATCCGCCAGCACCTTTTCCGCCTTTACCGGCTGGTGCGCCGCCGCCAGCAACTGTTCCAGGTAAATATTTACCAGGCCGCTGTTGCGGATATGGTCCGCCGCCAGTACCTGGCGGGCGTTGACGGCGGACAGATCCGCCAGCGCCGGCCTGACCGATTTTTCATAGGCCATGCGATGGGCGTACAGCCCGTAGAATCCGCCGATGACCAGCAGGCCACGCGCGAGAAACAGCAGTAGCAACACGATGGTGGGGATCAACAGCCCCGACGAAATCCAATACAGCGCCTGCACTATCAAGTCCATACCCTTACCCCCGTTGCGACATCAGTTTCAGAATTTTCCGCTGGTAGAGCAGGTAACCCAGAAAGGCCCCCACTGCCATCAGCACCACCACGGCCATAAATTCCACCAGGTTCGGCCGGATATCCGCCGGGCGATAGGGGTAGGTGGCCGTCAACACCGACACCGCGACCGCCAGCACGATCTGCGCGCTGTGCATCGCCAGCTTGAGTTCGAGCCGCAACACCCGCATCGGCACCAGCCACTTGATCAGCCAGGCCAGCAGAATCACCACGGCGGCCACCGCCGCGCCATAAGCCAGCGCGGTCTGGTCGAAGGGCAGTTGCAGGCCCTGCTGGTAGAGCTGCACCTGGTAGAAACACAACACGCCGACAGCACTCGCCAGCGGCAGGTACTGCAGCAGCAGTACCAGTTTCCACGGCAGCACCAGCACGGTGTACATTTCGCGCAACATAAACAGCGCCAGTACCAGCATCACGGCGGCCTCCAGTACCAGCACCACTGACATATCCAGCATCGCCGCCGGGTCCGCCAGCAGCGCCGCCAGGTCGTTGCTGCCCAGGGTGATGGCGGTGGGGTAAAAACCGTAAGTGATCAGCGCGATCGCCAACGCCAGGCCCAGTTGCTGCCACCAGGCGCGAAACAGGGAGACCTGGGCCGCCGTGGCGGTCAGGCTGAACAGGGCCAGGAACAGGATGATGTTATCCAAGGGCTGTCTCCACGGGGGCTAGCATCGGCTACAGCTCCGCCGGTTCCAGCGCCCGGGCGTGGCGCCGACGGGAGGCGAGAAAGCCGATGGTGGCGACGATCAGCAGCACGCCGATGATCAGGCCCCAGTTGAGCCGTTCGATGAGGGGCGTGTCCGCCTCGTCCGCCTCGCGGATCACTTCTTTTTCCAGCACCATGGAGTCCTGCTCGGTTTCCGCCGGTGCCTCCAGCGACTTCCTGATCTGCTGCTGGTAATTCTGGCGCTGCTCGGGCGGCAACTGCCCGGCAATAAAATCCCGCAGTTTGACGTTGTCGCAGACGAAGCCGGAACAACCGGCACCGTACTTCCCGATCAGCTCCGCGTGCAGGGCCGCCAGTTGCCGGATCTGCTCCGGGCTGGCTTCCCACATGCCCTTGCGCGCGGTCTCCATCATCACGCCGGTCATCTCCTGCAGCGCGTAGGGGTTCTCCCGCTCGAAGAACTGTTTTACCCCCAGCTTGAACTTGTCATCGATGTAGGTGGCATAAATCTCGTCCCACAGTTCGTCCTTGATGGCGTCCGGTTTCATCACATTCCAGCCGTAGGTATTGCGGAAAGTCTCTGCCAGGGTTTCCGCCGAGGAGGCGCTGCCCTGTTGCAGGGCCCTGATATATTCGGGATTGAACAGGGTGGCCTGGGCCTCGGTCCAGACTGCCTCCTCCATGGTCTGCATTGCCGGGTTGTCGGCATTGCGGAAATCGTTGAAGTAGGCCTTGGGTTCCTTACCCGTCACTGAGCGCACCGCCAGGTTGAGGCCCCCCATGAATTCGTAGACGTGATCCAGCGACAGCGCGCCCCAGGCGTTGGACTCGCGCGGCTGCACCACGACCTCGGCATCCTGCAGGGCCGCCTCGAATACGCCCTCGCGGAAGTAACTCCACTTGTCGCCCTTGCCGTACACCGCCCCCATGTTGTTCAGGTATTGTTTGGCAACCTCGGAATCGTCCTCCCAGGCATCCCCCTTCTCCACCAGCCCCATGATGCCGGTGCCGTAGGCGCCGTTCACCCCGCCGAATACCCGGGTGCTGGCCAGTTCCCTGGCTTCTGCCGGCGATATGCCCTTGTCTATCATCATGCGTTCGGACTTGGTGACCCCGGAGCGCACATAGTTGTCGCCGCCCTCCTCCTGCAACTGCGCCACCATCTCGATGGCCTGGTTGATCAGCAGGATACGGCTGGCGGCCAGGTCCCGAAACTGGCCGGCGGTCTGAGCGACGATGTCGATACGCGGCCGCCCCAGCTGTTCCAGCGGTATCGGCTTCACCGACACCACCCGGTTGAACGGGTCGCGCACCGGCTCGACTCCCAGCAGGTAGAGGATCTGGGCGAGCTGGGCGCCCTCGGTCTGGATGAAGTCTCCCGGCCAGAGGGTGAACGTCACCTTTCTGGGATACGCCCCGTTATTGGCCGCCGCGTGTGCTTCCAGCAGTGACTGCGCCAGTTTGACGCCGACTTCCCAGGCTTCAACTGTCGGCGTCTGCTCGGCATCCACCGAATACATATTGCGCCCGGTGGGCAGGGTGCGCGGGTTGCGCACCAGGTCACCGCCGGAGGTGGGTGGCACATAGCCGCCGGCGAGGGCGTTGAGCATGCTCGCCATCTCGATGCCCGGGCTGGCGGCCAGATCGCGGCGATAATCGGCTACCGCAAGTACATTTTGCTCGATAGTGCGCACCGCGAAGGCGAAATTCTTGTCGCGCTGGTCCATCACGCGGATTTTTTCCGAGGCCAGCTCGGCCGCCGCGCCGATACGCTGGTCCCGTTGAGACACCGCCAGCAGGGCCCGCAGCGCCTCGCCGTCGCCACCGGCGCCGGCTTCGGGTTGATCGGCGATAGCGATGTTGTCGCGGTAGAACGCCAGGGTATCGATGAAAGCCTGCAACTGGCGTTTGTCCATCGCCGCCAGCGCGGTGTTGCGTTGCATGTCGTTGAGGGCCAGGCTCAGCGCCTGCAAATTCTGGGGCGCCAGCGCGGTCGCCAGGTTCGTCGCCGCCACCTCCCGCCGCTGCGCCTCGACCCGCTGCGCCAGTTGCGGATCATCCAGCAGCTCGAATACCCGGTCGTACACTGCCGGCTTCTGCATCAGGCGCAACAGCTGGTTCACGTCGTCCTGCTGGGAGATCTTCAGCCCCTCGGCCATCGCCGGGATCGCCCGGGCGATCACCTGGGCCTGTTTCAACAGCTCCGGATCCAGTGACTTGGAGGACATTTCAAACCGCTTTTGCGATGCCAGGGAGCGGATAAACTCCACCCGCTCCGGATACGGCATGATCCGCACCAGCAGGTCCTCGGTACGCGCCAGGTCCTCCTGGCCGGCGTCGCCCTCATCACCCAGGTCTGCCTGCATACTGCCCATGGCGACGAAGCCGCCTATGATCTCGCCGTCGGTGAGGCGGCGATTGTCCTCAAACCAGCGGGCCGCCCGCTGGCGCTGGTCCGCGGGGAATATTTCCGCCAGCACAAGCTGCGCGTCCTCGCCCGCCAGCAGCCGCTCCACCCACTGCCTGGCGGGGCGGCGATAGTTCACATCGAACAAGGGCTTGTCGTCGAGCTGCGCGGCGTCGATCCTGCCCTCGATCTCATCCAGCTTCGCCAGGGAAAACGCCAGCGGGTCGATCGTGATCAGGCGGGTGGTCGCGTCGACCTGCTCCGGCGTGTAGGGCTTGTTGAGGGTGTATAGCCCGGCGGTGATTTTTTCGTGAGACAGGGTCTCCACGTAATTGGACAGGGCGAAGTAGTCCTGGTCGGTCCAGGGCTCATCCCGGGACCCCAGCCCCAGCTGCTCGACGATACCCAGCTCGATGGCCTGGTCGCGAATGGCGCTGGCATAGCTGCCCTTCACCGCGCCGTCCTCGAGCTGGTAATAGCTGTTGAGCTTATCTCCCAGTTCTTTCATTTCGTTGTGGATCCCACTTTCCATAAACGGCGGAGTGAGGTGGGAAACGGTCGTGGTGTAGGAGCGGCGCTTGGCGATAATCGCCTCGCCCACGTTGTTGATGGTGTACATGTAGAAATGCGGGATGCCGCCGATCAGGGCATCGGACCAATCGTATTCCGACAGGGCCACCTGTTTCCAGGGGGTAAACTCCAGCGAGCCGTGGGTGCCGAAGTGCATGACGGCATCGGGCTGGAACACCTTGCGGGTCCACAGGTAGGAAGCCACGTAGGGATACGGCGGCGCCGCCCGGGTACCGTGTACCAGGGCGAAGGTATTCTCGCCCACACCGGGCAGTGGCTGGGGCAGCAGTACGATATTGCCCAGCTCTACCCGCGCCACCGCCAGATACTCCACGCCCTCGCGCACGGTGGTCATGTACTGGCCCGGACTGCGGCCGTAGCGGGCGGTGACTGCCTCGCACATCGCGGGCGCGAGTTCCTCGGCGCACCAGCGGTCGTAATCCTGCGCCGACACCAGGGCCGGTTTCCCCGCGGCGAAGAAAGCGGCCATATCGCCCGCGGCATAGGGCCCCAGCACCGGGCCCTCGCGCTGGATCAGCGCCTTGAATCCTTCGAGGTCAGCCGGCAGGCCCTCTACCCTGTATCCGGCATCGCGCAGGACCTGCAAGGTGTTATAGAGCGAGTCCGCCACTTCCAGGCCGCCGGCGGTCATGGCGTTCATACCCGGGCCCTTGTAATAGTAAATGGCCAGTTTCTTGTCCGCGTTGGGCATGCTCTTGAGCGCTATCCACTCGCGCACCATTCGGGTGAATTTCTCCATGCGCTCGGGGATGGGCTTGAATATCTGGTAGCCGTATTCGTCGGGATACTTGGCGGCGATGGCGTAGGGAGCAATGGCGCCGTCAAACTCCGGCAACACCACGGACATGGTGATCAGCGCACCGGTAATGCCCTGCTGGTCGTCGAGCCACTCGTCGTGATTCTGGAAAACCGAGAGGGGGCCAAACAGCGGTATATTGCGCTCCCGCAGCCAGGCAATGGCCTCCTCCGCCTCGTTGAGGGTTATCCTGCCGTGCGGCATGAACACCACCGCGTCGGGATTGACCTCGCGCAGAAATGCCAGGCGCTTGTTGAGGGCCGCCATGGGATAGACATTGAGACCCTGGTCCGCCAGCGAGCGGATAAGTGCGTCGACATGGTCGCGGTTGGAGTTGAAAGGACCGGGTACCGAGGTCACCATCGCCACCCGTGGCTGGCCCGGCTTGTGAAGGCCATTGGCGATGGCGTATTCCTCGAACCCGGCAACGGTCTCGAACAGCGCGTCCTCGTCCAGGTAAAACACCAGGTCCTGGGACAGGGGCAGCGGGTCTCTGGGCGGATCGACGAGCACCTTCTTGCCGTCGAATACGGCCCGGGCGTAGTTCAGCAGTGAGCGGTAGTTGGCGCTGCCACCGAAGCGGATATAGTCGCCGACAAAGTCCAGGTCGCGGCCGCGCAGGTTGGTGACGTCGATATTGGGATTGGTGGCGCCCTCCATGAACATTTTCAGGCCCTTGATACCGGCCGCCTGCAGGAATTCAAACTGCTCCGGTTCCAGGTTGAGTCCCCGTCCGAAGAACAGCACCAGGTCGTAGCCGGTGACGCGATCCAACTCGGCCAGCGGCACCATCTCCACCGCGATCAGCGGATTGTCATTGGACTTGAATATCCGGGCCGCCTGGAAGTCCTCGTAGTTGACCAGGGCAACCCGGGTCGGCGATACCCACTTGCTGTAGGCGAACCAGCCTCCCGCCAGAATCAGCAGCAGTGTGGTTCCCAGCAGTAGCTTGTTGCGCGGTGTGGCCATCAAACCTGTCCCCGGCATTAACGAAGTTCCAGTTACGCCAGTGTAGGGCAGCACTGTATCGATCGTGTGTCACCGGGCCGGGGTTTTGTAACAGTGTGTAACAGCGGGCTACGGCGTGGCCAGGTCTGCCAGCACCATGTGCACTACCAGGCCACCGCCGGAGCGGTTGACCAGGGTAATATCACCCCCGTGGGAGCGCATGACTGAACGGGCGATCGACAGGCCCAGGCCGCTGCCGCCGGTACTGCGATTGCGCGCGGGATCGAGTCGCACGAAGGGCTCAAACACTGCCTCCATCCGGGCCTCGGGAATGCCGGGGCCGTCGTCCTCGACCCGGATTTCACAGTTGCCCACCCGCGGTTCCAGGGTAACCCGGGCACGCCTGCCGTAGTTGACCGCGTTGGACAGTACATTGGTCACCGCCCGCTGCAGCGCCAACGGCCTGCAGCACACGGTGCAGGCTTCGGGGCCGCAGTACTCAACCTCTTCGCCCAGGTCAATCAGGTCGTCACACAGGGTGTGCAGCAACTTGGCGAGGTCGACATCGACGGGTTTTTCCGAGGCGGCATCATCGCGGGCGAAGCTCAGCGTGGATGCCAGCATCGCATCCATCTGTTCCAGGTCCTGCTCGGCCTTGGCTCGCTGTTGCGGATCGGCGATGAACCGGGTGCGCAAACGCAGGCGTGTCAGCGATGTGCGCAGATCGTGCGAGATAGCGGCCAGCATGCGGGTGCGGTCTTCCACGTAGCGCTGCAATCGCTCCTGCATGGTATTGAACACCCGGGTCGCCCGGCGCAACTCCTGGCTGCCCTTTTCCGGGATGGGCGGTGAATTGACGTCAGTACCCAGGCGTTCCGCCGCCGCCACAAAGGTCCTGATGGGGCGTGTGATCTGGCGCGCGGCCACCACGGCAAATACCACCAGCGCCAGGCATACCAGCAGCAGTTGGGCTGACATATGGGCTACCCAGCCCAGTGCTGGCAGGTCGGAATGGGTGGAAAAGCGCAGCCAGCTGTTATCCGCCAGAGGCACCCACACCGCAATGCGCTGCTGGCCGGGTAACAGCGATGGCAGGCCGCCCGGCTCGCCCTGTTCCTCTGCCTGCTCCTGCCCTACCCGCTTGATCATGACCTGGCGCTGCAGGCGGGCGGAAAGATTCGCCGCGAGCGCTGTTTCGTCCGCCGCGGCGCGGGCGGTCGCGGTCGGTTCAAAAAACAGTTCGACGTCGAGATAGGGGCTGTTGATGGCCGGCAACAGCTGCCGTCGCCCCGCCGGCGACAGGGGCTCGAACAACGCGACGATATGGGCGATACGCGCCACCGTCGAGCGCTCGAACAGTTCGGCCGCGGCGCTGGCCTGCTGGCGCAGGAAATAAGGCAGGGTAATCAATTGCACCACAATCAGGGCCAGGGCCAGCAGCAGCGCCAACCTGCCGGCAAGTCCCGCGGGCCACAGCCAGCGCATCATCGACGGGCGATGGGGAGGCTGAACATATAGCCACCGCTGCGCACGGTCTTGATGATGCGCGGGTCTTTCGGATCGTGCTCGAGTTTGCGACGCAGGCGCGACAGCTGGATATCCACGCTGCGATCATAGGGCCCGCCCTCCCTGCCGTGGGTACGCTCCAGCAGGAAATCGCGGCTCAACACCTGCTGGGGGTGTTCCGCCAACACCTGCAACAAGCGGAACTCGCCGGCGCTCAGCGGCACCAGGGTGCCGTCCTCCCGCTTCAGCTCGCGCCGCCCCACGTCCAGCTGCCAGCCCTTGAAACTCACGAGTTGACCCTGGCGTCCCGCCGGCTGGCCCGCCCGGCGCAATACCGCCCGGATGCGCGCCAGCAACTCCCGCGGATTGAACGGTTTGGTGAGGTAGTCATCGGCGCCCATTTCCAGGCCGACGATACGGTCGGCCTCCTCCGCCACCGCCGTCAGCATGATGATGGGCATGGTGTATCCCGCCGCCAGGCGACGGCAGAGGCTCAGGCCGTCCTCCCCGGGCAGCATAAGGTCCAGCACAATCAGGTCGGGCTCCCCGGCCTGCAGGTGGAGGAACATCGCGGCGCCGTCTGCGGCCACGTCGACTTCGAAGCCATGCTCTCGCAAAAAAAGCGCCAGCAGTTCGCGAATTTCGGGGTCGTCATCGACCACCAGTATGTGACCTTTGCCTGTCATGGCTGAAATGTAGCAAGGTTGGGCCCTGATTGTCATTGCGCAGGGCTGCCGACGAACGCGGCGGCGACAGCGGGAACGGGCAAGCCAGGCCCCGGTCGACTGGAAAAGTGGTGCCGGCACGGTGGATCGAACACCGGACCTACGCGTTACGAGTGCGTTGCTCTACCAACTGAGCTATGCCGGCACGGCGGGGGCGAAGTATAAGAAAACCCCGACTGGCAGGCAAGAAGCACAGTGCCAACATCGAGCGAGGCACTGACCACGTGCGCACTCAGTCCCTGTCGGGCTCGTAACCGGCTGCCCTGGGCAGCCCCAACAAGCCGGGCACGCGGCGCGGGGCCGGTGTGGACTCCCGGCTCCAGGGCGCGGGCATACGCATGCCAAACGACGCCGCCAGCAGCGCCACGGTCTGCAGGGCGATAAATATCCAGTAATTCTGGTAGACGGCAAAGTAGGTCAGGCACAGCGTCATGTTCGGGATATGGGTGCGCGGCACCTTCGCCCGGATCGAGGCCGGCGTGTCGTGCTCCGGTGATACATACACATCCCAGTACATACCCATCCACAGGGCCTGCCACAGTGAAATCAACGCATAGGCCAGCAACCAGACCAGCCACAGGGGCCAGTGCGGGCCTATAGTCACGGCGAGGTGCCAGAACGAGAGGAAATACAGGCCCGTGGTAATACCCCAGCACAGGCCGAACACCAGCTGGGGCACCACGTCGAGCTTGCGACCAAAGCGCAGGGTGTTACGGTACCAGTACCCCCAGTAAGCCACGAAAATAAATACGGTCACCACGGCGGTGCTGAGCAGCCACCAGGGGTCCGAGGATTGTCCGGGGTAGACCACCGGGCTGGCCAGCGCCGCCTGCAGGGCGCCACTGCAGGCCGCCACGGCCAGGCAGAAACCAAAATATATGACGGCGCGCAACCAGGCGGCGGGCGCGGACCATATCCCGGGTGGCAGACGGCGATAGCGTACCGCGTAGAGCAGCAGCAACAGGCCCATGACTGCCAGTGTGATACCAATCAGCATTGCCGGGTTCCCCTGAAAAGGCCTGCACAGTGATTGTAAAGCGCAACCGTAATGCTAATTTGACAATCCGCAAAGACGCCCCGGCGCGCGTATTTCACACTGGGCGAAATCGGACACTATGCGAAGAAATGTGAAGCCCTCCAGCCAAAGCCAACACCCGGACCCGAACCACAGCTTACCGGCACTGCTCAACTATATCGATGGCGCCGTTGAGGCGCCCACGCAGGCGCGCGGCAACACCCTGCGCGATCCCAATAACCGGCAACCGCTGCAGGCGCAAATGTCCAGTGCACCAGAGCGGGTAGAGGCCGCGCTGGCCGCGGCACACGCCGCCCATAATGCGGGCGAGTGGGAGGAAACACCGGCCGCAACCCGCGCGGACATCCTCGATCGCATTGCCGATCAGCTGGCGCAACCGGCTATGTGTGAACGCATCGCCTACGCCGACGCGATCACCACCGGCGCGGTCATCAACGTCACCCGGCACATGGCGCAGCTCGCGCCCTTTGTGTTTCGCAGCGCGGCCAACTATATACGGGCGGGCCACCTGTCGCAGAAGCTGCCGGGCAAAATGGGCGAGGTGGAATATTTCCGCCGGCCCTGGGGCCCTGCCCTGCTGGTATCGCCCTGGAACGGGCCCACCGCCATCGGCTCTCACAAGATCGCCAGCGCGCTGGCCGCGGGCGCGCCATGCATCATGAAGCCCTCGGAGTGGGCGCCCCACTCCGCGCTGCTGATGGCGGAAGTCATCCACGCCCAGGGCCTGCCCCGCGGCACGTTCCAGCTCACCTGTGGCAGTCGCCATATCGGCGGGCAAATGGTCGGGGATGCGCGCATAAAAGCGATTTCCTTCACCGGCGGCACCGCCGGCGGGCGCGTGATCGCCCAGTCCTGCGCCAGCCAGTTCAAGCCCACCCAACTGGAACTGGGCGGTAACAATCCGCTGGTGGTCTTCGAGGATGCCGACCTGGAACAGGCCGCCATCGGTATCACCTACGGCCTGACCAACCTCAACGCCCAGTGGTGTCGCGCCCTCGGCCGGGTGCTGGTGCACCGCTCCGTCAGGGAAGAGTTACTGGCGCGGGTCAGGCACCACCTGGCCGCGGTCCGGCTGGGGCATTCACTGGATGAAAAGTCCGATATGGGCCCGCTTATCCACCAGCAGCAGTACGACAGTGTGCTGGCGGAAGTGGAGCGCCTCAGGAGCCTGGGGGGCACCGTCATCCAGGCGACGGCCCTGCCCGATCTCGACGGCTATTTCGTCCCGCCCACTTTAATCGACGCATGCGACCCGGCGGATACCGCCGAGGAAATCTTCGGGCCGGTAGCCACGGTGCACTGCTTCGACACCCAGGCACAGGCCCTGCAACTGGCCAACGGCACGCCCTACGGCCTGGCGGCTTACGTGTACAGCGGCGACCTGCAGCGCGCCTTCGAGTTCGGCCGCCGCATTCGCACCGGTGGCGTCAAGATAAACGGCTACAGTTTGCTTTCCCTGAGCCCTGCCGCGCCGCGGGGCGCCTGGGGCCTGTCGGGCCTGGGGGAGGAAGGCGCGGGCCAGACGATTGAATTTTTCACCGGTGCCCGCGTGGTGGGCCTGTCGCAACAGGATCCAATCGGCGCCAGGTAGGTGTGCGGGAGCCGCGAATGGCCCCTGTCAGATGCTCTCTATCTCTATGCGCTGGACTACCGGCTCGGCGCCGAGAGTGAACACCGCATCTTTATACTTGGGCGGCCCGAAGCCCGGCCTGGCGTTGTTGGAAATAGCCACCGGCTCTTTCGGGATACCGATAAAATTAGTGTCCAGCTCACCGTTGTTGTTGACGTCGTAAAACACCGAAAAGGCGTAGCTGCCCGCGGGCAGTTGCAGCTCGGACAGCACCAGTTCACCCTCGAGGGCATCGGCGATAGCGACCTCCCGCCGCAGGACAGTGTCCTTGCCCAGCCAGTTGTCCTCGGAATCGTATACGGCGATATAGATGTTGCCGGTCGCGCCCTGCAGCCCGGCGATCTCCACCCGCACCGTACCCATGTCCTGCGCCAGCGCTGTCCCGGCGCCGGCGCCGGCGACAACGATTACAAACACGGCGTCGCGCACCAGCTTGCCAAGTAGCTTTATCATGTACTCTCCAGGAGAAATAATGCAGCGTGGAATATAATCACCCCGCTGCGAGAAAAACAAGATCCTGCACAACCGGCCCCGGCGGCTAATCGACCTTTTGCAGGGTCAGGAACATGGCCTTGTCGAGCGCGGCAAAAAAGTCCTGGTAGGTCTGCGGGTCGGTAATGGCCTTGTCGTTAAGCCGGGCGTTTGCGCGCACCGACACACGCTTGCCCTCCCTGTCCCTCACAGTCACCGTCATACGCATGCTGAAGTTCTTGTAATCGTCCTCGTAGTAAACACGGGAGCCGGTAATGGTGCCCAGGGTGAAGTCGGCGTTATCGATGGTGAAACCCAGGTCCTGCAAAGTCGCCAGCACCGAGCGCATGGTCAGCTGCTTGTCCAGCGTGTCATAATCACGGGTCTGGATCTGGCGGGATTCCAGCTGAGTGCCGGAACCGGTGACATCCGGGCTGGTACCGGCGCAGCCTCCCACGACAAGGCAGAACAACATCGCAACCAGTTGTCGGCAAGGCCTCATTGTTTCACCCCTTCCAGAAACAGTGCCTTGGACAAATTCTCGAAAATCTCCTGGAACACGACCGGGTTCTCGATCATACGCACCTTCTTGACACGACCCATCTTGTCGATCAGCTCGCTCTGTATCGTGATACGCGCGGTGTACTGTCCCTCATTCTCCAGGCTGGGCAGGACCACGAGCGTAATACGCAGACTGATTTCATCATCCGCGCCGGCATACGCGCCACCGCCGAGGCTGGTGCCGGTCACCACGGACAGCGTCACCAGCACAATATCGGCAATGATCAGGCCCGTCTGCTGCGCCATGGAGTCGGCGTCCACGACTTTCGAGCCGCTGAGGATACCGAGCTCATACTCTATCGTGTCGAAGTTGTACTCCATATCCTGCATCAGCGCGACGGCCACCTGCAGGATACTGGCTTCGTCCGGCACCTCAAAGGTGCGGGTCTGGGCTTCCCGAACGCCCGGTGAGCTGGGCGGCAGTCGATAGGCTTCCTCGGGAATACCCGCGCAACCCGCCACACATCCGGCCAGCATCAGGGTAGCCAGCTGAAGCCGCCGCCTGGCGGCCCGGAAGGCGATCACTAAAACTGCGAGGCGTGGTAACTGAAGTCGCGCACCAGGCCGCCGTCATCAAACTTGATAACCACGGTCAGCGTGCGCTGGCTGGTACTGGTCGCGCCGGCTTTGGTGTATCCCCCGCCCAGGCCACCACCGCTGCTGGAAAAAATCAGGCCGACAATGGAGCCACCACTCTTGGAATAGGCCACCTCGGTCGATATCTTGTCGTAAATCCAGGTTTCGCGGCGCTCACTGTCGCTGGTAACGATATTGGGCGAGCCCAGCACCGTCGCCACATCGGCGCCAGACATCCCCAACCTGATTTCTTTCTGCACGGTGCCGACGGTCACCCGGTCAGCATCCTCGGCGCGGACATCCTCGACATGCCGGGTAGCAGAGCATGCCGCCAGCGCACAACCGGCCAGCAGCACGGCCATCACTCCCATACGATTCCACATGCTCATCCCCTTTGCGCATCAATACCAATTGATATCCAACAAGCCTGGAAACTGCTTCAGGTTAGCTCACCCGGCCCAAATCAGCCAGTACCGCGCAGCCGGACATCCCAGTGTTGCTGCGCCTGCCGCCACTCATAGCGCAGCAGGACATCGTTCGCGCCGAGCCAGAATTGTGTTCCGGGGCGGTACTGGTCGCCGTGGTACGAGCACCGGCGACACGGCACGGATACCCCCTCAACCAGCAGCGCGGAATCGGCGTCCATGAGCTCTGCCTGGCGTTCACTGAGAAGCGGCAGCAGCAACGTCTCCGGCGCCTGGGGGTCGCGGATATCGGGCACGATAACCGCGCCTGCGCCGCCATTTTCCAACAGGCGGGCGATGAGGGGTCCGGCAAAGATCCGCATCAGCGGTGATAACAGCGGCGCCTGCAAACCCGGGGCAATCTCGATCTCGCGACGCTCGGTCACCTGCCCGCCGCGGCTGCGCATAACGCTTACACGATCCGGCAGCAGGCTGTAGCATGCAGTTATTCCCGGCTGCCCCTCCCCCCGCCAGTTCACCTCGAAATCTGTTACCCGGCCGGCGTCTGCCGTGGCCTCCACGGCCAACTCGACTCCAGGGGCATTGCGACTGCTGGTAATCAGCCAACCGCCGCCTTCCCGTCGAAGCCGCAGCCACCGCTCCCTGATGGGGGTCAGCGCACCATTGAGTCGGTACTCATAGGCACCTGACTCAAGCGTGCTGGCTGACATCGGAGGCTTGCGCGGGATACTCGATCAGTTCTATTACCAGGCCACCCGTTGTCGCCAGGTCCAGGTAGACCATTTTTCTGGCGCCCATGGTGACAATACCTTCCGGGGTGACGTGTCCCGGGCGAATGCCGTTCCGGCCGAGCACGGCCACCGCGGCCTCGATATCGTCAACCCGCCAGGCCACGTGGTTGATACCCGCGCCGCCGGAAGGCATACCCAGCAACACCTTACGAAAGTGCGCTGAACGCGGCTCGATCAGCTCAAACTGCAGGTCGCCCACCCGGAAAAAAGCGAAGCGGGTCGACGCCTCCTCACCGGGAGGCGGCTGGCAGCTGAAATCAGCCGGCGCAAGGCCGTAGACACGGCAGGCATTTGCCATCGCGTCCTCCAGGGAAGGTACGATAAAGCCCACGTGCGCCAGCCCGAGGATATGGTCCTTCAGTAACTGTTGCGTGTCAGTCATCCGCTCTGTCTCCCCGGGGCGTCGCGCCAGTGTAGCAGCAGGTCCCGGCTGAGGCGCCAGGGGCGGTCCAGTAACAGATCCGTGCGCTCCGACATCAGCTTGTTGCAGGCCGCCGCCGGGTGGATGTCCGCCACGGTCACCCCCGCATCCGGCGCCTGCTCGGTCACCAGCGGCGAGTTGATATAGCCGTCAAACTCGCGCTGCCGCCAGTCCGTCATCAGGGTGAAATCACGCTCCAGGTCCGCGATCAGCCCGGCGCGTCCCGCCAGCGGCCGGGTACTGGCGATCACGCAAAGGCGGTTTTCCGCGGCGCGGCTGCGCAGACCGTACGCTGCTTCCCAGTATTCCTGCATCGCGTATGGCACCGCAATGGCGTGGGCGCCCTGCAGGGCGGCGACTTTAACCAGTTCCGGATGCACCGCATCATCGCCCGGCAGCAGCGCCAGCCGGCCCCAGGGCAGGTCCACCAGCGCGAGTTCGTCTCCAGCCAGGGACCAGTCGTGGCGCTCGCAGTCGTGCAGTTGCCGCTGGCTCGCCGTCACACCGCCGGCACCGACCAACAGCGCCGCGAGACTGAACCCCGACCCCGTCGGCACGGCCAGTGAGGTGCACAACAGAAGATCGGGACGTGCGGCGCACGCGGCCTGCATGGCGCGAATGGCGCGCTGGGCTGTAGCAGCTGCGCCGGGCAAGTCCAGACCCGGACTCTGCGGATAACAGAATAATTCCGGTAACACCGCCAGCACCGTATCCCGCGGCAGCGCCGCGACCAGGCCCGGCAATTCCTCCAGCGCCGTCTCATCCCGTGCCCGCGGCGCCAGGCACGCGACCGTCACCCGCTCTGCGGCGGCCGCACAAATGGGCGCCGCGGATGCCTCGGCAATCGGCCGGTACAGGCGCGGCCGGCGCGCGCCGAACACATGGGTGCCGTCCGGCCGCCGCTTGTCATCCGCCAGCGCCAGGTCCACCTCGGCAAAGACCACCGCCTCACCCGTTCCCGGCCCCCGGGCCAGGATCTCTCCCGTCGGGGACACGACCTGGCTCTCCCCGGCGCCGTACAGGAAACGCTGGGGGATATGCGTCTGGTCGCTGACCGCTGCCAGCAGGTGCTCGGGGATAAGCGGCCCGACCTTGTTGGCCGCCACCAGGAACACCTTGTTTTCGGGCGCCCGGGCGGGCACGTGCAGGGTCGCCTCATCCAGCGCGAAGGAGTTGAGGGAGTCGCAGAATAACTGCGCTCCGCGCAGGGCGAGAGCGCGCGGTGTTTCACAGGTGACGCCGTCGCGACAGGGAAACATGGCGAGGCGGCCGAAGGGTGTGGTGATCACCTCGCTGGTATGCCGCGCCCTTCCGAACCAGGTGTTTTCATGGCCCATCAGGGTTTGCTTGTCGGCCACGGCCAGCAACCGCCCGGCCGGGCCGTACAGCAGCGAACTGACTGTGAGGCCGCCGTCGTTAGCGCGCAGCGAAACATTGATGACGATATAACAGGCATGGCGCTGCGCCCGCTGCGCTATCGATGCCAGGAAAGGTCCGTCGCGCTCCAGCGATACCCGCCACGCGTGCTCTGCATCGTCGTACCAGGATATGTGATTGCTGAACTCGGGCAGCACCATCAGGTCGGGCTCAAAGTGCCGGGCCTCGTCAATCATCCGCAAACAGGTGGCCAGGTTGCTGTCCACGTCGGTGCCAGTGGCAAATTGCAGGGCGGCTACTCGCGCCATCGAGGTTTTCTCCGGATCTTTTTGCGCAAATATCGCTTCTGCGAGCGCCGCGACTGGGTTTCTGCAATGGCGAAGTATTTCGCATAATGTTATAGTTTTATATCATTATAAACAAATAAAAGCTGGCGCGCCGCGCACCGGCTACAGGTGGCAACCCTATGGACATATTCATCCTCGGCATGGGCCATGTCGGCAAGGCGCTGGCCGCACGACTGCGGGTCGCCGGTCACCGGGTCACGGGCAGCACCACCACCCCGGAAAAAGTCAGCGAACTGGAGCAGCACGCGGACCGGGTGGTCATCCTGCGCGGCTCCGAAACGGAAAAACTGGCCCGGGCCGCCGTCGGTTGTGATGCGATTATCGTCACCGTGGCGCCCAATGTGCGCAATACCCGCACGGTCGAAGAACGCCACCAGCATTACGCCGATGTGCTGGTGGCCAGTTGCCACAGCGCCCGCCTCGCCTGTCCGCACGTGATTTTCCTGTCGTCCTTTTCCGTCTACGGCGACGGCGGCGCCGGTGATTTGCCGGTGGATGAGCAAACCCCCACCAGTAACAACGAGGAGCCCTCCTCCCGCTACTACCAGGCGGCAGAGCGCGAGGTGCTCACCCACCCGCAGGGCTGCGTCCTACGCTTCCCTGATATGTACGGTGCCCCCGGCGACCTGAGCTTTGCCCAGCGGGTGGCGCTGTGCCACGAGTACTTCGGCGGCAAGGCCATCTTCAGCGCCGACGCGCCCCTGTACGCCATTCACTTTGAAGACGTGGTCGCCGCGGTGATTCACGCCCTGGATAAAAACCTGCAGGGCATATTCAATGTCTGCGACAACGACAACCTGCCCGGTACCAACCGGCAGGTGTTCGACGCCCTGTGCCGTGAAAACGGACTGCCGCCGCTGGAGTTTCTCGACCAGATCAAGGCGCCCCTCAGGAAGATATCCGCCGCCAGGCTGTACGCCACCGGCTACAGGGTCAGGCACCCCGACCCCAACGCCCACCTGCTGGCCGGCCAGCGCCCGTGAGTACAGTCGTGATCACCGGCGGTACCCAGGGCATCGGCCTGGGGCTGGCGCGGGAATTCTGCCGCCGCGGCCACAACGTGGTTGTCGCCGGCCGGGACCAGGCGCGGGTAGACCAGGCGCTGGCGCTGCTGGCCGGCGAAGCCGGACAGGCGGCGGGCCAATCCTGCGACGTCGCACAACTGGGGCAGGTGCAGGCGCTGTGGGACCTCGCCAGCGAGCGCTTCGGCGCGGTGGACACCTGGATCAACAACGCCGCCCTGGCGCGCACCATGTGGCCGATCCTGGAGTTGCCCCAGGATGAAGTGGAAACCATGATCGCCACCAATATGCTGGGGACCATCAACGGCAGTCGCGTGGCGGCGCGCGGCATGGTGGCGCGCGGCCACGGCAAACTGTTCAACATGCTGGGGGGCGGCAGCGATGGCGAGTACTTCCCCGGCATGGGCATATACGGCACGACCAAACGCGGACTGGACTATTTTACCGACGCGCTGGTGAAGGAACTGGCGAATACGCCGCTTATCATCGGCAAGATACGCCCGGGCCTTATCATCACCGAAGCGGTGGTGCGCGAGGCCCGCGCCGATATGGCAAGCTTCCACAAGTCGCGCAAAATCATGAACAACCTGGTCGACACTGTGGCAACCGTTTCGCCTTTCCTGGTGGACCAGATACTGGCCACCGACAAGAGCGGCAGAAAGATTCGCTGGCTGACGCCCGCCAAAATAACCGCGCGCATGCTGCTCGGCATGGTACGCAAACGCCCCGACCAGTTCGCGCCCTTCGGGCTGTAAAGCAGGTACTGTATGAGTTCCGACACCAAGACTATCGACCAGTTTCTCGCGGAAAATCCGGACGTGGATGTCAGCCACGCCTGGGAGCGCTGCTGGGGTATTCTCAGCGATATCAAGGCGCGCATTGCCGCCCGCTTCCCGGGGCTGGCGCCCGAACCCAACTGCGCCGACCGCCAGTACTACACCTCGCCCAACGGCGAGTTCGAAGGTTCGATGCAGGCCTGGAGTGGACCCGGCTGTGACTGGCTGGTGAATTCCTGGCTGGGCAATCGCAGGGCCAGCATCCTGGACATGAACGCCACCGCCTTTCTCAGCCAGGAAACAGATGTGCCCCATTTCGTGATGGTGTTCGGCACCATTCCCAGATTGTTTTTCTACTTCGATTTCACACCCCGGCGCAACCTGATGATCGACACCGACTACCTCGATCGCTACTACGGCCCCATCAACCAGGAGTACCTGGCGCTGCGCGGCAATACCCGGTTCCAGTGGTCGGTGAGCCACGGCACCTATATGCGGGCGCTGACCAACCCCTCCACCCAGAGCCTGATGGGCGAGTTAAACGACGCCAATATCGATCTGCTGCAGGACTACGCCTACAGCATGCTGACACGCTGGCTGGGCTGGCTGGACGCTGCAACTGCCGTACCTGAAGCCGAGCGCGCCGCCCTGCGCGCCTACGATTACCGGGTGCGGGAACTGGGCTACGCCCGCGACCCCATGAACAAGCTGGCGGAGCAGGTCTTTGGCGCCGACCAGGTCCAGAATATGCTCAATATCCGCATGGGGCGGGAGCAGATGCTGCGCACAGCGGCGAGCAACTGAACATTGCACGTACACAAGCTGGCAACACCGGCGTCCGGGCAGTGACACGATTCCTCGGTATCGATCTCACCGAGGGCGTGCGCCGACGCCACCTGCTGGCCTATTTTTGCGCCGCCTTTATCTCGTCCAGCTACGCCGGCGCGCTGTCCATGCTACAGCCCGGCCTGCTGCAGGTGATGGCGATCGACAGGGCGCGCCAGGCCACTCTTACCGGTTATCTCAGCGCCATGCAGGAAATAATCCTGATCGTGTTGCTGGGGGTAATGGGCGCACTGGCGGACCGCTACGGTCGCAAGCCCGTGTATGTGTTCGGCCTGCTGACTACCGCGGCGGGTTTTGCCCTCTACCCTCACGCTTCGACCATCAGTGAACTGGTGATCTACCGCATCGTCGTCGCCTGCGGCAGCGCCGCGATGATCGGCATGATGGTCACGGTCATCGCCGACTACTCGCGCAACAGCACCCGCGGCAAGGCCAATGGCCTGCAGGGTGTTGTCGCTACCCTGGGGGCATTCCTGCCGCCCATGCTGGGGGCCCTGCCCAAGCTGTTTGTCGATCGGGGCTACGATGAACTGGCCGCGCAACAACTGACCTTCGCCACCGCCGGCAGCCTGGGCGTGATCGGGGCGCTGGTTGCGGGTATCGGCCTGGCACCACACATCGGCAGGGCCGGCGAGTTGGCCAGGGAGTCTATCGCGAGCATGCTGGCAGAGGGTGCCCGGGCGGCGCGGGACCCGGGCATTGCACTGTCCTATGGCGCCGCGTTTATTTCCCGCGGGGACCTGGCCATTACCGGGGCATTCATGAGCCTGTGGCTGGTACAGTTCGGTACCGGGGTACTGGGCATGCAGGCCAGCCAGGCCATGTACGCCCTGGCGGTGCCGCGGGTACTGGTTGTGGTCCTGGGGGCCCTGGTGGGGGCACTGGCGATGGGTTATATCAGCGACAGGGTGAGCCGGGTGACAGCCGTCAGCATGGCCTCGGGCCTGGCAGCGCTGGTGTACCTGTCGATCTTCCTCGTGGACGACCCCACCGCGCCCTGGGTATTCGCCCTGCTGGCGGTGATGGGTGTGGCGGAGATCAGCGCCTTTGTCAGCAGCCAGGCCCTGGTGGGTGAACGCGCCCGGGCGGACCGTCGCGGCGCGATCATAGGCCTGTTCGGCGTGGCTGGCGCAGTGGGGATCTTGATAGGGACAGCCGGTGGCGGCTGGCTGTTCGCCAACATCGGGCCGTCGGCACCCTTTGTGCTTTTCGGTCTGTTAAACGGCGCGGTCTTCATCTGGTCGCTGCGGGTGAGAGCACGGGTGAACAGCGGCAGCGCAGCGCTACCCTGAAACAGCGGGGACCGGCTTCTCGATTTCAGCCAGCGCGTCCGACACCTCCTCCAGTTTGGCCGCCACGATTACCTGGGCGTCATAGAGTCCGCGGTTGTAAAAATACCCACCCAACTCCTCCGCAAAAAAATCGACCAGGAATTCGGCTTCAAAGCCGCCGATTTCCCGATTCATCTCCTGCTCAAAGTAGCGCTTGACCCGGGCCACGATCTCCTGTTTTTCGGCGCTGCTGAATTGAATTTTGGTCACGACCATCCCCCCGGGACAGAAAAGGCCATATCAGAAATTGTAGCGCGCCCTCATGCCAAAGGTGCGTGGTTGCGGCAGGGTGAGGTTGGCGGAAAACGGCGGCACCTGGCCAGCGGGCATGAAGCCGAAGTTGACGTTGCCCAGGCCCGACTGAATATTGTCCTCGTCCGTAAAGTTCTCCACGTAGGCAACTATCATCCAGTTATCTGACGTCAAACCCGCACTGAATTCACCGATCGTGGAATCCGGCAGGTAGGACAAATTACCCTGGTCGAGGTAGCGCTTGGAGGCATAGTTGCCCTGCAGTTCGGTGTAGTAGCGCCAGTTGCCGCCCGAGAACTCACCGTCATAACGAATGGAGGCGATAGCAATATCCTCCGGGGTATTGGGGAAGGACTTGCCGTCAAAATCGCCCTCGGCATTGCCGGACAGAACCTTGTCATACAGGCCGGGTGTGCCCAGGTCACTGATATTAAAGTCCTTGTACTCGGTCTCCACATGGGTCCAACCCGCCCTGAACGTCCAGTTTACGGAGGGCCGGTAGATTATCTCCAGCTCTCCCCCGGTAATGGTGCTCTTGCCCGCGTTGGTAACCGATACATTGGAAATACCGAACTCATTTTCCACAAAATAGGGAATCTGCTGGTCGGTGTAGTCATTATAGAAAAGTGCGCCATTCAACTGCAGCCGATTATCCAGCAGTTCGCTCTTGACACCAATTTCGTAGACCCAGAGCGTCTCCGGCTTGTAATGCCCAAACATGATATCGCCGTCACCATCAGTGGTGGCGATACCGCCCGGCTTAAAACCCTTGGCGGCCGAGATATAGGTGAACAGGTCATCCGTGGCCTGCCAGTCGAGGCTGTAGCGCGGGACGAAATCGCTGTCATCGAGACTCTGGTGCTGGTACATCGGCACGGTGGAACCCGTTTCCGGGTTGACATAGGGCATATTCAGGAAGCCGTTATCGAAGGTACTCAGCGGCAGGCTCTTGTAGTCGAGACTCTCTGAAATGTAACGCCCTTCAGCGGTTGCCCGCACCGTATCGGTCACGTGGTAAACGAAAGAGGCCGCCACCGACCCGCTCTCGGTCTTGCGGTCCATGGGGATCTTGTTGGGTGTCATCTCGGTCTGTACGCCGGTAAAACCGGTACAGGTACTGACGTCGCCCGGAACCGTACACAGATCGGCCAACAGAGTGGCGGACAGGGCTGAGTTCCAGAACGTCGTGTCCATATACTCGCTGGCCCACCACATCTGGTTCATGACCGCCTCCATGTCCTCCTGCCACCACAGCAGGTCGGCCATCCACTCGAGTTTCCCGACCTCCCCGCTGAAGCGAAACTCCTGGGAGAACTGGGTGTACTTGAAGCTGGTATCCGAGTTCGTGTTGACCCCAAACTGGGTGAAGGCCGCATCAGGCGGGCCTATATAGAAGGGGGCAAATCTCGCAGTACCCGGCCCCAGGGTTTCCAGGACCGGGCTGGTGATGTCGAAATCTTCCTCCACCGAGGTTTTGTTATAGGTGTAACCGGTCAAAGACACGATATCCACCTCGTTCAGCTGGTAGTCGAGGTCCAGTGACAGGCGTGTGTTCTCAATCTTGGTGCCCTTGAAGTCCTTGCCGGTGTAGGGGTTTGCCGACTGATCCAGGTCCTTTTCACTGGCATGCCCGACGTCACCAAACAGCATGGTGGCGCAGGCCGGTGCAAAACCCTGCAGGTATCTCCAGGGCGCCTTGGCATCACAGTCCGCCTGCGTAGGCTCCGGGAACCCTCGCGCTCCGCCGGGGATTGGCACGCTTTTGGCCTGTTCCGAAGGCGTACCCAGCAGGAAAAAATCGCTTGGAGGGCTATAGGTGGAGGCTGAAGGTGAGGCCGCCACGGCCCGTGGGGTATAGTTGTCGTTGGCGTACTCTGCGCGGAAATAGGCGCTGAAATCCTCCATCCCGACGAAGTTCAGGGCAAAGGATGCACCGTCCTGGTTGGCACCGCCCAGATCGCCGCCCGTATTCGGGTTGTCGTAGTAACCGTCAAAACCCGAGGTCAGCAGGGAAAAAGCGACGGCCAGGCTATCCTTGATAATCGGGATGGTGACACTGCCCACGCCCTTCCAGGCGTCGTGCTCGTCGTACTCGCCTTCGGTGAAGCCGTAGATACCCTGGTCTGCCTGGGGCCGTTTGGTAACGTAATTTACCGCGCCGGAAAAGGCCGAGCGGCCATACATCGCACTCTGGGGTCCCTTGATCACCTCTACCCGCTCAAGGTCCAGCAGGTTCAGGTTAGTGAACGCACCGCCGCCTGCGACGGTCAGGGTTTCGGAGGACACGTCGATACCATCGACCAGGATCGCCACATTGGGCCGGCCGCGGGAGATATTCACCCCGCGGATTACCGGGCGGGTATCGTTTGGCAGTATGCCTACATCGAAGGTCAGGCCGGTGGTGTACTTTGCCACCTGCTCCAGGGTGGATATACCCTTTTCTTCCAGCGTCAATGCACCCAGTGCGTCGATGGCGATAGGCACCGACTGCAGATTCTCTGTCTTTTTACGGGCGGTAACCACGGTCTCTTCAATCGTGAAGTTTTCGCCACGCAGGGCGGCCACCTCTCGGGTATGTTCCTCCTCCTGGGCATTGACCTGCGCGCCAAACAGCAGCGTGGCGGCCGCCACGGCAACACCCAGTTGATTCTTCCTGTACATGTTATCCCCCGAAAGTACGGTTTTTCCGCCGCTAGTCTGTTGAACCCGGGCCGCAGCGCGCTGGCGCGGTGCAGGCCGTTGTTATAGTAATTCCGGTCGACGATACCAACCGGTGAAGGCCAATACAACAAAGATATAACATTAGTGCATTTGTCCCGCTGACTCGATTAAAACTCCTCCAGCAGGCGACCTTTTCCGCTGACTTTATCAGCTATGCCACATGCCCTCAGGGCATGCCAAACAGTAGCAATATTGATGGGTATCAGCGGCTTTTCCAGCTGGTGCTCAAGCGTGGGAAACAGATCCACCGTCGACAGGTTGGTGCCACACTGGACAATGGCATCGACATCGTCGCCATCCACCTCGCGCACTGCGGCCAGCACCTCCCGGATAGATGTCTCGGCGATGGCTGTTGCCGAGGGCCGATTCAACCCCCTGACATGCTTGACTGTAAACCCGATTTCCTCGAAGTACTGGCGGACGTTGTCGTCGCCCACCGGCGGGTAAGGGGTAATCACCGACAGACTCTTTGCGCCGAAGCACTCGAGTGCCTCCCGTGTCGCCGCCGCGCCGGTCGTCAGGCCGACGTCGCCGATGTGCTCGCGCACGCCACGCTCAAACTGCGCGCTACCCTCCAGTCCGCCCCAGAAGGTCTCGGCTGACATACCCAGCATAATGTGATTGACCTTGGCCGAAATCACGTTGCGCAGGGCGATGGGGATCTCACCGCGCATAATCTCCAGGAAACGCTCGAACACAGTATTGGTGTCATCGCCGGTGGCCTCCACCTCGTCCGACCAGTTGCGCAGCTCTATCCAGAAGCGGGAGGGGTGCCAGGTGACTCCGTCGAGCGCGAACTTCTGCAGGTCGTATTCCACCCCGGTATTGGTTGAGGGAATGACCACGCCGATCTGGGCACGGCGGGCAATCTGGTAGTTATCCATCTACTGCTTCCGTTGATAAACAGGGCACTTGCATCGCCTTCCGCCTAAGCGGCAAAACCCAGGTAGTAGAGCGGAACCGCCGACAGACCCGAGGCCATCATCAGCAGCATGCCCACCCGCCCCCACACCCGGTGCGTAGGCCCGAAGGCATTAGGCACAGGCGGGTTGGAAAATTTGCGCAGGGACACCAGCACCAGGGGCACCCAGACCAGCGCCGAGCCGATCGCCACCAGCATGTGGCCATAGATCAGACTGTTGAGCAACGTCGTGCCCGCGTAACTGCTGGCGCGAGTCAGGGTAAAAATACCGCCGGAAAGCTTGAGGTCGATCTCGAACAGCGTCACTACCACCGCCAGCGCCAGGGCGAGGCTGATCTGGATGGCCCGGTGGCGCCTGTATTCGGCCGCCCGGGCTGCACGCCACGAGATTACCAGCACCGGCAGGATTACCAGAAAAGACAACACCACGATATCCATCAGGACATCGCCCCGGGTACCCAGGAAACCGGCTGGCATCATCAGGCCTCACCTAACCATGTAATATTTTTTTACTTTATATATCCGGCCCACATGCCGGGAGATGACAAATGTCAATCTTTAAGGCAAAGCGTACCGGCAGGCCTCAGACGCCGGCCGGGACAGCTCCGCGCAGCACTGCCTCGAGAAAATCCGGCGCAATAAGATGGCAGTAATGCGCGCCCTTGAACCGGTCCGGCATGGGGATCCACCAGGCGAATGGCACCTTGAGGCCGCGGGAACGGATATGCAGCAGACCGCCATCGTCCCGGTACAGTGGCTGGAAGGGCCAGGGTTTCAACCAGAGGGGGCCGATATAGGTCAACTCCTCTTCGTCCACCCGCAGGCTGTCCGCCGGCACGGCCAACTTGTCTCTGGGTATGCCGTTAAGCACAACGGCGAGGACCTGGCGGTGCACCGCGTCGCAGGTCTGATCCCCGGCGGCAGTTGGCGCGCCGCCCTCCGTCGCGCTCGGATAGGCGTGGTTGATACGCGCTGCAGTCGACATTTTGCAGGACACGACGCGCGCCGGGCCGTCAGGGCCGTCTACGTGATTGCTCCAGTATTGCTGCACGGTGAGGGGCGAGGTGCCGGCCTTGGATTTTACAAATTCTTCGTACACCGTGTGGGTGACGACATTGGCCGCCAATGATGTGCCCGCGGCCACCTGTTGTGCCCAGGCGCAGAATACCGAGTCCTCGCCGTCATCTGCCAGGGCCCCCGGTGCCGGGGAGAAGCACAAAAAAACACCTGCAGCGATAGCGCAGCACCGGGCGAAGTGTAGAGCTCCCTGGCTATTTTGAAAGACGGTCATTGGCTGAAAAATCCTATTGTTATATTATTAGTGCATTATCCCAGAACTCCCCGGGTGAGCATAGCACCTGATGACGACCGCACGCGACTGTAGCCCCAGCGAAACGACCCTCGTCTCCCGCCTGCGCAAACCCCCGCTGCTGGGCTGCCTCGTGGGCACCATGATGTTCTGCGAAAAGATGCTGGCGCACACCTACACAGCCATTACCATCTATGTATTGCCGGAACCGTGGAAATGGGTTGTACCCGCCCTGGTCGGGTGCATTGGCGTATGGCTGGTACTGCGCGGCATGGGCCGGGACGAGGTCAAGGGTTCCCTGCTGGGCTACCTGGGTGCCGTGCTGATCTGGATGTCCTGGTTTGAATCAGGCCTGCCGATACTGGCACACAGCGCCCGGATTCCCCCGGCCCTGCCCGCCGACGGCAATTACATGGCGGGCTTGCTGGGCGAACACATATTCCTGCAGATGAGCGGCATTTTCTGCGTCGTCAGCCTGTTCTTCATCATGTTGAACAAGGACGTGCGCTGCCGCATGCTGCTGTGGATAAAGCGCCGGCTGGGCCTGGCTGAGGCCATCGGCAAGCCCACCCAGGGCTACCGCCCCAACGTCGCCCGGGTGGCCGCTTTCGAATACTTCTTCGTCACCTGGTTCATGTACGTGTTGATGATCACCATCATCGACCCGCGCCTGTTCGGCCTGCACCACCCGGTAACCTACACCCTGAGCGGGCTGGTCTGCGCCTGGGGCCTGTACCTGCTGTACAAATGCACCCAACAGCGGGAAGTGGGCCTGGCGATCCGCTATGGGATAGGCGCTGTCGGCGTCGCCTGGTTTATCCCCGAAACCCTGGCCTTCTACGATATTCTCTACGAATTCTACCTGCGGGCCGATCTGCACCCGGTCGCCATGAGCGCAGTGACGCTGGTCTACATCGCCTGCATCAGGCTTATCTACACAACACCGGTAAACGAAAAAACCGGTCGCTCGGCCTAACCGGGCCGGTGCAATCGCCAGTGTCCTTCCACGCTCCTGGCGAGCACGAAGAGGCACAAGGTCGAGACCACGGTAACAACAAACGGACTCTCGATGTGGATACGGGCAAAAATCACACCGGTCACCAGTGTCCCGAGTATCCGGCCCAGAGTACCGGCCGATGAATAGATACCCAGCAACATGCCGCGCTCGGTGGGGCCGGCGCACTGGGACACCAGGCTCTGCATGGAGGTGAGCACCAGGGCTGCCGCCCCGGATTGCAGTGCCATTGCTGCCATGGCGCCGTAAAAGCTGCCGTATTCCCCGGCCAGCACGGTGCCCACCATGGCCAGGCTGAACCCGATGGCGCCGACCTGGAACAGGCGATGTTCACCGAAAGCGCGCGTCAGCGGGCCGATTAATCCGCCCTGCACCGCGGCCAGCACAATGCCCCCGGCCAGCAGCAGGGGCATCAGGTCACGGGGACCGGCAGCAATGCCGGTATCGCGAACCCACAGCGGGTAGATCGCCTCTACCAGACCGGCGCCGGTGTTATAGATCAACACGCCCACCAGGAAATGGGGAATCAGGGGACGCCCCCAGAGCTCGCGCAACGCGCTCATACGCCCGCTGCGTGGCTGCAGCCGCAGGGCGGCCCGGTGCGCCGGGTCCAGGCTCTCGGGCAGGAACAGGATAATGGCCAGCAGCGCGGCCCCGGCCATGCCGGCCGATACCATGGCCGGCAAAAACAGGTTGGCCGTAGCGAAGTCATCGCCCGCCAGGTAGCTGCCCAGGGCCGGCCCGACGATAAAGCCCAGGCCGAAACCCGCGCCGATCAGTCCCATACCCCTGGCGCGATTTTCCTCGGAGGTTATATCGGTGATATACGCCTGCGCCGCGGAAATATTGCCCGCCATGAAGCCGGCGAGCAGGCGGGACAGGGCCACCACCCAGAGTGACTGGGCAAACCCCAGCATCAGGTAGCCGACGATGGCGCCCACCATACTCAGCATCAGGATGGGGCGGCGCCCGTAATAATCGCTGAGACGACCCAGCACCGGGGTTGAGATGAACATGCCGATGGCGTACAGCGCCATGCAGAACGTGGCGAGTTCCGGGCCGCCGCCCAGTTGCACCACGTAGTACGCGAGAATCGGCACCATGATGCCAAAGCCGATCAGGTCGAGCACAATTACCAGGAAGACCAGGAGCATTACGGGTGATCTCCAGTGCCGGGAAGGATGCGGGGGCGACCGCGTGGGCCGCCGCGAAGATTGAGGAAATTGACAGCCGCCTCAATGCTCCTCAAACAAACGTCCCATCTGGTCATACCGGTCGTCAATACCGCAGCTGCGCAGCGCATGCCACACGGTGGCGATGTTGATCGGCAGTACGGGCCTGGCCAGCCACTTTTCAATGACCGGGAAGATGCCGGCGGTGGAGAGATTGGTGCCCACCTGGATGATCGCGTCGATATCGTCGCCGTCCACCTGGCGCACCACATCCATTACCTGGTGATCGGGCAACAGGGCAATGGCGTCGTGGGCGTTGTCGCAACGCAGCCCCACCACCTGTTTTACGTTGTAACCGGAGTCCTCGAAAAACAGCCGCACGTTCTTGTCTCCGATCGGCTGGTAGGGCGTAATCACCGCGATATTCTTGTTGGCATCGCCGGGCACGCCCAGCGCTGCCAGTGCCGCGATCACCGCGTTGGCGCCGGTGGTCAGGCCGGTGCCCTCCCCCACCGCTTCCTGGATGCGATCCACAAAGCCGTCATTGCCCTTGATACCGCCCCAGAAGGTTTCCGCCGACATACCCATCATCACGTGATCCGGTTTGCAGGTCATCAGGCTGGTGATGGAGGCCCCGATGGTCTGGCGCAGCATATCGAGGAACTTCATGAAGTTCTCGTCGTCGCTGAGGTCGGTGTGCTCGATCATGAAGCGACTGAAGTGCCAGGTGACCCCGCGCGGGATAATGCGCTGGCAGTCGTACTCCACCGCGGTGTTGGTGGAGGGAATGATCACCCCCAGCTTCGCCCGGTGGCCGATGTAATTATCCAGGTGGCCATCGGTATGCTGGTCCCGGTCGCGGGTTTTGGACAGATCCAGTGTATTGCCAAACGTGTTCATGGGATTCTCCGGGGGTGAAGATCCGGCGCGGGAACTGGCCTCATGCCACCGCCTCGCTGTCCCGGACGCAGTTGATCATGGCCCGTTCCAGCAGGAAGGCTTTCGCCTTGTGCGGGTCCGCGGCGGTGTCCATCAGCATTTTCTGGCGGGCGACCTGGGTCTCTACATCCCGGGCCTCCATCAGTTTCTTGTTGGCGATGGTGTGCTCCTGCACGAAGCGCACGGCGAGGTCGCGGCGCTGACGGTTGTAGTGCTCGAAAGCCGCGGTATGGTCCGCTCCGTCGCGCAGGATGCGAACCAGCTTGGCCGCCAGGTTGTTGCCGTCGTGCAGGCCGCCATTCATGCCCATGCCGCCCAACGGGTTGTTGATATGGCAGGCATCCCCCGCCAGTATCACCCTGCCCCTGTAGTATGTTTCCGCCACCCGCTGGTTGACGTTGTACAGGGTGCGATGGCCGATAGTGTAATCGCCTTCCTTGTTCCACAAGTGGTGCAGGCGCTGCTGGATAAACGCATCCGATAACAACCGCGCCTCATCGTCGGCGGTTTCGGGCGTGGTCGGAAACAGCACCCGCCAGATTTTTTCGGTCCGCAGGATCACGCACCACTCCTCGGGATCGGATACATAATTCACCCAGGACAGGTCGTCGAACACCGTCTCGAACGGAAAATCGGTACTCACCACCAGGAATTTTTCGTCGTAGGTAAAGCCCAGGTAGTCGATGCCCGCCAGTTTGCGGATCTGGCTGCGGGCGCCCTCGGCGCTTACCAGGAAGGCGGCGCGAACAGTCTCGGTGCCGGCGGGGGTCGCCATCTGGACATCGACGTAATCGCCGGTCTGGGCAAAGCCGGTGACCTCGTGGGCGAAACGAACGTCCGCCGCCGGCAGCTGCGCCAGCGCGGCATTCACCATGCGGGTGAACTCGTACTGCTCCAGCTGCAGGCGGAAGGGATAGCGGGTGCTGTCGGCAATCAGGCTCATGTCGAAACTGGCGACCTCATTGCTGCGGCGGTCGCGGTACTGGTAGCGGTCCGCCTTCAGTCCCCTGGCCAGCATCTGATCGATCACCCCATGCCCCAGGTCGGCAATCATCTCCAGGCTGGGGGGATGGAAGGTGGAGGCGCGCAAATCCACCGGCAACTGCACCTCTTTCTCCAGCAGCAGCACGGGGATTGCGCGCCGGGCCAGGTACAGCGCTATCAGCGAGCCCACAGGCCCGGCGCCGGCAATCACTACGGGCAAATCATTCGTAGTCGGTCTCATCTTCTCAGCGTTACCCCCTGGCCGGGCCGGGCAGCAGCGCAATGACCTCCGCCAGCCCCAGGACCTCGGCGTACTTGGCGTGCAGGTCAAACAGGTTGGCCTGGTGGGCGTCGCTGTTGCGATCACCCACGGCCTCACGCGCCAGCACCACGCGGTAATCGTATTGCAGGGCATCGACCGCCGTGGCCCGCACGCAGCCACTGGTGGTCAGGCCGGTCACCACCACCGAGTCGACCCCCTGAGCGCGCAGGCGCGCATCCAGGTCGGTCTTGTGAAACGCGCTGGCCCACTGTTTCTCGATAAGCACATCTCCCCGGCCGACAACCAGCCGCTCATCCACCCGCACCCAGTCGGACTCCGGTGTCAGTACATTCAGGGCCTGGATACGCTCGCGGAACACCCGCGCCTGGTCATCGCGGTGATACACCACGGTGGAAAAGTAAACGGGCAGCGCGCGGTCATGGAACTCTTCGAGCAGTCGCGCATTGGCGGCCACCACCTCGGGACAGTCACAACCCAGCGGGCAGGCGGGGTCGGTAAAACCCCTGATCATATCCACCACGATAAGCGCGGGCTTGCTACCCAGGCCGAGACTGTTGCGCTCCAGATCCATTCGATTATATCCCGCAGTTGCCAAAAAATTCCGCCAGCCTGGCGGCAATGATATCCGCCTGGCGCTCGCAGACGTAAGTGCGTTCGCCACCCGGCAGGGTGGTAGCCACCCCCCGCGGCAGCAGGCCCGCTGTCGGCGCGACCGCGCCATACAGCGGATCGGCATCGCCGGCATAAACCAGTACCGGGCAGCCGATGCCGGGCAGTTGTCCGGCGAAATCCTGGCGGCAGACCGCCCGGTAGGACGCCTGGTACGCCGCGCCGCAGCTGAAAGCCGAGTGCAGCTCACGCTGCAGCAGCTCGGGGGCGGCGTCCGGGTCTTTTTCCCGCAGCCGCTGCCACATGGCCTGCAAATGACTGCCGTCCGCCGCCAGCGGGATGGGCGCCGCCCGCGCGGGCAGGGCCTGCTGCAGTTCCTCGCTCAACAGGGGCGGTCCCGACAGGGCCATGGCCCGTGCGGTACCCGGAAAATCATGCGCCAGTTGTACCGCGATCGCCGCGCCGGTGTGGTGGCCGAACAGGTAGCACGGTGCCAGGCCGAGTGTTTCAACCAGCGCGTGCATCGCCCCGGCATAGTCGGCGATACTCACGGCCGCCACCTCGCCCGGCAGGCTGTCACTGTTGCCAAAACCCGGCGTATCCGGCGCGACCAGGTGAAATCGGTCGGCCAGGCGCGCCATCAGGGGGATATACATCGCCGACGTGCTCGGGCTCTGGTGCAAAAGCAGCAGGGCCGGCAGCTCGCGCCCGCCGGCCCAGCGATAGTGCAGCTGCAGGCCGGCCACATCCGCATAGGCACGGAACACCCGCGCGCGGCCACTCACTTGCCCTCGTCCTCCAGCGCCACGCTCACCCATTTGAGCTCAGTGAACTCCTCGGTGCTGTACTTGCCGCCGCTGCGGCCGATGCCGGACATGCCAAAGCCGCCGATGGGTGCGATCGCGTTGCTCTGGAACGCGTGCATACCGATATGCACGCTGCCGGCGCGGATACCGCGGGCGGCGCGAAAACCCCACTGGATATTGTGGGTCAGGACCGCGGCGGACAGGCCATACTCGCTGTCATTGGCGACGGCTATAGCCTCCTCGAGGCTGTCGACCACCACCACCGATACCACCGGGCCAAAACTCTCCTCGCGCCAGACGCCGCTATTGCGCGCGGGGTTGAGCAGCACCGTGGGCCTGACGGTGAGACCCGCCACGATATCGCCGCCGGTCACCAGTTCCGCCCCGGCTGCCACGGCCTGCCGGACGTGGGCCAGAACCTTATCCACGGCGCGCTGGTTGATCAGGGGACCGTAGCCGCTGCGTTCATCGCGTAAATCTCCCAGGAAAATTGCTTCCGCCGCCGCCTTGAGCGCGGCGATAAACGGCGCCGCCAGCGGCCGCTCGACGACGATGCGGGAATTGGCCATGCAAATCTGCCCGCCATGGGTAAAGATGCCCTGCGCCGCAATACCGGCCGCTGACGCCGGATCCACATCCCGCAGCACCAGCATGGCGCTCTTGCCGCCCAGTTCCAGCTGGCAGCGACGCATGTGCTTCATGGACTCCCCGCCCACCGCCACGCCGGTGCGGGTGGAACCGGTGAGGGCCACACAGTCGATGTCCGCATGGGCTACCAGGCGCTCGCCGCACTCGGCGCCGTAGCCGGTGATCACACTGACCGCGGCGGCGGGAATACCGGCCGCCAACAGCACCTCGGCGAATGCGAGCGCGGTAAGCGGTGTCTCCTCCGACGGCTTGATGACCACGCTGTTGCCCGCCGCCAGCGGGAAGGCGACCATCTTCGCCAGCAGGGACAGCGGGGCATTGTAGGGCGAAATAATGGCCACCACGCCCAGCGGCTCGCGAAACACCATCGATACACGCTGCGGTCGGTCGTTGGGAAACGTATCGCCGTAAAGGCGGCGCACTTCGCCGGCAGCGGTGCGCAGCAGGTCCACGGTGTAGGCGATCTCATGCCGGGCCTTGGTGATGACACTGCCGCTTTCATCTATCAGGTTATCGAGCAGGCGGGCCTCCCCTTCAGCGGCGATGATATCGGCGGCGCGCAACAGGGCGGCCTCGCGCCGGCCCGGCGCCAGTGCGGACCACTGCTGGTAACCCTGCCGGGCGGCACTGACCGCCAGCTCGACATCGTCCGCGCCACCGCGCGCCACCTGCGCCAGCAGCCGGCCATCCGCCGGGGCCAGCACATCGAACAGCGCACCGGAACTGGCGGCGCGGCGACAACCGCCGATGATCAACTGGTGCTGCTGTACTGCCATCTCCACTTCCCCCGAACCGTCCCGAGGCGTCACCGCGTGCCAAACTGGGCCTGTTCGCTGCCCTCGATTTCCATCTGGGCCGCCATCAGGCGGCCGCGCTCCGCCGGGAATGCCTGCACCAGCCCCATGCACAAATCGCGCAGGGCGCGGGCCGGCACGCCGTGGTTGCCGGTGCCGCCGCCGGTGCCGCAGGCCTTGACGCAATAGGCCGCGAGATTGAATGCCGACTCGGCGACCACGCCCTTGCACAGGCGCCAGCGCTTCACCACCTCCTGCTTGGGAAGGATGGGGGTCTCACTGCTTTCCAGCTCGATCTGGCGCCGCAGCCACACGCTGGCGGTTTCCAGTTCAACCAGCATATGGCCAATCAGCTCCTGCTGGTAGGGCGCTGTTCCTATCGATTTATCGCTGTCGGCGAAGGTTTTGGTGCGCAACTGGCCTATGGTGTACTGGTACAGGGCATGGGCCGCCCCCAGGTAGCAGGCTATGCCCGCCACCTGGTTGCCGACAAAGCTGCCGCGGCTCATCTGCATGCAGCGGGTGAAAGCCGCGGGCACCGCCAGCGCGTTTTCAGTGGCGACGAATACATCCTTGAGGATGATGCCGTGGGTCGCGGTGCCGCGCATACCGATGGCATCCCAGTGCTCCCGCTCGCTCACACCCGGCGCATCGCGCTCGACGAAAAACGTGCACAGACCCTCCGCCGTCGAGTAACCCTCGAGGCTGGCGGTGACCAGGTAGCGATCGGCTACGCCGGTGGCGCAGCCGAAGGACTTGACGCCGTTGAGCAGGTAGCCGCCATCGACGGCAGTAGCGGTAGTGCCGATGGTAATGGCTGCTTTCTCGGACTTTTCCGATTCACTGGCGAAGTTCGCAAGCCACAGCCCCTGCCGCCCCATGGTGTTGAGGACCTGCTCGGCGAAAGCCCGCACCCCGGGCGCCTCCTGCTCGGTGAACAGGCCCGCCTCCAGCGCTTCCAGCGCAAGCAGGCCGCGGGAGGCGGAGCTGCAGTGAAAAAAGAAGGTCAGGGAGGTCGAGGGGCAGGCAGTGGCCAGGGCAAAGGTAGCGGCACACAGGTCGCGCAGCCCGCCCCCCATGCCGCCGAAAGCCTCGGGGACGATCAGGCCCAGCAGGCCGGCGTCACTGAGCGTCCTGACGTGGGGTCGGTGAAATTCGCCCCGGGCGTCAACCTCGGCGGCCACCGCGCGCAGCGCGGGCAGCACGCTTTCGACCCGTTCGGCCCGGGCGACTTCCGCCGCGGTCATATCCTCAATCAGGAACTGTCCTGTCAATTTTTTCATGGTGTGATCCTCTGCAATTTTGCTGCTGCCCCGGGGGGTGTTCAATTCACGCCGCGGCGTCGCCACAGGCTATTCGTCTTCGCCGATCAACAGGGCCCGCTGGGCCGCGACCGCCTCGGGCCCGATCATCGCGGTGATACGCTGCCAAACCGGATCGACATCGGGATCAAAAATAATGCGCTTGTTGCGCAGGTTGCGCGCCGCCAGATCGCCTGCGGTAACCCCCTCCAGCGCAGCCGGGGACACCCCCTGCTCCAGCAGCTGGAACCAGTGCTGCTGGTAGGCCTGCACCGCGGTTTCGATGGCGGCGAACGCCTCTTCCGATGCCCGGTTGGCCAGCATCCAGGGAGACATGATCGCGTGCTGGCGCGGCGACAGGTGGGCCTTGCTGAGCCCCTCGATAGCGGAGCCCGCCTCGTAAGCCGGCGTGAGCGGGCTGAATACCTCGTCCATGTAGGCCAGGTTGGCACCCAGGTCCAGGCGCGGGATCAGGTCGAGGTGAAAGGCAAAGTGCTCCCCGGCCTTGACCGCATCCAGGGTGAAGTGCGGCACCGCACTGCTGCCCGGCGTGAACGCGAACAACATGTGTGAATCCAGTTGTATGGGCAGCACCGTCAGGGAACAGGTCACCACCCGGAACAGCGGCCCGCCGCTGAATACCCGGACAACCCCGACCTCTCCCTGCACCATTGGCAACTGGCTGACCAGGGGCAGGTAGGGCCCGCCGTCTGCCGCCGTCACCTCCTGTAAACCCAGGATATCGATCAGCCGTTGCAGGGTATCCGCATACAGTTTGGCCGGTAGTGAGCCCTCGGGCAGTCCGTGCAGGATATTCGTCATTGTATTCTCCTTGATGAGCGGGCGATGGCCCCGGCCACACGCCAGGGCCGGTCGGCAAGCAGGTCGGTGTTGCGCGAGACCACCTTGTGGGCGGCATTGGCAGGGCGAACCGTGTGCAGGAACACACCGGCCTGTGACGGACACCGATACCACTCGGGCTGGCTCAGCAGGCCGTCGAATGGCCGCTCCTTCCACTCGGTGAGCACGGTAAACTCGGTTTGCAACGAGGTCACAAAGCCCGCGCCGTGGGCCAGCGTATCCGGCGCCACCAGCAGGTTGATCCTGTTTTCCGCCGAACGCTCCAGCAGGCCGGTGGCCAGTTCCCAGTCTTCCAGCGGCGACAGCGGCACCACAGCGACCTCGACGCCCGCCAGCGCGAGCAGCCGAAACGTCTCTGGATAGATGCTGTCATCACCGGTCACCACCGCCACCCGGCCAAATGGCAGCTCAGCGGCGGCGAAACCCTCCCCCGGCGCGCTGGCGGCGAAACGCCTGGAGGGGTGAACCTGGGCCTGCTGGTGGACCAGCCCGGCGCGATCGATCAACACCGCACAGTGCTGGTAAGGGAAACCCTCAGCCGGCAGCAGCACCGTCGTGGCAACGCGGGCGGCGCCGCAACTCGCGGCCAGGCGCGCGATGATGTCGCGGCCCCGGGCGATGGCCGCCCCGGGATCGCTGATAGCGCCCACCAGCGGCGGCAGGGAAATCAACTGTGCGCCCGCGGCGGCGGCCTCCGCCACCCGCGCACAGGCCTCGTCGAGATCGCCGATGGAAGCCAGTTGCACCACGGCGACAGCCAGCTCCGCGGCGCCGGTCATGGCGGGCAGCACCTGTGCAGAGGGGTCGGCGACAATCGCCCGGTAGAGCTCCGGCCTGCGGCTGGTGAAAATATCGGTACCGTCAGGCCGGCGCTTGTCATCGGCCCGCGCGACCTCGATATCGGCGAAGATATACTCCGCCACATCGCGCGACGCCCTGGCCAGCACGGTGCCATCCGGCGCCACCACCTGGCTCTCCCCGGCGCCGCAGAGGAATTCAACGGGGATGCCGGTGGCGGCACTGATGCCCTCTACCATGTCCTGTGGCACCAGCGGCCCCACCTTGTTGGCCGCCACCACGTACACCTTGTTCTCCGCCGCCCGCACCGGTATATGCAAGGAAGCCTCATCGGTGGCGAAGGAATTCAGGCTGTTGAGCATGACCTGGGCACCGTTGAGCGCGAGGCAGCGGGGGGGTTCGTTAATGACGCCGTCCATGCAGGCGTACAGGCCCAGCCGGCCCAGCGCCGTGCGCACCACCGGCCCCTCGGCCGATGCCGGTTCCAGGAAATCGTTTTCGTGGCCGATATAAATCTGCTTGGTGTTGTCGGCAAGCAACTCCCCGGCCGGGGAGTACAGCAGGCTGGAGCCGGTGGCGCTGCCATCGGGTCGCCGCACGGTGCAATTGACCACCACATGAATGCCGAGCTCCCGGGCCCGGGCGGCGATCGCTGCCAGGAAGGCGCCATCCAGTTCGACGGAGACGTCGATGCAATGCTGCCTGTCGGCATACCAGGACAGGTGGTTGCAGAATTCCGGCAATACCACCAGGTCCGGGCGGCAGCGAGAGGCCTCATCCAGCCAGTGCAGGCAGGTAGCGAGGTTGGCCTCTATGTCGGCGCCCACATGAAACTGGGCTGCGGCGACGCGGATAGTCGCCACTCCGGTAGTATTCGTGTTCATGCTTCCACTCAATGTCTGGTCGGCCGGCCAAGCTTAAGTCGCCCGCGATCGCCCGCAGATGATAAAAGTCAAAAGCCGCTGGACGGCAAATGTTATATTCCTATAACTTTAGTTTTTTTGACCTGGACGGGCAACACCGCCAGGCCATGGAGCCGGCGTACTGCACTATGAACGAATACCTGCTGCTCAAGTTCGCCCACATCATCGCCTTCGTCTATTGGCTGGGCGGCGACCTCGGCACCTTCCTGGCCAGCCGCCAGGTGGTCAACCGGGCGCTTTCCGCCGAATCGCGGCACGTGGCCCTGAAGATCATGCTGGCCTGTGACATGGGCCCAAAATTCGCCATGCCCCTGATACTTGCCCTGGGCCTGCACCTGGCCTGGCTGGGGGGCATGCTCCCGCTTTCCGGTGGCGCGGTGGCACTGGCCTGGGCCGTATGCCTGTACTGGTTCTGTGTCGTGCTGGTGTTGTTTGTCAGCGAGGGCAAGCCCGTCACCATCACCCTGTCCAAAATTGATTTCTACTTCAGGATAGTTGTCGTGCTGGTGATCCTAAGCTACGCCACCAGCGTGCTGGTCAACAATCCTGGCAGCGCGGCTGGCTGGGCCGCCTGGAAGCTGGTCGTATTCGCTGCCCTGGTCAGTTGCGGCATCGCCATTCGCATCCACCTCAAACCTTTCCTGCCGGCCTTTATCGAGCTGATGAGCAAGGGCGCCAGCGAGACCGGCAACCGTGTCATGGAAAGATCCATCGCCAACTGCAGGCCCTTTGTCTGGTGCATCTGGGCCGGCCTGTTGCTGAACACCGCCCTGGGCATACACCTGTTCGGCTGAGCGGCCGGTTGATCCGGTTGCGTCCCGGCAACGTAGTCTCCCCGACAATAACCAGTTGGACTGAACCATGACAGAGTATGCCACTACTGCGGCGCCGAGCCCGCGGCGCTTCCTCGGCCTCAACCTGAACGGCGACGTATTCAGTGGTCACATGCTCACCTTCTACCTGGCCTGCTACATGGCTATCATGCTGGCCACCTTCGTACCCCAGACCCAACCCTTCCTGCTGGCCGAAGTGCTGCACCTGGATCCCTCCCGCCAGGGGGTGGTGAGCGGCAACCTGAATTTCTGGGGCGAAATCGTCATCATCGTCACGGTGGGACTGTGGGGATCCCTGTCGGATCGCATCGGGCGCCGCCTGGTCACCGCCGCGGGCTTTGTCCTGATCGCGGCGGGCATTTTCATGTACGGCTTCGCCCGGGACATTCCCGGCCTGCTCATTGGCCGGGTGATCTACTCTGCCGGTATCGCCGCGATCAGCACCATGCTGATCACCCTGATGGCGGACTATGTGAGCAACCCCAGCCGCGGCAGGGCCACCGGCTACCTCGGTATCATGAACGGCCTGGGCGCTATGACAGCGGCCCTGTTCCTGCTCAAACTGCCGGCCATGTTCAAAAGTGGCGGCATGGACGCGGAAGGCGCCGCGTTTGCCACCTACGCCACCATGGCCACCGTAACCCTGGCCATCGGGGTCGTGATGTTTTTCGGGCTGCGCGGCGGCCGGCAGGCATTCCACAGCCGCAAGACCCCGATGCTGCGCCAACTGCGCGAGGGCATTGCCGAAGGCCGCCGCCCCATCATCGCGCTGGCGTACTCGGCGTCCTTCGTCGCGCGCGGCAACCTGGCTGTGGTGGGTACGTTCTTTACCCTGTGGGCATCGGTCTATGGCAGCTCGGAGCTCGGCATGACCTCTGCCGAGGCGATAAAGAAAGGCGGCGGCATCCTGGCCATTTCCTATATGGCCTCCCTGCTGAGTGCGCCGCTGTTCGGCATGATGGTGGATCGGATGAACCGGGTGAGCGCCCTGGCGATAAGCCTGTTGGTGGGGGCAACAGGCTACGGCAGTACCTACTGGCTGCAGGATCCCTTCGGCCTGCCCGCCATCGCCAGCCTGGTATTAATCGGCATGGCCGAGGTGGGCTGCATTATTACCAGCGGCGTGCTGATTGCCGAACAGGCGCCGGATCGCCTGCGCGGCTCAGTGGTGGGTGTGTTCACCCTTACCGGCGCCATCGGCATCCTGGTCGCCAGTGTGGTGGGCGGCTACCTGTTCGATCACTGGCAGCAAACCGGTCCCTTCGTCTTCTTCGGCCTGATCTCCGCGGCGGTGCTGCTGTGGGCGCTGCTGCTGCGCGGCAGGCCCGCCGGTTCCAGCGCAGCTATGGCTGCGACGGCAGGCCGCTGAACAGGTCCCGCTTGTTGAAGCCCGCCGTCATAAACCGGCGCATGGCCTTGCCGGTGGTCAGCCAGGCCACTTTGGCGCCGCTCCTGTTCGTCCTGAGTATGCCGTCCACCAGGTAGGGCGTCACGGTCGCAACCGTATCGCCCAGGATATTGAAAATCTTCTTGCTCTTCTCCCACTCGGCGGAACTGGTGTCGTAATCGCCCATGAGCAGGTCGGTGACCACGATGCCCGGGCTGAGGGTGCACACCTGCACGCCGCTGCCACCGACCTCCTTCTGCAGCGCCTTGTTGATATAGTTGACCGCGCACTTGGTGGCGCCGTACACACACATGCCGGGCTGCACCTGGCCGCCGCTGCCGAAGCCCTCCATATTCCAGATCTGGCCGCCGCCCTGCCCCTGCATCCCGCGCAGCGCCACCGCGTTGCCCAGCAGAATGCCACCGAGGTTGATTGACACCACTTTGGCGATAACCGTTTCATCGGTCTCGGCAAGGGCCTTGCGCGGGGCACTCACCCCGGCGTTGTTTATCCAGATATCCACCCGGCCGAACCGGCTGACGGCCTCATCCCACAGCGCCTGCAGCTGTCCACCCTCGGTGATCTCGCAGGCCAGGCCCGCCACCTTGCCGGCACCGTGCTGGCGGGCAAGTTCGTCGACTACCGCGGCGACAGGTCCCGGCTCGCGCCCACTGATCATTACCTGGCAGCCCCGGGCCAGGAAGTTTTCCGCCAGGCCCCTGCCGATACCCCGTGTACTGCCGGTGATCACCACTGATTTCATCTGTGTCCTCCTGTTGTTCCCGACCGGGGAGATTGTGTTTAAATGGCCTGCGTTTGCCTGACAGTTTTTGTACTATTGATATATCATTATCACTCAAACAATCAACCCCATTTGTGAAATGAGGCGCCCATGAGCGGACAGCAGCCGGTATTTCCCGTTGGATCGGTGGGTTACAACCTGATGCTGCTGCGCGGTACCTGGCACGACCATATAGAGCTCTATAACCTCGACGGCACACCGCTGGCGGACGACTCAGCTGCCGGCAGCGGCAGCCCCGGCCCCGGCCCGTTCGACAACCTGGTGTACATCGATTTCGACGGTGCCCGGCTGTGGCTGACCAATGTCCATTTGCGCGGCCGCGAGCCAGGCGCGAAAACCTTTACCGGCGCCATGCAGGACGACCTGCTGGTGTTCGATCCACTGGGGCCGGGGGCCTACCAGAATATCGGCATGTCCGGCGGGCCCGGCATCCTCACGTTCAACGCCCGGCGCCTCGGCGAGGCCAGCGGCGTCTATATGGAGCCCGACTTCATCATGCTCACCGCCCCCGGCGAGCGGGTGCGGCACACGGTGCTGTATCGCCACGGTAAAGCGGTGCGCACGCTCACCGCCAGGGGCACCCGCCTGTGGCCCACCTGCGACAGCCGGCATCCGCTGGACCCCAGGGGCACCGATGGCCCGGTCCACGAGCAGCCATTCAGTTCCACTATCTGGTCGCACCTGGCGTGAATAGCGGTAGACTATGCCCGGCAATCGTTTATCGCGGCAGTGCCGGGTGTGAGTTCGGGCAACAATGGATAGTTTGATAATTCTGGCGGCGTTCGCCTGCGGCTTCACGGCGCGCCAGATCGGCCAGCCCCCCATGGTGGGCTACCTGGTGGCGGGCTTCGGCCTGGGTATCGCGGGCTTTCAATCCTCCGCCGGCATAGAGCTGATCGCCAACGCCGGTATCTCGATGATGCTGTTCATTATTGGCCTGAAGCTCGATATAAAGAGCCTGCTGCGGCCCGAAATCTACCGCGCCACCATCGAGCACACGCTCTCCTTCGGGTTTATCTCCTTTTGCCTGCTGCTATTTGTAGGCACGCTGGGCTTGCCGCTGGTATCGGATATCACATTGCAACAGGCGGCGCTGGTGGCCTTCGCCCTGAGCTTCAGTTCGACCGTATGTGCCGTGGCCATTCTGGAAGATCGCGGCGAATTCAGGGTCCGCCACGGCCAGGTCGCCGTGGGCATACTGATCGTCCAGGACATTGTCGCGGTACTGTTCCTGACCATCTCCATGGGGAAAGTCCCCACCCCCTGGGCGCTGCTGCTACCGCTGCTGTTCTTTGCCCGCCCGCTGTTCAGCTACCTGTTGCGCGCCAGTGGCCACGACGAGGTGCTGATACTGGCCGGCATTATTCTCACCTTCGCCGGCAGTTCGCTGTTCGAGTCCGTCGGGGTCAAGGCGGACCTCGGCGCACTGGTCTTCGGCATGCTGATCAGCGGCGACAGGAAAGCGGCGGAACTCGCCAAGTCCATGATCAGTTTCAAGGATATTTTCCTGATCGGTTTCTTTCTCAATATAGGCCTGTCATCGACGCCCTCGGCCGAAATGCTGGGTATCGCCCTGGTGCTGTGCCTGCTGCTGCCGGTGAAGGGTGCCGTCTTTTTCTTCCTGTTGTCGCGCTACCGCATGCGAGCCCGAACCGCCCTGCTGGCGGGAATGGCGCTCACCCAGTACAGCGAGTTCGGCCTGATCATTGCCGCCCTGGGCCTGAAACTGGGCTGGCTGCCGCCCAGTTGGGTGGCGACACTGGCGATTACGGTCTCTATCTCGTTCGTCCTTTCCACCCTGGTCAACGGTCGCTCACATACCCTCTACGGCAGGTTCAGGGACACCCTGAAGCGCTTCGAGACCGACCTGGCCACGGAGGACGACCCACAGTGCCCGGCACGCGACGTCGATGTACTTATTATCGGCATGGGACGGGTCGGCTCCGGCGCGTATGACACGGTGGAGTCCCAGTACAACCTGCGCGTCTGCGGAGTCGATACCGACAAGTCAAAAATGCCACAGCACACGGCGGCGGGGCGCAAGGTCATATACGGCGACGCCGAGGACGCGGATTTCTGGGAGGGCGTACAGACCACCCGCTACAAGCTGGTGATGTTCACCATGCCCTCCCTGTCGGAAATGATCGACGCGGTGCGCCAGCTTCGCCTGTCGGGCTACACCGGAAAAGTCGCGGCGGTCGCCAAGCACGAGGATGAAAAGAAAGCCATGAAAGCCGCCGGCGCCGACGTCGTATTCAACTACTACGCCGAGGCCGGCGCGGGCTTCGCGGAGCACACGCTGTCCAACCTGCTCGATATACTGCCGCAGAAGCCGGCTGCGGTGGCACAGTCGTAACCCCCGGGGGTACAGCCTGATGACGACCAACACCGGACTACCCGTCGATGCCTGCATGGCACAGGATGAAGCCCGCGCCAAATTGACTTTAGTCAAGCGGCGGCGGGCACGGCTGGCCTAGAATCGCGGCACAGGCCGCCGGCCGGCGCGTAAACAGCACAGGACAGCCCAATGAGCGAACGCATTCTTACCCCGATCATCGACCTGGTGGAGCAGTCCCCCAATGTGAATAACCGCGAGGTTTTCAACCGGTTGTGGGCAATCCTGGCGGCGATGAACGACAGGATTCAGGCGCGTTTTGAGCTCACCCTGGACCCCTGCTGCAAACGCTTTGAGGATTACCGCTCCATCAGTGTCGATGCCGGCGCCGAGGGCTCACTGCACACCTACAGCGGCCCGGAAATTGACTGGTATGTTCACTCCTATATCGGTTCACCGGAGTCCAGTTTCACCAATATGCATATCACCGTCAGCCTGGGGCCCCAGTACCTGGTGCCCAACTTTGGCTTTGCCCTGGGCACGGTACCCGACCTGTTCATGTACATGGACTACATACCCAGGGTCGATTTGCTGTGCAACATCGACTACGTGGACCGGTACTATACCGAGGTGAATGCGGAGTTTCTCGACCTGCAATCGGACGAGCGTTTCAACCCGTTTATCAGTCGCGACCTGTATACCCGGGTGGCCATGACGCCTACCGCCGTGGGCTACACCGCCAGCGCTGACGAAGCGGTCATCGAGAAAATCAGGGGAATAGCCTTTGCCAGGCTGGACCGCTGGCTGGCCTGGGTGGACGCCGCGACCCCGACACCGGTGGCGGAGCGAGCGGCCATTGCCGCCCGCGACGAACAGATCCGCAAAAACATTTGCCTGCGCGACCCGGCCAACAACCTGGGCGACAAACTGTTCGGCCCAGAGAATGCCGCCGCCATGGTCGCCACGCTGTGGGGCGGCGCCCGCACCCTGCCCCGCCCCACGGGCGACTGACGCAGCCCGGACCGGCCGGCCAGGGAATCGAGACACCCTCCCGGCCTGCGGCGTGGACTTGAGTCAGTCCTGCTCGGCCAGGGCGAGGGCGCGCACCGCCGGTTTCAGCGGTATCTGCGGCAGCAGTGGCTCCACCCCCTCCGCCAGCGCCGCCTTGCGCGCGGGGGACGGAATGGCAAACAGTTTCTTGCCGCGATATTTCTCCACCTCGTCGGTATCGATTAACCAGCCCCGCTGTTCGATGAGGTCGCGGCGCATTTTGCGAAAGGTGCTCATGAAGCGATCCGACTTCACCGACACCTCGCTTTCCAGGTTCTCAGCGAGGTAAAAGGGCCGGGTCTGCTCGACAATCGCGGTATCTTCTTTCAGCACTTTCTCCAGGCGTTTCAGCGAGCCCTTGTCAAACAGTTTCCAGCGGAAAAAATTGCGCGTCTGGATGGCGAAAGTCCTGGTTGTATGCTCATCCACCGGGGTATTGGCGTCGAACATCACAATGTGCATTTTCGGGTTGGCCTCGATATGCATGCGCACCACGTGGCCGGCCAGGTAGAAGGTGGGATGTACATAGGTCTTGGCCTTGTCCTTGCGGATAAAGCGGCGCAGGCCACCCTTGAGTTGTGGCGGGTACATCTCGTTGGTGGACGTGGCCCAGCCATCGTGGCGGTCCAGCTTGATAATCTTGTTGCGCTGGGCCGTGTGCTGGTAGCCGAACATCGGGTGCACGAATGAGGCGTGGGCGATATCGATGCCATTTTCCAGTACCCTTCCCGCATCCGCCTGCCAGGTCCATTCCGCCTTCACCGCGCGCCACTCGGGCTGGTCGTACTCCGGGAAAGGCGGAATGGGAAAGCGCTCCGCTTCCGGGGCATCGCCTAAAAATACCCAGATCATGCCGTAGCGCTCTTCCGTCGGGTAACTGTCCACCCTGGCCTTGTCGGGGATCCTGCCGCCCTCCAGCTCGGACGGGATCACCACGCAGCGGCCCTCGCCGTTGTACTGCCAGCCGTGGTAGGGACAGGTGACATTGCCGTCCGTCACCCAACCCTGGCTGAGCGACCCCCCCCGGTGCAGGCAGGTATCAGACAGGCAGTGGGGTTTACCCGCCGCGTCGCGAAACAACACAAACTGCTGTCCCAGCAACCTGGTTCGCACCGGCTCCTTGCCGACCTTGTCCGCCCACTCGGCTACATACCAGAGATTGATTAACAATGGACTTTCCCCTGTGGTGATTCACTTGCAACAATCGCTGGTATTATTCTTGCGCGGCACGGGAATCGTGCTGATAAAAATCAATTTTTTAGCCGACAGACATGGCAGGATGGCCACATGAACTCACCTACCCACACCCCGGATGCCAGCCCGATGCCAGTCAGGGCGTTTTATCGCGCCATCAGCATCCCGGGCTGCGCCGCGCCCTACGACCGGGCCAGCCTGAAAATCTACTATCCCTGCGCGCCTGGCGGCAGCGACGAGGAGCGCAACAGCGGCGTAATACCCGCCGCGACAGAGGGCGCGCCCTTTCCGGTGGCCATCATCCTGCCGGGCATCAATGTGGGCCCGGAGAGTTACGGCTGGCTGGCCCGCGGGTTGGCGGCCGGCGGTGTCATCACGGTTACCTACACCCTGGTTGCCGAGGAGATGCCGGGCTATATCAGTCTGACGCCGGGGCTCAGCATGGCCGCGCTGGCCCCCGCCAACTACGGCCAATCGCCCTCGGCCACGGCGCTGGCCCCCATCCTGCAGGAGTTGGCGCTGCTCAACCGCCAGGGCCTGCTGGCCGGACTGCTGGACCTGGAGCGCGTTGTCCTGGGCGGACATTCCGCCGGCGGCACGGTGGCGATCCTCAATGCCAGGCCCGACTGGTTCCCCGGTATCGCCGCCGCCTTCAGTTACGGCGCCCATGCCGGTGCCGCCACCGCCCTGGGCTATCCGCCGGACAGCCTGTTCAACGTGCCCGCCCGGGTTCCCCTGCTGATTATGGGCGGCAGCCGCGACGGCTGCATCGCCCACAGCGCCGGGCGCTACGGGCAGGACAGGGAGGGCTCCGCCACCGCCAAAGTAGAACTGACCTTCGACCGGGGGCTGAACTGTGACCGGGGTGACAGCTACCTCGCGATTATCGATGGCGCCAACCATTTCTCCCTGGCCTGGCCCCGGGACGACACCACCGGGCGCCCCTTTATCGACCTGCCCACCAACCGGCCCGATGAGCAACTGCGCGGGCTGCTGGCAGAGCTGGTACGCGACTTTGTCGCGGCCACCCTGTGCGGCGACGAAAGCGCCCGCTCACGGCTGGAGACCACCCTGCTGGCAGGCCATGAGCTGATCGCGCGCGGTGCCCGCCGCTGACAGGCGCGCGGCGGGATTTGACAAAACGCAAAGACCCGGCGAGGGTATCGTTAGACCATTGCCGCCCGGCGTTGACCACTCGCGGCCTGTTGGCACGGTGGCCGGCGAGCGCGGCGCCCATTCAGGATAGCGCCAGCAAAAATACCAAGGAACCCACGCATGGCCGACGACAAGAAACCCAGCAACTGGCAGCAGGCCATCAACGGCGAATGGCACGGCTGCCCCTCCCTGTTTGAACACGACGGTACCCACGTGGGCACCAACAAGGTCAGCCGTGCCAGCGAATTCAAGGACGGGCGTACCACCTACTGGATGGACACCCGCTTCGACGCCACCGGACCACTTATGGACCGCTTCGAGATCGGCTCACGCATGGAGTTCGGGGTGATCGACTCCGACCAGGACCGGATCTACACGGGCCCGGACTTTGTCGGCTCCGGCCGGCCCTACGGCCTGCTGGTGGACTCCAACTACTACTCCCCCGGCTGGAACGTCAACCTGCGCACCGTCAATCACGTGGTGCCGGAGTTGGGGCTGCAGGTCTACTCCTCACAGCTGTTTGAGGCGGATACCCTGGTCGGCGTGTTCAACGGCCTGTACGTGGTCACCCAGGACCACGACAGCAATCCGGCCACGCAGGAAATGGTGGCGCGCTTCATCGACAAAGAAAAACGCGACGGCAAGAAGCCGTTCAACCTGCCGGTGAAGCACGCGGGCGTATTTCGCGGCGAGTTCGAAGTCTACAACGACCGACAGGAATTTGTCGGCACCAACCAGGTCACCGTCAGTCACCGGCCGATCAACCTGCTGCACTCCGAGCAGACTATCGAGATCGAGGGTGTGATCAGCGCCCGCTGGACCGCGCTGCGCACCCGCAACGGCGGCAGCCAGCAGTTCCACGGCCCGGACCTGCACGGCAACGGCAAATCCTACGGCCGCTACCTGTATGCCATTCGCCACGTGTTCGGCCAGGCCTTCAAGATGTGGTCCAGGGAAACCGTGGTGGACGAGGACTACACCATGGTCTGCGTATGGCAGTTCCTCAAATCCCAGAAGGAGCAGTACACCACCTTTGGCGTCCTGCGTTTCGAGCCGGGCGAGAACGTGCTCGCCGCCCACTATATCGACTGAGCGCGCGGGGCCCCCGGGTCGGGGACAGCAGCGGGCCGAGAGGGCTGGCCACCGGGCCCCGGAATCATTACCATGCCGGGCATACCCCCGCGCGAGAAACGGTATTGAGCCCCGAGCGAAACCAGGATGTCGACCCCAGGCTGACCATCTACTCCGGTCTTTCCGCCAACGAGCGTGCCCGGCTCGACAGCCTGGTCACGCGCAGGCGAGTGGAGGCCGGCGCCTACCTGTTCCACCAGCACACCCCGGCGCGATCGGTACATATGCTGGAGGAGGGCATGATGATGATGGAACGCTCCTCCTCGACGGGCCGCCGCCAGGTCATGGCGTTCATGCATCCCGGCAACCTGATCGGCATCAACTACCGGGAACACTACGAATTTACCGTCTCGGCGCTGCGGCCGTCCCTCGTGCGGGACATCCCGCTCAAGCCCTTTATCGCCCTGCAGGACGAGGTGCCGCAGCTGAAGGACAACGTGCGCAGCATCAGCGGCAATATCCTGGCCCACACCCTGGACCAGGTGTTTGCCCTGGGCCAGAAAAAAGCACATGAACGGGTGTGCTTCCTGCTGAAACAGCTGTCCAGCTGGCAGCCCAGCGCCAGCGCCCACCGGCTTGAACTGGCCATGACGCGCCAGGATATCGCCGACTACCTGGGGCTCACCATAGAGACGGTGAGCAGGGCCTTCGGCAAGCTCAAGCGCGAGGGAATCATCAATATCCACTCGGCGCACACCGTCGAAATCCTCGACCGCGCAACCATGAACGAGTTGGCGCTGGCCGACTGACCGGGCCGCCGGGGGGCCTGGATCAACTACCGAAAAACCCTTTTACCGCCTTGCGCATCTGGGCTGACCCCGCCGCGACGGCGTCATCCGCAATCACCCAGTCCCACCAAGCGCCGACCAGCGGATACTCCCCCAGTGGTTTGTCCCGACCGAACATCGGCGCCAGCAACAGCACGTAATCGAGACAGGGCGCCAGTGCAATATCGCCCAGGTGCAGCCTGCGCTGGTGAAAATCCGGCAGCATGTCCAGCAGACGCTGCAAGCGGCCCAACTCGTCGTCCAGTGCCGCCAGGGCCTCACCCGCATCCTTTGTACCACCTGGCGCCCGCACCCGGGAGAACAGCGGAAACAGCGCGCCGGGGCCGAGGTAGGTGTCGGCATAGCGCGCCAGCAGTTGCATATGGGCATTGGCCCTGGCCCCCTCCGGTCGCAGGGAAATGGCCGGCACGACATCCTCCAGGTATTCCATGATCACCCACGAATCCGGCAACTGGCTGCCGTCATCCAACTCCAGCACCGGAATTTTGCCCATTGGAAAACGCGCCATGAACTGGGGTGTGGCCAGGGGAGCCGGCGGCGGCACGACAGCAATATCCAGCTCTTTCTTAATGATCTGCATGCGCACGCGGGTGGCGTAGGGGGAGTGGTCAAGACTGTAGAGTTTCAAGGGCACTGCCTCGCTGGTCCGGAAAATCGCTCGAATAACAGATTCATCGCCACGGCTGTGGGGACTGTGAACCCGCACTATACTATAATGACATAATTATATATCTTTTAACCTTCGACAAGCCCCCGGGCATGCTCATCGACAACAGACCGGAGACACGACATGGAGACCAGCACCAAGACCGCCCGGGAGATATACCAGGAAGTTAAGAACAACCCCGCCCGCAAGCGTTTTGGCTTTGGCAACAAGGCGGTGCTGGTCAATATAGACCCGCAGAAAGCCTATACCCGCACCGATCTGTTTGCCACTGCCTACGAGACCGACCCGCGCCAGCTCGAGTACATCAACCTGCTGGCCGCCGGCTTTCGCGCGCTGCGCTGGCCGGTGGTGTGGACCCACGTCGCCTACATGGCATCAGGCGAGGACGCCGGCATCTGGGGCACCCGCACCGATACGCCCGACTCGCTGCAGAATATCAAGTTCGGCTCCGAGCGCAGCGAATTTGACGAGCGCCTGCACATCGACCGCGTGCAGGACGTGATCTACCTGAAAAAAATGCCCTCGGCGTTTTTCGAGACCCAGCTGCAGTCGCTGCTGGTATGGCACAGGGTCGATACGGTGATCCTGACCGGCGGCTCCACCTCGGGCTGTATCCGCGCCACGGCGGTTGACAGCCTGTCGCGCGGCTATCGCACCATCGTGCCGGAGGAATGTGTGGCCGACAAGCACGAGAGCTACCACTTCGCCAACCTGACCGACCTCGCCCTCAAGTACGCCGACGTGGTGCCGGTGCGGGAAGTGAGTGAGTGGCTGGAGCGGCAGGCGTGAAGGAGGATCCCGGCTTTTACGATTACTGGCCCTACGACAACAGGCCGAAAATCAGCTGGCCGGGCGGCGCCCGGCTCGCCTTCTGGGTCGCCCCCAATATCGAATTCTACGAACTGGACCCGCCGGCCAATCCCCACCGCAAGGCCTGGCCCCAGCCCTATCCCGCCATCCCGGGCTACAGCATCCGGGATTACGGCAACAGGGTGGGCCACGCCCGGCAGATGGCGGTGCTGGACAAATACGGGATACGGGGCTCCATCTCGCTGTCCACCGCCCTGTGCGACCACCACCCCGAAATCATAGCGCAGTGCGCACAGCGGGACTGGGAGTTTTTCAGCCACGGCATTTACAACACCCGCTACACCTACGGCATGTCACCCGAGCAGGAACGGGACATGATCCTGGACTCCATGCAGAGCATTCACCGCCACACCGGCCAGCACTGCGCGGGCTACCTCGCGCCCGCCCTGTCGCATTCCGAACTCACCCTGGACCTGTTTGCCGAGGTCGGCACAGCGCTGGCGGGCCCGGACGCCGGCTTCTACACCTGCGACCTGTTCCACGACGACCAGCCCACGCCCATCCACACCCGCAGCGGCAAGCCTTTCGTTTCGATTCCCTATTCACTGGAGATGAACGACACCATCGCCTACGTGGTCAACAAAATCGAACCGCGGCGCTACGGCCAGATGCTCAGGGACAACTTTGACCGGCTGTACCAGGAGGGAGCGACCTCGGGCACGGTGATGTGCATTCCCACCCACAATTACCAGGTCAGCTGCCCGCACCGGCTGCGGGCCTTCGAGGAGGCGCTGGAATATATCACCGGGCACAGTGATGTGTGGGTGACCACAGGCCGGGAGATCGCCCGCCACTACCTGGACAATCACTACCAGCAGAGCGTCGCCGATATCGCCGCCAGCAGCGGAGGTCACTGAGTATGGCTCTCGACAAGACACACCTGGAGTACCCGCGGCGCGGCTATGGCATGGACCACGACCGCTATGACTGGAGCATGCTGTCGGAGCGCCCCGCCGTGCGCTGGCCGAACAACGCGAAACTGGCGCTGTGGGTCAACGTCGGCCTGCAGTTCTTTCCCCTGAACCAGCAGGGCAAACCCTTTGGGGTGCCCGGCGGCATGACCATGCCCTACCCCGACCTGCGCCATTACTCCCTGCGGGACTACGGCAACCGCGTGGGCATCTACCGCTTCCTGCGCGCCTTCGATGAGCACGGGATAACACCCACCTTCGCATTCAATACCCGGCTGGCAGAGCGCGCGCCCTACCTGCTGCACAAAATTCTCAAGCGCGGCGACGAAATCATCTGCCACGGCTGGAGCATGGACAGCCTGCATTACGGCGGCATGGAACCGGCGCAGGAGGCGGAACTGATCGAGCGCTCGCTGGGGCGGTTGCGGGAACTGAGCGGCCAGGCCATAAGCGGCTGGCTCAGCCCCGCCCGCAACGAGAGCGAGCACACCCCGGACCTGCTGGCCGCCAACGGCGTGCAGTATTTCTGTGACTGGGCGAACGACGATATGCCTTATGATTTCAGGACCGACACCGGCGCGCTGGTGGCGATGCCGCTGTCCAGTGAACTGGAGGACAGCTATGTCCTGATGAACAACCTGCACTCGGAGCAGTCCTGGCTGGAACAGGTCTGCGATGCCTGCGACTTGCTGTTGCAGGAGGCGGCCAGCGGCGGCGGCCGCATCCTGGCCCTGAACATCCATCCCTGGCTGCTGGGACAGCCGCACCGCATCGGCAAGCTGGAACAGGCGCTGGCGTACATTACGAGCCAGAGCGGCGTGTGGTCCGCCGGCGCCGGCGACATCCTGGCGGCCTGGCGGCAATCGGCGCAGTGAAACAACAATCAAATGATATATTTTGATATAACATTAATACTTTAAGCGCAGCGAGACCGAAGCATGAATTCAATTGCCGAGATATTCAGCGAAACCCAGTTACAGGCCCTGCAACAGGATCTGCCCACGCCGCTGTATTTTCGCCTCTACAGCCTGCTGAAAAACGCCATCCTGGACGGTACCATCGCCAACGGGGCCCAGATGCCCACCGAGCAGCAGCTGGCGGAAACATTCGGGGTTTCGCGCATCACCGCCAAGCGGGCCATGGATGAGCTGGCGGCGGAAGACCTGGTTCAGCGGCGCCGGGGCAAGGGGACCCACGTCACCTATGAATACACCCCCAAGCCCGTGCAGGCGCCGCTGGTGGGTATGCTGCAGGAAATCGAGAGCATGGCCCGCCACTCTGACGTGCAGGTGATTGAGTGCAAGAGCCAGACAGCCCCCGGCGCGATACGCGAGGCCCTGGGCCTGGCCGACAATGGCAAGGCACTGCACCTGGTGCGGGTGCGCTCCCGCGACGGCCAGCCCTTCGGCTACTACGACAGCTGGACCGCCGGTCTCGCCAAACCCGTGGGCAAACGCGACTTTCTCAAATCCACCCGGCTGGAAATATTTCGCAAGCAGGGCCTCAGGATCACCCACGTCACCCAGACCATCAGCGCGGTGGCGGCCACCGGGGAACTCGCCACCCACCTGCAGACCGAACCGGGGTCGCCGCTGATCAGCCTGGTGCGACAATCGTTCGAGACGCGCAAAAAACAGGAGCAACTGGTGGACTACCTGCAGGTGTACTACCACCCCGACCGCTTCCAGTACCAGATGGACCTGAAGATGGACGAGGTCAACTGACTCGCCAGCGGTTACCGGGCAGGAGCACACAGGCATGACCAGCGATCACCGCGCACGACTCAGGCAGCGCCTGCAACACAGCACGCCCCTGCAGGCGCCGGGAGTCTACGACGGCCTCTCGGCCCTGCTGGTGGCCCAGGCCGGTTTTGAATGCGCCTTCCTGTCGGGTGCCTGCCTGTCCTTCGCCCGCTTCGGCCGGCCCGACATGGGCCTGGTCAGCGCCAGTGAGGTCGCCGAAACCGTGGCGATACTGCGCGACCGGGTGGAGTTGCCGCTGATCATCGATATCGATACCGGTTTTGGCAACGCCCTCAATGTTGCGCGCACCGTGCGGGATTTCGAGCGCGCCGGCGCCAGTGCACTGCAACTGGAAGACCAGGTGGCGCCCAAGCGCTGCGGCCATATGGCGGGCAAGGCGGTGATTCCCGCCGGTGAGATGGTGGGCAAGCTGCGCGCCGCCCTGGATGCGCGGGCGGACGCCAATACCCTGATCATCGCCCGCACCGACGCGCTGGCAGTCAACGGGTTCGAGGACGCGCTGGAGCGGGCGGAACGCTACCTGGCAGCCGGCGCGGATGCGCTGTTTATCGAAGCACCCACCACCGTCGCACAGATGGACATTATCGGTCGTCGCTTCGGCGGCCGGGTACCGCTGGTGCACAACCTGGTGGAGGGCGGCAACAGCCCGGTGCGATCCGCCGCCGAGCTCGAGCCACTGGCCTACCGCCTCGCCCTGTATCCGGCCGCGCTGCTGCACCGCTTCACGCCGTTGGCGCGGGAGTTACTCGATGTCATTCGCGACACGGGCTCCACCGAATCCGTGCGAGCGCAGATGTGTGAACTGGCGGACATGAATGACTTGCTGGGCGCGACCGAACTGCTCGCCGCCGGCGAGCGTTACGGCGGCGGTGAGTGACATGATGTACCGCCTGCTGCGCCTTCTCGGCATCGCGCTGACCGCACTCATCGCCCTGCTGCTGCTCGGCGCCCTGTACCTGTGGTGGAGTAACCGGGACCTGGCGGCGGCGGAGCTGGACCAGTTGTACGGTGGCGACGGCCTGCAGCGCGTCAACATCGACGGCGTCGACCTCGCCTACCGGGTGCGGGGCGAGGGACCCCCGCTGGTGCTGATCCACTCCCACTTCTACACCATGCGCCTGTGGCAGCCCTGGGTGGATGAGCTGGCGGCTGATTTCACCGTGATTCGCTACGACCTCACCAGCCACGGCCTCACCGGGCCGGATCCCAGCGGTGACTATTCACGAGCACGCGGGGCACAGTTGCTGAACGGGCTGCTCGATCACCTGGGTATCGCGCGCGCGTCGATCGCCGGCTCCTCCACCGGAGGCGCCCTGGCCTGGTACTACGCCGCCCACTTTCCCGAGCGGGTCGACAAGCTGATTCTCATCAACGCCCCGGGCCTGCCCGGCATCACCAACAAATATATGGAGATGGCGCTGCCCGACTGGTTCGGCTATGTCCTCTACCTGCTGCCCGAGCGTCTGTTCAAGCCGTTTCTGCAGGCGGCCGTGGCGGACAAGAACCTGGTCACCGACGAGCAGGTGCACGAATTCCACCTGATGTACCGCCGCAGGGGCAATCGCATGGCGGAGTTCGAGCGCATGCGCGCCTGGGAGCGGGGCGATATCAGCCCGGACCTGGCGGCGATCACGGCGCCCACGCTGATCCTGTGGGGCGAGCAGAACCCGCAACTACCGGTGGCCCAGTCAGCCGAACTGGCGGGTAAACTGGTCAATGCACGCCGGGTGGAACAGCGCATCTACCCGGGCATCGGCCACGTGATTCCGCTGGAGATCCCCGTCCAGTCCGCCCTCGACGCCCGCGCGTTCCTCCAGGACAACTGACGCCATGATCACTCGATTAACGCTGCCGGCACTTATGCTCAGCGTGCTGCTTGCGGCCTGCTCAGATGACATCCCCCTGCCGCCGGCACCACCCCTGGCGGTTGCCGCAACCGTCATCGATCAACTGCCCGGCGCCGACACCGGAGCCCACAGGGTCATCAGCGCGCGCGGGCTGGTACTGCCGGCGGGCGACAGCGGCCGCGAACTGTCGCTCAACCTGTACTACCCCGCGGACGGCGGCGCCTACCCACTGCTGCTGTTTTCCCACGGCAACTGGTCCGACAAGGACAGCTACGATCGCGTCATCGAATACTGGGTGAGTCATGGCTACACGGTAATCGCTGCCGATCACCTGGACTGCTGCAGTGCCATAAAGGGCATATTCAACAGCATCCGCTACGGCCAGCTCGGCCTGATCACCGGGCGGATCGATGACCTGCGACGGCTGATGGTGTCCTTACCCGCGATCGAGCAGTTGCATCCCGCCTTCGCCGGCAAGGCCGACCCGTCCCGCCTGGGACTCACCGGGCATTCCTTCGGCGCGTTTTCGGCCGAGCAGTTCGGTGGCGCCACGGTATTCAATACCGACTCGCAGCAGCATGATTCCTACCAGGATGATCGCGTGCGGGCGGTGGTCGCCCTGTCGCCCCCCGGCCCCATGTTCGACACCATTACCGCCGACAGCTGGCTGCGGTTAGCTGCACCCACCCTGGTGACAACAGGCACCTGGGATATCCAGCCCAGCTTCTGGCCGGACTGGCGCATGCACCTGATGTCCTTCGAAACCGCCGTGCCGGGGGACAAGTACGCGCTGGTAACCCAGGGGGCCGACCACTACCTGGGCAACCTGATCTGCCGCACGGCACGCGAGGCTGAACCCCAGAAGGACGCGTTGCGCATGGTACAGGTCGCCACCACTGCTTTCCTCGACGCCTACCTCAAGGATGACGCCGCGGCGATGACCTTGTTGACAGGCGATCAACTGGGCGAGATCACCGGCGGCTTCGCCCGCCTGTCGCGGCGCTGAGAATGACCGGTAGCTGCACGCAGCGCCCACCGCCTGATCTGGCCTCGCTTCCCGCTGGGCCCCCTGCGCTTGCGTTATTGCCTATTGCGCTGTGGCGGCAACAAAATCCTTTGGCAGCCCCGCCTGCGGGGTGAAGCCATACAACTCGACCCCGGGCAGTGCTGCGGCCAGCACCCGGCGCGCGGCAAACAGTAACTCGAAATTGATACCGGTGCGCAGGCCCTGGCTCTCCAGCAGGAACACCAGGTCTTCGGTGACGATATTGCCGCTGGCGCCCGGCGCAAACGGACAGCCGCCGATACCGCCCATGGACGCATCGATGGTGGTCAGCCCCGCCTCGAGTGCGGCCATCACATTGGCCAGGCCCTGGCCACGGGTATTGTGCAGGTGGATACCGTTGAGCCGCTCCCTGCCCAGCAGGGCCCAGATACCCCGGCTGTAATTGCGCACCTGGGCGGGGCTGGCAAAACCGGTGGTGTCGGACAGGCCCACTTCATCACAACCGGCGGCCACCAGTTTCTGGGCCATCTCATAGACCTTGCGCTCCGGCACGGCGCCTTCGAGGGTGCAGCCGAACGCGGTGGAAAGCGACCCCTCCAGCCGGGGCCGCTGTTGCCGCGGCAGCGCATCGATGGCCGTGCGGATGGCGGCAACGTCGGCGAGCACCTGCTCGTGGGTGCGGCGCAGGTTTTTCAGGCTGTGGGTTTCACTCACCGACAGCGGTATGGTCAGCTTGTGCGCGCCGACCGTGAGCGCATCCAGCGCGCCGCGCAGGTTGGGCACCAACACGGCCACCGCCAGGCCATCGATCTGGCGGGCATGCGTCACCAGCTCAGCGGTGTCAGCCAACTGTGGCAGGACCGAGGCGGGAACAAAGGAGCCGACTTCAATCTCGGGAATGCCGGCCGCGGCCAGCGCGCTGATCCACGCCTTCTTGGCCGCTGTCGGCATGATCGGCGCAATACTCTGCAGGCCGTCCCGCGGCCCCACTTCACTGATTTCGATATCGATGGACTTCACTCGCCACTCTCTTGCGCTGTCGCAGTTTCACCGCCCACGGCAGGTCGGCGCATCACCCGCACGCATCTCTCCGGGCATACATCGCGGCCCCGCAGGCGTCGCGCTTCTCGAATTTGATCTATTGTTATATCATAGTATCATTATATCCCCCATGCCAGTCCAAGGATGCCCCCACCAGATGCCTGACCAACTCAAACCATTGCGCGGGATCAAGGTTGTTGAATTTACCCACATGGTCATGGGCCCCGCCGTGGGCGTTATCCTCGCCGACCTGGGTGCGGACGTCATCAAGGTCGAGCCGCTGGAGGGGGATAACACTCGCCGGCTCAAGGGCAGCGGCGCCGGCTACTTCGCCATGTACAACCGCAACAAGTCCAGTATCTGCCTCGATCTCAAGTCGGAACAGGGCCTGGCCACGGCCCGGGAAATGATCACCCGCAGCGACATCATGCTCGAGAACTTCCGACCCGGCGCCATGGACAAACTGGGCCTGGGCTACGCCGACATGAGCAAATCCAACCCGGGGCTGATCTATTGCTCCCTCAAAGGCTTCCTGTCCGGGCCCTACGAACACCGCACAGCGCTGGACGAGGTCACCCAAATGATGGGCGGCCTCGCCTACATGACCGGCCTGCCGGACAAGCCCATGCGAGCGGGCAGCTCCGTGATTGATATCACCGGGGGCATGTTCGGCGTCATCGGCGTACTCGCCGCCCTGCAGGAGCGGCACAGCAGCGGCCGGGGCCGGCACGTCAGCAGTTCGCTGTTCGAAACGACGGCGTTTATGGTGGGCCAGCATATCGCCCAGCAGGGCGTACTCGGGGAAGAGCCGCCGCCGATGTCGGTGCGGCGCAGCGCCTGGTCGGTGTATGACATTTTTACCAGCCGGGAGGGCGGACAGGTGTTCGTCGGCGTGGTGAGCGACTCGCTGTGGCTTCGCTTCTGCGAGGAATTCCAGCTGGACGATTTTGCCGCCAACCCCGACATGCAGGGCAACAACCAGCGGGTAGAACTGCGCGACGTGATCGTTCCCCGTCTACAGGCACTGTTTGGCGACATGGACAAGGCCGAGCTGATGGCCAGGCTGGACCGCGCGGGCGTCCCGTTCGCCCCCATCAACAAGCCCATCGACCTGGTGAGCGACCCGCACCTGCTGCAGGGCGGCGGCCTGATCGATGTGACCCTGGACAATGGCGACACGATCAAGCTGCCGGGCCTGCCGCTGGAATTCGACGGGGAAAAAGCCGCGCCTGGCAAACCCCTGCCCCATCCCGGGGAGGGAGGGCGCGCGCACATGCGCCTGCTGGGCTTCAGTGAGCCGGAACTCGACAACCTCGCGGCGCAGGGTGTCATGCTGGCCGACTGAACAGTGCGCGCGATGCTTGCCCGGGGCTCAGTACAACCAGGGCCGGGACAGCCGCCGGCGCTCGTGGAAAGCCTGAATAAGGTCCCAGCGGGTCTGGGTCAGCGCCACACTGTCCAATCCCTCCACCAGCATTTGCCTTGCGCCGGGCTCGATATCAAAGGAATACACCTGGCCCGCCGCCTCAACCTGTTGCGCCGGCAGGTCTATCACGACCCGATTGCGCGCCGGGTCCGCTGCCACCCACTCGGCGATCTTCGCGACCTGCCCCGCCGCCAGCACCAGCGGCAATATGCCGTTCCTGACGCAATTACTGGCAAAGATAGCGCCAAACCCGGGGGCGATAACGGCGCGAAAGCCAAACTCCTTCAAGGCCCACACCGCGTGTTCCCGCGATGAACCGCAGCCAAAATTGGGGCCGGACAGCAGGATGCTGGCACCCTGGTAGCCGTCCTGGTTGAGTACAAACCCGGGATTCTTCTGCCTGCCGGCGCCAGCGAGATAACGCCACCCGGCGAACAGGCCCTCCCCCAGCCCCTCCTTGGAGACCCGCTTCATCTCGCGCGACGGGATAATCGCGTCGGTATCCACGTTACTGCGCAGCAGCACCGCTGCCACACCCTCGTGCCGGGTAAACTTGTCCATCATGGTTGGAGCAACTCCCTGGGATCGGTGATACAGCCGCGCACCGCCGAGGCGGCCACCGTGACAGGACTGGCGAGATGGGTGCGCGTCTCGGGACCCTGCCTGCTCTCGAAATTGCGATTCGTCGTACTGATGACCCGCTCGCGATAGCCGAAATGCTCGCCGCCGGCAAAAAAGCACATGGAGCAGCCCGAAGCGCGCCACTCGAAACCCGCTGCGGTGAATATTTGATCCAGGCCTTCCGCTTCCGCCTGGGCTTTCACCTGCATGGAGCCGGGCACACAGATGGCGCGCAGTCCTTTGGCGACCTGTCGACCCCGCAAAACAGCGGCGGCCTGTCGCAGATCACTGATACGGCTGTTGGTGCACGAGCCGATAAATGCCGCGTCGATCGGCAGGCCGGCCAGTGCCTGGCCAGGCGCGAGCCCGATATAGGCACAGGCCTGGCGCTGGCTCTCTGCGGTGGCGGCATCGAGGCCGTCTGCTGCCGGCACGCAGGCAGATATCCCCACCGCGTGCTGCGGGCTGGTGCCCCAGGTGACCTGGGGCTCCAGGCTCGCGCAGTCGATCACCAACTCGCGGTCATAGCGGGCGTCCGGCGAGGACCGCAGCGTCCGCCAGTAGTCCGCCGCCTGCTGCCATAGCGCCCCGGCGGGAGCGTAGGGCCGACCGCGCAGAAACGCGATGGTTTTTTCATCCGGGGCGATCAGCCCGGTGAAGGCGGAGAACTCCACCGCCATATTGCACAGCGTCATTCGCCCTTCCATGTCGAGTTCCGCCACCGCCTGCCCGGTAAACTCCACCGCGCAGCCCCGGGCACCGTTGGCGCCGTGCGTGGAAATCAGGTGCAGGATCATATCCTTTGCTGTCACACCCGGCGCCAGACGGCCGTCGAAGCGCACCCGCATGGTTTTGGGACGCAACACCCGCAGCGTCTTGGTGACCAGCGCGTGCTCGGCCTCACTGGAGCCTATACCCCATGCCAGCGCGCCCATGGCTCCCTGGGTGCAGGTGTGGCTGTCGGGGCACACCAGGCTTACCCCCGGCTGGACTATGCCCTGCTCCGGTGACACCACATGCACAATTCCCTGCCGCGGATCGTTAAGGTCAAACAGGGTAATACCGGCGGCGTGGGAATGCCGGCGCGTGGCGAGGATGAATTCCTTGCCGCTGGGCATCGTGGTCTCATCGGTGCGGTCGGGATAGGTATCAACTATATGGTCCATGGAGCAGAAGACCTGCTCCGGGCAGAATACTGTTCGGCCCTGGGCTTCGAGACTGGCGAGCGCGATCGAACCGGTGCGCTCATGGAGAAAAATCCTGTCGATATAAACCAGGTCGGTGCCGTCGTCGTAAGCCTCCACGACATGTTCGCTCCACAGCTTTTCGAACAGGGTCAATCCCATGGCTACTGCACTCACGTGTTTTCACGTAGGACGCAGCATACGGGCATTGATTGCCGCCGCGCCCCATTTGTTATATAAATATACCATTATAACTTTGGAGTTAAAACGAAGACGTGTCTGTTTCAGCAAAATTGGGACCGGTTTCCCAGTGCACGCTGGTTGCCACCGACGGCGAGGCCGCAGTGCACGCCTATACCACCTGGCTGTACCAGGCGATTGCCGAGGCGGGCGAGCTCGACCAGGACAGCGCTGCCGCCATCGGCAGCCCCGAACTGGCGGGCTGCCGCTACTGGCTGCTGTGCAACACCAACGGCAGGCGCTGGCTGCAGGTCGTGGAGTGCACCGCAGCCCAGCCCCGGGACAGCCTGCACAGCTTCGGCTGGATGGCGCTGGAAGTGCTGGTTGATGATGTGGACCAACTGGCCGCCAGGCTGCTGGCCCCCGCCTGCCCGTTCGAGCTGCTGCGCCCCGCCGCCGACCTGGAGCTGAGTGACAGGATCCGGGCCTGCCAGGTGCGCGGCCCCACCGGCGAGGTCCTCTACCTCACCCAGGTCAGGGGCGAGGTGCCACCGTTCGAGCTGCCGATCTGTGCAGCGCCGGTCGATCATCTGTTTATTCCGGTACTGTCCACCGCCTCCCGCGAGCGCAGCCTGGCGCAGTACAGCGATATTGCCGGCGTGGCGGGCATCTGTTTCGATACCAGAATTACCGTGCTCAACCAGGCCCGGGGCTATGACCTCGACCGCCGCCATCCGGTGGCAACCCTGCAGCTCAATGGCAGCTGCCTGCTTGAGATAGACGAACTTGCGAATACCGCGGAGCTGGCGGCGGGGATTTACACCGGCATAGCCTGCGTCGCGTTTGACTGTGGCGCCACTGCCGATCGCGGCGCGACACCACTCGCTGCGGGCCCCTTCGCAGGACGCCGAGTCAGCAGCCACCGGGGTTGCGCCGGCGAGCGCTTTGCGCTGCTATACGACTGACCACCGCGCACAACGAACCGCCCACTGGAGTAAACAATGGCTTATCGCACCATTCGCGGAAAAATTCTCTACACCAGCAAAAAGCCCGAACGCCTGGACCAGGAACGCGGCCGGGAGTACTTCAGTATTACCCGGCAGGCGGACGCAACGGACGTAATGCATGCCCACTGCGAGATCGACGACGCACCCATGGTCGTGCGCGATGTGGTGGCCGCCATGGACCACGTCACCGCGGCGCCGATAGACTGCCATGTCCGCCTCACTGTGGGCGACAAATTCGAAGGCAGCGGCTGGTTCCGCTTCAGTGCCGGCCAGGTCGAGGCTGAAACATATAACCGCAGGGACGGTCGCATCAGGCAGTGCATCGATATCGACAAGCCGGTGCAATGGATGCAGTGCCACCCGATTGTCGGCGACGCCCTGCTGATGAAAGCCTACGACCTGTCCGCCGGGCCGGGAAAGCGCTTCCTGGACAATGTCATGCTGTCCTCCCCCGACCACCGGGGCGCCACCGGCCCCATGCTGTTCCAGCTCGGCTTCGGTATCCGCTACGTGGGGGATGAGCGTATCACTGTGCAGGCGGGAGAATTCGAGGCCCGCCACTTCCAGGTGGTGGATACGGCCGGCCAGCTGCCCGAGGAGCACCCCCCCTACGATGTCTGGTGCACCGCCGATGAGGATTACATCCTGTTGCGCGCCGGTGTCGGCGGCTATATGCAAACGCACTACGAGCTGGTAGAGCTGGATATCCAGGGCTGAGCGGCGGAATTTTCCCTCACCACCCCATCATCACCGCCGCCTACAGGTGGCCCTGCTCCAGCACCGGCACTGTCCAGTAGCGAATATTGGCGGAAGCGCACACCGGACGCAGCACCGCCAGCAAGTCTGGCAGCTGCAGTCGTTCATGCATCACCTCGAACTTGAAAAACTGCCGATAGCCCTCCACCTGCTCGCGCAGGTCGTACTGGCTGTGCTCCCTGCTGTAGCCCGCGATGGTGGTCATATTGAAACCGGAGATGGTGTCACAGCCAATCAGCGCATCAACCACGTCGTCCCGGATATCGGCCGGCACCATCATGATCAGTAATTGCCTGTCATCCATGGCTGCGCTTCTCCATGTAGTAGTAGAACAGGGGCAGCAGGTACAAGGTGGTGACGGTGGAACTGAACAGGCCGCCGATGACCACGATGGCCAGGGGTTTCTGGATCTCCGCCCCCGGGCCGGTGGCGAATGCCAGCGGCAGCAAGCCGAACATCGCGGTACTGGCGGTCATCAGCACCGGCCGCAGGCGCCGCACCGAGCCCTGGATAATGCGCCGGGCTATGTCGCGCTCGCTGAGCCGGGTCAGCTCGAAATAACTGACCATCACCACGCCGTTCAGCACTGCCACCCCCAGCAGCGCGATCAAGCCTACCGAGGCCGGTACCGACAGGTACTGCCCGGTGACGAAAAGCGCGATGAGGCCGCCCATGATGGCGAAGGGAATATTGCCCAGGATCAGCGCTGCCCGGGCCATGGAACCGAACGTGGTGAAAAGGATAATCGTGATCAGCAGCAGGGCGGCAGGCACCACCAGCAGCAGGTTGCGGGTCGCCCGTTGCTGGTTCTCGAACTCGCCGCCGAATTCCACGCTGTAGCCTGTGGGCAGTGTCAACTGCCGGCCTATCGCCAGCGTCAGTTCATCGACATATCCCACGATATCCCTGCCCACCACATTGCTGGTGACCACGGCGAAACGGTTGCCGCGTTCCCGTTCAACCAGGAAGGGGCCCTCCCTGAAACTGACCTGCGCCAGCTCATACAGAGGCGCCTGGCTGCCATCGGGCATCACCATGACCTTCTGTTCCAGCGCATTGACCGTCGTCAGCGCCTGTGGACTCGCAGGGTCCGTGGCGAACACGATAGGCGTCCGTTTCTTGCCCTCGATGATCTCGGACACCCGGGCGCCCTCGAGCTGGGTCCTGAGGTACTCGGCGAACTCCGCGGTCGACATGCCGAAGCGCCGCGCCACCTCGCTGCGAACATCGACGCTGAGGAACCTGCCGCCGTCGATGGTCGCCGTCTGCACATCCACGCTACCCGGGATACCGCGAGTAATACCCGCAATCTCGTCCGCCAGCCTCGCCAGCTGGGTAATGTCGCTGCCGAAGATCTTGATGGACAGGTCGCCGCTGCTGCCGGTCAGCATCTCCGATATGCGCATCTGTATCGGCTGGGTGAAACCGAAGTTGATGCCGGGGTACTCCAGCAACACCTGGCGGATGTCATCGATCAGGGCCGCCTTGCTGGCAAAGCGCCACTCGGACGCCGGCTTCAGCTCCATGAAGACATCGGTCTCGTTCAGTCCCATCGGATCCAGGCCGATCTCGTCGGATCCGGTGCGGGCGACGATCTGGCGGATCTCCGGTACCCGTTCCAACAGCGCGCGTTCAATCTGCTCATCCAATGCCACCGAGGCGGCAAGGGAGATAGTGGGGGACTTCTCCAACTGCACGATGATGTCGCCCTCATCCAGCACCGGCATGAAGGTTTTGCCGGTGAAGTTGAACATCACGCCGCTGACGACCAGCAACACGGCAAAAACAAGCAGCAGGTAACGCGGCCTGGCTATCACCCGCTCCAGGCTTCCCTGGTACAAGACCTGCAGCCGCAGTACCCAGCGCGGTACCCGGCCCGCGTCTGCTGTCAGCAGCAGCGAGGCGATAATCGGCACCACCGTCAACGCCAGCACCAGGGCCGAGAACATCGCGAACACAATGGTTATCGCCACCGGGGTAAACAACTTGCCCTCCAGGCCGGTAAGGGTGAGCAGCGGCGAAAAGACGATGAGCACGATCACCGTACCGGACACCACCGGCACCGCGACATCCTTGCAGGCGCGGTAGATGAGGTGCAGCCTGGGCAGGCCTTTTCGTCCCTCCAGCCGGGTCACCACGTTCTCCACCACCACCACGGAGGAGTCGACGATCATGCCGATGGCGATGACCAGCCCACCCAGGCTCATGAGGTTGGCCGACAAGCCGGCGAGGGACATCAGGTAGAAGGTAGCCAGCGCGGCCAGTGGCAGTGACAGCGAGACTACCAGCGCCGCCCGGATATTGCCCAGAAACACCGCCAGCAGTACCACCACGATGAGAATGGCCTCAAACAGCGCGCTGGATATGGTGTGAATCGCGGTATCAATCAGTGTCGCCCGGTCATAAAACACATTGATCACTGTGCCCGCCGGCAACGTGGGCTCAAGCTCCGCCAGCTTGCGCTTCACCCCGGCCACCACCTGGGCGGTATTGCTGTTCTTGAGCGCGATGATCAGTGCTTCCGTGGTCTCCTCGCCGTCCCTGGTCACCGCGCCGTAGCGGGCGAGATGACCGATACCCACCGCGGCGACATCGGCCAGGCGATAGATATGCGGGCCATCCACCTTTACCACCAGATTCGCCAGTTGCTCCAGGTTGTCGATACGTCCCTCGGTACGGACAATCAGGGTATCGTTGCCCTGCTCCAGCCGGCCCGCCCCCAGGTTCAGGTTGTTGTCGCGTATCGCCTGTTCCAGCTGCGCCATGCTGACACCGGCCTGCGCCATCGCGGCGGACAGTGGCGAGACCTGGTAGGTGCGGGCGTAGCCGCCCAGTACGTTGACATCGGCCACGCCCGCCACCGTGCGCAGGGCCGGCCGGATCTCCCAGTCCAGCAGGTGGCGGCGCTCCATCAGCGACAGGCGCGGGTTTTCCACCGTGAACATGAACATCTCACTCAGCGGCGTGCTCATGGGCGCGACTCCGCCGCTGATGCCGTCAGGCAGGCTGTCGCGCACATTCGCCAGGCGCTCGTTGACCTGCTGCCGGGCCCAGTAAATGTCCGTGCCCTCGCGAAAATCCAGGGTAATATCCGTGATGGCGTACTTGGTGGTCGAGCGCAGCATCTGTTGGTCGGGAATGCCCAGCAGCTCGGTTTCTATCACCTGGGTGACCTGCTGCTCCACTTCCTCGGCCGTCATGCCCGGCGCCTTGAGGATGATTTTCACCTGAGTGGGCGAGATATCCGGGAAGGCATCCACGGGCAGGTTCAGCCACGCCCTTGCACCCAGTGCCATCACCGCCAGCACCAGAATGCCGACAAACAGGCGCTGGGTGAGGGAAAAACGGATCACCGCGGCTAACACTTATTCGCCTCCCAGGCCCAGCAGGATGCCCTGCACCGCACTCACCGAGGAGACCAGTACCTCGGCATTGCGCAGGACGTCGGCGGCCTGCAGCACGTAGTCGCCCGCCTCAGCCGCCAGCGGGGTAACCGCTACCGCGAGCAGGGATTCACCGTCGCGCACCAGCACATAATTCTCGCGCTCCAGCCGGAACACGGCGGATCGGGGCACCCGGTATGCATCGTCCACACGCACCATCGGGGTCGCCAGTACCTGCTGGCCCAGCATCAGGCGGCAGGAGGGCGGCAGCGACCGGGTCCAGGCCTGCACGAAAAAGCCATCGGTCATCGCGCTGACCCGCTCGATGGCGAGCTCGCAGCCGGCGGCGTGCAAGGACACCACCTCGGCTGCGAGCGCGATGGGGAGGGCGGCCTGCAGGCGGATAGCGGTGGCGGGCACGAACAGGGCGATGCTGTCGCCCTCCTCCACGCCCCGGTCCGCGGAGCTGTAATCGATCCGCCCCGCCAGCGGCGCCGCCAGGGTCAGGGCATCCGCGTCGTCGTCGCCGTCGACCACCAGCTCGAAGAAGTGGCGCATATGCTCGTATTCGAGCGCCAGGGCATAGTACTGTTCGCTGATCTCCAGCCACTGGCTCTCGCTGATGGCCTTGCGCTCGTACAGTCCCTTGTTGCTCTTGAAGCGCCGCTCGGCCGCGCTCGCCAGCGCCTGGCTGCTGCGGTAACTCATCTCGAAGTGGTGCATCTCGGGGCCCCGCAGTACCGCGAAGGGCTGGCCCTGCACAACCGTTGCACCGGGCTGCACCAGGTACTCGATCTGTTGCACGCGACCGGGGCTGGGGACATTGAACGCCTCCCCTTTCCGGTAAGTGACCTGCGCCGCCACCGGCTGGCCCGGATAGGCCGCCACGGGCAGCGCCCGCTCAAACTCCAGCTGCAGGGCACCCAGCGCGGCGAGCTGAACGCTCTGGGCCGACGCCGCTGCCGCCAGCACCAGCAATACCGCTGCCGCCGCCCGTGTCATCGTGTTCATAGGCTCAACCCCGCTGCCTGGCGCAGCATTGCATTGTTCTGGTCCAGTAGTACCCGGTTGACGGCGGCCTCCGCCCGGGTATCGATGGCCTCCATCATCCGGCGCAGGACAATCTCCTGGGCGATTTCATTGCTGGCCCGTAGCTGCTCGAGCTGTTCGGCGATACGCCCCGCGAGCTGGTTGGAGCGCTCGAGCAACGACTGCTTCTGCTGCAGGGTGTCGCGCTGGGTCAGCAATTGTTCCCAGCTGCCGCGCAACTCCTGTAACAGGCGGTCCCGATCCAGCAGGAACTCGCGCCGGGCCGCGCGCCACTCCGCGTTGTCCGACTCCCGGGCGACCGGGAGCGCGGACAGTGGTATCTCAACCCCCAGGCCGTACTGCTGCTCATCGTAGCCGGCGGTGTCGAGGTTCTTTGCCGTCACCGACAGGTTCCAGTCGGCGGCCTGGGCGCTGTCGGCGCGCAGCAGCTGCAGGCGCTGGCGATAGGCCAACTCCAGCGCCCGCAGTTGCGGGTGCCGGTCGCCCTGGAAACTGTCCACCGCAGGCGCCGTCTCGCCGGCATTGGCCGGCAGCGAGCCCAGGCCTGTCACCTGGCGATAGCGCTCCAGCCACAGGCGCGCTGCCTGCAGGTGATCCTGCTGGGCCAGCTCCACCTGCACCAGTTCCAGCTGCAGCAGCAACACGCTGTACTGCGATGCCGCACTGGCTGCCACCATTTCCTGTTGGCGCCGCGCCAATTCGAGCAGCAATCGTCTCTTGTCGGCGGCGAACCGCCGCCGGGTATCGGCCAGTGTGTAGGACCACACCGCCTCGCGGATGAGCCCGGAGTAGTACAGCTCGCGCTGGCGCAGAGCCAGGTCGTCCAGCTCGGCGCTGAGCGCACCCAGCTGCTGGTCCGCGCTGCGGCGGCGCCCCGACTTGACCGGAAGATTGACGCTCAGTTCAGCTTCATCCGTACCGTAGCGCTCGTCACTGCCCAGGTAACTCAGGCTGAGGCTGGGCAAGCCGGCCAACCAGGACGATGCCTGGTAAGGAGGCGATCCGGCCGTGTCATCGACGGCACCGGTGCGCATGGCTGCGGCCAGCGCATCCTGCAGGGTCAGCTCGCTGATAGATTGCGCCGCCGCCGGCGCGGGTGCCAGCACCAGGCACAGCAGGCACGCCACCAGCCGGCCCGGGTGTATGAGGTCGTTCACAATTATCCGCCAGAAGGTTTCACAGGGCGCGCAGTCTACCGGCCTTGTCTGCAGTTACATCGGGCGAGTGTCCCGACAGGGCTTGTGGTACACTTGTCCCGTGTTCGCTAACTCATTGTATTAGTGGAATAAAATGAAAGATTTGATGGTCGCCATCATTCTCGGTGTGATTATGGTGCTGAATCTCGCGGACGTGGTGACAGACGTCAACCTGGGCGTTCCCACCTGGCACATCATCGAGGAGAGCATGATTGTGCTGGCGGCGGGACTCACGGTCACCTATCTGGTGATCGAAATGCGCAGCCGCGCGCGCCAGCTGGAGCATCTCACCCAAAACCTGTCCCGCGCTGACCAACAAATCGCCAATATCACCCAGGAAATGCGCAGCGCCCGCCACCACTACAGCGAACTCATTCACCAGCAGTTCAGGACATGGGAGTTAACCACCAGCGAACAGCAGGTCGCCATGCTGCTGCTGAAAGGGCTCAGCTTCAAGGAGATAGCGGCGGTAAGGGATACCCGGGAGAAAACCGTGCGCCAGCAGGCGTCAACCATCTACGCGAAGTCCGGCGTCGATGGCCGCCACGCCTTCGCCGCCTGGTTCCTGGAAGATTTCCTGGACAGTGAAGCGCCGGCGGCGGCAGCCTGATCTACCGGGGTGTCCTGATCCACCCCGGGACACTGTACCCCGGCCGCGAGTTACAGGACCGGAACCCTCTGCCGCCAGTCCATCGCCTGCTCGTACGCATGACCCACCCGCAACACGGTGGCCTCGTCGAACGGGCGCCCGGCGATCTGCATCCCCACCGGCAGTCCGCCGCGGGTGAAGCCGCAGGGCAGGGACAGGGCCGGCAGGTGGGTCGCATTGAAAGGCGCCGTGCAGCGGATCATCGCGTGCAGTACCGGCTCTTCCGTGTCGCCATACGCCACCGTCTCCTGGCCGATACGCGGCGCGGTGACAGGCGTGGTCGGCGTAATGAGGACATCGATCGATTCCAGTGCGGTACGCATCCCCACGGCGAGTGCGTCGCAGTAGCGCAGGCCCAGCATCAGCGTCGCCGCCTCCGGAGCCGGGCTGCCCAGGATAGCGCGCAGGTCCTCGCCAAAATCCTGCAGGCGATGCTCGATGGCATGGGCGTGAATCTGCAGCGCTTCGGCATGGACGAAACCGAACAGGCCCCACACCCCTTCGAGCACGCCGGGAATGTCGACCTCGCACACCTGCGCACCCAGTCGCTGCAGTTCGGTGATGGCCGCCGCCAGCGCGGTTGCCACCTCATCCTCGAGCTGGTCGAAGAAATAGCCCCGCGGCACCCCCACGCGCAGGCCGCGAATGCCCTCGCCGATGCCTTTGGTTACGTCTTCAAACGGCAGGCGCAACGAGGTCGCATCGGCGGGATCGTAGCCGGCGATGGCATTGAACATCAGTCCCGCGTCCAGCACCGTCCGGGTCAGCGGGCCGGTGTGGTCGAAGCGCCAGGACAGCGGCAACACACCCGCCTTGCTGACGCGGCCGTAAGTCGGCTTCAGGCCCACCACACCGCACAGCGAGGCGGGCATCCGAATGCTGCCGCCAGTGTCGGATCCGGTGGTTGCGGTAGCCAGCCCCGCCGCGATCGCCGCGCCGGAGCCGCCACTGGAGCCGGCAGGAATACGCGCCAGATCCCAGGGATTGCGGGTGGGCCCGTAGTGCGGGTTGTTGGTCGTCACACCGTAGGCGTATTCGTGGGTATTGAGCTTGCCGAGCAGGATGGTGCCCGCCTCGCGCAGCTTGCGCGCCACGGTACTGTCTGCTGTCGGGATATGGTCGGCGTGAATTTTTGAGCCACCGGTGGTGCGGATACCCGCGGTCTCGTAGAGATCCTTGTGCGCGATGGGTATACCGTGCAGCGGCCCGCGAAGCCTGCCGGCGGCGAGTTCCTCCGTCGCCCGCCGGGCGTCGTCCCGCGCCCGCTCCGCGGTGACCGTGATATACGCATTGACCCGGGGATTGAGCGCCTCGATGCGATCGAGATAGGCCTCGGTCAGCTCCAGGGGAGACAGTTCACCAGCGCGCAGGGCAGCCGCGGCGTGGGCAATCGACAGCTTGGCGAGGTTGATATCCTTCATGATGGCTCCCTATCCCTGAATCGGCGGCTTGCCAGGCAACGCGGCGCGTACCGCCTGGCTCACCGAGCCCCGCCACCGGGCTCACGGGGCGAGGACCATTTTTTGGCGGCGTCAGGGCTCGGATCGCGCCTGTTCCAGCGTCTTCCTCGCCTCGATCCAGTCCCGGCACTCCGGCAGGTCCCAGAACAGGCCGTACTGGGGCGCACCGGTAGGCCCGGGCGAGACATTGCCGTATGTCGTGTAGTAACGCTCGCAGTGTTCCACGCTGCGCAGTTGCTGCTCGATACAGGCCTGGGTCTTCCGGGCGCGAATGGGCGCCAGCGCTTTTTCCCGCGCCGCGAAACAGTGTTTTTCCATGGCGTCCACGTCGGCTTGTGTTACCGCCCACACGGCGGCCGGCGACAGCAGTGCAGCCACCACCAACAGCGCCGACCAGGCCTGATACCTGTTGTTTGTCACAGCGTCTCTCCTTTTCACCGAATTGATTACCTGGACTTCCGGCTGCCGGCCACCATTCTACCAGAGCCGCCAATCGCCAGCGGCGCGATTGCGTCCCGGTTCATCTGGAAAACTCCATCACGCCATCCGCCAGGCGTCCGAAGCGCAGTGCAAAGATGTCCCTGATGTAGTTCTGGTACAGCTTCCAGGGAGCGCGGGCGCCCTGTCGCGGAAACTTGTCCAGCGCGCGCTGGATGTAACCAGAGCTCAGGCTCATGTAGGCTTCGACTTCCAGGTTGGGCTCCCGGTTGACCGGGGTGCAGATACGGTAGCCGTGGCGGTCCATGTAGTTCAGCAAACGGCAGACATAATCGCAGGTGAGGTCGCACTTGAGGGTCCAGGAGGCGTTGGTATAGCCAGCGGAAAGCGCCATGTTCGGCACCCCGCTCACCATCATCCCCTTGTAGCTGAGCGCCCGCCCGGGCTCCAGTACCTCGCCATCGACGGTAAACACCACATCACTCAGAAACTGCAGCTCGAGCCCGGTGGCCGTCACGATAATATCCGCCTGCAACTCCTTCCCGGATTTCAGCCGCAGGCCGTTGCCGGTGAAGCAATCGATATGGTCGGTAACCACCGATGCGCGGCCCTCGCGTATGGCCTTGAACATATCGCCGTCCGGGACCAGGCAGAGGCGCTGGTCCCAGGGGTAGTAGGTCGGGGTGAAATGGGTGTCGACATCGTACTGTGGACCCAATTCATCCCTGACCATAGCAATGATTCGCGCCTTCGCCTGCCTGGGATATTTGCGACATCGCTCGTAGATAAAGCGCTGGAACAGAATATTGCGCCACCGGGTTATGAAATAAGCCAGTGCAGGCGGCAGAATTTCGCGCAACTTGTTGGCGAACCGGTCCTCGGCGGGCCGGGACACCACGTACGTGGGGGAGCGCTGCAGCATGGTGACATGGGCCGCGGTTTTCGCCAGCGCCGGCACCAGGGTTACCGCCGTGGCCCCGCTGCCGATCACGACCACGCGTTTGCCCTGGTAATCGAGGTCTTCCGGCCAGTGCTGCGGATGGATAATAGGCCCGTTAAAACACTCGGTCCCTTCGAATTCCGGCGTATAGCCATGATCATAGTTGTAATAGCCGCTGCACATATGCAGGAAGTCGCAGCTGAGGAGGATTGAATCACCGGTGGCCTGTTGTTCGATCTCGACTTCCCAGCGCGCCCGGGCGGTAGACCATTTCGCGCTCACCACCTTGTGACCGTATCGCATACGCGGCTCGAGCCGGTGTTCGGCCACGGTCTCCTTCAGGTAATCCAGGATATGGGGCGCATCGGCAATGGCCCTGGGGTGGGTCCAGGGCTTGAAGGCGTAACCCAGGGTGTACATGTCGGAATCGGAGCGTATGCCGGGATAGCGGAACAGGTCCCAGGTTCCGCCCGGCGCCGCGCGGGCCTCGACGATCAGGTAGGTCTTGCCGGGGCAGTTTTTTTGCAGGTGGCAGGCGGCGCCTATGCCGGAGATGCCCGCGCCGACAATCAGTACATCGAAATGCTCCAGCGCCATCATTTACCGCCCAGCCGCTAACAGTGGCGACAGTCTATACCAAATCCTCCACCGGGGTTAACCGGCGGCGACCATCAGCGCACCGATAGCAGCTTCGACGCGCTGATCGCTTCCGGGGTTACTTCGCAGCCGCGGCGATAAACGTGGGCTTGACCGGCGCCGGCAGGTGGGTCTCCACTGCGCAGCGGGCGCGGATATCTTCCACCTCGCCGCCGAAGTTGAACAGGCCTATATCCTCCCCTCTCGCCGCCACCAGCCTGGCACGAAGATCCGCGGTGGCCTTGCCATCCACCGCGCCATCGTCACCAATCACCACACCGTAGCGCTGCGCACCCTCGCGGCTGACCAGGCGGCGCTCGACGTCGAGGCGCACCAGTTCCGGGTCGCGCTTGAAGGGGTCGCCCCAGCCACCGCCGCCCCAGGTGTTGAAGTACAGCAGATCGCCCGCTTTCACCTTGATACCTTCCACCTTGGCCGGCAGCCACTGTTCAGAGCCATCGGTGCGCACCAGGCGCTTGGTGGAGCGCAGGCCGGTTTCACCACCGAGTACGCCCCAGGGGTACATCAGCCAGCGCTCGTCGTGGATACCGATTTCACCGTCACAGAGAAAGCAGTAGACCACGCTGAGGCCGTTGCCGCCCCGGTGCAGGCCGGCGCCGCCGGAGTCGGCGATGGTCTCATAGCGCTCGATGCGCAGCGGGAAGTAGGATTCGATAAACTCGTTGGGTACGTTGGTGAAGCCCGGCCACAGGGAGTGGCCGTCTGGGCCGTCCCCCACCGGCCGCCCGGGAATTCCGCCGAAACCGATCTGGAACAGCTGGAACCACTCGCCCTTCTTGTCATAGCCGGAGTAGAACAGGTGCGGCGAGTCGGAAAAGCCCGCCGCGTTCAGCATCTGCTCGGGTGCGCCCATACCCAGCAGGGCCCCCAGCAGGTCGAAGATACGACCCAGGGCATGGGTGCGGCCCGACAGCGCCGCCGGGAAGTTGGGCTTGAGCAGGGTGCCCTGGGGGATGAGCACATCCACCAGGTCGTAGAAGCCGTCATTGAAAACGATCTGCGGGTCCACCACGTTGATGGTGAAGGAGCCGAAGAACATCTTGAACATATCCTCGTTGAGGAAAAAATTCACCGAGCTCTGGGCCTGGGGGTCGGTGCCGTCGAAGTCAAAGATGGCCACCTCGCCCTCGCGCCACATCCTGCACTTGATCTTGTAGGGGCCCATGCCCATGCCGTCATCGCACAGGTAGTCCTCGAATACCCGCGGCTCCTCCGGGATAAACATGCCGATGATGTGCTTCATGGCGTCGTAATTGCGCTGCAGCATGATGTCCATGGTCGTCACCAGCACGTCGTCGCCGAAGCGCCGCGCCAGTTCCACACAACGTTTCGCCGCAGTGTTGCAGGCCGCCACCAGCGCGTTCAGGTCGAAGCGGTTCCACTGGGGGGTGCGCACATTGTGCAGGATCAGCTCCAGCAGGTCCGCCTGCAGCACGCCCTTCTTGTACAATTTGATCGGCGGGATGCGAATGCCTTCCTGGTAGATGGTGGTGGCCTGGATGGGGATGGAGCCCGGTACCATGCCGCCGTTGTCCGACATGTGGCCGAACATCGCCGACCAGGCGATATGCCGGCCGTCCTTGAAAACCGGCACCAGCACCACCCAGTCGGGCAGGTGCGACACCGCCGCGTTGCACATGTAGGGATCGTTGGTGAGGATGATATCGCCCTCCTCGATCTCGGCGTCGTAGGCCTCCAGAAAGGGGCCGATGAAGGAGCCGAACTGGCCCACCACCATCTTGCCCTCGCGGTTGGCGATCATGGGGAAGCAGTCGCCCTGCTCGCGAATACCGGGGGACATGGCGGTACGGAATAACACCGCGTCCATCTCCTCACGGGCGTTGCGCAGGGCGTTTTCAATGATGTCCACGGTAACGCCGTCGACGTCGGCCTTGCCGAAAGCTGCCTTGTTGGTCTGGATAATCGTTGCGCTCATGGCCTTAAGCCCCCATCTTTACAGGGTTGATCAGCAGGTTGCCCACGGCGTCCACCCGGGCATCGAAGCCTGGCAGCACCACGGTGGTGGAATCCATCTCGCCGATAATGGCGGGGCCCGGTACGACCAGGCCCTCGTGCAGGCGGTTGCGGTCGTAGATATAGATCTCGTGCCACTGGCCCTCGTAGTAAAAACGGCTGTCGTGGATACGGCACTGCTCGAGCGTGGTGCCGGCTTTCCCGGTTTTCAGTTCGGCTATCGCCCTGGTCCGCGCCTTGGCCAGGGCCCTTATCATCAGGATCTCGTGGCCGTCGCCGAGCTTGAAGGTAAACAACTGCTCGTGCTCGTTATCAAACTGGTCGGTCAGCAGGGCCACGCCGCTGGCCTGCAGTTCTGCTTCCGTGAAGTCCACGGTGATCTGGAAGGCCTGGCCGGCATAGCGCAGGTCGGCCTGGAAACTCACCTCGTGGTCCTGCACCGGAATGCCATCGGCCAGCAGCGACTCCCCGGCGCGCTGCTGCAACTCGCGCAGGTCTGCCAGCAACTGGGCATCGCTCAGCTCACCCGCCATGGTCAGGTAGGTGCGGGCCGCCTCATCCTGTACCTGGGTGGTGGCGTCGCCGTAGGCGCACAATACCCCGGGGCCGGGGGGGACAATCACCGGCCAGGCATCCGTCAGGATACCCAGTGCGTTGGCGTGCAAGGGCCCCGCGCCGCCAAAGCCGACCAGGGCAAAGTCCCGCGGGTCATAGCCCTGCTCCACTGACACCAGGCGCAGGGCGCCGAACATGGACTCGTTGACGATCTTGCAGATACCCTCCGCCGCCGCCATCAGGTCAATACCCATGGCATCTGCAACTTTTTGCACAGCTGCCACCGATGCGTCGCGATTGATCTCCATCTCGCCACCCAGCTGGACATCCGAGGGCAAATAGCCCAGTACCACGTTGGCGTCGCAGACCGTGGGCAGCTCGCCCCCCTTCATGTAACAGGCGGGACCCGGCACCGCGCCGGCGGATTCGGGGCCCACGCGCAGCGCCCTGGTCAGTTCCGGCACGAAGGCGATGGAGCCACCGCCGGCGCCGACGGTGCGCACGTCCACCGAGGGTGCCCGCACCCGCACATCGCCCACAATGGTCTCGCGCCGCACCCGGGCGCGGGAATTCTGGATCAGGGCCACATCGGTGGAGGTACCACCCATGTCGAAGGTGAGAATATTGTCAAAACCAGCCCGGCTGCAGAAATAGATGGCGCCGGACACCCCCCCGGCCGGGCCGGACATCAGCAGGTTGACCGGCGATTCGGCCGAGCCCCGGGCCGAGGCCAGGCCGCCGTCGGAGCGCAGGATGGACAGCTGGGTATTCTTGCCCATGCGCTCTTCCAGCGCAGCCTGCAGGTTGCGTACGTACTTGGCCACCTCCGGGCGCACATAGGAGTTGACCACTGTGGTCTCGGTGCGCTCGTACTCCTGCATCTCCGGCACCACCTCGCTGGAGATCGAAATCGGGGTATCGGTGAAAATTTCGGCGGCGATATCCCGCGCCCGGCGCTCGTGCTCGCCGTTGATGTAGGCGTTGATAAAGCAGATGGTCAGGGCCTGCACCCGGCCCCTGGCATGCAGCGTCTTCAGGTCGGCCCGCAGCTTGTCCTCGTCCAGGTCGCGCACTACCGCCCCGTCGGCACCGATGCGTTCACTCGCGCCTATGGTCAGTTCCAGCGGCGCCAGCAGCGGTTTTTTCACAAAGCTGACCCAGCCACCCAGGCCGCCGGGACAGAAGGACCGCGCCACCTGCAGGGTGTCTTCATACCCACTGGTGGTGACCAGCCCTACCCGCGCGCCCTTGCCTGTCAGCACGGCGTTGGTGGCGACGGTGGTGCCGTGCATGACCCGGTGGATGCTTTTCGGGTCGATGCCGGATTCGTCGCAAATGCGGGCGATGCCGTTGAGCACGCCGATGGAGGAGTCCTCCGGAGTGGAGGGCACTTTTGCCGTGTGAGTTTCTCCGGTGTCTTCGTTGATCAGCAGGAGGTCGGTGAAGGTGCCTCCGACGTCTACGCCCAGCCTGTAACTCATCTCTGTCTCCTGATATTTTTTTGATCTGTTCTGTCTGTTGGACCGGCGTCGATCCGACTATAGCTTGTCGGGACACGCCGTAAATACGTACCCGATAAAGCGGGGCAGGCTCTCCATGTAGGCTCGCTGGAGCCATCCATGGCTGCAGACGGTCCCGTCAAGCTATAGTCGGCTCAACGCCTCCGCTCTGCTTCGCCAACCAGGGCTTCAACCACGCCTTCGCCCGTCCACCCGGCGCGGTACCCGTCAACTCCTGTGCGAGGTCCGACGCGCGCAACAGCGCACCCAGATCAATGCCCGTATCGAACCCCATCTGCTCCAGCATCATCACCACATCCTCGGTCGCGACATTGCCACTGGCACCCGGGGCGAAGGGGCAGCCGCCCAGGCCGGCGATGGAGGCGTCGAAGCGGCGTATGCCAGACTCCACCGCGGCGAAGACATTGGCCAGGCCCAGTGCGCGGGTATCGTGGAAGTGGCAGCCCAGACGGTCGGCGCCATGATCGCGCACCAGATCGCTGGTGAGGCTGCGCACCTGCTGTGGGTTGCCCGCGCCGATGGTGTCGGCAATGACAATCTGGTCCGTGCCCAGGGCCAAAAACTTCTCGGCCACGGCCCGCACCACGCCCGGGTCAGTCGCGCCGTCGAAGGGACAGGCGAAGGCAACGGAAATAGCGGCGACGACCTCGAGGCCATCGGCCCGGGCGGCGACGAGGATATCGGCGGTCGCCGCCTCGGCCTGGGCCATGCTCATCCCGACGTTCTTTTGCGCCATCCCCTCGCTGGCGTAGAGCACCATGGTGACGCAGCGGGCGCCGGCGGCCCTGGCCAGTTCGTAGCCTTTCATGTTCGGAATCAATGCGGTGTAGTGGACCGGGCCAGGTGTCTGCAGCGCGGCGACCACGGCATCGGTGCCCGCCATCGCGGGGACCGCCCTGGGCGAGACAAAACTGCCGACCTCAATACTGGCGACGCCGGCATCGGCGATAGCACCGATCAAGCGCAGGCGCTCATCCACCGTGAGGATACGCGGCTGGTTCTGCAGGCCGTCCCGGGGCCCGACGTCGGTAATGACTATGTGCTCACTTGCGCCCACTTTGTGCCCTCCCGCCCGGCCACGCCGACAAGGCCAGGGATAATCGCATCGCCATCGGGCCGATGCAATTATCGAGTGACCTCACCAAGTGTATGCGCCTAATCGTGCGAATGGGTTGTCCCGTCCGCATGGGTGTGGGGGCTGCCCGGCTCATGGTGCAGGTGACCGTGCCAGTGGTCGTGGCGGCGGCCGTCCGACTTGTGCTCGTTGTCGTGGCCGGACTCCTCGCCGCGGCGCAGCATGGTGTCCTCGAAATCCTCGGGGCCATGCGGATGATTGTGATCCTTGCTGAAGGCCCACTTGTACAACAGCGGGTCGCGCTTGTAGAGCCGCGCGGCGGAGCGATCGGCGTTCTCCACCGGCGTACTCCAGGGGTTGTAGTGAAAGTGGTTGAACAGCTTTGAGTCGGTGCGCCCCAGGGCGATACAGCCGTACTCGGAGGCGAAGGAGCCGTGGTTGATATACGCCGGGCGCCAGAAATAGCCACCGGTGGGCACCTCGCCGAACTGCATCATCCAGGAGGTTCCCCACAGGTGGTAGGACTCCTCCGCGCAGTCGTGGTAGGAGATATTGTCCTGGTAATAGCCCGGTGTCATGCAGTACAGGAAGGTCATGGCGTGGGAAATGGGGTTGTAGTTCAGCAGCTTGATCAAACAGCCCGCCGCCACCGAGGGCTTGGTGACGTTGCCCATGGCCCAGGGCAGGTCCATGTAGGAATCGACACTGTGGTAGAGATCCACCTGCGCCTGGGGATGGTGCTGGGTGGATTCCACGTGGCTGGGCTCACCGGTGTTGTACATCATCAGTACCAGGCAACCCTGGGCGCTGCTCATTGCCGGCAGGGCGTATCCCGCGGGCACGAAAAAGTAATGACCTTTGCGACAGGTGCGCTCACCCACCTGCAACTCGCCCTCGATGACGATCATCTCCAGCTCGGACCAGGCAAAGCCCGGACTGCGCTGGTAGCCCGCATCGAGCTGGACGGTCATGGAGCAGGCGCCGCTGTCGACATCCAGGCTCAGCATCTTGTAACGCATGCCGGAAGCGAAGCCGGGCAGCTGTAAACTCTTGAAACCTTCATCCCTGTCGCAAAAAGGCTCTATATGTGGACGTGCCATGGTAACTCTCCCTCTATAGCATTCTGTGTGGTCATCTGCCGTTTTGTTGTATTTACTCGCTGTCGACGCCGTGTTTCCAGACCACCCGGTCAACCCTGCCTGCGGGTTTGACCGGCAGGTCAGCCGGGCTGATCTTCATCTTGTCATCGCCGTCCACGTTGAAACCGATGGTGGTAATGCGGTCGAAAAATTCCTGGTACCACTGCTCCCGTGTGGGCGCGAGGTCTTCCATGGTTTTCTCGAGTTTGGCGAAACGTTCTTCCTGCTCCGCTATTTCCTTGTCCAGCCATGCCCGCACTTCGGGTGACAGGTCGTGCTTGATAAACAGGTTCTTGAAACTCATCGCGTTACCTCTACCGTTTTACTTTAACCAAAATCAGTCTTGCCGCGGCAGCACTGCCTCGCCACTGGCGAGCATGCTGTCTATCACCGCCTGGTCCAGCCCGGCCTCGCGCAGCACCTGCTCGCTGTGCTCCCCGAGGCGGGGCGGCAGTGAGCGGATAGACGCCGGCGTGCGGCCGAAATTCATCGGCGGACTGCTCATGCGCAGCCGCCCCTCGGTGGGGTGATCGCGCTCCTGCCAGAAACCGGACGCCACCAGGTGGGGATCCTCGATCAGCTCATCCAGCGAGTTCACCACCATCATCGGCACGTTGGTATCGCCCAGCAGTTCCAGCCATTCGGCCCGATCCCTCGAGGCGATGATCTCACCGGTCACCCGGTAGGACTCATTGATATTCTTGAGGCGGGTTGCCATGTCGATGAAGCGCTCGTCTTGCGCCAGCTCGGGTCGGCCCACCAGTGTGCAAAAAGTGCTCCAGTGGTTGTCCCAGTAGGGCAGCACGGCGAGATACTGGCCGTCCCTGGTTTTGTAGGGCCGGCGATGTTTTGCCATCAGCCTGACATAACCGGCGGTGCCGATCGGTGGCTCGAAGGACTGGCCCCATAAATGCTCGGTCATCACGAAGGACACCATGGACTCGAACATGGGTACTTCGATCTCCTGCCCCTCGCCCGTGCGCTGGCGGTGGAACAGTGCCGCCAGCACCGACTGCACCACCACCATGGCGGTGGTCTTGTCGGCGATGATGGTCGGCAGGTAGCGCGGCTCGCCCTCCACCATGCTCTGCAGGATCGCCACACCGCTGGCGGCCTGGATGGAATCGTCCAGGGCCCCCTTGTCGCCATAGGGGCCCTTGCGGCTGTAGCCGTAGGTGGCGCAGTACACCACCTCGGGGTTGACCGCCTTGACCGCGGCGTAATCCAGCCCCAGGCGCGCCATGGCCTGGGGGCGGAAGTTGTGTACTACCACGTCCGCGGACTTGATAATCGCCAGCGCGGCGGCGCGGCCGCGATCCGACTTCAGATCCAGCGCCACCGAGCGCTTGTTGCGATTGCAGGTGAGAAAAAGCGACCCCATATCGCTGTGGTTGCGCCGGGGCCCCAGGTTGCGGTTGGTATCGCCCCCCGGCGGTTCGATCTTGATCACGTCGGCGCCCAGGTCGCCCAGCATCTGGCAGGCGTAGGGGCCCAGCACCACGCTGGTCATCTCCACTACCTTGATGCCGTCCAGTGGCGCGCTCATCGTATCCTGTCCTCCAGGCCGTAGACCCGAATCACGTTATCGCGCATGAACTTGCGCCGCACCTCGCTCTTGAGTCCCAGCGCGTCGATCTCCTCGACTGTGCGCTCAAATCGCAGCACCGGGAAATCGGTGCCGAATATCACCTTGTCCTGGCCATAGGAATTGAGGTATTTCACCACACTCTCGGGCCAGTACCGGGGGCTGTGCGCGTCGGTGGCGATGTAGACGTTCTCGTGCTTCCAGGCCATGGCGATCATTTCATCGTGCCAGGGTATGCCCACATGGGAGCCGATCAGCTTCAGCTCCGGCAGGTCACAGGCGATATCGTCGAGATAGATCGGCCGGCCCACCGAGCGGCAGCGCTGTTCTTTCGAATAGATGAGCGACTGGCCCACCTGCATCTGCACGGGAATGCCCAGCTCGATGCACTTGGCGTAGAAGGGATAGTACCTGGCGTGATTTGCCGGCAGCTCGAACCAGTGGGGATAGAGGTGGGCGCCGATAAAGCCCAGTTCTGTCACCGCGTGTTCCAGCGCCCGCACACCGTCCATACCGGTGTAGGGATCGATGCCGACCAGGCCGAAAAAGCGATCCGGGTATCTGGCAACCGCGTCAGCCACCACCTCCGGTGGCATGTGATAGCACCCGGGCAGGCCCACCCGGCCGGACTTGGCCGCCACCAGGAAGCCGTACTGGATGTTGGCCGCATCCATGCCCGCCAGCATCTGCTCCAGGCTGATGCCGCCGCTGTCGTGCTTGCCCTTGACCTTGCCAACGAAAAACTCATCGGTCCAGGAGGGGCGGTGCGACAGCGCCTCGGCGGTCCAGATGTTGACGACGGCGTCTATCGCCCGGTAATCGTGCGTCATTGGTATTCCTATAATCCCAGGACTGCGATGGACAGCCCGCACAGCGTAATGGTGCCGCCGGCGATCGCCTCGCTGAAGCGCTCCATCCGCGGCAGGCGTATCGACTGCAGCCCCCACACCGAGACAGCCACCACCGCCAACATGGTCGCCACCGTGACCAGGGCGAACACCAGTGTCACGGCCAGCAACCCGACCAGGCTCTCCTTGGCGGCGGGAAACATCAGAATCGGGATGAGCGGCTCGCAGGGCCCGAGCACGAAAACGATAAAAATGGCCCAGCTTGCGGTGGCGCGCCGATGGTCATCGCCAGCGGGTGCCGCGTGCACGTGGGCATGGGTGGCCTGATGCGTATGGACGTGGACATGGCGCTCACCGCCGTGGCTGTGCCAGTGGGAATGGGGCCTGTTGCGCCAGGCGCGCCGCAGCCCCCACGCCATGTACACCAGGCCGAACGACACCAGCGCCCAGGCAGCCAGGTCACCCCGCAAGCCCTCCACCCATTCCAGCGCGTGCAGCTGCATGCTGGCATAGATGCCGACGAAACCGAGGATGACCGAGCCGACGATATGCCCGGAACCACACAGCAGCGTGGTGCGCAGGGTCCTGGCCAGCGACCACTCACGGCTCCTGGCCAGGGCGACAAACGGCAGGTAGTGGTCCGGACCCAGCAGGGTGTGGACGAAGGCGATGGCGGCGGCGGTCCCGCACAGCAGTAGGATTTCAGGCGATATCAAGCTGGTTACCCGTCGATCTCAAAATGTATTATTGATAGGACATTATGTCTTTTGATTATAGACAGGCGGGCGCCCGGTTTCAAGCCCGCAAGCACCGCACCGCCATCAGCCGATCACCCCGGCGGCGCGCAGTTGCCCTATCTGCTCGTCATCCAGGCCCAGGACACCGCGCAAAACCTCGTCGTTATGGCTGCCAATAGCCAGCCCCGGCCAATCGGTGCGCCCGGGGCTGGCGTCCAGCCTGGGCATAATGGCGGGTATCTTCAGTGGCTTGCCGTCGATTTCCACACTCTCGAACAGGCCCCGGGCCTGGTACTGGGGGTCGACCATCATGTCTGCCACGCTGTAGATCGGGCCAACGGGCACCCGCACCTCTTCCAGCGTGTTGATTATGTGAACCGAGGAATGACTGGCGCACCAGGCGCCCAGGGCTTCATCGATCGCGGCCTCGTGAATGATCCGGCCGGCGTTGTTCGCCATGGCCGGGTCCTCCGCCATGTCCGAGCGGCCGGCGGCGGCCATCAGGCGTTTGAAGATAGAGTCGCCATTGCCGCCGATCACCACGTACTTGCCGTCGTCGCAGCGATAGGTGTTGGTCGGCACGATGCCTGTCACCGTGGTGCCGGAGGGCTCTCGCACCACGCCGGCGCCATCGTATTCCGGCACTATGCCTTCCATCAGGTTGAAAACGGACTCATACAGCGCCACATCCACCACCTGGCCTTTGCCGGAGTCCGGCCTGGCCCGCTGGATCAACGCCAGCGCGATGCCCAGTGCCGCGTGAATCGCCGCCACCGTATCGCCCATGCTGATGTTGGGCCGCACCGGCGCCTTGTCCGGCTCGCCGTTGATGTAGCGGAAGCCGCCAAATCCCTCGGTGACGGAGGCATAGCCGGGCTTGATCGAATAGGGGCCGGTCTGGCCGTAACCGGAAATGCGGGCGTAGACCAGGCCCGGGTTGCGCTCCTTGAGCTGCTCCGGCCCCATGCCCCAGCTCTCCATCAGCCCGGGTCGGAAGTTCTCCACCACCACGTCCGCCGTTTCGAGCAAACGCAGCGCCAGCGCCCTGCCCTGCTCGGTTTTCAGGTCCAGGGTGACGCTTTTCTTGTTGCGGCCCAGGCTGCGGTACCACAGCGAGGTGCCATCTCGCACCTCGCGCCAGCCGCGAATAGGGTCGCCCCCCGGCGGCTCCACCTTGATCACCTCGGCGCCAAAATAGGCCAGGATGGTCCCGGTGAAAGGCCCCGCCAGCAGTTGGCCCATCTCTATTACCCTGAGGCCTTCCAGGGGCCGCTCAGACTGACTCATTGTTACTCTCCTCGAACATGAAAAACCGGCGCCGCTCGCGTCGTCGCAGTAAACGCTACCCGGTCGCAGGCATTGCCGCGACCCCAGGAAACCAATAATTGATATATAATACTATCAATATATCATTTGAACACAAATGGGCCCTCGCTCACCGCTCCTTTGACTTTGGCGACAAGGCATTATGCTTGATAAAGACGTGGTTCTGGCAACCCTGGTAATTTACCAGGTGCTGCTGATCCTGATCGGCTTCTGGGCGCAGCGCCGGGTGAGCTCGGAGCAGGATTTTTTCCTGGCCAGCCGCCAGCTCGGCCCCTGGGTGGCGGCGGTGAGCTACTCCGCCAGCGCGGCCTCGGCCTGGACATTGCTCGGCATGAGCGGGCTCGCTTTCAGCATCGGCGTGTCGTCTATCTGGCTGGCCCTGGGCGCAGTACTGGGCTGCGCTTTTTCCTGGTGGGTGCTCGCCCCGCGCATAATGGTGGCGAGCGAGCAGCAACAACTCCTGTCCGCCACCGAGTTCATCGCCCTGGGCACGTCCGGTCGCCAGCGCCAGTACATCGTCAGCCTCGTATCAGCAGTCATTCTGTTCAGCTTTGTGGTGTATATCGCCTCCCAGTTCCAGGGCGCCGGCAACACCTTCGCCAGCACCTTTAATATGAGCAGCGCCGGCAGCATCGTCCTGGGCGGGGCCATTATCGTCCTGTACACGCTGCTCGGCGGGTTCTGGGCGGTGAGCGTCACCGACACCCTGCAGGGCCTGCTGATGGTCATGGCCGCCATCGCCCTGCCCGTCGCAGCCCTCACCCAACTGGGGGGACCACTGGCATTCTGGTCCGCCCTGGCCAGCCAGACCAGCGCCCCGTACATGAGCCTTACCGGCAACAGCGCCGGGCTCGCCGCCATCGGTATGGTGGCCGGCTGCCTCGCCGTGGGACTCTCCGCGATCGGCCAGCCCCACCTGGTGGCCCGATTCATGGCCTTGCGGGATAACAATGCCCTGCGCCAGGGCCAGATCATCGCCACCACCTGGTACGCCGTGGTGTTTTTCGGTATGTACCTGCTGGGGCTCACCGGGCGTCTGCTGGTCGCAGACCTGACGGATGCGGAGCAGGTGTTCTTTGCGGTCAATGCCGCGCTCTTTCCCTCGGCGCTGGGGGCTATACTGCTGGTTGCCGTGCTCTCGGCGATCATGTCCACGGCCGACAGCATGCTGCTGGTGGCGGGTACCACCGTCGCTCACGACCTCGGTATCACCCGCCGCTTTCGCCTGCGCGCACTGCTGGTGTCGCGCGGGGTGATTGCCATCATCTCGGTGGCGGCTATCGCGGTCGCTATTTATATCCCGGCGACCATTTTCCAGCGGGTACTGTTCGCCTGGGTGGCAATAGGCTCGGCCCTGGGCCCGGTCATTCTTTGCCGCGCACTGGGAGTGGCGATAGCCCCCGCCAGGATACTGCCGGCGATCGGCACCGGTTTCATCGCCGCGGTGATATGTTACCTGCTGCCCAACACCCCGGGGGATATCGTCGAACGCACCCTACCCTTTGCGCTGGGCACTGCGGTGTTACTGCTCAGGCGGCGCTGAGCACCAGCTCTCAGGCCTGTTTGTCCCCCGCCGACGGCACCCCCGCCAGCGGCTTGCGCACCGGGGCCACCAGCGGCACCGTATCCAGCGCCCAGCGCAGGTCGGGGTTGCTGCGCCGCGCGGGCGAAGGAATGGTGAACACCTTTTCCCCGGCGAACGGCGCCATGGCCTTGCTGTCGATCTTCCAGCCCTTCTCCTCGATATGCACCTTGCGCACCTTGCGCCAGGCACCCATGAACTTGTCCTGTTCCACCGAGACCTCGGTTTCCAGTGACTCCGGCAGGTAGTTGGGCGAGAGGGCTTCCACAATATGGGCGTCCTCGGCAAACACCTTCTGGGTGCGCTTGACGGAGCCCTTGTCGAAGATGCCCCAGCGGAAGAAGTTGCGCACCTGCACCACGAAGGAGCGGGTAGTCGTTTCATCGACCGGCGTGTTGGCATCGAAGATGATCATCTCCATCCAGGAATTCACCTGGATATGCAGGCGCACGCAGTGCCCCGACAGGTAAAACGCCGGGTGCACGTGGGTCTCTGCCTTGTCCTTGCGGGCGAAGCGCATCAGGCCGGCATTGCCCTGCATGGGCGGCGGGTACAACACACAGGACGAAGAGCCGGAGATGTCGGTACGCTCCATCTTCGCAATATGGTTTTTGGCGGCCATTTCGCGGTAGCCGAAGCCGGGATGCACAAAGGAGGTGTGGGCGACATCGATGCCGTTCTCCACCACCCGGTCCACCGATGCCCGCCAGCTGAACTCGGTCTCTATTGGCCGCCAGTTGGCCCTGTCGTCAAACTCCGGGAAGGGTGGGATGGGGTAGCGCTCCGCCTCCGGCAGGTCGCCCATAAACACCCAGATCATGCCGTAGCGCTCCTGGGTGGGATACGCGTCAATACGCGCACGCTCCGGCACCTCGGCACCCTCCCCCCGCGAGGGAATAAACTGCACCTTGCCCTCGGCATCGAACTCCCAGCCGTGATAGGGGCAGGCCACGCAATCGCGCCCGGTGGTCCAGCCGTTGGAGAGCGAACCCCCGCGGTGGATGCAGATGTCACTGAGGCAACTGACCTTGCCACTGCTGTCCCTGAACAGGACAAAGTTCTGGCCCAGCAGCTTCGCCTTCACCGGCTTGTCCCTGACCGCCCTGGACCACTCCGCCACGTACCACAAATTTGTCAGCATACTTTTCCCCCGCGGTAACTGCGTGTCAATCCATTGCCTACGCGTGCGCAGCCGATCTGGATCACTGTGCCGCAGCATAGCAGAAGACGCCCGACCGGAAAAAAATGATTCCCCGCGATGAACCAGTCGCCAGAAGCGACCGTACAAGCACCAAACCAACTCAAACGAGGAATACACCATGTTCAACAAAACCATCGCACTGGTATTTGCACTGGCAACCGCTGTTGGATTCACCCAGTCCGCCACCGCGGCTGAGGCGTCCGCAGCGCCTGCGACCGTCATCGTTTACAGGGCAGATGAATCAGTGAAGACCAGGCGGCTCAAGCTCGATATCAGCGCGGACAACCACAATCTCGGCACGCTCAGGGCAGATAATGTCGTGGTTGCCGAAGGCGCGGCGGGCCAGTACACGCTGGGCACCAGCATGGCCGGCACCGAGCCGCTGACGCTGGACCTCAAGCCGGGCGCCACCTACTACATTCACGCCGACCTGAAAATGCGCGGCAGCAGGATCTACGTATCACTGAACGAGGTGAGCGCGCAGGTTGCCAGAGTGCAGCAGCCGGCGCTGGAAGGCGCTATCTGACAGCAGCCACTGCACGCGGAGCCCCCTGAGGCATCACTCCGCGGCGCCACCCGCAGGCCGATGCATGTGCACAAGCACCGGTTTGCGGGTTAGACTGGACACCAGGCGGCGCGGTCGCTCACCCTCGGGGGCGGCCCGCGCAGGCGTACTCGCCGGCGATGGCAACCACCGCGATACCGCCCCCTGTCCGCTACCAGTACCGGGGTTAATTCATACCAGATGCCCGCAGTAAAACCGACGACGCGCCGGGTGAGTCCCGGATATTCCACCCGGCGCGCGCTGCTGGCCCCCGGGTTGCTGCTGCTGGCCTGGCTTTGTTCGCTCGCTCCCCCCGCCCTGTCCCAGGCGGCACAACAGCTCGGGCCCTGGCAATGGTCAGGCGTCGGGCGCATCGTCGTCATTCCGGACATTCACGGCGCCTACCCGGATCTCGTCAGGCTGCTGCAGGCCACAGGCGTCATCGACGATTCACTGAACTGGAGCGGCGGCGCAAGCCACCTGGTCAGCCTGGGGGATTTACTCGATCGCGGCGCCGAATCGCGACAGGTGATGGACCTGCTGATGCGACTCCAGGAGCAAGCGCCGGGACAGGGTGGTCGCGTGCATGTGGTGGCCGGCAATCACGAGGCGATGAACCTGGTGGGGGATCTGCGCTACGTCTCCGACGCGGAGTTCGCGGCTTTTCGCGATATGGAATCCCCGACCCAGCGCCAGCTGGCCTACGATGAATTTCTCGCCCGTCGCAGCGAGGCGTTGGCACTGAGCTTTCTCGGTGGCGGCATAATCGCGGCTGAACGTGATCCGCAGTCCCGCCTGGATTTTGAAGCGCTTTACCCGCCTGGCTATTTCGGCCACCGGGGCGCCTTTGCGCCGGAGGGGAAGTACGGCAGCTGGCTGCTGTCACTGCCCGCCATCCTGGTGCTCAACGACACCGCCTTCGTGCATGGCGGGCTTCCGCCCGTAACCTCATCAGCGCCGATAGATGCGCTCAACCAGCGCTACCTCAGCGAGCTGAAGCGATTCTTCGAGCTGTGGCGCAAGCTGATCGATGCGGGCGTGCTGACCCAGGAAAACATCGAGACCAATCTCACCCTGGCGCATAAAGCCCTGCGGGTGGCGGAGCCTGCCAGTTGCGCGCCCTCGGAACGCGCCGCCTGCGCCCGCGAACGGGGCAGCGCCACCGATCGCCAGCGCAGCCCGCGTCCCGAGGTGGTGGCCGCCCTCAGGGAATTGCTGGCGCTGGAGAGTTCCCCGATGTTTGGCGCCACCGGCCCGCTGTGGTACCGCGGTTCGGTCCGCTGTAAGGACGTGCTGGAAATACCGGTGCTACAGGCCGCCCTGGACAACCTCGAGGTGACGCGCGTGGTGGTCGGGCACACGCCCACCACCGACCGCCGTGTGCACCAGCTGCGCGATGACAGGCTGGTAATGCTGGACACCGGCATGCTGATCAGCAGTTACCATGGCCGACCGGCCGCTCTTGTGATTGACGGCCCGGATCTTCAGGTTCAGTACCTCAACCCGACCGAACGCGTCGCACCACTGGGCGACGGCGGCAACCGGGAATACCCGTTCAGCACGGAGCAGCTGGGCGAAGCCCTGCGCACGGGCGAGGTGATCGACATTGAACAGGGCTGGTTTGAAACCACTTCCCATGTCCAACTCAGCTACGGCGGCGCGGTGATTGATGCGCTGTTTTTTCCCGGTGACAAAAAAGGCTCCGAGCAGCGGGAGCTGGCGGCCTACCGGCTGGATACGCTGCTGGGATTTGATCTCGTACCCATCACCGTGGAGCGCCAGATAGATGGCGAGCCGGGGGTGTTACAACTGGCTTACCGCCAGTTCCTGACAGAATCGCAGCGCGCGCGGCAGAAAATCGATACCGCTGACTGGTGTCCTCTGCCGGTGCAGCAGCAACTGCTGGCGGTGTTCGATTTACTGATAGGCCATGACGACCGCCCGGGCTCCACCTATGGCTACACGCAGCCGCTGTGGAACCTGCAGTCCTCCCATCACGGCGATGCATTCTCGTCGAGCGAGTCGCTCCCGGATGACGCCGACGGGATGAACCTGCAACTGCCACCCACCGTGCGGGCCTCACTGCAGGCGTTGGGCGAACCGGAGCTTACCGGGGCATTGGGTCAGCTGCTGGATCAGGCACAAATCACGGCACTGCTGGCGCGCCGGGATGCACTGCTGGCGCTCATGCCGGGTCCGGCGGAGTCGTATGATCAACCGGCGACGGCGGCCACGGGTGACAGGCGCCAATAATGTCCTGTTGGCTGCGCTGTTGCGAATCCAGAATATTGAAAAACCACTCAAGATACCGCCGACTCACCTTGCGGCTGTCCCTGCTCAGCCCGGGGGTATCCGCCGGCAGCGCAAGCATGGCCGGCTGCTCGCGCCGAAACTCGCTGAACAGACTCTCGAAATCCGGTTGCGGATGGCAAAAGCCCAGGTAGTAGCGGTGCTTCGGGTCTCTGAAATCCAGCCGCGGGGACACGCCGGCATACTCCGCGTCGACCAGGCCTGACATATCGAGATCGAAAGGCACGGGATATTGCCGGCCATCGCTATCCGCCAGTAGCACGATATTGCGCTGTCGCACCACGGACCAGTCCGTGTTGCCGATCATGAAATTGAACAGCGCGACTTCATCCCAGGCATGAAGATCGACTTTATCGTGCGCAAAGCTGCCGCGAGGCAGCCGCTGCAGTCCGAGGCGCTCGGCCATTGCGTCAAAATGCTCGGTAAAAAATGCGTAGCGGGTGATGGCCCCGCCCGATCCGGCGGGATTGCTGTAGTTTATCCTGACCAGGCGTACACGGAGGCTGCGGTCAGTCACCAGGTTGTAAAGGCGATAGCCGATGTATTCCTTGAGTACGTACTGCTCGTAATCCGCGCCACCGCCGGCCCCGAGCCCGCGGTCCACTTTGGCACGGCAGTGCGTGGTCAGGGGCAATAGCGTCTGTCCCGCAAAAGGTGTCCCGGCCACACCCTCCACCGGGAAGCGAATAAATAGTGGCGGCACTTCGCAGTGGTCCCTCCTGGCGCGCCAGCCACCGCGGACCCTGACCTGCACCGCGATTGCCTGTTCGGGTCCGGCGCCTGTTTGCAAGTGCAGGGTCACGGGAGTGTAGTCACAGTCCTTAACCTCGTTGGGCCGACACAGGGCATTGAAATCCACGGCGAGGGAGAGCTCGAGCAGGTCGTGCCCGCCAAACAGCGTGCCAGCGCTTGCCCGTGGCTCCCCCGGACGCTCGCCACCACCGGTGGCCGTACCGGGGGCGCCGATGCCGGCGAGCGGCATCACCAGCGTTATCACGACAAACAGGTATTTGAACATAATTGCCTCACGAATGGATAAATCCCAGGCGGGTCTCGGCCCACTGCCCCTCCAGGTTGGACGCCCGCACAGTCAACCAGGTGTTGCCGTCCACATCGGCGGGGGGCACCCCACTGAAAACCATCGACTCGGGCTCGAAACGCAGCCAGGCAGGGAGCGGACCACCATCGACAGGGCGCACCGACAGGGTGAGAATATCACCGGGCTCGCAGTGAAAAAGATTCGGCGGCAACTGGTATAACAGCGGGGTGCCCGGTGGCGCCGGCTGCGGTCTCAAGCCCTGCAGCAGGCGCGGCGGCTCGCCGCTGCCAACGGCTTTTTCAAGACCGACATAGCGCCGGCCTATCAGCATCGCCAGCACCAGCCACACCAGCGCCAGCACCATGTTGAGCATCGCGAATTGCGGCGTCCTGAAACCGAACAGGTTCAGCCCGGCATACACTGCCAGCGCCTGGATCAGGTCGCCGAAACGCCAGAAAAAGGCGTCGATGGTAATCTTGGACTGGTATTTCTCAGCGGCGCTGAGCGGCAGGAACAGGGCGTGCCTGGCCGTATTCATCAGTGAATAGTCAGTGGCGTTCTCCGCCATCTTCACCACCCTGATCACACTGAAAACAGGTATAAACACCATCAGGCCATAGCCTACCAGCGCGATGATCGGCAGGACAAGCACGGCGCCGCGTACCCCCACCCACTGCACGACTCTCGACACAACAAACAACTGCAATATTAGCGAAGCGGCATTGACCACCGAGAAAAAATTGCCGTAGAAGCCGGCGATCAGATTGCCCTTATCGAGGCTCGGGTCAACGGCGATCAGCGAGTCGACATGCGCTATGACCAACTCTGCCAGCAGGTACTCGCCCGTGGTGTTCACCCAGTTCAACAGCACGATCATTACCGCGATCAGCAGCAGGTAACGACTGTGCAACACCTGGGAAAAACCACCCATGATCGAGGGGGTCGCGGGGCCGCGGACGGGCAGCAGGCTGCGTGAGTGCAGTGGCACCGCGCTGCGGGCTATCCCCGCCATTGGCAGGGTCAGGGCGATCAGTAAAAGGATGATAAGCATCAGGCCACGGGTACCCAGGGTCTGGAACAGATGCCCCGCAATGGCCGGACCGACCAGCCCCCCGAGCGACACGCCTACCATGATCAGGGGAAAGATCCGCTTGCCGGCCTTGACGTTGAAACTGTCGGCCGCCAGTGCCCAGAACTGGGCGGTGATAAGGACGCCGAATAGCCCCACCCAGACATAGTAGGCGAAACCGATTTTCAGGCCGGCCAGGCTGAACAGCAGGAAAGCACACTGGACCGCGAGCAGGGCGGCGCCCAGCCAGGTACCGAGCTGCCATTTGGGCAAGCGCTGGTATGCCGCGCCGTAGGCCGGCACGACAAAAAGCAGGATCAGGGCTATCACCGCGTAGGCATAGCTTTTCGTCTCCGCGGTCGCCTTGGCCAGCAACAGCGGCTCGCGCAAGGTCTTGAGCATGTAATAGGAAAACATGACCAGGAAGCCATAGGCCATAAAATACAAAACGGCCAGCCCCTCGCCCGGGCGCAGTGCGACGAAGAGCCCGAGTGAGCGCTCCCAGCGATTGCGAATCAGGACCTCTGTCGGCATCGGCAACTTTTCCTTCGCGCCAGCATAACCAGACCAGGGGGCGCATCCCTTGCGCTATGTCAATTGTCGGAGTATCGACTTATCCTAGTATTCGGACATTCAGGCAGCGGCAATGTCGTTCACCGCAACGCCCTGGCAACGGAGGATGTGAGGCGTGGATCTGCGTAGCAAGTACCTGGGCCTTGAGTTGGAAAACCCATTCGTTCCCTCCTCCACTCCCCTGTCCAGGAGCCTCGCTTCCGCCAGGCAACTCGAGGACGCCGGCGCGGGGGCGCTGGTGATGCACTCGCTTTTCCAGGAAGAAATCGAGGCCAATCGCGCCGTCGACAGGGACAATATCGGCGCCGGTGACATTTTCGGCGGCACCCGCGCACTGGCCACCCGCGAGGAATACCTTGAGCAGTTCAAGCAACTGCGGGCGGCGCTGGGTATTCCCGTCATCCCTTCGCTCAATGGTTCGTCCAGGGGAGACTGGGTCGCCTTCGCCGCGGAACTGGAGGCCGCCGGCGCGCCCGCACTGGAACTCAACGTATATTACATCGCCGCGGACATTACCGAACCGGCGGACGCTGTCGAACAGCGGGTGCTCGATATCTTCAGGGCGGTGGCCGAGCGGGTGTCCGTTCCCATCGGGGTAAAGCTGTCGCCCTATTTCAGTTCCGTGGGCAAGCTGGTGACGACCCTGGAAGCCAGCGGTGCCGCCGGGGTCAGTCTCTTCAACCGCTTCTACCAGCCGAATATCGACCTCGAAACGCTGTCGATCACCGATTCGCTGGAGTTGTCTTCCCCGGCCGATGCCCTGCTCGCCATGCGCTGGATCGCTATCCTGCACGGTCGCGTTGCGTTGTCGCTGGCCGCTACCGGGGGCATCCACTTTGCCGAAGATGCGCTCAAAATGCTGGTGTGTGGCGCCGATGTAACCCACCTCGGCAGCACCTTGCTGGCCAACGGCCCCAACCAGCTGAGCCGAATCCGGAATAGCACTGTCAAATGGCTGGCCGGGAAGGGCTATGAATCCCTCAGCCAGATTCGCGGCTCGCTGAGCCAGATCAACTGTGCTGACCCCGGCGCCTTCGCCCGCGGTCATTATCTGCGGATGCTGAGCGACTATAAAGTGCGCTAGTGGCCGGGCGCTCCCCCGAATGCTGGGGCCTCGGCTATACTGCAGGCAAATCCGCCAACTGGAAGGCCACCCATGGCATGCCCCAAAGTAGTTGTCGATGTCTGCCAGCGCAGGGAATGGCGGCGCGACGGCCAACAGGCCACGCTGATCCTCCCGGGCGGGCGCCACCAGGTCGTGGGGTTTGAACAGTTCCTGTTTGAGGGCGAGGAGATGCTGCGGGTATCCACCACCGTGGGTCCGGTAGCCGCCCTGTCGGACATTCAACTCAGCGCGGTACTGGGGCTCAACGCCAGCCTGGCTTTTGGCGCTCTCGCGATAGCCGGTGCCGATCTGGTCATAACCGACACCCTGCTGCTCACCTCGCACTGCCACGAGCAACTGGGCCGGGCCATGCGATTCATCGCCGAGACGGCGGACCGCTATGAGCGGGAAATCTACCATACCGACCAACATTGACCAAAATCTCCCGTTTTTCCCCATTAGGGTGAGTTCAAAACGGTCATTTTCCAATAAACTACCCTCTTCGCCTGGGACCAAAATAAGGAAGAGCCATGCCCGTCGATCCCGTGGACATGAGCGGCGCAAGGATACTGATCACCGGCCCCACGGGGCAGGTCGCGCTGCCCGTGGTGGAACATTTCGCGAAGATAGCCGACGTCCACGCCCTGGCCCGTTTCAGCAAGCAGGCCGACAGGGACACCATTGAGGCCCTGGGCGCCAGTGTCATAGCGGCGGACCTGGCAGATCCCGCGGCGGTAGCGGCGATTCCCGGCGACTTTGACTATGTGCTCAACTTCGCCGTGGTCAAGAGCGGCAACTTCGACTACGACCTGGCAGCAAACGGCGGGGGGGTGGGCAACCTGATGACCCGCTGCAGCAAGGCCCGCGCTGTCCTGCATATCTCTTCAGCCGGGGTCTACCAGTACCACGGTCACGAACCGCGCAGGGAGGGCAACCCGCTGGGCGATAATCACCGCTCCATGTTCCCTACCTACAGCATCTCCAAAATTGCGTCCGAGACAGTCTGCCGGTTTGTCGCCCGCCAGCACGGCATCCCGACCACCATCGCACGCCTGAGCGTGCCCTACGGCGATAACGGCGGCTGGATGTATTTCCACATGCTGATGATGCAACAGGGTCTTCCCATCGATATCCACCCCGAGGGCCCCAACCTGTATAACCCCATCCACGTGGATGACTATATCGAGAAAATTCCCTACCTGCTGGGCGCCGCGACGCCGGAGGTCACCACCACCAATTTCGGCGGTTCCGAGCCGGTGAGCATAGAACAGTGGTGCGGCCACATCAGCGACCTGACGGGACTGACCCCGGAATTCAACAAGACCACGAACGCCTTCGGCAGCCTGTGCATCGATACCACCAGGATGCATGAGCTGATCGGCAGGACCCGGGTGGACTGGCGCGACGGTATCCGGCGGCAGTTACAGGCGCTGGCACCCGAGGTGCTGAAGTAACAGCACAACCATAGGAGCAAGCCGTGGATCTGGCACATCGCCTCCAGGCACTGGAGGATATCGAGGCGATCAAACGCCTCAAATACGATTACTTTTACTATTGCGACACCAAGCAGCCGGACAAAATGCGACAGTGCTTCGTCGACGGCCCGGTGCATATCGACTACGGCCGCGTCGGTATTTTTCAGCACCGGGACGCGCTGGCCACGGTATTTACCGAGCTGGCCTGCCACGAGCATATGGTGGAGATGCATCACGCCCAGAATCCCCGTATCGACCTGGTCGATGACAGCCATGCGAAAGGAGTATGGGGACTCTACTATCACCTGATCAATACCAACGCCCGCAGCGTCACCCAACTGGGGGCCTATTACGAGGACGAATACCGCAAGGTGGACGACCGCTGGCGGATCAGCACGACCGTCTGCAAGGTAAACTCCACTTACGTATGCGACCTTTCGGAACACATGGCAAGGGTGTTGTTCGCAGGCATCGCGGTAGCGGGCGAATGAGCCCTCTGGCCACCGGGGGCTCGCCGCCGTGAGGCGGGCGCACGGCAGGATACCGAGGCGCGCAATACCGTTATTGCTCGGACTGCTCGCGCTGCTGGCACCGCACCAGCTGCAGGCCGCCTGGCTCAGCGACAGCCGCGAGCTGATGGGCACCCGCGTCAGCGTGGAGCTATGGAGCGAGGACGCGGCCGCAGGGCAGCGGGCCATCGACGAGGTCATGGCCGAGATACAGCGCCTCGATGAGATGATGAACCCCTGGAATCCGGCCAGTGAGCTGGCCCGCATCAATCGCGAGGCTGCCCGCGGCGCCGTGGTGACCAGCCCCGAGATCATCGAAGTCATCGAGCGAGCGCTGTTTTACTCGCGCCTGAGCCAGGGCGCTTTCGACATCAGTTTCGCCTCTGTCGGCCAACATTATGATTATCGTGCCGGCACCGCACCCGACGACGCGGCGGTAGCGCGCGACCGCACAAACATCGACTACCGCGCGATCCTGCTCGATGTCGATGAGCGCAGCATAGCCTATAGAAAACCGGGTTTGCAGGTAGACCTCGGTGGTATCGCTAAAGGCTTTGCGGTGGATCGCGGTATCGCCCTGCTGCGCACGCATGGTATCCAATCGGCGGTCATCAGCGCCGGCGGCGACAGCCGGATACTCGGCGACCTGGGCGACCGCCCGCGCACCATAGGTATTCGACACCCCCGCAGGCAGGACGAATTTGTCGTCCTGATTCCGCTGGCCGATACTGCCATCTCAACCTCCGGCGACTACGAACGGTTCTTTATGAAGGACGGGGTCCGCTTCCATCACATTCTCGACCCCGGTACCGGTCGCTCAGCGCAGGGGGTACAAAGCGCAAGCGTACTGGCCGCACATGCCATCGACAGCGACGCACTGTCCACCACGGTGTTTGTGCTGGGTGTGGCGGCGGGGCTTGAGCTGGTCAACCGCCTGCCCGGAGTGGACGCCATCATTATCGACGGCGACGGCAAACTGCACTACTCGGCCGACCTGCTGCTCAATACCACACCGTGAACAACAGCTTGTAGACGTCCGCCTCGAAATCGTACAGCGCTTCATCTCCCGGAATGGCAGTGTGATCGTTGAGATTGCGAAAGTCGTCATAGCTGAACCAGATCCGGTCCCACTGCAGGCTGAGTGAGGCCCGATCCACATAGCGGTTGCGCACCGGCCGCGAGTAACTCAGGTAAAGCGACACGGTGTGATTGTTGAAATTGCTGAGTTCCTTGTCCCTGCCCCGGTAGTTCTTGGGGTCCTGCGAGGGCGTCTGGAACAGGTCACCGTAGAAATCCGCCGCCGACTGTTCGTAATAGCGGTACTTGAAATCGACCACCCAGTTCTCCAGTAACACATGGGTGTAGGTCAACTGCACGGTATTGGCATCCACGCCCCAGTCGTCCGTATAGAATCGGTAGCTGCCACCCACACTGGCGCGCCAGTCGAGGTAGTAAATAAAGCGCAGCGCCGCCGCGTCGCTGGTATGCGTGGTGGGATAAACCTCCCGGGCGAACTGGTAGCCCTGGGCGGGATCCAGCGGATTGGTCAAATAGCGGTAGCTGCGGTAGGGATTATTGAGATAGCCCTCTTCCGTCACCATCTCATAGTTCAGGCCCACTACCAGGCTGGGTGTCACCACCTGGCTCAGGCCCAGCCGGTAGTTATAGCGGTCGATATTACCGGCGAAATCCGGGTTGCCGTTCTGGTAGACATCGTCCCGACCCTGGGAATAGCCGAAACTGAGGGTGGAGAGATCGCCGAAGAAATCCTGGCTGACATTGAAGTAGACGGTATTCGACTGGTAATCGCTCTCGTCGCTGTTGGTGTATCCCACCCCGACGATGCTCTTGTCGTACAGGTAATCAGCCCCCACCGAATACTCGGTACGAGTCTCGCCGTAGGGCGAAGCGCCGGTGGTGATCACGTCGATGGAGGCACTGCTGACATTGTCCACGTACCAGCTGCCACTGACGGATACGGACTCCTTGAAGTTCTTGCGCACCATCACTGCCGGGCCATCCACGGTAACGCCACCGCCGTCATACCGGTGGTACATCGCGTCCCCCCGCTCCTCGGGCAATATCGCTCCTTGCGCAAGAGCGGCACACAAGAGCAGGAACACACCCGGCCTGAGCGCACTGCGCCTGGCATGCCCCAGTCGAGTGGGATACAAGACGATATCAGTTACAGCCACAGCCGCCCCCACCTCCCCCTTCTGCTCCCCTGGCACCCTCGCGGACCTGGTATACATGGGCGCTGTAGCCGGCGGCGAGGGGATCGCGATCAAAGCTCATGATGGGGTCGGCCAGGTGCTGACGCTCGTAGGGCTTGACCCAGGGCTGAGTGCCGCAGGCGGCCAGCACTGGCAGCAGCGACAAAAGGACGGGCAATCGCACGCGTTTCACCATCGCCTCATTCCCTGATCAGCGCGCGCAGCTGTTGTTCGTATTCCAGCTCGTAGCCGGGCTTGTAACCCCGATGCATAAAGCGAATATCGCCATAGCGATCAACCAGTACGGTTACCGGCATCGCATCCACTTCATACAGTTGACTTACAACATTGTCGTCGTCGAACAGGATGGGAAAACTGACGGGTATGTCCCGCAGGATTTTGGCCGCCATCGCCCGGTCCTGCTCGACATTGACCCCGAACACGGTAAAGCCCAGTGATGCGTATTTCCGGTGCAGGGCATCCAGCTCGGGCATTTCCTGCCGGCAGGGTCCGCACCAGGAGGCCCAGAAATTCAGCAGCACCACCTGGCCGCGGTATTCACTGAGTCGGATATTCTCGCCGCCGGCGCTTTTCAGGGTGAAGTTGGCCGCCGGGCCGGTAGCGCTCGCCGCCGACACCAGCGGCGCGACAATCACCAGAACCAGCAACAGCAGTGCTCTCATCAATTTTTCTCCCGATATTCCCTTGTACGAATCCACGTTAATCCCGCCGCAGTGCACGGCCGGGAGGCAAAGCCGCCCCGGACCGGGTTTTATTAATCCCAACGCGGTCGGCAAAACAGCCCCCGCGCCAGTCGCTAGAACAGGAAGGTTACTCCCGTCGACAGCTCAATATTGTTGGTCGTTTCATTGTTGCCGAAGGCGTCCCGATCAAAGATATGGTCGCGCACATCAAAGCGCCAGCTGATCCAGTCGTTCAGCAACATGCGAAAACCGGCGCCGACTATCAGGGTGAAAAAATTGTCACCGAGAAAGTCGGTGCTGCCGGCGCCGCCAACAAAATAGAAATCGGATTTCAGGGCGTATACATCGAGAATAAAAATCTCACCGGGCAGTGCGTTCCAGCCCAGGTTGAGATCGTAGAACGTGTAGTCGCGCTCACTGTCATCGAACAGGGGTGCGCCGCCACTGAGTTTTTCATAACTGGTGAGATCGGCCTGGGAGCTGCCGTAGTTGCCCTCGAAAAAGAAATCCTCGTTGATATGCCAGGCGGCCCGCATGCCGTAGAGCACGTCGCTGTTAAAATCCTGGATGCTCAGCATGCCGATATAGGGGCCTATCTCGAAATCATCCCGGTTGATCGCCGGCGAGCTGAATTCCTGCCGCTCTATCCCGGGGTCAAGTATCTGCCAAGATTCGCGCTGCTCTTCGGCGTGGATGGGTGCCGTCAGCGCACTGCACACTGCGGCGGCTAAAAAAACGCGCTTATGCCTATTTTCCATTCGTTCACCTCTTCGTCGTCGTCGCGATCCGTCATTACCACGTAATATTTGTATTGCAGGCGCAGGAGCAGCCGCCTGGTCAGGTGAATGCGCAGGCCGGCCCCAACATCTGCTGTGTTGTCGGTCCGGTCCTGCGTACTCACCAGGGTGGAACGCGGGTTGGTTTGGCGCACACCGCCGCCAATCGTCAGAAAAGGCGAATATCGCCATTGGGGGAACATCTGGTGTACCAGGCTGGCGGTAATCATCCTGCCATCGGAGTAATCGCCGAAGTTTTCACTGGCCTCGAGTTCGACCGACAGGTTGCGGGTAAAGTGCCAGCCCAGGTAGGCGCCGAGCGTATCGGTACTGTCGTAATCGCCGACCATAAAGCCGAACTCCCAGTTGCGCCGGGTAAAGCTGTCGAAGTCGGGACCTTTCAGCGCCAGTGTCGCGCCGCTGCCATCAACGGTTTTGCCGATGTCGTCCACGTGCACCCAGCCCTCGATTCCGCGGGCGTTGCGCACCTTGATCCAGTCGGTGCGCTGCCTCAGCAGTTCCAGGTGCTCACCCCGCTCGGCCACATAGAACACGGGGTAGCCGCGCCCGGGCTGGGTGCGCATGTCCAGGTAGGGCTCTACCACGGTCGCGCTGAAGACCGTGTCCTGCGCCGCGGCACCCGCGCTGGCCAGAGCCAGGCTATACATCATCAATGCACATATACAGTATCCTGCCCTGCCGCTACTGCCATGGTTATGTTCCCGTTGCATACGCCGCCCGCTTGCTGCTCATTCAGTCCGCCAGGCGAGCGTCGAAAGGGTTGTTGTAGTACTGGGCCCCGATATCCAGCCACTCCGCCAGCAGGCGCAATTCCGCCGCGCTGAGCAGTCCGGTGTGATCCACCGTGTCGCGGGTCCGGGGCACCACCACGCCACCCTCCTCGGTACAGTTTTCAGGCAGCGGGGGCGCCGCGGCAAGGCCACAACTGCCGCCCTCGAAACAGGCAAAAAAGCCCTCGCTGGCACTGGCGCTGCCGGCCTGCATCCGCGGCGGCAGGGGCACGGTCTCGGTAACCCACTCCGTGTTGCCGGCCGCATCGGTCCGGGAGCAGGCCCGCTGCCGGTCGGCGGGCGCACCGCCGTTGTCCAGCCACTGCTCGTCGTCCGCGTCCAGCAATTCGCGGTAGGAACGGTAGTGATCGGGGTCGATATCGGAGGGCTCGGCGCCGAGGTCGAGTTGCCCGGCGGGCACCGCGGTGCCGGCGCCGCTACTGTGGCAACCCACGCAGCTGGAGACAGGATTGCCGGCACTGTCCGGTACTGCGTCGCGCTCGCGCTCCCAGATCACCTGGATATGGTCGATGTAATTGATCACGATGCGGCTGCCCTGGCCCGGGTCCAGGCTGCCGACCACGAGCCCGCGCCCGGCGGGGATATCAGTCCAGGCGGGATCGTAATCCCGGTCAATAATGGCAGCGTCGGGCGCCACACCCGGCGCGCTCCATTCGTCCACGTACTGCTGCGACAGGGACAGCTCCCGGGCCACGGCGGGCGGGTTATCCAGCGGCCGGTGAAAATCCCAGGTCTGTGCCATGGTCTGGCCAGGTTCGGTGGCAAACAGGTCGGTGGCGTCGCTGCCGGGAAAGCCGGTGGTGCCACTGGCGAGGGGTCGGGCGCCGGGGTTTGACGAGGGCGGTTGTGAATCCAGCCGGCCGTGAGGCAAGGCGCCGCCGGGCGCATGGCAACCGCTGCAGTGCAATACCTCTCCCGCCGCCAGTTGCAGCCAGTAATTGTGGCCGGTGCCAATGCGGCGCCCCTTCGCATCCAGCACATCAAAACTGAACGGGCGTCCGGCCGGCAGGGTGACTGTGACCGACCCGTCCGGCTCTATCGGCACATAGCCGCTGATCTCGCGAAAGCCGAAGCCGGCGCTGATACCGAAGGCGTAGCGCGGTATTTCGAACACGTCTCGCAGCGGCAGCGGCACGGGCTGGACGACGCGCAGGAAACGGGCCGGTCGGTCGCGGTAGGGGGCAGTGCCGGGTTGCGCATGCGCGGTGATGCCCCGGGGGGAGGCGTCGCTGCCATCGAGATCGTAGACGCTGTCGATCAGCAACTGGCCCCGGCCGATTGCGGCAAGGTCGCTGTTGAAATCGAGTGGTCGCGCCACCAGGCCGGGGTAATCGCGGGGCTCGGCCGCGACAATCTCGCTGATCCAGAAACCCTCCTGCGCCAGGACCACCGGGCCCTGGGTGTCCTCCACCGGGCTGTATATCCACGCGCCGTAAAGCGGCGGGGCGAGGTTCTCGTTGTCGGGCTGCAGGGTGCAGGGCAGGTAGTCCCCTGGCCCGGGAACATCGCTTACCTCGGCTCCCGCATCGACTACACGGCACTCGCTCCACGTCACCAGCAGGCGCCGGGTGCCATCGTGCAGCGGGAACACCGAGCCGAACTGGCCGCCGCGTGAGCGCAGCCCATCGGTGCGGACTTCGGTCGTCGTCAGCGGCTCATGCCCGGGGCCGGCCGCCCCCGGGTTGTGCCAGGTGGGCTGGTCCAGGTCGGCAAAAGCGTTCGCATCGATGACGACAATTTCACCGCCCAGGCTGCTGGCCGCAAACGGCCTGGCAACGCTCACCAGCCGGCCGTCATCCAGTTCGCGGGGTTGGCTGAATTCAATGGCGCTGCCGCCGGTGCCGGTATTCTGGCTGTGAAAACCGTACAGGGGTGACAACGCCAGCCCCGAGGGGTCAATCCGGTAGATGCTCAGGTGGTCGGTGGCGGTATTGTTCCAGCGGCTGAAAATAATCTCGCCGCTGGCCAGCACCGAGGGATCCAGGTCGTGGCTGAGATTGAAGGAGATCTGGGTAATTTCCGCGGCGCGATTGCGGGGATCGTAGATATGCAGCACCGCGGCCGGCTCATCTCCATCTTCATCGACAGCGGCAAAGATCTGGTTGCGGCCCTCGTTCAGTTGCCGCGCCTGGTTCGCCACCTGACGGGTGGAACTGAACACGATACGGTCATCGGGCAGGAAGTAAGGTGCGATGTCGTGGCCACCGCCGGTTTCCACCCCCTCGTCGCGCTTGATGCGTGAGGCGATGAGGTAGTCCGCCTGCATGGTCTCAAAATCGAACGTCCACAGGTTCCATGTCGTTGCCGCCAGGTTGGCGCCGACCGGCTCCACGACCGCCCTGGCCGCGAACACCAGGGTTTTGCCATCGTACGAACTTTCCAGGTCCTTGATATCGATTGCGACCTGCTCCGCCGAGACCGATTCCTGCGCCGCCACGATGGCGGCGATCTGCGCTGTCACATCCATCTCGTCGGCACTCGCCTGGGCGCGGTCGCGCACGTACAGCCGCGCGCCAGGGTTGAACGCCAGCGGGTCGCGCAGGTCCACGGGCGCCTCCGGCAGGGGACGCCGTATATACGCCACGGGAATTTCCAGCACCACCGGATCTTCCCCCTGGTCGTTGCTCGTGAGGGTGATATTACCGCCCCCGCCACCGCTACAGCCGGCGAGAAAAGCCTGTAATAACAGCCACTTGGCTATGCCCCGATCCATGCCCCGTTTGATAAGGTGCCCCCATGCGTACCCTTTTCGGGTCTCTAATGCACCAGCAGCTTTGCAAACCCCGTCACAAAACGGCAATAAAAAAGACGAGAAAAGTCGAGATTTACCGGCACAGCAAAAATCAGCACTTTTCTCCAGATTTTTGTTGTGAAGTTGTGACCGGGTTTGCAAAGCTGGCAGCCGGCTGAGGAACACCACGCTCCGCCCGGGCTTCTGACCCCGGGCGTTGCGGGATGCACAGGGGCAAAAGATCCCGCGCACCCGCCTTCGCTGAAACTCCCGCTTCATCAATCCCCCGGGCGACCGAAAGGCGAGGTCTGGTTAATGGATGTGGGCAGTAATAATGCGGTTATCTTCTCTCTGTGCGTACTGGTGTCGCTCGCCACGGCCGGGAATACCCTGGCGGGGCCGCGGGAGCAGGCCAAGCGCATACACGACCGCCTTACCGGGGTGCCCGCATCCAACGCCATGCTGGACGCGATGGAAAACGCCATCACAGCGGGCGGTGGCGCAACCCAGGCCGCGCTGTACGCGATTGACGGCGCCCCTGCCGTGGCCGCCACCGGCGATTTCTATACGGTGACCCTGAAAAACTGGGCCACGCCCTGGACCAACGTGGCCCAGGACGTGTTCGCCCCGCTGAACGACTACAGCGCCACCGTGATCGGTATCGTGCGGGACGAGACGGACTACCGCGAGATTCTCTCGGGCAACATCATCTACCGCGGCGGGATCGCGGGCATTCCTCCCTACTCGGCCAGTGACAATCGCCACTACGAGGCACTGGAGGCATCGGGCCGCAACCTGGGCGATCCCGCGGTGCTTGTGCGCGACAGCCAGAGCGCGGTGACCGGCCTGCCGGACCCGGCAGTGGCTGGCGTCATGACCACACGCGCTGCGGCGCGGGCTTTTTTCGTCGACGGCACCAACCGGGCGATGTTTCGCTTCACGATGCTGAACCACCTGTGCCTGGACCTGGAGCAACTCAAGGACAGCAGCCGCCCCACCGACAGGATCCGCCAGGACATCTCGCGCAGCCCCGGCGGTGACAGCCAGTTATTCCTCAACCAGTGTGTGGCCTGCCACAGCGGCATGGACCCGCTGGCCCAGGCGTTCGCCTACTACGATTTCCCGTACCCCGAAGAAGAGCTGTTTCCAGGACTGGACCTGGACGCGCGGCGGGACCTGGGCCAGCTGAGCTATACGGCGGGCGTGGTGGACGCCAAGTACCTGATCAATGATGCGACGTTTCCCACCGGTTACATCACCGTCAACAACCACTGGACCAATTACTGGCGCCTGGGCGACAACAGCGCGCGCATCGGCTGGCGCAGCCCCGCCGGCAACAGCGGCGCGACAGACATGGCACTGAACCCCGCCTACGCCGAGGGCGATGGCGCCGCCTCGCTGGGACGGGAACTTGCCAACTCCGACGCGTTTTCCTACTGCCAGGTCAAAAAGGTATTTCGCGCGGTGTGCCTGCGCGAGCCCGTGCCCAGCCAGGCGGATTCGGCCGCAGTGGAGGACCTGGTCACCACCTTCAATGCCGGTTACAACCTCAAGCAGGTCTTCGCCGAAGTGGCGGGCTACTGTGCCAGCCACCTGTAAGGGAGTGAGACAGTGAGTCCAGCAATGTCCGTCAAGTCCCGCCACGCCGTTGCGCTGCCGCTGCTGCTCCTGTTATTGCACGGCTGCAGCGCCGGCAGCGGCGGAGGCGGCAGTGAGCGCGAGGTGGACCTGGGTTCCCCGGTAGGCAGCAGCGGCTTCGTCTACGACGGGCCGACGCCGGCCAGCGACGCCATCCAGAATTTCAAGGTCGCGTTTTACGACCCGCTGGCGGGGGATGACCGCTGCGGCGAATGCCACACGCCGGGCAAATCCGGTGCCACCCACTTCGTCGACCAGGGCGATGTCAACACGGCCTGGCAGCAGGCGCGTACGGTGGCGAACCTCGAAGACCCCGCCGCATCGGCGGTGGTGCAGCGCGTCGCTAACGGCCACAACTGCTGGCTCGGGCCGGACCAGGCCGCCACCTGCGCAACCACCCTGACTGCCTACATCGAGCGCTGGGCGGCCGCCAGCGAGGGCGCGGCCACCGCCATCCAGCTCGCGCCGCGCCGCGCGGTAGCAGCCGCCGGCACCCGGGTGATGCCGCCGGAACTGGCGGATGCCAGCGCACTGGGCCTGGATCTCACCGCGCCGGGGGAACTGCTGGACCTGACCCGTGAATATTGCGCGCAGTGCCACTCCGATACCGCCGTTATACCGCAAGTGCCGTATTTTGCCGGCGACAGTGCCGAACTGGCCTACGCGGCCCTGCGCGGCAAGATCGACCTGGTCGAGCCGGGGCAGTCGCGCCTGGTGTTGCGCCTGGCGCCGGAATCCCACAATTGCTGGAGTGATTGCGACCAGGACGCAAACACCGTGGCGGCGGCGGTGGCGCGGCTGGCGGCGGTGGTACCGCTGACCGACGTGGACCCGGAACTGCTCATCAGCATGGCACAGGTGCTGGAGACCGACGGTATCATCGCCACCAGCGGCGGCCGCTTCGAATCCTCGCTGGTGGCCAAGTGGGAATTTCGCGAGGGCAGCGGCAACACCACCGCCGACACCAGCGGCGTGCCGCCGGAGGTGCCCCTGACCCTGTCCGGCGAGTACAGTTGGCAGGCGGGCTGGGGGGTACGCTTCGCCGGCGGCAAGGCCCAGGGTGGTGTCAGCGGCAGCAGCAAGCTGTTCAACATGATTTCGGGTATCGGCGAGTACAGCATCGAGGCCTGGGTGGCGCCCGGCAACGTATCCCAGGAGGAGGCGTGGATTGTTGCCTATGCCGGCGGCCCCGCCAGCCGCAACATGCTGTTGAGCCAGAACCTGTACAACTACCAGGCGTTCAATCGCAGCACGGTCACCGAGGACAACAACGGCGGCGAGCCGGCACTGGCCACCGATGATGACGCCGAGCTGGCGCAGGCGAGCCTGCAACACGTGGTGGTCACCTTCGACCCGATAGTCGGCCGCAGGATTTACGTCAACGGCACATTCAGCGGCGATGTCGATCCCGCCGGTGGCGGCCTGCTGAATAACTGGAGCGAGGCCTTCGCCGTGGTGCTGGGCAACAGCACCGCCGGCACCAATCCCTGGGCGGGCACCCTGCGCATGGCGGCCATCCACAACAGCGCTCTGACACCGGCCCAGGTAGCGCAGAACTTCGAGGTGGGCGTAGGCCAGAAATACTACCTGCTGTTCAGTGTCGCCGAGATACTCGACCTGGCCGGTATCTGCCACGAGGGCGATGCGGGCGGGCGCGTCAATTACTGCTACGTGGTATTTGAAGTCAGCCAGTTTGACGACGCCAGCTACCTCTTCAACAAGCCCTTCTTCGTCAACCTCAACCCCGCGGGGGGCGAGGTCGATTTCGACCTGAGCGGGATTCGCCTGGGTATCAACGGCAAGCTGGCCCGGGTCGGCCAGGCCTTCGTCAACGTAAGTGCCCGGATCAGCGGCGGCGGCATCGGTGAAACGCCACTGCCGCTGGCGAAGATCGGCACCGTCATCCCGCTGGAGAACGGCGCCGACCAGGATATTTTCTTCCTCGCCTTTGACTCGGTAGAGGGCCACCGCGGCGCCCGCGATGATGGCCTGCAGCTGCGTTTCCAGCAGGCGCTGAGCGGTGAGGTCTCAGCCGATATCGCGATGCGTACTTTTGATGAGATCAATGCCACCCTGTCGCACCTGACCGGCGTGCCCAGCTCCAGCCCCAGCGTCAGCCCGGTCACCGGCAAGACCGTGGCGCAAACCTTCGAGGTGGTGCGGCGGGCGCTGCCGGGGGTGGCTGATTTCCAGGCTTTTATGTCCTCCCATCAGATGGCGGCAACCCAGCTGGCGGCGGCCTATTGCGATGCGCTGGTGCAGGACAGCACCCTGCGCCAGCGGGTTTTCCCTGCGCCACCCACGTTCAATTTCAACACGCCGGTGGCAGACCCGGGCATCAACTGGCGCGGCCACGTGGTCGCGCCACTGGTCGACCGGGCGATCAACAGCGGCCTGCTCAGCGCCGCCGAGCGCGAGCTGATTATCGATGAGGTGGAGCTGTTAATCACCGATGAGCGCGACCTCAAGCCCTATATTCTCGTCAACGGCAGACGGGTGAGCGATCCCAACCCGGCGGCGCACACCAAGCGCGACGGCCTGATTTACTGCGAGGGCGGCGCGACCTGCCCGGCCTCGCGCACTGCAGACGTCGTCAAGGCGGCCTGCACCGCGGTACTGGGCAGCGCCCTGGTGCTTGTCCAGTAATTCGTACGGCAGACAGGAGAAACAGGACCATGGCGAGGCGCAACAGATATACCCACCCGGACGAGGCCCTGCGCCACCCGGGTCACCGGCGCCCCCTGACCCGTCGGGAGCTGATCGCCCAGGGATTCCGCGCTGGCGGTGCCACCCTGCTGGGCACCTCCCTGTTCAGTCTCTTCGGCCAGCGGGCACAGGCGATCTCGCCGGACCTGCTGGACCCGGCCCATACCCGCTACAGCAGTTGCGACCTGGGCGCCGTGGCGGGGCGCAAATTGCCCTTCATCTGTTTCGACCTGGCCGGCGGCGCCAACATCGCCGGCTCCAACGTCATCGTCGGCGGTCCCGGCGGCCAGCGCGATGCGCTGAGCGCCGCCGGCTACGGCCGCCTCGGGCTGCCCCCGGCGATCCAGCCCTTTGCCAATAATGCGATGACCCTGTCGGGGGATTTTACCGACGACACCCTGGGCCTGCTGTTTCATGCGGACAGCGCCATACTGCGCGGCATTCTCGACAAGTCCTCCGGCCTGCGGGGATTCGTCAACGGCGCGGTGATTCCCGGTCGCTCCGAAAACGACACCGGCAACAATCCCCACAACCCGATGTACGGCATTTACCGGGCCGGCCTGCGCGGCCAGATCCTGCAGTTGATAGGCTCGGAAAACAGCGAATCCGGCGGCAACTCCATCGCCCCGGCCATGCTGATAGACCCGGAGATTCGGCCCACCAAGATCGACCGGCCCACGGATGCCAGCGGCCTGGTGGACGTCGGCGACCTCAAGCTGCTGCTGGATGATTCCGAGGATATCGTCTCGGTGCTGGAATCGATGAAGCGCATTACCGATTTCAAACTGGACCTGGTCAACACCCGCATCGGCAACCCGACCGGTGAGGACCAGCGCCTGAAGGAGCGACTGAGCTGTGAATACCTGCGCAGTGCCGACACCCTGGAGAAATTCTCCAGCCCCGATGCGCTGGACCCCTCCCGTGACCCGCTCATCGTCGGCGCCGGCGGCATCTTCAGCCAGGTGGAATTTGACGGCGACCGCGAGTTTTCCAAGGCCGCGTCGGTGATGAAACTGGTGCTGGACGGTATTGCCGGCGCCGGCACCATCGAGATGGGAGGCTTCGACTACCACACCGGCGACAGGCGCACCGGCGAGGCGCGGGATTTTCGCGCAGGCCAGTGTATCGGCGCCTGCCTGGACTATGCCCGTCGCACCGCGACGCCACTGATGATCTATGTTTTCAGCGACGGATCGGTGTCCAGCGACGGCGGCATCGAGATGGTCAACGGCGTGGAAAAAGGCGTCTGGAGCGGTGACAACTCATCCACCGCCGCCTCGTTTTTCCTGGTCTACGACCCGGCGGGCGCACCCACACTGATAGATGCCGGGGGCAGCGACCCACTGCAGCGCCAGCAACTGGGCTGGATGCGGCCGGACGCCTCGGTGGAGACCGCGGCCACACCCGCCGCCAACAACGTCAACCTGATGGTTGAAACGGTGATCCTTAACTACATGGCCCTGCACGGCGAACAGAACCTGTTCGCCGACCCCCGGTTTTTTCCCCGTCACGGCCTCGGCGGCGGCGCCAACCGGGACCGCCTCGTGGCGTTTGAACCCTTGCAGAGTATCAACGGCGGAGTACTTGGCTGACATGAATAACGAAAGGAGATACCGGCCTGCCTCGGCACTGCTGCTGGGACTGCTGTGCAGCGGCGGGCTGGCGGCCGAAAATGCGTCCGAGTCGCAAGCGGACGAATTGCAACAGCAGAGCCTGCAGCAGCAGATCCAGGACATCAAGCAGCAGACCCTGGAACTTAATCGCGATCTGTTCATCCTTGAGGAGGAACTGCTCTTCCCCAGTAATACCCAGCTGGCGGTTTACCTGTCGCTGGACGTGGACGAACTGTTTGCACTGGACGCGGTGAAGCTGTCCATCGACGGCGAGGTGGTCACCAACTACCTGTACACCGAGCGCCAGCTGGATGCCCTGCAACGCGGCGGCGTGCAGCGCCTGTACATGGGCAACCTCAAAACTGGCGAGCACGAAATTGTCGCGGTATTCACCGGCCGGGGGCCCCAGGGGCGAGATTACCGCCGGGCAACGCAATTGCGCCTGGTAAAAGCCAGTGGCGCCAGGAATATCGAGCTGAAGATTTCCGGTGAGCGGGACATGCAGCAACCGGACTTCGCGGTGAAGGAGTGGTAGGAGCCGTGTCTTCTCCCAGGCTCACCGGGCTGGCCGGAAGCACCCGGCGCCACCGGCTACGCCGCGCGCTGCCGGTTCTGCTCGGCCTTTACCTGCTGGCGGGGTCAACCGGCGCCCGCAGCACCGAGACCGTTCAGGCACTGCGTTATGGCGTCACCCTGTTCCACTACTACCAGCAGGATTACTTTGCCGCCCTCACGGAACTGATGGCGGCGCAACAATTACACCAGCTCGCGCCGCACGCGGACAATGCCGAGCTGCTGCGCGGTGGCATCAGCCTGTCCTATGGCATGGACCGGGTAGCCCAGGAGATCTTCCAGCAATTGTTGAGCGGCACTGCCGATGCGCCCGATCGGGATCAGGCCTGGTTCTATCTCGCCAAAATAACCTGGCAGCGAGGCCAGCCGGAGCGCGCAAAGGCGGCACTGGCACAGATGTCGACGACTTACCAGGGGTCACTGAAAGATGAAGCCGATTACCTGCGCGCCGCGATCAGCCTGCAACAGGGCGACGCACTACACGCGGCAACGCTGATGGAATCACTACCGCCTGACTCCCCCTGGCGCTACTACCTTGGTTACAACCTCGGTGCCGCCGAGACGGCGAGCCATAACTGGGCCGGGGCAGTGGCGTACTTCCGCCCGCTGGACGTGTTGCGCGGCGGCACGGCGGAAAGCAAGGCGCTGCGGGACCGGGCGCTGACGGCTTCCGGTTACGCACTGCTGGCGGCCGGGGAGTATCGCCAGGCGGGCGGTGAATTTACCCGGGTGCGGCTCGAAGGCCCTATGGCGGAGCGGGCCCTGCTGGGCTACGGCTGGGCGTCATTGGAGGAAGGTGAATACCTGGCCGCGCTCAGCCCCTGGCAGGCGCTCGGCGAGCGTTCACTGCTGAACGAAAGCGTGCGCGAGAGCCTGCTCGCCATTCCCTACGCCTACGAAAAGCTGGGCAAGCCGGGCACAGCGCTGGCCCGCTATCAGGGGGCCGCGGATCGCTACGCGGCAGAGCTGTCAAAGGTGCGGGCGGCCGCCGACCAGTTCCGGACAGGGCCCCTGGCGCCACTGCTGGGACTCGAAGCCGAGGCGGAGCGCCAGCAATGGCTGTTCGACGGTGACATCCTGCCACTGGGCGACTTTGCGCCCTATCTCAGGCACCTCCTCACCCGCCACCGCTTCCAGCTGGCGATGCGTGAGTTGCGCGACCTGTACAGCATGGCATGGCACCTGGCTGAGGCGCAGCGGCGACTGGCGGTGCTGGCACAGGTGGACGCCGACCAGTTGCAGACCTGGTCCGGGCTGGCAAACAGCGATCGACAGGTGCGGCTGCAGCAGCGGCGGGCAGCGCTGCAACAGCGAGTGGAGCAGTTGCGCGAGCAGTTCAACGCCGCCGCGATCGGTGCCGATACCCGCGCCCTGGCCGCCCCGGAGCAGGCGGCCCGCTGGGCCCGACTCGAACACGCCGAACGCCTGGCTGACACCATCGATGCACAGCCTGAGCAGCGCGAATTACTGCGCCTCTACCGCGGCCTGTTGCTGTGGCAGGACAATGAGGATTTTCCCGCGCAGTCCTGGCGGGCCAAGGGCGAACTCGAGGAACTGGAATTACTCACCGCCGCCAGCGGCCGCGGCATCCAGGCCGTGCTGCAGGCCAGTGTGGCCCGGCGCCGGGACGGTTTCGCGCCGCGTATCGAGGCGCTGGGGCAGCGCGTCGCGGCAGCCTCGATACGGGTTCGCGACGCCACCAGCCGTGCAGAGTCGCGCATTCGCCAGCTGGCGGTGGCGGAACTGGAGGCGCAGGCACAGCAACTGGTGTCCAGCATCGGCCAGTCCCGGCTGGCGGTGGCGCGTTTGTATGATCAGGGCAGTCCGGAGGTGCCGCGATGAAGCCGGCGGCGACACTGACAGCCATGATCCTGCTGGGTGGTTGTAACGGCTTCTCACTGCTGCCCGAGACACCGGAAGCCACCCTGGCGGACCTGCCCCCTGCGCGCATTAACGATGCGCAGGAGGTCCTGCCCCGGGTTGGGCTGACCGAGGTGGCCCGGAATTATCGCGCGGTACTGGCGCTGAGCGACGACCGCCAAACCCGACTCACGGTGCAGCATCGGCTGGCCGATATCAGCCTGCTGGATGGCGAGGCCAGCATGGCCGGCGCCAGTCGGGATACAGGCCATTTTGACGATGCCATTGAAGCCTACGAGGCACTGCTGCGGGACAATCCGGACAATCCCGACAACGACGAGCTGCTGTACCAGCTTGCCAAGGCCTACGACTTCAGCGGCGACAGCGCCAGGTCGCTCGCGCTGCTGGAACGACTCAGCAGCAGCTACCCGCAATCGGCGCACCTGCTCGAGGCGGAATTTCGCAAGGCCGAGAGCTACTTCTCGGCGGGCGACTACCGGGCCGCCGAAGTCGCCTACGCCGGCGTGATCAACTATGGCTCGGCGTCGCCGTTCTACACCAATGCGCTTTACATGCAGGGCTGGTCGCTGTTCAAGCAGGGCCACTACCAGCAGGCCATCGGCCCGTTCCTCGCCACCCTCGACCAGTTGGTTCCCGCGGACAACCAACCGGACCAGTTGCCCCGGGGTGAAGCCGAGCTCGTGCAGGACTGCTTGCGGGTGTTGGCGGTGGTATTCAGCGAGTTGGAGGGTGCCGACAGCATCGCCGCAGCCAACACGCGACTGGGGGAGCGCCCCTACCAGCACCTGCTGTACCAACAGCTGGGTGACCGCTATCTGGGCCAGGAGCGCTACGCCGACAGCGCCGCAACCTACCGGGCATATACCGAGCGCTTTCCCGATTCGAAGGTGGCGCACCAGATGCAACTGCGCGTCATAGCGTCGTATGAGGCCGGTGGCTTCACCCAACTCATTGTGCAGGAAAAGCAGCAGTACGTTGCGCTGTTCGGCATTGGCGGCAGCTACTGGGAGCACAGCAGCGAGGATGCGCGTGCCGCCATGGCCGCCCGGCTCAAAGTGTTTGTCGGCCAACTCGCTGGCCATTACCACGCGCTGGCACAGCAGGCGGCAGGCGATGACGGGCAGCGGGACCTCGCGGTGCAGCACTACCAGCGTGCCGGCGATTACTACCAGCTCTATATCGACAGTTTCCCGGGAGACGAAACCGTGCCGACCATGGGTTTCCTGCTGGCGGAAAGCCGCTACGAGGCGGGCGACTACGCCCGGGCTGCGGCCACTTATGAGTGGGTCGCCTACCAGCACAGCGATAACCCGCGCGCCGCCGATGCCGGCTACGCCGCCCTCCTGGCGTGGCAACACACTGCCGGGGGGGAAGATGCCGCCCCGCCGCCGCGAGCGCATATCGACAGCGCACTGCGGTTCGCCGCGGTATTCCCCGGCGACACCCGCGCCCCGGCCGTGTTGGGGCACGCGGCCGACGCCCTGGCGCAGTCGGGCGACTACCCGGGAGCTATCGACGCCGCTGCCAGCCTGATGCGCTGGCAGCCCGCACCGGAGGACGCGGTGCGCCTGTCCGCCCGGTTGGTAACAGGCTACAGCTACTTCGAATTGCAGCAGTACCAGGCCTCGGAGCAGGCCTACCTCGAGTCGCTGGCACTGATGCCCGGCGATGATGAACGCCGCGCCGCGACCACGGAGCGCCTGGCGGCCAGTATCTACCGCCAGGCGGAGCAGGCTGTCGCCGGCGAACAGTATGGTCTGGCAGCTGCTGAGTTCGCCCGGGTGACGGTGGCCGCACCCGGCTCCGACATCAGCGTCAACGCGCTCTACGATGCCGCCAGCAATTACCAGCGCGCAGGAGACCTCGCCGAGGCCAATCGCCTGCTGCTCGATTTCCGCCAGCGCTACCCCGACCACGCCCTCAACACATCGATAGCGCCAACCCTGGCGGGCAACTACGAAGCGCTCGGGCAGTGGCAGGCGGCGGCGGCAGAACTGGAGCGCATAGCTGACACGGGCACCGACGATGAGAGCAGGCGCCAGGCGCTATACCTCGCCGCCCAGTACTATGACAAGGCGGGTGAACAGGCACTGGCACTCGCCCGTTACCGGGATTATGCCGAGCGCTGGCCACGGCCGCCGGCAATCCGTATGGAGGCGATGGACAGGCTGGCACAGCTGAATGCCCTGGCCGGCGAGCCCGCGCTGCAGCGTCACTGGCTGCAACAGATAATTGCCGCCCACGCTGCAAACAGCACTACCGAAAACGATACGCAACCATCCGGGCGATCCCGCTACCTGGCCGCATCGTCGTCCAGCCAGCTGGCCGCCAGCGAATACGAAACCTTCAGTGCCATTCGCCTGGGCTACCCGCTGAAGGCTTCGCTGCGTGACAAGAAGGCCGCCATGCAGCGCACTCTCGCCGCCTACGAACAAACCGGCGAGTACGGGGTCGAGCAATTCAGCACGCTGGCGTCCTACCAGATGGGCCAGGTCTACCTGCAGCTGAGCGCCGACCTGATGGCCTCGGAACGCCCGGCCAACATCGACCCGCTGGCCCTGGAGCAATACGAGCTGATGCTGGAGGAACAGGCCTACCCGTTCGAGGAAAAGGCGATCGCCATCCACGAATCAAACGCCAGGCGCTGTCGCGAGGGCATTTACGACGAGTGGGTAAGGCGCAGCTTCGGTGAGCTAGCCCGCCTGCTGCCGGCGCGCTATGGCAAGACCGAAACCGTATCCGGCGACGACATAGTGCACTCCGAGCAGTGGTTCGAGGAACACATAAGTCGCAATCCGGACGACCTCGCCAACCTGAACGAGTACGGTGTCCTGCTGCGGCTGCAGGGGCGCTTTCCCGAGGCGGAGCAATCCTACCTGGCGGCCCTGGCGGTTGCCGAGACCTACCCGGACACCCATCGCAACATCGCCGTGCTGTATGACCTCTACCTGGGCGACAGCGAACAGGCATTACAGCATTTGTATCGCTACCAGGCGCTGACGAATAGCGACGACCGTACTGTCGCCGGCTGGATCGCCGATCTCGAACGGCAAGTGACAATGTTGGTACAGGAGAATTGAACAATGCGAATGCCGACAACACTGTTATTGCTGGTGGCAACCGCCACAGCGCAAGGCGATGAGGCCGTGGTGACGCTGCACAGCACGGTATCGGGCAGCCAGGACCAGCCGAAAGTCATGTACCTGCTGCCCTGGCAGCAACCCGGTGACGCCGATTTCGAATACCGCATGCAGGGCAGCTTCGCCGATGAACTGTTCACACCCGTGGACCGGGATGAGTTTGTGCGCGCTCTGGAATACCAGGCGCTGCTCGATGACACCGTGCCAACGGGAGAAAGGCCCGCGAGCCGGGACCACTGAATTTTCTCCAGCACACGATAACGAGGGTAAGACCATGGAAATCTACGAAATCATAGTGCGGTTCTTCCAGACCGGCGGGCCGTTTATGTATCCCATTGCCACGGTGCTGGTGGTGGGCCTGGCGATTGCCGTCGAACGCTGGCTGGTGCTGGGCAGCGCGCGGTATGCCAACCGGCGGGCTTTTGACAGGGTGATGGCCAGCCTGCGGGAGAAGGACTTTGAAGCGGTGATCACCGCTGGCAATACCTCCCGGGTGCCCATAGAGCGTATTGCCGCGGCCGGTATCGCGCGCTTTACCAGCAGCCGGCGCCGGGACGATATCGAGTCGGCGATGGAAGAAGGTGTAATGGAGGCCCTGCCGCGTTACGAAAAGCGCACCCAGTACCTGGCGACGCTGGCCAACGTGGCCACCCTGCTGGGCCTGTTGGGCACCATCGTCGGCCTGATCGCGGCGTTCACCGCGGTGGCGAGCGCCGCCCCCGCGGAAAAGGCAAGCATGCTGTCGAGCTCAATATCGGTGGCGATGAATACCACCGCCTTCGGCCTCATTTCCGCCATTCCGCTACTGTTGCTGCACGCCCTGCTGCAAACCCGCACCCTGGAAATCGTCGACAGCTTCGAGATGGCCAGCGTAAAGGTACTCAACCTGCTGTCGGACGTGGGCGGCTTTCCCACCCGCGCCGCCGGGCAGAATCCCCTCAGGGCCTGAACGATGAGACGCAGGCAGCGACGACAGGGCGTCGAAGCGGAGCTGGATATCACGGCGTTCATGAACCTGATGATCGTGCTGGTACCGGTGCTGCTGCTGGGGATGGTGTTCTCGCGCATCACGGCTATCGATGTGACACTGCCGCCCGACGCGGCGAGCAGCGGCGAGACCGACGACAACCGCCGGCTGGAACTGGTGATCCGGGCCGACGGCATGCGCGTCAACTACCCGCCCGGTGTGCTGCTGAAACCGATTCCCCTGACGGCGGACGGCGACTACGATTTCGCGCTGTTGGGGCTGGTACTGCAGGAGGTCAGGCGCCAACTGCGTGAGCGGGGTGTGGAAAAAGATGACATCACCCTGTTGGTGGAGCCCGATATCTCCTACCAGAGTATCGTCACGACCATGGACACGGTGCGCTCCTTCAAGGCCCTGGTGGCGGCATCGGTGGTGGACGCTGCACTGTTTCCCGCCATCGCATTCGGCGATGCGCCGGCGATCACAGACACCGCCGGGGTCGCGCAATGAGTTCGGCCCTGCGCAGGCGCAGGATGGCGCGCAATCACCGCAGGCTGGGGCAGAACCCCAGGCTCAACCTGGTGGCCCTGATGGATATCTTTACCATCCTGGTGCTGTTCCTGATGGTGAACAACGGCGATGTGGAAGTGCTGCAGCCCGAGCGCGGCATCACCCTGCCGGAATCGGTATCCGAACAACGACCGGAACCGGCGCTCACAATAAGGATCTCCGCCACCGGCATCGCCATAGACGGGCGCGACATTGCCGATGTGGAGACGGTGCTGGCCGAGCCGGGCGACACCATTGCCGTCCTGGCGCAGGCCTTGCAGGGCGCGTCGGAACCCGGCGCGCAGCGGTCGGCACCGGAGCGGGATAGCGGCCGCCCCGTCGTCATCATGGCGGACCGGGAGATACCCTACCAATTGCTCAAGCGGGTGATGACGACCTGCGGCCAGAGTGACTACCGGAATATCTCGCTGGCGGTTAACGCCGCGCCGCCGGCGCCGCCGACCGAACCGCCGCCGACCGAACCGCTGCTGGCCGCGACGGGCGTGAGCGAAGGGCGGGTGAACCGATGACAGCAATGACGCCCTCACCGGAGTTGCAACTGCCCTGGGAATCGAGCGGCGAGGAGGACCGGCGGTTCCACCGGATCGTGCGCGGCATGTTGGCGGCATTGCTCGCGGTGGCGATTACGGTACCCCTGCTGCCGGTAGAGGCGCCCGAACGGGACCAGCGGGCGCCACAGCCGCCCCAGCTGGCCCGGATTCTGCTGGAGAAACAGGCCTTGCCCACCCCCACCCCGGCGCCGCCGAGGCCGCAACCCAAGCCGGAACCCAAACCGGTCGAGGCGGTGACCAGGCCCCGGCCCACACCGCCGGAGCCGGCGGCAAAACCGCTGCCGACACCTCAGGACACGCTGGTACAGGCACGGGAGGCCGCGCAGGCCGCCGGCGTGCTGGCGTTCCGCGACGAGCTCAGCGAATTGCGTGACAGCCTGGATCTCGACGCCATGCCCCGGACAGTGACAAGCCGGGGCGAGGCCAGCGCGGCGACGGTCGAACGCGCCGTCATCACCAGCGCCGCGGTAAGCAACAGCGGCGGCATCAACACGGCGGCGCTGAGTCGCGACAGCGGCGGTCCAGCCCTCTCCGGGCGCGAGACGACACGGGTGCGGAGCAATATCGCCGGCACGGATAAACAGCCCGCCAGCAGTCAGTCCGCCCAACTGGGTGGCCGCAGCGACGAGTCGATACGCCAGGTCATGGACCGCAACAAGGGCGCCCTATTTGCCATCTACAACCGCGCCCTGCGGCAGGACCCGCTGCTGCAGGGCAAGCTGGTGTTCGAGATGCTGATTGACGCCAGCGGAGAGATAGCGCGGATCCGCCTGTTATCCAGCGAGCTGTCCGACCGGGACCTGACCGACAAAATCCTGGCGCGGATCAGGATGATCCGGTTCGAGGCGCAAGACGTCCTCACCACCCGGGTGAACTACTCCTTCGATTTCCTGCCGTATTCCTAGCATGTACCCGGACCCGAAGCCGGCAGGGTCAATGTCACGTTTTCCGCCACATTCCTATCCTGGCAGTCCTACAGGTCGGGGCAGCATATACGGCAGTATTTTCGGTCGGAATAGGCCAGAATAGGCGCAGGTATACTACCAGGGGCGCAGGCTTGAAAGATTCCATCACCGTGACTGACTGGACAAGACTGGCGCTGCGCCGAGACATTCTGTCGCGCAGCACCCGGGTCGGCCTGGTGGTCGGCACACTACTGGCCGCCATCAATCACGGCGACAAGATCGTGTCCACCGGTCTCGACGCGGACAGCCTGTTGAAAATCCTCCTCACCTACCTGGTGCCCTACTGCGTCTCGACCTGGGCCTCGGTGCAGGCGGCCAGGGCGGCAGCCAACTGAGCCTGGGCGGATCCGCAACAGCGTTCAGCAGCACCGGGGATCTATGCTAATCTGCGCGACCCGGGGTAAAAGCGCCGGGTGGCAAGGTAGCGCAGGCACTCGCCGCAGGACGGAATTTGACACCGGGCTCAGTCAGAAAATGAATCAATCCACCGCGCTGCGAGAGCACTTTCAACGGCTCTCGCGACTGCTTGTCGACCAGGCGCCCATCTGGCGACCAGTACCCTTCAGCCTGCCGGAACTGCCATGGGAATCGCAGCATCCCGCACTCGCCGGGGCCCTGGGCCGCCTGAGCGACGAGCACTGCGCCGCGCTGGAAGCCGATCAGCCGGCGCTGGTGCGCTGGCTGGCCGACTATATCCCGGCGCTGGCGCACATTCCTGCAGTGGACACCGTTCCCGCCTTCAGCGCTGACAGGACAGATTACCCCGCCGGATTCGAGCGCGATATACCCGGCCGCAAGTGGCGGCAGGTCAGCGCGTTCGCCGCTTGCCTGGAGCACATGGAAGGACCCGTGGTGGAATGGTGCGCGGGCAAAGCGCATCTCGGGCGCGCCATAGCCCAGCGTTTCAGCACCCCGGTAACGGCGCTGGAATGGAACGCCGAGTTGTGCAGCCGGGGCAGCGAACTGAGCAGGCGCCTGCAACTGGACGTGACGCTGCGGCATTGCGACGTGTTGTCGGCCGCGGCCGCCGGCGAGTTGCGGCAGGCCCGCCACGCGGTGGCGCTGCACGCCTGTGGCGATCTGCACCGGCGCCTGATCGAAACGGTCATCGCGCAGGCCACGGCCAGTCTGGACCTGTCACCCTGCTGCTATCACCTGACTGGCGCGACCCACTATCAGCCCTACTCGCAGGCGGCCCGGGACAGCGGCCTGGCACTGAACCGGGACGACTGCCGACTGGCCGTACAGGAAACAGTCACCGCGGCTGCCAGCAACCGCCGGCGGCGCCAGCAGAAGTCGGCCTGGCGGCTCGGTTTCGATGCGCTGCAGCGGCGGCTGCGCGGCGTGGATGACTACCTGCCGGTGCCATCCCTGCCGGAAAGCGCTTTCGATACGAGCTTTGCTGATTTTTGTGGCCGTGTCGCGGCGCTCAAGCAGCTGACGCTACCGCACAGGGTTGACTGGCCGTACTACCAACACCTGGGCTGGCTGCGCCAGGCCCGGGTCAGCCGGATGGAATTGCCCCGCCACGCCTTCCGTCGGGCACTGGAATTGTGGCTGGTATTGGACCGCGCGCTGTACCTGGCGGAGTGCGACTACCACGTCCAGGTGGGTACCTTCTGCGACCGCCAGCTGACGCCGCGCAACCTGATGATCCGCGCCCACCGCCAGCCGGGCCTTGTCGCCGGCCCCGCCTAGCCCCGTCGCAATTCGCGGATGAGCGCCGGTATCTCGTTTGGGTGCAGCACCGTATGGTGAGGGTCTATCCCCAGTTCCGCATCCAGCGGTTGCTGGTGTTGAATCCAGATGGAGGTAATGCCGCTGTTGTGGGCACCGGCGATATCGGTGGCCAGGCTGTCACCCACGTGAATGGCCTCATGCGCCTCGCACCCGGCGAGTTTGAGGGCCTTTTCAAAGATTGAGCGCGCCGGCTTTTGCTCTGGCTCCTGGCCGCCGATGATGATGTGGTCGACATACTCGGCGAGCTTCACCGCTGCGACCTTCGGCACCTGCGACAGTTCCGGCCCATTGGTGATCACCACCAGGGTGAAATACTTGCGCGCCTCGAGCAGAAACTCGGGGATGCCCGGATAGAAGTCGAACGCCTCGAGGCGATCGCTATCAAATTTATTCTGCAGGGCCTGGGCAGCCGCTTCGCTGACATCGACCACTCCCTGCCCGGCCAGCAGGTCGCGGATCAGCTGCAGACGAAAGGCGCTCTCGCCCGCCTGCTTGATAATCGGCAGGTAGCGCTCGCGCTGCTGGTCGGTCCAGCGGCGATAGATACCGGCGATATAGGCGTCGGCCACGCCCTGGCCGTCGAATTCAGGCCCGTACTGCGCCTGCAGGTCCCGCCCCATTAACCGCCTGGCGTGTTCATTGGCAGCGAGGGTATCGCACAGTGTTTCGTCCATGTCGAGGAACAGGGCTTTCAACATACGGGGCTCCGGGGCAATTGCGTGTATCATGCCACAGATTCGCGATTGTCTGCCGCGGCCCTTCCAGTCGATAACCACAGGAGTGACAACCATGACCACAAAACTCGGCAAGCTGGGCGTCTGGTCCTTTATCGACGATATGACCGCCCCCGAAGCCGTTGGCTTCGCCCGGCAACTGGAAGAATGGGGATATTCGGCACTGTGGATACCCGAGGCCGTGGGCCGGGATCCCTTTTCGATTATCAGCCACATGGCGGCCAATACCGAGAAGCTGATTTTCGCCACGGGTATCGCCAATATCTATGCGCGCGACCCGATGTCGATGAACGCCATTCACCGAACCCTCTCCGAACTGGCGCCGGGCCGCTTCATCCTCGGACTGGGGGTATCCCATGCACCGCTGGTCAAGGATATTCGGGGGCACGAATACAGCAAGCCGGTCAGCACCATGAAACACTACCTGGCGTCGATGCAAAACGCCCTGTACATGGCGCCCGCCGCCCGGGAACCCGCACCGATTCTGCTGGGAGCGCTGCGGCAGAATATGCTGAGGCTCAGCGCCGAGCAGGCCAGCGGCGCCCACCCCTACTTCGCGCCCCCGGCCCACACCGCCTGGGCGAGGGAAACAATCGGACCCGACGCGCTGCTCTGCCCGGAGCAGATGCTGCTGCTGGAAACCAATGCTGACAGGGCCAGGACGATAGCCCGGGCCCACATGGCCACCTACCTCGGCCTGGACAACTACAAGAACAACCTGAAGCAATTCGGATTCGTGGAAACGGACTTTGCCGACGGCGGCAGCGACTCACTGGTCGACGCCATTTTTGCCTGGGGCGATGAGCAGGCGCTCAGGAAGCGAATCCAGGCGCATTGGGATGCGGGCGCCGACCATGTCTGTATCCAGACCTTCACAGACGAGGTGCAGCGCGGGCCGAATCTGGCCACGCTGGAGTTGTTGGCGCCGGGGAGTCGTGCCGCGTAGGCGACCGGTGCACACCCACTTGCCCGCCCCTGCAAATACTGTTGTCATCCCCGCTTCAATTGCTCTAATCTTTGCACCCATGCAAGACTCAAGGACAAGCAAATGATTCGAGGCATACATCATGTTGCGGTGCACGTTCGCGACCTCACCCGCATGATCCGCTTTTACCGTGATGCCTTCGGCTTCGAGCTTGTGGGTGAGGAATTCGGCTGGAGCGATAGCGAGTTTGTCGACAGGATCGTGGATGTACCCGGCCCCGCGGCCCGGGGCGCGATGCTGCGGGCGGGAACCTGTTACATGGAGCTGTTTCAGTACAGCGCGCCGGAACCGGTGTCTGACCGGCCGCTACAGCCCTTCGATAAGGGCTACACCCATTTCTGCGTCGATGTAACCGATATCGAGGACGAATTCATCCGCCTGCAAGGCCTGGGCATGACCTTTGGCCAGCCAGCACCCATTGATGTGGGCCACGTAAAGACCATCTACGGGCGGGACCCGGAAGGCAACCTGATTGAAATCCAGCAGACCGCGGATCACTGTGAATTTCCGCTGACTGCCCTGAAACGTCCTGGCTCCTAGTTGTCGTTAGACAGTTGATCCATACAAATAAATAGAGGCGGCCATGCTCGTTCATCACTACCTTGAGTTTTACGCAAGAAATACACCCGACTCGCCCTGCGTCAGCCATCACGAGACGTCGATGAGCTTCAGCGAGGTCAACGCCGGTGCCAATCAACTGGGCAACGGCTTTCTCAGGCTGGGCGTACAGAAAGGGCAACGGGTCGCAATCCTGGGCGAGAACAGCATAGAACACTGCCTGTTTTTCATGGCCGCCAGCAAAGTGGGCGCCGTCGCCGTCCCGCTCAACTACCGGCTGGCCCCGGCGGAACTGGCGTATATTATCGGCGACTCCGGCACCCGGGTACTGCTGGTTCTGGCGGGCATGGAAGCGACGCTCGCCGCGTTGCGCCCCCAACTGCCGCCCGGCATGGCCATTATCACAGCCGACCAGCCCGACAGCCTGCACCGGGATGAATGGATAGCCGGCTTTCCCGCGACCAGCCCGTCCGTTGCGGTGGATAAAGACGAACCGTTCCTCCAGTTGTATACCAGTGGGACCACGGGTAACCCCAAGGGCGTGGTGACCTCGCACTTCAATATCCTGCAGTTGACCATGATGAACATCATCGCCACGCCGCGGCGACCGGATGCCGGCACCGCGGGCATTATTTGTGCACCGCTGTTCCATATCGGCGGCGCCGGTTCAGTCATCGCGAGCATCTATAATGGCCAACATACGCTGCTGCACCGGGTGTTCGATCCGGTGCAGCTGCTGGACGACATGGAGCGATATCCGGTCACCAGCATTTTTATGGTCCCGGCAATGATCATGGCCGTGCTGCAGGTCCCGGGCGTCGAGCAGCGGGACTTCAGCAAGCTGGAAACGATGTTCTACGGCGCCTCCCCAATCTCGGAAACCGTGTTGCGCCGGGCCATCGAGGTCTTCCAGTGTGAGTTCGTGCAGATGTACGGCATGACCGAAACCACCGGCACCGTGGTCAACCTCTCACCCGGTGACCACCGTCGGGCGCTTGAAGGCAAACCTGAACTGCTGCGATCCTGCGGTCGGCCTTCCGTGGGTGTTGACATCAGGATCATGGATACCGAGGGTAATGAGGTCGGCACCGGCGAGGTGGGCGAGATCTGGGTGAAATCCGATACCAATATGCTGTGCTACTACAATCTGCCCGAGGCCACCGCCGCCAATCTCACCGATGGCTGGGTACACACCGGGGATGCCGGCTACCTGGACGAGGAGGGCTATCTCTACCTCAAGGATCGCATCAAGGACATGGTGGTCAGCGGCGGCGAAAACATCTATCCCGTTGAAGTGGAGAATACCCTCGCCAAACTCGAGATGGTGGTCGACGTGGCCGTGATCGGCGTGCCCGATGACAAATTCGGCGAGGCCCTGTTGGCCTTTGTTGTCACCAAGCCGGGCATGACGCTTGGCGTGGAAGAAATGATCGATTTCTGCCGGGACAAGATCGCCGGCTACAAGATCCCCCGTCAGCTGGAGATCGTCGCGGAACTTCCGCGCAACCCCTCGGGCAAGATTCTCAAGAAAGTGCTGCGCGAACCCTACTGGGAAGCCGCGGGTAGAAAGATCGGCTAGCGAGGCGCCTGCGGCCCGTTGATATGCAACCCATAGAGTCCAAGGATGGGGTCAGGTCTTGAATTGTGAATTTTGTGCAAGGATGGCATGAGGGATGGGGTCAAGGAAGGATCGGGTCAGGTCTTGAATTGTGATTTCTCTCCATTCCGCTGAACGCAGAATTCACAATTCAAGACCTGACCCCGTGACCTGTGTGACCCCGTGACCTGTCACCCCGTGACCCGTCCTTTCAGGCGCTGCGGGACTGGCTGAGGATGAGGTCGACCACCGGCTGGAGGTTCTGGACGATGGTGGCTTCGATCAGACGGGGACCTTTGTGGGCCAGCGCTTGTTCCAGGGCGGTGTGGAACTCCTCGGCCGTTGCGGTGGCGACGGCGGGCACGCCCATGCCTTCGGCGATCCGGACCCAGTCGATGGAGGGGCGGTTCAGCTCCAGCATGGACAGCATCTTCGGGGTGGCCTCGCCTTCGCGCACGCGGGCCAGTTCCACGTTGAGTATGGCGTAGGAGTCGTTCTTGAGGATCACCACGGTGATATCGCAGTCTTCGTGCGCCATACTCCACAGGGCCTGGTTAGTGTACATGCCACTGCCGTCCGCCTGCAGCACCAGCACCTTGCGGTCCGGGCAGGCGATGGCCGCGCCCAGCGCCACTGGCAGGCCGCCGCCGATTGCCGCGCCGGGTATGGCATAGAGGTAGTCGTGCTGCGCTGCTGTCACCGTTTCCGCGAACAGGTCCATGCCCGCCGTGGCGCCCTCATCGACCACGATGGCATTCTCCGGCAGCAGCAGGTTGACACTCTGCCCCATCGCCTTCGGGGTCAGCTCCCCCGCGGGCTTGTCCGCCACCACGCGCGGCACCCGCGACGGCGTCGCGCTACCGGCGGCCAGGGCGCTCACAAGGTCGGCCAGCGCGGCCGGCACGTCGTGGTCGGCGGTAGCGAAGGACCACAGCTGGCAGCCCTCGGGCACCTTGTGCATGGAGGCGTGCTGGTAGGCAAAGGTCGATACCGGCGGCAGCGCGCCCACCAGGATGATCTGCTCGTATTCGGCAAAGAAGAACTGGGCCATCTCGAGAAAGTAGGGCACCAGCTGCACCTGCACCCTGCCCTCGCCGCGGACCATGCGGGCGGGGAGCGTCTCGGCCAGCAGTTGCGCCCCGGTTTTGGCGGCGATGCGACCGGCCAGCTCCAGGCCCTCGCTGTGCAGGGCGTGGGCGCCCAGCAGGAGCCCCGTTTTACGTCCGTTAGACAGCAGTTCGACCGTCGCCGCCACGGTGTCGGGCGCCACCCGCGGCGTTGCGATCGGCGCGCCTATCACGGGCGCACCCGGAGCCGGATCCCAGTGGCAGTTGGTGGGCGCGATGAGGGTACAGATCTTGCCCGAGCCCGTCATGGCGTAGCGGGCGGCTTCCGCCCCCAGCAGCCCCAGCTCACTGGCGGATTTCGCCTCCCGGGCCCAGTGGGACACCGTGCGGGCCAGGTCGGTGATCTTGCCGCCGATCAGCTCGTGTTCGGGGAAGTTGGGCTGGTGGTAGCTGGCGTTGGCGCCGACGATGTTCACCATCGGCGTATTGCCGCGGCCGGCGTTGTGCAGGTTGGCGATACCGTTGGCCAGACCCGACCCAACATGCAGCAGGGTAAACGCCGGCTTGCCGGCCATGCGGCCGTAGCCATCGGCGGCGCCGGTGACCACGTTCTCCTGCAGGCACAGTATGGGGCGCACCGTGTTGGATTTGCCCATCTCGTACACCAGCTGCATTTCCGATGTGCCCGGGTTGGCAAAGCAGGTATCGAGCCCCGCCTCGGTCAGCGCCTTGAAAAGTGATTGTGCTCCGTTCATATACCTTCTCCTGTTGCAGGGTTACCGGGCCTGAGAGACCTTGGCGGGGTTGAGACTATTCACCTTGCCAAGGCGAGTATAGACCAGAGTTTCCACCGCGTGTTTGTCCTGGTCGTGCACCAGGCTTTCGATAGCATCGCGCATGGCCCACAGCCGGGCAGCCCGCGGACGTCATTGTCGAGCAACAGGCCCCGGATGAGACAATCTCCGTAATTGCGCTGATGATATCGATGGCCTTGCTCCTGCGGTCGACTTTGCTTTACAGAATGCGCATCATGTCATTGTCACGTGAGGAAGCTAAACATGGATAAGCCGGTACTGATCGCGGCCCGCCAGTTCCCCGAGCCACTGAGCAAGGCGCTGGCGCAATTCGGGGAGCTGCGGCTGTACGACGCAAACGATCCCGCCGGGGTCCTGCAAGGAGCTCATCTGTGGGCGGGCACTATCATGGATCCTGTCCCCTCGGACCTCATCGCGAGGTTTCCCGACTCGCTGGGGCTAATCGTCAATTTTGGCGTGGGTATTGATAATATCGATCTGGAGGCCGCCGCCGCGCGGGGTATCCAGGTGAGCAATACCCCCGTGGTGACGGAGGACACGGCCGATCTCGCCATGGCCCTGCTGCTGGCCACCTGTAGACGGCTCAGCAGCAGCGAGCGGCTGTTGCGCGAGGGCAACTGGGCCGGCGGTGCCGGCCAGCTCGGCCAGCGCGTGCACGGCAAGACCCTGGGCATCGTCGGCTTTGGCGCCATCGGCCAGGCGGTCGCGCGGCGCGCCCGCGGCTTCGGCCTGAAGGTGATTTACCACGGCCCACATCCCAAGCCCGAGGAGGCGATCACAACCGCAGCGGAGTACCGGGAGTCGCTGGCGGCGCTGCTGGGGGAGGCCGATATCGTCTCCCTGAACTGTGCCCTGACGGCCGCCACCCGCCACCTTCTCAACGCCGATACACTGGCCCAGCTGAAACCCGGGGCGGTGGTGATCAATACCGGCCGCGGCCCCCTGATCCACGAGGCCGCCCTGGTGGATGCCCTGACCAGCGGTCACCTGGGCGGCGCCGGCCTGGACGTGTTCGAATTCGAGCCCCGGGTCACCGACGCCCTGATGACCTTCGACAACGTCACCCTGCTGCCCCATATCGGCAGTGCCACGCGGGAGTGTCGCGCCGATATGGCAGGCCGCTTCCTCGGCAATATCCAGGCCTTCCTGACCAGCGGCAAACCATTGGACCCGTGTTGGTGAGCGGGCAGGGATGGGGTCTCCAAAGGGATGGGGTCAGGTCTTGAATTGTGAATTTCGGAGCGGACAACGGACAAGGATGGGATCAGCAGGCGAAGGGCACAGGTCTTGATCCGTGAATTCTCGGTATTCCGCTGAAAGCTAAATTCACAATTCAAGACCTGACCCCGTCCTCCCTTGACCCCGTCCTCCCTGACCCCGTCCTTTCCACAATTCAAGACCTGACCCCGTCCTTTCCATTGAGCCACCATCTCACATTGGCTGCTATGCTGAGCTGAGCCGAGCCGAGTCAACCCCAAAAAGGATAACGCGATGAGTATTTTTAATGTAACCCCGGTCACCGTCGCTGACTATCGCCTACGGGCGTGGTGGAAACTGCCACGATTCCTGTTCGACTATGTCGATGGCGGCGCCAATGATGAACTCACCGCGGCGCGCAACACGGCAGACTTCGGCGAGTTCCAGCTCAAACAGCACGTTATGCATGACGTCTCCAGCGTGACGACCACAACCACCCTCGCCGGCGACGCCGCCAGCATGCCGGTGGCGCTGGCGCCGGTCGGCATGGCCGGTATGTTCGCCCGCCGCGGCGAGCTGCAGGGGGCTAGGGCCGCCGAGCGCGCGGGAATCCCGTTCACCACGTCCACCGTGGGCATCTGCCCGGTGGAGGAAATCCGGTCCGCCACCCGCCGGCCCTTCTGGTTCCAGTTGTACATGATGCGCGACCGCGACTTCGTACTGGAAATGCTGAAGCGGGCCCAGGTCGCCGGCTGCCAGACCCTGGTGTTCACGGTGGACCTGGCGGTGGCTGGCATGCGCCTGCGGGACTACCGCAACGGCATGCTGGGAGGCGGCTGGCAGGGCAAGGTGTCGCAGTTGCTGCAACTGGCCACGAGCCCGCTGTGGGCGTTCGATGTCGGCCTCAAAGGCAAGCCCCACAATTTCGGCAACATCAGCCACAAGGTGGCCAACCCCAATGACCTGGTCGCCTACAAGGCCTTTGTGGATGCGCAGTTCGACCCCAGCGTCACGTGGCAGGACATCCGCTGGCTGCGGGACCACTGGCAGGGAAAGATACTGATCAAAGGTGTGATGGAGGTGGACGACGCCCGGGCGGCAGCCGATGCGGGCGCGGACGGCGTGGTGGTATCCAACCATGGCGGTCGCCAACTGGACGGCGTCGCCTCCAGCATCAGCAAGCTGCCGGCGGTGGCCACCGCCTTGGGAGAGCGTATCGAGATCTACATGGACGGCGGCGTGCGCAGCGGCATCGACGTGGTCAAGGCGGTGGCACTGGGCGCCCGGGGCGTGCTGATCGGCCGGCCGTGGATCTACGCCCTGGCCGCGCGCGGCGAACAGGGCGTAGTCGACCTGCTGGATGTGTTCCAGCGCGAGATCGCCATCGCCATGGCGCTGCTCGGGGTCAATCGTATCGAGGACATCACAGCGGATCTGATAGAACGTTAACACAGGGATGGGAGGCAAGGATGGGTCAAAGGACGGGGTCAGGTTGAAGCTCCCCCGTCCGTTTCATGAATTCACAATGCAAGACCTGACCCCGTCCGCGTGACCCCGTCCTTTTTGAGCTGGTGTTTTAGTTGGCGCGGGCCAGCAGCACTAGCGCTACGCCCAGGATGATCAGCCCGGGGGTCATGACGGTCAGTGCTGCATTCCAGTGCAGAATCCCCGCGAGGTGGCCGCTGATCTGCTGGGCCAGATAATAGGTAATCCCAATCAGTGCGCCTACGGTGATCCGCTGACCCACGGGCACACTGCGGGTGGAGCCTAACAGGAACGGTAGCGACAGCAGGGCCATGCCCAGCACGCCTATGGGAATGCTCAGCTGTGACCAGAACAGTACTCTTTGGGATTCCGAGTTCAGATTGTTTTCCTCCAGCCGCTGTATCGACTTCCACAAGGCGGATAGAGACAGTGAGCTTGCGGGGACTATCAAGGTATGTGTCTGATCTGCGCTGAGCAGGGCCTCCCGCAGCATAGTGCCTTTATATTGGGTTTCTGCACCCGTGTCACCGAGCCGTGTTTCGTTTACCTCGTACAGGAGCCAGGTAGTATCCTGCAGTAGTTGCGCTTTGGGGCTTTGCGCGATAGTTGCCAGTTCGCCCCTTTCATCGAACTGATATATTTCCACGTGTGCCAGGCTGCGGTCGGCCTGGATGGAGCCAATGCGTATGAACTGCCCTTCGTTTCGAGTCCAGAACTCGCGATCGCCTCCCACGTCGGGATCTTCCTCCAGACCAACTGGCCCGGGCGTCATCAGGGTTTTGGCCCGATGCTCGGCGGCGCTGTATTCCGCTGTCGGAATGACCCAGTTTTGCAGCGCCATGACCATCGCTATAAGTACCAGCGCCAGTTTGATGATGGGGCTGGAAATACGCGCCGGGGAAATAGCGGCTGCACGCAAAGAAACCAGTTCCAGATTGTTCGCCAGCGCCCCCAGGCCCAACAGGCCGCCCAATAAAACAGTGACCGGCAGCAGATCGACTAGCAGTGCGGGCATGGTGTACGCAACAACCAGCAGGGCGTCCACCAGTTCATAGCTGCCATCCCCCACGTCTTCCAACTCTTCGGAGAGGGAGAGAAAGCCAAACAGGGACAACAACAGCACGAGTACAGGTATGCACCCTCCGATAAAGCTGGCGGTGAGATAGCGATCCATTTTATTCATTTTGCGGTTCGACCAGAAACAATACCCAGCCGGTGCCAGGGCAGGTAGAACAGGACCACCACCAGCGCCAGAATGAGTGGCGCCCACCAGATGCTTGAGGTTGCCTGTTGCTCTACCCAGGTACGCGATATGCCCACCAGATTGTAATAGGCCGCATAAATAACAAACGCCAGCAGCAGCTTGGCGTAGCGTCCCTGTCGCGGCCGATTGCGACTGAGGGGAACCGCGAGCAGCGCAAGCAGCAAGGTCGTGATCGGGGTTGAAATACGCCACTGGTACTCGGCCCGGCCCTTGGGATTAGCCGAGGCGACCAGTTCGGAACTCGGAACGGACTTGGCCTTGTAGCCAAGTGGTTCGGGCTGCGCGTTGTCTACCCTGATTGAAAAGTGCTCGATGCGGGCGTAAAAATCGGGGCCATCCTCCACGCGCTTGAAAATACGCGCGTTATCCAACTCAAGTGTCTGGTAGTCGGTCTCAGGCCCGTCAATCAAAACACCGGTTCTGGAGGATGTTATCTGTAGCTCGGCGCCGGTTCTGGTCCGAATAAACACCTCTTCGAGGGCCTGGTCCGGGGAGATCTTTTCAATGAAGATCGCCCGCTCCCGGTCTTCGCCGCCCGCCAAACTCCTGCCACTCTCGCCACTCTCGATACTCCCTACGCTCTCCCCATTCCCGCCATGCACGCCGGAACCACTCGTTGCATCAACCAGGTCCGAGGCCGCTGTGCGCGTCAAATAGAATTGGCCCGCCTTGATGCGATCGATATCAGACGAGGCCTCGGCGACGGACAACATGGCATAGGTGTGGGCAAATGCCCATGGCCGAACGTACATGGACAGGGCCGCTATCACCAGCGCCAGCGGAATCGCCAAAGCCAGAATTGGGCGGAGAATACGAATTTCGCTTACGCCACCGGCTTGCATCGCCACGATTTCGGAATCACTGTGCAGTTTTCCCAGCCCCAGCATGAGGCCGAAATAGAGTCCTATGGGCAGCAACACTTCCATCGCTATCAATACCTTCAACAGCGTAAGGCGAATGACTTCACCGGTATTGAGCAGGCCGGCGTCAGCCTGGACGAGGAATCGGGAGAGAGAGTAACCCACAAAAATTATCGACAGCACCGCTGCAACCACAAAGCTAGGCATCGCTACCTGGCGCACCAGATGTCTGTCAATAATCAACCTGCGGATACTCCTGTCTGCCCCCGATAGCCCTACCGACCGGCGGTTTACTGTCGCTGCCAGGTCTGCTTGTCTCACCGCTCGCCAGGCCGGCGCGGTGGCGAGGAATCCATGAGACCCGATTGTAATCCACTTCACCATATTCGAGTACCGTCTTCCCCATTATCATTGACATACACGGTCCGCCTTGTATGCTCCAAAGGCGCTCAGGTCGAGCGTCAGAAGGCGCCAGGCGGGCGCGTGAATTCAGAGTTGCACAATGCCCGGATTCGACATAACAAACAGCGCGCGGTTTGCCGTCATTGCCATCGTGACATTCTTTTGGGGTATTCAGGCGAGCAGCGCCGGCTCCATTGAATTCAATTCGGGCGACACGGTAACGGTCACGGCCGAGCGCGCATGGGAAGCCGACGAAGTAGACGTTATTCATTTTAGCGGACAGTTTGAGTTGCGCGCGCCCGACTGGTATTTGTCCGGCGACAGCGCCACCGTATACGGAAATCTGGATAACCCTGAGAGAGTGGTGGTCCAGGGCAAACCGGCAAGAATCGCCTTCCTGCGCGAGGCCGATGAAAATGCGGGAAGCGCCGAACCGCCGGAACGGGTCGATGGCGCGGCGTCCTTCGTTGAATATTTCAGGTCCACCGACAAATTGGTGATGCGCGGCGAGGCAATCCTGAAGCGCAAGGAGAGCACGCTGGCCAGTGAAGTTATCGAATACGATGTCGATGCAGACCGCTACTCCGCAGGTGGCGCAGGCGGTATCAATATCCAACTTAATACCGACGACTACTAGGCGCCTTGCCAGAGACCCTGGCTGGCACGCTGGAACAATACGATACATCGGACAGGATACAAGACGCGCAGGTGACTGAATCAGGGGAAAACCAGGTCGTGCAAAGTCCGTTGCGCCGGGTACTTGGCAATTTCGCGTTACTGGCCCGGGGGCGCGGCATAGCTGCCGTGCTGTCGCTGGGGACGACCGCGTTAATGGCCAGAGCATTGGGCCCAACCGAGTTCGGTATGCTTGTGCTGATGCAGACCTATGTCCTGCTTATACGCGGGCTGCTCAATTTTAAACAGTTCCAGGCGATCATCCGCTATGGCGTGCCGGCACATGACGCCGGCGATACCCGCACACTGCGGCGATTGACCCTGATCTGTCGGCGCCTGGATAACCGCAGCATCATCGTCGCCACTGTATTGGCCCTGGTCATGGCGCCCCTGGTTGGACCGATGATGGGCATGGATCATGATCGGGTAATACTGCTGGCGCTTTTCAGCCTGGTGTTACTGACAGCCGGCAATATCACCGACATTGGCGTGCTGCGACTGTATGATCAGTTCGACATCCTGGGCCGGAAGGAAACTATTGACCCATTTTTTCGCTTCTTCGGGGTAGTCATCGCATGGTGGCTGGCAGCGCCATTCGCGGTGTATATAGCGATCCTGGCTGTCGCGTACATCGCTGAAAACCTTTACCTGAGCTGGTGCGGTCGACGTGAATACCGTCGACGGGTCGGTCCCGCACCAGCCGGTGAGGATAACGGCGATGCCCGCATGGATGAGTTTGTCGGGCTCCGTCATTTTCTTGGGGTGACCTACTGGCAATCGAATATCGATCTCATACCCAAACATATTTCCGTGATAATGGCGGGCTATCTGCTGGGCGCGGCGGATGCGGGATTGCTGCGCCTGGCCAGGCAGTTCTCCAGCCTGCTGGCCAAGCCGGCGATCCTGATTCGACAGGTGATATTTCTCGATCTCACCCGAAGCTGGAATCAAGGCAGCACCGATTTCAAACGGATAGCCTATTGGACAGCACTGATTGGCGGCAGCGTGGGGCTGTTGTTCGTTGTGACCGGCTATTTCTTTGGTGGCGCACTGCTCGGTTCGCTCATCGGCGAAGAGTTTATTCCCGCCGCACCGGTACTCACCCTGCTGCTACTGGCGGCCAGCTTTGAACTCACCGCCTCTTCGTTACGCTCCGCCGCTTATGCCATGGGCCACGCCAGCAAGGTGTTGCGCCTTTCGGTACTGTCCGCTGTGATCTATCTGACGCTGTTCACGCTACTGACATTTGAGCTGGGTTTGATCGGTGCCGGCGTGGCGTCCTGTGTTGCCGCAATAGTGCCGCCATTCGCCATGGCGATACTCATTCGCAGGGGCCGATGAAGCCGATTGCGTTTCCATGTCCGCCCAGTGCCGGGCGGCGAGCAAGACACCCGGGGCGGCAGAGTGCCGCATGTTCGCTCAGACGATGGGCTGACTGGCCTTTTTGATGGCCAGCAATGCCGCTTCCAGCACCTGGGGATAAGGTACGGCGGCATCGAGTTCGCAAACCCTGGCGCCGTTGAATTTCAATTGGGGCATCACTGCGATCTTGTCACGCAACTCCTTGATATCGTGGTCGAGTTTGCGCGCATGGGCGGTATTTTCGTCGATGTTGAGGCGGATTATCAGCACGGGTCTTTGCCTCGCCATCCACTCGTACAGTGTCTGCTCACCCCGGGCCAGTTTGCGAACCAGCCAGTTGCTGGTGCGGCCAACCGTCAGCCCCGGGCCATCGTAATGAAACCCGGGAATCTCCGCCTGGGGATAGCGGTCGGCAATGACCTGCACACCGCGTCGCGAGAGTCGCCGTACCTGCAGTATTTGCGCCACGCGCCACAATGAAAACAGGTACATGAGAAGCGCGGTACCCACGCCGGGCAGGTCCTTCTTCATGTCCAGGGCACGATTCGCCTTGCGGTGGAGGTGCTCCTCAAGCCAGACGCCGATAATCGGTAAGCTCTTGATTTTATCGCCCATTTCACCCGAAACCAGGCCGAGATAGCGCCGTTTCGCCGACCGCGTGTTGCCCAGACTCTGCGCCAGGTCGCGAGTCAGCGTTGTTTTGCCGGAACCATCACATCCTATGACGGCGAAGACCCCCGCAAGCGGGATATGCAGCTCGTCGCTGCGGGTAGTGGCTTGAAGCATCGTTCGCTCGGTCTGTCATTATTGTGTGAGTCTACCACGATCGCGGTAGATGGTATCGTTTTCTCTGCCGATCAGCCCGGCGCCCCGCTGATTGCCTCGCTGACTTCGTGTAGCGCCGCGGCCAGCACCTGGTCGTAGGGATCCCGACCGTCCAGGTCAAGAATGCGCGCACCATTGAACTTCAGGGCGGGGATGATGGCCACCTTATCCTGCAGCATCGACAGCTTGTGATCGGGTTTGCGCCGGTGCGCGGTGTCGGCGTCGATATTGAGTCGGATGACCAGGGCCGGGACATAGCTTGCCATCCACTGGTACAGGCGCTGCTCGCGGGCGGCCAGTTTACGCCCCAGCCAACTGTCGGCATTCACGGCGCCAAGGCCGGCGCCATCGAAGTAAAAGCCAGGCACCTCGGCCTGAGGGTAGCGGTCGGTGACAACCACCACGCCGCGACGACTGAGCTTCAACATCCGGCGGAATTTATGGGCGCGCCAATGCGACAGAATATAGATTACCACGGTGGTGGCGAGATCCGGGTCGGTGGTTTTCTTGCTGTGCGCCTGGTTCGCCTTGCGGACCAGGTAACGCCCGAATGGCTGCCCGATCAGCGGCAGACTGCGTATCCATTCGGCAATATTACCGGAGGACTGGCCGAGATAGAGCCACTGGGTGGGCCGCATGGCGTGCAGGTGAGTGTTGATATCCTCACTCAAGGTAGACTTGCCCGCCCCGTCACAGCCGGTGACGGCGATGACGCCGGGAAGCGGGTGAGGACGCGGTAATGGGGGTGATTGCAGCACGCATATAACCAGAAGCCTTGAGTCGATCAGGCAGTCTACGCTAGTTTTCCTTGTGCTCAAATAAACCCGTGGCTTTGCGGTGGCGCTCTTGCATTCTGGTCTACTCTAAAGTCGGGCAATATTCCATCTCGCAGCCGTGGTATAAGTTGTGGACGCGTCGCCTATCATCGTCCTTTTGTCCTGCTATAATAGCCCGCTAATTTTTGCCAGCGGTACTGCCGGCCTCCTTTACCGAGATCCGGTTTGCCCCACCTATTTGGACCGAATCCCTATGTATCACCAGCTCGAGTTTGCGCGCACAGGCGCAAAATTATTCAAAGTGCGCGGCAAGTTCCTGAAGTACGTCATTCTCCTCAGTGTGGTGATTGCCTATTTTAACGGGGCGATGGGTCCTTTTGGCTCCGAGGCCGCCAACATGGCCTGGTTCATTCTTGCGCTTGGCATCGCTGTGGCGGGCGCCTGCGTGCGGCTGGTCACCAGCGGCTACGCGGCGCTGGGCACCTCGGGCTCCAACAAGATCGCGGCGGTCGCGCCGGAACTGAACACCACCGGGCCCTACTCGCTGGTGCGCAACCCCCTGTATCTGGGCCGCATCCTCAATTTCACCGGCATCGCCATGCTGTCCGGCAGCTGGGTGTACGGCGCCCTGACCTTTCTGGTTTCTATCCTGGTGTATGAGCGCATTTCGGTTTATGAGGAGGAGTTTCTGCGCGAGGAGTTCGGCGAGGCTCATTCGAAATGGGCGGAAAACGTGCCTTTCCTGATGCCGCGATTGCACGGTTGGGAGAAGCCCAAATATCCGTTCTGGGTGCGTCGCTGCATCAAACGCGAGGAAAAGAAACTGGTCTCGCTGGCCACCGCGATCGCCCTGTGCGATTTCGCCCAGCGCGGATTCGATCCGTCCCGACTGCCCGACAACATGATCTGGTACTACATCTGGGCGGGAGCACTGCTGGCTTATATGATCAGCCGCGGCCTGCGTTACTACACAAAGACCTACGACGGTATTCAATGAACCCGGCCAAAACCGCCAATTTACCGCCCCTGATCGCTATCGTCGGTTGCGATGGCTCGGGAAAATCCACCGTCTCCGAAGAACTGCTGCGCTGGCTTGAAGGTTACGGCCCGGCCGCCGCGGTTCACCTGGGAAAACAGCAGGGCAACACCGGCCGCTCGCTCGCCAACCTGCCCCTGGTGGGCAAGTGGCTGGGACCATTCATAGAGCGCAAGGCGTCTACCGTGCGCAAATACCGCACCACCGACAGGGCCCCTGACACCTTCCCCGCGCTGGTGATGTACGCATTCACCCTGAAACGTGTGCGGCGGTACCGTCGGATGCTGGCGCTGCGCCAACAGGGTCGGATAATTATTGCCGACCGCTACCCACAACTGGACGTCCCCAGCGCGTTCGATGGCCCCGACATGACCGTGACCGCCCAGGGGACTCGGTTTGTCCAAAGCCTGGCCCGGCGCGAGCAGGCCGCCTTCGAGTGGATGACCAGTCTGCGGCCCGACCTCGTGATTCGACTCAATGTCGACCTGGATACGGCCCATGCGCGCAAGCCGGATCATCGCCGCGAGGCGCTGAAGAGAAAAATAGAGATCACACCACAGCTCAAATTCGGCGGTGCACCCATCGCCGAGATTGACGCGTCCCAGCCGCTCGCCACGGTGCTCGCCGCCGCCAGGACGGCCGTTGCGCAGTTGATGGAGAAGCGTGGCTACACACGGTCGTAGTCTCAGCGCGGCACTACCATCGACTTGTCGCCGGCAACAACTGCGTTCTGGCGCGATGTACTATAGTTCAGAGACTTTAAGACCGCCCTTCTGTTGCCCGCGAGGCCACCGCCAATGAAGTTCCGCTATTTGCTACTGACGTTTACGCTGGCCTGGGCTGTGCACCCCGGGGCTAGAGCGGCGAGCGAAGACACCTGGAAAGACATCAGTAACGTCGGCGTCATTTCGCTGATTGGCACGGCGCTGATCATGCCGGCGACCCGTGAGGACTGGGAGGGCCTGCGGCAGGCCGCCTACAGTATCGGCTCCGCCACCGCCGCCGCGCAGATCGGCAAGGCGCTGGTGCACGAAGAGCGCCCCAACAACAAGGACAACAACAGCTTTCCGTCGGGGCACACCGCCAACGCCTTTGCCTCCGCCACCACCCTGCACCGCCGCTACGGCTGGGAGATCGGCCTGCCCGCCTACGCCATGGCGACACTGACCGGCGTTGCCCGCGAACGCGCCAGGGAACACCACTGGTATGATGTGGTGGCCGGCGCCGCAATCGGCGGCGTCAGCGGCTGGTTTTTCACCGATGCCTTCAATGACAAGGTGCGACTGACACCCTGGGTCGACAGTACCGGCGCTGGCGTGGCGGTATCGATGCGTTGGTGAGGGCGCCGACCGGGCTCTGAGCGGCGCTATCTGCGTCTGCGGGATGAACGCTACGGCAGGCCGCCGTTATTCAAATAATCCAGCAGCCTGGCATACTCATCCAGACGCGGCACAAACCCGCTGGAGTCCTCGAGCAGACTCCCCAGCAGCGCATACCGGTGCCACTGGACGGCCGCCACTTCCGCTCTCTGCGGCTTCAGCTCACAGGTTTTAATATCTTTATTAATCAAGTAGATATGCTGAAATACCCGCTCATGCAAGTGCTCGGTATGCATTTGTGTTTGCAGGGTGAACAGCCACCTGGCATCGCCCGCATCGATCGCTATCCCCAATTCTTCGAGCGCCTCCCGTTCAAGACTTCGCTCGGGCGATTCATCATCGACGATATGCCCCGCCGCACTGACATCCCACAGGCCCGGATGAAGTTCCGCGCTATCCGATCGCCGCTGGAACAGTAATTCGGCGGATGAATTCATCACCCACAAGTGCACCGTCCCGTGCCAGTCGCCGTCGCGGTGCACCTCGCCCCGTTGCTTGAAGGTGCCGGTAGGTACGCCTGCAGGCGTATAGATTTGCAATAATTCGTCGTGCGCCATGAAGACCTCACTGTCGCGGGGATTATACCCCGGCGCCGCCCACGATTTCGATGAAGCCGAGCGCGTGGCGGGCCAGCTGCGGATTGGCAGATCCGCTGCCAGATCCAGGCGATATTCCCGAAATGATAGCCAGGTGGCGCCTAATGGAGCTGTGGCGCAACATTCTGCGTCATGCATGAAACTTTGTTGATCCCGGTCAAGTTAGTAGTGTATTTTCCTCTTCTGGTACTGGTGATGGTTTAGAGTTGCGCTAGCCTGGATGCAGATTTGTATTGCAGTTTTCCAAGTTTTTAAACCTTGTAGGGGGACAAATGTTGAACGGAATCATAGCTTGTGAGACTGCGGGGGGCGGGCGGATCGCCAGAGCGCTGGTGCTCACGGCGGCAGCCCTGCTGGGTACTGCCCTGGCCGGCGCCACCGAGATCGAGGTGACCGGCAAACTGGGCTCACCCAGCGCCACCACCACTATCGACGGCAAGCAACTGCCCGCGCCGCAACCGAAATTCGGCGGTGTGATCAAGGATAACGCGGTCAACTCCACCCAGTGGTGGGCGCCACGCGTCGTGCCGCCCAGGGACGCGCCGAACATCCTGTTCATCATGACTGACGATGCGGGGTTCGGTGTTCCCAGCACCTTCGGCGGGGTCATCCCGACGCCGACCATGGACCGCATCGCCAATAGCGGCCTGCGCTACAACCGCATGTTCTCGACGTCGCTGTGCTCGCCGACCCGGGCCGCATCCCTCACCGGACGCAACCACCACTCGGTCGGTTTCGGCGTGATAGCCGAACAGGCCACCGGCTACCCCGGCTATGACAGCGTCATCGGCGTGGACAATGCCACCATAGGCCGCATCCTGCGCGACAATGGCTATGCGACGGCGTGGTTCGGCAAGGATCACAACACCCCGACCTACGAGGCCAGCCAGGCCGGGCCGTTCACCCAATGGCCTAACGGCATGGGTTTTGATTATTTCTACGGTTTCGTCGGCGGCGACGCCAACCAGTGGGGGCCGAACCTGTTCCGCAACACCACGCAGATCTATCCGTTCGCAGGCAAGCCGCCGGGTGAATGGAACCTGATTACCGCGATGGCCGACGACGCCATCGACTGGATGTACCGCATCCACCAGACCAATCCCGAGCAGCCGCTCTTTCTCTATTACGTGCCCGGCGCTTCCCATGCGCCGCATCATCCGAAGAAGGAGTGGGTGGACAAGATTCACGCGATGCACCTGTTCGATGACGGCTACGAAAAGCTGCGCGAAACGATCTTCAAGAACCAGCAGAAGCTCGGTGTGATTCCCCAGGGTCTTGAGCTTACACCCTGGCCTGACGATCTCCTCACGCCCTGGGACAAGCTCACCCCCGAGGCGAAGAAGCTCTTCATCCGCCAGGTTGAGGTGTTCGCCGCGTACGTGGCCTACAACGATTACGAGACCGGCCGTGTCATCCAGGCGTTCGAGGATCTCGGCCGACTGGACAACACGCTGGTCATCTACCAGAACGGCGACAATGGCACCAGCGGAGAAGGCGGCCCATTGGGCACCTTCAGCGAGGTCGCGTTCTTTAATGGCGTGGCGCCGCCGGTCGATGTACAGATGAAATTCTACGATGTCTGGGGCACCGAGGAGACTTACAACCATATGTCGGCCGGTTGGTCCTGGGCTTTTGACACCCCCTTCGACTGGTTCAAACAGAACGCTTCGCGGCTCGGCGGTACCAACCAGAACATGGTTGTGATGTGGCCAAAGGTGATCAAGGACAAGGGCGCGCTGCGCGAGCAGTTCGTGCACGTGATCGACTATGTGCCTACGTTCCTGGAGGTGACCGGTATCTCGGCACCGCAGGAGGTTGACGGCATCAAGCAAAAACCCATCGAGGGTACCAGCTTCGCCTACACCTTCGACGCGAAAAATGCGAAGGCGCCATCAAAGCACGTGACCCAGTACTTCGAGATGATGGGCCAGTGGGCGATCTACCATGACGGCTGGCTGATGAGCACCAAGGCTAATCGCGCGCCCTGGCAGGCCTTCCTGCCGACCAATGAGGATCCGCTGAACAACCAGATCTTCCAGCTCTATGACCTGAACACCAGCTGGAACCAGTCCGAGGATATCGCCGCGCAACACCCCGACAAGGTGAAGAAGATGCGGGCAATGTTCCTCGAGGAAGCCAAAAAGTATAACGTGCTTCCGCTGGATGCGTCGGTGGGGGCCCGGGTCGCGGCGGCGCGCCCAAGCCTCACCGCCGGCCGTACGGAGTATGTCTATACACGGCCGATGACGGGTCTGCCGCAGGGTGATTCCCCCTACCTGCTGGATACCTCATACACCATTACCGCGGACATCACGGTTCCCGAGGACGGTGCCCAGGGTATGATCGTCACCTCCGGCGGGCGCTTCGCGGGTTTCGGCTTCTACCTGCTCAAGGGCAAACCGGTATTCCTGTGGAACCTGCTGGACCTGGAGCGAATCAAGTGGGAAGGCCCGGAGGCACTCTCGCCCGGCAAGCATACCCTGGAGTTCGAGTTCGTCTACGATGGTCTGGGTTTGGGCACCATGGCCTATAACAACTTCTCCGGCATTGGTCGGGAAGGCACCGGCACGCTCAAGGTCGATGGCAAGGCCGTGAAGACTCTGAAGATGGAGAAGACCATCCCGATCATCCTGCAGTGGGACGAGAGCTTCGATGTTGGCTCCGACACGATCACGGGTGTGAACGATGCGGACTACAAGCCGCCGTTCCCGCTCACGGCAGCGCTGGACAAGCTGACAATCACTGTTGATCGCCCGCAGTTGTCGCCCGAGGAGGTCAAGAAGCTCGAGGCAGGCCTGAAGAGGGTCGAAGCCGGTCGCGAGTAGACCGACTGTTTTGCGGTATTAGACGCGCGGGCCGCATCCTTCACCGGGTGCGGCCCGTTCTGCCTTTGCAATTCCACAATTAGCCAGGCGCATATCGCGGGAAAAGCGCCGAGGAAATACTGATGAAGATTTCCGCTTTGCGCATATTGTCGGCACTGGTGCTTGGCTGCGGGATTTGTGCCTGGCCAGTGATTGGGGCGAATACGACTCAGGAGGCGACGGAGGTCAAGGTCGAGGCGCCGAGTACAGTGTCTGCCTTCGCTATCCTGGTGGGCCAGTGGGTTCGGCCCGACGGCGGCTACCGGATTACCATCCGGGGCGTCGACGCCGACGGCAGGCTCGATGCCGCCTACGCGAACCCCTCCCCTCTGCCGTTTGCAAAAGCCCAGGCCTCCCGGGACAGCGATACGGTCAAAGTCTTCCTGGAGCTGCGCGCCGGCGGCTACAACGGGTCTACCTACAATCTCACTTATGAGGCCGCGACCGACGTTCTGCGTGGGGTCTACTTTCAGGCGGTGGCGCAGCAGCAGTTCAACGTCTACTTCGAGCGCGTCAAGTCGGCAAAATAGGGATTTTCCGTTCAACCAGCCGTAGTATGATGCCCGCTTGGGGGCCGCAATGGGTACCCGCGTTTCGCGGCCTTCTCGATCAACTCACTATCAACAATGGAACGGTGACCTATGCCCGAGCGCACTGCAGCCGCCAGATACGCGGTCGTTTCAGGGGCATTGATGCTCGGCTCATCATTGATCGCACCGGGTGGTTACGGCGCGCCGGACATGTTGCCGCCCGCCCAGGCGACCCCCACCGCAGTGACGCTACTGTCCGGCGCAAAGTCGCCGGAGGGTGATTTCCATGCCACAACAGGATTTCGACTGATCCAGAATACGATCCTGCTGGACGCGCTGCCGGGAAACACATCGGCTGAACAATCCTTCGTTCTCGACTCTGGCGCACCGATGACCCTCGCGCCGGAGCTGGCGCGCGACCTCGCTCTGCTGCCATTGGCGAACATCGGACTGGCTGGGCCAGAGGGCGGTCATCTCTCGGTACCGGTCACGCAAATCCCCACGTTAACCATCGCAGGCCTGGCGTTTCATGATGTCGGGGCCGTCGTAGACTGGGTCGAGCCGCCGAATCAGCTCGCCTGTCTTTCCGGCGCCGGACTGATGGGTGCGAGCCTGCTGCAAACGGCGATTTGGCAAATCGACTTTCAGACCGAACAAATTGTCATCACCAACTCCCTGGCAAAGCTGCAGGGGCTAAGCAAGGCAATGAAGCTCCCGTTCAGGCGCTCAGACGCCGCCGGGTCGCCGCGCATATCCGTGGGCGTGAGCGATACCGACGAAGTATCCCTGCTGGTTGATCTCGGTTTCAACGGCTCCATCGCGATTCCCACACAGCTGCTGGAGCACGCGGGTGACCGGATCGCCGACAAGGCGCCTACCGAAGTGGGCCAGGTGTCTTCTACCGTCTTCGGGGAAAAGTCATCACAGGCACATATCGCCAAGATGCGCGAATTGCGCCTCGGCGATCTCCATCTGCAGGATTTCCCTGTATTCACTGGGACAGCTGTTTCGGATTTCCACGTGGGGATCGAATTCCTGCGGCATTTTCGCGTGACGATCGACTGGTTGCATGATGATCTTTATCTCCAGTCTCGTGACCCGGTGAGCGCACTGTATTATGACTTTGCTTCCTACGGCTTCAATCCGCACTTGCGTGACGGCCGGCTGGTGGTCGGTTCAATCTGGCGCGGCAGCGCGGCGAACAGGAGCGGTATGGAGCCGGGCGACCAACTGATCAACTTGGATGGCAAAGACACCGCAGTGGCTGATTTTGCCGCGTTATGCGCCTTGTCTGATACGGTAGGCTTATTCGGGAGGAATCGCGCTCCTGTCTCCGTGACATGGATACACGATGGGAAGCAGAAGACATCCCGTTTGGCCAGGACTCCACTTTTGCCGAATTTCAAATGACAGGTAAACAACCGGAGTTGCCTATGCAAGATCCAAAACCCGGCCTGGGGATGCTCAGCACCTTGTCGATCGGGATTGGCGGCATGGTAGGAGGCGGGATCTTCGCTGTGACTGGCCTCACTGTGGAGATTACCCGTGGTGCGGCCCCCATCGCGTTTCTGATAGCGGGAATTGTCGCACTACTGACCAGTTATTCCTATCTCAGGCTGACTTTACGCTTCCCGGGCGAGGGCGGTACGGTGGAGTTCCTGAACCGCGCGTTTGGTAGCGGTATTTTTTCCGGTGCCGCCAACATCCTGCTGCTACTTAGCTACGTGGTATTGCTGGCAGTCTACGCCTACGCGTTCGGCAGCTACGGTTCGGCTTTCTTTCCCGAAAGCGAAAGAACCTTCTGGCACCATGTGCTCATCAATTCAGTCATGGTTGGCCTGGTTATACTCAATGTCTTCGGCGCCCGCCTGGTGATCCGCTCCGAGAATATTTTTAACCTGCTCAAGATGCTGCTGCTACTGGGCTTCATTGTCGGGGGACTGCTTACGCCGATGGACTGGGAGCGCCTGGAGCCCACACATTTTGTATCCCCAATGGGTCTGGTCGCCGGCGCGATGTTGATCTTCCTCAATTACGAGGGCTTTGAGTTGATTGCCAACGCATCCAGGGATATTGCCAACCCCAGGCGCACCCTGCCCATCGCCTATATCGGTGGTGTGCTGCTGGTGATAGCGCTCTATGTGCTGATCGCAATGGTCGTGGTCGGGCATCTCGGATTTGCCGAAGTGGCCGCGGTCAGTAGTCACGCCCTGTCGGCGACAGCCCAGGCGTTTATGGGACAGACCGGGTTTATCGCGATCGCTGTCGCGGCTTTGCTCGCGACCAGTTCGGCGATCAACGCGACGTTTTATGGTACCGGGCGGCTCGCCTATATTATTGCCAGGAGCGGTGAGCTGCCGCAGAATCTCGAGCGAAGCTATCACGGTGAGTACATCGCGGGGGCGTTGATTACCGCGGCATTGGGGCTGGCAGTGGCCAACTTCGTACCGCTGGAAGCGATAGCAACCATGGGCAGCGCCGGCTTTCTACTTATTTTTATGGCGGTGAATATCGCCAACGTGCGCCTTGCCAAAGAAACCGGTGGGCATACCTGGATTTCCGTCCTGGCCGCGATAAGCACCGCTATCGCCCTGGTCGTACTGTGTGTCGAAGTGGATGAGAACCCGGCTACCCGCAATCACCTGTGGATTCTGCTGGGCATGGTGGTAGCGTCTTTCGCCATTGAAATCGGCTACCGGCGCTTGTGCTCCTGGGGCCGGGCAGTTGATGAACGAACATAGGACAGTGCCACAGCGCGCTGGAGCAACACCACGTCACCTCTTTGGCAATGCAAATACCGAATGCCAGTCATCGCGCACGCTGATGACTCCCCAACGCTGAACTGTCGACGTGCCTTCTCAAAATTGCGGCGGTTGGTTCTATTGGCCTTAATTCCTGTCTACCTGAAGGGTGTTCACACATCGATAAGCAGGGCGAAAATTCCAGAGTATTCTGCGACGACGCTGATTTGACTGCTTATAAAAAAGCAACTCGCAACGTTGCATGATACAGGGCATCTTACTTAGCGCTCGGATGTGAAAAAATCCATCACCTGTGTAGTTTTACTCAGACCGTTTGGCTCGCCCAATCCGGCTGATCTGGTCGCTGCAAAAAACTGTTTAGCCAGTTGCTGTGCCTCTGATTCGGTGTTCACCCTGACTTTAGCAGACACTTCGAGAATCTGCTGTTCCCGTTCTCCCTGTCGCAAATTCCAGAGTTCAACAGTGACGGGGTGTGCGAATCCAGCGAGCTGCGCCTGACGCGACCACACATCGGCCTGAACCGGGCCAATGGGTTCTAAACTTTCCCAGGTGACGCCCGGCACCCGCGTGGCCACAAGATGGCGTTGGCTATCCGTAAACAGTTCCTTTACCGGTAACAAGCCGGTAACAACCTTGTCAAATACACTGTTCTCTATCTTTTTATGGTTGATTGAGCGTGCTGCGCTTGGCCCCCGTTCGTTGGTCCAGTCCTGTTCAACCGGAAGGGCGCGCTCCTCGGTGTTCAGCTCAAGCGTTCCAGCCGACGCCCGCAGTTTTACAGTAGAATCCGCGGAATGGCCGCCCGGCTGTCGAGCGCGAAGGGTAAGGTGATGGGCTTGTAGTACTCTGTCGCGAGTGTCGAAATAATAGACGATTTCCTGCTCGGCATATGATAGCTCCAGCCCCAGCATTCTAAGGGCGGTGGCCGCATCAAGCGCCGTTACAGTAAGCTTGAACTCGTCCTTGCGCAGTGCGCTCGCCGTTTGCGCTGCCGAAACCGCGGCGGCAACCAATAACAGTGCGAGACCCGTGGCGAACCCGCGCAGCCGGTATCGTTGCGTGTGCGTGTGCGTGTCTTGAATATGCCTCATGCTTTATGCTTCGCGGAGTGTTCGTTGTCAGCCCTCAGTACAAGTAACTCGGCACCGCCACCGCCACGTTCTTCAAGGTCCTCGAACAAGCCCGCATCGGTCAAATCCAGCGGATGTGAGTTCTTCCAATCGTGGTGAGCAATTTTCTGGAGGCGCTCGACGATATCGTCATCAAAAAATTCAATAGCCAATTCTCGCCTGTCATCAAAGCTGCCGGGCGCGAGATTTATGGAGCCGACGATTGCACGCAGGCCGTCCGCCAACATCATCTTGCCATGCAGTTTGAGGTGCTTGAGCTTATGGATCTTGATACCCACATCATCCATGATACGCAGCCCCCCCACACCTTCTACAATTTTCTCCTTCTTCAGCGAATGTGGTGGGCGTGCCATAAGGTGGATTTTCACGCCGCGCTGTCGCGCCCGGACCAGCCTTTCGAGTATAACCGTGTCCTGGTATCGCTCGTTCTGGATGAAGAGCGTGTGCTTGGCATCGTCAATGAACTGCGCGATACGTTCGCGACCATTGGCCGGGCACCAGATCATGTGCGCGCTCTCGCCCGGTTTGAATTCCTCGCGGTTCCAGTCGGCCTCAAAACAGGCAATAATCTCGTGAACCCCGTGGCGATGGGTGGTGGTGATAGCGTAGTCCCGTGTTTCAGTCAGATTCTTGGTCGCCCAATTGAGCGATTTCACAAAGGCGGTAGTTTCGTCCACGACCATAGACTTTTCATGAGTGATGCCGAATGCAGGGTTGCTCTCTTTCAGCTCGATGCCTGCCTGCTCAAGTGTCTTGCGGGATTGTTCATTGTCATCCTCGCCGCTGCGGCGGGCGGCGTTGAGCATAACGCGAACCCTCACACCACGTTTGTGGGCGTCAATGACGGCATTGATCAACGCCGTGTCAGAGAAAACAAACATTTTGACGTCAAGCGACTTCCTGGCGGCGGCAATTGCATCCAAAAAGGGTTTAGCGGTTTCGTCGGGAAGAACAATGAGATTACGATCTGGCATGGTGTTTCCTGGTTTTAGGTGCGATGACTATCCAATATTGTCCGGCGCTCAAGCAGCGCCAGCCTGAATGCGATACAACTCGGCATAAAGCTGGCCTCTCGTTATCAATTCGTCATGTGTCCCTTCTTCGGCAACGAAGCCATCTTTTAGCACAACGATCTTGTCAGCATTGCGAATGGTGCTCAAGCGATGGGCGATGGTGATAACAGTACGTCCTGTCATCAAGCGCTCAAGTGCTTCCATTACCAGCTTTTCCGACTCAGTGTCCAGCGCAGCAGTGGGTTCGTCGAGGATGAGAATGGGAGAGTTGCGCACAACGGCTCGGGCGATTCCGATACGCTGACGCTGGCCACCCGAGAGCGTCAACCCGCGCTCACCAACCAGTGAGTCGTAACCCTCTGGCATCTGCATGATAAAATCGTGCGCGTTCGCCATTTTAGCCGCGGCGATAATCTCGTCGGGCGTGGCATCGAGCCGACCATATGCGATGTTGTCACAGACCTTGCCGGCAAAAAGCACGGTATCCTGCAGGACAAACCCGATCTGCGCGCGCAGCAGGTCAAGCGTGTAGTCTGTGACATCGACGCCATCAATCAATACGTGGCCCCCGGTGGTATCGTAGAATCGCGGAATAAGGCTCAGGACTGTGGATTTGCCGCTGCCAGTCGGGCCGCATATACCGATGCGTTGACCGGCCTTGATTGTGAGGTTGATGTCGCGCAATACCGGTGCTGCCGGATCATAGGCAAAGGACACATGCTCGAAGACAATATTACCGCGCAGGCTGCCGGGCACTCTTGCATCAGGCTTTTGCGGTATGATCACGTCGGCGTCGAGAATCAACTGAATGCGCTCCAGACCGACCTGCGCCTGCGCGATTGCATTGGTCATCTTCGCGAGGTCCTGCACAGGCTTGAAGAACTTGTTGAGGTAGGAGAGGAACACCGTCAAGGCGCCGACGGTCATGGCGTCTTTCATAATCAAGCCCGCTGATCGCCAGAGCACGAACGCCACGCAGAGCGCCACTATCACCGACACGATGGGCGAGAGCAGGGACTTCACCCGGCGAGCCTTGAGTGCCGCCTTGACAGACTCCATACTGGCCGCGTCAAGGCGTTCCTCCTCGGCGCTCTCTCGCCCAAACGCCTGCACAGAACGCACAGATTCCAAACCCTGCTGCAGGACACTGACGATATCACTTTGCCGCATGCGCACCTCATGGGTCGCCTTCTTAACCAACTTTTTAAACCGCGTGACAAACAGCAAAAGAAATGGCGTCACACCCACGGCGACCAGTGCAAAGTCAAAATTGAGGTAGAGCATCACGCCGACCATTCCAACGATGGTCACGGAATCCACGAGGATGCTGAGCAGCGCAGTGGAGGCAAAACTCTGGATCGTGCTCACGTCATTGGTGATCGTGCTGAGCATATTGCCGATCTTATGGGTGTCGTAATATTTCAATGACAGGCGCTGGAGATGGCTGTAGAGGCGATGGCGCAGATCATTCGCCACATACTGCGCGACACTCTCGGTGTAATAGTTGTCAATGTACCCCGCCACCGCGCCTATGGCCGCAATGATCACCGAACCGAGGGCAACAACGCCGGCCAGGGCAAGTGTCTTTTCGCCCGCGGAAAAATCCCGTAACCACATTAGAAACTCGGGCAGCTTGTGCTCCCCGACCACGTTATCAATGATGATTTTCAGCGGCCACGGCGCCGCGATGCTCATCGCTGTTTCGATGAGCATCGCGACGAACACGATGGTGAGCCAACCCCGATAAGGGTGAATCAGTTCCAGAACCAGACGGTTCAGACGTTGGCCTGATGTCCCCGTTGGTTGCACAGCCGCCTCTGGAGACGGCGCCGGGTGCTTGCTGTCATGCACGATCATGGGTGCAAATGTACCTTCTGTGGTTTATGGCATTGCGAAAAGCGTGGCTGCGCAGCCGGTCCAGCAGGGCCACACCGCCCAATCCGCCCGGCCCGGCGGCTATTGCCTGCGCACCGGAAAACCACGCTGGCCGGGTTGGCGATTCGGCGGCATGCCGAGTTCGCGCAGGGTCTGTTCGACACTGTCAAAGGTGGTGCCTATCCTGTACATGGCACGCGCCTCATCTGCCGTGGCCACATCCCGGCCCAGTTCATTGGCAATATTAGCGCACCATTCAATCTGCTGCACGCTGGTCATCATTTCCCTGCGAGGTGTATAAAAACAATCTTCCGTACCCACCCGCACGTGATTGCCCAGTGCAATGGAGATGGCATTGGTCGGGTGTACGGTGCGCATCATCGACTCGTTGGTCAGCACGGCGCCATCGGGGGTGCGCAGCACAAACTCCATCAGGTCCGACGGGTGGCGTCCCGCCGCACCGCCACCGATGGCAACATAGGTCAGGTTAAGTGGTCCCATATACAGCCCTTCGCGTATGAGTGACTCGACAATTTCCAGCTGGTGAATATAGCCCAGCATAAAATACGGCTGGATATTGTTGGCGCGCAGGCGCTTGAGATGCTCGACGTAGAAATTGGGCCCTGCCTCGACAAACATGTTCTCCCATATTTCCTGGGAATCGGCTTGCCCCATCGATGTGCCGGCGCGGTCCTCAACGCTGATCAGGTCCAGCAGGTTCATGCCGGCCGTGCCGATCGCGATCGTCACCTGGTCGACATTTTCCAGCTCGGCCAGCAGGTGGCGGGTATCGAGGTTCGGCCACCTGGCAGTGTCGCCGTCGGGGGCGAAGGAGATCGAGCCACCTACCTGCAGAATCATCTTCGGCACGGCATCGCGTACCGCGGCCAGGAACTCGTTAAAACGCGACATGCGCTTGGACGGTTTGCCGTCTTCCTCGCGCACGTGGATATGCAGGATCTGGGCACCGGCGTTATAGCAATCCACGGCCTTCTGTACCTGTTCCTTCAGCGTGCGCGGAATATCATGGAAATCTTCCGGGACGAAACCCGGGGCATAGGGCGCGGCGGTAATCAGCAGTTTCTCCTGGTTTTCCGGCAGCAGCGAGTCTTTTTGAAAGTACATGGTGTTCTCCTGTTATTAGCTGTGGTGCGTTGCCTGGCTATACCTTGTGTTACTTGTTTTGTGCGGTAGCGACATTTAGCGCTTCTTCTTTCAATATGGGGGCAGCCATCGCCACTGAGTGCAGACCCAGCACGGCGACGCCCTCGAGGACCGCCATGACCTGGTCGGTGGTGGCGCCCAGCTCCAGCGCCTTACGGATATGACGACGGGTACCCGGCGCATACATGTGGGTACAGGACGCATCGACGGCGATGCAAATAAATTCCCAGGTGAGCGCATCCAGGCCGCTTTTCTTCATCAGCGCGTGCATGCCCATGGCCATGAACTTTTCCATCCATTCCGGATCGAGTTCGGCGATGGTGTCCCAATTGTCTGTGGTATTCCATGCGCCGGTAGCGCGCAATTGATCACACAGCGGGGTGGCCGGTTTCTCCTTACCTGAACTCATACCTGCTCCTTTCCTCTCGTCTTCACTTATAACAGGTGGCGACTTCGGCCCCGCGATCAAATCGAAGCGTTGCCATGCAGGCGAACACGATCCTGCACATAGAACATCGAACCGACAGCAAAGGCCACTGCGGCGAGTACCGCAATTAGCGGCACCAGCTGCAGCGCAGTCAGCAAACTGGTCTGGTCTGCTACCCAGCCGGTCAACACCGGGCCGGGCGCGAGGCCCAGTATGTTGTTGCCCAGTGTCAGGGTTGCAAGCACCGTGGCGTGGATGGAGGCGTGGGTGACATCGGCCACTACCGCGCCGGCGGGGCCTGAAAAGCCGGCACCGATCATCAACCCCAGGCCGATCATCACCAGTTGGGGCAGGCCGGGTGACAGCGAGAACGCCACGGTCAGGCACAGCGCCGAGCCCAGCAAATACAGGGCGGGTAGGCGCAGGCGATTGCGCGGGTCCTTCAGGCTCAGGCGATCGACCAGGGCGCCACCGCCCATCATGCCCACGCCGGCGGCCAGGATCAAAACTCCAGCGCCCAGCGCAGCCCCGGCCGGATCCATATCGTGATAACGGTTCAGATAGCTGGGCATCCATGCGACGAAGGCACCCTGGATGAACATTGACAGACCGGAGCCCAAATAGGTGCAGATCGCCGTGCGGGTAGTAAACAGCTCGCGCCCGATTTGCCTGAGCGGCAGTGGTGGTTCCTTCACTCCGCTGGCCGTAACCGGCTCCCGCACCACCAGCGGGAAAACCACTGCCAGTACCAGCCCGCCTGCTCCCACAACGATGAAGGCCATGGGCCAGCCCCACTGCTGAGCGATCAGGCCGCCAAGCGTTACACCCAGCACCGAGCCGAACAGCGCCGCGGCAAGGAAGGTGCCCATCACCATGGCATGCATGCGCGCCGGGAATATGCTCACGAGAATAGCGCCACCGGCGCTGCCGTACGCGGCCTCGCCCAGGCCGACGAAGGCGCGGGCGACGAACATCATCAAGAAGTTACCGGACAGGCCGCAGGCGATCGTGGCCAGCCCCCAGACTATTGCCATCACTGTCGCGGCCCTGACCCGGCCCACCCGATCGGCAACCAGTGATATGGGAAAGCTCATGACGCCGACGGTGAGCGCCACCACGCTCACAAGCGCACCCAGTTGGGTATCGGTCAATGCCCACTCCGCTTTGAGAAACGGGAATACGGCATTCATGACCTGCCGTGACAGGTAGTCGGAGAACATCAGGCCGAAGATCAGGGTAAAGGCGATCCAGGCATAGAGACCGGGCCTGGTTGCCTGGACGCGCTTGTTGATGACCATCGCTATATCACCACCCTGGCCCCCTCGCGGGCAAAAAAGTAGAGCCCGCGATCGAAACCGGGTCAGTTAGCTCAAGCGTACATGCTACAGCCCGGGCACCAGATCGCATTTGACATTCCGGGGCACCCGCTTATCATTTCGGGACATGCCCGCCGGGAACAGGAGATCTGCCATGCCCCTGCTCGTTCGCAGCAGCTGTTTGACCAATTACGTTGAGGTATGCAATTCCCTTGGTCTGGATCCGTACGCGCAGCTGAGCAAGTTCAGGATCAGCGCCACCTGCCTCACTAATCCCGATACCAAAATCCCCGTCGATGCCATCGGCCGTCTGCTGGAGAGCTCCGCCCGGGCGGCCGGGGTTGAGGACTTCGGCCTGCGCATGGCCGAGACGCGACGCCTGTCCAACCTGGGGCCACTGGGCCTGCTGGCGCGCGAGGAACCGACAGTGCGCAAGGCGCTGGAGTCCATGCAGCACTACCTCTACCTGCAGAACGAGGGCCTGGTTTTTTTGATCGAGGAAGACAATGGCATCGCAGTGTTGCGCGAGGAACTGATCAGCGATTCCAAACTCCCCGTCGTGCAGGTGGTCGGTCTGTGCCAGGCGGTACTCTTTCGTATTCTGCGCGGCCTGCTGGGTGCGAGCTGGACGCCCCGACGCGTCTGCTTTCGCCATCGTAAACCAACGGACATCGCGTCCTATGTCCGTATTTTTGGCCACGCCATAGAATTCAACTGTGATATCGACGGCATTGTCTGCCGCTCCAGCGATCTGGATGCACCGATCGAAAGCGCCGACCCGGTCACCGCCAGATTCATTCACCAGTCTCTCGATGGCCTCGCGGCGCAGGCCCACGCCCGCATCGAGGACAAGGTGCGACAAATGGTCTGGACCCTGTTGCCGTCCGGATTATGCTCGGTCGAGCGCGTGGCCGAGCACATGGGCCTTAACCGCCGCACGGTCCACCGGCAGCTTGAACGGCACGGCTATACATTCTCGGGGATTCTCGACAATGTGCGCACCGAACTGGTGGTACGGCACCTGGAGGACCAGGACCGCCCGCTGGGCGAGATATCCTCCCTGCTCGGTTTCTCGGCCCAATCGGCGTTTTCCCGCTGGTTTGCCCATCGCTTCGGCTGCAGCGCCACCGCGTGGCGACACGGCGAGCGCCCGCCAGCTTATCCGGAGTAGTGTCGCGGCGGGGACTCAGAGCCCGGGGTCAGCGCTCGCGGCGAGGCGGCTGGCGAACCAGTCGTCGATCACCGCCTGTAGTCGCTGCAGGGTCTCGGCGGTGGGCGGCTCAAAATCCTCCAGTTCGTAGACACGGCCCAGGAAGCCGTACTTGCTGCCACCGAAGCGGTGATAGGGCAGCAGCTCGAGCTGAACCACGTTGGCGTAGGGTTCGATACAGGCGAGCACACTGCGAACATGTTCCAGCGTATCGTTGACGCCGGTGACAACCGGAATACGCGCAATGAACGGGGTGTCGGGATAGCGGGTATAGGCGCGCCGGTAATTGTCGAGAATGCGCACATTGTCAGCGCCGGTCCAGTGCCGGTGCCGCTGTGAGTCGCTGCTCTTGTAATCGTGCAGCACCAGGTCAGTATGCGGCAGCACCTGCTCCATGAAGCGCCACGGCACGTTGCCCGCGGTCTCGATGGCAGTATGGATACCGCGCCGCCGCGCCTCTGCCAGCAGGGCAGCGGAAAATTCCGGCTGCATCAGGGTTTCACCGCCGGACAGGGTGATGCCTCCGCCGGACTCGGCATAGAAGTCACTGTCCTGCTCCACCTCGGCCAGCACCTGCGCAACACTCATCTGTACCCCATAGGCATACAGGGCTTTTGAGGGGCACAACTCGATACACGCACCGCAGTTGCTGCACATTTCCCAGTTGACCCGGACCCTGCCGTCGGAGTCGAGCACCTGCAATGCCGCTTCCGGACAGGCCGGCAGGCAGCGGCCGCACTCCTGTTCGCCAATGCACTGCCTGAGGTTATAGGCGAGCTCGGGTTTGGGCGCGATGGTTTCGGGATTGCAACACCACTTGCAGCGCAGGGAGCAACCCTTGAGAAATACGGTGGTGCGGATACCGGGGCCGTCGTGGGTCGAAAAGTGCTGGATATCGACGACGGTGCCAAGCATATCCATCGCAATGCGCTCCCCGCTCACCCCGCCTCTCCGAAGACAATGCCAAGGGCGCGCGCCTGCTGCAACAGCGGTTCATTTGCGGTAATAGTGCGCGTCCGGTTGAGAGCAGCGGACAGCGCTACCGGTACCATGCCAGTACCCGGCGCATCCTCACCTGCGTCCCCCTGCCCGGCCAGCAACACGCCGCCATCACCGGCCATATCCTCGCCGGTGGCCAGCACCCGCACCGCCGCGCTGCCATAGGCCATCGCCAGAACGTGATCGAGAGCGCTGGGATCACCGCCACGAACCAGCTGGTCGAGCACCAGTGGCATCACTTCGTGGGTGCCGCGCCGCCGCAACTCGTTACTGACCCGCTGGGCAATCAGGCCGGCGCGGTTGATTACCTGCCCGCCAACACCGTAGTCGGGGTCGGGCAGCGGCGAGCTCGGAGCCTGTCCGGGAGACGCAACGGGGGGGTCGGCCGAAACCGGGGCGGACCGGATCGCGTACGCGC
>JACKNN010000001.1 GCA_024234855.1 Pseudomonadales bacterium | reverse complement strand
AATATGATAGAGGTCGCGCGGTAGATGTCGACAGAATGGAGATAGACTGTACTGCCGCGCGCGATTACTTCAACTGGACAGCCCACGTATCCCTGGCTGATGGATTGGAACGTACATGGCGCTGGTTGAATACTACCCCTCAGTAGATAGGCCAGTTGCGCCTGAATGCTCGGTGTGCATTGCCCATTATCGGGGGCCGATTTTACTCTCCGAATGCCTCGACTCCTTGCTTGCACAGGACTGTGACTTCAGTTACGAGATCGTGGTCCATGACGACAATTCAAATGACGGCTCGATCGAACTGTTGCGGCAAAAGTATCCGCAGGTAGAGGTTCTGGCGAGCGCCGAGAATGTCGGGTTCTGCGTGGCAAACAATCGTATGGTAGAGCATGCGAGGGGTACTTACGTTCTCTTGCTGAACAATGACGCCGCCCTGTATCCGGATGCGCTATCCACGCTATTGAAAGCCTCCAGGCAGATACCCTCCGGTATTCTAAGCTTGCCTCAATTTGACTGGGAGAGCGACACCCTGGTCGACCGCGGTTGTCGGCTGGACCCGTTCTACAACCCCGTACCCAACCTGGATTCGACACGATCGCAGGTCGCCATGGTCATAGGCGCCTGCCTTTGGATTGAGCGCTCGCTCTGGCGGCAGTTGGGTGGATTCCCCACCTGGCTGGAGTCAGTTGGCGAGGACCTCTATTTATGCTGTGCTGCCAGGCTTTCAGGTGCTCCCGTCCAGGCACTGGCCCGCAGCGGCTACCGCCATCGCCAGGGACACAGTTTTGGCGGAAACAAGCCCAGCAAGGGCCGACTCATCAGCAGTTTTCGCCGCAGGCGATTAAGTGAACGGAATAAGACTTTTGCGTTGTTTGTCATGACGCCGACAAGACTTGTGTGGCCGTTGCTGTTAGTCCACCTTCTGTTGCTTACGATTGAAGGGGTGGTGTTCAGTATCGCGCGGCGCGATGCCCGGATCTGGCGCGAGATCTATGGCCCTGTTTTTGTTTCTTTATACTCTGAGCGAGACAACCTGCGCCTACAGCGAAGAACTGTACAGCGAACCCGGTCAGTTACGCTCGTCGACTACTTGCGTACGTTTATCGCGACACCAAGAAAATTGAGTATGCTGTGGAGTTACGGATGGCCAAAACTGGAGTCGCCGCAATGACACCTGAGCGACCATTGCTGACAATTGTCATCCCGACATACCAGGCCCTTGACCTCATTCCGCAATGCATAGACTCGATCAGAGCAGCATTGGGTTGTTCATTGGGAAGTACGGTCCTGGTTACTGTTCAGGACGGTCGATCACAAGACGGCATAGTCGACTATGTTCGCAACCTGGCAATACCGGGTATCACTATCGCCAGTGAGCAGGATTCAGGAATCTATGACGCCATGAACAAGGCAGTGCAACAGGCATCGACGCCCTGGATATACTTTCTGGGCGCCGACGATCAACTGCTACCCGATTTCGTTAAAGTGCTGCCGCTGCTGAATGATTTGTCCGCGATTTATTATGGGAGCGTTGTTTTCACCAGCGATCGACGCAGGTATGACGGCCGATTCTCTCCTCTCAAGCTGGTATTCCGTAACATCTGCCACCAGGCGATTTTCTACCCCACCCGGCTGTTGGCGGCACACCCATACCAGACTAAATATTCAATAAAGGCTGACTGGGCCGCCAACATTATTTTGATGTCCAGCTATGCTTTTCGCTATGTTGATTACAGCGTAGCCCTCTATAACAATGAAAATGGCATGAGTCGCATGCACGAGGATGTTATTTTTAATAGCGACAGGAATCGGCTGTTTCGGCACGCCTTCGGGTTTACTTACTATCTGCTTTCAGCGACTGCGCCACTGATAACCAGGATATACCACCGCCTGAGCAGACACCAAAGATAAGGCCGGGCCCACTTGAATGAGCACTTAAAGCAGACTGCCCACCCCACCCGGTGAAAAGCGATGGAACACCCCATCTATCTGCAACAGGCGCCCGGACTTTTTATCAGAAAAACTGGGTTCCATCGACACCAACTCATATCCCAGCGTATACATGAGTTCACTCATGGTGTAAAACAGTGGCTCTCCCTGATAAAGCTGCACCAAAGACATTTCCATTTGAACAGTATCAATATTGGCCAGGGATCGCTCCGCACCGTTTAGTACCTGCTGCTCAAAACCCTGAGTATCAATTTTCAGATATACATTCCTGGATGCGGCGCACAGCGTGGGATAAACGGAATCCAGCTTTCTTACCTCGATATTTTCGCGACCAACATAGGCAGACTCCGGCGCCAGCTGAACATGAGAACTCAGCATTTCGAGCAGTGAACTACTATCGGAATTCCCTGCTATATTAATCTCTCGCATGGCGTCCTCATTACCCAGCGCAAAGTTGAAAGTCTCCCAGCCGGCAATGTTTCTGGCGTTCTTTTGCAGCAGGCTGAATGCCGAGCTCAATGGTTCAAATGAAAGTATTCTACCTTTGTATCCCAGGTTAGACCGCAGCGTCCTGGCGAACTGTCCGGAATTTGCGCCCACATCGAGAACAGTGTCGATTTCATAGTCGACCAACAGCTGCTTTCTCAGAGCGATGGGATTGGACTCGGGAGAAAACTTGGTAACATCGTAGCCCAACTTCCAGAAAAACATTCGCAGTTTATGCTTGATACTCATTTTTCTTCTGCCCTGGATAAACGTTCTCGGCTGCCTGTCATTGCAGCTACTCGCGGCCTCGCAGCCACTTTTTCGATAAACCAATTACGCGGAAAATCAGATTACCGAAACGGCTAAACAGACTCGGCCGCCTGATCAGAATCCTGTGGGCCATGGCTGCGGCCTCGAACACGTCTGCAATGGGTATCTCCGCTGAGAACTGGTGGTACTGTTCAATATTGCGCAGAACTTCTCTGGCTATAGTTGAAGCTCGCAATACTACTCTTTTGTTTTTTGCCTCGCTACAGATCGCTTCATAATCCAGGGAGTGCAACCGGGCGAATTGGCGCCCCCAGTCGTTAATTGATGCCTGATTACGCCATGCGGTTGCAAGAATAATGGCTAACTGCTTCTCATGAGTCATCCCGGTCGATCCAGACTGACAAAGATCTGACTGCAGGTACGATTCGTACACGACCACCTGAATCGATTTTGGATAGTCACGGCCATCCACGAGCGGAATGTCACGATGAAAAGGTATGTTACTCTCGGACGCAAAGATGGTGGCTGGTGCCGTACCAGCCTTCGAGTGAGGCGTGAACGATGATGTCCCGGTACTGTGCGAGGATGCACCATTTACCGCCGAGGGTTCATACAGATACAAATAGCGATCAACCAGCCCGGAAATAGCCATTGCGGAAAAAACATCCGGCGCGCACGATCTATAAATGCACCCCGCACTCGCACGGAGCTGATTGATAAGTTCCATTTCCACGAAGCCGCCATTGTACAGAACCGGCAGCTCCGTATATGCCGCTTTCCCGGAAAGTACCTTGGAAATCCACTGCCTGGAATCCCTCATCTGCGCCCCCCTTTTCAAGGGTACCACCAGCTTGCCGTGACCTTTTCCGGTCAAAGAGGGCCACGCGTACTCGCAAACGCTCGTCCTGATCGCCCTAACCCCAGCCGTACCGATAATCTCGGCGATGGCGGGAATAGCACCGGGAAGCAGTCCGTCATCATCTCCTATGATTGTCAGCCACCCGGCCCGGGATACGTTAGAGAGCGCAAACTCCCAATTGTGCGACATACAAACGCGCTTCCCCGTATTGACATAGCGGATACGGGGATCGCGTATATCCCTGACAACTTCCTCGGTGCTATCTTTGCTGAAATTGTCGCTTACCAGAATGTCGAGATTGTCATAGTCCTGCGTTACCACGGTTTGTAACGTGGACTCCAGCACATCACATCGATCACGCGTGGGGATAACGACTGTTATTTTTGGCTTGTCCATTCTTCGGGCTCGGCGACACGGCAGTATTAGGGCGCACTAACAATACAGCACAAATTCGTACGATCAAATTTGTATCCAGGCAGTATCAATAACGTGACACCCGAACTTGTCAGGACCACAACATACATCAACCTCAAGCGTAACCGCAGCGTCTCGCCTGGCGTATCTATCGGCCACCATAAACCACTTCCCAAACTCTTTTCAGCAAGCTTGGCGCCCCGAAAATCGCCGCCGCCAGAATCAATAATCCGGACATCGCAATGGCCGAGAACTGATACACCGGCGAGCCGGAAACCGGCACAACCTCGACCAGTAATACAGCCATGGCAGTCGCCGAAAGCATAGGCAGCAGAATATCTTCGCGGTACCAGCGCCACTTTTCTGTCTTGAGAATCCTCCGATACATAAAATGCATTCCCAAAAGCATGTATCCCGTATTCAGAAGCACCCAAACATATGCCGCCCCCATCATGCCGTAGATGGGAACGGCCCAGAGAATAGCGGGCACAATAGCAACAACTGCTATGGTATTGACGCGTATCGCAAAACCTGTCCAGCCAAGCGCCAATTGCGCCTGATAGGGCATAGTAAGAAGCCCATTCAGCAGATTCCCGACTGCCAGCCATTTGACCAAGTCGGCAGTACTTCTGGCAAGCTCTTCATCCTGTGTCCAAAGTCGCAGGATGATCTCGGAATACATGACCAAAACCAGAGTGGCACTGCCTACGATAACAGTTACCAGTTGTGCGCCCTGGTGATAAGCCTCAATGAACTCCGAATCCAGGTTGGCTGCATGCAGCTGGCTCAGCCGGGGAAACCATGCCTGTATAATCGGGCCAACCAGAACATACAACCCGCCCGCCACAACGGCGCCAAGCGTATAATAACCAAACTCCGAGAGGGTCAGCAGCCTTGAGAGCAGAACCTTGTCAACCTGCGTAAGCAGTAGCGCCAAAAACGTAATCCACAGTACTCCGCCGGCATATTTCCGGACGCTACGCAACGCATCGACAGAGAACCGGCCCGCCCGAGTTGCAACCAAACCCAAACCATTGAGAGACATATAGGTCGAGCGAATAAACAAGATCAGTGTCAATAATGACGCGATACCCTGCCAGATAAAAAAGGCACTTATGGTCGGGGAGACCCATATAAGCACGGCAACCGCGCCCACACTGCGAAATGTGGCCATGATGCAGTTGACCAGGTTCAACTGCACCTGCCTTTGCAATCCGACCAGACTACTGCGATAAAGTCCGATTACAAATTGAAGAGCCGTCACCACCCCCATCATCGTAAACGCCTGGGCGACCGTTGCTACCGGCAACTGTTCGGCCCTCAACCAATTTGTGGCCAACCACACCGAGCCAGAGGCGACACCCAGCGCAGTCAGCACAGCGATTAATACCGCCAGAGTTTCCACGCTTCGCAGCAGGTCGGCAATCGACTCATTCGTTCGGGTCCCGGCGGTGAACCTGCCCATTTCGCGACTGAGAGTCGGAGCCATGCCCAAATCCAGAAGGTTCAACCAGGCCTGCAGAACAGCAAATAATCCAATCAGTCCATAAGACTCAATGCCGAGATATCTGATGTAGACGGGAACAAACGCCAGCCCCATCAGGGCAGTCCAACCCTGACCGAGGTAATTCGCTATCAAATTGCCCTTAAGCATACTGAGGTGCTACAGCGACTGCCCGGGCCCTGGCCGGACATTCGTTTTGACACAATTTATGCAGCGCGGACCCAAAAGATATCGTCGGTGCTTTTGAAGCACCCTACTTGATCCGCTTGAGATAGCCGTCCGGGGCAACTGTGATTAGCAACTTGTGGTGTATTCCGGCGTCGACCTCAAACTCCGGGTGTGACTTCAGGTACTGCTTTACCGCCGATTTGGGGCTGTTGCCAGGGCCCCATGGCCTATCATTGAACATGGCTTCCGGCATATCGTCGACCAAGGTATCCAATACTACACAATAGCTTCCGATACTGGTGAGACCGGCATAGGCGTGTAGTTCCGCCAACACATGCTCGTGCGTGTGATTGCTGTCAAGACACACCAGAATGCGATCGTAGTTCGCGGCGACACTTTTCACTTGTGCAATCGTCTTCTCAGCGATGCTGGACCCCTCGATCATCTGAATACGGGATGCCATGGGATGGGCTTCAATAGCCTTGCGATTATGTGCACGTATATCTATATCAATACCCAAGACCTTTCTTCTGGATATCGCCGGGTTCATCGTCTGTCCTGCCGCGATTGCATCGGTCAAATCCAGGAGGCTTAACATGGATGCACTGAACACCAGGGAACCGCCGTGAGCTATCCCCGCCTCAATTATCAGGTCCGGCCTGACCTGCCAGATGATTTCCTGTAAAGCCCATGCATCGTTTGGAAACTGTATCGCTGGCCGGCCCAGCCAGGAAAAATTGTACGCATATTTATGTCGCGAAACCTCAGCACACCATAACCGGGAAAGCTCTTGCAGCGCCTCATCTTCGCCCAGACCAGCAATATTGGCCTTAACCTCTTCCTGAAACTTTTCGCTAGGATTCATTGCAGATATCTTTCCAGTAAACTGCGCCAGAGAATATGAACTCTATCCCACGGGGGCCCATATTTGCAATTAAATCCAGGGCTGAAACATATGGCGTGAAATCACCATGCCTCTGCGGATATGCTCGACACTGATAATCCATATATGCGACTTCCAGACCCGCCTTTTCAAAAAGATCATGATCGAGATATTGCCAGGCACCGTGTCCCGTTACATAGGTGTTACCGCCAATTGCCTGAACGATATCAAGGACTCTCTGGCTGCCTTTGCCCGCGACATTCAAGTCAGTCGAGTTAACGAATTCGGTGTCTTGATCCAACCCATAATACTCCGCAAGCGCAAGCATACTGGCACGGGACAACTCTGCAATAGTGCCACCAGGATTGGACAGTGTTTTCGCAGCGAGATCCAGAGCTTCTTGGGCGAAAGGCGCGCCCCTGAAACTTTGCTCCAGAACAGACAGGTGCTTTGCAGCCCAGATTCCGGAATCCTTGATCCTGACCTCGTCAATTCGCTGCCCCAGCTGATGATTCAACAGAGGCACCGTCATCCACGTGCGCACTCCGCTCGGAAGCTTGACTTGTACGCGGTTGGTAAAGCTGCCCTTGGAAAACTGAACATCGTCATAAAAGACAAATACATCTGCCAGACGAATCTGCTCCAGCATTCCGACCCACGGAAAATACATGGACTGGCTAATCACAACGTTCATCACCGTCCACCGATGTCAGGCAACAATTTTTCCATAACTAAAACATCGCGCCAGTCATTACCGACTTTTACGTGGTTTTTCATAACACCGACTTCTCGATAAGCCAGTTTCCGGTAGCAGGCGACAGCCTGATGATTATCAACATCGACATGTAAGATAATTTTCTGAGGCATGAAATTGGCTGCCAGATGCCGCTCAAGCCACAGCATTACTTCGGGGCCGTAGCCTCTGGATTGCCATCCGTCAGCAAGACATATACCCGCTCTGAATCCGTTAGTAGAATTGGCCTCCTTTGTGCACTGGATATACCCAATGGGAACTTCGTTTTCCCTGAGAGACACCACAAAAAATATACCGTCCGAAGTCGCCGTGCGCCTGTCCAACCAGCTTCGGACAGCCGCAATATCGCTACCTCTTGCAGTTGAAAGCAGTCGAGCCTGCAGAGTTATGTCATTTCTCAGTTCCCGCAGAAATTCCAGATCCGATTCTCGCCAGTGCCTAAGCAGTAGTCGCTCAGTTGAATTCATGGTCATGAATCCAGGTAAATAGTTCTCAGGTCGGGTCGCTGCAAACAGGGCTGGCCTGCTATAACTTCCCGGGCAATAGCGGGATTTAGACCCACGAACAGCGTCTTGATATCTTCAGGCAATGCCTCGGGCGATATTACCGGCACACCGAAAACACTTTTGCCCTGCTGATAGGGACTCTGGTCGAGAAAACAGGTCACCTCGTGAGGATCCGCCAACATGGAATATATGAATGTCCCGTAAAACCCCGATCCATAGATCGCACAAGAACCGTTGCGCCCCACCCGCGCCTGCTGCACGCGCCTGGAGGCAGTTCCCCAGTAGTGCGCCAATTCCTGAACCTGCTGCTGAAGTCCGTCATCTCGCTCAAGGCTTGCTACTTCACCGCCATTTCGGGCGACGACAACAAGCGCCCCTCTATGAGAGGCACTATCAATATCAACGACCGAAAGTCCGGCTCCCTGAAGCAGGTGGGCCAAAGAAGTCCTGGTAAAATGATTGACATGATCGACCACGATAAAGTCGGCTATATTTCCAAAGATGTCAGGCACTATTGCATAAAACAGACCACCTTTCTTCAACATGGAGGTAATATGAGCAATTGATGCGACCGGGTCCGGTATGTGTTCCAGAGAAAAATAGGACGTGATTAAATCAAACTGATTTTCCCAATGGGCGGGTGTTGCAAGAATCGCGTGATTGTGCGAAGGCGCGAGCTTTTGCCAGTATTCCAGGTACCTGTCACTGACATCAAAGAAGTAGAATTCCATGCCCGGCACTTGTCTATCCAGGCGCTTTGACATTCCCGCTTTTGCACAGCCATAGTCCAGCACTTTCATTCCGGGCCTGAACTGAACCTTCTGGCAAATTACAGCAAGTTGCCGGTCGATACGGTAAGTGATTTCACCGCCTTTGACTTCGTAAATCTGGTCTTCATCCTCGTGGTCAAGGAGAATATCGTATTCGGTTGCATAATACTCATCCGTTCCCTCCAGGGGGTTACTCAAAACATGCCCACAACATGTACAAAACCATACCTGCGTGGAGCCTGGATATAAACGACACAGGGACGTAAGACTCTGTAGCGATCGGGAGTCATAGATCGGGGCGGACAGCTCCGACTTGCATATGTTACAAACCTTGACAGCTTTATTCACTGTAAAGAATCCTTACACAACTCTGGATGTATAAGGCGGAAATCGACCCCGGATGCAAAGGAGCCCCGCCATCCGTGTGAGATTCCGGTGGGTTCAGAAAAATCAAAATAGCGAAACTGCATGGACCAACGGGATCGCTGTGATCGATTGAACCCGGATGCATGTATTACCAGGAAATCGATGATGACCATGTCTCCGGGTTCTGTAAGTGGCGCGATCTGTTGGTATTTCGAACAATAATAGGCTTCGTTATGCAGTCGAAGATTGTATGCACCCCGCCTCTGTTCATCATCGGAGTCATTCGTCACGGGCAGCGGGCCTTCCTTGTGCGATGACAGGCAAAATTTTACCGGCCCCATATCCTCGGTGATCGGCACCAGTGGCGACCAGAATACCAGCCCATTCAGGCTGCGAAGCTGCGCCGGATATTCCTGGTGCCAAAAAGCCCTGTACTGGTCCTCACCGGGATTGTCAATGCGTATACCACTGCCCCCCGCGGCTATGCCCGGCTGAGCCCCCGGGCGGAGCTGCATCATGATGTTTTCGTGCACTGAACTGGATAGTAACCTGATAAACGCGGGCAACTGCTTGATTGCGTCATAAACTTCCGATCCGATGCTCCGGTCCCGCCGTATGATGGCGTTAAATCCGTCATCAAAGCAATCCGCGGAAAACGGCTTCCTGTCGTCAACAAGCTTGTGGCGTTCCAGCACACGGCCAATGATATTGTAAATACCATACTGAACCGCATGTATGTCTTGCGGGTCATAGAACCCTTTTATCAGTAACAGACCACTGGAGTTGAACTCATCGACCTGCGCAGCAGCTAACCTGTAGTTTTCATTACTCATATTAGTTCAGTTCGCACCCAGGAACTGGCGCACGCAATCCGCCACTCGCTCTATATCGCCGGCGCTCAAATCGTAATAGCTAGGCAAATTTACGCCTCTTGAAAACAGTGAGTGCGCCACGGGTGAGGGCAGACACCGGTCGAAATGGCCCGTATCCGAAAGCGGCCAGAAAAAAGCTCGGCCATCAATGCCGTTCATGCCAAGGTGTGCGATAAAATTGTTTCGATCAAACTTCACTAACGGATCCACTATGAAAGTAGGCATCCAATAGCCGTTTATCGTGTCACTTGGCTCAGGGTTCATCGTTATTGGCAAACCTTCCAGCAGCGAGCTGTAGGCCTCAAAAACTCGTCGTTTGTCGGCAACCAGATCTTCGATACGCTCCATCTGGGCCAACCCGATTGCCGCCTGGACATTAGACAGCTTATATTTAAATCCAATCATATCCGGCCAGAATTGCTTCAACTGGCCTGCAGACCTGCCGTGATTTGACAAGGTCAGTACCTTCTCGAACAACGCATCATTGTTCGTCACAAACATCCCGCCTTCTCCCGTGGTTACGGTTTTGCTGCCGTGGAACGAGAAAGTGCCGAATACGCCGTTTGACCCCGCCTTTTGCTCATGGTATTGCGAACCGATGGCTTCAGCCGCATCTTCAACCACCGCAATGCCATGGCGCTCCCCTATGTCGAAGAGCCTGCGCATATCACAGACGTTGCCGTAGAGGTGCACCGCAATGATCGCCTTTGTTTTTTCCGTTATCGCCTGCTCGACCCGAGCGGGGTCGATACACCATGATACCGGATCTACATCGACCAGAACTGGAGTTGCCCCCAGGTAGGTGATTGGCGCTGCCGTTGCAACCCAGTTAATATCCGCCAGGATAACTTCGTCGCCGGGGCCGACGCCCAACCCGGACAAGCCCATGTGCATCGCACCTGTACAGGACGAGGTAGCGATGGCGTGCTTCACACCGAGATACTTTTTAAATGCCTCTTCAAACCTGGCGATGTATTCGTAGCATCGCGGGCCCCAGCCATTGCTTACCGCATCATTCGCGTACTCAATTTCCCGTTCGGTGATCGAAGGTTTGGTGTAGTGTATGCGCGACTTCATGCGATCTCCAGTTTCGGCACCACAGTCACAAACCTGGTGCCGCTTTGTTCCAGATCCGCATGCTGTCCCTTCACTTCCGCAGCAATATTCCAAGGCAGGATAAGCACAAAGTCAGGGCAATACCGCTTCAGATCGGCTGGGGGAATAATAGGAATATGGCTGCCGGGCATATACTTCCCTTGCTTGGACGGAGCTGCATCACAAACAAACGGCAAAAGGTCGGGCTTGACTCCCGCGTAGTTCAATAATGTATTTCCTTTTGCCGCAGCCCCATAGGCCGCGACCAGTTTGCCATTTTGCTTTTGATCGACCAGAAAACCCAGAAAGTCATTTTTGATCTTATCGGCCCTTTGCTGGAAGCCATCGTAAGTCTTGATGTCTTGCAGCCCGAAACGGGCCTCCTGAATCAACAGCTGTTCTACGGCCCCTGAAGTTTGACGTGCAGCCTCTTTATGACAACCGTAAATACGCAGACTACCCCCATGAGTAGCAAGCGTTTCCACGTCGTAAACACGCAGGCCAGCTGATTCGAATATTCGCTTGACGGTGTACAGACTGAGGTATGAAAAATGCTCATGATACGCAGTATCGAACTGTGCATGCTCTATGAGTTGCATTACATGGGGAAACTCCAGGGTAATCGTGCCCGTGGCACTGAGTACAGATTTCAAGCCACGGGTAAAATCATTTATGTCCGGCACATGTGCGAACACATTGTTTCCCACCACCAGGTCGGCCCGATACCCCTTGTCCACAAGCTGCCCTGCCAGTTGCTCACCGAAGAACGCCCTTATGACGGGTATGCCAAGCGCCTCCGCGGCGGCGGCGGTGCTCGCCGTGGGCTCGATCCCCAGGCAAGGCACTCCCGCGCTGACGAAATTCCTGAGCAGGTAGCCGTCATTCGAGGCGATTTCCATAACAAGACTGTCGGAAGATAAATCAAGTTTTTCGGAAATCATGTTCGCGTAATCGGCGGCATGAGCCAACCAACCGGAGGACGTACTGGAAAAATAGGCGTAGTCGGAGCTGAACAGCTCGCCAGCTTCGGTATAATCCTCGGTCTGGACCAGCCAACACTGGTTACAGACCTTGATTTTCAACGGATAATATTTTTCAGGACGGGACAGATCCTCCTCGGTCAGGTACGCATTGGATGGGGGCGCGAAACCCAGATCCAGAAAAGTATGCGTCAGTTCCGCCGCGCAACTTCTGCATTTCATAGCAGGGAAATTCCCCTAAAATCCTGGTCAATCAGCGGCAGCTCGCGGTCCCGCGAGGACATGGCGGATATCGCCAGGGGCCAGGCAATAGCCAGCCGCGCATCCGAAGGTCGCAATCCGCCTTCCGCAACAGGATCGTAGGCGGCAGAATGGCAATACAACATCTCAACATCATCGGTCAGCGACTGAAAGCCGTGAGCGAAACCTTCGGGAATGAGCAGGGCGCGACCATTTTCTGCCGAGAGTTTCTCAGCATGCCAATGCAGGAAAGTGGCGGACCCTTCCCGCAAATCGACAGCCACGTCCCACACTTCACCCCGGATAACATTCACCAGTTTCATCTCGCTGCAAGGCCGGCGCTGGAAATGCATCCCCCGGACGGTGCCCTTTGTACGCGTGTAGGTATGATTTATCTGCATGATGGGTTTATTCCAACCGCAGGCGGCCAGATCACGGGCACAAAATATCCTGGCCAGAAATCCGCGATCATCAACCAGGCGCTGTCGTTCAATCAGCTTTAGATCCGCCAGAGGCAGTGCCCTGGATGCCAGCCTGCTCATGCTTGAAGTCCGAAAGCAGCGATATCCGCCAGACACAACTCACGGGCAGTCGAACCGCCCCGCTGTGCACGATACCACTGGATTGTTTTTTCAACCGCGATCGGAAGCTGCCAGTGCGGCGTCACACCCAGCACTGCCCGGGCCTTTTCATTGTCCAGGGACAACAGGGCCGCCTCATGCAAGCCCTCGCCGCTGGGCGAATACTCCACTTCGCCGGAGCCGAAACTGGCGCGCGCCAGTTCGACGACATCAGCAACGCTTCGCGCGGACTCCTGGTCCGGACCAAAATTATAGGCGCCCGACAGCATCGGACTCTCCCACAGCGTTTCAGCCAGAGTGAGATAAGCAGCCAGCGGATCGAGCACATGCTGCCAGGGGCGAACCGCCTGCGGATGCCTGATCTCCAAAACCCGCTTCGCCTGCCAGGCCCTGATCGCATCCGGAATCAAACGGTCCTCGGACCAATCGCCCCCACCTATCACATTGCCGGCCCTCGCGGCCACTACCGCCACACCTTGCGCAGCCAGAAACGCGTCCCGATAGCTGTCGATCACCACCTCGCTGGCGGCCTTACTAGCGCTGTACGGATCGTGACCGCCCAGCCGGTCCTCCTCGCTGAATGGTCTGTGCTGCCCTGTATTATGGTAGACCTTGTCCGTGGTTATCATTACGGCCACTTTTACACAGTCCAGCCCCCGCAACGCATCAAGCAGGTGGGCGGTGCCCATGATATTTGTACCGAACGTTTCCAGCGGGGCCCGATAACTCGCCCTGACCAGGGGCTGGGCCGCCAGGTGAAAGATAATCTCAGGCCTCGATACCCGCACCAGTTCGGCCAACTGACGGCTGTCCCTGATATCGCAGAAATGGCTCTCGCAGGCTTGCTCGATGCCTGCCAGAGTAAACAAATTTGGCCGGGTGTTCGGGACCAGGCTGATACCGACAATCTGCGCCCCCAGTTGCCGCAACCAGAGCGTCAGCCAGGATCCTTTAAACCCGCTGTGCCCGGTGAGGAGGACGCGTTTGCCTCGCCAAAAGGACGCCAGTGGCAATTTCACCAGGTTTTCCAGGGCGCATTACCCGATGCCCAAAGGTCCTCGAGCATAGTCTTGTCCCGCAACGTATCCATGGGCTGCCAAAACCCGCGATGCTCATAGGCCATCATTTCGCCCATGGCGGAGAGGTCCTTGAGTGGCCTGGCCTCCCAGCTGCTGGCATCGCCCTCTATTAAATCGAGACACTTGGGAGACAGCACAAAAAACCCGCCATTGATCATTCCCCCATCACCTCGGGGCTTTTCCGAGAACCCGGTCACCCGATTGCCAGAACGCTCCAGGGCACCGTAACGTCCCGGCGGCGAGACCGCGGTGACCGTGGCGAGTTTGCCATGCTCTTTGTGGAACCGGACCAGTCCGGTGATATCCAGATCGCTCACGCCATCGCCATAGGTGAAGCAAAATGCCTTTTCGTCCCTGATATAGTCAGCCACCCGTTTCAGCCGACCACCGGTTAACGTATCGTCGCCGGTATCAATCAGGGTCACGCGCCAGGGTTCGACATTCTGCTGATGCACCTGCATCTGGTTGTTGGCCATATCAAAAGTAACGTCGGACATATGTAAAAAATAGTTGGCAAAATATTCCTTGATTACATAACCCTTGAAACCGCAGCAGATCACGAAATCGTTAATCCCGTGACTGGAATACATTTTCATGATGTGCCACAAAATCGGCTTTCCGCCAATTTCTATCATAGGCTTGGGTCTCAGGTGCGTTTCTTCGCTTATCCGCGTCCCCAATCCCCCTGCCAGTATCACGACCTTCATCTGCTTATTCTTCCAAGGCGAATTTTGCTGTATTCGGTAACGAACCCATCACCGCGATAACGTCGGGCATCAACCGGGTTTCCCGCTGTGCGGTAGCGCTTGCCCGTCGCGGCGCCCCAACCGAGACGATGGCATTCCACTCCGACAACTGACCCGACCGGCTGCCAGCTTATCGCGAAGTTTCAGCCAATTTCCTACCGCAGCGCAATACATAGCCACAGTTAAGCCAATATTCTATATAATTTGGTCCGCAGACGCATTCTCAACACATTATTCACCTGACAACCCAGGCAGCACCTCGAATGGCAAAAACCGGCAAACTCGATCTGGAAGCGACCTTCACCCAACTGGAGGCCACCATTGACAAGCTCGACGACGAGCAGGCTTCCGTACAGGATTCACTCAACGCCTTCGAGCAGGGCATCAAGCTGATCCGGCAGGCCCAAAAAACCCTGTTGGAAGCCGAGCAACGGGTGAAAATGCTGATGGAGGCCGACGGCGAGCCCAGCGCGGAGGATTTTCCCGACGGAACACCTGAATGACACCCGCCTTCACCGACTATTACCTGGATAAAAGAGACGCGGCGGACCGACAACTGGCCAGCCTCGCAGTTGACAATGCGGGGCTCCCCCAGGAAATCGGGCAGGCACTGTTGTCATTAGCTGATGCCTGCCGCTACGCGCTGACCAACGGTGGCAAACGCATTCGCGCTGTACTCGTCTACGCCGCAGCGAACGCGACTGCCGGCACCGATGAGGGGGTCAATGCCATCGCCTGCGCCGTAGAGATGATCCACAGCTACTCCCTGGTCCATGACGACCTGCCCGCAATGGACGACGACGACCTGCGCCGGGGGCAACCCAGCTGCCATAGGGCTTATAACGAGGCTACCGCAATTCTGGTTGGCGATGCACTGCAGGCCCGCGCCTTTGAGTTATTGGCCGACGCCGCGGAGTTCAGCCCGTCACAGCGAATCGCCATGATCAAAACCCTGGCTGCCGCCTCTGGTCTGCGCGGCATGGTCGGCGGACAGGCCATAGACACTGCCGCCACCGGCTCAGACCTCACCCTTCCCCAACTCCAGGCCATGCATGCCCTCAAAACCGGCGCCCTGATCCGCGCCGCACTGGCCATGGGCGGTATTGCCGCGGGGGCGTCAGAGGAGCAGTTGGCCGCCCTGGACGAATACGGAAGCCATATCGGCCTGGCCTTCCAGGTGGTGGATGACATCCTGGACGTGGAAGGGGATACGGCAACCCTCGGCAAGACCCAGGGTAAGGACGGGGACGCCAACAAGCCGACCTACGTGAAGCTGATGGGTCTGGCGGGGGCGAAAAAGGAAGTGAAACGCCTGCTCAAGGCGGCGCTGGAGGCGCTCGATGAATTCGGCGAATCCGCCGACCACCTGCGGGACCTGGCACGGTATATCGTCGAGCGGGACCGGTAGGGGAATCGGTCGGGCAATGCCCGCCGGTCGCGGCGGGAGCAATCCGGCGGACCCTACAGCGGATGCCCGTCAAAAAAATGCCCCAGTTTCCCCGCCTTCGTGATCAGGTACTTTTCGTTGTGCGGATTGCGGTCGGTATGCAGGGCGATACGCTCTACCACCTCTATCCCAGCCTCTTCCAGGGCCGCGACCTTGCGGGGGTTATTGGTCATTAATCGTGCAGCGGTGATGCGCAGGTGCCTGAACATCGGGCCCAGCATGCTGTAGTCGCGCATATCGGCGCCAAAACCAAGCTGTTCGTTGGCCTCCACCGTGTCGGCGCCGGCATCCTGCAGCTTATAGGCCTTGATCTTATTGAGCAGGCCAATGCCGCGACCCTCCTGCCGGAGGTAGAACAGGGCGCCCCTGCCCTGTGTGGCGATCGCCTTCAGCGCCGCCTGCAGCTGGTTGCCGCAGTCGCAACGCAGGCTGAACAGGGCGTCGCCAGTGAGGCATTCCGAGTGCACCCGCACCAGCACCGGCTCGCCGTTGCCCACATCCCCCATGGTCAGCACCAGGTGCTCCTTGTTGGATTCAGGGTCTTCGAAACCGTGCATATCGAAATCGCCCCACTGGGTGGGGAGGCGGGAAGATTCTACGTAGCGTACTGTCACTCGGGGAATCCGGCAAAAAAGGCCGGCCATTCTAGCAGTTTTATCCCGCCGGTTGCGAGATAAGCCCGGGCTGAATCCGGGGCCGTGGCAGCCACGCTACCAGGCCCGCGAAAGTGAGAGCACACCGCCGGCTTCCTCCATTTTGACGTGCCTGAGGTAGGTCATGCCCAACAGCACAGTGCTCGGGAAATTGCCTTCGACTACAGTTGCCTCGACGTTGTCGACCCGTATACCGCCGACATCGACCGTACGCAGGGTGACGAACCAGGCCTCCACCGAGCCGCTGGCGGTTTCTACCCGGGCCGGCACACCGAGCCTGTAATCCAGGCCCAGCGCCCGGGCGTGGCCGGAATTCAGGGCGACGACGTTGGCACCGGTATCCACCAGCACCTGCAGGCTGCGGCCGTTGATGGCCGCGGTGGTCTGGTACTGCATATTGGCATCGTGCGGGATGCTGACTACCTGCACCTCGGCGCTCTCATAGCGGGTGCCTACCCGGCGCGATATGCCCAACACCATGGTCTGGCCGTCCACTTCCAGGGTGGCAGTGCGCGAATAGGCCGCCACCAGCGTCACCGCCTTGTAGGATTGTCCCGCCTTCAGCATTTTGCGCTCGCCGTCAATCTGCAGCACGGCGGCGTCGGTAAACAGGGCCTCCACCTCGATGCGGGGCGGCGCCGCCCGGACCGTCGGTGCGATCAGCAGCAGTGAGGCCGCCAGCGCCAGGACGGTGGCTCCATTGAGGTTCACGCTAAAGCACCCACAGGGCGAGGTGCAGCGTGGCGCAGGCCATTACGCCCGCCAGGATGTCATCGATCATGATGCCGAACCCCCCGCTCACGGTCCTGTCCAGGTGGCTGATCGGCCAGGGTTTGACGATGTCGAACACCCGGAACGCAACGAATCCCGCCAGCATCCACACCCAGTCCACCGGCATCGCCCACAGGGTGATCCAGTAGCCGACGAATTCATCCCACACTATGCCGGGATGGTCGTGCACCCGGAGCTGTTCGCTGGCGATGCCGCAGATCCAGATACCCGCGACGGCGGCAGCCAGCACAAAGAGGGTGTAGCCTGGCAGTCCCCAGTCGGCGATCAGCCAGTACAGGGGAACTGCGGCCAGGGTGCCTGCTGTGCCGGGCGCCCGGGGGAAGAGTCCGCTGCCAAAGCCAAATGCCAGCAACTGCACCGGCCGGCGAAACGGGGTGGGCTTGAGTGCTGCGCGGGCGCCCGCGGCGGCCGGTCGGCTCATGGTATTCTCCCTGCATCAAAAATGCTGGTAACCCGCCGCGGCGGGCATGTCGAGACCGCAGTCCACCCCGCTGCCGGGCTCGACCCGGCCGACCAGGGTGCAACCCGCCGGCGGTTCAACTCCGGGGGGCAGGCAAAAACACAGTTCGTAATCATCGCCGCCGGTAAGCGCCCACTGCCGGGCCTGCTCCGGCGAGGTATGGCCCCGCAGAGCAGGTGACAGCGGCAGCAGCGCCGGCTCGATGCGCAGCCTGGCGCCGCTGGCCGCGGCGATATGCCCGGCATCCGCCAGCAGGCCGTCGGATATATCGATCGCGGCCGAGGCAAGGCCCAGCAGTTCGCGGCCCAGCGCTATCCGGGCGTGCGGGCGATTGAATCGGTCCAGCAGGTATTCGACCTGGTCCGGCGGCGGCAACCACTCGCCGTCCAGCACGGCCAGGGCGGCGGCGGCATCCCCCAGGCTGCCCGACACGTAAACGCCATCCCCGGCCTGCGCCCCGCCGCGCAGCAGGGCCCGGTCCATGGGCAGCGCGCCCAATACCTGCACCGTGATCGTCAGGGGGCCGCGGGTGGTATCACCGCCGACCAGCGGCAACTGGTACTCGGCGACGGCGGCCGCAATACCCTGACTGAAGGCGTGCAGCCACAACTCGTCCGCCGCGGGCAGGGTCAGTGCGAGGGTCATACCCAACGGACGCGCGCCCATGGCGGCCAGGTCGCTGGCGGCGGCGGAAACCGCCCGATAGCCGATGTCCTCGGGGAAAGTGTCAGCGGGAAAGTGCACGCCCTCGACCATGGTGTCCACCGAGGTGGCCAGGCGCTCGCCGGCATCCAGGCGCAGGATGGCGCAGTCGTCTCCCACGGACAGGTCTACGGCTTCACCGCGGCCAAGAGCGGAAAAAAAACGGTAGATGAGGGTGAATTCCGAGACAGGCATCAGGATGCCGCGTCTATCTCAACCTTGCGCAACTGCCGGGCGACTTTGTCCAGCACGCCGTTGATGTACTTGTGGCCGTCGGTGGCGCCAAATTTTTTGGTCAGGGCCACCGCCTCGTTGATAACCACCTTGTAGGGTACATCAAGTCGATGGGCCAGCTCGAAGGTGCCCATACGCAACAGGGTGCGCTCTATGGGATCGAGGTCGTCAAGCTTGCGATCGAGCAGCGGCTCAAGCGTCGCCTCCAACTCGTCCACGTGCGCGGGCACCCCGTGCAGCAGCGCCTGGAAATACTCCAGGTCGACATGGCTGAAATCGTAGTCGGCCCGAAATTCAGCCTCGATCGCGGCGAGCGAGGCGCCGGCCATATGCCACTGGTACAGGGCCTGCATGCCGTAATGGCGGGCCTTGCGGCGCTCCGCCGCCAGGGTATTGTGGGCGGGCCTGCTCATTCAGCCAACTCGTTCATCCGGCTCATTCCTGCGGCGGGTTCAGAGCCTGGCCAGCAGGCTGACCATTTCAAGTGCCGACAGCGCCGCCTCCGCGCCCTTGTTCCCCGCCTTCGTGCCCGAGCGCTCCACCGCCTGTTCGATCGAATCCACCGTCAGCACACCGAAGGCGATCGGCACGCCGGTTTCCATACTGACCTGGGCGATGCCCTTGGTGCACTCGCCGGCCACGTACTCAAAGTGCGGTGTGCCGCCGCGGATCACCGCGCCCAGGGCGATAATGGCGTCCACATCACCTTTTGCCGCCACTTTTTTGCACACCAGCGGAATCTCGAACGCACCGGGGGCGCGCACGATCGCTATCTGCTTGTCGGTCACGCCGTGGCGCCGCAGGGTGTCGATGGCACCGCTCAGCAGGTGTTCCACCACGAAGCTGTTCCAGCGCCCCACGACCAGGGTGTACCTGCCCTTGCCACCGGCAAAATCGCCCTCGATTGTCTTTATGTCCGTCATCGTTCCCTTCCTTTCCTGTCAATGCAGCCGTGCGATCACTGGCCCGGCTGGACAAAATCAAGCACTTCCAGGCCGAAGCCGGAAATCGCATTGTACTTGATAGGCGCGCCCATCAGGTGGATTTTTCCCACCCCGAGGTCCTTGAGAATCTGCGAGCCGAGCCCGACCGTGGTGTAGCTGTCCGGGCTCATGGCGCCGCCCTGCCCCGCCTCCCCCAGCGCCATATCGATGCTGGCCAGCAATTGCTCGGGGCTCTCGCATCGCGCCAGCAACACAATCACGCCGCGCCCATTTTCCGCCACCGCCTGCAGGCAACCGGCCATGTTCCAGCTGGCCTGCTCCGGTATCCGACTGGTCACCAGGTCCCGCAGGGCGGACTGCACATGCACCCGCACCAGGGTGGGCTGCTCGGGAACGATCTTGCCCCGGGACAGGGCCAGGTGTACCGCACCGGCCGTCTGGTCGCGGTAGGCGGTCAGGCGGAATTCGCCGTAGGCGGTATTGATTGTACCCTCACGCACCCGGCGAATGGTGCGCTCGTTGACCATGCGAAAGTGGATGAGGTCGGCGATGCTGCCTATCTTCAACTGGTGCTTATCGGCAAATTCACGCAGCGCGGCGCCATCGGCGAGCATGCCCGCCGGGGTGAGGATGTCGGTGATCACCGCCGCCGGCAACAGGCCTGCCAGCCGCGCATAATCAGAACCGGCCTCGGTGTGACCGGCGCGGGTCAGCACCCCGCCCGGCATGGCCGCCAGCGGGAAGATATGCCCGGGCTGGACGATGTCCTGGGGCCTGGCGAAGGGGGCCACCGCAGCCTGCACGGTGCGGGCGCGGTCCGCCGCCGAGATCCCTGTATCGATACCCTCGGCCGCCTCGATGGAGAGGGTGAAGTGGGCTTTCTCGCCCAGCCCCTCGTCGACCATAAGCGGCAGGTTCAGTTGGCGACAGCGCTCCTCGGTCAGGGTCAGGCACACCAGGCCCCGGGCCTGGCGCGCCATGAAATTCACATGGCCGGCATCGCAGTGTTCCGCCGCCACCATGACAACGCCTTCATTGTTACTGTCGGCGTCGTCGTCCACCAGCACGACCATACGGCCCTGGCGGATTTCACTGATTAACTCATCTACCGTGTTCAAACCTTGCTCCCTGTACCGGCGGGATGCCCCGCGCCGGGTATAAAACCGTTCTCCGCCAGTGTCGCCAGCGACAGGCCGACGGCCGCTTGCGGGTCGGCCGCGGCATCGCCCAGCACGAGTCGCTCCAGGTAGCGGGCGATGACATCCACCTCGAGGTTGACCCGGCTGCCGGAGCGGTAATCGCCAAAGACCGTCTCGGCCATGGTCTGGGGAATAATATTGAGTTCAAACCGGGCCCCGTGCACCGCGTTCACAGTGAGACTGGTGCCGTCGACGCAAATGCTGCCCTTGTGGGCAATGTACTTCGCCAGCGACGCCGGTGCTGCCACCGTCACCCGGACGGAGCGACCGTCCTCCTGGAGGCTCACCACCTGCCCGACACCGTCGACGTGGCCGCTGACGATATGGCCACCGAGGCGACTGGCGGGCGTCAGCGCCTTTTCGAGGTTCACCCGGGCCCCGGGCCCGAGCTTGCCCAGGGTGGTGAAATTCAGGGTTTCCACCGAGACATCCGCCCAATAGCCGTCACCGGGCAATTCGATCACGGTGAGGCAGACGCCGTTGGTGCAGATACTGTCCCCCAGTGCGACATCGTCCAGCGGCAGCTTGCCGGTGTTGATGCGCAGGCGCAGGTCACCGCCGCCGGGCTGCAGGGCGACGACGGTGCCGACTGCCTGGATAATACCTGTGAACATATCGCTTCCTTCTACAATCGCCGGGCGCCGCTCACGCGGGCCTGGCGATAAAACGCCAGTCCTGCCCGACTTTGCGCACATCCTCGATCTGCAACTGCACCTTGTCCGCCATATCGTCAAGGGGAAGGCTGAGCAGGGGGCGCGCCCGGTCACCCAGCAGGGCGGGCGCCATGTACACTATCAGTTCGTCCAGCAAACCCTCCCGCAGCAGGGCGCCGGCCAAACGGGGGCCAGATTCTACCAGAATTTCATTGCATTGCCGCGCGCCCAGCTCGGCCATCAGCTGCCGCAGGTCCAGCCCCTGCTCGCTCCGGGCGAGGGCGGTAAATTCTGCCCCGCTCTCCGCCAGGGCAGGCGGCACCTGCAGGCCGGCGGCATGACACAGCAGCGTGGCGCCGCCCGCACCCAGCACCCTGGCGAGTGCCGGGGTCTGCAGCGAAGAATCCAGCACTACCCGCAGCGGCTGCCGGCTCGCCGCCAGCGCCGCGGCCGGCGCCGCAAGGCCCAGTTCCGGCGCGCGCACCGTGAGGGCGCAATCATCCGCCAATACTGTCCCGACGCCGGTGACGACCGCGCAACTCATCGCGCGCAGGCGCTGGACGTCCTGGCGGGCGGCGGGGCCGGTGATCCATTGGCTCTGGCCCGACGCCATTGCGGTACGGCCGTCCAGTGACATGGCCAGCTTGGCTCGCACCCGGCCGCGACCGCGGGTCATGCGGGCGATAAACCCGGGAATCAGCTGCCGGGCCTCGGCCTCGAGCAGGCCGCAGTCCACTGCAATACCGGCGGCGCGCAGTTTTTCCAGTCCCCGGCCCGCCACCTGTGGATTGGGATCGGCCATGGCCGCCACCACGCGCGTCACCCCGGCCCTGATCAGCGCGTCGGCGCAGGGCCCGGTTCTGCCCTGGTGGCTGCAAGGCTCCAGGGTGACATAGGCCACCGCGCCCCGGGCGTCCCCGGCCGCCAGCAGCGCCTCGATTTCGGCATGGTTGCCCCCCGCCGGGCGGGTGTGGCCCTCACCTATCACGTGGCCGTCCCGCACCAGCACGCAGCCCACATGGGGGTTGGGCATAGCCGAATACTGGCTACGCCGGGCCAGTTGCAGGGCGCGCGCCATCAGGCGGGTGTCGTGAAAACGGTCCATCGGGGCGGCGGCCGCTCACTGCGCCGGCTTGAACGCCGGCTCGGCTTCGAGCCGCTCGATGGCGTCGCGAAATTCAGCAATATCCTGGAAGCTGCGATAGACCGAGGCGAAACGGACATAGGCCACCTGGTCCAGCTGCTTGAGCTGGTCCATCACCAGCTCGCCCAGCACCCGGGAACCGACCTCGCGCTCACCCGTCGCCCGCAGATCGTGCTTGATATGGTTGATCACCGCCTCGATCCGCTCCACCGACACCGGTCGCTTCTCCAGTGCCCGCAGGAAGCCGGCGCGCAGTTTCTCCTCGTCGAAGGGTTCCCGGCTGCCGTTTTGCTTGATGACGCGCGGCATGACCAGTTCGGCCATCTCATACGTGGTAAAACGCTCGGCACAACTCAGGCACTCGCGCCTGCGCCGGACCTGGTCGCCCTCGGCGACGAGGCGGGAATCGATAACCTTGGTGTCATCAGCGCCACAAAACGGACAGTGCATGGATCTTCCTCGTTATGCTAAGTAACTGAAGATTAACATATTTCCCCTACACAAAACTGCTATTGCCTGCGCGTGAGCCACACCCATGACAAGGCAGGTCAGTTCATCCATAATGTTGCGCACGCTGCCAATCGACAACTGCAGCCCATAAAAAGGTCACAGGTGATGCTGCATCATAAGCTGGTCGCCGAGATTATCGGCTCGGATCTGTTGTGCTCGCACGAGTTCGACATGTCCTGCGACACCTGCCGCATGCGCATATTGTGCCTGCCGGCAGCGCTCGACCCGCGCCACCTGACCGCCCTGGAAGGCATCATCGAGCATCGCCGCACACTGAAAGTTGGGGAGGACCTGTACCAGCAGAACCAGGAATTCAAAGCCCTGCACGCCATCCTCAGGGGCAGCATCAAGACCTACACCACCCACGCCGACGGCTGGGTCCGGATAACCGGTTGCCACCTGGCCGGTGAAATATTCGGCTTCTCCGGTATTGGCGAGTCGCATTACCGCAGCACCGCCCGGGCGCTGGAGGACACGCTGGTCTGCGAAATCCCGTTCGCCGAGCTGGAAGACCTGTGTCGCAAAATTCCCGACCTGCAGTCGAGGCTATTTCACCTGATGAGCCAGCGCATGGTGGAAGACCACGAGCTCGCGGCCCAGTTCATGCACAAACGTCCCGCCAGGAAGCGTATCGCGGCCTTTTTGCTGGGACTGTCGACCCGGGCGGCGCGGCGAGGCGAGAGTACAACCGAACTACACCTGCCGATGTCGCGTACGGATATCGGCAACTACCTGGGAATCACCCTGGAGACGGTATGCCGGGAGATGGCCAGGCTGGAAAAACAGGGCGTCATCAACCTGCAAAAGCGCGAGCTGACGATACTGGACCTGCCGCGACTGCGCGCGCCGATCTGCCCGCAAAAAGACTGAGGCCGCGGGCGGACTGTCTGCGGGTCGCCCCGACCCTTAATCGCGGTAAACCGGGAAACGGGCGCAGATCTCCAGCACTTTTGCCTTGACCGCGGCTGTCACCCGGGCGGAGCTGCCATTTTCCAGCGATTCGAGCACGTCGCAGATCCAGCCGGTGAGCGCGACCGTTTCGGCCTCGCCAAAACCACGGGTGGTGATGGCAGGGGTACCCACCCGCAGGCCGGAGGTCACAAACGGTGAGCGGGGATCGTTGGGCACGGAATTCTTGTTTACGGTGATATAGGCCTCGCCCAGGGCCGCGTCCGCATCCTTGCCGGTATAGTCCTTGCCGATCAGGTCCACCAGCATAAGGTGGTTATCCGTGCCGCCGGAGACGATCTTGTGGCCGCGGGCGATAAAGGTCGCCGCCATTGCCCTGGCGTTGGCGACCACCTGCTTCTGGTAACTCACAAATTCCGGGCTCGCCGCTTCCTTGAAACTCACCGCCTTGGCGGCGATGACGTGCATCAGCGGGCCGCCCTGGCCGCCGGGGAAGACCGCCGAGTTGAATTTCTTCTCCAGTCCCTCGTTGGCCCTGGCCAGGATAAGGCCGCCGCGGGGGCCGCGCAGGGTTTTGTGGGTCGTTGAGGTCACCACGTCGGCAAAGGGGACGGGGTTGGGGTAGACACCGGCGGCCACCAGGCCTGCCACGTGGGCCATATCGACCATCAGATAGGCGCCGACCTTATCGGCGATGGCGCGGAAACGGGCCCAGTCCATCACCCGCGAATAGGCCGAAAACCCGGCGATAATCATCTTCGGCTTGTGCTCCAGGGCCAGCGCTTCCACCTGGTCGTAGTCCACCTCGCCGGTAGCGCTGTTCAGGCCATATTGCACCGCGTGATACATCTTGCCGGAAAAATTGACACTGGCGCCGTGGGTGAGATGGCCGCCGTCCGCCAGGCTCATACCGAGCACAGTATCGCCGGGGAGGCAGAGGGCCTGGTAGACCGCCGAGTTCGCCTGGGAGCCGGAATGAGGCTGCACGTTGGCATAGGCCGCGCCGAACAAGGCCTTGGCCCGCTCAATGGCCAGGGTCTCGGCCTTGTCGACGTATTCACAGCCGCCGTAATAGCGCTTGCCGGGGTAGCCCTCGGCGTATTTATTGGTCAGCGAGGTTCCCTGGGCCGCCAGCACGCGCGGGCTGGCGTAGTTTTCAGAGGCAATCAGCTCGATATGCTCCTCCTGGCGACGCTCCTCTTCCGCGATGGCCGAGAATATCTCGTCGTCGAATCCCTCGATGCTCATGTTTTTGTCGAACATGGTGTTCCCCTGGCAGGTTGGCGGGGCTTCTGGGCTCACCCCGAATTGAAAGGCGCGCATTCTACCCCAAAGATCCCGCCCAGATAAGGGCATTCGGCGCGAGCGAGCGGTCATTGCAGGCAACGGGCGTCCGTGGCACCCTGATCGCGGTTGCTTCATATTGGCCCGGTGATTGCATACTCAGGTTGTCGATTCTCCAGGCGGGCTGCGGGGGCAAATGAACAATAACTGGAAAACATACAACGGCAGCAAGGCCGGCGACTTTTACGACGAGTTGATCACAGACACCGGCGGCCCGCGCCAGGCGGCCCGGCAGGCAGTCAAACTGCTGCAGGAACTGTCCAGCGAGGATATGGCCGCCCGCCGGGGCGCCGCCGAACTGGCGATCCGCGAGATGGGTATCTCCTTCACCATTTACAGCGAGGGCAAGAACATAGACCGGGCCTGGCCCTTCGACATTATCCCGCGCATCATCCCCGCTAAAGAATGGCAGAAGGTCAGCCACGGGCTGGCGCAGCGCAGTCGCGCATTGAACTGTTTCATCGACGATATATACAACAGGCAGCGGATACTCGCGGATGGCCTGCTGCCCGCCGATATCGTGCTCGATTCCGGCAACTACAAACCCCAGTGCGCGGGGGTGTCGCCCCGATTTGGCACATGGGCCCACATCTGCGGCACCGATTTGGTGCGCGACCGGGACGGCAAGTTCTATGTTCTCGAAGACAACCTGCGGGTGCCCTCCGGGGTGTCCTACATGTTGGAAAACCGGGAGATTACCAAGCGGGTTTTACCCGAGCTGTTTGAGAACTACAGTATCCTGCCGGTCGATGACTACCCCTCGCAGCTGTACAGCACCCTCGCCTCGCTCTCGCCGCGGGCGCTGCGCCGACCCTGCATCGCGGTACTGACGCCCGGCATTTTCAATTCCGCCTACTTTGAGCATGCCTACCTGGCCCAGGGCATGGGCGCCGAGCTGGTGGAGGGCTCGGACCTGTTCGTCGACTCGGATGACTGTGTCTATATGAGCACGGTGGACGGCCCGGCCCGGGTGGACGTCATCTATCGCCGTATCGACGACGATTTCCTCGACCCGGAGTCGTTCCGGGAGGACTCTACCCTGGGCGTACCCGGCATCATGCGTGCCTGGAAAAAGGGCAACGTGGCCATCGCCAACGCGCCCGGCAGCGGCGTGGCAGACGACAAGGTGGTCTACGCCTTCGTGCCGGAAATGATTCGCTATTACCTGAACGAGAAGCCCAGCCTGGCCTCGGTCAAGACCTACCTGTGCATGAACCAGCCAGACCGGGATTATGTGCTGGCCAACCTCGACAAGCTGGTGGTCAAACCCGCCAACGAGTCCGGCGGCTATGGCCTGATGGTGGGGCCCCATGCCACCAGGGCCAAACGCGCCGAGTTCGCGCGATTGATCGAGGCCAACCCGCGCAATTACATTGCCCAGCCCACCCTCAGCCTGTCGACCGCACCGACCTACATAGACGATACCGTGGAACCCCGGCACCTGGATCTGCGACCCTTTATCCTGCAGGGCAGAGATACCTGGGTCACGCCGGGCGGCCTGACCCGGGTGGCGCTGGTCAAGGGTTCGCTGGTGGTCAACTCGTCCCAGGGCGGCGGCAGCAAGGACACCTGGATCGTGGAGGACAACGGCTGATGATCATGCTTTCCCGCGTCGCCGAACGGCTGTACTGGATGGCCCGCTACCTGGAGCGGGCCGAGGATACCGCCAGGCTGACCCAGGCCTATACCCACCTGATCATGGACATTCCCGCCGGCTCTGAGCCGGGTTGGGACATTCTGGTACACATCCTGGATGCGGAACCGTTCTTCCGGGAAAACCACCGAGCCTACAACGAGCAGAACGTGCTGAAATTCCTCATAGCGGAGGAGGAGAACCCCGGCAGCGTCCACTTCTGCGTCAAGGCGGCCCGGGAAAACGTGCGCACCACCCGGGACGTATTGCCGGAGGAGGTCTGGGAGCACGTGAACGAGTTGTACCTGTTTTCCCAGGAGAATGCCGCCCTATCCGTGGGCCGGCGCAACCGCCACCACTTCCTGGAACAGGTCATCACCCGCTGCCAGATGATCAACGGCCTGCTGATGACGACCCTGTGTCGCGACCACGCCTACCGTTTTATCAAGCTGGGCGCCCTGCTGGAGCGGGCGGATATGACCACACGGGTCATCGATGTCGGGGCCGGGGCAATGCTCGGTCACGAAAGGCTCAACAAGGCCGTGGATCCGCTGATCTGGGCCTGCCTGCTGCAGTCGCTCTCGGCCATGGGCACCTACCGCAGAACCATCGGCCCCCTTGTCGAGGCCGATGCCGTGGTAGAATTCGTGTTCCGTGAGCGCTCACTGCCGCGCTCGGTCAGGTTTTGCCTCGACGGCATCCGCCGCGAACTGGTGCCGCTTAAAAACCACGAGGCAGCGCTGAAGGTGCTGGATCGCTCCCGTCGCAGCCTGTCGCGCTTCACTGCGGATACGGCCGAGCGGGAGCAACTGCACAACTTCATAGACCGGTTCCAGCTGGAGTTGAACACACTGGGCAGCGAGATCACATCCACCTGGTTTACGCCCGGCAGGGCCTGACGCATTCCCGGAGCCCGAAGGGCCAGAGGCGGTAAGTAATAATGACTATTCGTGTCGCGATCAACCATCGCACGTCGTACAAGTTTGACCGGCCGGTAAACCTGTCGCCCCACACGGTGCGCCTGCGCCCGGCGCCCCACTCGCGTACCCCGATACACGCCTACAGCCTGAAGATCACGCCGCGGGAGCATTTCATCAACTGGCAGCAGGATGCCTTCGGCAACTACCTGGCGCGGCTGGTCTTTCCCGAGAAATGCACCGAGTTCGAGGTGGATGTCGAAGTCCTCGCCGACATGACCACCATCAACCCCTTCGATTTTTTCGTGGAGGAGTACGCCGAGAAGTTTCCCTTCAAGTACACCGAGCAACTCAAGGGTGAACTGCAACCCTACCTCGAGACCCTGGAGTGCGGTCCGAAGTTCGACCAGTTCCTGGCCGGGGTGAACGTCGAAAAGCGCGCGATCAACGATTTCCTGGTGGATATCAACCAGCAGGTGCAGCGGGCCATCGAATACCTGGTGCGGCTGGAACCCGGCATCCAGACGCCGGAAGAAACCCTGGAACAGGCCAAAGGCTCCTGCCGGGACTCCGCCTGGCTGCTGGTCCAGTTGCTGCGGCACCTGGGGCTCGCGGCACGCTTCTCCTCGGGTTACCTGGTGCAGCTCAAGCCGGATGAGAAGTCCCTGGACGGGCCTTCCGGCGCCGCCGAGGATTTCACCGACCTGCACGCCTGGTGCGAGGTATTCCTGCCGGGCGCGGGATGGGTGGGGCTCGACCCGACCTCCGGCCTGTTCGCCAGCGAGGGCCATATTCCCCTGGCCTGCACACCCAACCCGGTGTCGGCAGCGCCTATTGTCGGCGCCACCGACAAGTGCGAGGTGGAATTTGATTTCAGCAACACCGTCGAACGCATCCTCGAAGACCCGCGTGTAACCAAGCCCTACAGCGAGGAGCAGTGGCAGCACATACTGGCGCTGGGCAAAGCGGTGGACCGCGAGTTCGACCATAACGATGTGCGCCTGACCATGGGCGGCGAGCCCACCTTCGTCTCCATCGATGACATGGAGTCGGCCCAGTGGAATACCGATGCCCTGGGGGATGACAAGCTCAGCCTGGCAAAGACCCTGCTGCTGCGCCTGCGCGACCGGTTTGCCCCCCAGGGCCTGCTGCACTACGGCCAGGGCAAGTGGTATCCCGGCGAGGAAGTACCGCGCTGGGCGCTCGGCGTGTTCTGGCGCAAGGATGGTGAGCCCCTGTGGAAAAATCCCGCCCTGCTGGCCCGGGTCGACAAGGACTACGGTCACGACGTCAAAACTGCCGCACTGTTTGGCCGGCGCCTGTGCGACCTGTTACAGCTACCGCGCAAGTGCTGCCAGCCCGCTTTCGAGGACGGCCTGTACTACCTGATGCAGGAGCAGAACCTGCCGAAGAACCTCGACATTCTGGCGCAGAAGCTCAAGGGAAGCCTGGACCGCAGGCGGCTCGCGCGACTGATAGAACGCGGCTTCGACGTGCCCTCGGGAGTGGTGATACCCCTGAGCCGCAGCACCGGCTGGCCGGTGGCGGAGGGCGGCAAAAACTGGCACAGCAGCCTGTGGCCGATGAAGCGCGAGCGCATCACGCTGATCCCCGGCGACTCCCCGATGGGACTGCGGCTGCCGCTCAACGACCTGCCTGCCCGCGCCAGGAAGGCCGACAGCGTCACCCCCCAACGCGATCCCTTTGAGCCCCGGGATGAGTTGGTCAAGCGTGCTGACATGCAGTTTGGCAGTGGCGGCGAAACCCCGGAAGACGTGCTGCCGGACCCCGATGACTACGAGGCTGTTGTGCGCACGGCCCTGTGCCTGGAGGTCCGCGGCGGTCGCCTGCACGCCTTTATCCCACCGCTGGAGTATCTGGAAGACTACGTCGAGCTGGTAGCGGCGATAGAGGACACCGCGGCCGCGCTGAAAGTGCCGCTTATTATTGAGGGTTACGAACCGCCGCGGGACCCGCGCCTGCAGAAGCTGCTGGTCACGCCCGATCCCGGCGTGATCGAGGTCAATGTCCACCCGTCCACCAACTGGGAAGGCCTGGTGGCAACCACCACCGCGCTGTACGAGGAGGCCAGGCTGTCGCGCCTGTCCACCGAGAAATTCATGCTCGATGGCCGCCACACTGGCACCGGCGGCGGCAATCACATCACCCTGGGCGGCGCGACCCCGGCGGACAGCCCGCTGCTGCGCCGGCCCGACCTGCTGCGCAGCCTGATTACCTTCTGGCAGCATCATCCCAGCCTGTCCTACCTGTTCTCGGGCATGTTCATCGGCCCCACCAGCCAGGCGCCGCGGGTGGACGAGGGCCGGGACGAGATGCTGTACGAGCTGGAGGTGGCCTTTTCCCAGATGTCAGACGGCGAGGTGCCGCAACCCTGGCTGGTGGACCGGCTGCTGCGCAACCTGCTGATCGATGTCACCGGCAACACCCATCGCGCGGAATTCTGCATCGACAAACTGTACTCCCCCAACAGCGCCACCGGTCGCCTGGGCATTCTCGAATTCCGGGGCTTTGAAATGCCGCCCCACAGCCGCATGGCGCTGGTGCAGGCCCTGCTGCTGCGCGCCCTGGTGGCGCGCTTCTGGAAAAACCCCTACCACAAACCCCTGGTACGCTGGGGCACCGAGTTGCACGATCGCTTTATGTTGCCGCACTACATCTGGCAGGACATGAAGTTCGTGGTGGAGGACCTGCAGGCCCACGGCTACCCCTTCGACCTTGACTGGCTGGCGGCCTTCGAGGAGTTCCGCTTTCCCCACTACGGCCGGGTACAGCTCGACGATATCGAGCTGGAGCTGCGCTGGGCCGTCGAGCCCTGGCATGTGCTGGGGGAGGAAACCACCAGTTTTGGCACCTCGCGCTATGTCGACTCCTCGGTGGAGCGCCTGCAACTGAAGGCGACCGGACTCACCGAGGGCCGCTACGTCCTGTCCTGCAACGGTCGCCGGGTGCCCATGCGCACTACCGGCCGCCACGGCGAATACGTGGGGGGTGTGCGTTACCGGGCGTGGCAGCCACCCTCGGCCCTGCACCCCTTGATCGGCGTGCATGTGCCCCTGGTATTTGACCTCATCGATACCTGGAACGGCCGCTCCATTGGCGGCTGCAGCTACCACGTGTCGCACCCGGGCGGGCGCAGCTACGACACCTTCCCTGTCAACTCGCTGGAAGCGGAATCCCGGCGGATCAACCGCTTTGAAATCGTCAGCCACAGCCAGGGACCCTTCCGGCCCCAGCCAGAGGTCAATGCGCTGCGCGAGTTCTTCCCCAACCAGGGGGCACCCAGGCCGATGGAGCCCCCGCCCGAGGAGTCACCGGGAGAGTATCCCTATATCCTTGATATGCGCAGCCCGCGGCGACGCTAGTGTGCCACCGGTCGGTCGGCCCGGAATAATGGTTGCGGGCCCGGTAATGCGTATATACTGGCGCTCCTTATAGGAGGCAAGGCCCTGCGGGGCCCCAACGCCATCCACGTCGCAACAGGAAATCCGAGTGTCACATCCCAGCCCGTCACCAGTCCTGAGCCAGGGCCAGAACCAGGGCCAGCCCGGTATCCCCGCGCCGGCAGCCTACCAGGTGCCCGCCGGCACAGTGGACGATGTCCATGCCGCCGACGGCAGTATCAAACCGCAGTGGAGCTACCTGCTCAACAGCCTGCAGGACCTCGGCCCCCGGTTGCTGACGGAGCGGGAGGAGAAGATCCGGCGCATCCTGCGGGATGACGGCGCCACCTATAACCTCTATGGCCAGGACGACAGTCCGGGCAACGCCTGGGAACTGGACGCAGTGCCCTACATCATTGGCAGCGAGGACTGGGCCCGGATCGAGGCGGGCCTGCTGGAACGGGCGGAACTGTTCAACCTGATACTGCGCGATTTCTATGGCCCGCGCACACTGCTGCGCCACGGCGCGCTGCCGCCGGAAGCCCTGTTCTCCCACAGCGGCTTCCTGCGCGCCTGCCAGGGCATACAGCTGCCGGGTGAGCACGAATTGATTTTGCACGCGGTTGACATGGTGCGCCGCGCCGACGGCACCATGTGCGTGCTGTCTGATCGCACCCAGGCCCCCAGCGGGGCGGGATACGTACTGGAAAACCGCACGGTGATGTCGCGGGTGTTCCCCAGCATCTACCGCGAAAGCCATGTCCATCGCATCGCCAGTTTCTACCAGCGGCTGCGCCTGAAGCTGACCTCCCTGTCCCCCACCGACGACCTGCCCTGCATCGCCCTGCTCACCCACGGCGGCCAGGACGAAAGTCGCTTCGAGTACGCCTACCTGGCTAATTACCTGGGTCTGCCGCTGGTACAAAGCGGCGACCTGGTGGTGCGCAACGGTTTCCTGTGGATGAAGTCACTGGACGGGCTGACCCGGGTCGATGTGCTCCTGCGCCGGGTCGACGACCTGCTGTGCGATCCGGTGGAATTACGCAGCGACTCCCGCAGGGGCGTGCCGGGCCTGCTGGAAGTCATACGCAACGGCCGCGTGGTAGTGGTGAACCCACTGGGGTCCGGCGTGCTGGAAAACCCCATCCTGCTCAAATACCTGCCGGAAATCAGCAGGAGCCTGCTGGGCCGCGAGCCGCGCCTGGCCTCGGTAAAAACCTACTGGTGCGGCGACGCCAGCGACCTGCAGTTCGTGACCGCCAATATCCAGCAGCTGATAATCAAACCCGTCTACCGCGGCAGCGGCCTGGTCAGTGTCTGGGGCGGCGACCTGAGCGCGGAGCAACAGGCCGCGCTGCTGGCCAGCATCAAGAAAAACCCCTCCCAGTTTGTCGGCCAGGACCGCGTCGAAAAAACCCATCTGCCGACCTTCACCAACGGGTCCTTACAACCCCGACCGGCCATTTTGCGTACCTATTCGGTGGCCACCGACAGCTCCTACATGGTCATGCCCGGCGGCATGACGCGAATCGGCAATGAACCCGGCGGTCGTGTGATCAGCATGCAGTCCGGCAGTCCCAGCAAGGACACCTGGGTAACCGCGACCGAGCCCGAGCGCTTCATCCAGAGCGAGGCGACGCCGGATGCCCTGCGCGGGGACATGGACACCGGCCAGATCAGCCTGCCCAGTCGGGTGGTGGAAAACCTGTACTGGATGGGACGCTACGCCGAGCGAGCGGAGGCAGGCCTGCGGCTGCTGCGCACCGTGTTCGTGCTGCTCAACGGCGAAGAACCGATTACCATCGAGGCGAGGCGCATCCTGCTCCAGGCCGTCACCAAGGTCACCGGCACCCAGCCGGGCTTCCTGAATGCCCCGGATGCCCTGCTGGCCAGCCCCGATCAGGAATTATTGCTGGTCATCCAGGACAGCGGCCGGGTCGGCAGCGTCAAGTCCACCCTCAACTCCATGCTCGCCAGCGCGGAGGAGTCAAAAGAGCTGCTCTCGACCGACACCCTGCGCGTTATCAATGACCTGCACGACGAACTCGACGGACTGGAGGCCGCCCTGGCGGGCGGCCTTGCATCGGCACCCGAAGAGGCACTGGACCCCCTCGTCACCGGGCTGGTCGCGCTGTCGGGCCTGATGCAGGAAAGTATGGTGCGCAGTGTGGGCTGGCGCTTCATGGAACTGGGGAAGCGGGTAGAGCGGGCAGAGCAAATCATCACGACGCTCGGTATCCTGACCACACCGGTTGCCGGGGAAGCCGACAGGTCGACCCTGCTGATGGCGCTGCTGACCACCATGGACGTCGTCATCACCTACCGTCGCCGGAGCCGCCAGCGCGCCGGCATAGAACTGGCCCTGGACCTGGTCATGCTCGACCCCAGCAACCCCCGCTCACTGCTGTTTCAGCTCGAGCGCCTGCAGCAGCACCTGACCGAATTACCCGGGATGATCACCGGCAACAGCGCGCTCGAAGAAGAAGAGCGCGCCCTGCTGGCAGCCGTGAGCCGTCTGAAACTGGCGCGCCTGCCGCAGGTACTTGAAATCACCGACGGCAAGCGCCCGGCCATGGACATGCTGCTGAAAGAGCTCGACCAGCTGCTGCTGGATTTCAATACCCTGATCAGCGACAAACATTTCGATCACCGAACCGATGTCCAGCAATCGCTGGTCGCGAACTTCGGCGGGGCGAACTGATGCGCTTCCGGGTCCGCCATATTACCCACTACAAGTACGCCAGCAGGGTCAGCCACTGCTACAACCTGGCCAATGTCATACCGCGCGACACCGAACGCCAGCGCTGCCTGAAAAATCGCATCACGGTGTCGCCCACGCCCTCGGTAACGCAAAAGCGCACTGATTACTTCGGCAACAAGTCATTTCACTTCGAGATCCAGAAGCCCCATACCGAGCTGATCATTACCGCCGACAGTGAAATCCAGATCGACGATCTTGACCAGGCGCTGGACCTGGACCTCGGTGAGTCCTACGGACACGCACTGGAATTGCTCGCCGGGACGACGAGCAGGGCCACCCTGGAAGCGCGCGAATTCCTGCTCAATTCGCCCATGATAGAGACCAGCGAGGCGCTGGCAGACTACGCCCGCCCTTCCTTTAGTGCCGAGCGCTCACTCAAATCCTGCGTCCAGGACCTGACCACCCGGGTTTTTACCGACTTTGCCTACGACCCCGGGTTCTCCACCATAGCCACACCGCTGGCGGATGTGCTCGCACACCGGCGCGGCGTCTGCCAGGACTTTGCCCACCTGCAGGTCGGCTGCCTGCGCTCCATGGGTATCCCCGCCAAGTATGTCTCGGGCTACATCGAAACCCTGCCCAAGCCGGGCGAGAAAAAGCTGGTGGGCGCCGATGCCACCCACGCATGGGTGGCCTATTTTTGCCCGGAAGAAGGCTGGGTGGAGTTCGATCCCACCAATAATACCATCGCCAAAAGCCAGCACATCGTCACGGCCTTCGGCCGTGACTACCTCGACGTAACACCGGTGAAGGGCGTTATCTTCGGCGGTGGGGCGGCGCCGATACTGGAGGTTTCGGTCGATGTCAGCCGCCTCACCGAAAACGCCCCGGTGCTGGGCCAGCCGGGCGGCTAGGGCTTTCCACCTCCGCAAGGTTCCAGCCGACACGCCTGAGCCGCCAGCGGGGCGCCAACGCGAGAGCCGCATGCCGCGGCTGCGGTACTGCCTGTTTTCCCGCGTGACCGTCAAATCCCATCACCCCCGGCACGGTTTCTGCTAGAATCCGCGGCTTGTCGTTTACCCTGCGCGAGTCCAACAATGGCCCAGTACGTCTACACCATGAATCGGGTTGGCAAGGTTGTGCCACCCAAGAAAACCATCCTGGAAAATATCTCCCTGTCCTTCTTCCCCGGTGCCAAGATCGGGGTGCTGGGCCTGAACGGTTCCGGCAAATCCACCCTGCTGCGGATCATGGCCGGTATCGACACCGACATCCTGGGCGAAGCACGACCCCAGCCCGGCCTCAAGATCGGCTACCTGCCCCAGGAGCCCCAGCTGAACCCGGACAAGAATGTGCGCGGCAATGTGGAAGAGGGCTTGCAGGAAGCGGTCGACGCCCTGGCGGGCCTGCAAAAAGTCTACGCCGATTACGCCGAGCCGGACGCCGATTTCGACGCCCTGGCCAAGGAGCAGGCGCGGCTGGAAGACATCATAGAGGCCACTGACGCCCACAACCTGGACCACCGCCTGGAAGTGGCTGCCGACGCCCTGCGGCTGCCCCCCTGGGAGGCGGATGTCAGCACCCTGTCCGGCGGCGAGCGGCGGCGGGTGGCCCTGTGCCGCCTACTGCTGTCCAACCCCGATATGATCCTGCTGGACGAGCCCACCAACCACCTGGACGCCGAGAGCGTGGCCTGGCTCGAACGCTTCCTCCATGATTTCCCCGGCACCGTGGTCGCCATTACCCACGATCGCTACTTTCTCGACAACGCCGCCGGCTGGATCCTGGAGCTGGACCGGGGTCGCGGCATCCCCTACGAGGGCAACTACTCTGACTGGCTGGAGGCAAAGGAGCAGCGGCTGGCCCAGGAAAAACGCCAGGAGGCCTCGCACCAGCACGCCATCAAGGCCGAACTGGAATGGGTGCGCTCCAACCCCAAGGGTCGCCAGGCCAAAAGCAAGGCCCGCCTGCAACGCTTCGAGGAATTGCAGTCACAGGAATTCCAGAGCCGCAACGAGACCAACGAGATCTATATTCCCCCCGGTCCGCGCCTGGGTGACAAGGTGATAGAGGTAAAAGACCTGCGCAAGACCTACGGCGACCGCGTCCTGTTCGACAAGGTGTGCTTCACGGTGCCCAAGGGCAGTATCGTCGGCATCATCGGCGCCAACGGCATGGGCAAATCGACCCTGTTCAAAATACTGATGGGTATAGAGCAACCGGACGGGGGCGAGGTGGTGGTCGGGGAAACCGTGCAGCTGGGTTATGTTGACCAGTCCCGCGACGACCTCGACGGCAGCAAGACCGTCTGGCAGGAAGTCTCTGACGGGCTGGATATCATCCGCATTGGGAACTACGAGGTGCAGTCGCGCTCCTACCTGGGCCGCTTTAACTTCAAGGGCGCCGACCAGCAGAAGTTCGTCAAGGACCTCTCCGGTGGCGAGCGCAACCGCCTGCACCTGGCCAAGCTGCTGAAGCAGGGCGCCAACGTGCTGCTGCTGGACGAGCCCACCAATGACCTGGACGTGGAGACCCTGCGCGCGCTGGAAGAAGCCCTGCTGGCGTTCCCCGGCGCCGCCCTGGTCATCTCCCACGACCGCTGGTTCCTGGACCGCATCGCCACCCATATCCTCGCCTACGAGGACGATGGCGGCGTGGTTTTCCACGAGGGCAATTTCACCGACTACGAGGCGGATCGCAAGTCACGGCTGGGGGCTGCAGCGGACCAGCCACACCGCCTGAAGTACCGCAAACTGAAGTGAGCACGACCGCTGGAAGGTTGCGGGGAAATTGCCAATTAGCAGTCGCATTGGCCAGGGTGCGGCGTTATAGTTTCCCGAGATCCCATTGGCATGAGGGCTGTTATGAGCAAGACCCGAGTTGAACAGCGGAAGTTCACCCGCATCGCGCTGGGCCTGCCGGTTGACGTCCACCAGGGCGGCAGCGTCTGGCAGCAACAGCTGATCGATATTTCCCTGGCCGGCGTGGCGACTGACCAGCCGGACCTCTGGGACGCCCAGTACAACGAACCGTTCAGCCTGATCATTCATACCTCCGGCCAGCGCGGCGACGAGGGTTCAGAACTGGAGCTGTACGCCTACCTGCAGCATGTGGAGGCCGGCCGCCTGGGCTTCGCGGTACAACATGTCGACCGCGAGAATATCGAGCCGCTGCGGCAGCTGCTGGAGGCGCATATGGATGTTGCCCAACTGGAAGAGGAACTGGGCTGGCTCGAGGAGTAACCAGTCGACCGCGGGGCTTAACGATCAATCGAGCGCATCGAGCGCCTCGGACAGCTTGGCCACCGCGATCACCTGCATGCCCTTGATCTCGCCTTTCGGTGCATTGCCCCTGGGCACGATGGCCCGCTTGAAACCGTGCTTGGCCGCCTCCGACAGCCGCTCCTGGCCGCTGGGCACCGGGCGGATCTCGCCGGACAACCCGACCTCGCCAAAGATCACCATATCCCGGGGCAGGATCCTGTCGCGGTAACTGGAGACAATGGCCAACAGCAGGGCCAGGTCGGCGCTGGTTTCCAGTACCTTCACGCCGCCCACCACATTGGCGAACACATCCTGGTCCCCCACCTGCAGGCCGCCGTGGCGGTGCAGCACCGCCAGCAGCATGGCCAGGCGGTTCTGCTCCAATCCCACCGCCACCCGACGCGGGTTGCCGAGAGCGCTGTCATCCACCAGGGCCTGAATCTCGACCAGCAGCGGCCGGGTGCCCTCCCACACCACCATCACCGCGCTGCCCGCGGCCGGCTCGGTGCTGCGGTCGAGGAAGATGGCGGAGGGATTCTTGACCTCGCGCATGCCGCGGTCGGTCATGGCGAACACCCCCAGCTCGTTGACGGCACCGAAGCGGTTCTTCTGGCCCCGCAGGGTGCGGAAGCGGGAATCGTCACTGCCCTCGAGCAGAATGGAACAGTCAATCATATGCTCCAGCACCTTGGGGCCCGCCAGTGAGCCGTCCTTGGTGACGTGGCCCACCAGGATCAGGACCGTGCCGCTCTGCTTGGCGAAGCGGGTGAGCCAGGCGGCGCATTCGCGCACCTGGGACACACTGCCGGGGGCGGAGGCCAGTTCGGCCGTGTGCACCACCTGGATGGAATCCACCACCACCACCCGGGGCCGGAACTCCTCGAGTGCCGCGATAATGGTCTCGATATTGGTTTCGGACATCATCCGCAGCCGGTCCGTTGGCAGACCCAGCCGGTTGGCCCGCATGGCAACCTGTTGCAGGGATTCCTCGCCGGTGATGTACAGGGCATCCATGCCCATCGCCAGGTGGCACATGGTCTGCAACAGCAGGGTACTCTTGCCCGCCCCGGGGTTGCCGCCGACCAGGATAGCCGAACCCGGCACCAGCCCACCCCCCAGCACCCGGTCGAACTCGCCCACGCCCGAGGAAAAGCGCGGCAGTTCCGCCAGGTCGATATCCTTGAGGATGCGCGCCCCCGCCAGCGCGCCGGCAAAGCCCGCCCGGTTGCCGCCGGCGCCGGCCCGGCCCGCACCCCTGCCGGGGCCGGCAGGGCCCAGGCGAATCTCCGCCAGCGTGTTCCAGGCGCCGCAGTCGCTGCACTGGCCCTGCCATTTGGCGTAATCCGAGCCGCAGTCGTTGCAGACGAAGGCGGTTTTTTGCTTGGCCATTTCGTGTCCCTCACCACCCGGTCGTTGATATTGCGAGCCGCTGCGGCGGCTCGCCACAGAAAAAATCCGACGCCCGGCTATGAGCCGCCGCACAAGCTCGGTATCCTACCAGATCTGACCCACCCTACCGGAACAACCATGTCGGCATCATCCCTGGTCCCCGAACGCCAGCTCGTCTTCTCGCCGGGTCTGGCGGCGACGATCGGGTTGGAGGAGGCCATTTTGCTGCAGCAACTACAGGGTTTTCTCGAGCACCACAGCCCCCGGGTGCAGGACGGCCATGCCTGGCTCAGTGTGGAGCGCGCCCTGGTGCAACGCACCCTGCCCTTCTGGAGTGTCGAGGATTTGCAACGCGTCAGCCGCAGCCTGGTGGACAAGGGGGTGCTGCTGGTGAGCTCGCCGCCACTACAGCAGAGCGAGCAGCTGGTCTTCGCCCTCAATGAGCGTGTGCACCGGGCACAACCGCCGGCGGCCACACCGGTACCGGACGCCGCAATACCGCCCCTCGTCCCCGGCCGGCGCAGCGCCGGTCTGCTGCCGGTGCACTGGAGCCCGAGCGAGGACCTGCTGCAGTTACTGGGCCTCAACCACAACATACCGCGCCAGTTCGCCCTGGACCAACTGGAAGATTTCATCTTTTACTGGCGCGAACGCGGCGAAACCAGCCACGCCTGGGAGAACAAGTTCCGCCAGCACGTCATCAGCAACTGGCGCCACCACCAGCAAAACCAGGCGGAATCCTTTCGCACGGCCCAACCTACCCGGCTGGACAACAGCTGGCGCCCCAGCCTGGACGCCATGGAAATCATGGAGCGCGGCGGTATAGAGCGGGAATTTATCGAGGAGGCCATCCCTGAATTCATCCTGTACTGGCGCGAGCGCGGCGCCGCGCCGAAGGAATTGAACTCAAAATTCATCCAGCACATTCGCATCCAGTGGGCCAGGTACAGCTCCAGCCTGGAGCACAGTACCGAACCCAAGCGCATCAGCGATAACTGGCAGCCCGCGGAGGACGTCTACGACATCCTGCGCATGTCGCACATCGATCTCGAATTTGCCCGCTCGCTGCTGGCCGAGTTCATCGTATACTGGCGCGACAGCAACCAGACCCACACCTCATGGAACAGTAAATTCCTGCAACATGTGAAATACCACTGGGCCAAACGCCACCAGCTCGACCAAGCGGGACACCACCATGCCGGACAGCCAGGATCTCATCCAACGAGTCGCACAAGGGATAGAAGCCTCGCGGACGACCTCAGCGACACTTCCTGGGCAGAATAGGCCCGGGCAAGCCGGGCGCAGAAGCGCGCCAGAGGCCCGGATCGAGGCGATCAACCAGGTGTTCGCCCTGTTCAGGCTGAACTACCACAACCAGTACTACGCCGCCTTTCCGGATGCCGAGCAGCTCAAGCAGATCAAGAAACTCTGGCTCGATTCGCTGGCGGACTACCCGGTGGAGCAGATTCTCAAGGGCGCCAAGCACGCCATCGAGCACAGCGAATACCTGCCCACGCTCAACCGGATGCTGGAGTGCTGCCAGCAGGGCCTGGCCGACCTCGGCCTACCCTCCGCCCGGGATGCCTATATCGAGGCCTGCCGGGCACCGGCGCCCCGGGCCGACCAGGCCTGGAGCCACCCTGCGGTGTACCTGGCCGGCCGCGACAGCGACTGGTATTTCCTGGCGAATCATACCGAGCGCAGCAGCTGGCCGGTCTTTCGCGACCATTACCAGCGATACTGCACGCGGGTGCTGCAGGGCGAGACCCTGACGATGCCGGCGCGGGAAAGGCTGGAACACCACAAACCCAGACCGCTGTCCCGGGAAGACCAGCTGGCGCAACTGAAAAAACTCCGGGAAGGGACAGGCCTTTAGGGGAAATGGCGCCTACTCACGTGGCACGCGCCTTGATTAAGCCTCCGCCGCCGGCTGGGCTGCCGCCGCCTCTTTTATCAGGATCTGCAATTCGCCGTTTTCGAACATCTCGGTGACGATATCGCAGCCGCCGACCAGTTCCCCGCCCACCCACAGCTGGGGAAAGGTGGGCCAATTGGCAAACTTGGGCAGGTTGGTCCGGATATCCGGATTCGACAGGATATCCACATAGGCGAACCGCTCGCCGCAGGCCATCAGGGCCTGCACGGTGCGGGCCGAAAAGCCGCACTGGGGCTGGTTGGGGGATCCTTTCATGTAAAGCAATATGTTATTGCTCGCGATCTGCTCTTTGATTGTCTCGATGATATCCATTGCCCGTCCTGTCTCGCCGACTGAATTAATGCTGGCCGCCTGGCCAAGGGGCGCTATTCTACCCCATTGCGACCCCCTGCTGTCTATTAAGACCACAATCCCCGGCGCCGGGTTCAACCCGATTGCCAAGCTTTATTGATGGCGTTATAGTTGCCGTTTCCGAGGCAGCTCCCGCTGCCTTTTTGCGTTTATAGGAGTACGAGATTCATGTCGGCGCTGATGCAGACTTACGCCAGGTTGCCTGTGACGTTCAGTCACGGCGAGGGAGTGTACCTGTATGACACCGGGGGCCGACGCTACCTCGACGCCATAGCCGGCATCGCGGTCAATGGCCTGGGCCACGCCCACCCCGCGGTCACCGCGGCCATCCGCCAGCAGGCAGACAAACTGGTGCACACCTCCAACCTGTACCGGATTGAGGCCCAGGAACGACTGGGCGAGGCGCTGACTGCGGTCGCCGGCATGGAGAACTGTTTTTTCGGCAACTCCGGGGCCGAGGCCAACGAGGCCGCCATCAAACTGGCCCGTCTTTACGGCCACCAGCGCAAGATCGACAAGCCCGCCATCGTGGTCCTCGAGGGCGCGTTCCACGGCCGCACCCTGGCCACCCTGAGCGCAACCGGCAACCGCAAGATCCAGGCCGGCTTCGAACCGCTGGTCACCGGCTTCATTCGCGCCCCGCGCAATGACGTACAGGCCCTGCGCCAGATTGCCGCCCATAATCCCGGGGTGGTGGCGGTACTGCTGGAGCCGATCCAGGGCGAGAGTGGCGTGCACGCGCTCAGCCCCGAGTACCTGCGTGCGGTGCGCGAGATCTGCGATGAGCAGGAATGGCTGCTGATGCTGGACGAGGTGCAGACAGGCAACGGTCGCACAGGCCACTATTTCGCCTGCCAGGGCCTGGGCCTGGTACCGGACGTGATCACCACGGCAAAGGGGCTGGGCAACGGCGTACCGATTGGTGCCTGCCTTGCGCGGGGCGCGGCCGCATCGGTTTTGGGCGCCGGCCAGCACGGCTCCACCTTTGGCGGCAACCCGCTGGCCTGCGCTGCCGGCCTGGCCGTGGTGCAGACCATCACGGCTGGCAAGCTCGCCGACAACGCCACCGCCATGGGTCGCCTGATCACCGAACAGTTGCTTGACGACGAGGCCGCCGCGGCCAATATCGTCGAGATCCGCGGTCGTGGCCTGATGATCGGGGTTGAGCTGCACAAGGATTGCGGCGAGCTGGTGCAGCGCGCGCTCGAGGCCGGGCTGTTAATCAATGTCACCGCGGGCAATACCATCCGCCTGTTACCCCCGCTGGTGATCAACCGGCAGGAGGCACAGGAGCTCGCGGCCGCTGTCGCCCAACTCATCCGGGAGGCGTAGGCCCCACCCCGACCAGTAAAGGGATTCGACCATGCCCGAGACAAGACATTTCCTGACCCTGCTGGATTTCAGCCCGGCTGAGCTGGACCAGTTGATCACGCGCGCCATTGAGTTGAAGCGAGCGCACAAGGCCGGCGCCGACCAGCGCACCTTTCCGGGCAAGGTGCTGGCGATGATTTTCGCCAAGTCCTCCACCCGCACCCGGGTCTCCTTCGAGGCGGGCATGGCGCAACTGGGTGGTCACGCCATGTTCCTGTCACCCCAGGACACCCAGCTGGGCCGGGGCGAGCCGATCGAGGACAGTGCCCGGGTGATTTCCTCGATGGTCGACCTGGTGATGATTCGCACCTTTGGCCACGATATCGTCGAGCGGTTCGCGGCCCACTCGAGCGTACCGGTCATCAACGGCCTGACCGACGACTACCACCCCTGCCAGTTGCTGGCGGACATCCAGACCTGGGTCGAGCACCGCGGCAGCATTGCCGGCAAGAGCGTCTGCTGGGTCGGCGACGGCAACAATATGTGCCAGTCCTATATCAACGCCGCCAGGCAGTTCGACTTTGAGTTGCGTATTGCCTGCCCCAAAGGCTTTGAGCCGAATGAGCGACTGGTGGCGGCCAATGCCGCGCGTGTCAGGATAGAGCACGACCCCCTGCTCGCCGCCGCCGGCGCCGACCTGGTCGTCACCGATGTGTGGGCGTCCATGGGCCAGGAAGAAGAACAGCTGAAGCGGGCCAGGGCGTTCGCCCGCTACCAGGTGAATGCGGAGCTGATGAGTCGCACCGCCAGTGGCGCACTCTATATGCACTGCCTGCCGGCCCATCGCGGCGAGGAGATCAGCGCCGAGCTGATGGATGCGCCCGCAACAGTGATCTGGGATGAGGCTGAAAACCGCCTGCACGCCCAGAAAGCCCTGATGGAAACCCTGTTGCTGGCCCGGCGTTAGCCCGCATTCCTATCCCCTGTTCCCGTTGTCACCGCCCGCTGGCACGGGCCGGTGTTGATGGGATTATTCACAAATAGTATTTGGCAATATAAAGCCCGCCGAATATAAAAAATTATTTGTACCGGGCCGTCGCAGGCCTATCCGGGGGGTGCGATGTACGCGCCTCGCGGCCTGCACGGTTAGCGGGTGCAGACCCAGCACGGTATGCACACCTTATCCACAGAATAAACCCAGTCTCGTGCTCTTGCATTGTCCCCAGCAGCGCTTTATCTTGTATGCAAATCAGCTCTCCACCCCTATATGTTGGGTATGGCGGCCAAAAAACGATCAAATAATGGCGCCGGGCCTACCCTCCAACGCGGACCGCAACCGCCGGGTATGAGCAAGCTGGCCCGGCGCGCGCTGGTGGCCGGCTTTGGGCCGGGGACACAGGCAGCAAACTAAACGATTCAACCAGTGGTTATCCTACAACAATAAGGCATCACGCCAGTACAGCGGAGCAAATATGCACACAGAGACCAGAACATCCGGCAGCGCCGCTGCCACTCCTGTCCAGGAAAAAACCAACGTCAACGCCAATATCGCAGCCACCGCGCCGGGGCAGATGCGCGTTATCAAGCGCAATGGCACCGTTGTGCCGTTTGAGATCAGCAAAATTTCAGTGGCGATCACCAAGGCATTCCTGGCGGTGGAGGGCGGCACTGCCGCCGCTTCCAGCCGCATCCATGAAACCGTCGCCCGCCTGACCGAGCAGGTCACCGCCACCTTCCAGCGACGTATGCCCTCGGGCGGCACCATCCACATCGAGGATATCCAGGACCAGGTCGAGCTGTCGCTGATGCGCGCCGGCGAGCACAAAATCGCCCGGGATTACGTCATCTACCGGGAGGAGCAGGCCCGCAAGCGCGCCGCCAAGCAGGCACTGTCGCCGGCGACCCAGGCCGCGGCGGGCAATATCAACGTCATTCAACCGGACGGCAGCAGCGCACCGCTGGACCTGGACCGTATCCACACCATCGTCAGCGAAGCCTGTTTCGACCTGAGTGATGTGAGTGAGACCCGGATCCTCGATGAGGCGCTGAAAAACCTGTACGACGGCGTGACCGCGGCGGAGTTGAGCACGTCCCTGGTTATCACCGCCCGCACCATGATCGAGCAGGAGCCCAATTACACCTACGTCTCTGCCCGCCTGCTGTGCGACAACCTGCGCGCCGAGGCGCTCACTTTTCTCGGCGTGGCCACCAGCGCCACCCAGGCCGACATGGCCACGCTGTATGCCCGTGCCCTGCCCGCCTATATCGAAAAAGGTGTGGCGCTGGAGTTGCTGGCACCCAACCTCAGGGAGTTCGACCTGGAACTGCTGGGCCAGGCCCTGTTGCCGGAGCGAGACCTGCAGTTCACCTACCTCGGCCTGCAGACCCTGTACGACCGCTACTTTATCCACAGCAACGATGTGCGCATCGAGCTGCCCCAGATCTTTTTCATGCGCGTCGCCATGGGCCTGGCCACCCAGGAAGCCGACAGGAACGCCCGTGCCATCGAGTTCTACCAGCTGCTGTCGTCATTTGACTACATGAGTTCCACCCCCACCCTGTTCAACGCCGGCACCCTGCGCCCGCAACTGTCCTCCTGCTACCTCACCACGGTACCGGACGACCTGCACGGTATATACGGCGCGATCCAGGACAACGCCATGCTGTCCAAGTTCGCCGGCGGTCTGGGCAACGACTGGACCCAGGTGCGCGCGCTGGGCGCCTACATCAAGGGTACCAACGGCAAGTCCCAGGGCATCGTGCCCTTCCTCAAGGTGGTCAACGACACAGCAGTGGCGGTCAACCAGGGCGGCAAACGCAAGGGCGCGGTGTGCGCCTACCTCGAGACCTGGCACCTGGATATCGAAGAGTTCGTGGAGCTGCGCAAGAACACCGGCGATGACCGCCGCCGTACCCACGACATGAATACCGCCAACTGGATCCCCGACCTGTTCATGAAGCGGGTCTTCGACGGCGGTGAGTGGACCCTGTTTTCCCCCAATGATGTGCCCGACCTGCACGACCTGTACGGCAAGCCCTTCGAGGAGCGCTATACCCAGTATGAGGCCATGACCCGCAGCGGCGAGATGAAGCTGTTCAAGACCGTCAAGGCCGAGAACCTGTGGCGCAAGATGCTGGGTATGCTGTTCGAGACCGGCCATCCCTGGATGACATTCAAGGACCCCTGCAACCTGCGCTCGCCGCAACAGCACGTGGGCGTGGTGCACTCCTCCAACCTGTGCACCGAAATCACCCTCAACACCAACAGGGACGAGATCGCCGTGTGCAACCTGGGCTCGGTCAACCTGCCCCAGCACATCGATGAGAACGGCCTCAACCTCGACAAGCTGCGCCGCACCGTACGCACCGCCGTGCGCATGCTCGACAACGTCATCGACATCAATTACTACTCGGTGCCCCAGGCGAAGAACTCCAACCTGCTGCATCGCCCGGTGGGCCTTGGCCTGATGGGTTTCCAGGATGCGCTGTACAAGCAGCACATCGCCTACGGTTCCGACGAGGCCGTCACCTTCGCCGACCGCTCCATGGAGGCGATCAGCTACTACGCCATCGAGGCCTCCAGCGAACTGGCCGGTGAGCGCGGCGCCTACAGCAGCTTCCCCGGCTCCCTGTGGAGCCAGGGCGTGTTCCCCATCGATTCACTGGACCGCCTGATCGAACATCGCGGCGCCGACTACATCCAGGTCGATCGCAGCCAGACCCTGGACTGGCCCAGCCTGCGCGAGACCGTAAAAACCCGCGGCATGCGCAACTCCAATGTCATGGCAATCGCACCCACCGCAACCATCGCCAATATTACCGGCGTATCCCAGTCCATCGAGCCGACCTACCAGAACCTGTACGTCAAATCGAACCTGTCGGGCGAGTTCACCGTGGTCAACCCCTACCTGGTCAACGACCTGAAGGCACGCAGCCTGTGGGACAAGGTGATGGTCAACGACCTCAAGTACTACGACGGCAGCGTGCACGCTATCGACCGCATCCCGGCCGACCTCAAGGCGATTTACGCCACCGCCTTTGAAGTGGAGCCGCGCTGGCTGGTGGATGCCGCCAGCCGCCGCCAGAAGTGGATAGACCAGGCCCAGTCGCTGAACCTGTACATCAACAACGCCAACGGCAAGAAGCTGGATATCACCTACCGCATGGCGTGGTACTGCGGCCTTAAGACCACGTATTACCTGCGCTCGCTCGCCGCCACCGGCACCGAGAAGTCGACCATCGAGTCCGGCAAGCTGAACGCGGTATCAAAGGAGGCCGCCCCTGCACCGGTGCCCAAGGCGTGCTCGCTGGACGACCCGGACTGCGAGGCCTGCCAGTAGGCCGGGCTCAACGCGGGAGTCGCGGGCCGGCTGGCAGGGCTCCCGGCGGGGACAACACCGGGGGCAAGACGAATAACACATGTTTGAAAGCACGATATAAGCAGGGAGACTGTACAAGATGTTGAATTGGGACGACTACCACAAGCAGGAATCCGCGCCGGCAGCGGCCAGCGCCAGGATGCAGCAGCCCGCGGCGCCGACCCCGGAAATCGAACCGGAGCCGACCCCTGTCGCCGCGGCAAAACCGGCGGCAACGACCGCCCCCGCAGGCGCCAGCAGGACCCCACCGACCGCCGTGGCAGACAATGTCGCCCGGGCACTGGAATCGATAGAGAATCTCGATGTTGCGCCGGGGCTGGAAGAACTGGAAATGGGCGCCGCCCGGGTGTCGGTCGATGAGAAGGCCATGATCAACTGCCGCGCCGACCTCAACCAGCTGGTGCCCTTCAAGTACGACTGGGCCTGGCAGAAATACATCGACGGCTGCGCCAACCACTGGATGCCCCAGGAAATCAACATGACCGCGGACGTGGCGACCTGGCGCAGCAAGGACGGCCTGACCGAAGACGAGCGCCGCATCGTCATGCGCAACCTGGGCTATTTTTCCACCGCCGATTCGCTGGTGGCCAACAACCTGGTGCTGGCCATCTACCGCCTGATCACCAATCCCGAATGCCGCCAGTACATCCTGCGCCAGGCCTTCGAGGAGGCGATCCACACCCACGCCTACCAGTACTGTATCGAGTCGCTGGGCATGGACGAGGGCGCGATATTCAACATGTACCGGGAGGTGCCCTCGGTGGCGAAAAAGGCCGCCTGGAGTATCAGCCATACCCACGCCCTCAGCGATCCGCACTTCAAGACCGGCACCCCGGAGGCCGACCAGACCCTGCTGCGCAACCTGATTGGTTTCTACGCGGTGACCGAGGGTATCTTCTTCTACTGCGGCTTTACCCAGATCCTGTCCATGGGCCGCCGCAACAAGATGACCGGCGTGGCGGAGCAGTTCCAGTACATCCTGCGCGACGAGTCCATGCACCTGAACTTCGGCATCGACGTCATCAACCAGATCAAGCTGGAAAACCCGCACCTGTGGACCGACACCTTCAAGCAGGAGGCTATCCAGATGATACTGGAGGGTACCCAGCTGGAAATCGAATACGCCCGCGACACCATGCCCCGGGGCGTACTGGGCATGAACGCGGCCATGATGGAGGAATACCTGCACTTTATCGCCAACCGCCGCCTCTCCCAGTTGGGCCTGCCGGAGCAGTACCCGGGCGTACAGAACCCCTTCCCCTGGATGTCGGAGATCATGGACCTGCGCAAGGAGAAAAACTTCTTCGAAACCCGGGTCATCGAGTACCAGACTGGCGGCGCCCTGAACTGGGGTGATTGAGCACCACAGACGGCGGCCCCCGGGTCGCCGCTAACCCACGTCAAAAAGCGAGAGCTTTGATATGAGCAACAGTGGCAAAAGCCAGGCGGATACCGAGACCATCCTGATGGCACTGGACCAGATCAGCCAGACGATTGATGTGATGACCAGCGTGGTCGGGCGCCTGCGCACCTATATGAGGCAGCAGGAATCCGCCGCGGCCGTGGATAAATCCCGCGAGCCGGAAGCGGAGATTCACCCGGACCGCATCATTCACTGACAGCGCCGCCCCGCTCCTCCGCCCGCCACCGGCGGAGACACCCCCGGCCCTCGCGGCTGCTTTTCCGTCCCCGTCACTTCAATAATCACCCGCCCCGGCCCCTCAGCAGAACCGCGCCGCTACCCTATGGCGATACTTTCCAACCCGAACTTGATTTCCCGCTGATCGCCACTGGCGCTGACGTCACAGGGGCGCAGCGGCTGCTCGTGCGCCAGTTCCAGCACGGCGTGGCTACCGGCCAGGCTGCCGGGGGGCAGTGGAATGCGCGCATCGCTCAGGTCGAAATTCCCCAGCAACACCCCGCCCAGGTAGACGCCGGTTGCTTCGGCCGGGCCAAAGTAGCGGCCGCGGATATGGAGCTCCGGCACTGCCCTGGCCGCCAGCGACGGCGAGGGAATAAACTTCAGGCAGGAACGCCGACCCAGGGACCAGCGCCCCCAGTCTTCCGGGAACGCCCAGCCCGAGGGCATGTAGAGCCGCCTGGCCTCCAATCCAGTGCCCGCCTGCACGCGGCCATCCCAGGCCTGCAAGCGCCCTTTGAGCAGGTAGTATTCCAGGGCGTTGTCAAACATGCCCCAGTCGCGCACGAAATGAATCGCTGGAATGTCCCTGATCGAACGCCCCGCCACCACCAGGTTGAAAAATCCCTCGGACTTCGGGTCCTGCTCAGTGAGATCGTTGAGGGATCGCACCTGCCGGGCGGTGACCGGCAACAGGCCGTTGGCGTCGGCATCCATCAGGTACATGTCCCAGTCATGCCCGGCGAGCAGCTCCAGCAGGGTGCGACCACTGGTGCCCGCATTCACCAGGTGCATGGGCGAGAACTCGATGATCATGATGAGATCGTCGGCGCTGGCGGCGATCAGGTCCTGTAGCCCCCTGACCACGTCGCACTCCGCACCCTGGGTGTCGATCTTGATGCAGTTTACCCGCGGGTGGGTCGCGGCGATGAGCTTCGAGCCGTTGACGATACTGATACCCTGCCCCGCCCGCCCCTGTTGCGCCGGGTACAGAGAATGATCGCCCCGGTTCAGTTCGTTCAGGTAGAGCGTACCGCAGGCGTTCTCCTCGCCCAGCGCGACCTGGAAGCAGCGGACATTGTCACAGCCGTTGAGCTGGCTATTGGCCTCGAGCAGGGCGAAGTTGGCGGCTTCCGGCTCAAAGGCCAGCACCGCTCCCCCAGGCCCCACCAGCCGCGAGGCCAGCAGGGTGAAGTAGCCGATATTCGCACCGACATCGACGAACACATCACCGGGTCGCAGGGTATCGAGCAGGAACTGCGTCTCCTGGGACTCCCAGATGCCGGTCGCGGCGATTTCGGCGGAGACGTGCACGTCGGTCATCGCATGCACCTGCATGGCCAGGGCGCTGGCGAGACCGGGAATCCGCAGTGGATGCACTGCCGCCGGCTTACCCTCTGTCATCTGCACATACTCCCACCAGCTCCTGCAACGGCCTCCCCGAGCGGCGGGCCGTGTTGTTCGCGAAGAAAAAATAGTACCACCTTAAGGCGCGACCGTGGCGTTCAGGTCCCGGCTGCCGCGGCCGGGTTCACCCCGGGGGCAGCGCGGCGCCGTCGCGGGCGGCAAGCCGCCCGTGACAACGCAGCGCGGAATCCACCGCCAACCAGGGCAAGCCCAGTCCCGCCAGCCACGCCAGGGCCTGGGCCTCGGGCTTCAACATGGCGATGGTGGCGCTGCCGCCGGCCACCAGGCACTGGGGGGCGGCGATACTCACCGCCACCAGGCCCTGCACCGGCCAGCCGGTCAACGGACTGAGTATGTGACCGTAGCGCCGGCCCCCGATGAACAGGCAGCGCTCGTAATCACCACTACTTGCAAGGCCACCCCCGGCAAGCTCGATATATGCAATGGCCGCTGCGGACGCCCGGGGGTGGCGGATACCGACAGACCAGGGCCCTGCCGCCCCGGCGCCCACCACCGCCATATCGCCGGCCAGGTCGACCAGGCCACGCTCGATACCGTGGTGGCCCAGCACGGCGGCGACACTGTCGCTGGCATACTCCTTCACGCAACCGCCGAAATCAATTTCCATCCCGTGCTCCGGCAAGCGGATCGAGACCGGATCCCACTGCACCCGCTGCCAGCCGATCAGGGGCAATACCGCATCGATCGCCGCCTGCGTCGGCAGGCGCCCGGACCTGAAGTCCCAGACCCGGCGCAGGACACCGGCGGTGAGGTCGAACAGGCCCTGGCTTTGTTGCCAGAGCGTATCGGCATAACCCAGCAGCGCGGCCGTTTCAGTGTCGATCGGCACTGGCTGGTGACCGCCCGCCGCGCGGTTGATGGTGCTGGTCAGCGAATCCGGCAGGTAGCGGCTGTACTTCTGCTCCAGCCGCCCGACCTCGGCTTCGGCGGCGGCAATCGCCCGCGCGGCCGCCGCCTCATCGGCACAGTCAAAACGCAGCCGGCAGGGCCCGCCCATAGCCCGGAACCGGTGGTCAAAATGGCGCATGACGGGGCTCACCGGCCGGTGGGTAAACGGGCTTACTTGAAGAGGTAGTCCAGGCCAAAGGAGTAACGCCAGTAATTGACCAGTGCGGGGGATTCCTCACCGCTGTACACGCCCCAGCTTTCATCGGTTTCATAGCGTTCACCGACGGCGGTGAGCGCCCAATTGCCGATCTCATGCCGCACCCGCAGGCCCCCTGAGATGGCCCCGAAAGAAGACAGCCGGTAGTCCTCCGAGTAGTGGCGCTGGTCGGTGTTGGCGATATTGGCAAAGAAATCCGCCTCGCCCTGGCTGTAATAGCGCAGGAACGGGATTAACTGGGTGCTCTGACCGAGGTTCTGGTGCCAGGCCAGGTTCAGGGTATGGGAGGCGACGCCCCAGTCGTCATCGAAATAGCGGTAATCGGCCTGGAGCGCGCCGTCGGGCTGGATGAAATACTGCCGGTAGCCGGCACTGGCCGCCCACTCGTTGCGCTCGCCGGGACGCCTGTCATTCTTCTTGTAGGGATCGGTGAGAAAGCCGTCGCGGTAGGTATAGGCGAGTCCGAAGCGGACAATGGCGTTCTTGCTGATGATGCGACTGACCCCGATCCAGGCTGAGCTGATGTCCTTGTCGGCTTTCAGGGTATTGGTGGGTACCGAGCCCTGGGTCGGCTCGATATCATCCTGCGATGTGCTGAGGGCCGCGCTGTAGGTCGTCAGGCCGTCGGTACTGTTGAGGGCGCCGTCCAGGGCGATGGCGTTGGAGTCATAGTCATCCTCCTTGGAGCGCACATAATTGAAACCGGCATTGCCCCGGTCATAATAGTAGCGGGTGGTCACGCTCACCTCGGTGCGGGTGTCCTCGATGCTGGCGCCGCTCATGATCACCTTGGGGCCACCGTCGAGGCTCTGCCCCACAAACCAGGGCGAGGCGCCGCTCATATCCTCCCACTGGACATCCACTGCCACCGACCAGCTGTCCGCCACCGGGGCCAGCAGGTGGAATTGGGCGGCGTCGACCTCGTAGCGCTGGCTGCTGCCGCCGAAGGTCTTGCCGCCCTGGGTATTGTCCTCCTCGTACTTGCTGTAACGCGTGCCAAGTTCGATAAATTCCGGCGGCGCATCGGCGCGCACGCCCTGGTAGGCGGGCAGCAGCAGGGCGCTGGAGGTCAGCGCCAGCAGCGCCGGGTGTTTGTCACCGGGGCCGGATGCCATCAGTTACACCCGCAACCGCCGCCGGCGGCACCCTGGCCACCGGAAGTCGCTTCCTTGCTCGCATTGATCTGGGCCTGCAGGCTGATCTCCATCGGGTCGGCCTGCCACTGCATCTCGGGTTTTGCCAGGGTACCCCGCTCCCAGGGCTGTACGGTTTCACAGCCACACAGGCACAGCAGGGCCAGCAGGCAGGTCAGTTGTTTCACTGTGGTGAGTCTCCCAGCAATTCGACAATAGCGGTGCGCAGCGCGTCGCCGTCACTCTTGCGATAGCCCTGGTGTACCAGCCGCACGATACCCGCGCGATCGATGAGATAGCCCGTGGGCATACCGAGGATGCCATAGCGGCGCGGCGTCTCGCCCGTCCCGTCGCGGACCACCGGGTAGCTGACCGGCACTTCCTCGAGAAACTGCAGGGCATCGGCTTCAAGCTCATCCAAATTCACCGCCAGCACCTCAAAGCCCCGGGGACCGAGTTGCCGGCGAAGTTGTTCGAGTTGGGGGAAGGACACCCGGCAGGGACCGCACCAGGAGGCCCAGAAATCCAGGTAGATCACCTTGCCCTGCAGGGATGCCAGGCTGAGCGTTGCAGCACTGCTGCCGGCCAGCAGCGGCAGGGATAATGCCGGTGCGCTCTGGCCCACCTGCACCCCGGCACTGACCGGCAGGGCCAGCAGGTACAGCAGGCTGGACATCGCCCACCGCTTCAGCACGGTATTCAGCGCTCGACCTCCAGTTCCAGCAGGGTCCAGCTGTTGTAGCCGTGGTTGTGCAGGTGGAATTCCACCTCGCTGCCGGCGGGTGCGTCGAAAGTGATCGGTACCCGCAGGTCGTAGATGTTGGCCTCTGCCGGGATGGCGATGTCCCGCTCCCACACCCGTTCACCGGCTATGGTGACCGCCACATGGGCGGTGGCCGGCCGCTCAAAGGCGAGGTCCGCGTGCCATAACACCAGGTGCAGGGAATCGCCCGCCCTGAGTGCGGCCAGGCTGGGCTGCGCCAGTGACAGGTAGTTGCAATAGCCGGTTTCAACCTCCAGCGCGCCGTCTTCGTTGTACCAGCTGTTCGCCGGGCACTGCAGGTCGGTCGGGCGGTGCTGCGCCAGGCTGTCAGCGGCCGCGCCCTGCTCGCGCCAGGCATCGTCATCGATCAGGCTGGCGCTGGTGGCTGCGACGCCCTCGATGACCTCGAACTCCACCTCGTGTTCTATGCCCAGGGCGTGGTGATCCGAACCGCGCAAACTCACTCGCAGGGTGTGCATGCCGGGGGCGATATTCTCGGGTAACTGGTAAAAATAGCTGCTGTCCCAGGCGGTGAGATGCTCCGCGCTGTCATCGTCCGTATCGAGGTACACATGGTAGTGGCCCTCGAACACACCGCTGTGGTCGTCAGCCTCGCCGGCGTGCGCCGAGTCCATGTGCTGCGCCGCGTCACTGTGATCGTGCTCGCCCGGATCGTGCAGGGTGAAGTTGTTCAGCAGTAATTTCAGCGGCACCAGGTCGCCGGCGGCGAACTGCTGTCGGTAGGCCGGGGTTTCGATATGCACGGTGGGCGCGTAGCTGTAGTCGTAACCCGGCTTCGGTCTGGTCATCAGCACCGAGTACAGGCACATCTCGTCGCCGGTGCCATCGCCCCACTCGATATACCGGGGCGGCTGCTGCACGCCGTTGACGAAATCCTGGTTGGTCGCGGTATTGTCCCAGTAGCACTCCAGCTTTATGCGATCGCCCGGCTCCATCAGTAGTTCACGCTCGAAGCGGTAGGTGCTCTGCCAGTTGAAATCCCAGTCCCGGATATCAAGCATAATCTGGCGGGTGCCGTTCTTGCGCAGCAGGGTGAGGCGGCCGCTTTTACCTCGGGTGTGCATATGCAGAAACCCGTTGTGCATGACCCAGGGCTCGTTGACCCTGATGCCCGCCGGTTCACCGCGGATGAGGGCCAGGATATTGGTGCCCAGTGTAAACTCGTGATAGGCATTGGGGTCACCCGCGGCGATCGGCATTCCGCCCGGGGCCAACCACGCGGGGTCGGTGATCAGAAACGCGCTGGAGGGAAGTGCCACCTCGCCACTGGTCTGCACCAGAACAGTGGACTGATCCGGCTTGGGCTCCGCCACGAGCGTGTTGTAGTGCATCTGCACGATCATGACTGAACCGGGCTTGACGCCGATCCCTGTGCCCTCGGGCGGCGGTTCGCGTCCCGCTCCCGGCACCCAGCCGCCGATCTGGCGCGGCAGCCCCGCACCGGCGATGCCGCCCATGCCGAGGCAATGCCAGCCGGGTCGACCGTCCTCGCCATCAGCGGCGTAATAGGTAGGGGCATCTTCCGGCTCGCCGATCGATACGATGACATGATGCACTTCATCCACCTGGTCCGGGATGACGTCGACATCGGTGACGTAGGCAAACTCGTCCAGCGGCCACTCGATTACAAAGCAGCGGTGGTCGTCCGGTTGCAGAGTGGGGGTGTAGGCCTGGGGCAGGGCCAGATGCAGGTCGTAGTCGTCCGCCCCCTTGATCGTTTTGGCCGGCGGCGCCTGGTAATCGCCGGGATTGCCCGGCGCCATATCGCCCTGCAGCCAGTTCAGCAGTACGTATTTCTGCCTGGGCGTGAGCGCGCGGCTGCCGGCGAAGCTACTGTAGCCCTCAGTGGGGTGCCAGGGCGGCATGCTGCCATTATCCACCGCGAAAGCAGCGGCGGCGGCCACCGACTTCACCTGCTCATACGTTTCCAACGGGAAGGGGGCGATACCGCCCTGCTCGTGGCAGCTGACGCACTTTTCTTCAATGATGGCCCGGGCGTCGGCGTGGTAGGTAAAACTGTCGGCCAACTGGCGCAGCGGCGCCTGGGAGGGATCGCCCAGCGGCGCCCCGGCGTTCAGCCAATCCAGCAGCAGGCCTGTCTCCCCCGGTAGCAGGTTGGCGTAGCCCTGGGGCGGCATGGTATCGCCCTCCAGCACATAGACCATGGCTGATCGTTTGGCGACAACCTGGCTGTGGGTCTGCAGCGGGAATGGCGCCACCCCGCCCTCGGTATGGCAGGCCACGCAATAGCGCTCGATCAGCGGCTTGGCGGTGCTGTACCAGGACACTGCGGGCGGTGTACTGACACTGCCGGCGCCCACGGTGCCGCCGCTGTCGGTAGCAGAGGAGCCACCCCCGCCGCCGCCGCAGGCAGTAAGGAGCAGACACGCGGGTAAGGCTGCCCGGCGCAACAAGTCAGTGAGGGGAGTCATAGCGCGATAAAGTAACACAGGGCGCGCCACAAGTCAGCGCAGGAGAGCGCCTCGGGGCGCCCGATCTTCTGCTGCAACAATCGTGTGAAAACCGGGTGCCTCGAGCCACGCCCGCCGCCACGGCCATGTTGTCGGTGTAAACTTTTCATTCCCTCCAGCGATGTTGCCCGATACAATGTGCGCCCCCGGCAGGGCAGCAGAGCACGGGGACGACCCCCACCCACCACATCCTGGCATCGACAGGACACCTACAGGACATCGATATGATCTATCAGAGTGACGCACTCTCGGTGAAACGCCTGGACGGCGACATCGCCGAATTGAATTTCGATTTACAGGGCGAATCCGTCAATAAATTCGACCAGAAGACGGTAACCAGCCTGACCGCGGCGCTGGCTGCGCTCGAGGCCGAAAAGGGCATCAGGGGGTTGCTGGTCACCAGCGCCAAGCCGGTCTTTATCGTGGGGGCCGACATCACCGAGTTTACCAGCCTGTTCGGCGCCGCCAAGGAGGATATCAAGCCCTTTACCGGCACCAACAACGCCAACTTCAACCGCCTGCAAAACCTGCCCTACCCCAGCTGTGCGGCGATCAACGGCGCGGCCATGGGCGGCGGCCTCGAGATCTGCCTGGCCTGCGACTTCCGGGTGATGAGCAGCGCCGCCATTATCGGCCTGCCGGAAACCAAGCTCGGCATCCTGCCGGGCTGGGGCGGCACCGTGCGCCTGCCCCGCATCCTGGGCGTCGACGAGGCGGTCATGTGGATAGCCACCGGCGCCGAAAAGCGCGCCGATGACGCCCTCAAGGCGGGCGCGGTGGATGCCGTGGCCGGACCCGAGCAACTGCGCGCGGTGGCGCTGGCCACCCTGCAGGGCGGCGTGGACGGCAAACTGGACTACCGCCGCCGCCGCAAGGCCAAGAGCAGCCCCCTGCCGCTGAACGATACCGAGGCCATGATGGCGTTCTTTACCATCAAGTCGATGGTGGCAGGCCAGGCCGGCAAGAACTACCCCGCGCCGGTCAAGGTGGTCGATGTCATCGAGCAGGCCCGGGGCATGAGCCTGGATGAGGCGCTCGATGTGGAGGCCGACGGCTTTGCCGAACTGGCGACCACCCCGGTGGCCACGGCTCTGGTCGGCGTTTTCCTGTCCGACCAGCTGCTGGCCAAGAAAGCGAAGGGCTGGGAAAAGAAAGCGAGCAAGAAAATCGAGCGGGCGGCAGTGCTGGGCGCCGGCATCATGGGCGGCGGTATCGCCTACCAGTCGTCTCTCAAGGGCGTGCCCATCAGGATGAAGGATATCGCCCAGTCGGGCCTGGATCTGGGCCTCGGCGAGGCCAACAAACTGCTGTCCAAGCGCGTGGCGCGCGGCCGCATGACGCCGGAAAAAATGGGGGAAGTGCTCAACAACATCGACCCGACCCTCAGCTATGAAGGCTTTGATAGCGTCGACATCGTGGTGGAAGCGGTGGTGGAAAACCCCAAGGTCAAGCACGCGGTACTGGCGGAAACCGAGCAGCACATCCGCGAGGACGCCATCCTCGCCTCGAATACCTCGACCATATCGATTACCTACCTTGCACAGGCGCTCAAGCGCCCGGAAAATTTCTGCGGCATGCACTTTTTCAACCCGGTGCACGCCATGCCCCTGGTGGAGGTGATTCGCGGTGAGAAAAGCTCGGACGAGGCGATCGCCGCTACCGTGGCTTACGCCAACCGCATGGGCAAGAAAGCCGTGGTGGTGAAAGACTGCCCCGGCTTCCTCGTCAACCGCGTCCTGTTCCCCTACTTCGACGGCTTTTCCAAGCTGGTGCGCGACGGCGCCGACTTCCAGGCGGTGGACAAGGTCATGGAGCGCTGGGGCTGGCCCATGGGCCCCGCCTACCTGCTTGACGTGGTTGGCATCGACACCGGCGCCCACGCCGGCCAGGTGATGGCAGAGGGCTTCCCGGATCGCATGACCCTGGACTTCAAGACCGCCACCGAGGTGATGTTCGAGAACGAGCGCTACGGCCAGAAGAACGGCAAGGGTTTTTACGAGTACATCGCCGACAAGCGCGGTAAACCGAAGAAAACCGTGTCCGAGGAAACCTACAAGCTGATCGCGCCGGTGGTGGCTGAGCGCAAGGAATTCGACCGCGAGGACATCATCGCCCGCATGATGCTGCCGATGGCCACCGAACTGGCCCGCTGCCTGGAAGATGGCATCGTCGGCACCCCGGCGGAAGCGGACCTGGCACTGCTGTACGGCATCGGCTTCCCGCCCTTCCGCGGCGGGGTGTTCCGCTGGATGGACACCGTGGGCCTGGCGCACATCGCCGAGGCCTCGAAAAAGTTTGCGCACCTGGGCAAGACCTACGAGTTGACCGAGGGCATGCAGGCCAAGCTCGCTAACGGCGAAACCTACTATTAGGCCAACCCCACCAGGTCACCCCCACAAGAATTGGTGAACAAAGGAGAATTACCGTGAGTTTGAATCCGAGAGACGCAGTGATAGTCGACTACGCCCGCAGCGCCATGGGGCGGTCCAAGAACGGTTGCTTCCGCAACGTGCGCGCCGACGACCTGTCGGTAGGCGTGATCAAGGGCCTGCTGGCGCGCAATACCGCGCTGGACCCGGCCGAAATCGACGATTTGGTCTGGGGCTGCGTACTGCAGCGCGGCGAGCAGGGCATGAACCTGGGCCGCGCCCTGATCCTGGCGGCCCAACTGCCCTTTACCATCCCCGGCCAGACCGTCAACCGCCTGTGCGGTTCGTCCATGTCAGCTCTGCACACCGCCGCCGCCAACATCATGGCCGGCGTGGGCGATGTCTACCTGGTGGGTGGCGTGGAGCACCTGGGTCACCTGCCGATGATGGACCAGATAGACCCCAACCCGCGAATGGGCCTGAACGTGGCCAAGGCCGCCGGGATGATGGGCATGACCGCCGAGTACCTGGCCCTGCTGCACGGTATCGGCCGAGAGGCCCAGGACAAGCTGGGCCTGCGCTCCCACCAGCTGGCCCACAAGGCCACTGTGGAAGGCAAGTTCGCCCGGGAAATCATCCCGATAGAGGGGCATGATGAAAGCGGCGCGCTGGTGTTGATCGAGCACGATGAAACCATCCGCCCGGAGACCACCCTGGAGGGTCTCGCCGCGCTGCCGCCGGCCTTCAACCCCCAGGGCGGCACGGTCACGGCGGGCACCTCGTCACAGATTTCCGACGGCGCTTCCGCCATGCTGGTCATGTCAGCCGAAAAAGCTGCGGCCCTGGGCCTGACCCCTATCGCCCGCATCAAGGCCATGACCCTCGCGGGCGTCGACCCGTCCATCATGGGCTACGGTCCGGTGCCATCCACCAAAAAGGCGCTGAAAAAGCTGGGCCTGACCATCAAGGATATCGAGATGGTCGAGCTGAACGAGGCCTTTGCCGCCCAGGCACTGCCGGTGCTGAAAGACCTGGAACTGCTGGACGATATGGAAGAGAAGGTGAACGTGCACGGCGGCGCCATCGCCCTGGGCCACCCCTTCGGCTGCTCCGGCACCCGCATTACCGGCTCGCTGCTCACCGTGATGCAGGACCGCGACCTCACCCTGGGGGTGTCCACCATGTGTATCGGCCTGGGCCAGGGCATCACCACGGTGATTGAGCGCGTCTAGCCGCTCAGCCACAAGTGCGGCGGGTAGTTTACTGCCCGCCGCTGTCCTCCCCCGACAACACCCGGTCCATCTGCAGCAGCGCCTCCTCCAGGGCGCCGCTGGCCAGTCCCATCCCCCGGAAATACTCCTGGGCCATCGGCGCGATCCCGCAGCGCCCGGGCAGGGGCTGTGCCTCTTCGAGCAGGCGGTAGAGGGTGGGCAGGAAAATAAACTGCAGCCACTGGGGCAGGGTCAGCGTATCGATACTGAAGGGCTGGTCCGAGGCCAGCGCCGCCGGTGGGGGCGGCACCCTGTCCCACAATCCCAACTGGCGCAGCTCGGCCTCAATATCGATCAGCAGTTCGGCGACCTCGGTATTCACGCACACCCCCCGTCCCGACACCCGCGGCCAGAGCCCATCAGCTCGCCGCCAGCTCACGCCGAAACGGCGGCAGCGAATCGAGAATCGCCCGGCCGTAGCGGCGGGTCAGGATGCGCCGGTCCATCAGGGTGACGCGGCCGGTATCCTGCTCCGTGCGCAGCAATCGGCCGCTGGCCTGGACCAGTCGCAGGGCGGCGTCGGGTACGCTGATTTCCATGAAGGCATTGCGGCCCTGGGCCTCCACCCACTCCGCCAGCGCCGCTTCCAGCGGGCTGTCGGGCACGGCAAAGGGGATTTTGGCGATGACCACATGGCGACAGTAATCCCCCGGCAGATCCACTCCCTCGGCAAAGCTGGCCAGGCCGAAAATGATGCTGCCGCGGGCGGCGTCGATGGCCTCGCGGTGGCGCCGCAGGATTTCCTGCTTGCTGTAATCGCCCTGCATCAGGATGAGTTCGCGCAGGCCACTGTCGATGCCCTGGAATACCTCCAGCATCTGGCGCCGGGAGGAAAACAGCACCAGGCTGCCCTCGCGAACATCCAGCAAGCGGGGCAACTGGTCTATCAGCGCCCGGGTGTGGGCCTGGGCATCGCCCGGATCGCAATCCATGGGCGGTACGCTGAACACCGCGTTGGCGTAGTTGAAGGGGCTCGCCACTATCTTGTAATTGGCCTCACGCGGCGCGCCCGAATGCAGGATGAAGCGCTCGAAGGAATTGAGGGCGGTGATGGTGGCGGAGGTGACAATCACCCCGGCGGCCCGCGACCACAGGTATTCCTGCAGGATATCCGCCGCCAGGATGGGGCTGCAGCGCAGGTCAAAACCGAACTGGCCGTTGCTGTTGAGCAGGGTGATCCAGCGCGCCTTGGGCGGTACCTCGCCCTCGCCGGTGACCGCGTACTCCTGCCACAGGCCCAGCGCGCCTTCCGCCCGGCCCAGCAGGCCACCCAGGTTGATGTGCCAGGTTTCGATGGTGGCCTTGTCCAGGGCGGCGAACTCATCCTCCAGCGCCTCCTCCAGCAGGGCCTCCATCCTGGCCAGGTCCTGCGCCATTGCCTGGAACTGGCCGGACAGCGTGGCCGCAACAGGAATCAGGCTGGCGGGTACCCGGCCGTGTTCGAGGCGCAACTGCTGGTCGTCCCGGCGCTCGTCCGGCTCCAGGTCCTCGAACAGCGCCGCGACCGCCTGCTCCGCCACCTGCAAACTGCCGATAGCCTCGTCCATCATGCCCGGCAGGCGCTGCAAGGGCCGCTGCAGGGCGTCCAGTGCGGCCAGCGCCGGCGCCGCCTGGGCCAGTAACTTGCGGCTGTCCTGCAGCCACTGGATGGTGGTGTGCAGACGGCAAAAGCTGGCGAAATGCGACAGCGCCTTGTCCGGCAGGTGATGGCCCTCATCAAATACATAGATGCTGTCCTCCGGCGCCGACAGGATGGCGCCGCCGCCGAGGGCGAGATCAGACAGGGTCAGGTCGTGGTTGGTAACGATGATATCGGCGCTTTGCAACTCGTCGCGGGCCCGGAAAAAACTGCACTGGCCGATGTTGGGACAGCGCCGACCGCTGCACTGGCTGTGGTCGGTGGTGACGCCGTACCAGACCTCCTCGGCGATCGTCTCCGGCCAGTTGTCCCGATCGCCATCCCACTGGCCGCGACCCAGTGCATCGATCATCGCCGTGTACACCGGCAGTGCCTCGGCGGTCACCGGCTGGCCGACCTCATCGGGATACAGCGGCAGCAGGTCGCCGGCGCCCTGGCCCTGGCCGAACACCCGGTCGAGCTTGGACAGGCAGACATAGCGGCGTCGCCCCTTGGCCAGCACAAAACTGAAATCCAGCCCGGTGTGACGGCGAATATCCGGCAGGTCCTTGTTGACGAACTGCTCCTGCAAGGCGATGGTGGCCGTGGCCACCACCAGCCGCTTGTTGAACGCCCGGGCGATGGGAATGGCCGCCACCGCGTAGGCGATGGTTTTGCCGGTGCCGGTGCCGGCCTCGATCACGCACACTGCGGGCATTTTGGCGGCCGGTTCTCCCGGTGCCGGAATGCGGGCGAGAGTATTGGCGATCTCGGCAATCATCTGGCGCTGGCCCCAGCGTGGGGTGAGCTTCTTGCCCTCGATGATGGCGCCGTAGGCCTCGCGAATGGCGCCCTTGAGCTCTTCGCTCAGCAAGGGGCCGGGGTGTCCGCTCGCAGCGCCAGCTTGCTCACCACCGCGTTGGCGTAGATGGCCAGCGCGTAGGGGCGGTGCGGCTCCGGCAGGGCTGCTATGCGCTGTTCGAACTGCTCGCGGCTGCAGTCACCGGGCTCGGCGGTCAGCGTATCCGGCAGGGCGGGGGCGCCCGGGTTGAGCATCTGGTAGGCGTAGATATTGGTGGGATGCAGGCAGTAGCCCGAAATCACCTGCCGGTCGATCTCCGCCGCCACGGCTTCGGGTGTGGTAAACCCCGCTCCCAGGGGAGTCCCGAAGGAGACATGCACCCTGCCCTTGTCACCGGCTATGCCCCGGCCGATGGAGGCCACATCTTCCTGCTCGCCTTTCTGGTAGCGGCCCTGGCTGGCCCGCTGGTAGAGCTCGTTGGCCTTGAGCGCATCGCAGGGGTCGAGCTCATAGGAGATCGCCACGGGGACAATGCCCAGGCCCTGCATGTGCGCATCAAACGCCTGGCTGCTCTTGTCCCGGCTCATTGACAACATCTTGATGATGACCGGCTCGGTGCGATCGACCCCGTCCTTGGCGCGCCCCTCGCGCTGGGCTATCCACACCGGGATGTGCTCCTGCAGCAGCGAATGCTGGATATAGTTGGCCAGGTTCTTCGATGCCGCCAGCAGCTCCCGCGGGCCGCTGACCGAGCGCTTGACGATGAAACTCTTGTTCAGGCGCATCAGGTCAGACACCCAGGGCTTGGTCAGCAGGTTGTCGCCTATGGCAATGCGCACCGTTTCATAACTGGCCCGGTGCAGGGCGTAGTTTATAAAGGCCGGATCCATGGCGATGTCGCGGTGATTGCTCATGTACAGGTAGGGCCTGACCGGGTCGAGCTGCACCAGGCCGGAGACGCTGAAGCCACCGGTGGTGTCTTCTATCATCCGGTCCATGTAGCGTTTGATAATCGCCTGCATGGCACCGACATCGACCACGCCCCGCACCTCGCGGGCCAGGACCCAACGCACCAGGGGCCGCACCAGGGCCGGCGCCAGGCCGGCCAGTTTACCGAGCCTGAAACCGGCCAGGGTATCCAGCAGTTCCCTGTCGTTGAGCAAACGCGCCAGGACACCGGCCACTTCCTCGTTGCGATAGGGCCGGATATCGGCAAATGGGTCGTCCAAGCAGTAGTCCTCGACAGGAAAGCGGCTCACGATACCCAAATTCCACCCCGTAGTCATCCGCGCTCCCGCCGGCTGGCCGGGCCCGGCTAATAAATGCCGCGCCGGCACTGACGCCACCACGGCTTTCTGCTAATCTGCTGCCGCCTGATTAGCCATATATGGACCGGAGGAAACATGGACGCGACAACCGCCACAATGATCACGTTTGGCACTGTGGCCCTGCTGCTCAGCTGGGTCGTTCTGCTTATCGAGTCGTGGAAAGACGATTACGCCTGGGGACTTTGCACCCTGCTGCTGCCCCCGCTCTCCTACCTGTACGCGCTGGCCAGGCTGGACAAGGCCGGCCAGGCCCTGCTGCTGGCGGCGGCTGGCTGGATCCTCATCTGGCTGGCCTGAATTTTCTTCGGGGAGAAGAATAGATAATAAAATCAACCAGTTAAATTATTGCTTCGCCATGTATCGCGCAATTGTTACAAATCTTCCCAAATAGTGACAAATCCGTTACGCACCAGCAGCGTATAACAGTACCATAGCGCTGCGCGGCGCCGGTCACGCCGGTGCCGCGCGCGCCGCCGCCAACTGTTTGAGGAAAACCTGATGAACACCGTGCAGAAAATAGCCGCGGTTACCCTGTTACTGGCCTCTGCCGGCAGCCATGCCGCAAAACCCACCAGCATTGTCTTTGAAACCCACGCCGAGACGGCCGATGGCATACCGTACGCCCAGTTCACCGTCCGGTGCAACGACGGCAGGTCTGTGCCGTTGACGGCCTGGGACGGCCTGCGCAAGTGGTGCGTCGGTGAAAACGCCGCCGGCGGTTGCCAGAAAAAGCAGATCAGCGCGGCCAAAGCGGCCTGCATGGACGCCTGACCCCAGCACGCGCCACGCTCACCGGGTTCACTCCAGGTAGCGAGCCCGCAACTCGGCCAGCTCAGCCGGGCCCACCCCGAGGGCCTGCTCGAGATAGTCCTCCACGCTGCGGTAGTTCTCGTCGATATGGTGCAGGGCATTTGCCAGGTAGTCCTCGTGCACTTCCAGCATGGGCAGGATCGATTCGGCCACCATATGCTCCAACTGGTACTTGCGACGCAGCCGGTCCAGCTCGCGCTCCGGCAGGTAGTAGCGTGCCGTCAGCAGGTAATCCCGCATCACCAGGTCCCGCGACACCCCCAGCGCCAGCAGGATGATGGCTGCCGCGAAACCGGTGCGATCCTTGCCCGCTGCGCAGTGCACCAGAAAACGGGCATCGGGCGCCGCCAGAATCTCCCGGAACATGCGACTGTAGGTGACCGCCTGTGGACCGGCAAAGTCGCGATTGATCTCGAGCATGAAATTGAACATGGCATCCGGCTGGTTGGACTGCTCGCCCGCCCGCTCAAAGAACCGCGAGTTGCTGCCGGGGATGATCGGCAGGCTGACAACCCGGGGAGTAGACTGGCGCGGCAACCTGCTGGCGTCGGCCTCCTGCTCCTCCAGCCGGCGAAAATCGAATACCAGGTCCAGGTCCAGGCTGGCCAGCAGGTCAACATCCTGCTGGCTCAGGGTGGACAAGTGGCCGGAGCGGAACAGGAAACCCCACTTCACCTGCCGCCCCGCACTCGTTCGATAGCCCCCGAAGTCACGGAAATTCGGGGCCCCGTCCATACCCAGCCGACGCTCCATCGCCACAACTTCGGTACCGTGCTGGTCGCGCAGGCGGAAGAAATGCCGGCGTGCGGGAGCCAGCCCCGCCAGCCGGGCCCCCGGCCCGGGCTGTTGTGCATAGTGGAGCTGGAGTCCACCGTCCGCGACCAGTGGCTCGACAGTCACTTCGGTGCCCGGGTCGGTCACCTGCCACTCTATGTGGTAATCACCGCCCGGCTCACGCCAGATATGGACTGCATCAGAAATCAACATGGTATAGCCAGGGCCCTGTCAGGAATGCCGGGAGGAAAGCGTTCATTATGCCCAAGTTCACTCGCCCCTGTACTCGAAAACCGCCCGCAGCAGGGATTTGATGAGATTCAGCTGGTTTTCCAGGGCGGCTTCGCTGAACGGGTCCTGCCCCAGTAAATCCCGGTACATGGGGGCCATGGTGACATAGGACATGACCAGGTTATTGAATGCCATGACCGCCCACGGCATCAGGCCGGTATCCTTGAACAGGGCGATCGCATCGCCATCCACCTGTGCATCCGGCTGGAACATGGGCCGGAACAAGCGGTCGATCAACTCGTTGGTATGGGGCCCGCCGGACAGGGCGGCGTGCTGCAGCAGGCGCGCCAGGTTGGGGTTGGCGTGGTGCTGGCGCACGATGGTGTCCAGCCACTGGAACACCCGCTCGTGGGTTACCGGGGACTTGCCAAGCTCTTCCAGTGGTGCGGAAAAATCCTCCAGCAGGCGCTCCAGTACCGCCAGGTACAGCGCCTCCTTGTTCCTGAAGTGGTTGTACAGGCTCGGGGAGCGAATCCCTACCCGGTCCGCCACATCTCCCAGCGAGGTGGCGCTGTAGCCTTTCTCGGCGAAAAGCGTCTCCGCGGCGTCCAGTATACGCTCCGCTGTGGAAGGGGCCTGGCCGCTGCTTGCTACCTCGACTGCCATTGCGGTGCGCTCATTCGGTGTGCCTGCCATAACTGACTAACAGGCGTTAGTGTATCCCAGCCGGTGCACCGGCTTAAGCCCCGATTCCACTCCCGGTTGCCGCCAACCGTCCCGCCGCCCGCCGGTTGACAAGGGAGGGTCGAATGTGAATAATCTCGCCTCCTGATTTTTGACCCCGGTAGAGGTAAGTTCACAGTGGCCAATTCACCACAAGCAAAAAAGCGCGCGCGCCAGTCTGAAAGGCGCCGCAACCACAACGCCAGCCTGCGCTCCATGGTTCGTACCATGATCAAGAAGGTCAACACGGCGATCAGCACCGGCGACGCAGCAGCAGCCAGGGCCGCCTACGACAGCGCTGTACCCGTCATCGACCGTATGGCCGACAAGGGTATTATTCACAAGAACAAGGCCGCCCGTCACAAGAGCCGCCTGAACACACAGGTCAAGGCCCTGGCCGCCTGACGGACGCCCCGCCCAAGCACAAAAAAAGCCGGCTTTGAGCCGGCTTTTTTTTTGGTCGGATGCCCCCCGTCCCGGCGGGCACCACGTAGTGCCACCTCAGGCCGCGTTACTCGCCTTGGCCGCCTCCTGCTTCTGGTGCTCCGCCTGGAAGGCCGCGAGCATGCTCTGCTCATGGGACTGGGCTTCCTGGGTATCCAGCGGCCGCTCCATGGCGGCCCAGTCGATATCGCCGTCGGTGGCCAGGTTCTCGTAGTCGAGAATACCCAGCTCCTCGAATTTGGGCCTGACCCTGTCGGTCAGCAGGCCGATCCGCTTGAGGTTGGGGATCACGCGCTGGAATAACAGGTTGCGGAACGTGGACATGACGAAGCCCTCGAGCACCTGCTTGCGCGCCTCTTCCACATCCCAGCCAAAATGGCGGAATACATCCGTGGCCACCAGGCGCTCGCGGCTGACCACGCAGGCCTCGTAGGCGAACAGGGCGCGCTCTTCGCGCTCCTCGTCGGACAGGGTCCTGACGAACTCTTCCAGGTAATTGACCCCGAAAGTGACATGGCGCGCCTCGTCCCGGGTCACCAGGTAAACGACATCTTTCAGCACCGGGTCAGGGGTGGTTTCGCGGGTCGTATTGAACGCCGACAGGGCGAGGCCCTCAATCACGATCTGCATGCCGATAAATTTCATATCCCAGCGCGCATCGGTCAGGATTTTATCGATGATGCTTTTCAGGTAGGTGTTGATGGGGTACATCATGCCGATGCGCTGCTGCAGGTACTTGTTGAACACCTCCACATGTCGCGCCTCATCGAAGGTCTGGGAGGCGGCATACAGCTTGGCGTTCAGGGTGGGCGCACAGGAACACAGCTGGGACGCCACCAGCAGCGCGCCCTGCTCACCGTGGAGGAACTGGGACAGGCTCCAGGCATTCATGTGCAGCCAGAATTCCTTGCGGGTTTTTTCGTCCATCGCCAGGTAGGGCGCGTAATCCTGCAGGTTCATCATCTCCGGCTGAACCTGTTCCGAAGGCCAGGGGCGATCCCAGTCGATATCCATCTCCGGATCCCAGTTGAGCTGCTTGCCCAGGTCGTAAAGCTTCTTGATGCGGTCGTCCTGAACCTGGTAATCCCAGTTATATGAACCCGACAGGGGCGTCTGGAATATCTCGGCGATGTGATCGACATCGGCGCTGGTCAGCAGGTCTTCCAGGTCGGGATTTTCCTTCGGATAGTCGGCGCCGGCGAACTGCTGGATCTTGCGCGGGGTAGTTTCAGTCCATTCCACTTTCATCAAGGCAACTCCACTGTTACAGGTTAAACATTGACTATGGAAGATGGCGGCGGGCGCAACAAGGTAAAGTATTGTCAATTTCAGGTCATTTGTGGCCAAATGGCGCAATGGCCAAAACGACCACCCCCGCACAATACGCCCTGATACTCATCGATATGGTGGAGAGCCAGGGCTGTGACCGCAATTCCCTGCTGGCAGGCACCAGCCTCACCGGGACGGGTCTTGCCACTATCGGCGCCCGGGTCAGCGACCGGGATTTCGCCAGCCTCGTCGCCAATGCCCAGCGCCTGACCGGCGACCCCGCCCTGGGCATCAACCTGGGGCTGCGCCTCAATCTGAGCGCCCACGCGGTGCTGGGCCAGGCATTCATGACCTGCCGCGACCTCAGCCAGGTGATCGACCTGTTCCTCAAGTACTACCACCTGCTGGCACCGGCCCTGCACCTGGAATATGAAATCGTGGACGATCTGTGCCTGTTGACCACCGCCAGCAGCCTGGCCGAAACACCGCTGGATTTTGGCTTCGAACTGATGTGCGGGGCCATGCTCAACACCCTGAGGGGGCTACTGAATCGCGATGACCTGCAGCTGCACCTCGAGGTGCCCTACGCTGAGCCGGCCCACGCCGCCCGCTATTACGAAGTGTTCGGCCCGGATGTCAGGTTCGATTGCATCACCGGCCGCATCGGCTTTCGCCGGGACCTGCTGCAGACGCCCCTGCCGTCTTCCAACCCGGCCCTGCGCAACCTGTATGAAGGCGAATGCGCCCGGCTGCTGGCGGACCTGGAGGAAGAACACTCGGTCGCTGAACAGACCCTGCGACTGATGCGCAAACTGGAGGGGCAGTACCCCAGCATGCCCCAGATTGCGAAATTGCTGAATCTCAGTTCGCGCACCTACCGTCGGCGCCTGGAAAGCGAACACCGCTCGTACCAGGAACTGCTGGACCAGGTTCGCGCCGAACACGCTACCCGCTACCTGCAGAACACCCGCTTGCCTTTGTCCAGTATCGCCTACCTGGTCGGCTTCAACGACGCCTCCAACTTCCGCCGCGCCTATGAAAAATGGACCGGGCGCTCGCCCGCGGCAGTGCGCCATGGCGGCTAGGGCGCTGTCCGTTTACCTGGGCCGTGAAGCGGCCCGCCAGATCGGCCGAGAAGGCTGGTCGGCAGACCTGTTCAGCCAGCTGCTGGGGGCATCCGGCGGGCCCAAGTGGTTTATCCTGGCCCGGCTCGACCGACTGGTCTTCGGCGATTTCCTGCAGCGCAGTGAGCGCCCGCTATCTGTACTGGGTTCGTCAATTGGCACCTGGCGCCACGCCTGCCTGGCGCAGCCGGACCCGGTGTCGGCCATCGCCAGGCTCGAGGCGGCCTACCTGCACCAGCACTATGCGACCAGACCTACAGCGGCCGAGGTGAGTGCGGTCAGCCTGGGAATTCTGCAAGGCATTTTGGGGGAAGACGGCGCCGGTGCCCTGATCAACCATCCCCGCATTCACAGCCACATCGTCACCGCCCGCGGTCGCGGGCCGTCGGGGACGACATCAACCCCCCTGCTCGCGACAGGCATGGGGGCGGCCGCACTGGGCAACGCCGTCAGCCGGCGGCTGCTCAGCGCTCACTTCCAGCGGGTGGTGTTTCACTCCGGGGCCGGGCCAAACGCCGGGCTGGCATTCCACGATTTCAACACCCGTTACTGCAGACTGGATGAAAGCAATGTGCTGGCCGCCCTGCACGCCAGCGGCGCCATACCCTTTGTGCTCACCGGCGAGCGCGACATCAGCGGGGCGCCGCCCGGCCAGTACTGGGACGGCGGCATCATCGATTACCATTTCGACCTGGACCAGTTCTGCGGTGAGGGCCTGATTCTCTACCCCCATTTCAGCCCCGGTGTCGTCCCCGGCTGGTTCGACAAGTTCCTGCCCTGGCGCCAGGCGGCGATCCACCACGTCGACAAGCTGGTACTGCTGTGTCCCAGCCGGGAATTTACCGCCGCACTGCCGCTGGGGAAGATTCCGGATCGATCCGATTTCACCGCGCTACCGCACGCAGAGCGCGTCGGCTACTGGCAGGCGTGCGTGGCGCGCGGACAAGCGCTGGCGGAGGAGTTCTGGGAATTACTGCAGGGGGGCGACCCGCTGCGCGGGGCAACGGTGCTGGCCTGAACCCAGGCCCTGCCCAACCGCGGCTCAGCTCACATGCGTATCGAGGTAACGCTGTACCTCGCTGCGCAACACCGGCTCGAACATGGAGGCCAGCAGACCCAGCCGCACCGAAACATCGATCAGGCCATCGTGGAATGACAGTTGGCCATTCACCCCGGCGCCATTGATGCGTACAGTGTCGCCCTCCCAATGCGAACGCACCCCGTGTTCGCGCTCCAGGCTGGCAGCGAGACCCTGGGCTGCCTCGCGCACCTCCTCCTTGGACATGGTATAGGGCTTTGTGAGCCTGAATCCGGCCATGGACTTCCCCTCTGTCAGATTGCCAGAGTATAGATCAAGCACCGTGGCGTGACACTAGCGCCAGTGCGCAGACCATCCGGTCAGGCCCGGACAAACTCCCCCGCATACCACTCGAGCATGGCAATTTTCTCCGCCAGCGGGCGGTCCGGCTCCATCTCATAGACGTTGCGAAAACCGATAATCACATCGGTCACGCCGATGCGCTCCAGCGCCTCGATACCATCCCGGGTAAAGGCATCCTGGCCCGTGGTGAATATCCTGAAGGGCTTGTCGGCTGTGCCGTATTCCTCGCGCAGCTGGTTGATCCGCCGGATGTAGCCTTCAAGTTGCGCCAGGTCTGCCCCGGCACACATCCACCCGTCCCCCAACCGGGCCGCGCGCTTCAGGGCCGGCTCAGCATGACCGCCAGTCAGTATGGGGGTCGGCCGGGAGGGCACCGGGCACATCTTGTTGGCGGGCATATGGTGCAGCTGGCCCTCGTAACCAAAAAAATCGCCTGTTTCCAGGCCCCGGAAGATCTCGATCTGCTCGTCAAGCCGCTGGCCGCGCTTGTCCCAGGGCACGCCACATACCGCAAAATCCTCCTCCCACGGGCTGATACCCACACCGAACACAAAGCGATTACCCGACAGGACCTGGATTCCCTGCACCTGCTTTGCCACCAGCGGGGCCTGGCGCACCGCCAGTTTGTAGACGAAGGTGGCGAATTCGATGGTCTGTGTCACCGCCGCCATCGCCGTTACCGCGATGAGGCTTTCTACGAAGGGAACACTCTCGAGAAATTCCCGACTGCCGTCCTTGTTGTAGGGATAGCTGGAGCTCGCCTCCCGGGGGTAACAAATACTGTCTGGCACACATATCCCGGTGTAGCCGGCCGCTTCCGCGGCACGCGCCAGCGGCAGGTAATGGTCGGCGTCACACATGCCCACCTGGTAGCTGAATTTCATACGCTCTCTCCTGGAATGGTTACACGAGGCTCCGCACGCCACGCTGTGTGCGCGACCCCCACCCGTCGGGTCACCAGCGAACGGGCGGCGCCGGCGCTGTGGCGGCGGGCGCAGCAGACGACACTCTACTTCGAATCCCTGCCGCTTTATACGCGTCCCCGGACCAAGCAGTTCAGCCATGCAGCCAGAACACTGTTTTTTGACTTACAATAGCACCCCATGAGCGACCCCGAACACATACCAACACCAACCCCCGCGGACCAGGCCCGTCGATTCCTGTTCGAACATGCGGACATCCGCGGTGAAAGTGTGCAACTGGAGGCGAGCTTCCGTGATATCACTGCCATACACCAGTACGCCCCCGGTGTGGGCCGACTGCTGGGCGAGTTGCTCGCCGCTGCCGTCCTGCTGCGCAGCACCCTGAAGTTTGAGGGCAGACTGATCCTGCAGGCCCGCTCCGGCGGCCAGGTTCCCCTGCTGATGGCCGAGTGCAGCAGCGCGGGGGAGGTGCGGGGAATTGCCCGCGGCGCGGACCTGGCGACGGCGAGTGATTTCGAGCGCCTGCTGGGCAGCGGCTCGCTGGCCATCACCGTTGACCCGCACCAGGGCAAGCGCTACCAGGGCATTGCGGCGTTGGCCGGCGGCTCGCTCGCCCACAGCCTGGACGCCTACTTCGAGCAATCCGAGCAATTGGGCACCCGCTTCTGGCTGGCAGCTGACGGGGAGCGGGCTTGCGGCCTGCTGTTGCAGCAGTTGCCGGCGCAAGTAACGCCCGACCCGGACGAGCGCGCACGCCAGTGGCAGCATGCCTGCACCCTGGCCGCCACCCTGCAGCCGCGAGAGCTATTGGCACTGCGGGCCGAGGAATTGCTGTACCGGCTCTACCACGAGGATTCACTGCGCCTGTTTGACCCTGCTGCGATCGTGTTTCGCTGCAGCTGCTCGCGGGAGCGGACGCAGCGGGCCTTGCGCGCCATCGACAGGTCCGAGCTGGCTGAACTGCTGCACGACATGGGCTGCATTACCATGGATTGCGAATTCTGCAACCAGCAGTACCGCTTCGGGCCCGAGGACCTGCAGGACATCCTTGGGCCCGGCATCCAGCCCATGTTGCACTGACCCACACGTTCGCCGACATTCGCCGAATGTCCCGTCAATTTATTGCGTAAAAGTCGCGGGTTCTGACATAATTGGCGCCCCCAACGCACGGCACACCATTGGCTACACCCCCGCGCCGGCCGGCGGGATCCAATCACAGGACACAGCATGACCGCACCAACCGAGACCGCCCTGGAGCTTGCCAACCTGACACCGTCACAGCTGGTGGAAGAATCCATCAGGCGCGGCGAAGGCATCCTCGCGGACACCGGGGCATTGCTGGTGACCACCGGCGCGCGCACGGGACGCTCGCCGGCAGACCGGTTTATCGTCAGGGAGCCAAGCACTGAGGACAGTATCGACTGGGGCCCGGTAAACCGCCCGTTCGACAGCGCCCGGTTTGACCAGCTCTGGGACCGGGTGGAGTCTCACCTGGATGCCCGCGACAGCTTCGTATCTGAGCTGCACGTCGGCGCGCACAGCGAGCACTACCTGCCCGTGCGCATCACCACCGAGACCGCCTGGCAGGCCCTGTTCGGCCGCAATATGTTTATCCGCCCCAAGGCCTATAACAACAGCCGAAAGCCAGTGTGGAATGTGCTCAATGTTGCCAGTTTTGTCTGCGACCCGGAGCGGGACGGCACCCATTCCGATGGCGTCGTCATCATCAATTTCGCCCAACGCAAGGTCTTACTGGCCGGGATGCAATACGCCGGTGAGATGAAAAAGGCGATGTTTTCCGTACAGAACTTCCTGCTGCCTGAAAAAGATGTCATGCCCATGCATTGCAGCGCCAATGTCGGCGAGGCAGGCGACACCACCCTGTTTTTCGGACTCTCGGGCACCGGCAAGACCACCCTCTCCGCCGACCCGGATCGCTACCTGGTAGGTGACGACGAACACGGCTGGACCAGGGGCTCCGTGTTCAACCTCGAGGGCGGCTGCTACGCCAAGACCATCGACCTCAGCCAGCTCAACGAACCGGTAATCTGGGACGCCATCCGCTTCGGCGCCATTATCGAAAATGTTACACTGGACGCGGACCGGCGCGCTGACTACAGCGACACCAGCCTGACGGAAAACGGGCGCTGCTGTTACCCGCTGGAGCATGTCCCCAAACGCACCCTGACCAATGCCGGGGGCGAGCCCGGGTGCGTGATATTCCTCACCTGCGATGTCTCGGGCGTATTGCCACCCATCTCGATTCTGTCCAAGGAAGCGGCGGCATTTCACTTTCTTAGCGGCTATACCGCCCGCGTAGGCTCCACTGAGCTCGGCGCCGAGGCAGGCGTACACCCGACCTTTTCAACCTGCTTTGGGGCGCCTTTCATGCCCCGCCCCGCGGCGGACTACGCCGAGTTGCTGATGAAGCGGATAGAGGATTCTGGCAGCCAGGTTTACCTCGTCAACACCGGCTGGACCGGCGGCACCGGCGCGCCGGGCGGCACCGGCACCCGCTTCCCTATCCCCGTCACCCGGGCGGTGGTGGCCGCCGCCCAAAGCGGCGCGCTGCTGGATTGCCCCGCCCGTCACCTGGAAATTCTCAACCTCGATTTTCCCACCAGCATTGCGGGCGTGGATCCGCGCTTCGTCGATCCTCGTGCCAGCTGGGGTGACAACGCGGCCTACGATGACCAGGCCGCCAGGCTGGCGGCGCTGTTCCGGCAAAACATCGCAAAATTCGATGTCCCGGCGGCAATTGTTGCGGCCGGCCCGCGGGCGGACTGAGGCGCCCCGGTCGACGGTACAAATAGCCCCCTTTCTAGTATGTTTATTCTAAATTATTTCCGTATTCTTGCTCCTGAGCTGGTGGCAACACCCCAGTAAATTCACTACCAAGGAGTTGAATCATGGCTGAAGTATCGAATGTTGGCACTGCACCCAAAGCTGCCGCCAAGCGCAAGACCGCTGCCAAGCGCAAGCCGGTTACCACCCACAAGCCTGCGGCCAAGCGCAAGCCGATCACCAAAAAGACCACCCCTGAATTCGCTGTAAAAGCGCAGGAAGCCGGTCGCAATGCTTTCCTGGCGAGCCTCGGCTTCTACGGCAAGGCATTCGACCAGGCCCAGGAGCAGTACAACAGCCTCCAGGACCAGTTGGAAGACCGACGCAAGAAGGCCGACAAGCTCTACAAGGAGTTGGTCAAGCGCGGCCAGAAAGTTGAGAAAGATGCCAAGGTTGCCCTCAAGGACATCGAACTGCCCAAGCTGGAGCTGGAAAGCCTGACCGACCGCAAAAAGCTGGAAAAGCAGCTGAAGAAGGTCAAGGCGCGCTTTGCAGAACTGAAAGAAACCGTCGGTTTGAAAAGCGCCGCGTAAGCACATCCCCTCCAGGACCACTTACCCCCTTCTTCGGGGAATTTTCGGGGGCCACACTGTGGCCCCTTTTTTTTGTCCGCTAATCTGGTTAAATGGTCGGTCCCACGCAGGGCACCACCTGCCGCAGCATCCCGAGGGCGTACAGTATGAGCGATGAAAAAAGCAAAGTGGCCGACAAGGCCAGCGAGATAGCCAAGAATATCTGGCTTGCCGGGGTGGGCGCCTATGGCAAGGCCGTGGACGAGGCCCAGGGCCGGCTTGAGCGGGCGATGGAGCCGCCCAAGCTGTTCCGCGACCTGGTCAAGGCCGGCAGCGCGCTCGAAGAAGATGCCCGCGGCGCCCTTGAGGCCAGCGCGGCCGCCAAAAGCTCAGTGGAGCAGCGCATCAACCGCGTACGGGAAAACTTCCACATGCAGCGTCCCGCCCGGATCGAGGATATCGCCGCCCTGCAGAAAAAGGTGGACCAACTCAGCCGCAAGGTCGATAAGCTCGCCAGGGCCCTGGCGGAACAGGATGCCGCTGGCAAAAAGCCCGGCCGCCAGCGCACCGGCACCGCCAAAGTGGCGAGCCGCAAGGCCCCGCCCAAAGCGGCCCGCAAAAAAGCCGGCACCGGACGCGGCAAAAAAGCCTGATAACTGCACCGCATGAAAACGAGGGACCGTATTCTTGAAACCAGTCTTGCGTTGTTTAACACCGAGGGTGAGGCCCACACCACAACCATAGACATTGCCAATGAAATGGACATCAGCCCCGGCAATCTCTATTACCATTTCAAGGGTAAGGACCAGATTATCGACGAGCTGTTCCAACAGTACGAACTGGCCCTGGGCAGCACCCTGACCGCGCCACTGGAGCAACCCCTGAACGCCGAACGGAGCCAGGTGGAGGATAACTGGTACTACCTCTACGTGGTGATGGAGGAGATGTACCAGTACCGGTTTCTCTACTACAACCTGGACGATATCCTGCAACGCTACCCCGATATCAGGAAGGGCTTCAAGCGCCTGATCCAGCTCAAACGCGCCGCCCTGTTCGCCATCTGCCAGAACCTGCTGCAGCAGGACGTCATCGCTGCCCGCGACCAGCAGTTGCTGGGCCTGGTCGACAACATGACCCTCACCCTGACCTTCTGGTTCAATTATGACCAGTTGCTGCACGAGAGCAGGGCCCCGGAAATCACCATCCACCAGGGCGTACTGCAGCTGTTGACCATGGTGGCACCCTACCTGGGCGATAACGAACTCAGTTTCTACCGGAATTGCGAAACCATCTTTACCGACCTGCTGCAGCAGGCGGGCTAACGGGGGCTATTTCGGGCCGACCAGGATAACGTCGGCGCCGATAATGTCCAGCGCGGCCCCCTGGCGCAGCGCCCACCACTGCCAGGTCTGGCGGCTGAAAAAACACACATGCGTTGGGTCGTTCTTGTAATGCCAGGAAGCGAATGCGGCGCTGTCCCGCACCAGCTTGGTCATTATTCCCAGCCATCCCCCCGGGCGAAGCAGCGACCACAGCCGATCCAGTTCGCTGCCGGGGTGGTGCAGGTGCTCCACCACCTCGGTAGTGCAGACAAAATCGTAGTTTTCCTTCAGCACCGCCGCATCCGGCCAGTAAAACGTATCGTACAGGCTGACCTCATGGCCCGCCCGCCGCAGGATATCGGCCAGGGCGGGGGCAGGGCCGCAGCCAAAATCCAGGCCGCGGGCACCGGGCGCCAGGCGCGCCAGCATCGGCGTGGCCAGCCGCGATAAAAATGCGCGGTACCCCGGGTCTCCCACCGCGTTCCGGTGCAGGTCGTACTCGGCCTTTTCCGCATCCCGGCTGAGATGACAGGCGGGCGGTACAAATACCAGGGAACAGGCGTCGCAGCGCAGGTAGGGCCGGCGCCGGTCCTGGTGAAAGGGCGCCATCGACACGCCGGCGCACAACGGACAGTGCATCGCGTCGCTCATCTGCTATGATTCTCCGTCACCCCATCAACCGTTCACTCAAGGAGCGTAACATGACCATCAAAGTTGGCGACAAGATTCCGGCCTGCACCCTGAAAACCATGGGCGAAAAAGGCCCAACCGATATCACCACTGATGCCGTCTTTGCCGGCAAGAAGGTATTGCTGTTCGCGGTACCTGGCGCGTTCACCCCCGGCTGCAGCGTCACCCACCTGCCGGGCTACGTGGTCAACGCCGACAAGATCAAGGCCAAGGGCGTCGATACCATTGCCTGCATGTCCGTCAACGACGCCTTTGTCATGGACGCCTGGAGCAAAGCCCAGAATGCGGAGGAACTGCTGATGCTGGCGGACGGCAACGCCAGTTTCACCGCCGCGCTGGGGCTGGAGCTGGACGGCCGGGGCTTTGGCCTGGGTACTCGCAGCCAGCGCTTCGCCATGATTGTCGACAATGGCACCGTGCGCCACCTGAATGTCGAGGCGGGTCCCGGCGTCGATGTGAGTGCAGCCGAGACGATGATGGCGCTGTTGTAACAAGGCCGGGCCCTCCTGGGGTGCCGCCGCGAGCGCGGCACCCCGCGGGGCAAGCTCAGGCCAGCGTGATGTAGCAGACGCTGCTGATAATCGCCACGCCCAGCAGGTTCAACCAGATACCTTCCCTCGCCATGCGGGCGGTCGTCACCTGGCCGCTGCCGTACACTACCGAATTGGGCGCCGTCGCCACCGGCAACATGAAAGCGCAACTGGCGCTCATGGCAGCCGGCACCATGATGAGTTCCGGCGCAATGCCCGCCGCCAGGGCGGCGGCGGCCAGCACCGGCATCAGCAGGGTCGTGCTGGCAGTATTGGAGGTTGTCTCCGTCATCAGACTGACTGCCAGGCAGATTATGATGAGCAGGGCGAACAAGGGAATACTGGTCATGCCGGAGAGCCACTGCCCCAGCAACTCGCTCAGGCCCGAATTGACAAAGCCCCTGGCCAGGCAAATGCCACCTGAGAACAGCAGCAGTACACCCCAGGGAATCGTGCTGGCGCGCTGCCAGGTCAGCAGTCGCTGGCCCTTGCCATCAGGCACCAGGAACATCACGATCACCGCCAACAACGCCACCGATGCGTCATTGGCCAGCGGCAGCCCCAGCCAGGCCGACCAGCCGCCGAACGGTTCACCCCGGGTGATCCAGGCCAGGGCCGTCAGGCCGAATACGAGCATCACCCGCCGCTCCTCGGTACGCCACCGTCCCACTTCAGGCAATTCGACAGCGATCTCGCCATGCAGCTTGCGGGTGAGCACCAGCGCCATGGCCGGTATCATCAGCAGGACCACTGGCATCGCCCAGCCCATCCACCGGGTAAAACTGATGGCCTCGCCTGTGGTCTGCTCATAGACCTGCATAAATATCAGGTTGGGCGGGGTGCCAATGGGCGTGCCCAGGCCGCCCACGCTGGCGGCATAAGCGATACCCAGCAGCAGCGGCGCTGCCAGTTCCGCCCTGTGCCGGGTGCCATCGAGCACCGCCAGCACCACCGGCAGCAACATCAGCGTCGTGGCGGTATTGGATATCCACATGCTCAGCAGGGCTGAGGCGGACATGAAACCCAATACCAGGCGACGGCCACTGCTGGCCCCGAACAGGCGCACCATCCCGAGCGCTATGCGCCGGTGGGCGCCGGAGTGCTCCATTGCCTTTGACAGGAGAAATCCGCCCAGCAGCAGCAGGATCAGCGGCGAGCCGTAGGCCTGGCCCACCTCGGCGGGCGTCAGTACCCCCAGCAGCGGCAGTAACGCCAGCGGCAGCAGTGAGGTTACCGGAATGGGAATGGGCTCGAACACCCACCACACGACACAGAGCGTGGCGACAAACCCGACCACGGCGCTATCCTCGCCGTGACCGGCCCCATGAAGGGCCGCCGCCGCCAGCACCGCCGCCAATGGTCCCGCCCAGAGGGCCAGCTCACGCACTGCCGGCATCGTTTCGGTTCCCCGTGTTATCCGTTATTGTCCCGGCAGCGGTCCAGCCCGCGCCTGGGGCTACATCCTGTCGCAGCCGGGGCGCACTGTAAACCCCGGCCGGCTCGCCGGCGAGCAGCTGAAGTACACGCTCTGGAGTCGGGGCCACGAAAGGTCTACACTGAAGCCCTTATGCCGAAACTCCCCACCACACTGATCGATCGTTTCCAGCGCCGGGTAGACTACGTCCGCCTGTCGGTGACCGACCGTTGTGATTTCCGCTGCGTGTACTGTATGGCGGAGAAAATGACCTTCGTTCCCAAACCCCAGGTGCTCACCCTGGAAGAGCATTTCCAGCTGGCGCAGGCATTCACCGAACTGGGGGTCCGAAAAATTCGGCTGACCGGGGGCGAACCGCTGATTCGTACCGACATACTCACGCTGGTCAAGCGTCTCGGCCGGTTGCCGTCGCTGGATCAGCTGGTGCTCACGACCAACGGCTCCCAGTTGCAGCGGATGGCGACACAGCTGCGTGATTACGGCGTAAAACGTGTGAATATCAGCCTTGACAGCCTGCAGGCCCGCCGGTTTCGCCAGCTCACCCGCCACGGCCACCTGGACCAGGTGCTGGCCGGTATCGACGCGGCCGTCGACGCCGGTTTTGAGCGAGTCAAGCTCAATGCGGTCATACTCAAGGGTCGCAATGAGGACGAGGTACTGGACCTGGTGGACTTCGCCCACGGCCGCGGCATCGATATCGCGTTTATCGAGGAAATGCCACTGGGCCGCATCGAGGAGCACGACCGGGCCCTGAGCCTGTGCAGCAGCGAGGAACTGCGCGCCATCATAGGCCAGCGCTACAGCATGCACTCGCTGGGGGAACCGGGGGGCAGCGACGGCCCCGCGCGTTACTTCGGCCTGCCCGGCAGCACCACCCGCGTCGGTTTCATTTCGCCCCACAGTGAGAATTTCTGCCACCTGTGCAACCGCGTCAGGGTTACCGCCGAAGGACGCCTGCTGCTCTGCCTCGGCAATGAGCACTCGGTGGACTTGCGCGCCATACTCCGTCAACCCCACTTCACCCTCGATTCGCTGAAATCAGCAATCGTCGAGGCCATGGCCCTCAAACCTGAACGCCACCACTTCGACAACGAAGGCGAGCCCCAGATCGTCCGGTTCATGAACGCCACCGGGGGCTAGGCCTGGGGCGCTTATGCGCTAACCGGGCCGGTCACTACCATGTACAATGGCCTGCCATTGTACGAGGTAACCCGGTGCAAATAGACAATTTCCCCCAACTGGCATCCGTCGAAAAGATTGAGCAGGGATTCGAATCCTTCGGCTACATCTGCAGCACCAAAATCGCCACTGCAGTCTTTCTCGCCTTCCAGCTGCGCAAACCCATCCTGGTGGAGGGCCCGCCCGGTGTCGGCAAGACCGAACTGGCCAAGACTACGGCCCTGCTGCTCGATCTTCCGCTGATTCGGCTGCAGTGTTATGAGGGGCTGGACGAGGCCAAGGCACTGTACGAATGGAAGTACGGCAAGCAATTGTTGTACACCCAGGTACTCAAGGAAAAGCTCGGTGATTTGCTGAAAGGGGCCAAGGGCCTCGCCGAATCGGTCGAACGGCTGCACCAGTTTGGCGATATTTTCTACTCCGAAGACTTTCTCGAGCCGCGGCCGCTGCTGAAGGCCATGCAGCAGGAGCGAGGCGCCATCCTGTTGATCGATGAAATCGATAAATCAGATTACGAGTTTGAATCCCTGCTGCTGGAGATCCTGTCGGACTACCAGATATCCATTCCCGAGATCGGCACCATCAAAGCCCGCACCTCGCCCATGGTTTTTCTCACCAGCAACAACACCCGAGACATCTCCGATGCCCTCAAGCGCCGCTGCCTGCACCTGTACATTCCCTTCCCCAGCGTGGAACTGGAGGAGCGCATCGTGCGCAGCAGGGTGCCGAAGGTGGACGCGCAACTGCGCCATCAGCTGGTCGAGTTTGTGCACTCGCTGCGCCAGCTCGACCTGAAAAAATCCCCGGCGATTTCCGAAACTATCGACTGGGCCCGCAGCCTGCTGTTACTCCACGCCGGCCAGCTCGACGAGGAACTGGTGCGCAGCACGCTGAACGTACTGTTGAAATTCGAGGACGATATCGAAGCCGCCGATGCCGACCTGCGCGGCCTCCTGCGAGACAACCAGCCTCCACGGCCCTGACGCGCAGCGAACGGCAAAGGGCAGCGCCATGCAATCAAATCTCGTCAGCTTCATCCAGGTTCTGCGCACCCACGATGTGCGGGTATCGCCAGCCGAAACACTGGATGCCATGGCAGTTGCCGCGACACTGGGCTATGCCAATCGCAACCTGCTGCGCGACGGGCTGGCCATGACACTGGCCAAAACGCCCGACGAAGAGGCCGTTTTCCACGCCTGCTTTGATCGCTTTTTTTACCAGCGCCTGTCCGATTTTTCCCGGGAAGACAGCCAGGCAAGCGCGGAGCCCGAAGTTACCTCTTCAGCTGGCGACTCACCGAGCCTGCCCGGTCAGGAAACCGGCGGCAGCGAGGAATCGCCGCTGGAGACTGCGGCCGCCGGGAACGAAACCATGGCGGCACTGCTGGATTCGCCGCTGATGCAGAGCCTGGTCAACAATGATCGCAACGAATTGACCGTGGCTATCGGTCGCGCCGCCGAACGCGCAGGCCTGCGGCAGATACGACTGTTTACCCAGAAGGGCCAGTTTACCCGCAAAATTCTCGATGAAATGGGTGAGGAACAGCTGCGCGCCGCAGTGATAGAACTGGAGCGGCAGGACAGCCCGGCGCTGGGTCAGTTACAGCGGTATCGGGATATCCTGCGCGAGGAAGTGCGCAATTATGTGGACCGGGAGTACCTGCTCCATGCGGAGGGTAAAACCAGGCAGTTCATGGACGAGGTCCTGAGCAAAACCCGACTCAACAATATCGAGCATATGTACCTGCACAAAGTGCATGAGCTGGTGCGCAAGATGGCGAAAAAGCTGGCCAGCCGGCACGCCCGCAAGCGCCGGCAACTCAAGCGCGGCCAGCTCAATATGGCGAAGACCATGCGCAAGGGTATCGCCAACGACGGCGTCATGTTCAACACCTACTGGCGCCAGGTTCGCAAAGAAAAGCCGCAGATTCTGGCGGTGTGCGATGTCAGCGGTTCCGTGGCGGCCTACGCCAAATTCCTGCTGCTGTTCCTGTACAGCCTGCAGGATGTCCTGCCGAAAGTCCGCAGCTTTGCTTTTTCCAGCCACCTGGGTGAGGTCAGCCGTTACTTTGATGAATACCCGGTGGAGAAGGCCATTGAGCTCGTCAACTGGAAATACGGCGGCGCCACCGACTACGGCAGCAGCCTGCAGGATTTCGCCCGGCTGGCGCTGGACGACATCAACAGCAACACCACTGTCATCATCCTGGGCGATGCGCGCAACAACAACGGCGATCCCAAACTGGAGATCATGCAGAGCATCTACCAGCGGGCCCGCCAGGTACTGTGGCTGAACCCGGAGTCCCGCCGGGTCTGGGGAAGTGGAGATTCAGAGATGTTGCGCTACCAGAGTGCCTGTCATTTTAGTGCCGAATGCAATAATCTTACCCAACTGGAGCGCATAGTCGACCAACTTCTGAAGAGCACCCGCTAATTCCCATGATTTATACCTGCAAAGACTGCAGCTACCGTGGAAAATCAGTCGGTCAGGATGGCAGCTGCCCGGCCTGCGGATCCTTCGCCCTGAGCCGGGGGAATTCCAACCCCGCCGTAAAGCCGACTTCGGGCAAGCTGCGTATTATCCTGCTGGTTGGGCTGTGGGCCTACCTTATCGCGCTTATTATCTGGAAGCTGAACCACTGAAACTGACGGCTCAACATTTCCCACTGCCAAGTACACTGCGCGAGCTGGTGCGGGAAGTCTTTGCCGACCCCGATGGCGCCGCCTCGGGCGCCCAGGCAATGGCACTCGACGAGTTGCTGGGCTACCTGCGCAACACCGAAGACCTGTCGCTTTCACCGCTGCAATCCGTGCTCGCCCAGACTGAATCGATTGGCGACCCGGCGCTGCCGACCCATGAGCAGATAGCCACCCTGCACTGGGTGGGTACTGCCTTCAGGGACTGGGAGGACCAATTCCCGCTGGAGGAACCGCTGGCCTCCCAATTGCGGCGGCTGAAACCGCTGGCGGCGGCCCTTGCGCTCACCGATGCCGATTTTTTCGTGCCCGGCGGCCATCCGCTGCACCAGCTGCTGGACAATCTCCAACTCGCCGCGGTCGGCTGGCAGGCGCGGCTGGGCAGAGCCGGGCATTTACTGGAGAAGCAGGTCGCAACTACCGTTGATAGCGCCCTCACCTGGCTTCAGGCTGGTGATACCGACCTGGCCCAGCTATGCCAGCAGGTCGCGACCAGTACTGAACGGGATAAGGCGCGGGCCGACAGAATGGTCCAGCGCATGATCGAGACCGAACTGGGCAGGATGAAAACCGCCGCAGCCAAGCGCCACGCCGCTGAAATGATCAATGCCGCCCTGCACCACCACCCCGCACCGCCCAAAATTGCCGAGTTCCTCCAGGGCGCCTGGTATGAAAGCGCCCAGTTGGTGCTGCTGAAATATGGCCAGGATTCTGAGGAATGGAAGCAGATGTCCGCGACCACGGCCAATCTGCTCGATTCACTGCAGCCCGCCGGGGAAGACGACCCGGCCCGACGCCAGCATATCTTTGAGGTGGTTACCAAGCTTCCCAAGGACCTGAAGCGCTGGCTGCTGAGCCTGCAACACGACAGCGACGGTGTGAACGACGCCATAGGGCTGGTGGAGTTTGTCCACCTGCGCATACTGCGCAAACAACCGCTCGAACTGGGGCACACCCTGCCGATACCTGTCGCCCAGGCACGGACAGTTGCCAGAACTGCTGAAGTCCTGGCGTCGATAAGCGAAGGGCAATGGTTCAGTGTGAGGCTTGCCGACGGCGATACCGTGCGAGCGCGACTGGCTCTGCGCCTGGAAGACGAACAGCGGCTTTTGTTCGCCAACCAGGCCGGTGTAAAAATACTACAACCGAGCTTCGCCGAGTTTGAGACGCTGCTGGAAAAGGGCGGGGTTGTAGAACTCGACAGCGGAGCAAGTTTCAGCCGATCACTCGCCCGGGCAGTGGGCATCAGCACCACCGAGGACCTCGAGTCCTTCCTCGACACCCTGGATGACCGTGTCAAACGGGCCACGGAAGAACAGGAGCGGTTGCGGCTGGAGCAGGAGCGGCTCGAACAGGAACGCCTTGAGCGGGAGCGACTCGAGCAGGAGCGACTCAAACAGGAGCGGCTTGAGCAGGCGCGACTCGAGCAGGAGCGACTCGAGCAGGAGCGACTCGAGCAGGAGCGACTCAAACAGGAGCGACTCGAGCAGGAGCGGCTTGAGCAGGCGCGACTCAAACAGGAGCGGCTGGAGCGAGAGCGACTGGAACAGGCGCGACTCGAACAGGCGCGACTCGAGCAGGAGCGACTTGAGCAGGAGCGGCGGGAGCGGGAGCGACTCGAACGTGAGCGCCTTGAACAGGCCCATCTGGAACAGGAAAGGCTGGAGCGGGAACGGCTGCAGCGCCGGCGCGATGATATGCAGCGCCTGCACGAGCAGCAACAGGAGGAGGAGCGACGCCGGGAGCAACTGGCGGAGCTCGCGCAGCAACAGAAGCGCCGGGGCCCCCAGCAGGGGGCGGCGCCATTGGCAGGTGCGGGAAATACTCCCGGCGACCTCGGCGCCGCCGAACTCGACCTGTCCATGGGCGCCTGGCTGGGCTTCCACGATGGCAGCACGCCGCTGCTGGCAAAACTCGCTGTCTACGACCTGGAGAACGACAGCTATATTTTCGTCAATCGCCTCGGCATCAAGATGCGCCAGCTCGGCAAACAGGCACTACTGCAACTCATGGCGGATGGCCTGGTGGATATCCTGGAAACCAGGCCCAGCTTCCGGGAAGAAGTTTCCAGGCTGAAAAACCAGGATGAAGTCTGAGTAACCAACGTAGAGCGGGACGCACACAATGCAGAAAGATAACCGCAGCCACCTGAGGCTACCTGTCGAGAGTACGGTATTCATCGAGGTCATTTCATCCGGGGCGGACGGGGAAGACGCGGGGAAAATTGTCAGGTGCACTACCCGGAACGTCTCCCGAACGGGGCTGCATGTCAGTCTGGAACACGAACTCACCGTGGGCACCATCCTGCAAATCGGCGTGGAATTGCCTCCCTCACAGGATACGCTCTACCTCGCGGGAGAGGTCAGGTGGTGCCGGGCAAACCCGGCGCCGGCCAGCGGTTGGTCAGCTGGTTTCGCCCTGCTCAAGGCGGCAGATTCAGATATCGACACATGGGCCGGGTTGCTGATCGAAATGGAACACTGAGCCCGCCGGCCGATTAAAACAGGCGGCTGCCACCGTCGTCGAGAGTCGCCAGGCTGAGGCCATCCGCGCCGGTATCACTGGCCACGCCGCTCTCCTTGGCAAACTTGATCTTGAGCCGTACGTTGTTGGCGGAATCGGAGTTGCGCACCGCCTCCTCTTCGGAAATGAGTCCCTGTTGGTAGAGTTCGAACAAGGCGGTATCGAAAGTCTTCATGCCGAGATTTTCCGACTTGCGCATTACCTCCTTGACGCCATCGATCTCGCCCCGGAGGATGAGGTCGGCCACCAGCGGCGTCCCCAGCAGCACCTCAATGGCGGCACAACGCTTGCCGTCAACCGTCGGAATAAGGCGCTGGGACACAAAGGCCTGGATGTTCAAGGACAGGTCCATCAGCAACTGCTGGCGACGGTCTTCCGGGAAGAAATTGATGATACGGTCCAGCGCCTGGTTGGCATTATTGGCGTGCAGGGTGGAAATACACAGGTGGCCCGTTTCCGCAAAGGAAATGGCGTGTTCCATGGTTTCCCGGTCGCGAATCTCGCCGATCAGGATGACATCGGGAGCCTGGCGCAGGGTGTTTTTCAGGGCGTTGTGCCAGCTGCGGGTATCGACGCCGACTTCCCGCTGATTGACGATGGACTTCTTGTGCGTATGCACGTACTCGATCGGGTCCTCTATCGTCACGATGTGACCGCTGCTGTTGCTGTTGCGGTAGTCGATCAGGGCCGCCAGCGAAGTCGACTTGCCGGAACCGGTGGCGCCCACAAACAGTACCAGGCCGCGCTTGCGCATCATCACTTCAGTGAGATTGGCCGGCAGGCGCAAATCCTGCCAGCTCGGGATATCAGCCACGATATTGCGCGCTACGATACCCACTTCATTGCGCTGAATAAATATGTTGACCCGGAACCGACCGTAGCCGGAGATGGACATCGCCAGGTTCATCTCCAGTTCTTTCTCGAAATCAGCCCGTTGGGTGGAATCCATGATTTCGTAAGCTATTTCCTTGATCTCGCCAGGGCGCATCAATTGATTGGAAATCGGTTTCAACTGACCCTGGAACTTGGCGCAGGGTGGCGCGCCGGTACTGAGGTAGAGGTCGGAACCGCCCTCTGATGACAGGATTTTGAGCCACTCGGTAATTCTCACAACACTTCCCCCGATTCTACTGGCGGCGCCCGCGCAGCCAATCTATAGTCGTCCTAACCATTATCGCGGCAACACCCGGAGTATACCCCCTGCGGGGCCGCGCACCGGTACTTTAGCACCTTGGGGCAATCGGACAAGAGTCCTCTCCACCTGGTGACCCCCCGCACCCGGTGACCGCTGCACCCTGTTGGCCGCGCCGGGTTGGCCCTCTATACTGTTCGCCTGCATAATCAGGCCAGGTATCCCACGTGGACAATGAACGCCCTACACCGCTTATCCGGGACACGGAGGCTACCCGTAAAAAGCTGGAGTCCTGGCTGTCCGCCCGGCGCGGCCATGCAGTGCACATCCCGGCGCTGACCATTCCCGAATCGAGCGGCATGTCCAACGTCACCCTGCTATTCGATGCGCAGTGGCAGGAGCGGGGTGAACTTCACAGCGAGGCCTGTGTGGGACGCCTGCAGCCGGAGGTCGAACGGCCGGTTTTCCCCGCCTATGACCTGGGCCTGCAGTATGAGGTGATGGCCAGCATCGGCCGCCACAGCGATATCCCCGTGCCCGAGCTGCGCGGACTGGAACTGGACCGCTCCCTGCTGGGGGTGCAGTTCTACCTGATGAAGCGGACCCCCGGCAGGATACCCACCGACATGCCGCCCTATAACATGGACGGGTGGATGGTACATGAGACGACCACCGGGCAGCGGGCAGCGATGTGGCGCGCCGCGGTGGATACCATGGGGCAGATTCACCGGCTGGACTACAAAAAGCTGGGGTTCAGCCATCTCGAAGTACCCGGCATATCTCCCCTGCAACAGCAGCTCTCCTACTGGCAGGACTACCTGGACTGGGCGCTGGAGGGCAGTGGCCACGCCATCTGCCAGGCGGCCCTTGACTGGTTGCAGGCCAACCAGCCCGGGCGAGAACCCACCGTGCTGTGCTGGGGCGATTCGCGCCTGGGCAATATCATTTTCAAGGAGTCGCTGGATGGCATCGCCGCTGTACTGGACTGGGAAATGGCCGTGCTGGGAAATCCGGTGCAGGACCTGGCCTGGTTCAATTACCTAGATGCCACGTTCTCAGAGGGCCTGGGCATACCCCGGCTGGAGGGGCTGCCCAGCTACGAGGACACGGTCAGCCAATGGGAGCGGATCACCGGATTTTCCGCCGGGGATTACGATTACTACCTGGTTTTTGCCGGCATGCGCTACGCCCTGCTGCTGTCACGCATCATGCTCGCCACCGGCCAGGCGCAGGAAGTGCAGGGCAATTTTGCCTGCCAGCTATTGCAAAAGACCATGAAACGGCTCGGGATAAAGTGTTATCCGCCCGCTCGCCAGACAAAATAAGGAGTTTCGCTTGTCCTCCCACTTACAGTCCCAACTGCAGGAGCTGGCAAACCCCGCTGCGCACCCCATGCTCAACGCCATCAGGCGCGGCATCGAGAAAGAAAGCCTGCGCATCACACCCGAAGGGAAACTGGCCCAGACGCCGCACCCCGCCGTCCTGGGCTCAGCCCTGACTCACGAATTCATCACTACTGATTACTCCGAGGCGCTGCTGGAGTTCATCACGCCGGTGAGTACCAGCATCGAAGGCAGCGTGGCAACGCTGGAAGACATTCACAGCTTTGTGTACCAGCAGCTGCAAAACGAAATGCTGTGGACCGCGAGCATGCCCTGCATCATGACCGGCGACGAGGACATACCGGTAGGCCGCTACGGTAGTTCCAATGTGGCGCGCATGAAAACCGTGTACCGGGTCGGGCTGGGGCATCGCTACGGCCGACTGATGCAGGCGATTGCCGGCATTCACTACAACTTTTCCATGCCTCAGGCTTTCTGGGAGCAGGCATGGCAGAAGGCGGGCAGCCCGGGAAATATCACCGATTACATCAGTACCCGCTATCTCGACCTGATCCGCAACTTCCGGCGCCATTCCTGGCTGCTCATCTACCTGTTCGGCGCCTCGCCGGCCGTTTGCGCCAGCTTCCTGCGAGGCCGTGAAAACCCGGGTCTGCTGCCCTTCGATGAGCAGGGCCGCAGCCTCCACCTGCCCCACGGCACGGCCCTGCGAATGGGCGACCTGGGCTACCGTAGCGACGCCCAGAAGGGACTGAACGTCTGTTACAACTGCCTCGACAACTACGTGGAGACCTTGCGCAGCGCCATCCTGCGTCCCCACCCGGATTACCGTGACATCCCGCGGGGCCAGAACGGCGACTACCAGCAGCTGAGTGACAGCCTGCTGCAGATCGAAAACGAGTTTTACAGCCCGATTCGCCCCAAACGCGTCACCCGACCCGGCGAAACCCCACTGACCGCCCTGCATCGGCGCGGTATCGAGTACATCGAGGTCCGCTGTATCGACGTCAGTCCTTTCTCCAGCGTCGGCATAGACGCCGGGCAGATGCGTTTCCTCGACACCTTCCTGCTTTACTGCCTGCTGGAGGAGAGTCCGCCCTGCAATGACCCGGAACAGGCGGCTCAGGCCGCCAATCTTGAAGCTGTGGTCAATCGCGGCCGGCTGCCTGGACTGCTGTTGCAGACGGCGGCCGGCGAGAGGCCCATGACAGCGTGTGCAAACGAGCTTTTTGCCGGCCTGCAACCGGTCGCCGGCCTGCTGGATGACGCCAGCCGATCGACCCTGTACAGCGCCAGCCTGCAGCAGCAAATGGCCGCGGTAGCTGATCCGGAACTGACCCCGTCGGCTCGGGTATTGCGCGAAATGCGGGAAAAAGAACTGCCGTTTTTCCGCCTCGCCATGGCCTACAGCGAGCACTGGGCAAACTATTTCCGCGCCCGCCCACTGAGCCCGCAGCGACAGGCCGCCTTCGAGGAGGAGACCCGCCGCTCGCTGCGGGCCCAGCGGGAGATCGAGCAGGCGGACGACATCTGTTTCGAGCAGTACCTGGACCAGTATTTTGCCCAGTATCGCGCGCTCTAGCAGCTGGCCACGGCGCACCGACGGCACGCGACGCCGGTGAATTTCCTGGCCCACTTTCACCTGGCCTGGCCCGATGAGGGCATGGTGGCCGGCGGGCTCGAGGGCGACTACTGCAAGGGCGCGCTGCGAGGGAAGTTACCCGAGGCGATCGAACGCGGCGTCCGACTGCATCGCGCCATCGACGCCTACACCGACGAGCACCCGGTGGTCGCCAGCTTGCGTCGCGATTTTCCCGTGGGACTGAGACGCTACGCCGGCATCCTGATAGACCTGAGTTTTGATCATTTTCTCAGCAAATATTGGGAGCACTACTGCGACATTCCGCTGGGGCAGTTCAATGCCCGGGTGTACAGCGCCCTGCTGGCCCAGGAACATGCCCTCAGCGATGGCTCCCGCAGGATGCTGGCGCGCATGGTGGAGCACGACATACTCGGCCTGTACCTCGACTGGGAAACCGTGCCCGCCAGCGCCGCGCGCATCGGTCAGCGTTTTCGTCGCGGCAATCCGCTGGCGGATGTAGGCCGCGATCTCGCCCCCGTCCGGGCCAGGCTGGAGGGGGCGTTCCTCGAGTTCTATCCCGAGTTGCGGGCTTTCAGCGCCAGCCACTCGGACAGATTGAACCAAACAATTTTCCCACCGTCGAACATTGCGCCCGGGCGAAAAAGCCCCTAACTTAGCCACCCGGACCCGACCGGCACCGACTGCACAGGAAATCCCGGATAATGCTGCAATCCCTCTCCCCACGACGGGTCTTCTTCGGCCTGGCCCTCACCGCCCTCGTCGCGATGCTGTTCGCCCGCGTCTACCTCGAGGAAATCCTTGGCCTGGCGCCCTGTCCGCTGTGCATGACCCAGCGGATTTTCGTGGTGTTGTGGGGCGGCATTGCCCTGCTCGCCGCCCTGCACAACCCCGGGGCGACCGGCCGGCGCCTGTACGCCACGCTGTGCGCAGTGGCCGCAACGGCGGGCGCCGCCGTGGCTATCCGGCATGTATGGCTGCAACACCTACCTCCGGACCAGGTGCCCGCCTGCGGCCCCAGCCTGGAGTACATGCTGGAGACACTGCCCTTCCACGAAACCCTCAGCCTGGTGCTGATGGGCGACGGCAACTGCGCCGAAACCCAGTGGACCGCGCTGGGACTCAGTATCCCCGAGCAAACCCTGGTCATGGCCGCCGGCGTGCTGTCAGTCTGCCTATGGCAGGTTCTTCGCAAATAGTTCCAGCCACCCATCATCCTGGCCACCCCGGACAGCACTGGCCCAATCCGACCGCTTGACCCGACCGGGGCGACCCCCATGCCGCGCCGCCCCGGTCGATGATCTCAATACCGGCCTTGCTCCCCCCTGTCCGCAATCATATAGTTAGCCGGGTCAGGAGTTCATCCGCAGGAAGCAGCCCATGCCGCACAAAAACAGCAACCCCAAGCAACAGTTTGCCGCGGTGGAAGACTTGCTCACCCGCTGGCTGAAGGAGCGGCGCGAGCTGCTGGGCAAGTACACCCAGATTGCGGTCGCGCTGGACAGCGCCCCGGAGCCGGCAAAACTCATGCAGCGCCAGCAGGCGCTGTGCAGCATCCTGGTCGATTATGTCTCAGCCGGGCATTTCGAGGTATTTCATGAGCTGTTGAATGAAGCCGAGAGTTTTGCCGACGGCAGCGGCACACTGGCCGGACAATTGATGCCCGCCATCGGCGATACCACCGAGGTCATACTGGCTTACGAGGAAAAATACGGCAGTGGGGCGGCATACCCCGAAACCCTGCAACGCGACCTGTCTTCCCTGGGGGAAGTGCTGGAGTCACGTTTTGTGCTGGAAGACCGGCTCATCGCCGGCCTTCACAACAGGCACAGGCGCCTGGTGGCGAACCAGGCGCCCCAGGCGTCCTAGCCTTCCGCGGCCGGAGCGTCAGCGGCGGCGGCTTCTGCCTGGCTGGGGATGGCAATCAGCTCGACGTCAAACACCAGCGCGGCGTTAGGCCCGATAACCTGGCCAGCACCGCCTGCGCCGTAGCCCAGTTCCGGTGGTATTACCAGTTTGTACTTTGAGCCGACCGGCATCAACTGCAGGGCCTCGGTCCAGCCGGGGATTACCTGGCCAACACCGAAGGTGACAGTTTCACCGCGGGCGTAGGAGGAGTCGAACTCAGTGCCGTCCAGCAGCGTGCCGCGGTAGTGCACCTCAACGGTGTCCTCCGGACCCGGCTTGGGGCCGTCGCCCGCGGTAACGACTTCATACTGCAGGCCGGAATCAGTGACGACGACGCCCTCTTTAGCGGCATTTTCAGCCAGGAAAGCGGTGGCAGCGGCCATATTGGTCTCTGCCAGAGCCGCTTGCGCCGCCTGCTGCTCGGCGGCAGCTTTCTCCTGGTAGGCCTGCATTTCTGCGCCTATCTCTTCCTGTGTCAGGCGCGGCTCAGCACCGCTGAGCGCATCGCGCAAGCCCGCGGAGAACGCATCGACGTCCATGGGAACGGCATCGGCCTTCATGCGCTGGCCCAGGGTCAGGGCAATACCGTAGCTCAGGCGCTGCTCGGTGGATTCCAGTTTCAGCGCGGCTGGCGCGGCGGCTTCCGCTGTCTTGCCAGAGTCCGCAGCCTGTTGGTTACATGCTTGCAGCGCGACGAGGCCGGCCAGGGCAAGCGGTAGTGCATACTTCTTCATAATTTCCTTCCAATCGTGAGAACAGGGAGTATCGCAGATACACTTGTCAAAGCGATTCCTTACCCCCCGGGGACAAAGCGTGACCCCGGTTAGAGACAGTCACGCGGTAAATCAGTTCCGTACAATAGCGTGGGCAGAGCAAGCGTTTCGCAGTGGACGCACATACTACTATCCAGCCCGTCGCCGCGCCACCCTATTCCCGCGCACCCGCCGGAGACGATATTCCCGCCTCGACAGGGCCTGCAGCCGCTTGTAGCCCGGCCCGGCCACTGCGGGTAGAATTCGCGCCCTCATGATTATTTTACGCGACATAGGACTGCGCCGGGGCAGCAAGCTGCTGCTTCAGGACGCCAACGTGACCATCCAGCCCGGCCAGCGCCTGGCCCTGATCGGCGCCAACGGCAGCGGAAAATCCAGCCTGTTTTCCCTGCTGCTGGGGGAACTGGTAGCGGATACCGGGGAGATAGAGGGCATGTCCAGGCTGCGCATCGCCCATATGGCCCAGGAGGTGCACGCCTCGGGCATGCCCGCCGGGGAGTATGTCTGGCGCGGCGACAGCGTACTGGCCACGCTGCGGGACGAGTTGCAGCGCCTGGAAAGCGCCGGTCAGTTTGACGCGGCGGCACCCCTGCACGGCCAGCTCGAGGAAATCGACGGCTACAGCGCCGAGCGCCGGTCCGAGCGTCTGCTGCAGGGGCTGGGCTTCGGTGAGAATGCGGCAGCCCGCCCGGTCAGCGACTTTTCCGGTGGCTGGCGTATCCGCCTCAACCTGGCCCGGGCCCTGATGACCCCCTCGGATGTGCTGCTGCTGGACGAACCCACCAACCACCTGGACCTGGATGCCACCCTGTGGCTGCAGCAGTGGCTGCAGCAATACCCCGGCACCCTGCTGATGATCTCCCACGACCGGGACTTCATCGATGGCACCTGCGAGCGCATCCTGCAGATCGAGCAACAACAGCTGCAGGCCTACAAAGGTAATTATTCGGATTTCGAGCGGCAGCGGGCCGAGCGGCTGGCTAACCAACAGGCCAGTTACGAGAAGCAGCAGAGGCGCATCGCCGAGATCGACGATTTCGTGCGGCGCTTTCGCTACAAGGCGACCAAGGCGCGACAGGCCCAGAGCCGCCTCAAGGAACTCGAGCGTATGCAGGCGCTGGCACCCGCCCATATCGACTCACCTTTTGATTTCAGTTTTCCCGCCCCGGCCCGAAGCAGCGACCCACTGTTGCGCCTGGATGGCGCCAGCCTGGGCTATGGCGGCCCGGCCGTCCTCGCCGGGGTCGAGCTGCATCTGCGACCCGGCAGCCGCTACGGCCTGCTGGGCAAGAACGGCGCCGGCAAATCCACCCTGCTGAAAAGCCTGGTGGGCGACCTGCCCCTGCTGGCCGGGGAACGTACCGCCGGGGAGCATTGCACCATCGGCTACTTCGATCAGCAGCAACTGGAAGCGCTGGACCTGCAGGCCAGCGCGGCCCTGCACCTGCAGCGGCTCAGCCCCGACGCGCGCGAGCAGGAGATTCTTAACTTCCTGGGGGGCTTCAATTTTCGCGGCGACACCGCCACCAGTGTCATCGCACCTTTTTCCGGCGGCGAGAAGGCCCGGCTGGCACTGGCCATGGTGGTATGGCAGCGCCCCAACCTGCTGGTGCTGGACGAGCCCACCAATCACCTCGACCTGGATATGCGTCACGCCCTTGAGGTCGCGTTGGGGGCTTACGAGGGCGCCCTGATCCTGGTCAGCCACGACCGCCACCTGTTGCGCAATACGGTGGACGAGTTGCTGCTGGTTCACGACGGCCGGGTGGAAACCTACGCCGATGACCTCGAGGGTTACGAGCGCTGGATCCTGTCGAGTTACCGACAGGTCGAGCGCACTGATGTCGCCGCGGGGGACAACTCCCGCAAGGAAAAACGCCAGAGCGCAGCGGCCCAGCGCGAAAAGCTCCGCCCGCTGCAGAAAACCATTGCGAAAACCGAAGCCGAGATGAGCGCGGTGGAAACCGAGCAGGCCGCTGTCCAGACCCGGCTCAGCGACACCGACCTGTATTCGGAGGGACGCAAGCAGGATCTGGCCGCGCTGCTGAAACGCGAAGGTGAATTGAAGGCCAGGGCTGTGCAACTGGAAGAAACCTGGCTGGAGCAACAGGAGGCCCTGGAGCAACTCACGAGCGACCCAGGCTAGCCGGACCTGCAAGGCGTCCGGCCCGGTCTTGTGTGGGTCGCGCTAGCTTCCGGCCCCGCCCACCAGGCGCAACTTGGCCGCCCTCCCCAGTTTCTTGATGGCGGCCTCACGCTGCTGGGCGCTGCTGCGGTCGGGCGCGGTGGCCGACCACAGCAATTCAACCGGCCGCCGGCCGCTGGTATACCTGGGGCCGCCGGCCAGGTGGCCGTTGTGCTGCGACAGCCGCTTGTCCAGGTCCCGGGCCACGCCGGTATACAGGCTGCCATCGGCGCAGCGCAGGATATAAACTGACCAGGCACTTATCGGCGGCGCCACGGCTCAGGCCAGCGCGAGCACCTGTGCAACACACTTGCTGATACCGCTGTAGGCTTCCGCCACCCCGCCGGCGAGCATGTAGGCCGGGGTAGTCACCAGCTTGCGCTCGGTATCCACGCGGGCCTCCGACACCGGGCAGGCCAGGTGCTTGCCGCCCATGGCCTCGATTGCCGCGGCGGTATCGGCATCATTGCCAATGGTGCACTGGCTGCCCTGGCCGCATATGGCGGCCGCCATGACCGGGGCGATGCAGATCAGGCCAATGGGCTTGCCGGCCTGGTGAAACGCGCGGGCGATGCGCAGGAAGTCCGGCTGCACCACCATATCCGCCCCGGCTACCGCAAAATTGCACAGGTTCTTGGCGGCGCCGAAACCGCCCGGCACCAGCAGCCCGTCGAACTGGGCGACATCCAGCTGCGCCAGGTCCTGGACATTGCCGCGGGCGATCCGGGCCGCCTCGACCAGCACGTTGCGCGTCTCCCCGGGCACGGGCTCGCCGGTCAGGTGATTGATGACATGCATCTGCTCGATATCCGGCGCGAAGCACTGGTAGCTTGCACCCTGCTGCTCCAGGCTGAGCAGGGTCAGCACCGCCTCATTGACCTCAGCGCCGTCATAAACGCCACAACCCGCCAGAACCACCGCTAACTTGCTCATTTCCCAACTCCCTTGATCTGTATAAGGCCCGGCAATGGGCCGGAAAACGCCTACTTTACCATCTCGCCGGCGCCCGATCAGCCGGCGGTACGGCACTCAACTCCGGCACCAGCGATGATAGCGCTCTAGCCAGCCCAGCAGCCGCTCGGGCCTGCGGGCCTTGCGCCACTCACTGGCCAGGAAACGGTTGGTCTCGCCGAGGGTGGGATAGACGTGGATGGTGGCCATGATTTTGCCCAGGCCCAGGCCGTGCTTCATGGCCAGTACGAATTCCGGCAGCAGTTCGGCGGCGTGGTAGCCGACGATGGTGGCACCCAGGATGCGGTCGCCGCCCGGCGCGGTCAGCACCTTGATAAAACCGTGAGCCTCGCCGTCGGCGATGGCGCGGTCCAGGTCGTCGATATTGTAGCGGGTCACCTCAAAGGGAATGTTGCGCTCCCGCGCTTCCTGTTCGTTGAGCCCCACCCGCGCCACCTCGGGGTCGGTAAAGGTCGCCCAGGGCACGATAGAGTAATCGACCTTGAACTTGCGGAAGCGACCGAACAGGGCGTTGACCCCGGCGTACCAGGCCTGGTGGCTGGCCATGTGGGTAAACAGGTAGGGGCCCGCGACATCGCCACAGGCATATATGGTGGGCACCGGCGTGCGCAGGTAGTCGTCGACCCCCACAGTCCCGGTGGCGGTGAGGGGAATGCCCAGCGCCTCGAGGCCCAGGCCCTCCACGTTGGCATGGCGGCCCACAGCCAGCAGCACACGGTCAAAGACCAGTTCTTCACTGCCGCCGGCGGTATTGAAGGTGGCGCACTGCGCCTGGCCGTCACGCCCGAACCGCAGCGGCTCGTAGCCCGTATGCACCGTCATACCCTGGGATTCCAGGGCCGCCGACAGCAGGTCTGACACCTCGGTATCCTCCCGCGGCAGGATACGAGCCGCGTGGGTGACCAGAGTCACCCGGGTGCCGAGGCGGGCAAAGGCCTGGGCCAGCTCACAGCCGATCGGGCCGCCACCGACCACCAGCAGGTGCGCCGGCGCCTCCCGCAGCTCCCAGACCGTGTCCGAGGTGAGGTAATCCAGCGTATCGAGCCCGGGGATGGCCGGCACCCGGGGCCTGGCACCGCTGGCGATGATGATACTGCGCGCGGTGAGCGTCCGGCCGTCGACCGCCACCTCCCAGGGCGAGAGGATGCGGGCGTCGCCCTGCATGCAATCTACCCCCAGAGAGGTAAATCGCTCCACCGAGTCGTGGGGCTCGATGGTTTTCACCACCGCCTGCACCCGCTCCATCACCTGCCGGAAATTCACCTTCACCGCCATCGGCTCCAGGCCGAACTCCGGCGCGCGACGGGCGTAATCGGCGATGCGGGCGGAGCGGATCAGGGCCTTGCTGGGCACGCAGCCCGTATTCAGGCAGTCGCCGCCCATCTTGTGGCGCTCGACCAGTGTCACCTTCGCCTTCACCGTCGCCGCGATCAGCGCCGCCACCAGCCCCGCCGAGCCGGCGCCGATGACGATCACGTTGGTATCAAAGCGGCGCGGGCGCCTGAACGGCGCAAGCACCCGGCGCGCCTTGATGTATGCCAACAGCCACTTCGCCAGCAGCGGGAAAATCGCCAGCAGCACAAAGGACAGCAGCAGGCCAGGTGAGATGATACCGGCGGCGGACTCCAGTTCGCCCAGGCGGGTGCCGGCGTTCACATAGGCCGCTGTCGCCGGCAGCATGCCCAGCTGCGATACCCAGTAATAACGCCAGGCCCTGATCGGCAGCAGGCCCATCAGCAGGTTGATAATAAAGAAGGGGAATATGGGGACCAGGCGCAGGGAAAACAAATAAAAGGCGCCCTCCTTTTCAAAGCCGGTATTCACCGCACGCAGTTGCCGCCCGAATTTGTCCTGCACCCAGTCCCGCAGCAGCAGGCGCGATACCAGGAAGGCCAGGGTCGCCCCGATACTGCTGGCGAAGGACACCAGCAGCAGGGCATACCAGAAGCCGAACAGCGCGCCGCCCGCCAGGGTCATGACTGCCGCGCCCGGCACCGACAGGGCGGTTACGGCGACATACAGTGCGAAGTAGAGCAGGCCGGCCAGCGCGGGGTTGTCGGCGTACCAGGCGCGCGGTTCACCCACCCGCTGCTGCAGCGTGTCGAACTGCAGGTAACTGCCGAGGCCGAAGTGGAACCAGGCGGCGATGGCGGCGGCAATGATTGCGATTACGGCGATTTTCTTGATCGGCACCTTGTTTCCACCGGATGTTGTTAGGGGTGTTCTGGGTTACTGGGAGACTACTCTCACCTGTCTGACAAGACTACTGTCGAGTGGTTCGATTGGTTGTCGGTAGATCTATCCTGCTCCGCGCAGGGAGTGCGGGGGGCCGTTCAGGACACGCTACAAGCACATCCATCTGTGCTCGGGTTCGGCCATCCATGGCCTCACACGGTCCTGATCAGCCCCCCGCACTCCCTGCGCTCTCACCGTTATATCCCCGAGAAATAAATTACACGCGCAATCGGAGTCCAGTGCGCGCGATATATCCGATCAGCACCGTTGAGGCCATGGATGGCCGATCCGAGCCTACATGGACGTATTCACGGCGAGTCCTGATCGGATATATCGCGTGCGCTGGACGGACAATTTGAGAACCCAAAGTGTAGCAAGCACAAACCAAAGATATACCAGAACCACTTATGACCATGCCGAAAAACTCTACTCATGCGGTTGTACCGGGATACTTCGGTGGTATCATTGTCCCCCTCAAACCCCCGCGGACACCACGTCCGAGAACCAACCGGAGAACACCATGAGCGACCAGATCGTGCACGTCAGCGATGCCACCTTTGACGCAGAAGTACTCAATTCAGACATCCCCGTACTGGTAGATTTCTGGGCTGAGTGGTGTGGCCCCTGCAAAATGATCGCGCCGGTGCTGGATGAAATTGCCGCCGAGTACAGCGGCAAGCTGAAAGTGTGCAAGGTCGACGTGGACGCCAATCCCGATATCCCGCCAAAATTCGGCATTCGCGGCATACCCACCCTGATCATGTTCAAGGGGGGCAACGCCGAGGCCACCAAGGTGGGCGCACTGTCAAAGACCCAGCTGACCGCCTTCATCCAGGAAGTGGTCTGAGATCCATGCGAGCCCGGGACACCAGGCCGGGCTCAAGCGCCTGATATTAATAGTATTCCAGGACCAAAAAAGCGGTAGACGACATCTGCGGGGCGTGCTACCTTCTCTCCCGTTGCACAGCCTCGTGCATCAATAATAACTCGCCATCCAATATTATTTTTTAACAAGCTTCGCTCGCTGGCGCCGTCAGCATGTCGTCACCTGTACACAATTCTTTTAACCTCCCCTAAACAACACAGCTACTTCCTCTATGAATCTTACCGACCTCAAAACCAAATCCACCCAGGACCTCATCGATATTGCCAAGGAGATGGGCCTGGAAAACATGGCGCGCTCGCGCAAACAGGACATCATTTTCGCGATCCTGAAACGCCACGCCAAGGGCGGAGAAGATATCTCCGGCGACGGCGTACTGGAGATCCTGCAGGACGGTTTCGGTTTCCTGCGCTCCGCCGACAGCTCATACCTGGCGGGCCCGGACGATATCTACGTTTCTCCCAGCCAGATCCGCCGCTTCAACCTGCGCACGGGTGACTCCATTTCGGGCAAGATCCGCCCACCCAAGGACAGCGAGCGCTATTTCGCTCTGCTCAAGGTCAGCGAGATCAACTTCAACAAGCCGGAAAACTCCAAGCACAAGATCCTGTTTGAGAACCTCACCCCCCTGTTTCCCGACCAGCGCCTGACACTGGAAACCGGTAACGGCAGCACCGAGGACCTGACCGGGCGCATCATCGACCTGGTAGCGCCGATCGGCAAGGGTGTGCGCGGCCTGCTGGTGGCGCCCCCCAAGGCCGGCAAGACCATCATGATGCAGAACATCGCCCAGGCCATCATCACCAACAACCCCGAGTGCTACATCATCGTGTTGCTGATCGACGAACGGCCGGAAGAAGTGACTGAAATGCAGCGCTCGGTGGGTATCCGCGGCGCCGAGGTCGTCGCCTCGACCTTCGACGAGCCGCCCTCGCGCCACGTACAGGTCGCCGACATGGTGATCGAGAAAGCCAAGCGCCTGGTGGAGCACAAGAAGGATGTCATCATCCTGCTGGACTCCATCACCCGCCTGGCCCGCGCCTTCAACACCGTCATCCCCAGCTCCGGCAAGGTACTGACCGGTGGTGTCGATGCCCACGCACTGGAACGCCCCAAGCGCTTTTTTGGCGCGGCCCGCAATATCGAGGAAGGCGGCAGCCTGTCCATCATCGCCACCGCCCTGGTCGATACCGGCTCGAAGATGGATGAAGTGATCTACGAGGAATTCAAGGGCACCGGCAACATGGAATTGCACCTCGACCGCAAGGTGGCGGAAAAGCGCGTCTACCCGGCGATCAATATCCGCCGCTCCGGTACCCGCCGCGAGGAATTGCTCACCGCTGAGGACGAGCTGCAGCGTATGTGGATTCTGCGCAAGCTGCTGCACGGCATGGAAGACCTCGCCGCTATCGAGTTTTTGTCCGACAAGCTCAAGGACACCAAGACAAATGATGAGTTCTTCATGTCCATGAAGCGCAAGTAATACACCCCACTGACGGCGGGCGGCGCGATTGCGTGCGCCCGGCCCAGAGTGTACTGTCCCTCTCACTAATGCTCTTGATATTCACACCGATGTAACTGATACGGGCAGCGGATGAGTCCTCACGCGTGAAATACACAGATCTACGGGATTTTATCGCCGAGCTGGAACAGCGCGGCGAGCTGGTCCGCATCAGTGCAGAAGTGGACCCGGTGCTGGAAATGACCGAAATCGCCGACCGCACCCTGCGGCGCGGTGGCCCCGCCCTGCTGTTCGAGAACCCCAGGGGCTATAGCACGCCCGTACTGGTCAACCTGTTCGGCACAGAACAACGGGTCGCGCTGGGCATGGGCAGGGAAGATATTTCCGCGCTGCGCGAGATCGGGGAACTGCTGGCCTACCTGCGCCAGCCCGATGCGCCCAAGGGTATGCGCGATGCCTGGAGCAAGGCGCCAGTGCTGAAACAAGTGCTGAACATGGCACCAAAAATGGTGCGCAACCCCAGCTGCCAGTATCACGCTCAGCAAGGTGACGAGGTCGACCTGTACCAGTTGCCGATACAGACCTGCTGGCCCGGCGATGCGGGCCCGCTGGTCACCTGGCCCCTGGTCATCACCCGTGGCCCCGGCAAGGAGCGCCTCAATCTCGGCATCTACCGCATGCAACTGATCGGGCGCAACAAGCTCATCATGCGCTGGCTGTCCCATCGCGGCGGCGCACTCGATTTTCGCGATTGGCAGTTGCAGCATCCGGGGCAACGCTACCCCGTGGCCATAGCCCTGGGCGCGGATCCCGCCACGACCCTGGCCGCCGTCACACCCATACCCGACACTATCTCCGAGTACGCCTTCGCGGGTCTGCTGCGCGGCAGTAAAACCGAGGTCGCCGAGTGCCTGACGCCGCTGTGCCGTGAGCACGGCCTCACTGTACCGGCCAACGCTGAATACATTCTCGAGGGCTACCTCGAGCCCGGCGAGACCGCCGAGGAAGGGCCGTTCGGCGACCATACCGGCTATTACAACGAGGTGGAACGCTTCCCGGTATTCACCGTCGCGACGATAACCCATCGCGAATCCCCTCTTTACCACAGCACCTATACCGGGCGGCCGCCGGATGAACCGGCGGTGCTGGGAGTCGCGCTCAACGAGGTCTTTGTGCCGCTCCTGCAGAAGCAGTTTCCCGAGATTGTCGATTTCTACCTGCCGCCGGAGGGCTGCTCCTACCGCATGGCGGTGGTGACCATGCGCAAGGAATATCCCGGTCACGCCAAGCGTGTCATGCTCGGGGTGTGGTCCTTCCTGCGCCAGTTCATGTACACCAAGTTCATTATCGTCACGGACGAGGACGTCAACGCGCGTGACTGGAAGGATGTGATCTGGGCGATGACAACCCGCATGGACCCGCGCCGGGACAGCGTCTTTATCGACAACACACCGATTGACTACCTCGATTTCGCCTCGCCCGTGTCGGGCCTGGGCTCCAAGGTCGGCTTCGACGCCACCAACAAATGGCCGGGGGAGACCCAGCGGGAGTGGGGACAGCCCATTGCCATGGATGCGGCGGTAAAACAGCGCATCGATGAACTGTGGGACCAGTTGGGTATCAGGACATAAGCCGCCGCGTGGCGCCCTGGTGCCGCAACCCCGCCCGAAAGCTCAGCCGCGCGTCAGCAGGCGCCGGTCCGCTACAACCTTGTCAGGCCTGGGTAATTTGGGCAGGTGGTGCTCCTGCAGCAACAGTCCCTCGCGAAAATAGGCCGCTGCCACATTCGCCTCACCCAGGCCGCTGAGCAGCCTGCCCAGTTCCGCGCAGGTCTCGGGGCTGCGCTGCAGGCGGTAGCTTTTTTCGAAATAGTCACGCGACTTGCCCCACAACTTGTCACGGGCGGCAAGCCGACCCAGGCACAGGTACAACTGTGCGTCCTCGGGATGATCCGCCAGCCAGCTCTCTGCCTGGGACAGCTGGCGTCGCACATTGTCACTTTGCACGTAGCCATAAACACGGACCAACTGCGAGTCCCAGCCCTGTTTCAGTGCCCGCAAAATCGTTTTTTCGGCCAGGGCGTGGTCGCCGAGATCCACCAGCATTTGCGCAAACTGCCGGGTCATGGCAGCAGTACCCCGCACGGCGGCGGGCATTGTGTGCCAACTGTCACACAGTGCCTGCAGGCTGCCGCCGCGGGACAGATCTCCCGCCTGCATCATAGCCCTGCCGTAGACCTCAGCCTCAAGACGCTGCACTTCGTCGGCGTTCAGCACCCGGTACTTTTTCAGCAGTGGCAGCAGCTCCGCCAGCGCGGCCCCGTCATCAAGTCCGGCATACGCCCGCTGTAACAGTGCCAGTGCCTGCGGGTACCGTCCCGGGCTGCGCCGCGCTTCCCCCAGTGTATCGACGGCCTGCTGGTAGTGCCCCGCCTGCAGCTGTAATTCTGCGCGGGCCAGGGCAACGGCAATTTTCGCACCCGCTCCGGCTTCGGCCGCCGCCAGGTGTTGATCGGTCTGTTCGGGCTCACCGAGGTTGGCGCTCGCGCGCGCCGCCAACAGGTAGTTGAGTAGCGGCGTATCGTTTTCACGCACGCCGCGCAGCAGATCGCGCCGCGCCCGGGACCAGTTACCCTCGACAAAATTGACCAGTCCCCGCTGGGTCAGGCGGGTGGCCTGGCGCGCCCGGCGCGATCCCAGCCAACCGGCCAGAGACTTCTGGCCCCCGACGAGCCGACGCACCAGGGCTATCAGCAAGTACAGGGCCTGGGCGAGGAAGAACAGCAGCAGCAGCCCCACCCAGAGACTGGACTCCAGGGTGTAATCTCCATAGGCCAGTAACAGGTAGCCGGGATCGGTCTCGATAATCGCGACCACCCCGACGCCGAGCAACAGCGCTATCAGGAGCAGGGTGAATAACTTGCGCATGGGCTACTGTTCGCCTCCCTGCTGCAGGCGCTGTTTCATCATCGCGTCGAGCGCCAGCACCGAGCGGGAAATATCCGGTATGCCGGCGGCGACGGTGATGCCCGCGAGCTGCCCTATCTCCCTGGACATAGCCCTCGCGGCAGCCTCATCCGATTCAAAGAACTCGCCCACCCAGTGCTGCGCCCGCTCCAGGCTCTCGCGGTACAACACCTCGTTGCCTGACAACAGGGCGACCTGTGCCTGTTCCAGCAACATGCGCAGGTTCTGCCGTACCAGGCCCTCCCACTGTGGGTCCATCAGCGCCTGCATCGGCACATCCCGCCGCCGGATAATAATGTAATTGGACAGTTTGGACAGGGCCGCCTCGTAGCCTCGGTGCAGCCGCTCCCGCCAGCCCTGGGCCGGGGCCTGCTCCGGCTGTGCCTGCTGCTGGGGTAGCTCAAATATCACCAGCTTACCCGCCTGTTCGGCCAGGGCGGCCAGACGCAGGTAGATGCCCTCCACATCGATCCTCGGCATCGCCCGCACCGCGGCCAGGTCAGCCGCAACGGCCGCCCGCACCTCGATCAGGCGCACATCGTCCAACTGCTTAAGGATATTGTCGGCGCTGCCCAGCAGCGCCTCGGCCGCCACCGCGTCGCCAGCCATAATCAGGCGCTGGTTGGCCAGCCGCAACAGGTACTGCGCCTCGGCCAGCAACCATGCGTCGCGATCATTGGCGCTGTAGCGCGCCATTTCAAGGCGCTGCTCCGCCACCTGCGCCTCCAGCGCGGCAACGGCGGCCAGCGCCCGGGCCAACTGCTCCGATTGCGCGTTTGAAGCCTGTGTCCCGCCCTGCAACTGCGCCTCCAGTGCGGCCAACTGGTCCTGTAAGCGCCGGTAGTTATCGTCCTGTCCCGCCACGCCCCGCGGGGCCATTGCCTCTATCGCCTGCAGCCGGGCCGCGATCCCGGCTGACCCGCGCTGCTGTTCCCACAGGGACCAGCCCAGCCCGGCAGCGACGACCAGCGCCAGCAGCAGCGCCACCCAGGCCGGAGCGGAGCTGCCCCGCGGCGCTTGTGACGGGGTTTTCACAACCGATGCAGCCGGCTCGCCGGTGACCGCATTTGGCGCGTCATCGTCACGTGCGCCCGCCTGCAGGGTGTCGCCGGATGCCGCGGTCTCTTGCGCGAGCTGCTCGAAATTCTTGTCTTGCTGATCACTCACTCTCACTCTCCAGCGGTGGTTTGCCAAGCCGCCAGGGCGCGCAGCATGGCGCTATCCGAGGCATTGTCTGCGGTAATCACCCGCTCGAACCCGGCCGCCTGGGCCATTTCCGCAACCCGCGGTGATGGCACCAGCAGGGTGATTGCAACAAACTTAGTGGTTTCCGCCGGGCTAAGCAATGCCAGCAGATTGGCCAGACCCTCGCCACTGCTGATCATCACCAGGCGAATATCCCAAAGCGACAGTTTCTGCGCGAGCGCTCCGGGCTCGAATTCAGGAATAACACGGCGATAACAGGCCAGCGCATCAACCCTCGCACCACGGCGCCCCAGTTCCGCGGCGAGTGCTCCCCGCCCGCCCTCGCCCTTGATGATCAGCACTCGCTGACCGTCCACCTGTTGCAACGATGGCAGTGCCAGCAGGCCCTCGCTGGTCATCGCGGCGCCCGGCGTCCGGGCGCTGATTCCATAGGCAGACAGCTGAGCAGCGGTGGCATCGCCGACCGCATACCAGTTCAGCCCCTGGGGACGCTGGGGCCAGTATGACTCAATCCACGCCATGCCCCAGCGCACTGCGTTGCCGCTGATAAAAATTACGTGCCGGTACTGGTCGAGCTCGCCCAGCCAGCGGCGCTGGGCCGGCGCCAGCTCTGGCAGTGGCTCCAACTGCAGCAGCGGCAAGTGATGCGCGGTGAAACCGGCGCGCTCGATAGCGGCACACAATGCCGCGCCCTGGCCGGCTGGGCGCGTGACCAGGACAGCTGCGCTAGCCATACACCCCGGCCAGGATCTCGGCGGCGCCCTGCGCCAGCAACTGCTCGGCCACCGCAACACCCAGGCGCTGCCCGTCCTGCGCCGCGGCCTCGCCCTCGGCGCGCAGGATCAGCGAACCGTCAGGCCGGCCCACCAGTCCGCGCAACCACAACCGGCCGGTATCCGCTCTATGCTCTGCGTAGCAGGCGATGGGCACCTGGCAGCCACCCTGCAGGCGCTGGTTCAAGGCGCGCTCGGCGTTCACGCGCTGGGCGGTGGGCTCGTGATGCAGGACCCGCAACAGGGCCAGCACCTGCTGGTCGGCGGTGCGCAGCTCTATACCTACCGCGCCCTGGCCACCGGCGGGCAGGGACTGCTCCACCGGGATGCGCTGGGCAATGCGAGCGCCAAACCCCAGCCTGATCAGGCCGGCGCTGGCCAGGATCACCGCATCGTATTCTCCCTCGTCGAGCTTGCGCAGCCGGGTATTGACGTTGCCCCGCAGGAACTTCACCCGCAGGTCCGGCCGGCGCTCCCGCAACTGGCACTCGCGGCGCAGGCTGGAGGTACCAACCACGGCCCCCGCCGGCAGCTCTTCCAGCGCGTTGAACGTGTTACTGACAAAGGCGTCGGAGGGATCCTCCCGCTTGCAGATTACCCCCAGGCCCAACCCGGCCGGAAACTCCATCGGCACATCCTTCATCGAATGCACCGCGATGTCGGCGCTGCCCTCCAGCAAAGCGGTCTCCAGTTCCTTTACAAACAGGCCCTTGCCGCCCACCTTCGCCAGCGGCACTTCCAACAGCCGGTCGCCGCGGGAGGTCATACCCAGCAGTTCCACTGGCAGGGACGGGTGTGCAGCCTGCAGTGCGCTGCGTACATACTCGGCCTGCCACAGGGCCAGCGGGCTCTCCCGGGTAGCGATCGTCAATTTCGCGGGCATTCGTGTTCCTCGTTGCCAGCCCGGTATGATACCAGCCGTGCCCGCCGGTCGCGACCGAGCCCCCGACTGCAGCGCCGCATCAACCTGCCACCAGTCGCTGCTTGACCTCCGCCAGATGGCGACGGCTGATCGCCGGCCGCTGCTCGACCCCATCCAGCACCACGTACCAGGTGCCGTCCTCATCGCGTTGCAGGCGAACGATATGGGCCCGTGCCACCAGCGCATTGCGGTGCACCCGCACGAAACGCTCGCCATACTCCTGCTCCAGTTCCTTCAGCGTATCGGGAATCAGCAACTGGGCAGTGGGACTGCAGGCGGTCACGTATTTCTGCTCCGCCAGCAGGCAGCGGACATCGGTCACCGGCATCGTCTCGACACCGCGATGGGTCTGGCTGACCAGATGAGTGCGCGGCGCCCCCGACGCGTGCTCGCCGGCCTCCTGTGGTGTCGCCACCGCGGCCAGCGAGGCCAGTTGCACACGGTTCACCCGGCCGGCCCCGGCGAGGGCGCGCGCCAGCTCCGCCTCGCGCACGGGCTTGATCAGGTAGGCCACCGCCTGGTGCTGCAGCGCCTCCAGCGCGTACTGGTCAAAGGCCGTACAGAAGATGACCGCCGGTGGCTGGGCCTGCTCATCCAGCCGGGCCGCCAGGTCGATGCCGCTCATGCCCGGCATGCGCACATCCAGTAGCAGCAGGTCGGGCTGGTGCCGCTCCACCAGTACCAGCGCCTGCTCGCCACTGGCGGCCTGCCAGCAGTTCGCAGAGGGCTGTAACCTGTGCAACAGGCGCAACAGCCGCTCCCGCGCCAGCGGCTCATCATCAACCACCAGTATTTTCACGCCATCTCTCCCCACGGGTAGCGCAATTCAACCCGGAATCGCCCGTCGCCCTGGACAATCCGCAACTGGCCCTGGCCGCCAAACATAACGGCCAGGCGCTGGCGTATATTCTCGAGCGCCATGCGATGACCGCCGGTGCGCATCGATTTGTCCGGCGCCGGGTTTTCCACCACCGCCAGTACGCCCCCCGCCTCGCGCTGCACGCTGACCCGCACCCTGCCGCCGCCGGGCAGTTGCGCCACACCGTGGTAGACGGCATTTTCTACCAGTGGCTGGAGTATCAGGCTGGGCATGGGTGTCGCGCGCAGGCCCGGATCGACGTCCCAATCAACCTGCAGCCGATCACCCAGGCGCAATTGCTCAATTGCCAGGTACAACTCGCACAGGCGCAACTCATCCGCCACCAGCGTGGGGCGCTGCATCTCGGCGAGACTGACCCGCAGCAACTCCGCCAGGTCTTCCACGGCCCGCTCCGCCTCTTCCGGGCGCGACACGATAAGGCTGGCGATGCTGTTGAGGGTATTGAACAGGAAATGCGGCCGGATTTTCGAACGCAGGGAGTCGAGCCGGGCCTGCAATTCCAGTTGTTTTTGTATCAGCAACTGCTGCTGCAGGTAGAAATAACGCAGCACGATGCCGCCCAGTACCGCGGCCACCAGCAAGTTGCGCAGCAGCCACCAGGCTTCACCGGAACCCCTGTCGAAAATGGGCAGCAGGTGCCAGGCGGCGACGCTGCTCACAGCGGTAACCAGCAGCACTACCAGGAGGCAGCACAGGCTGGCCAGCGGCAGGCTGAAACTGCTGATGACACGCCGCAGGCGGCACAGAGCGGCCGCGCTCAGCAGCACCACCCATTGCACGAACAGGGAGCACAACGCCAGCACTTCCCAGTTGAAATTAGGCAGGCCACTGGCGCTGAGTGCGTAGACCAGCACCATCAGCTCGACCAGCAACACCATGATAAATACCAACCGGGGGGCGCACAGGTCGGGGAGAAAAAACTCACCCGATGTCGCGCCTTCTCCCGCTGGTGCCACCTGCCCCGGTGATGGCTGCATAAACCGTTCTCCCCCCGCGATAGCTGGTATACTTGCACCCTTACCTGGCGTGAACAAGCCCAAAAATCACCGCAGCAACAGGCGTCGTCGCAGGCCGTGCCGGCGCCCCTTGTCAACAGCAGGAAACCAGACGGAATGAGTAACAAGCAGGATACCAGCAAATTGTGGGGCGGGCGTTTCAGCGAGGCCACCGACAGTTTTGTGCAGCGCTTTACCGCGTCGGTCAATTTCGACCGCCGCATGGCCGCCGAGGACATCGCCGGCTCTCTCGCCCACGCCGAAATGCTGTGCGCGGCGGGCGTGCTTACCCAGGAAGAGCTGGCAGATATCCAACGCGGCCTGGCCCAGGTGCAGGAAGAAATAACCAGCGGCAGCTTCACCTGGTCGGTGGAGCTGGAAGATGTTCACATGAACATCGAGTCCAGGCTGACGCAACTGATCGGTAGCACCGGCAAGAAGCTGCATACCGGGCGCTCGCGCAACGACCAGGTGGCCACCGATATCCGCCTGTACCTGCGCGCCGCGATCGATGCCATTGCCGCCGAGCTGACGCGACTGCAACAGGGCACCATCGACCTGGCCGGCCGCCACAGCGACGCCATCATGCCCGGCTTCACCCACCTGCAAACCGCGCAACCCGTAACCTTTGGCCATCACCTGCTGGCCTGGAACGAGATGCTGGAGCGCGACCACGGCCGCCTGCAGGATTGCCGCGCTCGCCTCAACCAGTCGCCGCTGGGGGCTGCCGCACTGGCGGGCACCACCTATCCTATCGACCGGGCGCGCACCGCGGCGACGCTCGGCTTCGACCGACCCACCGAGAACTCGCTGGATTCAGTGTCCGACCGGGATTTCGCCATCGAATTCTGCGCCTTCGCCGCCCTGCTGATGACGCATATGTCCCGCATGTCGGAGGAACTGGTACTGTGGACCTCGGCGCAGTTCAACTTCATCGAGCTGCCCGACCGCTTCTGTACCGGCTCGTCGATCATGCCGCAGAAGAAAAACCCGGACGTGCCCGAACTCGTGCGCGGCAAGGTGGGCCGGGTAAACGGCCACCTGGTCGCCCTGCTGACCCTGATGAAAAGCCAGCCGCTGGCGTATAACAAGGACAACCAGGAGGATAAGGAACCGCTGTTCGACACCGTGGACACGGTGCTCGATTGCCTGCGGGCCTTCGCCGATATGGTCCCGGCCATCAAGCCGAGGATCGAGCAGATGCGCGAGGCGGCGCGACGGGGATTTTCCACCGCCACCGACCTGGCGGACTACCTGGTGCGCCAGGGGCTGCCCTTCCGGGACGCCCACGAGGTGGTGGGCAAAGCCGTCGCCCACGGAGTGAGCAGTGGCCAGGACCTGGCCGAGATGACATTGGCGACGCTGCAGGGTTTCCACCCGGGCATCAACGCGGATGTATTCGAGGTGCTGACCCTGGAAGGGTCGGTAGCTGCCCGCGATCACCTGGGTGGCACCGCGCCCCGGCAGGTGGCCGCCGCCGCCGAGCGGGCGCGCGAGCGGCTGCGGCGGCGCTGAGGCGAATTCAGTCCGGGTGGTAGCGGACGCTGAGTTGGAAGGTCACGTCCGCGGCGGTCTCCACCAGGATATCCTCCACCACACTGGCGTCTGCCGACCACCTCGCCGCGAAGCGCCAGCGCACCCCGCCGGTCAGGGTGCCCGCGCTGTCCCCCAGGGCGGTGATATCACTGTTGGTGGGAGCGGCATTGCCATCGAGCTGCGCCAGCAGCGACCAGTGCTCGGTGAGCAGCCAGTCCAGGCCCAGGCCGGCAAACCACAGATCCCGCTCCTGCATACCTTCGAGCAGGTCGCTGTCGCCGGCTCGCAGGTAGCCCAGCTGGCCGTGCCAGCGCAGCGGCAGACTCGACAGGTGCGCGCCGGAAAAGCGCAGTGCCGCGTACGCATCATCGCCGCCACTGCCGAGAAATTTGTCCTGGTCGCCGACGCCGAATTTGTAACCCAGCGCAATACTGGCCACCGCATCGGCATCCCTGAAAAAGGCGTAATTCAGCGCCAGCGTGATATCGCCGATACCGGAGCTGTTGTCCATCAGCAGGAATCCCGGGGCCGAGGTGGACGCGTACTGGTAATCCAGCAGGTTCCTGGGGGCCTGCGAGCGCCCGCCATCCGACATACCCCAAAGGTCATGCCACTCGTCGATCGACCGGTCCAGGTGCCCACCGCTCTGCTCAAGCCACGGCACTTCGAGTTGTACATCCAGGTCGGGCGCCAGGCCGTAGCGCAAATCCAGCGCAAAACGCAGGGTTTCGCCATCGAGGTTCAGGTATTCATGGCTGTTGGCGTCCAGTACATAGATATTGGACACGCTGCTGTGCAGGGCAGCGGCCAGCTCGCCCTTTTTCTCACTGTCGGCAGAGCGCTGCGGCGGCAGGCCCAGCAAACCGGTCACCGGGCTGAGGTTCTTGACATACAGCGGCTCATCAGCCGTCGCCGGCAGCGCCGCGCCAACCAGGCAGACGATGACAGGCGCCATCCGGCAGAACTTGCTCAAGCACTCACTCCCGTACGCGGCAAACGTAAAAATTCAATCATACGGGCTGCTCGCGCCGCTTACTAGCGAAGGCTATAATCACCGGCTTTGCCGACCGGAGCAGGGCCCATGCATTTTTCAGTTGCCGCATTTGCATTCACCACTGCACTGCTGCTGGCTGGCTGCGGCCAGATGGGGCCGTTGTATGAACCCGAGGCGAGCCCGCCGCCGGCCAAGGCGACAGCTGCCGCCACGGCGCCCCTTGTCACACCTGCTGCCGCGCCTTCCACTACACCCGCTACCACACCTTCCACCACACCCTGAGAAGCGAGCGCCCCATGGAACATTTTCCCTACCGGGAAGGCAAGCTGTACGCCGAAAACGTGGCGGTAAGCGACATTGCCGCCGAGCACGGGACCCCCTGCTATATCTACTCCCGCGCCGCCCTGGAAACCGCCTTCGGAGAATACCGACGGGCCCTGGCCGGCTGCGATCACCTCGTCTGCTACGCGGTCAAGGCCAATTCCAACCTGGCGGTACTCAATGTGCTGGCGAGGCTGGGGGCCGGGTTCGATATCGTCTCCGCCGGCGAGCTCGAACGCGTGATTGCCGCGGACGGCGAACCGGCCAGGATCGTATTTTCAGGTGTGGGCAAGAAACCGCAGGAGATGGCCCGGGCGCTGGAGCTGGGAATCCATTGCTTCAACCTGGAATCGGCGGCCGAACTGGAGGTGCTGAACCGGGTGGCCGCAGAGATGGGTGTCGTGGCACCGGTATCGGTGCGGGTCAATCCCGACGTCGACGCAAAAACCCATCCCTATATCTCCACCGGTCTGCGCGAGAACAAGTTCGGCGTCACCGCCGACGAAGCCCTGCGGGTCTACCGGCGGGCGACCGAACTCAGCCACATCGAGGTGGTGGGCCTGGATTGCCATATCGGCTCACAACTGACCCAGCTCAGCCCTTTCCTGGACGCCCTGCACCGCCTGCTGGCACTGGTGGATACCCTGGCGGCGCAGGGCATCACAATACGCCACCTGGACCTCGGGGGCGGCCTGGGTGTGCGCTATCGGGATGAGACCCCACCGTCGATCGGCGATTATATCGCCGCGATCCGGCTCGAGCTGGGCGACCGCAAGCTGAAACTGATGTTTGAGCCCGGCCGCTCCATCGCCGCCAATGCCGGCCTGCTGGTGACCCGCGTCGAATACCTGAAGCCGACCCCGGAGCACAACTTCGCATTGGTTGATGCGGCCATGAACGACATGATCCGGCCCGCCCTGTACCAGGCCTGGCTGGACATCCAGCCGGTGAACATGCACAGCGGTGCGGAAAAAGCCCGTTGGGACGTGGTGGGTCCCGTCTGCGAAACCGGGGATTTTCTAGGCAAGGACCGCGATCTGGCCATTGCCCAGGGCGACCTGCTGGCAGTTTTTGGTGCCGGAGCCTACGGTTTCAGCATGGCCTCGAACTACAACAGCCGCGGCCGCGCCCCTGAGCTCATGGTCGACGGCAACCGCGTTCACCTCGTGCGTGAACGCGAGACAATTGCTGATATCATGCGCACCGAAAGATGCCTGCCCTGACTGGCCGGCACAGGACAAGGTAAGCCGCAACGATGCTGCTGAAATTCACCAAGATGCATGGCGCTGGCAATGACTTTGTGGTCATCGACCTGATCAGCCAACGTTACCAGCTGCGCCAGCGGGACGTGCGCCTGCTCGCCGACCGCCACTTTGGCGTGGGCTGCGACCAGGTGCTCGTGGTGGAGGCGCCGCGCAGTCCCCACGTGGATTTCAGTTACCGCATCTACAATGCCGACGGCAACGAGGTGGAGCAGTGCGGTAACGGCGCGCGCTGTTTCGCCCGCTTCGTGCGGGAAAAAAAACTGACCGGTAAAAACGTGATCACGGTCGAAACTGCCGGTGGCATTATCGAGTTGCGCATGCGCAATCGGCAGGATGTCGAGGTCGACATGGGGATACCGCAGTTCCAACCGGACGCCATTCCATTCAAGGCCGCAGCCGTTGCCGCCAGTTACCCGCTGCTGGTGGACGACCAGACGCTGGAAATCGGCGCCCTGTCGATGGGCAATCCCCACGCCGTGCTCCGTGTCGACAGCGCGGCGGATGCCGCGGTGGAGCGGCTGGGGCCACTGATTGAGGCCCACCCGGACTTCCCGCGGCGGGTCAACGCCGGCTTTATGGAGGTGGTTTCCGAGCGGGCGATAAAACTGCGCGTGTTCGAGCGCGGCGTCGGGGAGACCCTGGCCTGCGGCACCGGCGCCTGTGCCGCCGTTGTATACGGCATAAGCCGCGGCTGGCTGCGCGACTTAGTGACAGTCGAGCTGCCGGGGGGTAAGCTTTCGATATCCTGGGCCGGCAGCGGCCAGCCCGTGATCATGACCGGACCCACTGCGGTGGTGTTCGAAGGCAGCATAAAAATCTGACGCCACGCCCGCCGCGGCACACCAGACCAGGGGACACAATGTCAGCCAGCAAAGATAAAGCCGGAGCCGCCGCCGTCGCGGGCAGCAAAAACCAGCGCGTGGACGTCACCGGCAGCCCCGGGCTCAACGACGAAGCCGTGCGGGAGTTCCTCATGAACAACGGCGACTTTCTCCAGCGCAACCCCGACCTGCTGGATCACCTGCATGTCTCCCACGCCTCCGGCAGCGCCGTCTCACTGGTTGAAAAGCAGGTCAGCGTGCTGCGCGAGCGCAACGTCGACCTCCGCCATCGCCTGAAAGCCCTCACCACCAACGCCAGGGAAAACGACAAGCTCTTTGAGCAAACCCGCGCGCTGGTGGTCAGGATGCTGGAAGCGGATTCGGTGACCGGCCTCCACCGCGCCTTCACGGAGTCCATGCAAAACGGCTTTGAGGTGGAGTTCGCGAGCATGATCCTGTTTGGTACCGAGCCCGCGGACGGCGACTACCGGGTGACGAGCCTGGAAGATGCGCGCGCCCATATAGGCGCACTGCTCAGCGGTCGCAAGGCCATGTGCGGCGCCCTGCGCAAGGAGGAATTCGACTACCTGTTCGCGCAGGGCAGCAAAGGACACCATTTCCAGCAGGGCGGCTCAGCCGCGATCATGCCGCTGACCGATGGCGCACAACTGGGCCTGATTGCCGTTGGCAGTGCCGACGCCGGCCGCTACACCAGCGACATGGGTGTACTTTTCCTGTCCCATATCGCCGAGGTCATCCTGCGTCTGCTCCCCAGGCTGGCGCGGACGGGTGATTGAGACGTGACCGGGTTGTGACCAGCATACCGCGGTCGACACCAGGCTCGTTCGCTGACGGGACAGGGCCTGCGGAGAGTCAGGCCAGCGAACTGGCCAGGGCAATAGACCGCTTCCTGGTGTACCTGCGCGATGTGCGACAGCTATCGCACCACACCCTGTCGGGGTATCAACGCGACCTTTACACCCTGCAGCACCACTGCCTTGAGCACGGCAAATCCAGTGCCGGTGAACTGGTGGAGGCGGACATCCGCCAATGGGTCAGCCAATTGCACCGGCGCGGGCTGGCGGGCAGCAGCATTCAGCGCAGCCTGTCGGCGGCGCGTTCATTTTTCAACTACCTGGGCAGGGAGGAGGGCCGGCCGCGCAACCCCGCCGCCAGCGTGCAGGCGCCGCGCAAACCGCGCAAGCTGCCCAAGACGCTCGACGCCGACCAGGTCAGCAGGTTCCTGTCATTCCAGGAGGATTCCATCATCGCCAGGCGCGATCGTGCCATTGCCGAGCTGTTTTATTCCTCCGGGCTGCGCCTGGCGGAGCTGGCCGCCATCGACACCACCGACATAGACCGGCACTCGCGCCTGTTGACGGTGACCGGCAAGGGCAATAAAACCCGCACCGTCCCGGTGGGCTCAGTCGCGCTGGAGGCCATCCAGCGCTGGCTGGAAGTGCGGCCCCGGGTCGCCGCGGACGACGACAGCGCGGCGGCGCTGTTCACCAGTAACCAGGGCCATCGCGTCAGCGTGCGCAGCATCCAGGCCCGGCTGAAGCTGCAGGGCCGCAAGGCGGGTATGCACCAGGACGTACACCCCCACATGCTGCGCCACTCCTTTGCCAGCCACATGCTGGAATCCAGCGGCGACCTGCGGGCGGTACAGGAATTGCTGGGCCACGCCAATATCTCCACCACCCAGATCTACACCCACCTGGATTTCCAGCACCTGGCCAAGGTGTATGATGCCGCCCATCCGCGAGCCAAACGCCGCGACAGGGGCTGACCGGGGTCGCGCGCTCGCCCAGACCCGGCCGGGACAACGCTTACATGAATATCAAAGTGATCACATTCGACCTGGACAATACCCTGTGGGACGTGGAGCCGGCCCTGTTGCGGGCCGAGCAGGCACAACAGGACTGGCTGCGCAGGCATCGTCCGGGTGCGGTGGAAGCCTATGACCATGAGGGCCTGTGGGAACTCAAAAAATCGGTTTGGCGGCGGCACCCGCAGCTGTTGCACCATGTCAGCCAGATGCGTATCCAGATGCTGTACGAGTTACAAGTTGCCGCCGGATACGCGGAGCGGGAGGCCCGCAGCGGCGCGGAGCAGGCGTTCGCGGCATTTCTTGAACAGCGTCAGCAAGTGCAATTGTATGCTGAGGCGCTGGCCGTGCTGGAGTCGCTGGCAAGCCGCTTTACCCTGGGCGCACTGACCAACGGCAACGCCGACGTCTACCGGACCGATGCCGGGGAGTACTTTGACTTCGCCTTCCTGGCCGAGGACATCGGCGCCAGCAAACCCCACCCGGATATGTTTCATGCGGCGCTGCAGCGCACCGGGGTTGCCGCGCACAGTGTCGTGCACGTGGGCGACGACCCCGAACACGACATCGCCGGCGCCCGCGCGGTGGGCATGCACACCGTCTGGATGAATTCCCGCGAAAAGGCATGGACTGCCGGGCCGCAGGCGAGCAGGGAGATCAACAACCTGCGGCAGTTACCGCAGGCGATCGACGAGATAATCGCCCTGGAAAGCGGCGCTGGTTAAAGGCCCGGCCGGGCGCAGGGCCGCCGCCGTGGAAACATCAGTTGTCTTTGAGAATCTCGTTCTTGGTTCGTTTGTACTCGCTCTCGGTTATAACACCCTTGTCATAGGCTTCCTTGAGGTCGAGCAATTGCTGGCCCTGGGTTTCCTTCTGTTCCACGACCGTCTTGGTGGTGCTGCCGCCACAGGCGGACAGGGACAGGCAGAGGATGGCAGTACTGAGGGCCGTCAGGGTGGTTTTCAACATGATTCAGGTTCCGTGAGTTAACTAAAAACAGGGGCAGCTAGATAGCTTCTTCACCGGTCTCCCCGGTGCGAATGCGGATGACCTGCTCCAGCGGGGTTACAAATATCTTGCCGTCACCGATTTTGCCGGTGCTGGCAGCCTTGATGACAGCCTCGATAGTGGCCTCGACCTGGTCGTCCGCAACGGCGATCTCAAGTTTAACCTTCGGCAGGAAATCCACCACATATTCCGCGCCGCGATAGAGCTCGGTATGGCCTTTCTGCCGCCCGAAGCCCTTGACCTCTGTAGCGGTTATTCCCTGCACCCCGATGTCCGACAATGCGGCGCGCACATCGTCCATCCTGAAAGGCTTGATAATAGCGGTTACGAGTTTCATCCCGGCAAAGCTCCAGTAATTTCGCAACCGCTATTATGGTGGCCGGGTGCAAAATGGCAAGACCAAAAAAAAGGAGCCCCGAGGGGCTCCGAAGCTCGCATCGCAAGATGCGCCCGCAAAACGGGTACTACTTGTTGGTGAACTCCGGGTAGGCTTCCATGCCGCACTCGGCCAGGTCCACGCCCTCGTACTCCTCTTCCTCGCTGACACGGATGCCCATGACCGCCTTGAGTACACCCCAGACCACCAGGCTGGCGACAAAGACCCAGATGAAGATGGTGGCGGCGCCAATCAACTGGCCACTGAACGAAGCGCCGCCGTCCTCGGTGAGGGGGTTGGTAATCGGCACCAGCATCAGGCCCAGGAAACCCACCACGCCGTGCACGGAGATCGCACCCACCGGATCATCTATCTTCATCTTGTCCAGGGTGAGGATGGAGAACACGACCAGCACACCGCCGATTGCACCGAACAGGGTCGCCTGCAACGCCGTGGGGGTGGAGGGCTCGGCCGTGATCGCCACCAGGCCGGCCAGCGCTCCGTTGAGTGCCATGGTCAGGTCGGCCTTGCCGAACATGATGCGCGCCACGATCAGGGCAGAGATCAGGCCACCGGCCGCGGCCGCGTTGGTGTTCATGAACACAATTGCTACCGAGTTGGCGCTTTCGACGCTGGCGGTGGCCAGCACGGAACCGCCATTGAAACCGAACCAGCCCATCCAGAGGATGAAGGTACCCAGGGTGGCCAGCGGCAGGTTGGCGCCGGGAATCGCGTTGATCTGGCCGCTGGCGCTGTACTTGCCCTTGCGTGCGCCCAGTAGCAGCACACCTGCGAGGGCTGCCGCCGCACCGGCCATGTGGACGATACCGGAGCCGGCGAAGTCGGAGAAGCCCAGGTCACCCAGGGTGTACATGCCGAAGACCGGGTTGCCGCCCCATGTCCAGGAACCTTCCATCGGGTAGATGAAGCCGGTCATGAATACGGCGAACAGCAGGAAGGCCCACAGCTTCATGCGCTCGGCAACCGCACCGGACACGATAGACATGGCGGTGGCGACAAATACCACCTGGAAGAAGAAGTCAGCTGAAGGTGCGTAGGTAGCGGGCTCCTCTGCCCCGGCCACACCGTCGCCGGTGATGGACGAAAGCAGGAAGTCCCCGCCGTACATGATCATATAGCCGCAGATCATGTACATGGTACAGGCCACCGCGTACAGGGAGATGTTCTTGAGCAGAATCTCCGTGGTGTTTTTGGAACGGACGAGACCGGCCTCGAGCATTGCGAAGCCTGCCGCCATCCACATAACCAGCGCGCCGGTCACCAGGAAGTAAAAGGTATCCAGGGCGTACTGTAATTCAAAGATGCTGTTTTCCATGGGAATACTCTCTAATAGCAGTGTCGTGGGTTAGATGGCGTCTTCACCGGTTTCGCCGGTGCGAATACGGATCACCTGCTCCAGGGCGGATACGAAAACCTTGCCATCACCGATCTTGCCGGTATTGGCTGCCTTGGTGATCGCCTCGATGGTTTGTTCGACCACCCCGTCGGCAACCGCCACCTCGATCTTCACCTTGGGCAGAAAATCCACAACGTATTCGGCGCCCCGGTACAGTTCGGTGTGACCCTTCTGGCGACCGAAGCCCTTGACCTCAGTGACCGTGATGCCCTGGACGCCTATTTCCGACAGCGCCTCGCGCACGTCATCCAGTTTGAATGGCTTAACAATAGCCGTGATTAATTTCATACTTTTCTCCTGAAATGGAGCCGGCCGCACCCGGCCGGCCCGCTGGGCCTGTCTACGATTACATGCTCTTGCTGATAGTGAATACCGCGGTATCCTCAGCCCAGTCGGTCCCGAACACGTCGTTTTCATCCAGGGAGGTGCCGACATAGGCAACCGAGAAATCAACACCGGCCCAGGCATAGCCCAGGGTCACGGAATAATCGGTGTAGTTGTCGTCATCAGAGGACAGAAAACCGCCGCCCTCCTCCAACTGGTTGTAGCCGACATGGAAGGCCAGGCTGAGGTTTTCCACCAGGGTCAGGCTGTAGTCGGCGGCGTAGTACCAGAACTCGTCCGTTTCGGCATAGTAGTCGTCGGAGTAGTTGACGCTGACCGAGAAATCTTTCCAGGAACCTGACACATAGAATTCCTGGTAGTCGCCTTTATTACCGTTGTCACCGGGGTAGTCGTAGTAGATATAGCCGACATCGATCCCGAAGTCGGTGTCGCCGATGGCACTCGACCAGCCCGCGTAATAATCCAGCTCAAGGCTGCCGTCATAGCCTTCATTGCTGTCGAAATCGACGCTGGAACCCCAGGTACCAACATAGAAGCCAGGAGAGAACTCGACGTCGAAGCCGCCCTGGATCGCCGCTGATTCATCTGACTGGGAAATACCCCGGAACCGGTAGTCGCTGGTAAGCGCAACGTTGCCGCTGATCTCAAAGGCATCCGCCTTGGGATCCAGATCATCCTTTTCCTGGGCCAGGGAATAACCGGCACCGGACATCAGGGCGGTGGCAACTGCAGCGGTAAGTAGTTTCTTGTTCAACATGTTTCCTATCTCCGTGGTTTGTCTCAAAATGTCAGAATATGCATGGCGACAACCTGTTACGGGCACATTCAGCACGCGATACCAATTCTGGTACCTGGAGTTTGCACAGCCTGTGCCAAGCATTACTATTCTTTTAAAAAACATGGTGTTAAGCTTATTTTTCTGGGCCGATGCCGCCCTCGCAGCCCCACTTCAGGTCGCTCATTTCGCACCAATATGGCGCATCGCCCCAAATTGACGCACGGTGGCGAGCTGTGCCCGACCGCTGAAATCCTCTAAAATCGTGGCTCCTTACTCCAGCGCAGCAATGGCGGTAAACATGGCCCTCAAACCCCCACCTCCCTGGGACATATTCCAACAGGTAAACGAGCTGGTGAACGCCACCGGCATCAAAGGCGAAGTAGATAAAAGTGTTCGCGCCCTGGCCCAGACCGCCCTGTCCCGGCTGGATGTTGTCAGCCGGGAGGAGTTCGATGCCCAGGCCGAGATCCTCAAGCGCACCCGCGCAAAGGTGGTCGCCCTGGAAACCGAGCTGGAAGAATTGACCAGTGAACTCGAAACCCTGTCCCGGGAGAGCAAAAAGTAGCGGTAACGATGGGCCGGAGCGTTGGCCACCGTGACGCGCCACGGCCGGCTATGCCGGGGCAGACGGGGTGGCCAACGGCACGACCGGCCACGTTCAGCTCAAGGATGAGCGATGGATTTGTCAGTGGTATACAGCAGGGCGATTGCCGGCATAGAGGCGCCGCTGGTGCAGGTGGAGACGCACCTGTCCAACGGCCTGCCGGCCTTCCACATCGTCGGCCTGCCCGAGACTGCGGTGCGCGAGAGCAAGGACCGGGTTCGCAGCGCGATTCTCAACTCACACTTCACCTTCCCCGATCGGCGCATTACCGTCAATCTCGCCCCCGCGGACCTGCCCAAGGAGGGCGGGCGCTTCGACCTGCCCATCGCCCTCGGCATTCTCGCCGCGTCCGGCCAGTTGCCGCAGGACCTGCTTAACCAGCATGAATTCCTGGGCGAGCTCGCCCTCGACGGCTGCCTGCGGGCGGTGCCCGGGGCGATTCCCGCGGCCAGCGCGGCCAGTCGGAGCGGGCGCCAACTGGTTGTGCCGGCCGCCAGCGCACCGCTGGCAGCCCTCGCCCCCAACAGCCGGGTCATCCCGGCCGGTGATCTGCTCAGCCTGTGCGCCCACCTCAATGGCAGCCGGCGGATAGAACACTGCCCGCCCGAACCGGTCAACAGCCAGTGCAGCTATCCTGACCTGGGTGATGTCGCAGGCCAGCCCGGGGCCCGGCGGGCACTGGAAATCGCTGCCAGCGGCAATCACAACCTGCTGTTTTTTGGCCCGCCCGGCACGGGCAAGACCCTGCTGGCCAGCCGCCTGCCCGGCATCCTGCCTCCACCCAGCCCGGAGGAGGCACTCACCCTGCTGGCGCTGCGCCATTTCTTCGACCCGGTGGATGCGACGGCGTATTTCCGCCGCCCTTTTCGCGCACCTCACCACACGGCTACCCCCGCGGCCCTGGCTGGCGGCGGCAACAGACCGCGACCAGGGGAGATATCCCTCGCCCACGGCGGCGTCCTGTTCCTGGACGAGCTGGCGGAATTCAACCGCCACAGCCTGGAGGTGCTGCGAGAGCCTATGGAGTCCGGCGAGATCACCCTGTCGCGGGCCCTTCACCGAACCCGCTACCCCGCCCGCTTCCAGCTGGTGGCGGCGATGAACCCCTGCCCCTGCGGCTACCTGGGGGACGCCGAGCGCGCCTGCCGCTGCACCCCCGAACAAATCCAGCGCTACCGGGCCAGGATATCCGGGCCCCTGCTGGATCGTATCGATCTGCACGTGCCAGTGGGGCGACTGCCGCCGGCGGAGTTGATAAAACCCGGTGGCGACAACGAGTCTTCCCTGGGCGTGCGCACCCGTGTCTGCGCCAGCAGGGCGGCACAGGAACTGCGCCAGGGCTGCGCCAATGGCCAGATACCCCCGGACCGCCTGGCGGCTATCTGCCAGCTCGGCGGGCAGGAACAGAAATACCTGGAAACCGCCGCGCTGCGGCTGGCACTGTCCGGGCGGGCACTGCACCGGACCTTGCGGGTTGCCCGCACCATCGCCGATATCGACGGCCATGCCACGGTTCACAGCGAGCACATCGGCGAGGCCCTTGCCTACCGCGGCGCAGATCTGCCGCCCTAGGCCGGGCCGGTTGCGACACGGCCCGGGCGCCGGCACGCACAGCCTGCGCGAGTGGCGTTAACGCCGGGGCTGGTATTCGCCAAATCGATGCACTACCCTGCCGGCAGCTGGCCACAATAATCCCTAATAGAGATCAGTACTCAGCATGCCGACAGCAATTGCCCACACACTGCTATGGGCCGCCCTGGCGGCTGGGAGCGCACAGGCCGCTGTCAGCCCCGAACAGGCCGCGCAACTGGGCAAAACCCTGACCCCCATGGGCGCCGAAATGGCGGGCAACGCCGACGGCAGTATTCCCGCCTGGGATCCGAACGGCACCCCCGTGCCCGCCGGTTATGTGCCGGGTACCGACGACTACATCGATCCCTACGCCGATGAAGTGCCCCTGTACACCATCACCGCCCGCAACTGGAAGCAGTATGCGGAGCACCTCACGGTGGGCACCCAGGCCATGTTTGAGAAATACGGTGAGGACGGCTGGGAGATGCATGTTTACCCCTCACATCGGGGCGCGGTCAGGCCCGACTGGTTCTACGCCAACACCCTGAAAAACGCCACCGGCGCCCAATTGGTTGACGACGGGCAGAGAATCGAGGGCAACTACCCCGGCGTGCCGTTCCCCATCCCCCAGTCGGGGCTGGAGGTTATCTGGAACCACATGGTCCGCTACGGCGAGGACGCCACGCAGACCTATAACACCTATTACGTGGACTCCGGCGGCAATCCCGTGCTCGCCACATCTGCCTACTCCACCTCGGTATTCCCCATGTTCAGGACACCCGATGAGCTGGTGGGCGACAAGGCCTGGACCATGCTGCGCATCAACTACGCGGCGCCGGCGCGGCGGGCTGGCGAGATCCTGCTGGTGCACGAACCGGGCGCCGACTACACCGCCGGGAAGGGCCGCTCCGCCTGGCAGTACCTGACGGGCCAGCGTCGGGTCCGCCTGGCACCGGCGGTGTCGTTCGATACCCCCAACCCCGCGGTGGCGGGCACTTCGACCTATGATGACGCCAGCATTTACAACGGATCACCGGAACGCTTCAACTGGCGCCTGGTGGGCAAGCGGGAGATCATCGCTCCCGCCTCCTCCTACAAATTTGTGTTCCAGACCCGGCTGGAGGACGCGCTGGGCCCCATGTTTCTCAAGCCCGAGTATATCCGCTGGGAAAAGCATCGCGTCTGGGTGGTCGATTCCACCCTGAAGGAAGGCCAGCGCCACATCTACAGCCGGCGCACATTCTACATCGACGAGGACTCATGGGCGGCAGTCGCCAGCGACATGTATGACGGCCGGAACCAGTTGTGGCGGCTGCAATACCTGTACGGTGTCAATTTGTACGGTCGCCAGGCAGGCTACGGCTCGGCCTACGGCGCCTACGACCTGCTGCAGAACATCTACAACCTGAACGGCAAGGCCATTCCCGGTGGCTATAAAAGCGGTGTCGACCAGGACGACAAGTATTTCACACCCAAGGGCATGGCCCGTTCAGGTGTGCGCTAGGCGCGTTAACGGCGCGACGGGGCAAAGGGTAAGTAGCCAACTTTTACTTATGGCTTTCCTTATCCTCTTGCACTACCCTATGCGCAGGTGACTAAAATAATCATTGAAGGAGCATCTCTCACCATGCAGAACCGTATTAAAGCCGCCCTCCTCCTGGGCTCACTCGTAGCAAGCAGCGCACTGGCGGCGGTCTCCCCGGAGCAAGCCGCCCAGCTGGGCAAAAACCTGACCCCCATGGGGGCTGAAATGGCCGGCAATGCCGACGGCAGCATCCCCGCGTGGGATCCGGCCGGCGTCAAGCCACCCGCCGGCTTTGTGCCGGGCTCCGGCGGCTTCCCCGACCCCTACCCCGATGAAAAGCCGATTCTCACCATCAACGACAGCAACTGGAAGGAGTACGAAAACAACCTGACCACCGGCACCCAGGCCATGTTCGAAAAATACGGCGCCGACGGCTGGGAGATGCAGGTATACCCCACCCACCGCACCAGCACCCGCCCGGACTGGTACTACGCCAACACCGCAAAAAACGCCACCGGTGCCAATCTGGTCGCTGACGGCCAGAAAATCGAGGGCAACTACCCGGGCGTACCCTTTCCCATACCCCAGTCCGGCCTGGAAGCGATCTGGAATCACATGATCAGCTATAACACGGACTCAAACCAGGACTACGACGTGTACTACGTGGACTCCAGCGGCAAGCCGGTGCTGGCCACCAGCGCCCACGCCGTGTCGGAATACCCCATGTTCAAAACGCCGGATAAACCGGTGGGAGAACAGATCTGGACCATGCTGCGTATCGACTACAACGCCCCCGCCCGCCGCGCCGGTGAAATCCTGCTGGTACACGAGCCGGGAGCCGACTACACCGCGGGCAAGGGCCGTTCGGCCTGGCAGTACCTGACCGGCCAGCGCCGTGTTCGCCTGGCGCCGGCGGTATCTTTCGATACGCCCAACCCGGGTGTGGCGGGTACCTCGACCTATGACGACTCCTACATCTACAACGGCTCACCCGAGCGCTTCAACTGGAAGCTGGTCGGCAAACAGGAGATGTATGTTCCCGCCAACAACAACCGCTTCGTGTTCGAGACCAAGCTGGAAGACACCCTGGGGCCGAAGTTCCTCAAGCCGGAATATTTCCGCTGGGAGAAGCGTCGCGTGTGGGTGGTCGATTCCACCCTCAAGGAAGGCCAGCGTCACCTGTACAGCCGTCGCACCTTCTACATCGACGAGGACAGCTGGATAGCAGTGGCCGACGACATGTATGACGGCCGGGGCAACCTGTGGCGCCACCAGTACGCCTACCCTGCAGCCCAGTATGGCGACCACGCTGACTTTACCTCATCCTACGGCGCCTACGACCTGCTGCAGAATATCTACAACCTGAACGGCAAGCCCCGTCCGGGCCGGTTCTTCAAGGGTACCGGCGTCAAGGACGACAAGTTCTTTACGCCCAAGGGTATGGCGCGCTCCGGCGTTCGCTAAACGCTGCCAGGCCGGAGGCGACGCCCTCCGGCCCCGGGTTCATACAAAAGGCCAACAGTTTCGCTGTTGGCCTTTTTCCTTTTGCCCTGACCGGGCAAACCATAGGAAAATGCGCCCCCGCAATCCGACCCGGACCAACCCCCTACCGCAGGAGCACATATGTTCAAAATCAACCAGTATTTTGATGGCAAGGTCGCCTCCATCGCTTTCCAGACTACCACCCTGCCGGCCACCGTCGGTGTGATGGCCGTCGGCGAATTCGAGTTCGGCACCAGCCAGAAAGAGACCATGACCGTGGTCAGCGGCGCCCTGACGGTACGCCTGCCGGGCGGCGACGACTGGACCACCTTCGGCCAGGGTGAGCAGTTCGTGGTCGCCGCCGATGAGAAATTTCAGCTCCGGGTCGAGGTTGAGACTGCCTATCTGTGCATCTACGGCTGAGCACGGCGAGCCGCGCGGTGACCCCACTCAACCCCCGCCAGCGGGAAGCCGTGCGCTATATCGATGGCCCCCTGCTGGTACTGGCCGGCGCCGGCAGCGGCAAGACCAGCGTGATTACCCGCAAAATCGCCTACCTGGTGGAAACCTGCGGCATCAACGCCGGCAGGATCGCCGCGGTGACCTTCACCAACAAGGCCGCCCGGGAGATGAAAGAGCGGGTAGGCAAACTGCTGGGCAGCGGCATCGCCGAGGGGCTCACTGTCAGCACTTTCCACCAGCTGGGCCTGAAAATCATCCGGGAGCAGCGCAAGCAGCTGGGCCTGAAATCCGGCTTTTCCATCTTCGACGGCGAGGACACCCGCACCCTGGTCCGCGACCTGCTGATCCAGGAGCACGGCTCCGATGGCGAGCAGGCAAATGCCATTGCCCAGCGCATCTCCCACTGGAAGAACGACCGGGTGGTCCCGGAACAGGCGCTGGCGGCCGCCACCAGCCCGGCGGATATGCTCTGCGCCCAGGCCTACCTGCGCTACAAGCGGGCGCTCAAGGCCTACAATGCGCTGGATTTCGACGACCTTATCCTGCTCCCCACCATCCTGTTCGAGCACCACCCGGACGTCCTCGAGAAATGGCAGCACCAGGTGCACTACCTGCTGGTGGACGAATACCAGGACACCAACACCAGCCAGTACCTGCTGGTCAAACAGCTGGCGGGAATTCGCGGCCAACTGACGGTGGTAGGCGATGACGACCAGTCCATTTACGCCTGGCGCGGTGCCCGGCCGGAGAATCTGGCGCAACTACAGGCCGACTACCCCCGCCTGAAAATCATCATGCTGGAGCAAAACTACCGCTCCACCGCCCGTATCCTCAAGGCTGCCAACACCCTGATCGCCAATAACAGCCACGTGTTCGAGAAACAGCTGTGGAGCGAGCTGGGCTACGGCGAACCCCTGCGCGTCATCCGCTGCAGCAGCGAACAGCACGAGGCGGACCAGGTGGTGGCGGAAATTCTCGATCACAAACTGCGCAAGCGCACCCGCTTCGGCGACTACGCGGTGCTGTACCGCGGCAACCACCAATCGCGCTTGATCGAGTTGGCGCTTCAGCAGCACCAGGTACCCTACCACCTCAGCGGCGGCACCTCGTTTTTTGCCCGCAATGAGGTCAAGGACATCATGGCCTACCTGCGGCTCATCCTGAATGAAAACGACGACAACGCCTTCCTGCGCATAGCCAACGTTCCCCGGCGCAAGCTGGGGGCGTCCACCCTGGAAGCACTGGGCAACTTCGCCAACGCCCGGCACTGCAGCCTGAGCCAGGCCTGCAGTCGTATCGGCAGCGAACACATCCCCGAGGCCGGGCTGAAAAGACTGCGGGAGTTCCGCGCCTGGATGAGTTCAATCCGCGGCCAGTGCCAGGGCGAGCACGGTGTTGCGGGCATACGCCAGATGATCAGGGAAATGGACTATGAGGACTGGCTGCTGCAGCTCAGCTCCAGTGAGGATGTGGCCCAGCGCCGTATGGGCAATGTGCATTTCCTGATCGATTCCCTGCAGCGGGTGATGGGCGCCGAGCAACTGGGGCTGGACGAGGCGATAACACGGCTGGTGCTGCGCGACCTGCTGGAACAGCAGGACGAGGAGGAAACCGGCCCCGACAGCGTGCAGCTGATGACACTGCATGCGGCCAAGGGCCTGGAATTCCCCCACGTGTACATTATCGGCATGGAGGAAAACCTGCTGCCGCACCGGGTCAGCGTGGAGGAGGACAATATTGCCGAAGAGCGCCGACTCGCCTATGTTGGCATCACCCGCGCCCAGCAGACCCTGGCCATGACCCTGGCCACCAAGCGGCGCCAGTTCGGTGAAACCATCAACTGCGAGCCCAGCCGCTTCATCGCCGAGCTGCCCCAGGACGACCTGCAATGGCAGGGCGGCGGCAGCGATACCGCCGAGGCCAACGAGGACCGCGGCAAGGAAACCCTGGCCGGGCTGAAAAACCTGTTCGGCTGACCGACGGCCCTACCATGGAGGTGATGCCATGAAATTTCCCCAGCAGGGCCAGCCCCCCGCCGCGCTGCTATCCAGCCTGAAGGCGCGCAAGTCCAACGATGTGCGCTGGGAAGACGGACGGGTTTTCGCCTATATCTACGATGCGGGTGATGAGGCGAAGCAACTGCTGAAGGATGCCTTCAGCCTGTACCTGATGGAAAACGGGCTGGACCCCACCTCGTTTCCCAGCTGCCTGGAGCTGGAAAAAGACGTCATTGGCATGGCGGTCGACCTGGTCAATGGTGGCGCTGACGCCACCGGCACTTTCACCTCGGGCGGCACCGAGAGCATCCTGCTGTCGCTGAAGACCACCCGGGACTACTACCGGGATGTGCGCCCGGATATTACCCGGCCGGAAGTGCTGATGCCGACAACCGCGCACCCGGCCTTCCACAAGGCCTGCCAGTACTTCGACCTGACGGCGGTCACGGTGGATGTGGACGATGATTTTTGCGCCATTCCCGGGCCGATGGAAGCGGCTATCACGGCCAACACCATCCTGCTGGTGGGTTCGGCGCCGTCCTATGCCCACGGCGCCATCGACCCGATCACCGAACTGGGACAAATCGCACTGCGCCACCAGCTGCGTTTTCATGTCGATTGCTGCGTGGGCGGCATGTACCTGCCTTTCGCCAAAGAGCTGGGCTACGACATTCCCGCATTCGATATGTCCGTGCCCGGCGTAACCCAGCTGTCCATGGACTTTCACAAGTGGGGGTATGCCGCCAAGGGCGCCTCCTGCATCCTCTACCGTGACCGCGCCATTCGTCGCTACCAGATCTTTTCCCATGCCAACTGGACCGGCTACGCGGTAATCAACCCCGGCGTCACCTCCACCAAGGGCGGCGGGCCGATCGCCGCCTGCTGGGCCATCCTCAATTACATCGGCCGGGACGGCTACCTGAAACTGGTGCAATCGGCGCAGGAGGCGTCCCGGAAAATTGTCGCCGCCGTGAAGGAGATCGATGGCCTGGAAATGATGGGCAAGGCGCAGATCAACATGCTGGCCCTGCGCGCCACCGACTTCAATATTTTTCCGCTGGCGGACGCCATGAAGGCGCGCGGCTGGTTTATCCAGCCCCAGTTCGGCTTTGCCAACAGCCGCGAGAACATGCACCTGTCGGTGGGGCCGCACAACGCCCACAACATCGACGAATTCGTCGCCGACCTGCGGGAGGTCACCGCGCAGGTGCGGGCGGCCCAACAGGGTGTCGAGCCATTCGTGATGCCCGCCGAGTTGCGCGACTTCATCGTCAATTCCGGCCCCGAGGTGATGGACCAGCTGGGCGACCTGCTGGGGGGCGATGGCAGCACCCTGCCGGGCAAGATGGAGGATATCAACCTGATGCTCAACCAGTTGCCGGCGGACAGCCGGGAAATGCTGTTGGGCGAGTTCATCAATCGCCTGTACAACCCGGACACGCAGCAGTGAAGCGCCCGGCTATCCCGCCTTTTCCGGGCGCGCCGGCCGGGATACCCACGTGACTCTCCCCCTCGCGGGACACCGGCGCTGGCAACTGGCGCTGGTACTGCTGGTCACCTTCTTCGTCGGCTACCTGGACCGGCTCAACATCACTTTCGCGGTGCCACTGATGGCCGCGGAATTCCGCTGGAGCGAGTCCCAGACCCAGGACTACGGCTCGCTGCTGATGGGGCTGTTCTATGCCGGCTACGGGCTGGCCAATATCTTCCTGACCCCGTTCGCGGTAAAACTCGGGCCGCGCCGCAGCATTCTCATTATCGTTGTGCTGTGGTCGCTGTTCACCGCGCTCGGTGCCTGGGTCAGCCAGTGGCTGATGGTGCTGATGGCCACCCGGGTGCTGCTGGGAGTCAGCGAGGGCGTGCACGTGCCCATGATGAGCCAGCTCACCAAGACCTGGTTCCCGCTGGAGGAGCGCGCCCGGGCCAACAGCGTCTTCGTGTCCGGCCTGTTCCTGGCCGTGATCCTCTCTCCCATCATGCTGGTACCGCTCATGATGGGCTTCGGCTGGCGCACGGGGTTTGTGCTGATCGCCCTGTTCGGGCTGCTGGTCAGCCTGCCGCTGGTGGCGTGGCTGGTGCACGATACACCGGAGCGTCACCCCGATATCAGCCCCGGCGAGCTGGCCTATATCGCCGCGGGGCGGGAGCGGGAAGCGGCGGGGGAAGATACACAAATGTCCTGGGCGGCGCTGTTCGCCATGCCCCGATTTTTACTGCTCGCGGCCATCGGCACCATCAATAATGTGGTGGCGCTGGGGTTCTCCGGCTGGTTGCCCACCTATTTCACCCACAATCGCGGCATAGCCTTCGCGGACATCACCTACCTGGTGGCGGTGCCCTATGCGTTTTCACTGCTGGGCATCGGGCTGTGGGCCTGGCTGGGCGACAGGTTCAATATTCGCGCGCCGCTGGCGGCGCTGGGTTTCGCCGGGGCCGGGGCGATGATCTACGTGACGCTGCAGGCAGACAGCCTGGCGGTGGTACTGGTGTGTTTCTCGCTGGGGGTATTTTTGATATCCGCTTTCAATGCCTGCGAATTCGCCATGCTCCAGCGCATAGTACCGCTGGATAAAATGGCGCCCGCCATGGGGGTCTACAACGGCTGCACCACGATCATCGGCGGCGGCCTGGGGCCGTTCATCGTCTCGCCGATTATCACCCAGGGCGGACCGTCCTGGCTGATCAGCGCCATTGCCCTGGCCAATGCCGCCCTGCTGCTGTGGGCCTGGCGCCTGATTCGTTATTGAGCGGCTGGCAGCTTACAGCGCCTGGTTCAGGGATGCGGTGAGCTTGTCGACGATTTCATCAACCTGGACCCGGGTAATGATCAACGGCGGGCACACCGCGAGGGCGCAGCCGGCGACGTTGCGCACAATCAGGCCATTGTCCTGGCACAGCTGGGTTACCCGCCTGGCCAGATCGACCGCCGGGGTCTTTGCGGCCCTGTCGTTCACCAGTTCCACCGCGGCGATCAGGCCGGCACCGCGCACCTCGCCCACCCGCTCGTGGGCCCGCAGTTGCGCCAGGCGCGACTGCAGGTAACTGCCCATCTCCACCGCGTGGGCGTAGATATTATCACGCTGGTAGATTTCCAGGGTCTTGAGGGCCGCGGCGCAGGCAACGGGATGGCCGGAGTAGGTATAGCCGTGGCCGAACACACCCACCTCGGCGCTCGGTTCCACCATCGCCTCGTACATATCGCCGCGAATGACAGCGGCGCTGATCGGGTAGTAGGCCGAGGATAACTGCTTGGCGAAGGTCATCTGGTCGGGCTGCCGGATGTTCATGGTCTCGCAGCCAAACAGCTTGCCGGTGCGGCCAAAGCCAGTGATCACCTCGTCGGCCCAGAACAGGATGTCGTGCTGCGCGAGGATCGCCTGCACCCGCTCGTAGTAGCCCGCCGGCGGCACGATCACGCCGCTGGCGCCCGTGATGGGCTCGGCGATGAACGCCGCAATCGTATCAGCCCCCTCGCGCTCGATCAGCGCTTCCAGGTTGGCGGTGATGCGCGCCACGAATTCCGCTTCGGTTTCCCCGGTCCGGGCGCCGCGATAGTAATGGGGGTGGTCGGTGCGCAGGATACCCAGCGCGTCCAGCGGCGAGTCGAAATGGGCCAGGTTGGCCGGCAGGCTGGTGAGGGACCCGGCGGCCACGGTGACGCCGTGATAGGCCCGCTCGCGCGTGATGATCTTGCGTTTTCCAGGCCTGCCGATGGCGTTGAAGTAGTAGCGCAACAGCTTGATGTGGGTATCGTTGGCGTCCGAGCCCGAGTTGCCAAAAAACACTTTGGCGTCCTTCACGGGCACCATCGCGGCAAGCTGGTTTGCCAGGTCGATCCCCGGCTGGTGGGTCTTGCCACCGAACATATGGGTGAATGACATGCGCGACAACTGCCCGCTGATGGCGTCGATCAGCTCACGGTTGCCGTAGCCCAGGCCGGTGCACCACAGACCTGCCATGCCCTCGAGGTACTGCTTGCCCTGCTTGTCGTATACATAGACACCCTCGCCCCGATCGATGACCAGCTGCTCGGTCGCCTTGAAATTGGTGCTTGGATAAATCACTGCAGACATTGCCCACCCCCTGGAAAAAGTCCCGCCGCGCAGCCGGTTGATGCCGGCGGAAAAGCGCCTAGTTTATCGCTTGTTATCCCAACCACAATCGATATATTTTCGAAACGGGAACGCAGCGCGGGCCGGCGAAGACGAAACGGTTTGCCGGCAACGGCAGGCGGCTGCGGGCGGAGGATGGACAATCGGCCAAAAGGCCCCAGACAGACATGAGGAGCTTTATGCCGGCAGATGCGGTGACAATGGCAGACATCAGGGCCGCCGCGCAGCGCATTGCACCCTACGTGCACCGCACGCCGGTCATGAGCAGCCGGCTGATCAACGCACAGGCCGGCTGCGATATCCACTTCAAGTGCGAAAACCTGCAGAAGGTCGGCGCGTTCAAGGCCAGGGGCGCCCACAACGCGGTGCTGTGCCTGGCGCCGGAGCAGCTGGCCAGGGGCGTGGCCACCCATTCCTCGGGCAACCACGCGGCGGCGCTGGCGCTGGCGGCCAGCCATTTCAAGGTGCCGGCCTATATCGTCATGCCCGAGAACGCCCCGGCCAGTAAAGTGACGGCGGTGCGCGCCTACGGCGGTGACATCACTTTTTGCGAATCCACCCAGGCGGCGCGCGAAAGCACACTGGCCGACGTTTGCGCACGCACCGGCGCCAGTTTTATCCCGCCCTATGACCATCCCGACGTGATCGCCGGCCAGGGCACCACCGCACTGGAACTGGCGCAGCAACTGGCTCCCCCGCCCGACTTCCTGCTCACCCCGGTTGGCGGCGGCGGGCTGCTGGCCGGTTGCGCCGTTGCCAGCAAGGCGCTGCTGCCGGATACCCGCGTGATCGGCGCCGAGCCGGCGGGGGCGGACGATGCCATGCGCGGTTTCAGGTCCCGTCAGTGGCAGCCACAGCTCGCCCCCGACACGGTAGCCGACGGCCTGCGTACCGCCCTGGGCCAGCTGAATTTCAGCCTGGTACTGGACAAGGTGGACGATATCCTGAGTGCCGACGACGCCGCTATCATTCATGCCACCCGACTGGTCTGGACCCGCATGAAGCTGGTGATCGAACCCTCGGCAGCGGTGGGCCTGGCGGTCGTGCTGCAGCATCCCCGACGTTTCGCCGGTAAACGCGTGGCGATAGTCTTCAGCGGCGGCAATGTCGATATCGACCGGCTGCCCTGGTGATTGCCTGGTGAACGCCCGGTGAGTGCAACCAGGCGTGCCGGCGCGCTGGCCATCAATGTCGGCGCCAGTGCAATAAAAAAAGGCCGCAGTGCTTGCGCGCTGCGGCCCCGGTTTGCCCTCCTGCCGGAACTACTGGCTGCCTGCGACCATGTAATCCACTGCGGCGATCACTTCCTCGTCGGAGCAATTCATGCAGCCGCCCTTGGCGATCATACCGGTTCCGGCAACACCGTTGAGGCCACTGCTGTGCAGGGTGTCGGTGCCCTTGGCGATGCGCTCGGCCCAGGCCTCGACATTGCCATAGACCGGCGCACCCGCCGCCCCGGTGGCGTGACAGGCCATGCAGGCGGAGTTGTACACTTCCTCGCCCGAGCGGGGTCCGCTGCTGGCGGCCGCTGCTGAGCCGCCACAACTGGTGTCTCCCACCAGGCAACTCTCGCCCACCGGCTTGATCCGCTGCTCGATGTCGGCGCGCTGCGCCTCGGTCAGATCCGTGGCGAAGGCGCCAAACGCCATGCCCAGGGCCAAAATACTTAAAGCAATTCGAGTCATCACAACACAGTCCTCTCCTGGATAGGCGCGCATTATAGCCAGTTATGCCGGCGGCGGAAACTCGGCAGCGAGGTCTATCTGGCCGGATGGCGGGGTGCCCGGGGATTGCAGCTGGCACCCGACCCCGAATCCCACTAACATCGGGGCTCCACCCGACCCACCCATGCCATACTGACGGACCCCATCGCCATGAAACTGTATACCTACGACCCCGCGCCCAACCCCAACCGCCTCACCCTGTTCATGAAGTACAAGGGGATCAGCCTCGACACACAACAGATCGACCTGGGCACCGCAGAACAACTGACAGAGCAGTATCGCCGGATCAACCCGGAGTGCTCGGTACCCGCGCTGCAGCTGGATGACGGCACGGTGCTGACAGAGGTCATAGGCATTTGCACCTACCTCGAGTCGCTGCACCCGGAAAAACCCCTGCTGGGCAGCACACCGCTGGAGCAGGCACTGGTGATCAGCTGGGACCATCGTATTTTCGTGACCGTGTTCTCGGCGATTGCCGGCATGCTGCGCAACCGCTCCAGGGCTTTTGCCAACCGCGCCCTGCCGGGGCCGCTGGACGTACCCCAGATCCCCGAACTGGTGGAGCGCGGCAAATTGCAGCTGGACTATATCCTGCCGCGGCTCGACGCGGAGCTGGCCACCCGCCCCTGGCTGGCCGGCGACAACTTCACCTTCGCCGATATCGACCTGCTGGTTGCGGTCAATTTCATGGGTTGGGTAAAACAGGCGGTACCGGAAGACTGCACCCACCTGCTCGCCTGGTACAGCCGCGCCAAAGCCGAGTTGGGCCTGTAGGCCGCGATGTCGTCATTGTGGAGGCCAACCCGACCGGGTTAAAAGTACCAGGCCAGTTGCACCAGCAGGGACGGCCCCACCGCCAGGCCGAGGTCGTCAATACCGGTCTCGATGCCGCCGTACTCCGTGCCTTTTGAGCCCAGCGGCGCCGTCGCCGCCGCCAGCAACTGCCAGTCCTGGGCCAGGTCCCATTGGGCCACCAGCTGGGCCAGGGCCGAGCCGTCCTCGAGATTGGCGAACAGGTTAGAGGTGATATTCAACAGCGGTGCCACCTCCACCAGCAGCGAGCCCGCCATGTTGTGACGGCCGATGGTGTAGAGTTCGCCGCGCTGCAGGCGCTGCGCCAGGTCTTTGTCGGCAAGGATATTTTCCGGCGTGTAATCATCGTCCGCCAGGCCGAAACCATTGTAGAAATACTCCAGCGCCACGGTGGCGTTACACCCGCCCAACACCCAGGACCAGGACCAGTTGGCGACGGCGCTGGTCACCCAGCCGTCGCGGGCGTCGGTAAAGGTGATGTCGCCCCGCAGGACCGCCTCGCCCAGGTTGCTGACACCGCCGATGCCGGCGATAAATTCGTTGAAGTTTTCCGCCAGCAACAGGTCGTACTCCGCCTCCAGGCCGAAGCCGTGGAACTTGAGCGCGGTTGTGCGCTGCTCGCTGTTGGCGCTGCCGTACTCGTCGCGGCGCTGCACGACCACCGCCTGCCAGTCGCTGCCATCGTCCAGCAGGTACTGGCCGTACAACATGTCCTCGCCCAGCTTGTATTCGGTATCCACCGCCGTCGGGTTGAAGGGATTGAAAAAGTCCACCGGGTTGTAGATCAGGCCGTTGCCCCAACTCACGGCCTGGCGGCCGAAACGCAGCACCGCCTTGTCGCCGGTGTAACCCACATTGAGGCGGTCCAGCCGCTGCACCGCGCCCCGGGTGTCATTGTCGCTGAGGGTGTCCGTGAGGTTCCACCAGCGCAGGTCGTCGTTGGGCAGCGACGGGGGCAACAGCAGCAGGCCATTCGAATCCACCGGCAGCTCCAGGCTGTCGCCCCACTGCCCTATCAGCTGGTAGTCGCCCTGGACGCTGAAGCGCTGGCGCGAGCCGCTGAATTTCAGCCGCAGGTCGGCATACTCGTCGTCCGCTACTTCGCCGAATACCTCGCGGTAGGCACTGTCACCGGGATAGCTGCTGCCCTGCCAGCGCAGCTTGAGGTGGCCGCCGTCGAAACCCGGCACCGCGCCAATGGCGATACCGGGCAGCAGTGCCAGCGCCATTGCCGGCAGCAGGAGGGCCCTGCGCCGACGGTTGCCTCGCCGTGGCGCCGGTGGCGACAGTTGCCCGCGGCTGTCGGCCATTTATATCGCCATGGCGTGAGGCTGCTGCTCCTGGTCGCTGACGATGCGACCGTCGCGCATGCCTATCAGGCGCCGGGCATAGCCCATCACCCGCGCATCGTGGGTGGAAATGACAAAGGTGACACCGCGCTCGCGGTTGAGCGTGACAAACAGGTCCATCAACCGGGCGGCGCTGCGGCTGTCGAGGTTGGCGGTGGGCTCGTCCGCCAGCACCAGCGCCGGTCGTGTGGCGATCGCCCGGGCCACGGCCACGCGCTGCTGCTGGCCGCCGGACAGCTCCGCCGGGCGCCGCTCCTCGAGCCCGGCCAGGCCCACTTCCGCCAGCACCCCGGTGGCCAGCTTCTCCCGCTCCTTCGCCGGCACGCCCTGCACCTGCATGATAAATTCCACGTTCTCGCGGGCAGACAACACGGTTATCAGGTTGTAGGCCTGGAACACGAAACCGATATGGTGCAGCCGCAGGTCTGCCCGCTGCCGCCGGGACAAATGCTCCAGCCGTTGTTCACCTATGGCGATGGTGCCGCTGTCGGGCGTGTCGAGCCCGCCAAGGGCGTTAAGCAGGGTGGTCTTGCCCGAGCCCGACGGCCCCGACAGGCAGACAAAGGCGCCCTCCCCGATATCCAGGCTGACCTGGTCCAGGGCGGTAATGGTTTCGCCGCCCTGGTGAAAGGTTTTGCACAAATTGCGGCAACGTATGTCGCTCATCCCCTGACTCCCTGTCAATCCCTGGTCAACGCGGCCACCGGGTCGAGCCGGGACGCCCGCCATGCCGGCGCGAGGCTGGCCAGCAGTCCCAGGACAATAACCACCGCAGTGGACATCAGCATGTCCTGTATGTGCAGTGCCGGGTAGAGGATCGCCCCCATACCCATCATCTCCATGCCCTGGGCCACGGCGGATATATCAATACCGGTTGCCAGCGGCTTGAGCGTCGCCACCGCCAGCACATTGCCCACCAGCAGGCCCAGGCCCAGCAGGTAAAAACTCTCCAGCATGATCTGGCCCAGGATGAGGCCCGGACGCATACCCAGGGCCTGCATCAGGCCTATCTCCCGCACCCGCTCAAACACGGCCATCACCAGCGTATTCACCAGGCCGAAGGACAGCGCCAGAAACACCACCACCATAAACACCAGGGTAAAGCCGTCCTGCACCGCCAGCATACTGCCCAGGAAGGGGTCCAGTTCGGTCCAGGGCAGTGTTTCAAACTCATCGCCGGCGGCCCGGGCAATGCGCGGGTACCAGTGCTGCACCCGGCGGTAGTCGTCGCCGGTTATCGCGATCTCCGAGATCGCATCGCCAATGCCCAGCAAGCCCTGCACCGCGGCGCGGCCCGCGTACACGAAGCGGTCCTCATTGCCCTGCAGGCGGGCATGATAGATCCCCACCACCCTGACGCCGCGGTCAACCACGTTGTTATCGGTATCCTGCGACATAAGGACGACCCGCTTGCCAAGGCCGGTCTCCAGCCGCCTTGCGAGGCTCGCGCCGATCACGACGCCCCTGTCGGCCGGCGCATCCAGCGCGCGCCCGGCGACAATTTTTTCCGGCAGCGAACCCAGGATCAGCTCCGCTGCCGGATCCACCCCCAACAGGGTGACGCTGCGACTGCCGCGCTCGCTGCTGATCACCGCTGGCACCCGCACGCGCCCGGCCCAGGCCGTCACCGGAGGTTCAAGCAGCGCCGCCAGCAGCCCGCGCGACGGCGGCGCCATGCTGTTCACCACGCTGGGGTCGGCGCGGTAGTCGCGCTGGTGTACCTGGACCTCACCGGGCAGGGTCTGCAGGCCGTTGCGCACCATCTGGTCGGTCATGCCGCGCATCAGCGCTGCCATAAAAATCATCGCCCACACGCCAACAGCGATCGCCGCCAGCATGATCAGGGTGCGGCGTGAGTTGCGCCACAGGTTGCGCCAGGCCAGGGTCGATATGGTCGCGAAGGGATAACGCATCACACCGCCCGCATCGCCGCCACCGGCTGCAAGCGAAACAGGCGCAGCGCCGGGTACAGCGCCGCCAGCAGCGCGCCGATGAATACCGCCAGCGGCCCGACCAGCAGTGATACCAGGCTGACCTCGGGGTAGATGCGCCCGCCCAGCATGAAGCGCTCCATCATCTCCTCCACCCCGGGGTAGACAAAACCGGCATGATTCAGATAGCCGCTCAGCAGGCCCCCGCCCGCCACCCCCAGGCCCAGGCCCAGGGCAGCCAGCAGCAGGGTTTCCATGCCGACCAGACGGGCCAGCCGCCCCGGACTCATGCCCAGCGCCAGCATCACGCCGAACTCCCGGGTGCGCTCCAGCACCGACATCAGTTGGGTATTGAGCACACTGAACGCCACCAGTACCACCAGAACGCTATAGGTAAACCAGGCGCTGGTCATGTCGGACGTGATGGCCTGGCGCAACCCGGGTACCAGTGCATTCCAGTCCAGCACCACCAGCTCACCCTGCGCCACCCCGGGCAGCGCACGCAGCGCGCCCGCGGTTGCCTGCACCTGTTCCAGGCCAGGTACCCGGATCACCACGCTGTGCCCCGCCTCCCCCATGGCGAACAATTGCTGGAACCAGGCCAGCGGCACCTGCGCCATGCTGCGGTCCACGTCTTCCAGGCCGGTGTCGAAGATGCCCACCACGGTGGCTACACCGGCGGCGAAGGAGCCGTCCCGGCCGCTGCCGATAAACGTGAGTTCATCCCCTATGCCCACCTTGAGATTGCGGGCCAGCACCGAACCGATGACGATGGCCTCGGAATCGCCTTCCTCCAGGTAGCGACCCATGCGCACCTTGCCCGGAAAGGTCGATACCGCCGGCTCAAAGCCGGGCTGCACTCCAGTGAGCAGGATACCGAAGGAGCGCTCCGCACTGGAGGCCAGCGCGAACGCCTCGGCCCGGGCCGCCACGGCCTCGGTACCCGGCATCGCCCGCACCCGGGCCGCCAGTTCGACCGCCGCCGGCACACTCTGGTAGATATGCTGGTCCTGCAGGTATCCCCTATGCTGAATCTGGATATGGCCGGGAAACGCCGCCAGGCTGCCGTCGATCATCATCTGGTAGGAGCCCAGCTGCAGCGAGACCAGGAATACCAGCAGGATATTGGAGAACACCATGGCGCCGACGGTGAGCCAGGTGCGTCGCCGGTGGCGCCAGAGATTGCGCCAGGCGAGTATCCAGGTGACATTCACTCCCGCGGATTTCTCAGGTTGGACAAGGTGAACTGGTTGGCGGGCAATGCCAGGTCGAACTCGACTGCCGAGGTTTGCAGCTGCGTCCATTCCTCAGGTTTATCCTGGTTGCCCATGCGCATGAGTGTGGCCACGTTACGACCGCCCATGGGGGCGATTTCAAGCGCCTTGAGGGTTTTAACCAGGGCGCCGTCCTGATCCCAGAACTGCTGCTCCAGCAGCACCCAGTCGTCGCGAATCCAGAGAATCTCCTTGCCCCAGACCACCGCCGCCTCCTCGTGGGGAATCGACTGGATGACATAAACCTGGTGGCCGTCCTGCTCGTACTGCTCCAGCAGCGAGTGGTCGTACTGGTCGATGATATTGGTGTCCTTGCTGACATCCTTGTTGGAAAAATCGCTGCCCATCCAGCTCTGGCTCATCATGGATGAGGGAATCTTGATCACCCGGTTGATCTTCGGGGTATACGTCCACATATTGCCGTCCACCGACAGGGTGCCGTTACCGGCATCCTTTTTCGGCTCCACCACCCGCACCAGCGTGCGCTTCTCCCCCTCGGTCCAGGCCTGCATGGTCATGGACCGCTCCCAGTCGGGGCGATGGATGGTCATGGTCATCTCCGAGTAGGAGGTGAGGCCGCGATAGTGATCCATGGCCTTGCGGATGATGTCGGTAGCGGACATCTCCTGCGCCAGTGCCACGTTCGCGCAAAGACCGAGCAGGCAAAGCGCCGTTTTTTTCCACATGGTGACAACTCCGTTGGGCGACCCGACAGAGTGTAAACAATATCAGCGGGGGTTTGCATGGACCCATGTCATGAAATAGTGACGGGTACCGCCGCACATGTCCGGACCGCAGTACAGCGGTGACTTTCCGCGGCAGCGGTGCAAGGTACCGCTTGCGACCATTATCGTGTGAAACACGCCGTGCAATGATGGCGTAAGCGTCCGCCACTTGCGTTATAAATAGACCATGCCACCACACAGCATGCGCCGCCGCACTCGCAAGCCCGGCACACCCGCCCCCGCACGCGGCCGGATGCTGCTTGCGGGCCTGGTGGCAATCGCCCTGGCCGCCTGCACCGCGGATTCGCCGGACGCGGCATTTGAGCGCTACCTGGCGAGACTCTCTCGCACCCTGGCGGTGGCGTCGCCGGATATCGCCGGCCCGGCCGTGGCCGGGATGCCCCCGCCCAGGGAACTGCACCGGGCGCTAGCGGCCGGCAGCCTGGATACTCTGGATTTTCTCGCCCTCAGCGGGTGCGAGGTACAGATTACCATCGGCAAGCGCAACAGTAGCCTGGGGCGAATGGCCCGGGACTCCCAGCGCTTGCTGCTGGAATTGGAGTACCTGCAGCTCGCGCCGGCGTGCATCGCATACCAGCGCGGGCGCGGCGAGACCGCCCTGGCCAACACCCTGGAACAGGCCTGGCTGCAAAAGCGTCGGCAATTGCCCGCCGCGATTTATAACGCCACCCTCGGCAGCAGCGAGTACCGGGAATTCTGGCAGCAGCCGGCCTTCCCCGCCGCTGACTACCCCGCCAATACCGGCAGCGCCGTCATCGCCAGCCTGGAGATGATCAACCATCATGCCAGGCGCTGGCTGGCGGGGGATTTCAGCGCGGACAACCTGGAGTTCGAATTACTGCTGGGCGAGGCGGCCACGGGTGATGGCGGCGCCCTGTTGCAGGCGCTGGCGGCACAGTCTGCGGCGCTGGCCGCTGCAAACCGGATGCTGGCACAGCGAATGGCACGCGGTCCGCTGTGCTCCGCCAGTATCCGCCCCGTCGCGGCGGACATCCTCGCGAATGTCATTCGCAAATTCTTTATCGGGGACATCCAGCCCCGGGCCGCCGCACTGAACCGGCGCTACCACGAACTACTGCTGCCCATCGAGGCGCTGGAACAACTGCTGGGCGACGCGCTGCCGCCCGCCTATGTGGTATGGGCCGGGCAGCGCGACGCCCGCTTGTCTGAGCTGGCACTGGCGCCGCGTCGCCACGTGGAATCGCTGCAATCCATCCAGCAACCCTGCCCCCCCAACAAGGGGGCGCCGGACGATAGCGGGGCCCCGCGGCGCCCGGCAGGCGCATTGTAAAGCGCACATTTGCCACCTAAACTGCATCGCCGCTCTAATCAGGAGACCCCCGTGGCCGATAACGTCGAGGCTAGCAAGTTTGGCACTTTTGGAGGTGTCTTCACCCCCTGTGTGCTGACCATCCTGGGCGTCATCATGTTTCTGCGCTTCGGCCAGATCGTCGGGAATTCCGGTCTCTGGGCGACCCTGGCAATTGTGCTGGCCTCCAACGTCATAACACTGTTGACCGCACTGTCCCTATCTGCGATCGCCACCAACACCCGGGTAAAGGGCGGTGGCGCCTACTTCCTGATCAGCCGCAGCCTGGGCCCGGAGTTCGGCGGTGTTATCGGCAGCGTGTTTTTCCTGGCGCAGGCCATTTCGGTATCCATGTACATCATCGGTTTTACCGAAGCCTTTGTCGCCACCTTCGGCCACACCGGTCTCTCCACCCGCGAAATTGCCTCTCTGGTGAACCTGGTAACGTTCATCTGCGTCTATATAGGCGCCGCGTGGACCGTGAAGGTGCAGTATTTCATCTTGGGTGCACTCGGTCTTTCATTGCTCGCTTTTCTTGCTGGGGCCCTGTCGGCCTTTTCACTGGATACCCTGCGACTGAATACGATGCCTGCGCCCGCAGGCGGCGCATCGCCACTCATCATGTTTGCCCTGTTCTTCCCTGCCGTAACGGGGATCATGGCCGGGGCCAATATGTCGGGCGACCTGAAGGACCCGGCGCGCTCCATCCCCGCGGGCACCCTCGCGGCCATCGCCGTCACGGCTGTAATCTACCTGGTGATGGCCGTGCTGCTGGCGGCGGGCGCGCCGCGGGAGGAGTTGCTGAACCAGCCAATGATCGTCAAGGATATGGCGTCGGTACCAGTACTGATAACGGTGGGGGTTTTCGCCGCCACCCTGTCCTCGGCTCTGGGCAGCATGATGGGCGCACCGCGCATTTTGCAGGCCTTTGCCAGGGACAATATATCCCGCCACATGCGGCCATTTGCCAAGGGCAGCGGCGCTGGCGGCGAACCGAGGCGCGCCACGATCCTGACCTTTTTCATCGCCGAGGGGGGCATAATGCTGGGCGACCTCAACGCCATCGCCCCGATCATCACCATGTTCTTCATGATTACCTACGGCACCCTGAACCTGGCCTGTTTTTATGAAGGTATTACCCGCAACCCCAGTTATCGCCCGCGTTTCCGCTTCAGTCACTGGTCGCTGTCTCTGGCCGGCGCAATAGGCTGTGCCGTGGTTATGCTGCTGATCAACCCCCTGTGGGCAGTGCTGTCGGCCTCCTTGATGGGGCTGCTGTTCCGGCTGATAAGCCGCGCCGAGATCATCGCCAGGTGGGGTGACGTGGGCAGTGGGGTGGCGTTCGAACGGGCCCGCAAAGCCCTGCTCAAGCTGGAAGTGCAATACTATCACCCGAAAAACTGGCGGCCCGCGATACTGGCCCTGTCGGGCGGCGCCTGGAGCCGCTACCACCTGGCCGAATACGCCTACTGGCTTGCCGCAGGGCACGGCATTCTCACCCTGGGACAAATAATTCCCGATGCCGGGGAGCGGCGGGTCGAGCGCCGTCGCCAGGCAGAAAAACGCCTGCGCAGCTTCATACATGAGGAGGGCCTGGGCGCGTTCCCGGTGGTGGTGCTGGAAAACAGCCTCGAAGCGGGCCTGCAATCGCTGTTGCAGTCCCACGGCATAGGCGGGATGCGACCCAATACCGTGCTACTGGGCCTACCCAAAAATCGCGAACGGTGGGAGGAATTCTGCCATGCCTTGCGGCTGGCCAATGCCTATGAGCGCAGTATTTTGCTGGTGGATTGCGATGAAGAACTGGAGCGCGGGACCGCTCCAGACGGCAGTATCGACGTGCTATGGCAGGGCAGTAACCACGGCCAATTGATGGTGCTGCTGGCCCACCTCATAGCCAAGAACCCGCAATGGCGCGGCCGCTCCTTTCGTGTCCTGGGGGTGCTGCCACCCAAAGGCGACCAGGAGAACTTGCGCAGGGAATTGACCGAAACGCTGGAATCGGCGCGGATTGAAGCCGGCGTGTACATATTCAGCGGCGAGGATCTGTTCACGACCCTCGCGCGGCGCACCGGCAACACGGCATTGTTGTTTGTCGCCCTGGAAGTGCCCTCCCACGAAACCCAGGACGAATTCTGGGAGCACAGCCAGCGCCTGACGAAACTGGTGCCGGATGTCATCCATGTGCACAGTGCAGACCGTGTGTCGCTGGAGGCGTAAGCCAGGTTTTTACCGGGGTATCCTGGCGGGGCATCGACCGCAACGCGCGGCCGCGCGCAAGGTCCTGTTACCGTTGGCGGTCGGCTAACACTACGGGGTACAATGTAAACCATCTGATGATGGCGGCAGCCGCCAAGGCTACCGCTGACGACTACCACCGGTCGCGGTTGCTGCGCCGGTGCCAACACGGAGAACCCCATGACACCCCAGATGCTCAACCTGCAGCGCTTCTTCCTCGTTCTCGCAGGCATCAGCCTGCTGGCCGCATGCAGCACCAGTCCACCCAAGCCGGAGGTGGATTTCAAGTCCGACTACGATTTCGCCGCAGTCCACAAAATCGCTTTCTACGACGAATCGGGCCTGGTTTCCGGCAACAACCCGATCCCGCTCAGCGATATGCAACGCGAGCGCGTCGACACCGCTTTGGAGCAGGCCCTGGGCAAGAAGGGCTACGAAATCCTGGACCAGCAAAACGCCGCCAAGGCCGACCTGCTGATAAGCTGGAACCTGATAACCAACGACAAAACCGATGTGCGCACTTACCAGACCCCATCCATGGGCGTGGGGTACGGGCGCTACGGCGGCTATAACGGTTACAGCATGTACAACTGCTGGGGCTGCTCCCAGACCGAGGTATCGGTGCGCAACTACACCGAGGGTACCTTCATTGTCGACCTGATCGACCCCAAGCTGAAAAGATCGGTGTGGCGCAGCCTGGTCCAGTCGCGGTTAAAGGGTGACGGCAAAGCGACACAGGCAGATTTCAATGCCGCGGCTGACAGGGTGCTGGCGGCTTTTCCACCGCCCTGATTTACAACTCACCCGCAGCACAGACAAGCCCGGAAAGTACCGGGCTTTTTTTCGACAGATATTCCGGCTGCACCCCCTCTATACTCATACTATGAGTGAAACCATGCCCGCGATGGGCTCGATTCAGCTGGGCCGCGACCGTCGCCTCGCGCGCCAGATACTGGCGGGAGATGAACGCGCCCTGCGCAGTTTTATGGACGAGTACTTCCCGCGTCTTTATCGCTACGCCCGGCACCGGCTGGGCAACGAGGCAGACGTGGATGATGTCGTTCAGATCACCCTGTCTCAGGCGGCGCGGCGGCTGGAGACCTACCGGGGTGAGGCCACCCTGCTCACATGGCTGGTGCAGATCTGTCGCCACGAGATTTCCCGGCAGCTGCGACAGAACAACCGTGACGCCGATATGATGGAGCCTTTTCTCAACGATGAATTACTGCGGGCCGCGGTGGAATCGATTGAGGTTTCGCAGGGCGACTGCCCCGAATCTGCCAACCGGCGCAGCCAGCTGATCAGCCTGGTGCAATTCACCCTGGACCAATTGCCGGAAAAATACGCCCGGGCGCTGGAGCTGAAATATATTGAGGGCTTTAATTCCAGCGAAATCGCGGATCAGCTGCGCATCAGTGATGAAGCCACGCAATCGCTGCTGGCTCGCGCCCGCAGGGCCTTTCGGGACGTCTGCGGCGAAGCGTTGCACGCCGCGATGTGAGGTGAAACCAATGAGTGAACAAGACCCAGCCAGAACAGACGATGATGACGTTGCCCGCCTTCTGCGCGCAGCCGGGCCCCGCGAGCAACTGCCGGACACCATGAAGCAGCGCTGGGAAGAGCAGTTTCGCCGCGAGCTGCAACCGGTGCTGAAACGGCGCGACCGGGGCAGGCGCCGCTGGGTCATGGGTCTGTGCGCCAGCCTCGCCCTGCTGGTCGGGACCTTTGTCCTGATTCGTACTCCCCCTGGCGATGTCGCGCCGGACATTCGCGTCAGCCAGGCCCTGGGGGGATCCCGTATCATCGCTCCGGACATGGGCGAACTGGCTCTGCTCGCGGGCCAGCGGGTACCCCCGGGCAGTATCATCAACACCGGAGAGAACGGCCTTGTCGCTATCAGTTACGGCGCCCACGAACTTCGCCTCAATCGCCACACCCGGCTGCTGGTCTATGCGGACAGGCTTGAGCTGGAAGCCGGCGAACTCTATGCCAGCGACCACGGTTCGACCGCTGCCGGCGCCCCGCTGGTTATTACCACCGCGCACGGTTCCATTCGCGACATCGGCACGCAGTTCACGGTGACTGCCTACCCGGACCGCACCGTAGCCACCGTGCGTCGCGGCATTGTATTGGTGAATACCGGCAGGGAGGAGTTGCGCGCTGAGGCCCGGCCGGGCAGTGCCAGCCGACTGATAATTGATCGAGACATGAATGCCAGGCGGGAACAGGTGGCGCCCACCGGAACTGACTGGAACTGGATTTATCAGAGCGGCACCAACTTCACAGTAGAGGGCAAAACTGCCCACGACTTCCTGCAGTGGTCAGTGGGCGAGAGTGGACTGACCCTGGTGTTTGCGAGCAAGGGGGCCGAGGCACTCGCCCGCACCACCCGCCTGCACGGCGATATAGGCGGCCTGGACCCGGAACGGGCGGTGGACGCTGTACTGGCCAGCACCGATCTGGTTGCCGAACGAAGCGCCGACAATACGCTTCGCATCAGCGTCAACCGCGGCAGCTAAAAAGACAGGATAACACCGAGGGAGATCACCCGACCCAGCAGCGTCTCCTGATCGGGCGTAATCTCGTAACCGCCGGGCACATCCTGGATATCGAAGTCGATACCCGCCTGGTTGTGTCGGCCTGTGAGGTTGCTGATGTCCGCATAGACCTGGACACGAGCGGAACCGAGCTCCCAGGACTTGCGCGCGCCGATATCGATCGACAAATAATCCCGCAGGCCGGTGTTATTGAGTACGGATTGGACCGGGATGACTGTTCCCATCGGCACGAACTCCGGCAACACCGTGGTGTGCCAGCCGGAATGCCATGTGACTGCCAGGGACAGGGTTACAGTGTCCCGTTGCCAGATCATGTCGGCGTTCACTGTGTGCCGCTGGGACCATCGTCGATCCAGCCACTGGCCATCAATACGATCCCGCGCGTCCATATAGCTGTAACGCAGGTGGCCGCTCAGCGGCTCATTGAACGACACGCTCCCATCGAGGTCAAAGCCCTTTACCAGCGCCTTGCTGGGATAGAGGCCCACCCGGTCCGGCTCCATTTCCGGCAACAGGACGAAGGGGTTGAAGATATTCTCGAAACGCTCTTTCTGCGCACCATAACGCTTGTAGTAGCCATCACCGAGAAACTTGAATCTGCCGCGCTGCCACTCAATACCCGCGATCACCTGATCGGAATGCTGTGGCGGGTAAAATTGAGTAAGGCCATCCACCGCCTGCAGTTCCTGGATGCCCTCCGGCTGGTAAAAACGGCCGACACTGAGGCGGCCCAGTGTTGAATCGTTGATGTCGTATGCCAGACCCAGGCGAGGCGATACCTGGTACTCGGTGTCGCGCTGCAGGTAGTAGTCCTGAAAGTCCCAACGCACGCTGGGCTGCATGGTCAGCCGCGAATTCAGCTGCCACTCGGCCTGAAAGTAGGCGCCTCCGGAAAACCCGTCAGGCCGGGGGGAAATATCCCGCGCGATCAACTGCTGATTGCCAAGAATAGCCGCTAGCTCGCCGCGGTCTATCACGCTGGTATTACTGTAGTCGCCGGCGTTATATTCCGCCTGCCAGCCGAACTCCAGCAGTGTGCCGCCGTGGAGCAGGTTCCAGTCATTGCGCAGTGCCAGGCGCTGGATTTTCTGGCGGTAGTCCATAAAGCCGCCCTTTGGCTCCGTGTCAAAGCTGCGCTGCTCCTTCTTTCGCTCGAACTCCAGCCAGGACAACGTCATGCGATTGCGCAGCGCTTCGCTGGGTTGCCAGTCTGCCCCGGCCCACAGGTACCAGGTATCGATATGGGAGCTGGCCCGCTCGGTCTCGCCCTTGAAATCGATATCATCCTGCGAATACGCCCCTCCGAAGGAGACATCGAATTTTTCGGTCAGGGCGATATTCATGCGCGCTGTGCTGTCTTTGTACCTGGGCTCACCGGATTTCGTCTCGATGTAGTCGGTCAGTTTGGCAAGGTCTCCCTGGCGGTAAGACAGCAGCCAGCTGGCGGGGTGCTGGACGCCAAACTCACCTCGGGTATTGATGAAATCAGCGAAGGACGACACGCCAATATCGGTGTCGTAGTCATCGTCTCGCCAGAGATTGCGAATATCCATCACGCCGCTCATGCGGTTGCCATAGCGGGCGGGAAAACCGCCGGTGTAGACATCCAGCGACTCGATGGTGTGATAGTCGATTGCACTGTAGGCACTGTGGTAGTCCGCCAGGTGGAAGGGCTCCATCAACTCCACACCATCCTGTATCACCAGCAACTCATCCTCGAGCCCGCCGCGAATACGCGGCTTGGCAGATACACCCACCGATGAGATGCCCGGCAGGCGCAGCGCCACGCGCAACGCGTCGGAGGCCAGAGTGGGAACAGCGGCCATTTCTTCGGCGCTGTAGGTGTAGACCGTACTCGCGGGCCCTACCGCGGGGAGGTGGTGGATACTGCCGGTGACGATTACCGTCTCAACTGTAGGCTCCGCCCGCATGGCAGCGGGCGGCGGCAGTCCGGTAGCTGCCGGCTCGGCACGGGTGATCACCCACACACCCTCCTGCTTACGCAGCTCAAGCTGGTGCAGGTGTAACGCCTGCTCCAGAGCATCGAGGTCGACAGTGTCGACGCTTACCTGCCAGGACGAACTCACCAGGCCGGTACTGTAGAGAATCAAGTGGCCCTGCTGCTGCAACAGGCGAATCAGTTCGGGGAGAGACATGGCCTGCCCCTGCGCCCCGGCGGACACAGCGAAGAACACAGATAACGCCCACATCCACCGCTTCATGCCGGAACTGTAGGGTGACCGCCGCCCAGCGTCAACGCGAACCACCGTGAAGCTGATTTTTCCCTGCAGCGACAGATTTTTCTCGTCGCGACCTCTAAACAGAAGGAACACCCAACAGGAGATCGAAATGCAAACTAACAAGCCCTGTATCAGTCTAGCCGCCGCGGTCGGCCTTGCGGTTCTTTCCAGCTCGAATGCTCTGGCGGCGGGTTCACCCTGCAAATTCAGCGCCAAACTGATGGCGAGCTCATGCCACGCAGAGCGCATGGAGGAGTACAGCTCCAGCTTCGCCAGGTGCAACGCCATCGACGACGCGGAGGCGCGCGATAACTGTAAAACAGCAGCCAGGAACGCAAGAAAGGCAGCAGGACCGGGCTGCGCGGAGCAGAAGTCCGCACGCATGGAAGTATGCAATGCGCTCGGCGAGCGACTCTACCAGGATCCGCTGGCCGACCCCGGCATCGAGTTCATTGATCCCGATGATATAGGCTCCGGTGGGGTCGAGAACAACCCCTACGTGATCCTCGAGACTGGCCATACTCATGTGCTGCGCGCAGAGGAATACGACCCGGATACCGACGAGACTGCAATTGAACTCATCGTGGTATACGCCACCGACGAGGTGCGCGAAATTGCAGGCGTGAATTGTCGCGTGGTAGTGGATGTAGTGGTTGAACCCGAGTGGGATGAAGACGAAGGCAAATGGGGGTTTACACCTATCGAGGTTACCGATGACTGGTTTGCACAGGATGCGCAAACCAACGTGTACTACTGTGGCGAACTGGCTCGCAATTTCGAGGATGGCGTACTGCGCGACCTCGACGGGTCCTTCGAGGCTGGACTCGACTACGCCCAGGGAGGCGCGCTGACTCTGGCCTTCCCCACCCCCGGTGACATACACCGCCAGGAGTATGCCCTGGGCGAGGCGGAGGACATCGTCGAATACGTCGCACTGGACGCCGACCCCGCAGACGAGGGCATCTCGGACCTGCAGCTCGATAGTGCCTACCGTTGCACCGCGAGCGGCAACAGCTGCCTGATGACATACGACTCCACACCGCTGGAGCCGGGCAATGCCGAGTACAAGTATTACCTGGCAGGTGTTGGCTTCGTGCTCTCTGCCCACCTCGAAGACGGCGAGATCAACCCCGATGTCAGCGAATGGCTGGTCTGTCATGGCGACTCACTGGATGTGCTCAGTACTTGCGGTTTTGACGCCGAGTTTGGCGCCGGTGCAACCGCCGAGCTCCGGCAGGAACTGTGCGATCTCCACGACGAGTACTGCGACGACGGGGAAAGCTAGGGCGCCCGGGGCCCTCCCTGGCGGCAGTTTTACCACTGCCGCCCTTTTTTACAGCAGCCTCGCCAGGCCCGCCAGGCTGACTGCCAGCAGGCCAAAGCCCAGTACCCGAAAAAATACCCTGGTATCAGCCTCCAGCGTGTACTCATGAAAACGCAGGCCCAGCAGGTGTCCCACCGTGGCGCAGGGCAACAGCCAGAGCTGGTGTCGCCACTGCAGGTCCACGCCGGTCCACCAAAACGCCGCCAGCTTCACCGCCACCAGCACAAACCAGAGCACAAACAGGGTATCGCGCAGTTGATAATGCTGCACCCGGCTGGCGGCCACCGGTACGACCAGCGGCGCGGCGATCAACGAGGTACCGCTGACATAGCCACCAAGGACCATAAAGAAGGCATCCAGCCACTTGTTGTTGCTCTTGAACGGCCGGTCGAGAATGTAGGTGACGGCGTAGATCCCCACTACCACAAAGATGAAGCTACTGACGATAGCGGCCGGCAGAGTGATCACCCCGGCCACTCCGATCAGCTTGGGGATAATCATCAGCAGCAGGGCATAGCGTAAAAAGCGCCAGTTCACGGTGTTATGCCCAGTCGGACCGAGTTATAACCGAATGTGGTGTTTAAGGATTTGAAAAGAGGCGGCGTATCTGGTTGATTTGTTGTTGCGACACAAGTCACCAACCAAAGGGATACGCCACCATGGGAAAGAGTAACGTTATTGAACTGGAAGGTCGAGCAGGGAGTACCGATCCGTTGACAGAACTGCTGCGCACTGGCGCCAGACAGCTCCTTCAGCAGGCCATTGAGGCGGAGGTTCAGGAATTGCTTGCTGCGCACTCAGACAGGCTGCTGGAAGACGGCAGGGCCGGCGTGGTGCGCAATGGCCACCTTCCCGAACGGGAGATCCAGACCGGTATCGGCCCGGTCACGGTGCAGATCCCGAAGGTACGGGCAAAGACCGGGAAGCCGATTACCTTCAGATCGGCACTGGTGCCGCCGTATGTCCGGAAGACCCAATCACTGGAAGCGGCGCTGCCCTGGCTTTACTTAAAGGGCGTTTCCACCGGTGAAATGAGCGCTGCCCTGGAGGTTCTGGTGGGCCCGGAGGCCAGGGGGTTATCTGCCAGCACGGTATCGCGATTGAAGCGTGCCTGGGCGGACGAATACCAGGCGTGGGGTGAGGAGCCGCTGGACAAGGATCGTTGGGTTTATGTGTGGGCCGATGGTGTCTACAGTGGCCTGAGAGCCGAGCAGGCCAAGCTCTGCGCCCTGGTGATCATTGGCGTGAACGAACGTGGAGAGAAGCATTTCCTGGCGATCGAAGACGGCGTGAGGGAATCGACCCAGAGCTGGCGGGAGGTGCTACTGAAGCTAAAATCCCGCGGCATGAATGTCCCGCAGCTGGCCGTCGGTGATGGCGCCATGGGTTTCTGGGCCGCGCTGGAGGAAGTCTATCCAACAACCCGACAACAGCGGTGCTGGATGCACAAAACGATGAACGTACTGAACTGCCTGCCGAAGTCGCTCCAGCCAAAAGCCAAACAGGCTTTGCATGAGATATGGCAGGCCAATACCCGGGAGGACGCCGAGAAAGCCTTCGATCTGTTTCTGGTGACGTATGAGCCAAAATACCCGAAGGCCGCGCTGTGCCTGGCGAAGGATCGGGAGGAGTTAATGGCATTCTACGATTTCCCGGCACAACACTGGCAGAGTATACGGACGAGCAACCCGATTGAATCGACCTTCGGCACCATTCGCCATCGCACCAAGCGATCGAAGGGTTGCCTGACACGGGATGGGATGCTGCATATGATGTTCAAGTTGGGCCAGTGTGCACAGAAGAACTGGCGGCGCCAACGAGGGTTCGTCTATCTGGCAAAGGTCATAACCGGAGTGAAATTCAGAGATGGAATCGAGGTAACAACACCAAATCAGGTCGCCGCTTGATTCAGGTCCTAAACACCAGATTTGACAATAACTCAGTCGGACCACCGGAGAACCTGGCCTTGTGCTGCGACCGGAGTACCGTAATGAAAGAAAAGAACAGCAGGTGCACGGCAATAATGGGCAGGAATACCAGCGGTGCGTTGTGCACCATCAGCAGAAATGGCAGGGTCAACACCGCGCCCCCGAAACCGAGGCCAGAGCGGACAAACCCGCCCCAGACAAACAGCAGGCCAATGGCGACGAACTGCCAGTTCTCCAATCCCTCCATCACCGGTCCCTGCCCCGTACTACCCCGGCCGCCAGTTTGCCACAGTTCAGCGCCATGGTTTATGGCTGCGGCCGCGTTCTGACGTGACCCTCAGTCTGCAAAAATCCTCTCCGGGACCACCAGCCGGGCGTGGACTCAACCGGGCAACACGGGTATTATTCCGCTCCCTGCCCACCGGCTGCTCAGCCTGCAGGGATTGCATAAACCGCCCGTAGCTCAGCTGGATAGAGCGCTGCCCTCCGGAGGCAGAGGTCGCAGATTCGAATTCTGCCGGGCGGGCCAAATTTCTTTAATAATCAAATTCTTACAAATATCTCTATTCCTGTCTGAACGCCGCTTTCCGGTGATAACCCAACTACTGACCAACCCGTGACCGTATCCGGCCTGACCTCTGCGAGCATTTACAAAGGAACACCCAAGGCGCAATGCCCCGGGCGGGATGCCCGCTTTCGATCCCAGTTTCATTCTGGCGCAAACTGGCACATAGGCCACCTCCGGGCAGGAGGCTCAGGAGACTGTGGACGACCGCTAACGACGCGAAGCGGCCAAAATCTCAGCCGCCAGCCAACCCCAGATTCACCCGATGATGACTTCGCCTTTCACCTCACAGCGGACTGCCGATTTCGTTCGGTTGGTTGCGTCGGCAGCTAAACGCCCACCAGATACAGGCGGCATAGACAGAAAGAATGAACGACAATTGAAGCCAACCATTGCTTAAAATCGCGATAAGCACGCCCACAGCATCCAAAGAGTTAGGGTTGCCGCTGTCAGGATACAAATAGCCTGCCCAACTGTTTATCCTTGATATGGCTGACACGATCACGCCGAGGTTAAGTAGGCTGATACCAAGAAAAAGTGTACATGCAACTGAAATCTGCGGACGCGACAGGCGATGAGCGACGAAGAACATCGCCACTAACCAGCCAAATATGATTTGCGTTTGAAACTCCAGCGTTGACATAATTGAGTTTTCGATCTGGTGCAGTTGGTCTAACATCTCCGCTCTTGTCATGCCCAGTTCAGCGCCCCCCTCTCCGAACGGCAACAACTGTACTGCTGCTACTATCTCCGCTTCCATGCTCATCTCTCCCTGCTTTTATATATTCGGTAATAATAGACCGATGTCTAATTAGGCGAAAGCAGGTCCGAATCAGCAGGCAGGCCGAAGAGAAGGTCCAGTGGAGCCAATGACGCAAAGTGGCACAAAGCGGCCAATAATCGGGTTGATCAAAAAATAATCTGATTGCCGCTTCCGACGCAATTGAGTCATCCGCCAACCTATCCAACCCAACCAAATCGTTCTATTCTTCTGCAAGTTTAATAACAGGGAGGCGGATGGTGACAGAGGCAGAGTTACTTGAAAACGCAGGGATATTCTGGTCGAACTTTGTTACCACTTTTGGCCTCGGTATAACTGTTATTAGTGGTTACCTGATAGTTGCCTACGCGGTCGGCGCGTCACTTACACGTTCACAAGTAATCCTAGTTAACGTGATATTTTTTGGAACGATGGCATTCATAGTTGTTGGACTAAATGGCTTCGGAGGCACGGCTGCCGATCTAGAAGGCGCGGCGTGGGCCTTGACAACCCAGCGTACATTTGAACCCACTGCTTGGGGCCGTTGGGGTGTAATGATATTTATAGTTCTATGTGTTTTCGCTGCCCTCAAGTTTATGATTGATGTCAGGCATCCGGAGGCAAAATGACCGTAGCTGGCACATAGCCGCCATTATGGGTGGGTAGCCTGGCCCCAGGTGAATGACTGCTTCCGACGCGTTGCCGCCATCAGGTAGCTCAGTTACTCTCAGCGCTGATTAGTTGTTAGGCTTAAGGGAGACTCTGCCATGAACTGGGACGCAATCAGCGCGATTGGCGAAATTATTGGAGCCATGGCGGTATTGTTAACTCTCATCTACCTCGCCGTGCAGGTCAAACAGACTCGCAAGCTTCAACAAGCCGAGGCGGTCCGAGTTACACGCTCCGAAAGACGAGATTTTTTTACGGCGTTACGCGATTCTCCATACATCCCAGACATACTCGAAAAGCTGAATAATGACGAGGAGCTGAGTCATTCAGAGAAAACAAGATTAACGGCTCACCATGCTGCCTACTGGGGCCAAATCTATTCCGCATGGCTACAGGATAAGCTTGAGTTATCTGGAGGCTATAACACCTCGATGCAAGCTAACTTTAGGTACGCATGGAGTACACCGGGAGCGCATGAATGGATGGAAAATTTCGGCAAAAACCTATTTTCAAAGGAATTCATTGATGATGCGCTGAAGTATGCGGATTAGCAGGATTTTCTTCCGATAGACGAATGGAACGCCCAACAAGTGAAGGCTAGTGTGCGGCTGCTTTTGGCACAAAGTTGCCGTTTTTCCCAGTCCGCTCGGCTCGCCAACAACGGCAGCTAATGACGCAGAGCGACCCTTAGCTCTGCTGCCAGCCCCAGATTCCGCAGGGGGTTTCTCCCGCTTACACCTCGAAGCAATCCCAACGAATCAGCATTTCAGAAGACGTGCTGGTAACTCAACCAGCGTTTGCAGTTGCTTTAGAACTGGCTTCCTGTTCCCGCGAGCGCTATCGGTCTTACTTTTTTGCCATCTCCAAATTGAAAGGTTGCGACTACGCCGGAAAATCCCGCCAGCGACACGCTCACTTCTGCGCAGAGTATGAGTACATCGGTTACTTCCATGGTGTTTCACCCTGTTATCTGTTTCAGGAACAAGGATGCTGCCAAAGCGGGCAGATAGATATATCTGCGACTGATGACTGCTGATAATGCGCCGGGGCGCCGCCCAAATGCCGTGAGGGGTCTTTCAGAACATGGTTTCATCGAAATCCATGAAGCTACCCACAAAAACCAGGAAAATGCCCACCATGGACCCAAGGCAAATCACCAGGTGGATCACTACGGCTGCAGAGACGATAACCGACGTTATACCGAAAAGCGCCAGAACAAGATTTGTAGAAGAAACAGCTGTGGCAATGACCACAGCGGTGGCAGTTATCGTACGCGGTACGTTTAACTTGCTTCGTCTCCTCAAGTAGTAAGGCAGGTAGAATGTGTAATAGGCGAGGAGCATCCAGGCCATTAACTGCCAGACCAGAGCTGCATCGGGGTAAATCGAAAAAATGCCTTGCCCGGCGACGGACACAAAGACCAGAACCAAACCGACATCTATAAAGAACCTTGTAATCAAATACTGATAGGCTGTTAAAGATTCCCCGAGGGTTTGGCGCAGGGTTGCTACAATTGCCAATGGGCGAACCGCGTCCTTTCGGCTAGGTATCCAAAAATCTGGCGCCATGACAGCTTCACTTATGAAGTACGCCCCACCATACTGCGCCAATTCAGATCATTTTGCGTTTAGTCGGTTATGTGATCCGTTAATCGAGATAAGGAAGTTACTCCCATGCTGGACCTCGTCAGGGAAGCTGTCACAGCACTACAGGAAGAAACTGCGATATACCCACAGAATGTCCCGGTCTGGATGAAACTGATGGGCGGATCCATCCTGGCCAGCGGCAGAGCCCTGCTGGTACCGATCAGGGCGCGAACCGCGCAGCACAGTAAGGAAGGAGCGGATTCAAGCCTGTGAGACACCTTAATTACAACCACCTGCTGTACTTCTGGACTGTCGCCAGGGAAGGCAGTATCGCCAGGGCGACCCAGAGCCTGCACCTGACTCCCCAGACCATCAGCGGCCAACTGAAGTTGCTCGAGGAATCGGTGGGTGAACCCCTGTTCAGCAGGGTTGGCCGCGGCCTGTCCATGACCGAAACCGGACACATGGTGTACCAGTATGCGGACGAGATATTTACCCTTGGCGCGGAACTCACTTCCCGGGTAAAAACCGGGCGGGTGGTGGTGCCTGCGGTACTCGCGGTGGGCGTGGTGAACTCCATACCCAAACTGGTGGCCTCGAGGATATTGCAGCCCGTACTGCAGTCCGAGACAGCCATCCGGCTGGTGTGCCGCGAAGGCGCGCTGGAGGCGCTGCTGGGCGAACTCGCCGTACACCAGCTGGACCTGGTGCTGTCTGACCGGGCGATACCTTCCGGGCTCTCAGTGAAGGCATTCAGTCATGCCCTGGGTTCCAGCGAGATCGCCCTGTTCGCCAGGAAAGGCCTTACCCGCCAGTACGAAAGGAACTTCCCGTTGTCACTCGATAAAGCACCGATACTATTGCCCACGATGGACAACCCCATCCGACGCGCGCTCGATGAGTGGTTCGACCAGCAGGGCATTTCACCGACACTGGTCGCCGAATTTGAAGACAGCGCGCTGATGAAAGCGTTTGGCGAGGCCGGCAACGGTATTTTTCCCGCCCCGGTGGCCATCAGCGATGAAGTTGAACAGATGTACCGCTGTCGCCTGATTGGCCCGGCTATTGCCGTGGAGGAGAAATACTATGCGATCTCCCCCGAACGCAAACTGAAGCATCCCGCGGTCCTCAAAATTATCGAGACTGCCAGGAGCCAGCTACTGCTGGGCTGAGTCCGGCCCGCGTCAGCCCGTGCCGGCGCGGCTCAACCTCGCCATTGCCCTGGCCACCGGCATTTATTACGCTCCGTTATAAAAAAAGCATAACTGATTACCCACACTTTCGACCTCGGGACTAGCCGGGCCTGTGATCGAACCCCCGGTTTTCCCGGCCGCGGCCAGACCCTGCGATCGGGCAATTTTCCGGCCTTGAAATTCCCCGGAGAATCCCCACGTTGACCACTGGCAGCATTGCTGCGACAAGTGTTTAACGTATCAGGAGGTATCGAAATGTTCAGGGATATATCCATATTAGACACATTACTTGACCAACTTTGGGATGCGCAAGGCTACTGGCGAGAGCCCGGGAACGCGGGGTCACCCAGCAGCCCCGGTATCCGCTCCGTCAGTCGGGGCACGTTCCCGCCGATCAATGTCGGCTCCAGCCCGGACAGTGTCCACGTCTACCTGTTTGCGGCAGGCCTCGATCCGCAAAGCCTCAACGCCACGCTGCAGCAAAACCTGCTGACGCTGTCCGGCGAACGCAGGCTGCAGGTGGAAGACGGTGCCGCCCGCTATCGCCGCGAATTGTTCGAAGGACCGTTCCAGCGCGTGATCACCCTGCCCGAGGATGTCGATCCCGATGCTGTCGACGCCCGCTACCTGAACGGCGTATTGCACATCCGGGTCGGCCGCCGCGAGGAGGTCAGGCCGAGAAAAATCACCATCCACTAACAGTAACTATTCAGCTTCAGGAGGTTACCATGAGCGAAGTAGCGCAAAAATCGCAAGCGTCCGAGCCGACTGACTCACAACGTTCCGCCAGCGAGGCGCAACGAGCCACGCCGTTACGGCCCGCGGCCAATATTCTGGAGAACGAGCGCGGCGTCATCCTGCTGGTTGAAATGCCCGGCGTATCCAAAGATCGCCTGCAGTTGCACTGCGACAGCACGCACCTGGTGGTGACCGGCGATATCGAGATAGACATGCCGGCGGAAATGGATTCGCTCTATGCGGATCTCAGAACCACGCAGTTCCACCGGGAATTCTCCCTCGCCGGCGAGCAGCTCGACGTAGATTCAGTGTCGGCATCGCTGGACAACGGTATATTGAAGATTGAGATACCCAGGCGGGAGGAGTTGCGTCCACGCAGGATCGAGATCAGCACGGGCTGATCCCCGGGCCCGGCGCTCATCGTCTACCCTTGCGTCGACTGGTCGCGCCGGGCGGACGACAGCCCGGGCCCGCGCAATATGAAGGTACTGAAAGGCAAATCGATTGCCCCGGGGCTGGCAACAGGGCGGGCGTTTGTATGCAAGGCGCGCCCGGCCGTGGCCGTGCCCCGCTATCGCCTTAAACCCTCCGAGGTCGAGGAGGAATACCGGCGGTTTCAGCGCGCTGTCGAAAGCGCAGCCGAAGACCTGCGGGCGGTATACAGTCGGGTACACGCTGACCTTGGGCAGCCGGAGGCTGAGATCTTCGATGCGCATCTCGCGCTGTTATTCGATAAACAATTTGCGATCCAGGTCAGGACGCGCATCGAAACTGACCTGGTCAACATCGAACACGCCGTCGCGACGGAAATCGACAGCCTTGCGCGTGTGTTACAGGCCGCGAACGATGGGTACCTGAGTGAACGAGCGGCGGACATACGCGATGTGGGAGAGCGCGTACTGGCGCATCTCGTGCGCGAACCACAGGTTTTTCTGGCGGGCCTCGAACCACAGACCGTGTTGGTGGTAGAGGAGTTACTGCCTTCGGACACACTGAAACTGGACCGCGAACATGTGGTCGCGATTATAACAGAGCGCGGCGGCCCTACCGGACATGCCGCGATTCTGGCCCGTTCGATGGGCATACCCGCCATAACCGCTGTGGAGGGCGCGACAGGGCTGATCGCGCCGGGCACCCGCGTGCTCGTCGACGGCGAGCAGGCGGAAGTGACATTGCTGCCCACCCGGCAACAACGCCGACGCTTCGACGCCCGCCTGAACCGTTACCAGCACGCTACAGAAGAGGCAGTTGACGCCGAGCAACTGGTCTGCGCCACCAGTGACGGCCAGGAGATCAGCCTGCAGGCGAATATCGGGCGGCCCGAAGAGGCGCGCGAGGTAGCCCGCCACAACCTGGATGGGGTTGGCCTGTTTCGCACGGAATTTCTGTTCCTGGACGATCCGCGACCACCGGATCTCGATCGCCAGTTGCAGTGTTACCAGGACACCTGCCACATACTGGGGGAGCGCCCGCTGGTGATCCGGACGCTGGACCTGGGTGGTGACAAACACCCCGCTTTTCTCAGGGAACGGACGGAAGCGAACCCGAACATGGGATTGCGAGGGCTCAGGTTTTCACTCGAGGCGGCGCGTGAATTGTTCGAAACGCAATTGCGGGCGATCGCGCAGAGCGCGGCCCACTGCGATGTTCGGGTTATGTTTCCGATGGTGCTTGCCGGTGATGACTTCCAACAGGCTGCGGCGATTGTCAGGGAGATCTCGGCGAGCGGCCTTGCTGGCGGCAAGGTGATTCCCGTCGGCGCCATGATCGAAACGCCCTCCGCCCTTTTTACTATCGATGACATTCTCAGCGAGGCCGACTTTCTCAGTCTTGGCACCAATGACCTTACCCAGTTCATGCTGGCGGCGGACCGGAACGCGACCAATGTGATGGCGGACTACTCCACTTTGCACCCCGCGGTACTGCGCGCCATTCACCAGGTCGTAAAAGCCGCCGCACACCATGGCAAGCCACTGTCTGTTTGCGGGGAGGCCGCCGGTGATCCGGCTATCGCCTCACTGCTGGTCGGACTGGGAATTCGATCACTGAGCATGAGCCCGGGGCGGGCGGCCCGCGTGCGCTTTCAGCTGCGCCATCGCTCGCTGGCGTCATTGAACGAACTGGCCTGGGACGCACTCAAATGCAGGAGCGTCCAGGCAGTGAGGGAGCTGATTTCAAGCTGTCTTCGGTGATCGATGTTGCCACCGCCCCTCAAGCAATAGCAGCAGCGCCGCCACCAGCGAGCCGAGCGCCATCACAAAAGCCACGGTAGCCAGCCCCTGCCCGCTTTCGAACAAAAAGCCGGCGAGGACGGGACCGAGCACCGCGCCGCCGCGACCGATACCGATCACGAAACCCGTACCCCCTGCGCGCACCTTGGTGGGAAATGCCTGGGCGAATATTGCATACAGGCCCACCACCGCCGCATTGGTAAAAAAGCCGGCGCTGGCCGCTACCAGGGCCAGCCCGGCCAGGTCGGGCTGGCCCCGGCCGAAGACGTTGACCATAACCACCGAGCACAACATCGCCGCCACCACCAGCGTGCGCACATTGAAGCGCTGGGTGAGCGCGCTCAGGAGCATGGATCCGGCCAGACCGCCCACATTCGCCCACACCAGCACACTGCCGGCATAGGCGGCGGTGTACCCCATATCGACTACGATTTTGGGAATCCACTTGAGGATAAAGTAGAACGTCATGATGTGGGCGAGATAGGCCAGGGTGAGCAGCACCGTGGTGGCGGCAAGGCCCGGTGCGAACAGCTCGGCCCAGCCTGCACGTTGCGGCGTCACAGGGCGTGCGGGCAGTTCGGCAATGGTGTCGTGGCCCATGCGGGTGAGCGTGGCGTTAATCCGCTGCAGCGCACCCGCCGGCTGGCGTTGCAGCAGGAAGGACACGGATTCGGGCAACAGATACCATGCCAGCGGGATCAGCAGCGCGGTGTAGGCGGCGCCGAAGTGAAACACCGCGCGCCAGTCGAAGCGTGCCAGCAGCACCGAGGCGATGGCGCCACCGATGATCACGCCCAGCGGATAGCCCGCCGCCATCAGCGACACACAGGCGCTGCGCCGGCGCATGTTGGAATATTCCGCGGCGATGGCATTCACGGCCGCCAGCATGCCGCCGATACCCAGGCCGGTGGCAAAACGGATAATGGACAGTGAGACGATGCTGTCGGCGTAGCCCGCCAGCAACATTCCGCCGGTCATGATGAGCAAGCAGGCCAGTATGATGGGGCGGCGCCCCAGCCGGTCCGCCAGGCCGCCGATCGCCATCGAGCCCAGCGCCATGCCGGCGAGTTCCATCGACAGCACGATACCCAGGAGGCCGCGATCGATGCCCCATTCCCGGGCGATCCCCGGGGCGGCAAAGCTGATCGCCAGCACATCGAAACCGTCCAGCGCCAGCAGCACAATACACAGCGCGATGACGATATATTGCAGACGACCCATGGGTGAGCGGTCGATGATGTGCTGCGGGTTCTGGCTCACTGGCGCTCCTGAGTATGTATTAAGGAGGTTCGCCGGCGCGCTTCCTCCGGCGTCTCCAGCCTCACGCGCTGCGCCTCCTTGCGGTCCACGGGAAACGGCGCCATGCGATCGGCGGGCGGGTTGACTGCCGCGGGGTAGTAAGCCATTTTCTGGTTTTTCGGCGGCGGCTTATCGGGGCTGATATCCCGCTGGTTGGTGCGTTTGGGAACAACACATACGCCATCGACAATCTCCAGGTCCTGCCACCATTTTTTTACCGGCACCCGTCGACCGTGACCCAGCAGGTCATCCAGTTTCACCGCGATGGGTACCAGCAGGGGCTTGGCCCACATCGCGTGCACCCCGAGCCAACTGGCGATCTGTTCGGTAATTGGCCCGTCGAGGTCCACCACCTTGTTCAGCGGGCAGGTTTTCATGCAGCGGCCGCAGGCCGAGCCACCGGGATTGGTCACCCGGTAGCGGGTACAGCGCTCGACGTCGGGCTTCCACATTTCGTAGCCGTTGAACATGACCTTGTCGCCAAAGGGTATGGCGTCGCAGGGACATTCGCGGGCGCATTTCAGGCAGTGACCACAGAAGTACTGCAGGCCGAAATCGATGGGCTTGTCGACGGCCAGCGGCATGTTGGTGGTGATCACCACCGACTTGAAGCGCGGCCCCATGAATGGATTCAACACCAGTTCGCCGATGCGACTGAGTTCACCCAGGCCCGCCAGCAGGATCAGCGGAATATGCAGCACATCGCTGTCGCGGTTGGTCTGTGGCCGCGCGTCGTGACCCAGGCCGCGCAGGAAGCGCGCTACCGCGACCGAGATCTCCTCGCCGCGCATATAGGCGCGCATGGACTGCACACCGGAAATCCAGTCGTCGCCGGTAGCGCCCTCCATGGTGTCAAAGCCCTGGTCGATCACCACGACGATGGCGTACTTGTGATAGGGAATGATCTCCTCGCCGCCGACCTGGTGGCTGTACCAGGCGTAGTCGGGGATCTCGCAGATTCCCACGATGTCGCCCCCCAGGTGGTGCACCAGGGATTTCACCGCCATCGCATTCTGCCCGGGGTTGCAGGTTGACGGATCCACGCGGTCGGCGACCGGCCCCGCGTGATTCTCCACCAGTTTCATCATCGGGCTTATGCAGGCCGCGGCCAGGGGTTGCTTGCCGGCAAACCGCTTCACTTCCTGCTGCGCCTTGTCGCCCAGGTCGCCGAACGCCGCGCGGGCAAAAAACAGGGCGCGTTTGGGTACCCGCGGCACCTCCTCGTCGAGGATCAGCGTGGTCGGTCGGTCCACCCGCCTGAGATCTTCCATCGGGTATGCGCCCAGGTGGGTGGCGCGCCGGTTGCGTCGCCAGCGCTCCAGTCCCGAGTGCGCGCCGGACCAACCCAGGAAGTAGCGGAGGCCGCGGGCGCCGCCCAGTGCGCCGGCCGCCAGCGGCACATCGCAGGCGAGCGGGTAATCGGTAGTGACGGCGGCCAGGGAGAAACGGTCGTCCAGGAAGGGATTGCGCACTCCGCGATCCGTTCGCACTGCCAGCCCCGCCAGTATGCTCGCCTTATCCAGGTCGATCTCACTCTGCCCCGCCCAGTGGGCCCTGGCGTCATAGCCCAGAGCCGCCACGTGGCCAGCGACACATACGGCGATCTCCGCCGCCCGCATGCGGCCGCAGGCCTCGTGCGCGTTCGCCAGCCAGCCCGAGGCGAGGTTGCCCCGCTCCGGCTGCCGGCCGTGCTCCACCAGTACGACCACCACATGCGTGTGCCTGCCGGCGTGACTCGCGCCAGGCCACAACTGTTCCACCGCGGCACATATTCCCGCCTGCGCGGCGTCGAGAAAATAGGCCAGGCCCTTCACTTCCCGGGTCCGGGTCTCCGGGTCGGCCGCCACCGGCGCCAGCGCCGGGGCGGGGTCGGGCTGGCGCATTTCCCGGTAGAGCGCCGCGACGAAATCAGCCGATTCCTCGAACCCTGGACCGGCCCCTGCCGGGACGTCCCGATATGCCGGAAGTTGTGGGGGGGCGGACAGCTCCCGTTCGGCCACAGCCGCGTCGCGCGGCAGTTCCTCCATGGGAAAGGGTCCGAAATGGTAAGGTCGGTCCGGTGGGCGGGTCAGGGTCTTGAGCATGGCGTGAATCCCACTCCCGGTTGGCGCACCGCCACAAATCGCCTAGGTATCAGATACCGCGCTGTGCTCATTGTCGAACTGCTCCGTATCGATTTCGCGCTGCACGCCCGCGGGATAGCGCGGACCGCTGACGGTCTGTTGACTGATCAGGTCGCCCGCCTGTTGCAGCACCGCGTCGCTCACCTCGATGGACAAGGCCGCCAGGTTTTCCTCGAGATGGGCAATGGAGGTGGTACCGGGTATGGGAATGATATGGTCGCCACGTGTGAGCACCCACTTGAGTGCCAACTGGGCCGGGCTGCAATCGGCCCCTCGAGCCAGGCGGGCAAACTGCTCAAGCAGCGCGAGGTTCGAGGGGAAATGCGCTTGCCCGAAGCGCGGCATGCTCCGCCGGATGTCCTGCTCCGGCAGGGACTCCGGGTCCGCTATGGCGCCCGCCAGGTAGCCTCTTGCGACCGGCGAAAAGGCCACGAATGCCGCCCCGATCTCGCGGCATGCCTGTAACACCGCAATTTCCGCATTGCGTGTCCACAGGGAGTACTCGGTCTGCAGGGCGGCGATGGGATGCACCGCGTGCGCCCTGCGCAGGGTGTCGGCCGATACCTCGGACAAGCCGATCGCCCCCAACTTGCCGGCCTCAACCATCCTGCCCAGGGCGCCGACGCTGTCCTCGATCGGCACGCGCTGGTCCCAGCGGTGCAGGTAGCAGAGATCGATATGATCCGTCTGCAGCCGCCGCAGGGATTCGTCTACCGTTGCCAGCAGTGTTTGCGGGCGGCCATCGATCACCCGTTTACCGTCAACCCCGGTCATCCCGCACTTGCTGGCCAGATGAATACGCTGGCGCTTACCTTTCAGGGCGCGCCCCAGCAGTTCCTCATTCTTGCCGAAACCATAGAGCGCGGCGGTATCGAAGTGTCCCACACCCAGGTCGATAGCCCGGTGCAACAACGCGATGGCATCCGCCTCTGACGGCGGTACCCCGTAGGCATGACTGAGTACCATGCAACCGAGTCCGATGGCAGGCACTTCCGCCGCACCGATACGCCGCTTCCCCATCGCCATCACCTCAGCTGTTGCTCCAGTTCGTGCAGCACACGGTAACACGGCAGCACCTGCGCCACGCTGGAATTGGGCTCCCGGCCCTCCCCGATCGCCGCGAAGAATTCACGGTCCTGCAACTCGATGCCGTTCATGGAAACATCGACCTCAGAGACATCCACCGGCTGTTCCTTGCCGTCAACCAGGTCATCGTAGCGGGCGATATAGGTGCCGTTGTCGCAAATATAGCGGAAAAAGGTACCCAGGGGGCCATCGTTGTTGAAGGACAGGGACAGGGTACAGATCGCGCCGGTGCTGGCCTTGAGCTGGATGGACATATCCATGGCAATACCGAGTTCCGGGTGCAACGGACCCTGGACGGCATTTGCCTGAACAATCTCCCCGCCCGCCTGGTAGGCGAACAGGTCTACCGTGTGGGCCGCATGGTGCCACAGCAGGTGGTCGGTCCAGGACCGCGGCTCACCTTTCGCATTTATGTTCCTGCGCCGGAAAAAATACGTTTGTACATCCATCTGCTGCAGGCTCAGCTCACGTTTGACAATGCGCTGGTGTACCCACTGGTGGGAAGGGTTGAAGCGCCGGGTGTGCCCGACCATGCAGACCAGCCCGGTCTCGCGCTGCACGCGATCCACTGCCCGGGCATCCTCCCAGGCATCCGCCAGCGGTATTTCCGCTTGCACATGCACACCGGCCTGCATGCACTGGATGGCCTCCGCCGCGTGTTGCTGGGTAGGGGTACACAGGATGGCCGCGTCGACTCCCGGTTGGGCAAGCGCCTGCGCCAGATCGGTGGTGACGTGCGGAACATCATAGTCGTCCGCCACCGCTCGGGTCTTGTCGAGGGTGCGCCCGACCAGCGATACAACCTCGACACCGTCGATATTGCGAATGGCGTCCAGGTGCTTGATGCCGAAGGCGCCGGGGCCTGCGAGTACTACTTTCATTTGCTTCTCCCTTGTTCTGGTCGTGTCAATCAACCGCTAAAGCGGCTCCCGCCCCGCTGTCGACCCTGCAAAACCGCCTGACGGGTTCAGGTGTTTTCCAATACCAGGTGGCCGACAGCGGTATTCGATGCCGGTACATGGTAGAAGCGGTGCCGCTCGATCACCTGCTCATTGAGCGCGCCGCGCATGATCAGCCACATGACCAGTTCGATACCCTCTGAACCCGCCTCGCGCACATAATCGATATGCGGTACCCGCGACAACTCCTCGGGGCTGTTGACCAGCCGCTCGAGAAAGTCGTTATCAAATACCTTGTTGATCAGGCCCGCCCGCGGGCCCTGCAACTGGTGGCTCATGCCGCCGGTGCCCCAGACCTGCACGTCGAGGTCGGCGTCAAATGACTCGACCGCCCGCCGCAATGCCTTGCCCAGTTCATAGCAGCGGCGCCCGGAGGGCGGCGGGTACAACACCACGTTGACAGCGATCGGAATCACCAGGCAGGGCCAGGCCTCGGGCTGCCCGAACAGCAGCGACAACGGTACGGTGAGGCCATGATCCACGTCCATCCGGTTGACGATGGTCAGGTCGAAGTCGTCCTGTATGACCGACTGGGCGATATGCGCCGCCAGCTCCGGGTGACCCTTGACCACCGGTACCGGACGCGGCCCCCAGCCCTCATCCGCCGGCCGGAATTCAGCCGCGCAGCCGATGGCGAAGGTGGGGACCATGTCCAGGCTGAAGGCGGTCGCGTGATCGTTGTAAACCAGCAGCACAACATCCGGCTTCTGCTCGGCCATCCATTTTCGGGAGAAATCGTAGCCCGCGAATACCGGCGCCCAGTAGGGCTCCGCCGACTTGCCGTTATCCAGCGCCGCACCGATCGCCGGTACGTGAGAGGTGGTTACGCCCGCGGTAATTCTAGCCATGGGCAGTGTCCTTCCCTGTGGCGGGAGTGCCGTCGGGTGAGCGCCCGCCGTTGATCATCATCTGCGCGTACTCCTCCTGGGTCATGCCTGTCATGGTCGAGGCGGCAGCCTGGAAGCTGATGCCGTCACTGGAAAAAATCTTGGCCAGGAAATAGATGTTGCCGCCCAGGGACATCATGCGGTTGTAGTCCCGGTCCAATACCGCCTGCTTCTGCTCCTCGGTCATCGGCCACTCGTCCAGGCAGGCGCGCTCATCAGCCTTGAACCGCTCCCGGTTCCGGGCGTTCATCAGCGACATGCAGAACTGGTTGAGGTGGTAGCCGATGCGGGCCATGTCGGCATCGAAGATCGTGGTACCGGGAATATCCTGGTAAGGTTTTTTCAGGGCCATTATCTACTTCCTCAATCGGACCAGTACAGGCGCATGGGATTGTCCACCAGTAATTTGCGCTGCAACTCGGGGGTGGAGGCGATGCGCGGGATAAAATCCACCAGTTTGCCATCGTCGGGCATGTGGCTTTTCATATTCGGATGCGGCCAGTCGCTGCCCCACAACACGCGATCGGGGAAGGTTTCCACGATGCGGCGGGCGAAGGGCACCACGTCGTCGTAATCCGGCGGCCCGGCCACTGACAGTCGCTCGGGGCAGGTCACCTTGGACCAGAAGTGTGGATGCTCGGCCATCAGTTTCACAAACAGTTCGAACTCCGGTCCGTCCACCGGCCTGCTGACATCGGGCCGACCCATGTGGTCGACCACCACGGTGGTGGGCAGGGAACTGAAAAAGTCGTACAAGCCGGGCAACTCTGCGGCTTCAAAATAAATCACGATATGCCAGCCCAGCTGCTCCACCCGCGCTGCAATCCCGGCGAGGGCGTCAAAGGGCAGCGCATCCACCAGTCGCTTGACGAAATTGAAGCGCACGCCGCGCACGCCCGCGGCGTGCAGGGCGGCCAGTTCGGCATCGGTCACGTCCCGCTTCACCGTGGCGACCCCCCTGGCCAGGCCGTTGGAATGCCGCAGCGCGTCCACCAGCGCCCTGTTGTCGGCGCCGTGGCAGGTGGCCTGTACGATCACGTTGCGGCTGAAACCCAGGTGGTCCCGCAGCGCCCACAGCGCGTCTTTCGAGGCGTCGCAGGGGGTGTACTTGCGCTCGGGGGCAAAGGGAAACTCATCACCCGGCCCGAACACGTGGCAGTGCGCATCTACCGCCCCCTGGGGCGGCACAAACGCCGGCTTTGACGGCGCCGGGTGAAACGGCAGCCAGTCGGGGTCCATCGCAAAAGCGCTCACCTGCCGCGGGCCTTCAGCTGCGCGTCCAGCCGCGGGTAAACACGGCGCGCGTTGCCCTCGTACACTTTATGACGGTCGGCGCCTGACAGGGGCAGCGCGTCCACGTAGCGCCTGGTGTCGTCAAAATATTGCCCGGTCTCGGGATCTATGCCGCGCACCGCGCCCACCATCTCCGAGCCGAACAGGATATTGTCGATATCGATCACCCGAAACAGCAGGTCGATGCCCGGCTGGTGGTAGACACAGGTATCGAAGTAGACGTTCTTCATCACGTGCCCGGCAAGAGGCGGCCGCTTGAGCATATCGGCCAGGCCCCGGTAGCGACCCCAGTGATAGGGAACGGCGCCGCCACCGTGGGGAATGATAAAACGCAGCCCGGGAAAATCCCGGAACAGATCACCCTCGATGAACTGCATGAACGCGGTGGTGTCGGCGTTGATATAGTGGGCGCCGGTGGCGTGGAAATTGGGATTGCAGGAACCGGACACATGGATCATCGCCGGCACATCAAGCTCCACCATCTTCTCGAACAAGGGATACCAGCTGCGATCGGTCAGGGGGGCCGAGGTCCAGTGACCGCCAGAGGGATCGGGATTCAGGTTGCAGCCGACAAAGCCCAGTTCATTGACGCAGCGTTCCAGTTCCGCCACGGAGTTGGCGATGGGCACCCCCGGCGACTGGGGTAACTGACACACGCCGATAAAAGTGTCGGGGTAGAGATCGACCACCCGCTTGATCAGGTCGTTGCAGGCCGCGGTCCACTGGCGCGACACTGCCTCGTCGCCGACATGGTGGGCCATGGCCGAAGCGCGGGGCGAGAAAATAGTCATGTCGGCACCGCGCTCGCGCAGCAAACGCAACTGGTTTTCCTCCACGCTTTCGCGAATCTCGTCGTCACTGATCGGCAGTGGAGCCGGCAGCGGCTTACCTGCCTTGTGGGCGGCCAGCTGCGCCTCGCGGAAGGCCTGGTGAGGCGCCGGGGCGGTGGTGTAGTGGCCGTGGCAATCAATAATCATCCTGCGCTCCTTTTGTCTTCCTTACCGGACGCCAGCTCGCGGACGGCGTCCAGCATGGCAGCCAGTTCATCATTTTCCAGCGCCGCGGCAAACTGCGGCGCCCAGGCCTGGCGCGCCACCGTCGCCTCGCTCATCAGCGGCGCAATACCGGCCTCGGCCACCGTGCGGGCAACCTCCTCCATCTCCTCTGCGCGGCGGGTACCGTGCAGCAAGGTGCGGGAAATCATGTAGCGCGCGTGTTCGCGCCAGTCCGGCCGGGGAAACAGGTCGCCGAGTGAATCCACCACCGCGGCCTCAACGCCGTAGTGACGGGCGGCGAGCAGGGCCTCGCTCAGCAGCGCCTCGGTACCCTTGACGATCACACTGCGGCACATCTTGGTGGCCGCGGCCCGGCCCAACTGGTCGGAACAGAAGCGCATACCGCTGAAGCCGAGAGCCGCGCCCTCCGGCAGGAACGCCCGGGCATGGGGCCCGCCCACCAGTATGGGCGAGGCGATCCTCTTCGGCGCGATGGGCGACATGACCGCCGCCTCGACATAGCGGCCGCCGCCTTCAGTGACCACCGCGGACACCTCACACTTGGTTCCCGGCGAGACCGAGTTCAGGTCAAGAAACCAGGCGCCGGGACGCAGGCCCGCGAGCACCGACCGCGCCGCGGCGAGATCCTGGCCGGCAGTGACGGCGGAAATCACCAGCTCACAATCGCGCACGGCGTCAATCGCGCTATCGTTCGCCGTGATCTGCGGCAGCTCCGACAGGGCGCGCGACGGCCTGCTCCAGGGGTCATCAAACTGCAGGTCGTAGGAGGTGAAGGCGAGATCGGGGTGCACCGCGAGATCCGCGGCGAGAGTGCTACCTACCTCCCCCAGCCCCAGCAGGCAGATCCGGCGCAGCGCTGTCACCGCCCGCTCCAGGTCGCGGCGGGCACCATGACGCTGCCACGCATCAGCAGGCGAGCGGTGCGCAGCAGGGCCGTACGCGTGACCTGCACGCCGCCCGCCCCGACCGCCGCCCCCATGGCGACATCCACGTCCACGGTAAAAAAGCCGGTCGGGTGCTCGACATCAAGCTGGCGCGAGCCGCCGGTAACCTTGGCCCCGCACACCTGTTGCGCGATGGAACCCGGCAGCAGGCAGGCGGTGGCGACACTCACCGCCCCCAGCACACCGACAGCCTCGTGCACCCGATGGGGGATAAACGTGCGGGTGCAGATGACGCCACCGTCGCGGGCCGGGGCGACAAGGCTCATCTTCGGCACTGTTTTGGCGGTGACATCGCCCAGGTTCATGCGCTCACCCAGCGCCAGCCGGACCGCCTCCACCCGGGTCCTGAGTGCGGCGTTGGCCTCCAGTTCGGCGGGGCTCTCATAGCCGCTCACACCGAAATCCGCGGCCCTGAGCAGCACCACCGGCATACCGTTGTCGATACAGGTCACCTCGATTCCCTCGACCTCGTCGACCACATTACCCGTGGGCAGCAGCGCGCCGCAGCTGGAACCGGCAATGTCGAGAAACTCCAGCATCACCGGCGCCGCGGTGCCGGGCACGCCGTCGATACGCGCCGCGCCCGCGTATTCCACCACCCCGCCGGGGGTCTGGATACGCGCCACCGCGATACCGTCGGTATTGACCATATGGATACGCACGTCGGTAAACTCCGTGCCGGCGCAGACCAGGCCGCTGTCGATGGCAAACGCACCCACCCCGGCGAGGATGTTGCCGCAATTCTGGCTGTCGGAGACCTCGGCCCTGTCCACCACCACCTGCAGGAACAGGTAATCCACGTCGGCATCGGGCCGGGACGAGGGTCCGATAATCGCGACCTTGCTGGTCAGGGGGTGGGCGCCGCCGACACCGTCTATCTGGCGCTCGTCCGGCGAGCCCATGGCCGCCAGCAGCACCCGGTCGCGCAAGCCGGGTTCGGACGGCAGGTCACTCGCCAGGAAATACAGTCCTTTCGAGGTGCCGCCGCGCATCAGCGCACAGGGGACAGCCGTTTGCACGGCTCAGGCGTCCGCCGCTGAAGCAACGTACTTCAGGCCTTTCTGCGCCAGCCGCTCCCGCATCTTGTAGAGGTCCAGGCCCAGCACGCCGCTGGCGAGAATCGCGCGCTTCTCGGCTTCTTTCGCCTCGCGCTCCCTGGCGTTGGCCAACACGGTCGCCGCCTCCCGGCGGGGCACCACGACCACGCCGTCGTCGTCCGCCACCACCAGGTCGCCGGGGTGGATCAACGCACCGGCACACACCACCGGCACATTCACATTGCCCAGGGTCTCCTTGACGGTGCCCTGGGCAAACACGGCCTTCGACCACACCGGGAACTGCATTTGGGTGAGCGTGGCGATATCGCGCACGCCGGCGTCGATCACCAGGCCGCGCACGCCGCGGGCCCTGAGGGACTCCGCCAGCAGGTCGCCGAAATAGCCGTCCTCGCAGGGACTGGTGGGTGCGACCACCAGCACGTCACCGGGCCGGCATTGCTCTACCGCCACATGCAGCATCCAGTTGTCACCCGGCGCGACCTCGCAGGTCACGGCTGTGCCAACCAGCTCGATCGGTCGAAAAATGGGGCGCATGTAGGAAGCCAGCAGCCCGCGCCGCCCATAGGACTCATGCACGGTCGCCACACCCAGACCGGTAAACTGGTCGACCAGGGCGCTATCGACCCGCTCTATGTTGGTCACCACTATAGCCATGGCAGGTCCCTCCCGAAGTCTGGCGGGTTATTGGTAGAGCGTTGATAGTAGTAGGTGGGGGCACGCCGAGCCAATGGTATCGGCTTGCATGGGTATGAGAAAAAGTTATCCATGCCGCCCGACGCAATGGACGATCCCGCTGATTCAGCAACACAATAATTCCCGGTATTCGGCATCTCGCAGCTGTAATCAGCCGCATTAGCCGCCATTATCACGACCCGACTACCGGCCAATTGTCGTACCCTGTTTTGGGATTACCATGAGTATCCAGTTAACGTGTGCTTTTCTCAAGACAGGAACACTGCGGCTTGCAGCGGCAAACGGCTACGGCCCCTGACGTCGGGGCGCTCAGCCTCAGACACCTGAAGGCGGCCCGCGCCGCGGCTAGTTCACTGCGAGCTGGCAGTTTCCCGCCAGATAATTCGCGTGAGCACCACCCCGACAACCAGGATCAGCAGCCCGCCGATGCGCTCCACGGTATAAGAAAGCGTCACCGCCAGCGTGAGGGCCCAGGCGTGCAGGATATAAAGCACCGATGTCCATTTGGGAAACAGTGGTGACTTCCACAGGGTAATACCGATAAGGATGGAGCCGATCAGCAGCATGATGCCGGAGCCGGCGAGAATACTACCGGACAGCGCGCCGGATACGCCGGCACTGGCGACGGCGATGGCTTCATCGGTGAGCCCCGCCTGGTACAGCAGCGCGGCCTGGGGGTCAGCGAATGCCAGCAGGCCGGTGCTGGGCAGGAACAGGCCGTTGCCGGCGACCGACAACACCATGCCCCAGAATGCCATCTCACCTTCGGGCCGGTCTTTCATGAATGCCCAGTAGGCGAAGAAGCCGAACAGCTGTATCACCAGCGCCGGCAACAGGATTGCCCAGGCCAGGTCATGGGTGGGCAGCAGTGCCACCTCGGCCCACAGTCCCGGGTTTTCACCGGGAATGACCACCGGCCCGCGAAACGGCAGGCCCGCCGCAGCCATGATCCCGTAGATCACGAAGCACAGCATGCCCATGCGTATTTTTTTGTTATCCCTGCTGACCATTGCCATTTTCTCCTCGCCGGATCACGCACCTACTAGCGTTTGCCAAACCACATCCGTCCCAGCAGGCCGTCTTTCAGGACGAACTTGTGGTACATGGCGGCGCAAAAGTGAATCAGCACCAGCACCGCGATACAGGCCGCGAACAACTCGTGCCCCTGCTTCGGCGGAAAGGCGTCAAAATCGGCCGGCAGGGATCCGCTGCCGCAGCCGAACGCGACCACGTAAAGGCCGCCTACCGGGCCATCGGCATAGCCCCCTCCGCCGATGACGCGGATTCCTTTGTGGTCGGGCGAGCGGCCTACCAGCGCGGGGCCAGGGCTGCGGATATGCCGGTGAAACACAATTATTCGGCAGGCTGATGCCCACGCTGCCAAACCGCCAGCGGCGCTGGCGGTTGGCCGGCTCAAACTCCGGGGGCAAGCGGGCGGTCTCAATCAACTGGCGCTGCACGCTGGTTCAAGCGAGGGACTGTGAGCCTCCAGTAAACTTGTCAAAAGATCCCTTTCAGTCTGGCAATCCAGCGCGTAGTGGCAACAGGGATCCTGACAACAATAAGAACCCCCCGGCTGCTTTTTGAGGCGGGGTTGCTATAGTAAGTAGTGAGCCGGGCACAACGATAACCGGACAGGCCGCAGCCATGAAATTAGTGCCATCCGGGATCAGCGCATTGACTTACGCAAGTCAATGTCGCATTTATCGTGAATGCGCGCGCCACTTGAGGCAAACGCCGGACATCCTGTAATCGTTAACGAGGTCAGATCATGACTACCGCCCCCCCCACAGCCAATTCACTGAAAAGCGGCCGCTGGATCGCATCAACCTGCAAGATGTGCCTGCACTCCTGCGGCAACCTGATCCACGTCACCGATACCGGGGTGATCAACAAGATTGAGGGCAACCCCAGCAATCCGTCCAACAACGGCAAGCTGTGCCCGAAGGGGAACGCGGCCATCATGCGCCACTACGACCCCAACCGTTTCAAGCAGCCCATGCGCCGCACCAATCCCGAGAAAGGCGTCGGCATCGACCCGATGTGGGAACCTATTTCCTGGGAGGAGGCGCTGGAATACACCGCGGCGCAGATCAAAAAATCGCTGGATGAGGATCCGCGCAAGATACTGCCCTCGCTGGAAGATTTCCAGAAGTTCAACATCTGGGCCTGGCCACTGTCTTTCGGCAACTTCAATTTCTACCAGTCCGGCGGCACCATGTGCGGTGGCGCCTATCACCCCGTTAACGGCTTTATTCACTCCGCCTTCGCCTGCGCCAACGATGCCAAGCACTGCAACTACTGGATCAACAACGGTACCGGCGACGGCTTTTCCTCTCATCTGCACGCCGCCGCACAAGCCAACTGGGTGGCAAAAGCGCGCACCGAGCGCGGCATGCGGGTGGTCGCGGTGGAGCCCAGGTTATCCATCGCCGCCGCCAAGGCCGAGGAGTGGGTGCCGATACGCCCGGCCACGGATCGCCACTTCGCCATGGGTATGTCCCACGTACTGGTGTACGAGGGCCTTTGCGATTACCGCGCGCTCAAGCGCGACACCAACGCGCCCTATCTGGTAGGTGAGGACGGCTACTTCATCCGCGACGACAACCGCCAATGCTATATCTGGGACAAGAAAAACCAGTGCGCCAAACTGTGGAACGACGAGACCATCGAGGAGATCGCGCTGGAGGGGAACTACGAGTTCAACGGCAAGCCCTGCCGCCCCGCGTTCCAGGTGTACAAGGACATCCTCGCGGACTGCTCACCCGAGGCCATGGAAAAAATCACCACGGTGCCGGCGGACACCATCCGGCGGATCGCCCGCGAATTCGCCAGGGCGGCGCAGATCGGCGCCACCATTAAGGTGGAAGACGGCCGCACGCTGCCACTGCGCCCGGCGGCCTATAACTACTACCGCGGCGCCCAGGGCCACAAGCACGGCGCCCAGACCAACCACAGCTTCAAGCTGGTCAACATGCTGATCGGCAATATCGACACCCCCGGGGGTCACATGGGGGTGACGCTGGACCCCAAGGAAGTGGATTTCAACCACTGCTCCATGGGCGAGAGCGGCATGCTCAAGCCGACCCCGCACCAGTTGGGACCGGTTCCGGGCTTCCACTACCCGCCCAGCACCTACCATATGATGGACTACTTCCCGCTGGGCGTGCATCCGCCCCATTTCAATTTGCTGATGCACGAGAACCGGGAAAAATTCGGGGTGGAGTTCACGCCGGATGTGATCGTCAACTGCCACTCCAACCCGGTGTGGGCCATCCACGGCTCGCGCGAGAAATGGTTCGAGTTCCTGCGCGGCATGCGATTCATTGTTTGCGTGGACATCATCCCGACCGAGATGACCGACTTCGCCGACGTGATCCTGCCCTCCCACGATGTGCTGGAGAGCTGGAACTGCACCATGATCGAACCGCCCCACACCGAGGGGCAATGCTTTCGCCAGCCCGCGACCCCGCCGCTGCACGACACCAAGAGCGAAGAGGATATCTTCTACGAACTGTCGGAGCGGCTGGGCATTCTCGAGGCCTACAACAACGTGATCAACCTGACCCTTGGCTTCGAGGGCCACCCGGAGTTGATGCTGGAACTCGACAAGAAATACACCGACAAGGAAATCGCCCGGCGCAAAGGCCTGCTGTGGGACGGTAACGATATCGAGTACTACATGGAACACGGCCACTCGGTGACCGAGAAACGCCTCGACAAGTGGTATCGCCCCTGGGAGGGCTGCCGCCTGCACTTTTATATCGAGGATTACCTGGTGGAGCGTGACAAGCTCAAGCAGCAGATGGAAGACGCCAACGTGCCCTTCCGCCACGAGTGGGAGTGGGACGATTACCAGCCCCTGCCCAGTTCGACCCTGGACCCGGTGCACGAGGAACCACCCGAGTACGACCTGTACGCGATCACCTTCAAGGATATCCAGCTCAACTTCGGCGAGAGCCTGTCTAATCCCTGGATCAAGGACATCGTGTACCGGGACCCGGTGCACACCGGCCTGCTGCTGAACCCGAAAACCGCCGCCGCCCAGGGCCTGGAAAAGGGCAGCATCGTCAAGGTGGAGTCGCCCTACGGCCGGCTGTACGGGCGCATCAGCGTATCCGAGGGCATGCACCCCGAGACCCTGGGCGTATCCAACGCCCTGTCGCGCATGAAGTCAAAGGCCGCCGGTGTGCTGCCGGCGGGCGGGCACTACAACGACATGCTCCCCTACGACCTGAAAAATACCGACGCCGCCAGCGCGCAGCCGGAAACCGTGTGCAAGGTGAAACTGACCAGGCTGGACGACTGGCCGGACTTCCTCAAGCAGGGCCGCACAGTGTACGACCTGGTCGAGGACTACGAGACAGCAAAGGGTAAAGGAGGGCATCACTGATGGCCAGGATGGGAATGGTTTTCGACCTGAAAACCTGCATAGGCTGCAACGCCTGCGTGGTGGCATGCAAACAGGAGAATTCCCTGCCCGACGGGGTGTTCTTCACCAAAACCCTGAGCGAGGAATACGGCGTATTCCCGCTGGCAAACAGGGTTTACATCCCCACCATATGCAACCACTGCGACGATGCCCCCTGCGAGAAGGTCTGCCCCAGTGGCGCCACGTATACCCGACACGACGGTATCGTCATGGTCGACGACGCCAAGTGTATCGGCTGCTCATCCTGCGCGGTGGCCTGTCCCTATGATCAGCGCACCACCATGGATGCAGATAATTTCCTGAAAGGCCTGTTTGGCACGGGGGAAATCACCCCGTTCGAAAAGGAGGGTTACGCCCGCTATACTCCGGGCACCGTGACCAAATGCGATTTCTGCAGCCAGCGGGTCGACGCCAACCTCGACCCGGCCTGTGTGGTGACCTGCCCGACCAATGCCAGGATTTTCGGCGACCTGGATGATCCCCACAGCGCCCCCAGCAAGATGATCCGGGAGCGCAACGGGCGGCCGCCAATGCCGGAAAAAAATACCAGGCCCAAAGTCTATTACGTCAACTGACCGTATTTCGGGTTATAGCGACACCCCAGGAGGGAAAACAGCCATGGCAATTGCAGATCGAGTTTTTTCCGGCGACACGCTGAGAGTGGGGTATCGCTTCCAGCGCCACTGGGACAACTCTATGGCCTATGCCTTTTATTGCTGCGAAGTGGGAGCAGGCCTGTTCTTTGTATCACTCCTGCTGGATAACCTGGCAGGCATGGTTCTGGGCCTGCTGCTGGTCTCCACCGGCAAACCCTATTTCCACCTCACTCACATGGGCGTGCCGATGAAATCCTGGCGCGCCATGTTGCGCCCTGACCGGTCCTGGATCAGCCGCGGCCTGCTGGGGCTCATGGGTATGGTGGGATTCGGTGTACTGGCACTGCTGGTAATGGTATTCGGCGAGGGCAACAGCCCGACCGAGCTGTGGGGGCTGAAACTGCTGGCGGGGGGATGCGCGCTGGTGTGTGCCACTTACCAGGGTTTCGCCATGTCTCACTCCAGCGCAATTGCGATCTGGAACTCCGCCATCATGCCCTTATCCAGCCTGCTGTACGCCCTCTCCAGCGGCCTGGCACTGGCCATGCTGTTACTGCCGGCTGATACCGCCGCGGGCCTGGCGCCAATCCTGCTGCTGCTGTTGCTGGGCCTGGCGCTGGTGCAGCTGATGTTCCTGCACGCGGGCTGGCACGGCGGCCCGGGGGCGCGCACCTCGATCGAGCTGCTGTTACAGACGTTTTACGCGCGCTGGTACCTGGGGGTCACCGTGACCGCCGGCATCGCCCTGCCCGCGTTGCTCACCTGGGCGGCGCCCACCTCGATACTGGCCCAGTTGTTGTCGGGGATCGGCGTCCTGGCCGGTTTTTTTGCCTGGCGCCTGCTGATCTTCAAGATTGGCGTGTACGAGCCCATCATGACCATGAACCCCTTTGCGCCGGGGCGGTAACCCGGCGACGCCGATGCCAATACCGGGGGTAGTAGAGGTCGATGCCCACTTCCTGGAAGATGCTGCGGCAACGGCCCGGCCGATGCGGTGCCGGGTTATCGAGGAAGACACGCTTACCCTGGATATCGAGGATATCGGGCTGTACACCCTGATGTGGACACCGACCATGGAATGCTCGGTCGCCCACGGCTACACGCCGGACGCTGGTCTGCTGGGCGACATCAACGAATCCGAAAGTCTCGCGATCGCCGCCGGCTTTGCCCTGTCGGAGGGGTTTATCCGGCGACGAGAAGATATCAGGAGCCTCTCGGTTTGCCCGGATAGCCACCGCGTAGTGCGCATCCAGTTGCATGAGCCGGAAAAAGTGCAGACCAATCGCCGCAATGTGGTCATCAACAGCTCCTGCGGAATCTGCGGACCGCGCGAAATTCTGGAAAATGGCGACCCCGCACTGCGACCTGTCGCAACGCGGCGCCTGGCCCTGCAAACCGATGATATAGCCCGCCTGATGGGGGAAATGCGGCGCCGACAGGCCCTGTTTGAAGTCACCGGCGGCTGCCATGGCGCAGCGATTTTTGACGAACAGGGCCGGATACTGGCCGTGGCCGAGGATCTCGGGCGCCACAACGCGCTGGACAAGGTCATAGGCAAGGTGCTGCTCAGTCGCGGTGAGCTGTCCGGCTGCGGCGTCATTCTATCGAGCCGACTCAGCGTCGAGATGGTGCTCAAGACCATACGCACCGGCCTGGAAGTCATGCTGGCGGTAAGCGCGCCGACCTCGATGGCGATAGAGCTGGCTGCCAGGTATGGCGTCACCCTCTGTGGCTTTGTGCGGGACCAGCGCGCCACCATCTACACCCACCCGGAGCGCATCCTGACCCACCAGGCGGGCGTACAAACGGCCTGACCCCGGCTAGCGTGACGCAGCTGCGCCACCCACCCGGACTGTGATGCGGTCATTCGCCGCGCCGGCGGCTATACTCAGGCACTGGCCAAAAAGCGGGAGGTAACCCCTTGGAACACAGTTGCAGGGAACATTACGGCATCTTTACGATTGCCGGAGACCTGCCCATCCAGGGCGCCTACCGCGATATCTGTTACCAGCCCGTGCGCGACAATATCTGGACCGCCAGCGAGGGTATCTACCGCACCATCTTCCTCGAGGGCAAAACCGGGTGTATCGCCTTCGATACCTTCGGCACCCCCGGCACGGCCAGGGCTTACCAGGCGGCCATTGGGCGGGTGTTCCCCACCAAACCCATCCACACCATCGTCTACTCCCACGACCACCTGGACCACACCGGCTACGCGGCGGACCTGGCGCCCGAGGCGAAGATCATCGCCCACGACTACGCCAACCGGGTCATCCTGGGCCGCAAGTCCGACGGCCAGCTGGCCGCGAGTGAGACCTTTGCCGGGGAGCGAACCAGTCACGAAATCGACGGCTGCTACTTCGAGCTCATCTACCCCGGGCCCACCCACGGCGACGGCAATACCGCAGCCTATTTCCCCCACAGCAAAACCCTGTTCATGGTCGATACCGTCGCCGACGGGGTGGGCTATACCACGCTGATGGACTGGCATCTGACCCACTACGTACCGGTGATGGAGCGCTTCCTGGCCCTCGACTGGGACCTGTTCGTGCCGGGTCACTTCTGGCTGCTGACCAGGGCGCGCTTTATCGAAATCCTCGACTACTGGAAGCGCCTGTTCGACTTTGGCCAGCAGGCGGTGATCGATGGTCTCGATCCGCACAACTGGGCCGACCTCAACCGCTACACCGACGAGAAACTGGGGCCCCTGTACGGCAGGGAATTCCGCTTCCAGGAGTACGCCGCCATGAACCTGTCGCGGTACATGCAGCACTACCTCACCGGAGGCTGGGGCATCGAGGGCAACCTGTCTCCCCGGCTGGGGCCGCTGTAATGGCGGAAAACAGCGGTCTTTTCACCCTCGACAGCGCCCAGGCCTATCTCAGCGCCGAGCCCGAAATGACCGTCGAGTCGCTCTCCGGCCGGCTCCACACCGTTTCGGACGGCACCGTGCGCACGATCTTTGTCGAGGGCGACAGCAGCGTCATCGCCTTCGACACGTTCGGCACCCCCGGCAGGGCCCGGGCTTATCGCAACGCGATCGCGGCGACCGTGCCGGACAAGCCCATCGCCAGCATCGTCTATTCCCACGACCACCTCGATCACGCCGGCTTTGCCCTGGACCTCGCCCCCGGGGCGCAGGTGATCGCGGATGAATTGTGTGCCCGGGTGATCAAGCTGCGCGGCGCGCGGGGCCAGGCTCAACCGACCCGGGTGATACGCGGGCCTGAAAATACCCTCACCGTGGACGGCGTCGACCTGGTACTGCTCAACCCGGGACCAACCCACGGCTCGGGCAACCTGGCGGCGTGGTTCGCGCCGGAAAAAGTGCTGTTTTCGTCGGATACCATCATCGCCAGCGCAAAGTACGGCTTTATGCCCGACTATCACTTTCGCAACCTGATCACCTACCTGCGCGATTTCCTGGCGCTGGAGTGGGACCGTTTTGTACCCGGGCGCTACGAACTCACCGACCGCGCGGGTTTCGAGCGTGGCATCGAGTTTATCGAGGCCGTCATGACCGCCTGCCAGCAGGCCTTCGTCAATTTTGTGCCCATCTGGGCGTACGAGCCGATGAAAGCATTCTGTATCGAGCAACTGGCAGATCGGTTCGGCGATCTCGAGGGGTTTGAGGACCATGTCGGCCAGATGGCGATCCGCATCGTGCACCACTACCTGATGGGCGGCTGGGGCCTGGAGGATGCTGAAACCCCCGGGGTGTTGCTGGCAGGCCTGGTCACCCTCTAGCTCACGGCCAGGGCTTGCCAGCGGCCGGAACCGACAGCAGGAGCCAACCCCGGACCCCGGACCCCGGACCCCGGACTTCGAATAAATAACCCGCTGTAAATTGCCTTGTGAATGTTGGAAGGCAGTCTCAATCAATACGCGCTGCGCGGTAGTTCAATCGTCCCGGTACTGCGTTCCAGTACACTCTGCCGGGACTCTCCTTCTGCAGGGGAATCCAAAGGGCGGCGGGGACAGGACTCCGGACACCAATAAACCCCCTCCCACCGACGACTGTTGATATTAAAAAAATACCCGACATGCGACATGGAGATGGCAAGCGATGAAGAAGATTTTCAGGAAGGAACTGGCAACTACTCTCACCCTGCTGGCAAGCGCACTGGCCCTGCAGCCCGCACTGGGCGCGAATATTCTGGAGGAGGTCACCGTCACCGCCCAGAAGCGGGAGGAAAACCTGCAGGACGTACCCGTGGTCGTCACCGCCTTTACCGGTGCCCAGATGAGGGCGATGGGAGTGCAGGAGAGCTTTGATATCGCCACGTTCACACCGGGGGTCCATACCAGCGGCAACATCGCCGGCCAGAACACCCAGTTCTCCATTCGCGGCGTCACCCAGAACGACTTCAACGATATTATCGAGGCGCCCAATGCGGTCTACCTGGACGAGGGTTATATCGCCGTTGCCCAGGGCCAGACCTTCGCGGTGTTCGATATCGACCGGGTGGAAATACTCAAGGGCCCCCAGGGTACCCTGTTCGGCCGCAACGCCACCGGCGGCGCGGTCAATTACGTGTCCATGAAGCCGGATTTCGAGAGTTTCGGCGGTTATCTTGACCTGACTGCGGGCCAGTTTGACTCCTCCAATGACGCCAACCGCTACACCGTGGAGGCGGCCGTTACCGGGCCCATCGGTGACAAGGCCGCAGGCAGGCTGGCGATTCGCTACAACAACCAGGACCCCTGGCTGGAAAATACCTATCCCGACACCACACTGTTTAATCCGGCACCCGGTCCGGGCGCCGGAGCGGACCTGGGGGATGACGAGACCACCGCCGTCCGCGCCACCCTGGCTTTCAGGCCCAGCGATACCCTGGAAGTGACCGTGATGGGTAATTATGCCAAGACCGACTTCGCCACCGGCCCCTATCACTCCAAGTCCACTATCGCGATAGTTGATGAGCAGGGGGAAATTACCAACGTGATCGACACGCCGCGGGATGAAACCCGCCTCAGTATCCAGGGTGACAGGGACGGTGGGGGCAATGCGATCGACGGTGAAAAGTTGCTGCCCGGGGGTGGTATCGGGCTACCTGGTCGACTGGCACCGGGGGCGGACTTTTTCGGCTATCTCGACCCGGACACCGAGGACACGTCCTTTGCCGGCGATTTCGCCTTTGACAACAACGGTAATACCGAGACCAGTGGTTTATACGCCCGGGTAAACTGGGAGTTGCAGGGCGGCAGTGACTTCACCTCGATCACCGACTACAAGTCCTACAACAAGAGCCTGTTTATCGACGTGGACTCGGCGCCCGTCAACCAGCTGGCCAACTACGCCGGGGTCAATGCCGAGACCTATACCCAGGAGTTGCGGATCAATGGCGAGACGGACAACACCCGCTGGGTGACCGGCGTCTACCTCCTGTATATCGACAATGAATCCAACAATGGCCTGAAGGGCCCGGAAAACAGCATTGCAGCCACGGGTATTGGGCTCCCCGTTGATATCGGTGTACACGCCAATCTGGACACCACGTCATACAATCTTTTTGGACAACTGGATTACGACTTCGCCGAAGACTTTACTTTCACCATCGGTGCCCGGGCGATTCGGGAGGAGAAGGATTTCGACCTCGGTATCGGCTTTTACCAGTCATTCGGCAACGACACCTTCAACAAGGGACCGTTCCTCGAAAGTGATGCCACGCCCATCGTCAGGTACTCGGACGACACCTCCAAAAATCTCTGGGCCGGCAAGGTGCAACTGGACTGGCATCCCAACGATGACCTGTTGCTGTGGGCAGGCGTAAACCGGGGTGTGAAAGCCGGCAGTTTCAACGCGCCCCTGCTGGGCGGCTATTTCGGTTCCGGTGGGGACTCTGCCCTGCCCTACAAGGAGGAGGTGCTGATCTCCTACGAGACGGGCTTCAAATCCACCCTGTTCGATGGCAGCACCCGACTCAACGGTACCGTCTACTATTATGATTACCAGGATTACCAGGCCTTCCTGTTTGTGGGCGTGGGCGGTGTCGTGTTCAACGCCGACGATGAAACCTGGGGTGCGGAACTGGAATTGCAGAGCTCGCCCATCGACGGCCTGGACCTGATGCTGAATGTCGCTTATTTCGATGCCACAGTTAAAGACGTGCCCCTGCGCTTCGGCTCACCGCTGCCGCCAAGGGATGTGGAACCCGTCTATGCACCGCCTTTCCAGGCGTCCTCGATGATCCGTTATTCCTGGCCGGCGCTGAATGGTACCCTGGCCGTGCAGTCGGACGTCAGCTATTCGGACAGCTTTTACTACAACCTGCGTAACTTCAGCGCGGACAAGTTCGACGCCTACACCCTGGTCAATGCCATGTTCAGCTGGGAGAGCAGTAACCAGGACTGGCTGGCCACACTCGCCGTACGCAACCTGACCGACGAGAACGCCGGCATCCAGGGCTTCGACCTGGCGACCCTGTGCGGCTGTAACGAGATTTCTTATCACACGCCGCGGTTGTACAGCGTGGGACTGCGCTACAGTTTTTAAGCTGGTCCACGGGGGCGAGTGCATCAAGCCTGAGCATGCTCCGTTTCCCGCCCGGTTGATTCGCCTCATTGCGGCGAATTAACCGGGCGGGAAACGGGTTCGCTAACTGAATTATTCCGATAATGGCGAACGCGCAGGTGAGCGCTCAGCGGGTGCTCGGCGGGCGCATCACAATCGAGCCATCGTACAGGCCATCGAGCAGCGCGCTGGCCTGTAACATCGCCTGCTGGCGACCGCCGTCCCGGTGCATGGCAATCGTCAACCTGCCATCCACATCCTCGACCACATCGAACACGGTCTTGCCGTTGAGGACGAAAGTATTGCCAAGGTAGCGGATGCGCTGCACTTCCTGTTCGTGCCTGATCCGCTGCAGGCGCCCGTCTATCTCCCTGAACAGGGCTGCCAGCTCAGCTTCAAGCGCGGCGGGATCGACCGCCCGTGCGCACTCGATCGAGCCGTCGCCAAGCAGGCGGCGCACGGTTTCACCGATACCGGCGGCCCTGCCCTGCAGCTTGAACTGCACGCTGTAACCCTCGCCAAAGCGCACGTCCAGGTGACAGACAGGCTCGGCGGCAGCAGTGACCCCCGCTTCGCGCCGAAAGCCGATGCTGGCGATATCGTAGCGCCGACAATAGCTCTCGCTGACGGCCGACCTGCTCAATAGAAGGCCTGTATGCCGGTCTGGCTGCGGCCCAGGATGAGGGCGTGCACGTCGTGGGTACCCTCGTAGGTATTGACGGTTTCCAGGTTGCACATATGGCGGAACACCGGGTATTCGTCGGAGATGCCGTTGCCCCCGTGCATGTCCCGCGCCACCCGGGCGATGTCCAGGGCCTTGCCACAGGAGTTGCGCTTGAGCAGGGAGATCAGCTCCGGCGCCAGTGCGTCGTTATCCTTGAGCCGGCCCGCCTGCAGGCAGCCCTGCAGGGCCAGGCCGATTTCAGTCTGCATGTCGGCCAGTTTTTTCTGGATCAGCTGGTTGGCGGCCAGCGGCCGCCCGAACTGCTTGCGCTCCAGGGTATATTCAAGGGCCGCATGCCAGCAAGCCTCCGCCGCCCCCATCACGCCCCAGGAGATGCCATAGCGCGCATTATTGAGACAGCCGAACGGCCCCTTGAGGCCCTCCACGTTGGGCAGCAGGTTCTCCGCCGGTACGAATACATCCTCCATCACGATCTCGCCGGTGATGCTGGCGCGCAGGGAAAGCTTGCCCTCGATCTTGGGCGCACTTAAGCCCTTCATGCCTTTTTCCAGGATAAAACCGCGTATCTTGCCCTGGTCATTCTTGGCCCAGACTACGAACACGTCGGCGATGGGCGAGTTGCTGATCCACATCTTGGCGCCGTTGAGCAGGTAGCCACCGTCCACGCTCTTCGCCCGCGTGATCATGCCGCCGGGATCGGAACCGTGATCGGGCTCGGTGAGCCCAAAGCAGCCTATCCACTCTCCGGTAGCCAGCCTGGGCAGGTATTTTTCCCGCTGGGCTTCATCACCGTAAGCATAAATGGGGTACATCACCAGGCTGGACTGCACGCTCATCATCGAGCGGTAGCCCGAATCAACCCGCTCCACTTCCCGGGCGATAAGCCCGTAGCTGACGTAGCTGACCCCCGGGCAACCGTAGCCGTCTATGGTGCAGCCGAGCAGACCCAGTTCACCCATCTCCCGGAAGATAGCGGGGTCGGTGGATTCGTCCCGGTAGGCATGCCGGACCCGCGGAGCCAGCTTTGCCTGGGCATAGCCGTGTGTGGTATCGCGGATTTGCCGCTCTTCCTCCGTCAGCTGCCCTTCCAGGCCAAACGGATCCTTCCAGTTGAACGCTGCCCACTTGGTACTTGTACTCATAACGACTCCAGACTTACTTGATCGGGTGATTCGATTGACATTCAGGTGCGATTTTTCGCCAGGCACCAGGCGGCGATCAGCAGACCCAGCACCATGCCGGCGGATGCCGGCACGGCGAGGGCCTTGCCCAGGGTGGCTGCCGGGCCGATCTGCAGGATAACCCCCAGCGGAAAAAGGATGGCACTCAAGGCGAGCAACCAGGCCAGCGCCACCGCCCTGGCCTCACTGAGCCCGGTGCGCTCGATCAACAGGCCCAGGATGATCAGTATCAGCGCCAGCATACCCCAGTGCCCGTGGGAGTGAATCTCCAGTGAGTATTCAGCACCCATGGCCCCGAAATTATCGAACGCCACAAAAGCAGCAGCCATATCACCGTCAGCCGCCGCCATGAAACCGCCGGCCATTTGCTCGCCCATCCCCACCAGTGTCTGGTGCTCGTCAAAGATGGCATAGCCGACCCCGAAAGCCATGGTGATCGCCAGCAGCAACACGCCGCTCAGTACCAGTATTCGCTGCGCGCGGCTCATGCCACACCGCCCGTGCCGGCATCGCTGGCGCCGGTGTAGCGCAGCAGGCCGAACAGCATCGCCATAAGACTGACTATCACCAGGAAACCGGCGCTGTCAGCGATGACACTGCCGACGATGCCGTAGGGAATTTCCAGTAGTATTCCCGCAGGCAGCCCAAAGGCGCCGACCACGGCCAGCTTCGCCCAGCGCTTGCGGGTCGCCTCCGGGTACTGCACGAAAGCCTGGACGAAGGACACCAGCAGCAACAGGATCCCCATCTCGTTGATATGCGTGTGGCTCGCCACGTTAATTGCCCTCAGCATCTGGAAATTGCCAAAGGCGCCAAAGGCCGCATCGAGCGCCGCACGATCACCGGCCGCGGCCGCCGTCACGATGCTTTTCAGTATGTCGACCTCCGTCGGCGCGCTGTTGAACTGGTGATACAGCGCCAGGCCTGCGCCATACAGGAAACCGCTCACCAGCAGCAACAGTCCGCCCACCAGTAAAATGCGCGACGCGGCGCGACCGGCGCCGCTCCCGACCGCATTGATATACGTCGGCGTGCCGCCGCCGTCACCGCGCCCTCCGACGTGGCGCCACAGGCCGTACAGATTAATGACCGTCGCCAGCGCCAGCAGGGCGCCAAACAGGTCGGCGAAGATACTGGCCCAGCCGATATCCTGCAACGGGCTGTAGGCCAGACCGACATAGTGAATCGCAAAAATCGCCGGCGGCATCAGGGCCGCACAGAGGATGAACAGCCAGGCGGTGCGATGGCGCACCCGCGGCGAGAGCGCGACCCAGGGTTGCAGCATCGCCAGCAACAGGGCGATATAGCCCATGTGAATAATGTGGGAGTGGGTATCGACCTTGGTGCCGCGAAACTCGAGAAAGCCGCCTATGGCCATAAACTGGGCCAGGATGCCATCGACGTCACCGGTGGGAATCAGCCCGGCGGCGGTGTACATCGCCGCACCGATCCGGGCGTTATTGGGGTGCAGTGCAAACATGGCGAAGATATCGCCGAACAGCATCCCGCTGGCAATCAGCAGGATGCCGCCGATAGCGAGCACCCGCTGGGTGTCACTGGCCAGGGGCGCCGTGTGTTCGCTGATCGCCGCAGTCACTTGAGTCAACATTCAACTCCTTCAGAAGCCGGTCGCCGGTTTACCGCTTTGGCTTCAGCTTGGGCAATACGGCCTCGCCGAACAACCTGACGGTTTCCAGGTTGTCCGCCTCGGTAGCGCCCACCACCTCCAGCATGGGCATATTCAAGCCCGCGTCTATCAGTTCCTGGGTGATCTCGGCGCACTCGTCGGGGGTGCCGGAGATGACCGTGAACTTGCGCTGCATTTCGTCGGTCACCAGGTGCGCCACGTTGTCGGCGGTGCCGTTTTTGATCGCCTCCCGGAACGGGTCCCAGGCCTCGCTGGGCAGGCCGGAACCCGCCAGGATCACGTCATTCTTGATATTGCGCAGTTTATTGACGATATAGGTCCCGGTATAACTGCGGGTAAATCCCTTGGCCTTCGCACCATCCTTACTGCAGGCCGCCAGGATCACACCGCCCACCGGGAAGTCATCAGCCAGCGTGCGGCCGGCTTTTTCGGCGCCCTTCTTCATGTTGTCTATCGCGTACTCCACGAATTTGGGTGAGGTCAGCCCCGCCAGCAGCATGCCGTCGCTGGAGCGGCCGGCGAGCCGCTGCATGAAGGGACCGGTGGCGCCGACATAGATGGGGATATCCGTGCGCAGACCATCGCCCTTGCGGTCGTAGGCCGGCATGCTGGATTCAAAAAAGTCGCCCTTGTAACTGTACTGCTCACCGCTCCACACCTTGCGCATGATGTCGATGGACTCCTGGTGTACCGGCACCGGCTTCATCACGTCGATATCGTACTCGAGGTACTCAATGCCCACCTTGCCCACGCCGATACCCATCTGAAAGCGGCCGTTGGACAGCTCGTCAATACCCGCCGCCTCGGATGCCTGGATGGTGGGATGACGCATATAGGGCGAGGTGATGCCCAGCCCTATGGGAATTTTTTTGGTTGCCATGGCCACCGCCGCCAGCGTGGTAAAACAACCCCGCGCCTCCAGGCCGTAGGAGCGGAACCAGTGATAGGCCTCCGCGATCCAGAAGCCACCGGCATAGCCCGATGCCTCGGTCTGGGCCGCATACTTCTGGATGGCCGACAATGGCTCGTAGGATTTGAAAATGACCGCTACCTTGACGTCGCTCATGGTGTATCTCCGTATCTGTGTTTGCGATTATCGACTGTGCTGTTATCAACCGTGCCGGGCGACCACCGCGCGAAACTCATCGTCCGACATGAGTCGCTGGGCGGCAGTAGCCTGCACTTTTACCGCGTTGAGTATGGCGGCGTGTTTGTCCTCGGGCACATCCAGGTCCAACTCCTGCAGCTTGAGCGCAACACTGGCCAGCCCGCTTTTCTTACCCAGCACGATCCTGCGCTCGGCGCGCACGATATCTGCCGAGTAGGGCTCGATGGCCTCGGGTATATGAAACTGGGTCGCCACCGCGCCGCTCTCCCGCGTGTACAGGTATTCACCCACCACCGGCTTCCAGCCGTCCACCGTGTAGCCGCCGGCGCGCTGTACCAGCGCCGACACTTCCCGGGCCAGCGCCAGGTCCAGCGCCACGGGTACGTTGTACAGTGCCTGCAGGGCGAGGGCGACCTCGCAGATGTCCGCGTTGCCCGCGCGCTCACCCATACCGTTGATGGTACCCTGGATATAATCGGCGCCGCCGCGCACCGCAGCGATGGCCGAGGCGGTGGCCAGGCCGAAATCATTGTGACCGTGCCAGTGGACCAGCACATCGGCGCCGACCCAGGAGCGCACCTCGCGGATCAGCGTCTCCACCGCCTCCGGTGCACAGGCGCCGATGGTATCCACCACCGACACTTCATCCGCCCCCGCGGCCAGCGCCGTGCTGTATACCTGGCGCAGGAAACCGAGGTCGCTGCGGGTGGCGTCCACCGCGAAGAAATTCACCCGCTTGATGCCGTTCTTCCGCGCGTGCCTGACCGAGTCTTGCACCCGCTTGAGTACCGACTCCCGGGTAAAACCGTAGGCTTCCATCTTGACGTCGCTGGTGGAAATCTCCATCAGCAGGTATTGCGTGCCGAGTTCGACGTGGGCGTCGATATCCGCCTGCACGCAGCGGGCGAACCCCCAGATCTCGGCCTCCAGGCCGGCCTCGAGAATACGCTTGACCGCTTCGGTGTCCTCCGGCGACACCCGCGGAAAACCCGATTCGATCCGGCTCACACCCATTTCCGCCAGCTTGCAGGCGATCTCGAACTTCTCCTGCGGCGTGAAACACACGCCCACCGACTGCTCGCCGTCCCGCAGGGTGGTGTCGTAGAAGTGAATCAGTTTGTCGTGATTAAACGGCGCCTGGATGGATTCGGCGCGGTTGAGGGCGCTGGTCCATATCTGCTCGGCTGGAATGGTGGCCATCTGCGTGCTTCCCCGGGTCATGGCAAGGTATCGGGCCATGTTACCAGCGCCCGGGCCGCCCGCTTGATTGGAAACGCCCTATCTGTTGACTGGCAGGGTCGATATCGGCGCGATGAACCGCGGTAATCGTCCCGGCTCGCTATGCCGGCGGGTACCGCAGGTACCAGTCATAGATCTCCTCCGCCGTGGTAAACCAGACCTCGTCGTGGCCCAGCAGGTATTCCCAGGCTTTGGCAAAATACTTGAAGCGGTGCGGCACCCCCGTGATGTAGGGGTGAATACTCATCGACATCACCCGCGGCTGGTCGACGCCCTCGGCGTACAGGCAATCGAACTGATCCACCACCCGCTCGTACCACACCCGGGACTCGTGCGCGTGCACCACCATCATGGGCAGGTCGCTCAACTCCATGGTATAGGGCATGGCCACGATCGGCCCGTGAGATGTCTGCATGCTGACCGGCTGGTCATCCATGGGCCAGTCGGTGACGAACCTGAAGCCCGCACGGGCCAGGTGGTCCAGGCTGTCGAGGGTCTCGTGCAGGCCCGGACCCAGCCAGCCCAGGGGATCTGTGCCGGTGTAGTCGCGCAGCACCTGGAAGGTCCTGCTGATGTTGTCGAACTGGTCCTCGACCGTGTGCAGGGGCTGCTGCTGGTAGCCGTGCCCCATAAAGCCCCAGCCGGCCTCGCGCATGGCGGCGGCGACCGGCTCGCCCTGGCCCAGGCAGACGCGCGCGTTGATCGCCGCGCTGGCCCTGAGCCCTTTGGCTTGCATGAACTCCAGCAGGCGCCAGAAGCCCACCCGCATGCCGTATTCATGCCAGCCCCAGTTGGGCACATTGGGGACGGTCACGACGCCGGCGGGCGAGGTGACATACTCGCGCGCCACGGGCCGTTCTATATCCCACTCCTCGATATTGAACACGGTGTAGACCGCGACGCGCTTGCCCTCGGGCAGACGCCAGCGGGGGCGCTGCGTTATCGCCGAAAAATTGAAGCGTTCTGCCGGCAGTTTCATTCCGCGTCCCCCTGGCTGACTACACTGCCTACTGCTCGGCGACCTCGCAGATCTGCAGGATCAGCTGGATATAGACCCTGATGATGTCGATCATATCGCCGATGTGCGCCGCCTCCCCCTGGTGGGTGGAGAAGCCGCCGCCACCGGAGCGAATGCGCCCGGCGGAACCGTAGTTGACAGTGGGAATGCCGTAGCGGTTCATATGCGCCGCATCGCTCATCCAGGTCTCGATACCCATTTCGGGCGCTTTGCCCAACTGGTCCGAGTGCGCCTTGATGACGTGCTGTACCAGCGCGTGGTCGTCGGGAATCGAGGTGCCCGGCACGCTCATAAAGGTTTCCACCTTGGTGCCCGCCAGCTGTGGATTGTCATCCACCACGCGGGCGATCATGGCGCGCACGTCGTTATAGGCCTTCAGCGGCAGATCCTCCGGCAGGGTGCGTACGTCCATGTAGATCACGCAATTGTCGGGCGTGCGCGCGCCGCGCCAGCTCCAGCCCGCCTCCACCGCGGACACGTTCACCCGCGGCTGGAAATCGCCGAGGCTGTTGCGGGCGCAGTAGTCGGGAATCCACTCGTGGATGGCGTCCAGTACCACCCGGGATTTGTTGATGGCATTTTTTTCCACTTCTGACCAGGCGGTGTGAATAAGGTGTCCCGGCACGGTGATCTTCACCCAGCAACTGCCGCAGTGGCGCGGGATCAGCATCATGTTGGTGGGCTCGCCCAGGATGCAGTAATCGGCGATGGCGCCGTGGGTAATGGCGAACTTGGTGCCCACGCCGTAACCCTGGTATTGCGGCCCCTCGTGGTCGTTGACCGGGGCCTTCTCGATCTCGCCGGCGACCCCGGCGATAACCACATCACCCTTGAGCCTGATGCCCGCCTTGCGGATGGCTTCAACCGCGCAAATATAGGTGCCCATGGCACTCTTCATGTTGAAGGAGCCCATGCCGAAGATCCACTCGTCATCCACCAGGGTGGCCTTGCACTGGTAGCCCAGGCCGCGGTGCGCCTGCTCCGGGCCGAAGGAGGTATCGAGGTGGCCGTTGAACATCAGCGACTTGCCGCCGCCCTGTCCCTGCAGGCGCGCCACCGCGTTATAGCGATTATCACCTATGGGCTGCAGCACCGAATCGAAGCCGGAGGCCTCGAACACGCCGTGCAGGGCGCGGGCGACATCGCCCTCGAAGCCGGTGGGGCTGGGAATATCCACCAGGTCCATTACCAGCTTGACCAGGCGATCCCGGTCGATTTGGTCGATGGCCCGCTGCAGGAGCTGGGAATCCACGGTCGGGACGATTGCGGTACTCATGGTCAATTCCTTGTGCTATGGCCTATCAGGCGATGTGGGTAACCAGGCAGCCCAGTCCCTCGACGTGCGCTTCTATCAGGTCACCGGATTTCAGCCACTGGGGGTTTTTCATGCCGGAGATAACGCCCGGAGGGCTGCCGGTGGTGATCACGTCGCCCGGCTCCAGGGTCATTTCCGACCACCAGGACACCAGTTCGGCCATCTTGTAATGGGTTTTCGCGGTACTGGATTGCTGGCGCACCTCGCCGTTGAGGTAGAGGGTCATCGCCAGGTCATTGGGGTTGTCCAGCTCATCGAGGGTCACCAGCCAGGGGCCCAGCGGGCAGGAGCCGTCAAAGCTCTTGCCCATAAGGATCACGTTGTTGGCGTGCTCACGGGCCTGGATATCCCGCGCCGACACGTCATTGAAAATCATCAACCCCGCCACGTAATCCATCGCCTCGTCCACCGTGACGCACTTGGCGGTCTTGCCGATAACGATGGCGACCTCTATTTCATAATCCAGCTGCCTGGTGAACCGGGGTATCTCGATGGTTGCGCCGGAGCCCACGCCGCAGGAGGGCGCCTCGAGGAATCCAGTGGGGTGTTCGAAGTGGAAGTCGCTCCAGCCGTGATCTTTCCACTCCGGCGCTTCCCAGGTAGTGAGTTCGTCCAGGTGGGCGTCGAAATTGCAGGAGGTATGGATAATCTTGCCGGGGCGCACCGGTACCGCCAGCGTGACCTCATCCGGGCCGTAGCTGTGGGCCTTGCCATCCGCCGCCGCGGCTACCGTCCTGATCTGCGCCAGGGCAGGCTCACCCGCCGCCAGCACCGCCTGCATGGAATTGCTCACCTTGCCACCGCTGAGGCTGACAATATCCAGATACTTTTCATTCTGGTAGACGCCGATGGTTTGCTTGCCGGTGGCCTTGATTGTAAACGTGGAAAGTTTCATGCCATTCATTCCCTGCCAAATACAGCGTCAATAATAGGTTTGGACGGGCTCGACTGCTTGCCCGGTAACGTCCTTTTGGTTGACTATGGATGCAAATCCCCGCGCCAGATACGCACGCGACCACTTCGTCGCGCCGCGGGCCCCCGACGGCCGTCCAGACGGCAACCTCTGGCCACGATACCGGCATGATTTCAAATCAGGTTGCCCTGTGCTAATGTCAGCGCGACTGCGCACCCGACAAACTGCCTGAGAATATAGCGGTAAATCAAGGCGATAGATAAGAACAGGGCCGGCGCACCGACGTGGCAGGGACTCACTGATGCAGGCGGACGATCAAACAGACGAGCTGGACACAGACCTCATGGACACTGTCGCCACCGCCCATGTGGCCGTCGATGTCGAGGAGCGCGGGGAACACCTCAGGCAATTCAGCTGCCGGGAGCTGCCACTGGGCAAGCTGGAACTGTTCGACATCACCATCGACCCCGTCGCCATTCACCGCAGCATTGAGAATATCTATCGCGATGACAACGACGATTTCCTGTTATCGACCCAGGTCGAGGGCACCGTCATCGTCAAGGTGGCCGATACCGAGTTCATCCAGCGCCCCGGCGACCTGGCCATCATGTCGGCCGGGGAGCCCTACAGTATTATTCACACCCAGCGCAGCCATCGCCTGATACTGCACATTCCCAAGACCCTGTTCCTGGAGCGCATCCTCTCCCACCAGGTCGGCCGCACTTTCAAGCCGCAGCTGGTCGCCGCGGGTGGTCTTGCCAGTATCGTCCACGAAATGCTCAAGGCGCTGGGCTTCGAGGCGGACAAGCTGCAGGTCACCGAGCAGTACACACTGGCCGAATGCCTGCTCGAACTCACTTCCACCGTGCTGCGCTCAGGGGCCAACCAGGAATACGAGCAGGAACATGTCAAGCAGTCGGCGCTATTCCGGCGCATCCTGGAGTTCATCGAGGCCAATTACACCGACTGCGAATTGACGCCGCAGAAAATCGCCAACGCCAATTGCATATCGATGCGCTATTTGCACAGCCTGTTCCAGCACGCCGGCATGACGGTGTCGAAATGGATGTGGGAGCGGCGCCTGAAAGCCACCCGGGAAGATCTGCTGGACCCGGGCATGCACAACAAGCGCATCAGTGAAATCGCATTCCAGCGCGGCTTCAACGATACGGCCCACTTCAGCCGCGCGTTCAAAAAGCGCTTCGACATCTCCCCCAGCCAGTTGCGCCAGCTCGCCCAGAAGCAGCAGCAACAACCCTGATCCGGGCCAGCACAGGCAGTCAATGCTTGGTGCTCTAACAAGCAAGACAGCCGCCCTCCCCGCCACTACTATCGACCGTTAAAGTAGACACACGTCGGGTCTCGGCAATTCCCGGGAGCCTTGCCGGAGAACGCCAGGATAATGAGGGATATGCAACGAGTCTGCGTGGTCGGCGCGGGCGCCATCGGTAGCCTGTTCGCGGGCCACCTGGGCGCCGTCGTCGAGACCAGCGTGCTGGTGCGCCGGCCGCAGCACGCCCAAACACTGAATGAGCAGGGACTCAAGGTCACTGGCAAGTCCACGCTCCAGGCCAGGGTACTGGCGTCCACGGACCCGGCCGAACTGGGCGATGTCGACCTGGTGGTACTCGCCACCAAGACCACCGCGATCGAGGCCAGCATGGCCACCCTGCAGGGACATTTTCCCAACGCGATCTTCATGATGATCCAGAACGGGCTGGGCTGTGAGCAGCTGGTTCGCGCCCGCGGCGACTGGCCCATTATTTCCGGGCTGACCTTTATGTCCGGCGTTAAGCAATCCGATAGCCACGTGGATTACGAACTGGACACGCCCACCTGGATCGGCCCCTGGGATCTGGAACCGGACCGCCCGGGTTTCGAGGTGATCCAGCAGGTGGAACAACTCATTCGCAGTGCCGGCCTGCTCTGTGAGGGCTACCGCGACCTGCGGCCGGTGCAGTGGTGCAAGCTGATCTTCAACTCCGCGGTCAATGCCATCGGCGCCGTCACCGATACGCCGCACGCGCCCTACTATGCGAATACGGAACAACTGGCCGACCTCGGCAACCTGGTCCAGAACATGATGGCAGAAGGCGTGGCGATTGCCCGGGCAAAGGGCATCGAACTGTCCGGCGACCCCTGGGAAATGAACTGCCGGGCGGTGAAACAGGGCGGCAGCGATGAGGGCAGCGCGGCGTACGCCCATGTCACCTCGATGCTGGACGATGTACGCAACCGGCGGCCCACCGAGGTCGACTGGATTACCGGCTCGCTGGTGCGAGCGGCGCGCGAAGTGGGCGTGGCGGCGCCCTACCATGAAACGCTTTATCGGCTGGTCAAGGCCATCGAGCTGGGCTGGTCACAACAGCCGGCGGACCACTGAGGCTGCGGGCAATCCAGGGAGAACAACGAATGAAAGTGTGTATCATCGGTTGCGGCGCCATCGGCAGCCTGTTCGGCGCCCATCTCGGCAAGCTGGAGGAGGTCGAGGTCTGGGCCTATGATCCCGATCGGGCCCATGTCGAGGCCATCAACCGCAACGGCCTGCGCCTGACCGGCCAGAGCGAAATTGTCGCTCACATCCAGGCGCGCAGCGACGCCAGCGAAATTCCCCCCTGCGACTTCGGCATCATCGCGGTGAAAACCCTGTACACCCGGGCCGCCATGGCCGCGGTCGCCCACGTGTTTGCCGATGGCGCTGTGTGCTCGGTGCAAAACGGCGTGGGCAGTGAGGAAATCATCGCCGAGTACGTGCCGCGAGTCATCATGGGCACCACGTTCCCGGCCGGGCATATCACCGCGCCCGGCGTGTGCAACCACGACACCAGGGGGCTGACCCAGATCGGGCCGTTCAGCGACAAACCCGCCAGCCAGGAGGAGTCGGACGCGCTGGCGGCGGCACTCACCCGCGCCGGAATGGAGACGAAATCCGTGGCGGACCCGCGCGGCCCCATGTGGACCAAGGTCATTTTCAACTGTGCATCGAATGGCGTCGCAGCGCTTACCCGGCTGCCCCACGGCATCGCCGCGGAGCGGCTGCGCCCGCTGTTCAGCACGATTGCCCAGGAGGGTATTGCGGTGGCCACCGCGCTGGGCGTTAAACTGGAGAAAAACCCCGAGGACATGATCGACGACAGCATCCCCGTCGCCTATCACCACAAGCCGAGCATGTTGCAGGATGTGGAGGCGCGGCGCGTCACCGAGATCGACTCCATCAATGGCGGCGTGGCCGCCATGGGTGAGAAAATCGGCGTACCCTGCCCCATCAACCGCGCTATTGCCGATATGGTGAAAGGTCTTGAATTTAGTTGGACACTGGAGAAATAACGAATGAACACTGCAGCCAAGGCCGGTAAGGTCGACTACGTAAACCGATTCCGCCCCTCCCAGACGGAAGTCGACAGGCGCTACAGCAATGTGCGCAAGGCCATGGCGGAGCACGGCCTGGACGCGCTGGTGGTCAGCGGCAACGAGTACAGCGGCTTCGAGGGCGCGATCCGTTACCTGTGCGGCTTCCACATTCTGCACCGCTACGCCTACGTCGTCATTCCGGCCGACGGCGATCCGGTGGCGGTATTTCCCAAGGAGGCCACCTGGGTGGGCGACCACAGCGCCACCTTTATCGACCAGCGCGAATTTCCCGTATTCTGCGGTGAGTGGATAACGGAATTCCTCAAGGGCAAGCGCGCGAAAAAAGTCGGCGTGTACGGCCTCGAATTCATCATGAACGTGCGCGACTACCGCAAGCTCGCCGCCGGCGGCTTTGACCTGGTCGACTTCGACATTCCCTTCGATTACGCCCGCGCCCAGAAGTCGGAAGAGGAACTCATCTCCGTGCGCCACTCCATGGCCATCAACAAACAGGGGGTGCTGGATGTCATCAGCGCCTATAAGCCCGGTAAAACCGAGGCGGAACTGATGGGGGTGGCGGAAAATACCTTCGTCCGGCTGGGCTGCGCCCGCAACACCATGGACATGGTGCAGATGGGACCCAACGGTTCGCTGCTGCCGCAGATGGTATTCCCCAACCAGCGGCCGCTGCAGGATTCGGACGGCATGATGTACGGGCTGGAGGTCTCGGGCGAAGGCGGCCACTGGGTTGAATACTCCCGACCCATGATGCCCGGCGGCATGGATGCGATCACCCGCGACATGATGGACGCCCAGCAGGAATTTCACGCGCTGGTGCGGGAGAACATGAAGGCCGGGCGCACCGCCGAGGAAGTGCACAAGCTGTGCATGACACCCTTCGTCAAACGCGGCTACCGCTCGGGCCATGTCTGCGGCCACTCCATCGGCATGACCATGATCGAAATGCCGCGCATCGGCGAGGGCTTCGATTTCGTGCTGCCCGAGAACATGGTCTGCTCCATGCACCCGCACGTGATGAACGAGGAGCGCACCCACTCGCTGTACTTCCAGGAAACCTACCGCGTGACCGCCACCGGCGGCGAACCGCTGTCCGGAACGGCGATCGAGGTCTACGAAGGCGGTGAGACTGAGCTCAAGCCGCTGTAGGCGCATTTTTCAACCTCTACCCGACGCACCGGGCAGCCGCTATGCCGCCGATGAACTCCTGTTGCGCATCCCCGGATACGGTGCCATCAGGATCACCAGCAGCGCACCCACAAGCGCGACCACCGCCAGCGCCCACAACGCCCCGGTGTAATCGCCGTTGATGTCGTGGTAATAGCCCATCATCGGGGCGGCGATGGACGAACCGAGCTGGAACGCGCCGAACATCAAGCCGTAAATGAGGCCGAATGAGCGCTGGCCGAAATAGCGACCGACCATGTAGGCGATCTCGCTGATCTCCGAGCCCGTCGCCAGACCCACCAGCACCGCGGCCACAAACGCCCAGGTACCGACCGCCCCCAGTGCCAGCAGGCAGATCCCGCCCGCCAGCCCCACGGTGATAAAACCCGCGGTCACAAAGGGCGCGAACAGGTGATCCATCAGATAGCCCGCCAGCATGCGCCCGAAGATCAGGCCGACCGCCAGCGCGGACATGCACCGGGCCGCCGCCGTCTGGCCCATGCCGCGGTCGATCAACATCGGCACCAGGTGGCTCAGTATGGCGGTGATCGCGATGCCCACCAGGAAAAACGAGACCAGCAACAGCCAGTAATCAGAGGTGCCCGCCGCCTCGCGGCCACTCAAGCCCGGCCCCGGGCCGGAGGGCGTGTCGGCCTCGCCGTTCGAGCGCTCTTTCAGCAGGCAATACGCCAAGGGCAGGGAGAGCGCCAGGACCAGCGCCGCGAACAGCAGGTAAGCGCTGCGCCAGCCGAATGCCGTGGTCATCCCGGTGGCGAGCTGCGGCACCAGCGCCGCGCCAACACCAAATCCCGCCAGCGCAATCCCCAGGGCGAGACCCAGGCGACGGTCGAACCAGCCGATCAGCAGGCGCGAATAACTGTGGGGCAGTGTCCCCAGGCCGAGAACCGTGATGGCGAAGAAACCGAGGTAGAGTGACCAGATATTGGCGGACATCCGGGTCATGGCCACCAGCGCGAGTCCCATCAGGAAAACCGAAGGCAGTACTACCCTGCGCGGGCCGAAGCGGTCTACCAGCAATCCCAGCGCGGGCGACCCAAACACGATGGTCAGGTTGGTGACCGTCAGAGCGAAAGACATCTCGGCCCGGCTCCAGCCGAACTCGGCCTGCAGCGGCTGCACCAGCGTGCCGAAGACAAACACGGTAAACGGCGCATAGCTCAGGGCGAGCCCCACAAAGGTGGCCGCCACCACCCACCAGCCGCGGCGCGAATCCGCACCGCCGGCAATCACTGTGCCGCGCTCAGCATTCATGGCGATATCGTATCACCAATCACGCCGGCTACGGCGCGGTCGCGACCCGTTTGCGTTCCCGCAACGTCTGTTTGACCGGAGCGTCGTTTACCGCGGGGCTCAGCTCGGCGGCGGCAAAGGCGCACCGGGCCCTCTCCCGGGCAACAGGGCCGTACCCGGTTGTCCGCTGCCTGGGTAGCCGCCCCGCGTCCCTGATGCGACTTTCCATCTGCTGCGGCGACGTCTCCTGGCCGTGGGTGGCGCCCGCCGAACAGGTTATAGTCTCGTTCATCAGGGTGCCGCCCAGGTCATTCACACCGGCGTTCATACAGACCCGCACGCCGCCCTCGCCCAGCTTGACCCAGGACGCCTGGATATTGCCTAGCCAGGGGTGCAGCGCCAGCCTGGCGATAGCGTGCATGAGTACCGATTCCCTGAACGTGGGTCCCCGCCGGGATTTGCCCCGCAGGTAGATCGGTGCCTCACTGGCGACAAACGGCAGTGGAACAAACTCCGTGAATCCGCCGCTGCGCTGCTGCAACTCCCGCAGGCGCACCAGGTGCCGGGCCCAGTGCTGCAGGCCCTCGACGTGGCCGAACATGATGGTGGCGGTGGATTTCAGGCCGAGCGAGTGGGCGGCCTCCATCACCTGGAACCATTGCGCTGTGGTTATCTTATCGGGGCAGATAATGGCGCGGATCTCGTCATCGAGAATCTCCGCGGCCGTGCCCGGCAGGGAGCCCAGCCCCGCCGCGATCAGCTTGCCCAGGAACGTCTCCACGCCGAGCCCCAGGGTTTGCGCTCCCTGCCAGATCTCCAGCGGCGAAAACGCGTGTATGTGGATATCCCCCACCGCCGCCTTGACCTGGTGGCAGATGTCGATATAGGTCTGCCCGGTATAGTCCGGGTTGATGCCGCCTTGCATGCAGACTTCGGTCGCACCGCGCTGCCAGGCCTCGGCGGTGCGCCGCCTGATCTCCTCGGCACTGAGGTCGTAGGGCCGTCCGCGCAGATTTTCACTGAGCTTGCCCTTCGAGAATGCGCAAAACTGGCACTTGAAATAGCAGATGTTGGTGTAATTGATATTGCGGGTCACCACGTAGCTGACATCGTCGCCGTTGACCACTTTTCGCAGCGCGTCCGCCTGCTGGCATACCCTGGCAAAATCGGCCCCCCGGCTCTGGAACAAACGTATGATGTCTTTTTCGTCCAGCCCTTGTGCACCACGGGCGCGCTCAAGTATTTCCTCGATATCCGGACTCACCCTTGCGGGGTCCGCCGGCGCCGCCAGCAGCGACACCTCCAGTGCCGGCAGTGCATCAGCCGTGCCGGTCTCCCAGCTGTCCACCCGCGGGAATCCCTCGGCGTCGATCGCTCGCAGCACCGCGGTTTGCAGCCGGGGCGCCAGCCAGCGCTGGTGGTCGCTGGCAAAGCCCGGGTAAATGGTCAGTCGCTCCTGGAGAAATTTCCCCGCCGCCGCCGTGTCCGCGGCAAGCTGCTCCAGTTGCGGCCAGGGCGCCTCCGGATTGACATGATCCGGGCTGACCGGGGAGACGCCGCCCCAGTCGTTGATACCCGCGTCGATCAAGCGGCCGAGCGCGCCGGGGCTGAGATTGGGGGGCGCCTGCAGGTTCATGACCGGCCCGAAGATGAGGCGGGCGACGGCGACCGTCCAGAGCATGTCATCCAGTCCGGGTTCCGCTGCCCCGGCCATACGCGTACCGGGCTTGGCCCGAAAATTCTGGATGATCACTTCCTGGATATGGCCGTAGCGCTGGTGCAGGTCGCGAATCGCCAGCAGGGATTCGATCCGCTCGCCGCGGGTTTCCCCGATACCGATCAGAATGCCGGTGGTAAACGGTACGCAAGCCTCCCCGGCGAGTCGCAGAGTCTCGAGTCGTAGCGCCGGATCCTTGTCCGGCGAAGCGTAATGAGGGCCGCCCTTTTCGCACAATCGCTGCGCAGTGGACTCGAGCATAATCCCCATGGAGGCGGAGACCGGCCGCAACATGGCGATTTCTCCCTCGTTCATGCAGCCCGCATTGATATGCGGCAGCAAGCCTGTTTCCGCGAATACCCGCCCGGCCACCGCGGCGAGATACTCCAGGGTGGTCTCGTAACCGAGCTCCCGCAGCGCATCGCGGGCGGCGCTGTAGCGTTGTTCGGGTTTCTCGCCCAGGGTGAAGAGGGCTTCCCGGCAGCCCTGCGCCGCGCCCTCGCGCGCCAGCGCCAGCGCCGCGTCCACACTCATATACGGTAACGCCTGGCCTTTCGGTGTCTGGGCGAAGGTGCGGTAGTGACAGACATCGCGGCACAGCTGCGTCAACGGTATGAAGACTTTCCTCGAGTAGCTGATCACGTTGCGGTGACCCATGTCGCGCAGATCGGCCGCCAGGCGCATCAACTCGGCAGTATCTTCCCTGCCGGCCAGTGCCAGCGCCCGGGACTCCGCCAGAGAGCCGGTGCGGGCGGCGCACAGCAGCGATTCATCCTCCACACTGATTGCGGCTGCCGGGTTAACAGCAAAATTCGTCATCGTTCGCTTCTCTGCTTACTGTTGTTTATCCACGCGCGAGCTATTGGGCGTACCGGTAGAGACTGCGCGCCAAGCTGTGGAGGCCACCAGGCTGGCGAGAAGCTCGCCATTGTGGCGGGCGCCCGGATCGGGCAAGCAAGTGCCGATCCCAATTGTTTCAAGGGGTTTCAAGGGATTTGAAGCGTTAGTGCTAAGCCGCCCGGTTTACCCGGGGCGGCCGCAGGGAGCCCATTGCACACATACCTCAGTTACGCCCTGGCCACGACCTGTGCCCGGTTCGGCGCGCGCAGGGCCTCCATCAGGATGGACGGTGAATTATGCGACTCGGTGACAATCACCCCCTCGCTGTGCAGCGCGTCCTGCACCGCAGCGGAAATACAGTGCAGGGGACCACCGCCGCCCTCGCCGCAACCCTTGGCGCCGTTAAAGCTGAACGGTGACGGGGTCGAGGTCGCCGCCGTTTTCAGCGGCGGCATATTAATGGCGGTGATAGGCGCGTAGTCGGTGAAGGTCGCGGTGATCAAACTGCCCGACTCATCAAACTGGAAAGCCTCCTGCATGGCGGCGCCGATACCGTGACAGGTCGCCCCGTGCACCTGCCCCGCCACGATCTTGGGATTGACCGCGACGCCGCAGTCATCCACCACGGCATAGTCGAGAATTTTCGGCTGGCAGGTGGTCCGGTCCACCTCCACCACCGCGATATGAATCTGCGGCGCGTACGTCAGCGTCTGGTTGCCAATCTTTTTCTCCACGTCAACCGGCTCGAAGGGCGGCTTGTAGACGTCCATCACGTTCAGGTTGATATCGCGCAGGCTCTCCGGGACGTTGGAGATATTCGCGTTGGCCAGGTTGGAGAGCATCCAGAAATTGATCGCGCGCTCCGGTTCGGCCACCACCCTGACCTCGGGGCCCATTGCCCCGACCCCGATTTCGAGCTGGTCCTCGGCCGCCTGCAGGGTGTGCGCCGCCAACCGCAGCAACTCGGCTTTCAGTTTCAATGCCGCGCCGTGGGCCGCCGACAGCCCGGTCACCGCGAACTGGCTGGCGATGGTGCCCGACAGGCCCGAGTAGGTATTCCACGAGGAGTCGAAACCCGTGCGCACGGTGATCATGTCGGGCGGCAGGTTGAGATCATCCGCGATTACCATGGCGGTGGTGGTCTCGTGACCCTGCCCCTGGGGCGATGAGCCCAGGGTCACGACGATGGAACCGTCCAGGCCGATCTTGATACGGCAGGCCTCGGTATTCCCCGAGAACACCTGGTGCGGGTTGACGTAGAGCACCTGGCCGAAGTTATTGGTGCCCGAATCGACAGTCGAGCCGATACCAATACCCAGAAGTCGCCCCTCGGCCCGCGCCTCGGTCTGCTTGCGCTGCCACTCGTCCCAGCCGATCAGTTCCTTGGCCTTGTCCAGCATCATCCCGTAGTCGCCGGAATCATAGATGTTGCCGTTGGGCGTGGTATAGGGCATTTCATCGGCGCGGATGTAGTTCTTGGCGCGCATTTCATCGGCCGGCAGACCGAGTTCGTGGGCACAGATATCGATTACCCGCTCCATGAACCAGATGTGCTGCATGCGCGAATAGCCGCGATTGGGCGTACAGGGCGCCTTGTTGGACATCACCTGGGAGAACTCAATATGCATATTGCGCAGGCGGTAGGTCGCCGGGTACACCTGCGACCAGATGGAACAGCCCAGCGGCTCATAGCGCAGCAGACCGCCGGCATCATCGAGATGGCGGGAGCGAATCGCGGTGATCACGCCATCGGCATCCAGCGCGACTTTGGTATCCAGGAAGGTGCGCTCGCCGCCATGGAAGCAGGCCAGGTTTTCAGTGCGGGTCTCGACCCATTTCACCGTGCGCCCACCAATGGCGCGCGAGGCAACGGCCGCGAGGGCGATATAGGTATGGTTGACGGTCTTGGTGCCGAAGTTTCCGCCAACGTCCTCGCTTTTCATCCGGATCTGCTCGGTGCTGACATTGAGGAACGCCGCCAGCATCTGCACCGTGACACCGGGCAGGCCGTTGTTGCAGACGATTTCGACCTCACCCCGCGGCGACCAGGTTGCCACCGCGCCGGAGGTTTCGATCGGTGTGCTGGCGAAGCGATGGAAATGCAGACGCCCTATATCGAACACATGCGCGGCCTCGGCGAAAGCCTTGTCCACATCGCCGTGGTCCCAGACCCCCGCGAAGGAGACATTGGTGCCCACCTCCGGGTGCAGGATGACGGCATCGGTGGCGGCGTCTTCGGATTTCAGCACCACCGGCAGGGGCTCGTAATCCACCGTCACCAGCTGCACCGCATCCTCGACCAGGCGCGCCGTTTCGGCCACGATCAGCACCACCGGCTCACCGGGGTATACCACCTTGTCCTGGGCGATACCGTAGTCTTTCAGGTTCGCACTGGGCTCGGCCCCAATCTGCATGAACGCGGTGGTCTGCGCCGCGACCTGCTTGCCGGTCAGGGTGCAGATCACCCCCGGCAGGGCCTCGGCGGCGGACACGTCGATGGCCAGGATTTTGGCGTGGGCGTAGGGCGAGGTGACATAGCCGACGTGGGCGATATGGCCGCCGACGTAATCGTCGACGTAGCGCCCCAGCCCCCGCACCAGCCGCTCGTCTTCCTTGCGGCGCAGGCGCTGGCCGGTCCATTGCTTGCTGCCATCGCTGTCCACCTGGATGCTGCTGCCCAGGGGCGCGATGACCCCGCGGGACGGGTCCTTGCGCAGGGGTTCGGTGCGGGCCGGGGCGGTGTCGGTAGCGTCCGCCGCGGCTGCCGGTGCAGCCGGTGCGGGAGCGCTGCCAAACAGCTCGCGGAAAAACCTGGCCACGCGGGCGATGAGACCCTCCGCCGCGGGCGCCGCCTGGGCCTGGCGCACCACCGCCTCGAAATGCTCCCTGCTGGCCAGCGCATCCTGCAGGCTGCCGATGACCCGGGTGATTTCCTTTTCGGCGATGCCGGACAAGCCGCCGCCGGCGATGCTGAGGATGCGGCCGTAGATCTGGGTGGTGCCATGCCAGTTGATCCGGGTGCCGCCATTGGCCGCATCTTCCAGGTTGAAGCCCACCACCATGTTATAGGCGCCGCCCATGACATTGCCCTTGCCCACGTAGCTGGCTTTTTCCGGCGCCTGGTTATCCTGCAGCGCGATTTCAGTCGTGGCGATGCCGTGCACCTTGCCGATGCCGATCTTCAACTTGACGATCGAGGTGTTGGGCTCTGACTCCTTGGCCGCCATGCTGTGATACATGGGCAGCACCGGCATGAATTTGTTGGGGTCGGACAACAGGGCGAAGGTTTCCGCGCGCGGAATTCCCACTTCAAAATTGCCGTCGAATTTCATCTCCATGGCTTACTCCTCCCGCATCTGTTGGGCCGCGGCGTCTATCGCCTTGACGATATTCACATAGCCGGTACAGCGGCAGGTATTGCCGGCGATGCCCTTGCGAATCTGGTCTTCGGAAGGGCTGGGGTTGCCATCGAGCAGGCTCTTGGCGGCCATCAGCATGCCGGGCGTGCAGTAACCGCACTGCAGGCCGTGCAACTCGGAAAACGTGCTCTGCAGCGGGTGCAACTTGCCGTCTGACTCCAGGCCCTCGACGGTTTCCACCCGGTTGCCGTCGGCCTGCACTGCCAGCACGGTGCAGGATTTCACCACCTTGCCGTTGAGCAGCACCGTGCAGGCGCCGCAATAACTGGTATCGCAACCGATATGGGTGCCCGTAAGGCCCAGTTCCTCTCGCAAAAACTCCACCAGCAACAACCGCGGCTCGATCTCGCGCTGGTAACTCAAACCGTTGACGGTGACATCTACCACCACCCTGGATGTCGCATCACGCATAACGATGACCTCCCTTGACCTGTTCGCCCCTGCTCCTGGCCAGGCTGCGACGTCCCGCCTCCAGCACCAGGGTCTTTAACATCGCCCGCTTGAACGCCGCCGAACCCCTGGCATCGGCCGGCGGATCCGAGGCGGCGACGATAAGCTCCGCCGCTTCCCCCAACGAGGTCTCGGTGACCTCCCGACCGACCAGGGCCTGTTCCGCCGCAGCACACAGGACCGCCATGGGGCCCGCCGCACCCAGCACAATGCTGGCCGAGGTGCAGGTCTGGCCATCCATCACCAGCTCCATACCGCAGGAAACGGTGGGATAGGCAGCGGCCGTGCGCTTGAAAGCCACATAGGCGCTGCCGGTATTCGCCGCCGGCAACGGTATGCGAATCTCGGTCACCAGTTCACCAGGCTGTAACGTGGTAACGTAGGAATCCTGGATAAAGTCGGCAATGGCGATACTGCGCGCGCCGGCGGGCCCCCTCACCTGCACCGAGGTTTTCAGGGTGCGCAGGCTGGTGGGCCAGCAACCGCTGGGATCGGCCACGCTCAGGCCGCCACCGATGGTACCCATGCTGCGAATCTGCCGGTCGGCGATACCGCCGCCCGCCTCCTGCACCAGCGGGATGCGGGCGGCGGCCTCGGACGCGGCGATGCTGGCATGGGTCGACAGGGCGCCTATGCACAGCATGCCGTCGCGGATCTCGACAAACGACAGGTCGGGCAATCGACCGATGTCGATTACCTCGCAGGCATCGCCCATGCGCAATTTCATCATGGGAATCAGGCTTTGGCCGCCGGCCATAATGCTGGCTTCATCGCCGAACTTACCCAGCAGGCCGATGGCGGCCTCCAGGCTTGCCGGTCGATGATAGCGAAAGGGTGCTGGGTACATAGGTTCTCCGCTCGTCTTGATCGTCAGTTATTGATTGCCAGGTACTTGAATTCATACAGCTCACCGGCGTCGCGGGAGGCCAGGCCCATGCCCGCGGCCATGGCGTCTATCGCCGGTTGCAGCTTGTTGCCGTAACTGTTACAAAACGGGTTGTAACAATCACGTAAGACCTTGATCGCCTGGTCGAGACTGTGTTCCGGCTTGCCGAAGTACTCGGTCAGCGCCCGCCGCAGCAGGGTATCATCGCGATCGAACACCGCTTTCATGGCGCGCTGAAAGATCGCCACCATCGCCGCCACCAGGGCCGGTTGCTCCTCGTACAGTTTGCCGGTGACCGCCAGCCCCGTACTGGGCAGGCGCACGTGGTCACCCATGAAAGCGATTTGCGTCACGCCCGCATAGGCCACTTCCGCCGGCAGGTAGTGCGAACTCAACAGGGCCGCGTCGACGCTGCCTGAAGCCAGTAGGCCGAGGCGAGCCACGTCATCGCGGGAGGGCAACAGGCCGGGCGCCACACCGACATCCCCCAACATTTTTTGCAGGAACCTCGCCGGAGCGGCCAGTTCGGGAAAGGTGGCCACCCGGGCCTGGTTCAACTGCTCGAGAGAGCTGATACCCGGACGTCCATACAGCCAGAACATGGGGCGATCACAGGCGACAAAAACCACTTTGCGCCGCTTGCCCCCGAGGAAACTGGACAGGGCGGTACCACAGGCCACGCTCATGGTGTTTTCCGGCAGTGAGTCATCCGGCAGAAAGGTGGTATCAATCAACCTGACCAGGATATTCTGCCCGGCGTAAAAGTCGCCGACCGCGGCGATGGCATGGCACAGCAGCTCGTGCACATCGAACGCCTTGAAGCCCAGCCACACTTCCGTCTGCGCCCGACTCACGCGGCGTCCCCCGAGGGGGGCCAGACGCCAGGTCGCCCCGGTCCGGCGGCGACATCCTTCCCTGCGGACACGACCAGCGGCCGCCCGGTCAGGCTGACGATGTGCTTCGATTCATTCACCAGCTCCCCCCCGCAACCGACCGTTGGCGACGATCCGGCTATCTCTGGTAGGCTGCCAGCGTAGGCTTACCCCGCGAGACTGTCTTGCCCAACAGGGCAGAGTCTTTTGACTGACAAGGTTGTACCCATGGCCACAGGCAGGACCCACAGGCTCATTCCCTCCGCGCGGCTGGCCCCCGGGGAGGTGCTCGAACTGACCATCGGCGCTGAGGCCGCCCTGGCCTTCCGCACTCCGGACGGGCGCTGCCTGGTCACGGCTGCCCACTGTCCACACATGGGCAATTACATGCCCAACGGCCTGGCGCCGGGCGAACCCCTGTCTCGCCTGCTGCTCCATGACCAGTTGCTCTGCCCCTATCACGGCTGGCGATTTGACGGCGACGGCCGCTGCACCGGTATTCCGCCGGGGCAGCGCGTGCCGCAAAAAGTACAGCGCGGCGAGCCGGTACTCAGGCACTGGCAGGTGCGCGAGGCCGACGGCTGGATCACGGTTGATCCCGGAGATACAGCCGCCGAATGATATTTACTCCGCCCCGGTCGCAGTCTGTGGCATACCCAGCCATCAATGCTATTCTGGCGCCCTGTTGGCGACCCTGAATCGAGACTGGCTGATGACAATGGCGACTGTTTCCCCGGAGCGCAAGGCGGCCCTGCTGCTCGCGCTGACCATGCTGTGCTATGCATCCAATCACGTCATCGGCCGCGCGGTACACGTCCAGCTGCCGCCACTGGGCCTGTCTTTCTGGCGCTGGTTGTGTGGCGCCGCCATCCTGTTGCCATTCATTGCACCCAATCTGCGACAACTCCTCCCGCTCTACCTGCAACACTGGCGTATCCTGGCGCTGCTCGGCGCACTGATCGTCGGCAGCACCACGCTAATCCTGGTAGGTCTCAACTTTACCAGCGCCACCAATACCTCACTCATCAACGCCTCCCAGCCGACCATTACGGCCCTGCTGTGCTGGATCTTCCTGCGCGAACGGCTGGCCGTCAGGCAGTGGTGCGGCATTGGCCTGGCGTTCGCGGGCATCGCAGTCATCCTCACCCGCGGTGACGTCGGCGCCCTGCGCCACTTTGCGTTCAACGGCGGCGATCTGCTGGTGCTGCTGGCCATGCTGGGCTTCGCCACCTATGGGATCAACATTCGGAAAATACCCGCCGAGTTTCACGTCACCGAGTCGCTGTTTGCCATCATCGTCCTGGGCGCGCTGCTGCTCCTGCCATTCTATATCGCCGAGTCGCTGACCTACATGACGATGCCGGTGACCGCCCGGGCCGGCATGATCGTGGTCGCCCTGGCCCTGCTGGTGTCGGTGATCGGCATGTCCCTGTGGACCCGGGGCAACCAGTTAATCGGGCCCAACCGCGCTGCCGTTTATGTCAATCTGATCCCGCTGTTCGGCATGCTGCTGGCCGTTGCTTTCCTCGGCGAGCAGGTGCGGCCCCACCACTTCCTGGGTGGTGCCATGGTCTGCGCGGGCATGCTGCTGGCGCTGAGGCGATAGGCCGCCCGCTGCGCGATATTCTTCAGCACCAAAACCCTTGCTCCGGTATTCGACATAGCGGCGTGGTAGTGTTTGAGCACTACCTTCACCTTGTTATCCAGGGCGTCGCGCATTACCCTTCACATAATGGCTTCAATGCCCTCGGTACCGACCCGCTTCATGATTTCGGCATTGCTCATACCGACAAACCATGCCGGGTTGATAAGGAATCAGTCAGTGGAAATAAGCATCATCGGCGGCGGTATCGGCGGTCTGACCACGGCCCTTGCCCTGCACAGGGCGGGCATCCCCTGTACCATTTACGAAAGCGTTGGCGAGTTGCGCGAACTGGGGGTGGGCATCAACCTGCTGCCCCACGCGGTGCGCGAACTGGAAACACTGGGGCTGCTGCCGGGCCTGCTGGAAATCGCCGTGGAAACCTCTGAGCTATGCTACTTCAACAAGTTCGGCCAGCTCATATGGCGCGAACCCCGCGGCATTGCTGCGGGCTACCAGTGGCCGCAGTTCTCCGTCCACCGCGGCCGGTTGCAGAGCCTGCTGCACCGCACCGTCGTCGAACGCCTGGGAGAGGACTCTCTGCTGCTGGGCCACCACCTGCAGGACTATGACAGCAGCGGCGACGGCCGCATCCGGCTGCGCTTTATCGATCGCAAAAGCGGCGAGTCCCTGCCGGAGCGCCTGGCAGACTGCGTCATCGCCGCCGACGGTATTCACTCCCGCGTGCGCGCCCTGCACTACCCGGACGAGGGCATGCCGATCTGGAACGGTGCCATCCTGTGGCGCGGCGTCACCGAGTCCGAGCCCTTCCTGAGCGGACGCACCATGTTCATGGCGGGCCACCAGGACCAGAAGTTCGTCTGCTATCCCATCAGCGCCGAGCATCACCGGCAGGGCAAATCCTACACCAACTGGATTGCCGAGCTGCGCTTTGAACCGCGGGCGCTGGCCTCGCGCGAGGACTGGAACCGGCCCGGTGTGCTGGCCGATTTTTTGCCTCGCTTCGAGTCCTGGCAGTTCGACTGGCTCGACATCCCGCGGCTGATTCGCGATGCCTCCGCTATCTACGAATTTCCCATGGTCGATCGCGACCCGGTTGCCACCTGGGCCTTTGGCCGGGTCGCCCTGCTGGGCGACGCCGCCCACCCCATGTACCCCATTGGCTCCAACGGCGCCTCCCAGGGTATCCTCGATGCCGCCTGTATCACTCGCCTGTTACAACAGCACGCCGACTCGGCGGACGCATTTATCGCATACGACGCCGAACGCCGCCCGAAAACATCAGCAATCGTGCTGGCCAATCGCAACAACGGACCGGAGCAGGTGATGCAGATGGCAGAGGATCGCGCGCCCGGCGGATTCGACAACATCGACGACGTCATCGACCAGGCTGAATTGGTAGCCATCGCCCGGCGCTACAAGCAGATTGCCGGCCTCGACCGCACCACCTTGAACCAGGGAGATAGCGGCACCTGAGCAGCCACTTGAATCCCTGGGCAGTGGAAATGAGCCGACCCACTCCCCCAACAATGGAGATTAAGCCATGGCTGCCTATGTGATCTTCAACTACCTGCAAGTTTACGACGAGGAAAAAATGCTCGAGTACCGCAAACACGCACATCCCACCGTGGCCACCTACGGTGGCACTGTAAAGGTGCGCCCAGGTGAACTTCACATGCTGGAGGGGCCCGCGTCACAGTACATGATCATCACGGAATTCCAGGACGTGACGACAGCACGCGCCTGGTATGATTCACCCGAGTATCAGATTGCGAGGAGAATCCGCGAGCCTGCCGCGGATGTCCAGGTGATGATCGTACCTGGCGTGTGAGACCTGCTCTGCTCCCACCCCCTAGATAGTGTGCATCCGGAAACTCTAATGATCTGATATTAAAGGAAAAATATTACAAAGGCATAAAAAATCCCTCGTGATGTTGGTAAACTTTCAAGTGACGAAACCGAAAAGCACCAACAACAAAAGGGATTACGATGCGAGAAACCCGCAACGCTCAGGCAAGTATATTTGATCACTATGCAAAACACGAGATCGGAAACCAATTAGCCATGATGTCCACCCTTCTGGATAACTGCGGCGAGTTAGTCGGTTGGGTGGAAGCGGACCTGGCTGGTGAGGGCACCCAGCGTACGGGTCGAACCGGGCTTCCCGTGGAGAGTGTGCTGCGCTGCGCAATACTGAAACAAGTCCGGCAGCTGAGCTACAAGGAATTGGCATTCTACCTGGAGGACAGTGGCAGCTTCCGCAGCTTTGCGCGGTTACCCCATGGGGTGGTGCCAAGGAAATCGGCTCTGCAGGACAACATCAGTCGCATCAAACCGCAGACCTGGGAGCGTATCAATCAGGCACTTGTCGGGCAGGCGCTGGCCGCTGGCGTGGAGTGCAACAGGCAAGTCCGGATAGACAGCACTGTGGTGGCAACAAACATTCATGAACCCTCTGACAGCAGTCTGTTGTGTGATGGTATCCGCATACTGACCCGGTTGATGGTGAATGCAAAGAAGAAGCTGAAGGTGCCTGGAATCGACTTTACTGATCAAAGGAAACCGGCTAAAAGCCTCGCCCGCCAGATATTTTACACACGGGGTATGGCGAAGAAAGAGCCTTTATACAGAGACCTTTTGTCACATGCCGAGCAGGTGATGAAGGAAAGCAGCGATGCACTCTGGCACGTACAGCTCTACCGGTTTCGGGGACCTGTCTATGGGCAGTGGATTGATCATGTGAAGCACTATCGCCGGTTGCTGCGCCGGATCATTCGCCAAACCGGCCGGCGGGTGTTGAACGGTGAATCAGTGCCGGCGATGGAGAAAGTACTCAGCCTGTATGAGGCCCATACGGATATTATTGTGAAGGGGAGCCGCGATATCCAGTATGGGCACAAACTCAACCTGACGACGGGCAAAGAAGGTCTGGTTCTGGATGCGACGATTGAATCAGGTAACCCGTGCGATACCGAACGGTACCTGCCGATGATCCAGCGGCTGGAGCCCATCTATGGACAAATGCCCGACCGGGTCGCGGCAGACGGTGGTTATGCCAGCACGGCCAATCTGCATGAAGCGAAGGCTCTGGGCGTGACTGAAGTCGCCTTCCAGAAAAAGAAAGGATTGACCATTGATGCGATGACCAGCTCGCAGAAAATCTACAAGCAACTGTGTGACTTCCGTGCTGGAATTGAAGGAAATATCTCAGAACTGAAGCGAGCCTATGGACTGAGACGCAGTTTGTGGCGAGGGTTACAAGGATTTATGGCCGATGTCTGGTCATCAATCGTCAGCTACAACCTGGTGAGGGTCGCGCGGCTGAACTCGTCTTGACGATTTAAGCGGGCACAGGCGGCACCCAGTAGCGGAATCAGGGGTCCTGCGGAAAGCCCGACCGTCGAGAACGAGAATAACGGGGGTCAAGGCCGCAGTTGCGGCCCTAACCCCGGAAGAGGAAATGCAAATGAGTGTCAGCTCAGGTAGCAAAATAGTGAAATTTGAAAAACGCCCGTTTACGGACGGGCACTAGTAATATAACACATAAATATCGAAACATGTATTATACTGTCGCATATCCATCCACAGGTGAGGAGTTGGGCATGCGACAGACAGAGCTGCATCTTGACGACCAGGAGCGACAGTTGATCGAGGAGTACCGCGCCAAGGGTTTGCACCATTCCCGGGAAGTGAATCGGGCGCACATTCTGTCTGCGCTTGATCGCGGCGTGTCGGAAGCCTGGATCATGGCCGTACTCGGAGTCGGGCGAACGGCCATCTGGCGCACTCGTAAAGCATATCTGGAAGGCGGTGCAGAATACGCGCTGCACGACGTGCCACGTCCAGGTAAACCCCGGCAGTACGACACGGATGTCGAGGCGCAAGTGGTTGCCCTGGCTTGTTCGGAACCCCCGGAGGGTGCCAGACAATGGACGCTCGAATTGCTTGAGCAGGCGGCGCAGGCCCAACCAGGGATCGGTACGATCAGTCGCGAAACCATCCGCCGACTACTAAAAAAAACTGCCTCAAGCCGTGGTGTAAGTTGATGTGGTGCGTCGGCAAACTGACGGAGGAATATCGGGAGCGGATGTATGATCTGCTTGATCTCTACGCCCGTCCATTCCGGTTGGGGGAACCCGTGGTTTGTCTGGACGAGAAGAGCAAGCAACTGCACAGGGACTCGCGCCCGCCCCTGTTGATTAAGCCCGGAACACCCGCGAGACGGGATTACGAGTATGTTCGTGCCGGCACCTGTAATCTGTTTGTGGCGGTAGAGCCCAAGGGCGGACACCGCACTGTCACGGTCACCGATCATCGTACCAAAGTTGATTTCGTTGCTTTTGTCCAGTTCCTGCTTGAAAAGGTCTACGCCAGAGCAAGGCGCGTCCATCTGGTCATGGATAATCTCAACACCCACTTTCGCAAGTGCTTCGAGGAAGTGCTCGGCGTCAAGCGGGCACGAACACTTCTGCGCCGCGCGGTATTTCATTACACACCGAAGCACGCCAGCTGGCTCAATATGGCTGAAATCGAGATCGGCATTCTGGATCGCCAGTGCCTTGATCGACGCTTGCCGAACCGGGATGTACTCACCGCCAAGGTCAATGCATGGCAACAACGACGCAATGCCGAACAGCGTGGCATCGAGTGGACGTTCACTCGTCAAGACGCGGATGTAAAGATGGCTCGGCATTATGTTTCGTAATTAACAGGTTTATATACTAGATAGACTCAGACCCGGACGATCCAGCCAAAGGGGTCGTCGCGCCGGCCGTACTGGATCGCGGTCAATTCCTCGTACAGCCGCCGCGCGACGGGACCCGCCTCCATGCCATTGATGGTTTTGTCCGCGCCGCGGTACCTGAGCCTGCCCACCGGGGATATCACCGCGGCGGTGCCGCAGCCAAATACCTCGGTAATTTCCCCGCTCTCTATTTTTGCCATGATATCGTCTATGGCCAGGCGCTCTTCCGCCACCTCGAATCCCAGCGTCGGGGCGAGCTGCAGCACCGAATCCCGGGTGACACCGGCCAGGATGCTGCCGCTCAATTCGGGGGTCACGATGCGTCGGCCGCCGTGGACGAAGCAGATATTCATCGCGCCCACTTCCTCGACGTAGCGCCCCTCCAGTGCGTCCAGCCACAACACCTGGGTAAAGCCCTCCTTTGCCGCCTGCTCGCTCATGAACAGGCTGGCGGCATAGTTGCCGCCGGTCTTCGCCTCGCCGACACCGCCTTTCACCGCCCGGCGAAAGCTGTCCGACACATAGACCGACACCGGGTTGAACCCCTCCTTGAAGTAGGGTCCTACCGGGCCAGCCATAATGAAATGCAGGTAGGAGGTCGCCGCCCCGAGGCCCAGTTTGGGGGTGGTCGCAATCATGGCCGGGCGGATGTAGAGCGACGAACTCGCCTGGTCGGGCACCCAGGACTGGTCGATTTCGACCAGCTGCCGTATGGCTTCGATATGGAACGCCTCGTCCACTGTCGGCATGACCAGGCGCTCGGCCGACCGGTTGAACCTGCGCACGTTCTGGTCGGGCCGAAACAGGTTGATACCGCCATCGGGCCGGCGGTAAGCCTTCAGGCCCTCAAAAATCTCCTGCCCGTAGTGCAGCACCGAGGCCGCCGGGTGCAGGGTGAAATCGTGGAAAGGTTTTATTGCCTGGCTGTGCCAGCCCTTACCCTGGTCATAGCACTGGGTAAACAGGTGATCGGTGAAGATGTTGCCAAAGCCCAGCTCCGCCGGACACTCACCCCGCTTATCAGCGTCCAGGGTTTCTATACTGATTTTCATGCTCCGTCCTGTTCAGTCAGTTGGAAATTTATACACAGCGAATATTAGCCGCAAATCCGCCGCGAGTCTCAATTGATGTGGCCGATGGCTGGTAGTCCGCCTGGCCGCGCGCACCAAAAAACGGTGGCCACGGTTTGTCACCCGACCTAGAATGCCTGGGAGTTCACTTAACCCCCAGGGAGATCCAGCCCATGATAAGGCAGAAAATCGTACAGGCGCTCGCCATTTTTACCACAATACTGCTGGGCCTGGTTCCCGCCCTGAGCCTGGCGGAACTCGATATGGAAAGCCGCGGCGATAACGAACGCACGACAGTCAAGCGGATCAGTGCCGTGATTACCGACATCCACCCCGACTCCCGGAAAATCACCCTGCAGGGGACCCTCGGCAATTTCGTCACCATCACGGCCGGCCCTGAGATAACCCGCTTCGACGAATTCGCGGTGGGCGATACGGTGCTGGCAACGTACGTCTCGTCCCTCAGTGGTGAGCTGCGCGCGCCCACGGCGGCCGAACTGGCTGATCCTGTCGTCGAACTCAGTGCGGAAGCCATTGCCGACGCCAATATGGACCCCGGCGCCGCGGCAGGCCGCTCGGTTCGCGCAGTGTGCACCATAGAGGGCATGAACCGCGTAACCGGAACCATTATGCTGAAAGACCCCGACGGCGACTTCCACCTGATCGACGACGTCGACCCCGAGAAAATGGCCGGCGTGACGCTGGGCCAGACGATTATCGTCACCTATACCGAGGCTTTTGCGCTGACCCTGGAAAAGCAGGCTCCCGCCGGGTAAACCACCCCCCGCTATGAACTACCTTGTTCGTGCCGCTTCGCTCAAGGGTATCCGCGAAACCATTGACAGCCTCGGCGGCGACGCCGACGGGATATTCCGCCACGCCGGGGCGAAAGAGGAAGACCTCGATCCGGAGTCCTGGTTTTCCTACCACCGATTCCTGCTGTTGCTGGAACACGCGGCACAAGAGACGAAGTGCCCGCACTTTGGCCTGCTGCTGTCCAGCCGCCAGGGCTTCAATATCCTGGGCCCGGTGGGCTTTGTGATCCAGCAGGCACCGGATATACGCAGTGCCCTGCGCGAGCTGACGGTGCACTTCATCCATCACAACCAGGGCGCCGATGTGGAACTGCGCGTCGAGCGGGGTATTGCCCAGTGGCGGTTCAGCTGCAAACTCCAGGGCAGGGTTCCGGTGCGACAGCAGGAGGACCTTGCGGCGGGCATCGGCCTGAACCTGGTGCGCCTGCTGGTGAGCCCCGACTGGTCGCCGGACGCGGTGTATTTCCCCCACGCGCCGCCCGCCGACCTGCACCCCTACCGCAGGACGTTCGACTGCCCGCTGGTATTCAACACTGACTCGCTGCAGATGATCTTCAGCGAGGACTTACTGAAGCGGCCGTTGAATAATGCCAACCCGCACCTGCACAAGCTGCTCGAGGAGCACCTGTCCCGTCTGCGCGACGACTACCCCAACGACTACCGTGGCCAGGTACGGCACCTTATCCACCAGGCGCTCACCACCGGCGACTGCTCCATCGAGCGGGTGGCCAGCCACCTGGCGGTCGGCAAGCGCACCCTGCAGCGCCAGCTAAAAGACCATGGGACAAGCTACAAAAACCTGCTGGCGGAAGTCCGATTCGATATCGCGAAGCGCTACCTGCGCGAGTCCAGCGGCTCCCTCACCGCCCTGGCGGATATGCTGTGCTACTCCGACCTGAGCACGTTCTCCACCGCCTTCCGGCAACACCAGGGTGTCTCTGCGCGGGACTGGCGCAAGCAATTTGAAAGTGACCACGGTCGCGAATCTCCCCCGCAATAAATACCGCGGGCGTCGCGTGGGCGATCCGGGAAATCAGATCGCCGCGGCGGCTTGCTGGCGCTGCATCAGCCCCGCGGTGTAGGCCATGCCCCGGCGCCGTATTGGCCATTCCACCAGCTGGGAGCTGGCATTGCCCACCAGCGCGATCAGGCAGGCACAGGCCGCGATACTCAACAGTACGTGGTTGTCCATGTTCCAGCCCAGGCGATACGCCGTCTCGCGCATGGTGTACATCACCGGGATATGGCACAGGTAGATCGAATAGGAGCGCCGGCCAGCCCACATCAGCATGCGCGGCAACCACCACTTACCGGTCAGCGCGTCGCGCTCGCCAATGGCAAGGGAAACAATGGTACCGGACAACAACGCCAGAATTCCCACCTGCAGGGGCAGCTCGCGCTGGGTCAGGTCGCCGATGTAGCAAAGTAGCGCCAGCAGCACCAGCAGCGCGCCGCGAATCAGTCGTATATCCAGCGTCGCCAACCAGCGCTCCCAGTTGCCGTTGCGGGTCCAGACCCCTACCAGCGCACCCATCGCAATGGCATCGGTGCGGAACAACATGCCGTAGGCACCCCTGGTCTGGAAAAACTGCACCGCCACCAGGGCAATCAGGAACCACTGCAGGCGGCGCCCCAGCAGGCCGATCAACAGCGGAAAGACGATGTAGAACTGCTCTTCCAGGGACAGTGTCCAGTAGACAAAACTGGGGGCGGCCTGGGCACGGCCGAAATACTGCACAAACAGGTAATTCGCATAGTTGAAAACGCCGGCAAGCAGCCACTCGATGTTGGTCTCAAGCGACGCAAATACCCCGGATTCATTATAAAAGATACAGAGCAGGAGAGTGATGAGCAACCACATCCACGCGGCGGGAATCAGGCGAAAGATGCGGTTGAGCCAGAAATAACGCGCATTGCGCCAGTACACCGTGCGCGAGCCGACTTCGCACAACTGGGGCAGCAGGTTGCGGGTGATAATAAATCCCGAAATACAAAAAAACAGGTCGAGCACCGCGCCGCCACCACGATAGGACGGCCACGGCCCGTCGATAAACAGCGACTTGGACAGCAGGCTTCCCTGCAGGTGATGGAATATGACAACGCACAGGCCAAAACCCCGCAGCATCTCCAGGTCGTTGATCAGCCGACTTTTGCCGGCCGGTCCGGGCGGGCTGCTCATTCGGCTGTAGTAGAACTGTTCAACGGCTGGTCACCGGGCACCGATCAGGCACCCACATCCATCAGGCAGGCGAGCTGTCGTCGCAGGCGCTCGTTCTCGCCCCGCAGCTGCTTCACTTCCTCGATCAGTTCCAGGGCGAGGGCCACCGCCGGCCAGTCCAGCTCAAGATCTTGCTGCAGGCGGCAGGCGCGCTGGATGAGCTCCACCATCTGCGGCTCAAACTGCCACTGCTGTGGCCGGGCGCCCCGGGGTTCGACAATGCCGCAATCGACGATGGTGACGATGGTATCGGTGCTGAGCCGCACACACTGGGTGAGCTCGGTCAGGGTCAGGTAATAGCTGGTCTCACTCATCCTGTTTTCCCCCAGTCTGCGCGCGGGTCATAAGCGGCTTCCGCCGACAGCTGGCGCCACAGCGCCTGCGCTTTCTCGCTGGCGCTGGCGGGCATGGTAACGCGCAATACGGCGTAGAGATCGCCGCGTTTGTCGCCCGCGCCAAGCCCCTTGCCCCTGACACGCATACGCCGGCCATTCTGGCTGTTTGCCGGTACGGTGAGGCTGATCGATCCGTCCAGGGTCGGTACGGTCAACTTGCAGCCCAGCGCCGCCTCCCAGGGTGCGATCGGCACCGTGATGCTGAGGTCAGCGCCCTCCACCAGGTATAGCGGGTGAGGCGCGAACCTGATCTGCAGGTACAGGTCGCCGGCGGGGGCGTCACCAATACCGGGCGCGCCCTGGCCACGCAACCGGATGCGCTCACCCTCGGTTACACCGGCGGGAATCTTCACCTTGAGCGTGCGCTGCTGCCGGACCAGGTGGCCCCGCTCGTCAAAACCGGGGACCTCGTAGCTGATGGCGCGGGACTCGCCGCGGAATGCGTCCTCGAGGAAAATCGCCAGGGTCAGCTCGATGTCCTCGCCACGCCGGGCGAAATGCTGGCGCGAGTAGCCCTGGCGCGAGCCGTGCCCGGCCTGCCCGAACACCTGCTCGAAAAAGTCGGAAAAGCCGCCCTGGAAGTCGCCGCCGGCGGACGACTGGAATCCACCGGGCTGCCAGCCGGGAGGCGGCTCGAACGGTCCCGCCCCGCCGGACTGGCGCAGCATGTCGTACTGGGCCCGCTTCTCGGCGTCCTTGAGTACCTCATAGGCCTCGGACACCTCCTTGAATTGTTCCTCGGCGTTGCTCTCGGAGCTGACATCGGGGTGGAATTTGCGGGCCAGCCGGCGATAGGCCGCCTTGATGGCCTTGTCATCGGCATCCTCGTCCACACCGAGAATTTTGTAGTAATCCTTGAATTCCATGTTCGGGTATCCGTAGTCCCGCAGAAACAGCAGCGAGTGCAAGCTTAGAGGTACACAGGTTGAAATTCCAGCCCCGTGCCCGCGGACCACATTGCCCGACCAGGGCCAGACAGTGCGAATTCCTGCTATCCTGTCGTCCATCGAGCCAGCACCTGCACAATGTGTGGGGGAACCTGCAAAGGAGGAGCATCATGAACAAGGCCATCCCGGCTGTCCTGGCGGCGCTGCTGGCCGCGGGCAGTACAGCGACCGGGGCCGCCCCGGCGCCCACCCAGCTCTACTGGGGCGACACCCACCTGCACACATCCTATTCTTTCGACGCCTTCCTCAACCTGAATGATTCGGCCGACCCCGACACCGCCTTTCGCTGGGCGAAGGGCCTGCCGGTGATCCACCCCTATCACAACGCGCGAGTACGTATAGGCACCCCGCTCGATTTCCTGGTGGTGTCGGATCACGCCGAGGCGATGGGGGTACTGCGCGCGATCGTCAATCACCACGAGGAGTTCGGCGAACTCGAAGGCTGGGACGCGGTGAAACGCTGGGCTTCGGTCGCCGCGATACGGGTGGCGAGGTGGACCGGTTACGGCACCGCAGTGTTCAAGGACCTGTTACCGCTGAAGCTCGATGACTGGGGCTCCAACCCGGTGCTGGACCCCGGCAACCCGCCCATGAACACCTCGCTGGGCGATATCAACCCCACGGTGATCACCAGCTGGAACGAGACCATCGACGCGGCGGAAGCCCACAACGACCCGGGGAAATTCACCGCGCTGCTGGGCTGGGAATGGAGCTCCATTCCCGCCGGCGCCAACCTGCACCGCGTGGTCATTACCCCCAACGGGCGCGAACAGGCGGCACAGTACATGCCCTACGGCTCGGACCAGAGCCAGTACCCCGAAGACCTGTGGGCCTGGCTCGGCGCCACCGCCAGCCGCACCGGCAGCGAATTTATCGCCATCCCGCACAATTCAAATATCTCCAAGGGCTATATGTTCGCCGAGACCACGCTGCGCGGTGAGCCCATGAGCGCGGACTACATCAAGACCCGCAAGTTCTGGGAACCCGTGGTGGAGATAACCCAGATCAAGGGCGATTCAGAGACCCATCCCAGCCTCTCGCCCGATGACCCCTTTGCCGGCTTCGAACCCTTCGAGTTTTACCTGCAGCAAGAATGGCAGCCCTACCGCGCGGCGGTGGGTGACTTTATCCGTCCGGCGCTGGGTCGGGGCCTGCAGTTGAGCGGGCAACCGGGCGGCAACCCCTACCAGTTCGGCCTGATCGGCTCCACCGACGCTCACACCGGACTGTCGAGCGCCGAGGAGGACAACTTCTGGGGCAAGATGGCCTACGACTCCATTCCGGCCAACAAGACCGGCGGCGCGGTCGCCGATACCAGGTCCACCGGCTGGGATATGGCCGCGGCGGGCATGGCCGCGGTGTGGGCCACGGAAAACACACGGCAGGGCATTTTCGATGCCATGAAGCGGCGCGAGGTCTACGCCACCACCGGGCCGCGCATCGCCCTGCGCATGTTCGCCGGCTGGGGCTTTAACCCCAGCGACGCGGAGTCTCCCGACCTCGCCAGCCTCGGCTACGCCGGCGGCGTGCCCATGGGCGGCGAACTCGCGGGATCGGCGCCGACGGGCAGCGGCGTCAGGCTCTTGATCAGTGCCATGAAGGATCCCAAGGGCGCCAACCTGGATCGCATCCAGGTAATCAAGGGCTGGGTCGACACGGCTGGCAACAGCCGGGAAAAAATCTTCGACGTGGCCTGGTCGGGCGACCGCCTGCCACTGGCGGATGGCTCCCTGCCCCCGGTTGGCAATACCGTGGATGAAGCGCGGGCGAGCTACAGCGACGACATCGGCGCGGCGCAACTGGCAACCGTCTGGGAGGACCCCGAATTCGATCCCGGCGCGAAGGCGTTTTACTATGTGCGGGTGCTGCAGATTCCGACCCCGCGGCATTCGCTGTACGACGCGGTGGCGCTGCAGATTCCGCCGCCGGAGAAATTCCCCACCGCCATCCAGGAGCGCGCATACTCCTCGCCCGTGTGGTATACACCCTGACGCCGGCCGTGCCAACGGTTCCGCGACAGCGGCGAGGGTAGACCGTGTGCCGCTGATTGTACTGGGCCTGTCCGGCGCCCTGAACCACGACCCCTCTGCCGCCCTCTATATCGACGGCGCGCTGGTGGCGGCGGCAGAGGAAGAGCGTTTCGTGCGCGACAAGCATGCCAAAAACCGCCTGCCCCTGCAGGCCGCGCAGTTTTGCCTGCAGCAGGCGGGTATCGCGCCGGGCGAGGTCAACGTGGTGGCCATCCCCTTCGCCCCCATCGCCATCACCAGGCCGCACCGCTGGCACTACGCCCGCCGCTACTGGTACGCGCCCGACCGCGCGCTGGACGCCCTGCTCAACGGCAACCGGCGCTATCGCCGCTACCGGGGCAGGATCATCGAACTGCTGCAGCAACTGGGCATCGATCCGGCGAACATCGAGCTCGAGCCGGTGGAGCACCACCTCGCCCACGCCTCCAGCGCCTACCACTGCAGCGGCTTCAGTGAAAAAACTGCCATCATGGGCATCGACGGCAAGGGCGAGTACGCCACCACTTTCTTCGGCTACGGCGAGCATCGCAAAATTCACCGGATCAAGGAATTCATCGACCCCGACTCGCTGGGCGGATTGTATGGCGCCCTAACCGAGTTCCTGGGTTTCGACATGCTCGACGGCGAATACAAGGTGATGGGCATGGCGCCCTACGGCGACCCCGGGCGCTACGATTTTTCCCGGCTCGCCAGCTTCGAGCACGGCGAACTACGCATCAATACGCGCTACGCCAATGTCATCGGCCTGCGGCGGCACAAGCACAAGGGCCGGGGCTACTACTTCAGTGACAGACTCGTTGACTGGCTGGGGCCCAGGCGCGAGGGGGATGTCGCCGACGATCCCTACATTCACTACGCCGCCAGTATGCAGTCCCTGTTTGAGAAACTCGCGCTGCAGATGATGGACTACTACCTGGGCGACATCATCCGCGAAACCGGCAAACTCGCTTTCGCCGGCGGCGGTGCGCTCAACGTCAAGCTGAACCAGAGGATCATCGCCCGCGATGAAGTGAAGGAACTGTTCGTGCAACCGGCCTCCGGGGACTCCGGTACCGCCATAGGTGCGGCGGCCTACGCCTCGGAGCGACGCGGGGTGCCGGTTGAAAAAATGATGCACGTCTACCTGGGGCCGGCGTACACCAGCGAGCAGGTGGAGGCCGCCTGCGCGGTCCATCCCGGCGGCCCGCACTGGCGCAGGCTCGAAAACGTGCCGCTGGCAACGGCGCAACTGCTGGCCGCAGGCAACCCGGTAGCCTGGTTCCAGGGCAGGATGGAATTCGGGCCGCGCGCACTTGGCGGGCGCTCCATCCTGGGCAGCCCCGCCAGCGCGGGCATTGCCGAGCGGATCAACCGGCAGATCAAATTCCGCGAGCGCTGGCGCCCCTTCTGCCCCAGCATGCTGAGCCGGGTGGCGCCACAGATGTTCAAGGTCAACCACCCGGCGCCGTTCATGACGTTCACCTTCGAGGTCAACGAGGCCTGGAAGACGCGGGTGCCCGAGGTGGTACACCAGGACGGTACCGCCCGCGCCCAGGCGCTGGCACCCGGCCTGAACGACCGCTACTACGCGCTGATGGAGGAGATGGAACGACTGACAGGTGACGGCGTGGTGCTCAATACCTCCCTCAACCGCCGCGGGGAAGCGATGGTGTGCTCACCGCATGACGCTCTGGAAATGTTCTTCGGTTCGGACCTGGAATACCTGGTGATGGAGGACATCCTGGTCACCAAGGGCTAAGGTTTACTGCGGCTGGAAGGCCAGTTTCCGCTGGTTGAGGTTGACCACGATGTCGTCCATGGCCTGCTGCACATAATCACGTAAACCACTGAGTATCAACCGCTTCCTGCCGCGCCCGACAATGTTACCGGCTTCCACCAGGTTGAACGCCAGCTGGACCTCACCGCGCTTGCCATTGATGACCACCTCATTGTGGTCCATTTCCAGCGAGGGGTTTTCGATATCGAGGCGATCCAGGTCGATGGTCATGCTTTCGTACATCACCATCGGGCGCTCGGGATTGATCATCACGCTTTCCCCGGCCAGCAGGGGCACGAGGATATGCGGGAAGGTATGGCCGGAAAACTCGACGTATTTGCGTGTCAGCCTGTCGATGAGCGGCACGCTGCAAGTACCCTCACCGCTGCGTCGAATGGTGAGGTACTGCTTACCCGCCGTGTCACTGATAACCAGTTCTGCCGAGGGCTCCGGCAGCACCAGCTCAATGCCATCGATCACCATGCCGGTGAAATCGAACTCCATGTGGCGATTGAGACCGTATTTCGCCAGGATAATCGAAAACAGCAGGTCTCCCGGTATACAGAAGCGCCGGGCATCGGTGTCGTGGATGGGATTGAAGTCATCCGCCACCTGCTTGGCGAAGTTGCTGCCCTGCTCGCGGCTGAAGCTGATCCTGCCATTGCTGGCGGTGTAATACTGGTCGATTAGCATAGTGGTGAGGTACAGCGTGTCCGGATGTGGGCTGGGCGCAGTTTAACAGGAAAGGCGGGTATAGCCTATGCAACAACGGGCAGCGACGTCTCGCAGCCGGCCATCACAACGTGTCCCGCAAGCGGTAATACAGCATCCCCAACGCCACCAGCTGGCTGCTTACGGCCTGGCCAAAGGGGATACGGGGGTGGCCGATGCGCTCGAACAGGTCCAGTTTTTCCATGGTACCGCCAATCGCCTCCGCAAGGATTTCACCGGCGGCGTGGGTCATATTCACGCCGTGGCCGGAATAGCCCAGGGCACAGTAGACGTTGGCGCGCAGGCGCCCGATCACCGGTACCCGGTTGACCACGATGCCGATACTGCCGCCCCACTCGTAGTCAATGCGCGCCGAACGCAGCTGCGGGAAGATTTTGTGCATGCGCGGTTCGATACTGCCCCGGATGCTTGCCGGTACCCGGCCAGAATAGTTACAGCGGCCGCCGAACAGCAGGCGACGGTCCGTGGACAGCCGAAAATAATCCAGCACGTAATTGGGGTCGCAAAAGGCCATGTCCAGCGGGTTGATCTCCCGGGCCAGGTCTTCCGACAGCGGCTCGGTCGCGATAATGAAACTGCCGGCCGGAAACACCTGCCCCGGCAGGCGCCGGGTCTCCAGCTGCTGGTAGGCATTGCCCGCCAGCACCACGCTGGCCGCTTTCACACGCCCGTTTGAAGTCCTGACAACGGGCTGCGCGCCGTGCTCGATGGCCAGCACCTGGCTGCCCTCGTACAAGCGCACGCCCAGCCCGGCCGCCGCCCGGGCCTCACCCAGGCAAAGATTCAACGGGTGCAGGTGGCCGCTGCGCCGGTTGATGAGACCGCCTATATAGGCCTCACTGCCAATCACCGAGCGCATTCCGTCGCGCTGCACCAGGCGCACGTCGTCGCCGAAGCCGCGGCGCAGCAACTCCGCGTGATACTCCTCGAAGTCATGCATATGGCGCGGCTTCAGTGCCACATCCATATAGCCGTACTTGAAATCGCAATCGATGGCGTATTTTTCCACCCGCTCGGCGATGAGGGTATTGCCACGCCAGCCGATATCCCAGATGAGATCTGCCGCCACCTGGCCGAGCCGCTTCGCCATCAGTGCCTCGCCGCTGAAACCGCCAATTACCTGCCCGCCGTTCCGGCCCGAGGCGCCCCAGCCGATACGGTTCTGTTCCAGCACCACCACCGAGTAGCCACGCTCGGCAAGGCTGAGCGCCGTGGCGATGCCGGTAAAACCGCCGCCGCAAACACAGACATCCGCCTCGATTTCTCCTGCCAGCGCAGGATAGCCGGGATCGGGATTACGGGTGGCCGCGTAGTAGGACTCGGGATAGGGCTGGTGGATCACTGGCAGGCGGCCCGGGGGGAGCGACACGGTCCCGCCGATACCGCACTCAGGGCGGGGTTGCGTTCGAGTATCGCCCCCGTGTTGGTGATTTCAAACAGGCGAAGCCCCGGGGAGGCGCCGGGCGCGGCACTGCAGCAAAGCGCCAGGCGATAGTGTTCAAGCGCCTGCCCCAGGCAATACCAGGCGCTTTCCGCCGGCTGCGGCGCCAACGGGACAATGCTGCCAATGGCGGTGTCGCCGGCCACCTGCACCGGGTATGCAAGCGCAAAAACGGTTGCCTCCAGTTCGCGTCCCAGCGAGCCTCCGGCGGCCTTGATATGGGCCTCCTTGAGCGTCCAGTATTCGTAAAATCGCGCGCTGCGCCCGGCAATCGCGCAGGCCTGCAGGTCGGCCAGTTCAGCGGCGGAAAAACAGCGTCGGGCCAGCTTGAGAACATCCCGCGCCGGCTTGCCGTTAACCCCGCGGGTAATATGCAGTTGGTTCGGGGCCCTATGCGTATAGCGCGACAGCACTTCGCGCAGGAACGCATCGGAACCCGCTGCCGTCTCGCGCCGGCGCAGCCACAGGTGGAGCTCACCCGCCCGGGGAATTACCGGCGCATCACAGGCGCTGGATTTTCTTGCCGATGACGCGATCACGCACTTTCCAGAACAGGCTCACCGGGTTCACCACGACAATGAAAATCCGGCGCAGGCTGCCCTCGGGGCAATTGATGGCACGCACGGCGTGCCAGGCGTGATCGGTGCGCAGCATCAGAGAGCTGAAATTGCCAATGGATTTGCACTCGATGGCCGCATCGAACTCATCAAAACCCGGGGCCGAGTTGTAATCCAGTCGGCCGCCATCATCCAGCACCAGGGTGGCGCCACCCCAGGCAGGGTCCCAGTCTTCCTTCGAATTGAAATAAAACAGGTGCGAGCCGTGTTCGCGACTGGAGTCGCAGTGCGGTGACACGTCACAACCTGAGGGGGTGTAGTGCCAGTGGAAGCGGAACTCCACTTTTTTCGCACCCAGCAGGCGCGCGATCTCGTTGCGGTAAGCCTCGCTGCGCAGCTCGCCGATAAATTCCTGCCAGGGGCGCGGCACCGGCATGCCGGGCTCATACTCCAGGGAGTAGCGATCATGGGGCGCCTGCCCGGCCCGGCGCTCGTAGCCGAAATTATGCTTGAACAGCTCCAGCGGCGGCATATTCGCCAGCAGGTCCTGGAAGCCCTCCTCGGTCAGCACACCTTCGCTGTTGTAATAGGGATAGGGTTTGATCCTGAGGAATTCCGCGCGATCGAGATTGCGCAGTCGGTCGATATCGATGTATTTCATATAGCCCTGCCTGCCAGCGGTGGCGTGCGCGCCAACACCTCGAAAGCGTCGTGGCGCACGTGGTTTTTACGGATTTCCTCGCGCACCAGCTGCTCGGTGACATGCCCGCTATCCAGGCACTCCTGCAGCAGGCCAAAGAAGAAGGCCTCCTGTTGCTTGTCCGGGTGCTCGTGGTAGCGCCCCAGCAGGCCGTATTCACCGAAGACTGTCGCCCGCAGGCGGTTGAGGGAGGCCAGCAGGGGCTTGTCCTTGAATTTGTCCGCCGGGGTGAAATCCACCGGCAAGCCGGTTTTCCACGGCTGGGTGCGGCGCTTGGTGTTGTGCAGCAGGCGGGTATTGGCGTCGAGATGATCGAAGTCGTTCCAGCAGTCCTCAAGGTAGCCGACCGTGGCCGGGTCTTCATAGGCCAGCACCATCCACTCCTTGTAGTCCTTCTCGGAGCTGAACAACTGGCCGAAGTGTTGCTCGGCATCCCAGTGCCGCAGTTTGGCGCAATCGAGCAGCATCACGCTGGTGGCGACCTGGTAGCCCTTTTCCGATTTTCCGGAACGATGGCGACCCATCACTGCCGCGCCACCCATGTCCCGGTCGAGCAATTCGTTGATGTCGCCAACGGCGAACACGTCGGGGTCTGTAACAACCGCCCGACCCTGCCAGTTCATCAGCGCCGGCGGCATAAAGCGCAACGGTGTGAAGGATTGCAGGTCATTCATGTGCCAGACCCGGGTCGTGCCGCCACGCAGGAAAGACTGCCCCTCCCGCGCCGCCAGGAAGGGGTAATCGCGGGTATGGATAAAACGCACGTCAAACTGGTCGGGCTTGCGGGAATTGCGGCGGAAGGAGTACTCGGCCACCAGCGCACCCAACCACTGGCGCTCATTTGTATGAATGAATACGCACTTGTCCATGGAAACTATTTCTCCGCGGCGGTGTAGCCGAAGACCGGCAACAGGCGCGAATCTACCATCGCGTCCAGCTCAGCCACTTGATCATCGTCAAAGTAATCGCGGTATCCGCCCACCTTGGCCTTGCGCACCTTGAAGGTGTTGGGGTCGTTGACATCCTTGGCCTGCACCCGGCTGCCACTGCGCCAGAAATAGTTCTCCTGCTCCTTCTTGCGCAGGTTTTCCACCGAGGCGAATTCGGCGGTGTCCCTGAGAAACGCCTCGTTGGCCTCCATACCCAGGAACTCGACGATACGGCCCATCTCCCGCTCCGGGTTCGAGCGCAGGTCCTCGTAGCGCACCACCAGCAGGTGCTCGATCTTCGGCAGCTCCCGCGCCCAGTTATTCATGAATTCTATAATGTGCGACAGTCCCTGGTTCTCATCCTTGACGAAATCGTATACCGAGATATTGGCCTCGTGCTCCGGGTATTTGTTCATGGCCTTCTTTTCCGGGCGCATGCGGTACTTCCACTGGAAGAACTGGGACACGGCGACATCGATGGGATTGCGCACCAGCAGTACGGTTTTCTTCTGGTAGAAGTCTTTCTTGGAATCGATGTTGCCGGTGTAACCGCGCAGGTAATTGTCATGGGTAAAGAAAATTTTCGGGATAGCCTTGTTCAGGCGTGTATAGTTATCAAAACCCATAAGAATATTGTCGGGCAACTTGTACACCAGCTGGTAATAGCGCGAGATCATCACCCTCACCCAGGTGCGCCCGCTTTTGCCATAAGATGCAAAGATGTATTCGCAGCGGTTATACTTCCAGAACTCCTCTCGGCCGCGGCGCCAGCGCTCCAGGTCGTGCGCCTTTGCTTCAGGCAGGAAAATGCAGATAGCGCGAACCAGCCATTTGGTCAGGCGCTTGATAATCATATGCATGATATGCGTACCTATTCCCCGGGTCGGGGCGGATGAAGTGGCGAAGGGTATAGGATGATCAAGCCATTCTCAAGATTGTGTGGTATTTTTAACGGCAATAAGCCTGCCTTCGCAAGTATTTGAAATCTATGGAAATCAAGGCAATTCAGCGGTTCCTGCTGGAGCGGGGAATGGAGTACTTTTACGCCATATTCGTCGCCGGGTATTTCCTGCTGCCCAGCGCATCGGGCCACCGCCGCCTGTATTACGTCCTGGTACTGCCCGCCGTGTTGTTGCTGTGGCGCGAGCTGGCGGATTTTTACCGCGACAACGTGCTCGCGGGCCTGTTGCTGCTCTACGCCGCCTACATGATGAGCACCCTGCTGTGGAGTGTCGATTTCGAGTCCGGCGCTGCCCTGGAGGCCCTGGGCTACAGCCTCTGCGTCCTGAGCTTCTGCTATATCAGCGGCTACCTGTGGATCCGGCGGGCCCGGCGCATGGACCTGCTTGCCCATCGCGCCACCTGGCTGGCGGCCGCGGCGGCGCTGGTGTCAATCATAGCCTGGTACTTCGCTCATCCTTTCCCCGTTTCGCGACTGGAACCGCTCGGCGTGATGCATCACCAGAACAAGGCCGCTTCCGCCTACGGCATTTTCCTGGTGCTGTGCATGCACTATGTATTCACCGAGCGGGGCCGCAATCACAGGCTGCTGTACTGCGCGTTGGCCGCGGTGCTGCTCAGCCTGGTCGTGCTCAGCCAGTCGCGCACGGCCCTGGCCGGTGTGTGCGTGGGACTGCTGATCCTGATCGGCTACCGAGCCCTCGCCGTGGCGGCCGTGGGAATGACCGCGATGTGGGCGCTGATGGCGGCCAATCCCGCTGTCTGGCTGAAACGGGTGGGCGATTTCTCTTTCAGGCCCGGTATCTGGGAGCAGGTCATTGTAAACATGCAGGATCACTGGTGGTTCGGTTACGGTTACCTGGTGGATCCACGGGTATATGCCTATGACAAGTTTTTCAGCCACGCCCACAACGGCTACCTCGCGAGCCTGCGCGACGGTGGCCTGGTAGGCCTGGCACTGCTGCTGGCTATACTGGCGGTGGCCTTTCACTGGGCCTGGCAGTTATATCGCCGGCGCGGGGAACGAATCTACCTGGCCCTACTCCTATACGGAATGACCTCCATCGCCATGGATTATGACAGGCTGCTGCTGCACCCCAAGGAATTGTGGTTGTTTTTCTGGCTGCCCGTGGCGCTTATCATGGGCACCTATGCGCAGCGTCACCAGGCGCCCGCCGTTCGCTACCCGGGACATGACCAATGAGACGACCGATCTGCCTTTCCCTGCTGTGTTGCAGCCTGCTGTCACTCTCGACCCTGGCCAGCCTGCCGACCCGGGCCGATGACACCCCGCGGCCAATCCCGCTGCCCGCCTGGCAGACGCTGGAGTTTGAACAGCAGGCGTATTTCGTAACCGCCCGGTCGCAGCTGGCAATCGCCCCGGACAGCGCCGATCCCGCCCGCTGGCAGTTGACGGCCAACAGCTCGGTGGCCAGCAATTCCGAGGACGTGGTGCTGGAACTGGCCCCGGCTGACGGCCGGGCACTGCGTCGGTCGCGCCTGAGCAAGGGCAAGGAGCAGCGCTACAAGACCTACGACTTCCTGCCCGACTACATTTTACGGGTACGGCACGACCCGCCCGCGGACACCGCCCTGCCACCCGCCCGGTGGCCGGTAAGCAGCCGCAAGAAAATCACCTACCCGGCGCTTGAGCCCGGCGTAGTGGTAACGGACGCCTACGCGCTGGTGTTGCTGGCAGAGCGTTTCGGCCGCTCCACCGAGGCTTCGGCAGAGGTGGCCGTCAATACCGAGTTCAATTTTTACCGGGTGCGTATGAGCCACACGGACGGGCCGCCCCTCAAGGTGGACTACCAACTGGCCGGGGCCGGGGCCATCTCCGGCAGTCGGCAGACCCGTGGCGTCGCGTTGCAGGTAAGCCCCCTGGGGGAGCAGCGGGAAAAGCCCGATTTCAGCCTGCTGGGCCTGAACGGCGACATCACGGTGCTGTTTGATGCGGATTCCGGGCTGCCATTGCAGCTGCGCGGCACCGCCCCGCGGATAGGCAGTACCGAGATCAACCTCAAGGCGGCGAAGCTGCGGAATCCGGCTGAGTGAGCAGTGCCAACCCCCCGGTGGGCCTGATCAGCAACCCGGGCAGCGGCCACAACCGGGACCAGTTCGAGCGCATCCAGACCCGTATCGCCCGCTGTCCGGCCATCCACCATATCGTCACCCCCGGCATGGCCGATGTAGACCCCGCCCTGGTCGAGCTCGCCCGGCGCCGGGTCGGCGTCCTGGCGATCAACGGCGGCGATGGTACGGCCTCGCACATCCTGGGAAAAATGCTGGAAGGCGGCCTGTTCGACCCGCTCCCGCTCATCGTGCTGCTACCGGGCGGCACGGCCAATATGAATGCCGGCGATATCGGCGTGCGGGGCTCCCTGTGGAAAGCCACGGAACGATTCTGCCGCTGGTGCGAGGGCGACCGCGCCACCGCGGGCCGTGTGGCGCAGCGGACGCTGCTGCGAGTGGAGCTCGCGGGGCAGGCCGCACCGCAATTCGGCATGTTCCTCGGCGGTGGCGCGATCATCCAGGGCACCGAGTTCGCCCACCGTGAAGTGCATGCCCGCGGCATGCGCGACGACTTCAGCCTGGCGCTGACAACCGTGCGCACCGTGTGGGGGATACTGCGCAATGACCCGGCGTTTAACCGGCATGTCACGATCGCTGTTACGCTCGACGAAGCCGGGCCCGTCACCCACGACACCCTTGTCCTGGCGATCAGCACCCTGCGGCGACTGGCATTCGGCATGCGCCCGTTCTGGGGCACCGGCGCCGGCGCCATTCGCCTCACCTTGTTCCGGCAGGGCTGCCGCAGCTTCGCCCGCACCTTCGTGTCGATAGTCAGGGGGCGCCCCAATCGCACTGCGGTTCCCGCGGCCGGCTATTTCAGTCACAATGCCGACAATATCCGCCTGCAGCTGGACGGCAAACTCAACCTGGACGGGGAAATCCTGGTGGCACAAGGCCCGGTGGACATCAGCGCCAGCACACCGCTGAACTTTCTCACCCTGTGATGCGCGCGCCCCATGAGTGATTACCCGCCCGTACCCGGCCCGGACGCGAGCACCGACCCCGCCCTGGCGCAGCTGCTGGAGCAATTGCGGGCTCGGCACCACAACGCCATCTGCGCCACCCTGCTCTACGGCTCCTGCCTGCGCAGTGGCGATATTTACGACGGCCTGCTCGATCTGTACCTGGTCTGCGACAGCTACCGCGCCGCCTACCTGGGGCCGCTGCCGGCCGCCGCCAACTGGTTGTTGCCGCCCAATGTGTACTACGCGGAGGTGAAGCTGCCGGATAAAACCCTGCGCAGCAAAGTCACCGTGATCTCGCTGCGGGATTTCCGGCGCGGCTGCTCCACTGCCACCTTTGAATCCTATATATGGGGCCGGTTCGCCCAGCCCGTGCGCATTCTCTACAGTCGCGATGCCCGCACCCGCGCGTCGCTGGAGCATTGCCTGTTACAGGCCGCCCGTACCCTGCTGTACAGGAGCCTGCCAGCGCTGCCGGAGCAGGGCGCCGTCACCACCCTGTGGGAACAGGCCCTGGCCCTGAGTTATTCGACGGAACTGCGCTCGGAACGTCCGGGCAGATCGACGGAGCTCGCCCAATCCGCCCAAAAATTCTATGCCACCGTCACCCGTCACCATGCCACCTCGCTTGGCTCTGGCTTTACGGTGTATGATAGCGGCGCCGAATTGTGCTACCGCAGCCAGGTGACCAGCGCCCAGCGTCGGAAAACGCAGCTGGCCTGGGCATTGCGCCGGGTCCAGGGGAAGCTGCTTTCGGTGATGCGATTGGCAAAAGCGTTGTTTACGTTCGAAGGGGGGCTGGATTATATCGCCTGGAAACTGGAACGGCATACCGGAGAGAGCATTGTCATTCCCGACAAGGTCAGGCGAGCGCCGCTCATCTATTTGTGGGGATTCTCCTGGGATCTCTACCGCCGCGGTATATTTAAGTAGTCCATGACCATCTCCTCCACCTCCGACCGACGGGTAGCCATCTGTGTCTGCACGCACAACCGCGCCGAGGTGCTCAAGCGCCTGCTGCTGACCCTGCGTGATATCGAGCTGGGTGATTGCGATCCTGCAAATGTCGAGCTGATTGTAATAGACAACAACCCGAATTCCGCCACCCGCGATATCTGCGAGCAGACCGGCACCAGCCTGCCCATCCGGGTCCACTACACCACTGAGCCGGAGCCCGGGATTACCCACGCCCGCAATCGTGCCGTGGCGGTGGCCATCGAGCGCGGCGCCGGCCTGATCGCCTTTATTGACGACGACGACGTACCCCACAGCGACTGGCTGCTGCAACTGCTCAAGCGCCAGCACGCCACCGGGGCGGACCTGGTATTCGGCAGCTGGGTGCTGGACGAGCAGATGCCGGACTGGGCGCGCGAATCCGGTATTTTTCGTTCCCCCACCAAGACCAAGCAGGACAAAAAGGGGGGGCGCTACGGCTTGCCGGACTGCGCATCCACCTGCAATCTGCTGGTGGGCAAGGACATCCTGCTGCGCGTCGGCGCCGCCGGGCCGGTTTTCTCCCACGCGTTTTGCAACAGCGGCGGTGAGGACAAGGACTTCTTCATACGCGCCCACAACATGGGTGCAAGCCTGGCCTCGGCGGAGAAATCCATGATTCACCGGATCCACGGTCCCGAGCGTTACACCGCCCGCGGGCTGATCCGCCGCGGCTTCAAGAACGGCTGCTCCCAGGTCAATATGGCACGCTACCACGGCGATGGTAACCGCAAGCTGAAACTGCTTTTCACCGCCCTGGCGAAAATTCTTATCTCATTGATTGTATTACCTTTTTCTATATTTTCCAGGGCGACATTCATGCACAGCCTGTACCGCATGGCCAAGGCCGCTGGCGTGCTCTATACCACCCTGACAGGGCGCAGCATCAAGTACTATTCACGCTGAAAGTACCCCCCGCAAAATGGCATAAACAGGCCCCATCCTTTATAGTTGCCCCGTGTAAAACGGACCCCGCAACCCTATGAAAGCCTGCGTATTTATCCAGACCAATCACAAGCAGATTACCGGCGCCATCGTCGCCGAGCATGCACTGCGCCGCTATTCAAGCAACAACGACAAGTTCGATGTGCAGATCGTCGACAGCCGGGATTACCCCATGTTCGCGGCGCACGAGGGCCAGGAGTACCTGCGCGATGGTGTCAAGCGCACCTGGCTCAATGACGACCTCCAGTCTTTCACCCCCACCCGGTTCATGCCGCCGAAACTGATGGGCTACGAGGGGCGAGCGGTGGTCATCGACCCGGATATTTTCGCCGCGACGGACATCTGGGAACTGCTCAGCCGCGATATGCAGGGCAAGGCCATCATGTGCCGCATGCGCTCCGGCCCCAAGGGCCTGGTCGACCGCTGCATGGCCAGCAGCGTCATGCTGCTGGACTGCGAGAAGCTGAAACACTGGGACGCCGAGCGCTCGTTTGAGGCCATGTTCAACTTTACCCAGGACTACCAGCCCTGGATCTGCCTGCGCGAGGAAGACCGCAGCACTATCGACTTCTTTGAGCCTGAGTGGAACGACTTCGACAAGTTCACCGCGGCGACAAAGATGCTGCACACCACCCGCCGCAAGACCCAGCCCTGGAAGACCGGTCTGCCCACCGACTGGCGGCCGGCCGAGCGATTCCGCCTGTTTCCGCCCGTGGCCTGGGTCATGCGCGCCCGCCGCAAACTGTTCGGCGAATACGCGTTCCTGGGCAACTACAAGCAGCACCCCGACCAGAACCAGGAAGATTTTTTCTTCGGCCTGCTCAAGGAGTGCCTGGCCAACGGCCGGATTACCGAGGATTTCCTGCGCAACGAGATGGCTCAGAACCATGTGCGCCACGACGCGCTCGAGGTGCTCGCCAGGACCCCGGACCTGCCGCCGGCGCCGCTGCACCCTCTCAGCGCACTGTCACAAGCCGCCTGACGGCGGCGGCCGTCGCCGTTAATTCCCGCGCCGCCAGCGAACCGGGCGGCTGCTCCGGCGCAGTTGGTGCCGCCGTCAACGCCTGCGCAGCTGCTCCGGCCGCGCCCGGCTCCAGCCAGCGGGCGCGGCCGCTGGCCACCAGTTCGGCCTGGATATTGCCGATATCCCGCCGCATACGCTCCGGGCCCAGCCACATGGCAAGCCGATGGCTGAGGGGCTTGTAACGGAAGTTGTGTGCCAGCCGCCACCAGGGTTGCGGGCCGTCGCCAACGTCGAAGATCAACAGCGGGCGACCCATCGCGAAGGCTTCGCCGAGCATCGACATGGACTCCCCTGTCACCACGAACGCATCTGCCAGTGCCAGGATTCCGCGATAGGGATTGGCACCGCCGCTGCCCCAGCGATAGCAGTAGTGGGGTACCGTCAGCGCGCCCTGAAGGGCGTTCGCCGCCGCAGCCGGCGTGCGCGGGCTGTCGGTAACCAGCAGCGAACCGCCGCAGGCGGCGGCCAGTTGATTCGCCAGCATCCCCAGGCGTTCACCCTTGGCACCGGTCAGCACAAAGCGGCCGCTGTCGCCCCCCACAAGCACCGCGACCCAGGGGCGGGGCAGGTCGGCAAGCTCGGGGGACAGGGCGTCGGCAGCAGCTTGCAGCTGCTCGCGGGAAAGACGGTGCAGGGGCAGGCTGTTGTGCAGGATATTGTCGCGCCGCGGCAGGAAATACTGGGGCGTCGTCACCACCAGGTCCCACTCATCCAGGCCAGCCCAGGGGCGCCCCATGTGCACCAGGGCAGTTCTGCCGCCAGACTGCTGTTTTATCCAGCGCGCCACCGGCTCATTGCGGCGGCCGGCACTGATAACCAGGTCGGGCCAGGGCGGCAGTAATGGTGTGGATGCAGACTTGTCGATGCCGGCCAGGGTCACACCCGAACCGAGGTGCACCAGCAGCTCCCAGGGGCGGGCCAGAATATGTTTTTCTTCATAGCCACAGCCCAGCTCGTCGGCGAGCGCGCGCACCTGGGTGTTGTCGCCGGCTTTCCTGCCCAGCAAACACCAAATCGCCAGCTCTTGATTTCTCTCCAAAATATTGCCAAACCCTGCCGTTTATCGGATACCGCGCCAGCGGTAAACTACCACACTAGTCCGCCAAGGGAAGACAGAGTTTGAAACCAACCGTTTTCATACACACCAACCACAAGCAGAAGCTCGGCGCGGTGGTGAGTCGCTACTCCCTGCAGAAAAATTCCGCCCACGCGGACCAGTTCGACGTCAAATTCATTGAGGTGAAGGATTTCCCCTGCATGGCACAGAAGGAGGGCCAGCTCTACCTCCGCGATGGTGAGATGCGACCCTGGCTCAACAATGATCTGCAGTCTTTCACCCCGCTGCGTTTCGCACCGCCCCAATTGATGAACTACCAGGGGCGCGCGGTGGTCATCGACCCGGATGTGTTCGCCCAGGGGGATGTGTGGGAACTGCTGAACCGCGATATGGGTGGCAAGGCCATCATGTGCCGGCCGAAATCCGGCCGCAAGGGCCGCAAGGGCGCATTCGCCAGCAGCGTGATGCTGCTGGACTGCGCGCAACTTGCCCACTGGCGCTTCGAGGAGAACTTTGCCGAGATGTTCAAGCCCTCGACGCGGGACTACATGGATTGGGTATCGCTGAAGCTGGAGGACCCTGCCACCATCGGCCTGCTGGAGAATGAGTGGAACGACTTTGACAACCTGACTGAACAGACCAGGCTGCTGCACAATACCAAACGCAAAACGCAACCCTGGAAGACCGGCCTCAAGGTCGACTATCGCCCCGCCGACACCTTCCAGCTGTTCCCGCCCCGCCATTGGCTGCGCCGCGCTCGCCGCGCCCTGTTCGGGGAGTACCGGTTTGCCGGCACCTACGATGCCCATCCGGATCCGAAGCAGGAGCGGTTCTTTTTCGAGTTGGTGCGGGGATGCCTGGAAGACGGGGTTGTCAGTGAGGCGCAGTTGCAGGAAGAGATCAGGCAGGGGCATTTGCGGGCTGACGCGTTGGAGTTGGTTAGGGCGGCTTGATATTTTGGGCTTGGGATTGGGATTGCCAGGTCGGGCACAGCTGGGGAGACCGCCCTGGCAAGCCGGAACTGAAACGAAACCAAGAGCGGAACCGGAACCGGAACCGGAACCGGAACCGGAACCGGAACCGGAACCGGAACCGGAACCGGAATTCAGCTATACCGGAACAAAGGGTCAAGCTCAGCAGCCAGCCGAGAATCAATCGCCAGGACTTCCTCGTCGCTGAAGTAGTCACGGTAACCGCCGACCTTCGCGCGGCGCACCTTGTAGCTGTCCGGGTTGTCCTTGTCCCGCGGCATCATGCGGCCGCCGGCAAAACGGAACTGCTCCTTGCTCTCCATCTTCTTCATATTTTCATACGAAGAATACTCAACCGCCGCCTCGACATCAGCGTCCGTAGCAGCTACCTGCATGAAGTCCAGCAGGCGGCGCAGCTCCTGCCGTGTGTCCTTGCGCAGGTCTTCATAGCGCAGCAGGTGAAAAGCCTCGACCGCGCCCGCCTCCCTGGCCCACAGGTTCAGGTAATCCGTCACCGCCTTCATGCCACCGCCGTTGTCGCCCATCACGAAATCGAACAGGCTGATATCACTGCCCTGGGGCGGGTAGTTGTTGATGGTGACTTTCGAGGGCTTGATGCGGAACTTCCACTGGAAAAACTGCGATACCGCCACATCCCGCGGGTCCCGGGCCAAAAGGACAACACGCTTATTGTAGAACGGCTGCTTGCTGGCGAAATCGCCGGTGAAATCCTTGATGTAGTTGTCGTGGGTGAAAAAGATTTTTGGCACCGCCGGGTTGAGGTTATGGAAATTATCAAACCCCAGGATCGCATTTTCCGGCAGCTTGTACATCACGCGGAACAGGTGGGAAATCATCACCCGCAGCCAGGTGCGGCCGCTTTTGCCGAAAGACACCACCACGACGTCGGCACGCTGCAGTTTGTCGAATTGCTCGACACCGCGCAGCTTGCGCTCCGCCTTGAGAATGTCGGCTTCGGGCTGGCCTCGCATACGCCAGTGCAGCCACTTGCGGGAAAGTTTCTTGCGGGCGGTCTGCAGCCCCTGGCGCAGGTTCTGGAACGCGAGATTCATACCTGCTCACCTGTGTAGCCGAATACCGGGTCGAGTTGAGCCACCATCTTATCGAGCTGCTCACACTGCTCGTCGGTGAAGTAATCGCGGTAACCGCCCACCTTGGCCTTGCGCACCTTGAACGACTGGGGATTGTCCTTGTCGCCCGGCTTGACCCTGGCGCCGCTGCCCTTGAAAAACTTTTCCTGTTCCATTTTTTTCATGTTGTCGTAGGCGGCGAACTCCACCGCCTCACGCACCTGCTCCGCGCTCACCGATGTCCCGGTAAATTCGAGGATGCTGGCCAGCACCGCGGCGGGGTCTGCGCGCATATCCTCGTAACGCACAATAAGTATGTCCTTCAATTCGGCTACAGCACGGGCCCAGCCGTTGAAATAATCGACAATGCGCGGCACACCCGCATCGGCGTCCAGCACAAAGTCCCACACGCCGATGTCGGCGCCGTGTGGTGGGTAGTCATTGATAAACTTTTTGTTGGGGCGCATGCGAAACTGCCACTGGAAGAATTGCGACACCGCCACGTCCCGCGGATCGCGCACCAGCAGCACAATGCGCTTTCCCGTGAAGTGGGCTTTGGACTCCCAATTGCCGGTGTAGTCACGCAGGTAGTTGTTATGGGTGAAAAATACCGCGGGCAATTGCGGGTCGAGTTTCTTGAGGTTATCGAAGTCGAGCAGTTCGTGGGCGTCCAGGCCGCCCTTGAGCTGGTAGGCGCGAGACAGCATCACCCGCAGCCAGGTCCGGCCCGACTTGCCCCAACTCATCAGCACCCAATCGCTGCGCTCCAGTTTCTTGAATTCCTCGCGACCGCGCAGCCAGCGCTCGATCTTCTTGCGGCGCGAGGCCGGCAGCCAGAAGCAGAGCAGCATGATGAGATGGCGTACTACAGCCCCTGCGGTGTCGGCCATATGCGGGAGGTCCTCACTGGCATGGTGTGGTGTAGAATTCGATGTCGAGCGTACAAAGGCCGGGAATGTTACAGCAAAAGACCTGTTGCCGCATCCGCCGTCCGGTGCCGATTTCCCGCACTATTAACATCGATTTGACGCACTATTAACACGATAGATTCGCCGCGCGCCTTGCCGGTGTTCCGGGCGCCTACTAGAATGCCCCGATGTCGCTGATCAATCTCAAAGCGGTCCAAGAGGCCGAACTGCATACCGATCCCTTCGATTATATGGTTGTGCCCGGGTTTCTGAGCGCCGAGGTGCTGGCGCGGGTCAACGCCGACTACCCGGCGATTGAAACCGCCGCCAACCACGAGCTGGAAAACCTGCAGTACGGGCCGGCGTTCGGGGCGCTGATGGAGGAGTTGCGGGCGCCCGCCTTCGCAACGACGCTCGGCGCGCGCTTTGATATGGACCTGGCCGCCCTGCCCACCACGGTTTCCGTGCGCAAATTCTGTGAGCGGACCGACGGCAATATCCACACCGATCACAAGAGCAAGGTCATCACCGTGCTGGTGTATTTCAATGAAAAATGGGATCACCCGGACGGCCAGTTGCGTATGCTGCGCTCGAGGGGGGATATCGAGGATTACGCCGCCCAGGTTCCGCCGCTGGGGGGAACCCTGCTGGCGTTTCGACGCACCGACCACTCCTGGCACGGTCATACCCGCTTTGTCGGCGAGCGCCGCATGGTACAGCTCAATTACCTGGACGAGAGCCCGCTGGCGGTGGCCGCCCAGCGCATCAGCCGTTTTGGCACCCACTTTATGAAAAACGTCCTGCGGCTGCGCTGAAGCGCCGCCGGAGTCAACCCGGGAACAGCGCCTCGATACGCCTGACCACCCCGCCCACATCGTCCGGCAGTTCGGCCGCACCGGCCTTGCGGAAGGGTTGGCCGGACCAGACCGCCAGCCCCTGCTGCACCAGCATCCGGTGAAAAGCCCTGAAGTCGCGGGTAGCGCACAGTATCTTGAAATAATCGATGTAGTAAACACCCCGCGCGAGGCGGTGGCGCAGCCGATCGCCAACCGACACCTTGCGCGGGTTGAACAGCCAGTGCGCCAGTGAGCGGCGTAACTGGTCGACTGTCCCCAGCGCACCCACCGGCAGGGGAAATATGGCCAGCGGTTTTCGCAGGTAGATCACCTCCACCATCATGGAAATGCTGTCGCCGGTGACAATGAAGCCGTCGGCACTGCCCAGTAGCGCCCGGTAGGGGTTGTCGGCGGCGCCGGCCTGCCACTGGAAAAACACCGCCTGGGGTGGCAGGCCAGCCCGCAAGACCTCTGTCACCTCCGGCGTGGTGCGGCGGCTGGTCGTCACATAGGGTGTGCCGCCCAGTTCATCCACGACCCAGTGCGCGGTAACCAACAGGTCCTCGGCCACCTTGCGGTTCATGATGAAAGGGTTGGTTTCGCCCCCTATGAGCATCGCTATCAGCGGCTTGTCCAGCGCCGCGAATCGCTGCTGCCACTCTCGCGCCTGGGCTGCGACATCCGCCTCGCCGATGCGCATCAGCGGCAGGGTGGTCGGCAGGAAATTGTCCATAGGCGGCATCTGGTTTTCGGCGCTGGCTATCACCAGCGAGAAGTCCAGCATATGGCCCGAGGGCTTGCCCACCAGCACAATCTTTGTGCGGTTGCCGGACTGCCGGCGAATCCACAGGGCGACCATCGAGGGGCGCCGCCCCACCGTCAGGATCAGGTCGGGCCAGGGGCCCGTGATGGGGTCCGATTTTTCCGGGTCGATATGCGCCAGGGAGGGGCGGTAGCGCGGCTTGCCCAGTACCCACTGGGGCAGCATGTGCACGTACTTATGCTCCACCGGCCAGGGCAGCGCGGCGACAATGGTCTCTACCTGCCCGTTGTCGCCCTGCTTGTCGCTGAGCAGGACCCAGGTCCGGGGGACGCTCAAGTCAGGACTCCGCGCCGTCCCGGCAATAGCCCAGCTGCGGCAGGATATTATCCCGCACCAGCGCTTCCAGCTCCGCCACCTGCTCCGGCGGAAAGTCGTCGCGGTAGCCGCCCACCTTGCCGCGCCGCACCTTGAACGTGCTGGGGTCATTGGCGTCCACGAGTTTCATGCCACCCTGGCTGAACGTGCCGCTGGTTTCCAGCTTCTGCAGGTTATCGAAAGAGCCCCATTCCACCGCCGCCCGAATCTCCTCCTCGCTGAACTCCTCCCCCATCAGCCGGATGATTTTCTGCAGGGTCGGCACCGGCTCGGCGCGCAACTCCTCGTACTTGACCAGCAGGCCCTTGTCGAGCGCCTCGACGTTGCGCGCCCAGGTATTCTGGTACTCGATCAGGCAGGGCAGGCCGATGTCGGAGTGGCGCACGAAACTCCACATATCGATAGTGCGCCGGTCGATGGGGTGGTCGACAAAATGGTTGATAAGCTCCTGCTTGGCGCGCGACTGGCGCTTGGTGAACTGGTGGTACCAGGACACCGCGATATCGATCGGGTTGCGGGCCAGGAACAGTACCGGCTTATGCCGCAAAGGGTTGTCCGGCGCCCCGACAGCCAGCAGCTTCCCCACCTCGCCCTCGTAACTGTAGTAGCCATTGGTGGCCGCGAGCCGTGGTATCTCCGGGATTTTGCGGGCGAACTCATCGGTGTTGATAAGCTTCGATTCGGGCAGGTTGTAACGTAACTGGTAGAGCCGCGAAATCATGACCTTGAGCCAGGTATTGCCGCTCTTGGGGTGGCCGATGATAAGAAAGTTGGCGGCGTGCGCCTTGGCCAGTTCCAGTTCAGCCAGGTATTTGCGGCGCAGTGCCACCCTGGTTTTGGCGGGCAAAGGCTCGGTCGGAATGAGAATTAACGCCTTCTTGACGCCATCACTGAGGTTGAACATGCGGGGTTCTCGCGGCGGGTTCGGGGTGTTCTTTCACAAAGCGTGCAATTATGGGGCAAGCCGGAGAAAATGACCAGACGGCCACGGCTTGGGGTACAATGGCCGCCACCTGAGACAGGATCACCACCCGTTGATCATCGACCGCCACATCAGCCTCGAAATCCTTCGCCCGTTTGTGCTGGGGCTCGGCCTGCTGGTCCTGGTTTTTATCGGCTTCTCCGCCGCGAAACAGTTGTCCGCGGCCGCCGCGGGACAGCTCGAGATGCAGACGGCCTTCAAACTGGTGGGCCTCAATACGCTGGTCACGCTTGAAATCCTGATGCCCTCCGCCTTTTTCTTTTCGGTGCTCGCAGCCATCGGCCGGCTCTATCGCGACTCGGAAATGAGCGCGCTTTACGCGGCCGGTGTGAGCAGGGGCAGGATAGTCGAGTCGGTGCTCAAGCTGGCGCTGGTTATCGCGCTGCTGACCGGTGTTATTTCGATCCTCGGCCGTCCCTGGGCATTTCGCACCAGCTACGAACTGGAGTCCAGGGCCGCAGCCAAGTTCGACCTGAAGAAAATGGCGACAGGGGAATTCGTCAATATGAGCGGCAGCGACTACATTTTTATCGCCGACGACCTCGATCTGGAACGGGGCCGGCACAAGGGTGTGTTCCTGCAAAAGAACTATGAAAAAGCCCGGCGCTCCGAGATCATTATCGCCGAGGCGGCGGAGCTGCCCATCCTCAACCCGGGCCACGCCATGCAGGCCGAATTCTTCAAGGGCTACAACTACCTGCTGGACCTGCGCAATACGCAGGACGTCACGCTGCAATTCGACAACCTCATCGTGCGGCTGGACAACCAGGAAGCGCAGGCGCAGTACCGCCGCAAGGCAGAGACCACGTTCAACCTCGCCCGGTCAGACCAGCCTCGGGACATCGCCGAGTTCCAGTGGCGCCTCACCACACCCCTGGCCACCCTGCTGCTGGCGCTGATGGCGGTGCCGCTGGCGCGGTCGGCGCCGCGGGAATCCCGCACGCGCAATGTGCTGATAGCGGTGGGCATTTATATCGGCCTGTTCAGCATGACCAGCGTGGTCCGCACGGGCATCGAACAGGGTCGCATCGGCGAACTCCCGGGCTTGTGGGGAGCCTACGCGCTGGAGGCTGTCCTGCTGGTGGTGCTGGTCAGGCAACCATGGATGACCCGCCGATGATCCTGGAACGCTATATCGCCAACAACCTGGTCAAGGGCTGGCTGCTGGTGCTGCTGGTACTGGGCTCGGTGTTCGGCCTGATCGGCTTCGTCCAGGAGCTGGACCACACACGCTTCGACTACAACGCGCTCGCGGTGGGCCGCTATACGCTGTTCAGCCTGCCCCAGCAGCTGGTGAGCCTGGCGCCGGTCATCGCCCTGCTGGGCAGTATCGTGGCGCTCGCCAGCCTGGACCGGTTCAACGAGCTGACGATCATCAGTTGCACTGGTTTTTCCCGCGCCAGGTTGCTGCTTGCCATAGCCCTGCCGACATTGATCTTTATGGCGCTGCTGTGGCTGAGTATGGAATACGTGACCCCGCCCATGCAGCAATCCGCCGAGGCCGAGCGCCACGCCCTGCGGTATCGCAACCAGGTGAGGATTCCCGATGGCGGCGTCTGGTCGAAGAGTGGTAACCGTTATATCCACCTCGACAAGATGCACCAGGGCGGTATTCCCGGCGATATTGACCTGTTTGAGTTTGACGAATCGGGGCAGCTTACCCGCGCACTGCGGGCCGAAACCGCACGCGTCAGCAAGGACAGGACCTGGTTGTTCCAGAACGTGCGGGAGAAGCGGCTGGTGGAAGGGCAGCTGGTCACCCGCAGCTACCCGGAGCTGACGATCGGCAATCTCTGGTCCCCCGACGAGCTGCCCACCCTGACCCTGGACAGCGACAGCATGCGCCTCTCGGTGCTGCACAACTACAGCCAGTACCGCGCCGATAACGGCCAGCCGAATGAAAAATACCTCAATACCTTCTGGCAGAAATTACTCATGCCGCTCACAGTGGGCGCTATGGTGCTGCTGGCCACACCGATCAGCGCCAACCTGGGAGCTCGGCGCGATCGCAGTTTCGGCGTGGACATCGCGATGGGCGCGCTGGTGGGGATACTGTTCTACCTGGGCACCCAGATTGTTTTTGCGCTGGGGCAGTTGCTGGGGCTGAACATCCCGCTGGTGGCGCTGGCGCCAACCCTGGTGATCCTGCTCTGTGCAGCGGTTCTGCTGCGGCGCATGCGTTGGTAACCCGGACATGAATCACGACAGCCCCGAACGAGTACTGTCCCCCGAGACCACCCCCGCAGGAGCCCGCTCGCCATGGGCCTGATGCTGAATTTTTTTCGCGCCTACCCCTCGCAGACGGTGCTGATGCTGCTGGCCCTGCTGCTGTCCGGTATCGCTGAGGGCGTTGGCCTGTCAGCCCTGCTGCCCATGCTCAATATCGCCCTGGGCTCCGAGGCCGCGTCGATGATCGCGGGGGTTGCCCCCGTCAGTGACAACGGTTTTGAACAGGCGGTGCTGGACGCGCTGGCCATTGTCGGCATTGCTCCCACCCTGGGCAACATGCTCGGTATCATGCTGTTCGGCGTGGCACTGAAGAGCGTGTTCCTGCTGGTAGCCCAGCGCCAGGTGGGTTACACGGCTGCGCAGGTGGGTACCGACCTGCGCCTGCAGATGCTGCGCTCCGTACTGCGCAGCAAGTGGGAGTATTTCCTGCACCAGCCCGTGGGCAAATTGACCAACGCCCTGGCCACCGAGGCCCAGCGCTCATCGACGGCATTCGTCAACGGCGCCACCGCCATCACCTTCCTGATCCAGGCACTGGTCTATGGGGCCGTGGCCTTCGCCATCTCCTGGCGCGCCTCGCTGGCGGCAATCGTGGCGGGAGTGGTGGTCATCGGCCTCTCGCACTTCCTGGTGAAGCTCACGCGCAAGGCGGGCAAGCGCCAGACCCGCCTGATGGCCTCCCTGATGGCAAACCTAACGGATACCCTGCAGTCGGTGAAGCCGCTCAAGGCGATGTCGCGAGAGCATCTGGCGGACAAGGTACTGGCCCACGACACCAATCAACTGAACCGGGCGCTGCGCCGGCAGGTGCTCTACGGCGCGGTGCTCGACTCCGCCCAGGAGCTGATGTTCACCGGCTTTATCTGTCTCGGGGTCTGGGTGGCTATAGAGAAGTTTGCCATCGACCTGGCCATGGTGATGGTGCTGGTCATCGCCCTGGGGCGGGCGTTTTCCTTTTTCGGCAAGGTCCAGAAGCAACACCAGAAACTGGCCCAGGGTGAGAGCGCCTACTGGGCCCTGATGGCATCGATCAAGGCCGCGGATGACGCCGAGGAACCGCTGGAGGGCGGTGCCACACCCCACTTCGAGCAGGGGCTGCAGTTTCGCAACGTGGTGTTCTCCTACGATCGGCAACACCCTGTTTTCAACGGGCTGTGCCTGGATATCAAGGCGGGAGCGCTGACCACCCTGGTGGGCCCGTCCGGTTCCGGCAAGACGACCATCATCGACCTTGCCATTGCCCTGCTCCAGCCCCAGCAGGGCGAAGTGCTGCTCGATGGCGTGCCGCTGCAGGAAATCGATATCAAGCGATGGCGCAGCATGATCGGTTATGTACCCCAGGACACCACGCTACTGCACGACAGCGTTCTGCACAACGTCACCCTGGGCGACCCCGGGCTGGAACTCGCCGATGCCGAGCAGGCGCTGCGCGCGGCCGGTGCCTGGAATTTCGTCAACCAACTGCCCCAGGGCGTGCAGACCGTGGTCGGTGAACGCGGTGGCAAGTTGTCCGGCGGCCAGCGCCAGCGCATCGTGATCGCCCGGGCGTTGATCAACAAGCCGCGGCTGCTGATTCTCGACGAGGCAACCAGTGCGCTCGATCCGGAGAGTGAGGAAGTGGTGCGGCAAAGCATGGAAGACCTCAAGGGCCGGCTCACCATTCTCGCCATCTCGCACAACCGCGCGCTGGTCCGGGCGGCGGATTACGTCTACCAGATGGGCGCCGGTAACGCCCGCCTGCTCGATGCCGCCGACAGGTCAGGCCTCGCCAAGTAGCCTTTTTACCGCCGCGACAGCGCGCTGCATATCAGACTCTCCCGGCAGCACCGCTGCACCGGATTCCTCATCCAGCCAGAAGGCGCGACCGGTGGCCCGCAACTGCCGGTGCACCAGGGTGATATCGCGACTCAGGCGGCGCCAGAACCAGCGCATCAGGAGGGCATACAGCGTCGCACCCAGGCGGGGATCAGTCGCGACATCATGCTCTCCGCGCATGCCCCCCAGGTCAAACATCTGCACCGGTCGCCCGGTAGCACAGGCTTCCGATAACATCGCGATGCTATCGCCCGTGACGACGAGCCTGTCGGCCACGGCCAGTATACCGAGGTAGGGATTGGCCGGGTCAGCCGCTTGCCAGCGATAAAAATAATTGGGGACATCGATACCGGCCTGCAGTGCAGCCATCGCTTCTTCGCTGGTGCGCGAACTGGTGGAGACCAGCAGTGACCCGCCATTCTGGCGCGCAAGCATGGATGCCTGCCGCGCCAGGCGGGAGGCCGCCAGCGGGCCCAGGCTAAAGGGACCGCTGTCGCCGCCGGCGACGACGGCGATGCGCGGCCGCGGCAGGTGGGCAAAGGTATCGGCCCACTGCTCGCGGGCGGCGCCAAGTTGCTCGGGCGTGACGCTGTGCAGGGTGAGGGTGTTGTTCAGGACATTTGCGTGCGGGGCCACCCGGTACTGGGGTGTGGTAATCACCAGGTCGAAGGACACCAGTGGCCCCCAGGGACGCCCCACATGCACATACCGGGTGCGCCCGCCGGAGTGCGCGCGAATCCAGCGACAGACCGGTTCATTGCGAACACCGCTGGAAATCACCAGGTCGGGCCACGGTGGCTCCAGCATCGCGCGCGATTCAGTCGTTATACCGCTGAGGCTGGCGAGCCCCAGCACGTGTGGCAGAACAATCTGTTTGCGGTAAGCCAGGCGTTTTATTTCGCAGGGCCAGCCAAGCGCCTCCACCAACGCCCGGACCTGTCCCTGCTCCCCCGCCCGGTAGGCGTCGATCAACCAAATGACTGGCATTACCAATATTCCATGGGTATAGTTCCAGCCTTCGAAATCTAGCGACTTACCTCCGGCGGCGCAAGGGTTGGCGCAAGGGCAGGGACGAAATGACCGACTATCAAGAATACCTGGGATTCCTGTACAGCGCTCTGGCATCACAAAACAAAAAAAACATTGAACTGACGGAATCGACCCACCTCGTGGCCGATATCGGCCTGAGTTCATTGGAGGTCATGGAGTTCATCGAGAAAATCGAGGATCACTTCGACATCACGATTCCGCTCAACATCCTGCCCGATGTAAATACCATCGGCGAGCTGGCGAAAAAGGTTCGGGAACTCAACCCCTGAGGCGGCGATCCGGTGCGGAAAAATACCAACTTTACGGTGTAATCCGGCACTGAGGACGCTGCAGTTGTAGAATAGGCTCAGCAGCCGTTCATTCACCAGCACAACAGGGCCACCCCATGCTGTTTGACAAATTCCAGACGATGGCCGATTTCCAGGCCGAACTCGCCGAGCGCGAGGTGGTGCCGTTCGGCGCCGTTACCGAGCAGATCCTGTCGTCCACCGAAGGGGTGGTCGAGGGGCGCAGGGTCATCCTGGCCGGTACCAATAATTACATGGGCCTGTCCTTTGATCCGCGCTGCATCGCCGCAGCCCAGGCCGCCGCCGCCCGGTGGGGTACCGGCACTACCGGGTCGCGCCTGGCCAACGGCTCGTTCGCGGAACACGAGGCGCTCGAGCAGGAAATCGCCCAGTTTTACGCGGTTGGCCACGCCATCGTTTTTTCCACCGGTTACGCCGCCACCATGGGTATGTGCTCCACCCTGGCGGGCCCGGGCGATGTCATCCTGCTGGACGCCGACAGCCACGCCAGCATTTACGCCGGCGTAAAACTCAGCGACGCCGACATCATTCGCTACAAGCACAACGACCCGGACGACCTGGCCAAGCGCATGCGCCGGCTGGGTGACCGCGCCGGCCAGGCCCTGATCATCGCCGAGGGCATCTACTCCATGCTCGGGGATGTCGCACCGCTAAAAGAGATCGCCGCGGTCAAGCGTGAGTACGGTGGGTACCTTCTGGTAGATGAGGCCCACTCCATGGGCGTGTTGGGCGACACCGGCCGCGGCGCCGCACAGGCGGCGGGCGTGGAAGCCGACGTGGACTTCACCGTCGGCACTTTCAGCAAGAGCCTCGGCTCCATCGGCGGCTATTGCGTCAGCCAGCACCCCGAGCTTGAGGCGATTCGCTTCTGCATCAAGGCCTATATTTTCACGGCGTCGTCGTCGCCATCGATTATTGCCTCCACCCGCGAGGCGCTGCGCATCATCGTCAGCGAACCCGAGCGGCGACGGCGTGTGTGGGATAACGCCAGCAGGCTCTACGATGGCCTCAAGGCCCTGGGCCTGCCGGTGGGCCCCACCGCCAGTCCGGTGGTCGCGGTCGAAATGGTGGATCGCTCGCGCACCATCGACTGCTGGAAAGCGCTGATGGAAGCGGGTGTCTATGTCAACCTGGTGATTCCACCGGCCTCGCCCTCCAGCAACTTCCTGCTGCGCAACAGTGTCAGCGCAGCGCACAGCAACGAGCAGATCGACACCATTATCAGCGCCTATGCCGACCTCAAGGCGGCGGGCCTGTTCGAACCGGCCCAGGCGGCTTAAGGCTTTATCCAGATGGAAAAAATCGTTATCACCGGCAACGGCCCCTTGCGCGGTGAAGTTCGTGTAGCCGGCGCCAAGAATGCAGCGCTGCCTATCATCGCGGCGTCGCTGCTGAGCGCGGAGCCCCTGCAGGTCAGTAATATTCCCGGCGTGCGCGATATCGACACCGCCCTCAAGTTGCTGACCCTGCTGGGCTGCCAGGTCGAGCGCTCCGGCACCGACCTCGCCATAGATACCAGCAAGGTGCACTCGGTCTACGCACCCTACGAACTGGTCAAAACCATGCGCGGCGCCATCCTGTTGCTGGGGCCGTTATTGGCGCGCTTTGGCGAGGCCGATGTATCGCTTCCCGGCGGCTGCGCCATCGGTTCACGCCCGGTAAACGAGCACATCACCGGCCTGCAGGCGCTGGGCGCCGAGATTACGATCGAGGCCGGCTATATAAAGGCCAAGGCAAAACGCCTGCGCGGCGCCCATTTCACCTTCGACATACCCTCGGTCACCGCCACCGAAAACCTGCTGATGGCTGCGAGCCTGGCCGATGGCACCACGGTGCTGGAGAACTGCGCCATGGAGCCGGAGGTGGGCGATCTCGCCCGGCTGCTGATCGCCATGGGGGCCAGGATCGACGGTATGGGTTCCAGCACGCTCACCATAGCAGGCGTCGAGCGCCTGAGCGGCGCCAGTCACCGGGTACCGCCAGACCGGATAGAAACCGGGACCTTCCTGACGGCCGCCGCGGCGACCCGCGGCAGCATCCGGGTACTGGACACCAACCCGGACTTCCTCCACCACGTGCTGGGCAAGCTGGAGCAGGCCGGCGCCAATATCGTGTTGGGACCCGACTGGATTCACCTCGATACCGGTGGCAAGCGCTGCCAGGCCGTGCATATCAATACCGCCCCCTACCCCGCGTTTCCGACCGATATGCAGGCCCAGTTCATGGCCCTGAACGCGCTGGCCGAAGGCAGCGCCACGGTGGTGGAAAATATTTTCGAAAATCGCTTCATGCACGTGGCTGAGTTACAGCGGATGGGCGCCGACATCGAACTGCAGGGCCATACAGCGATTGTGCGCGGGCGCGAACGGCTACAGGGCGCGCCAGTGATGGCGACCGACCTGCGGGCTTCGGCCTCCCTGATTATTGCAGCCCTCGCCGCCGAGGGCGACACCATCATCGACCGCGTCTATCACCTCGACCGCGGCTATGCCAATATAGACCTGAAGCTGGCAGGCCTGGGGGCGATCATCAAGCGGGTCTGAGCGGCTTGCGGAGAAGTCAATGCAGCATTTCGCCCAGATTTCCGACCCCCACCTGAGTTCCCTGGAAGGCGTGCGCGCCCGCGATCTGCTGAGCAAGCGCGCGCTGGGCTACCTGTCATGGAGCCGCCGGCGTCGCTTCGAGCACCGACCGGAAGTACTGGCCGCGCTGCGGCGCGACCTGGACCGGTTCGAACTGGACCAGCTGCTGGTCACCGGCGACCTCACCCATGTCGGCCTGCCACTGGAGTTTCGCCAGGCCCTGGCCTGGCTGCAGGAACTGGGCACCCCCACCGAGGTGGCAGTCATTCCGGGCAATCACGACGCCTCCGTGCCGACCCCCTGGCAGGATACCTTCGCACTGTGGCGCGACTACATGGCCTCGGATGGCCCCACCGCCACCCCGGACAGCCTCACGACGCTGTACCCCAGCCTGCGGGTCAGGGGCGATATCGCGTTCATCGGCCTGTCGACGGCCTGTCCCAAACCACCGTTCATGGCCACCGGCACCGTGGGCCCGGAACAACTGGCGCGCCTGCCGGCGCTGCTCGACAGCACGGCTGCCCGCGGCCTGTTCCGGGTCGTCTACCTGCACCACTCACTGCTGCCAGGCAAGGACACGTGGCGCAAACGCCTGACCGATGCCGCGCAGGTGCAGCAGGTTCTAACCCGTCACGGGGCGGAGCTGGTACTCAACGGCCACGGTCATCGCGGCCACTACGATGAACTCGCCACCGCCCAGGGTATGGCGCCGGTCATCGCCGTGCCTTCCGCCTCGGCGCTGGGCCTGCATGGCGGCAATACAGCAGGCTATAACTGCTACAGCGTGGAGCGCTGCGACGAAGGCTGGGAACTGGCGATCGGCATGCGCAACTACCGGACCGGAAGCGACGATTTCGTCGCGGGGGAATCGAAACGTATCAATCTCCGGCGCGAGCCCCGATAAGATCGAGCTAGGCGTTTTCCTCCGCGGCCTTGGCCAGCGCACCCTTGACCAGCATGAGGTCGGCGATCGAGTCGACGTCGATGGCGGCATTGGCGTAGGGCAGGATTACCGCCCGCATGCGCAGGCCCAGGCGCTTGCTCAGTTTCGCCAACGCCTCTTCCAATGACAGCAAGCCGAGCCGATAGCGGATAACTGCCCACCAGCCCAGCAGGCCGATCACCACCAGCGGTTTCTTGCGCTCCTGTTCGATGCGACGCCAGAACCGGGCTGCCCGACGGCCCTCGGGGGTGATGAACGCAAACAGGTTACAGCCGCAGAAATCGCCGTCGCTGAAACGCAGTACCGTTTTCTTGATACCGGGATAGGCCTCCAGCACCAGCGCGTGCGGGGCCAGCCCCACGGCGACATCGACATCGTCCGCCAGGCTCTGGCGACCAAAAGCGTCGACGATTTCGGCGGTCAGCAGGGGGTGATCCGCCGTGGTCAGCAACACCGCTTCTTCCGGGCCCAGCACCTGCATGGCCTGGTAGGCACTGGTACTGGGGCTGATACCGGGTTCGCTCCAGATAACCTCCCCGGCGGCCACCCACTGCGCCAGTTGCTCATCCTTGGCAACCTCGCTGGCCTCGGGGCCCGACAGGGCAATCTTGTTGACCACCCGCGACAAGCGCAGGGAATTCAGGACCCGCCGCACCATGGGCATGCCGTCGATATCGATCATGGCCTTGCTGCCGACCTTGGTGTGATTGATCAGTGAGTCGGCCTTGGTTCGATCACCGGCCAGGACAATGGCGGTCATCTGGTGCTGCTCTGGATTCAGTTGCATAGGATCACAGTTCTTTTTCGTATACGCGGTAGCGCTTATACGCCTGGCCGCCGATGGTTTCAATGATGTTGCGCATGCCATCGTTGTTTTCGAGTATCCAGCCCATCTCGACATTCTTCACGCCGCGGGCGTGCATTTGCTTGCGCACCGCGTCGATCACCATGAACGCGAGAGTGGGTCCCAGCCGCGAGTGCTGGAAGCTCTGGCGCACCCCCATCAGGGGTATGCGGGCGGTCTGCGGATGGCGCACCTTGAGCCGCCACAGCAGTTTGGCCCAGCCGAAGGGCAGCAGTTTGCCCCCGAGATCACGGATCGCTTCATTGAGGTTGGGCAATGCGACGATAAACGCGACGGGTTCGCCGTCATACTCGGCGATCTGGATGTAGTCCGCGGGCATCAGCTTGGACAGGGTGAGCACCGTGTCTTCCCACTCCGCGGGCACCAGCGGCACGTAGCCCCAGTTGTTCCGCCATGCGTCGTTGAAGACATCAAGCATAATGGCCGCGTCTTCCTTCAGATGTTTGCGCCGCACCGCCCGCACCCTGACCCGGTCCGACACCCGCTCCGCCAGCTTTGTCATCACCCGCGGGGGCTCGAAATCCGGCCGGATATGGTAGGCCAGCAGGTCTTTGACGCCGCGATAGCCCTGGGCCTCAATGGCGGCGCCGTAATAGGGCCGCGCATGCCCCATGAGTACGAATGGGGGCGTGGTGAAGCCCTCGACCAACAGCCCGACCTCTTCGTTGACATGCAAATTCAATGGTCCCCGCACCGCCCGCATACCCTCCGCGCGCAACCAGTTGGCGGCGGCATTGAGCAGGGCGGCAAAAATGGCGGGATCGTCCTCAGCTTCCAGCATGCCGAAATACCCCACGCCGTCGCCGTGCTGGCGCAGGTGCATTTCATCTATCTGGGCCGTTATTCGCCCCACTGGCAGGCCGTCCCGGACAGCCAGCCAGGCGCGCCAGCGGGCGTGATCGAAAAAGTGATTGCCGGGCGATAAGCGCGCCCGCTCCTGGACATCCAGCGGCGGGACCCAGGCGGGATCGTCAGCATACAGGCGGTGGGGCAGGGCCAGGAACCGGCTCCACTGGGTGCGCTCCGTCACCACCTCCAACTCGATGGCCGAATCCCCGGTAGTAGCCATAATTTCTCCCGCCTGATGCCCTGCGAAGGCAAAGCGCGGAGTATACAGTCGAATTCCCCCAGCGCGAAATGCAAGGCAAAATTCTGTTGAATAACATGGGGTTACATGTATAATGCGGCTCCCACGGCCGGCCTGTAAACGCAGTGGGTGGCACTATTACGCGGGGCTCATTGGTATTATTACCCATGAGCCCAACGCGGGAAAATGCTACAGTTACGCCGTGTTTGATGACCAGTCCCGGTTATCAAGAGTAAGGGCGCAGGGTGATGTACATAACACAATGCCGGCCCGCAACACCCGCAGGTTTTTTGGATCTGAGCTTCACTCCTCGACCATTCGGAGGATGAAGTGCGTGAACTATGTTGGACCGGCAGCGTCGGACAAGCTGCCCTAAACGAGGAAACTCCTTTGTCATCTTCCGAACTCAAGCCCACGCCGACCAATCATTCGCTACCCTTCCGCGCGGCCGATTTTACCACCCTGACCGAGGCGCTCGATTACGCAGCCCAGGGCGAGACCGGGGCGAATTTCTACACCGGCCGCGGCGGCATTTACAGCTCAGTGCCCTACCGGGAGCTGCGCCAGCAGGCGATCGAACTGGCCGGCAAGCTGCTGGGCCTGGGCCTGGAGCCCGGCAGCCGCGTGGCCCTGGTGGCCGAGACCAACCCTGATTTCCTCTGCTTTTTCTATGCCTGCCAGTACGCTGGCCTGTTGCCCGTGGCCCTGCCGGCCTCCGTCAAGGTGGGCGCACACCTGGCCTACGTGGCCCAGCTGCAGCGCCTGCTGGAGGCGAGCGACGCCGCCATTGCGGTAGCCTCCGAGGGCTACTTGTCGTTTCTGCAGGAAGCCAGCCAGGGCCTGACCCTGCGCATGGTCGATATGCCGGCGGCGTTCCACGCGCTGCCCAGGGGCGAGCTGGCGCTGCCCCGGGTCAAGCCGTCCGACATCTCCTATATCCAGTACACCTCCGGCAGCACGCGCTTTCCGCGCGGCGTCGTGATCAAGCACGAAACCGCGGTGGCCAACCTGCGCGGCATCATCGGCCACGGCCTGAAGATGAACGGTGATGATCGCATGATGTCCTGGCTGCCCTTCTACCACGACATGGGTCTGGTGGGTTTCATGCTGGTGCCGATGGCGGCGCAGGTCTCGATCGACTATCTCGACACCCGCGAATTCGCCATGCGCCCGCGCCAGTGGCTGGAACTGATGACCCAGTCCCGCGCGACCATCTCCTTTGCGCCCTCTTTCGGCTACGACCTGTGCGCCCGCCGGGTGCGGCCGAACGACCTCGCCAACTATGACCTGAGCAACTGGCGGGTGGCGGGTATCGGCGCCGAAATGATACGCCCCGACACCCTGGCGTACTTTGCCGAACTGCTGGAGCCCTGCGGCTTCGACCGCCGCGCTTTCCTGGCCTGCTACGGCATGGCCGAGTGCACCCTCGGGGTCAGTTTCTCGCCCCTGTGGACCGGTTTTACCACCCACCACATCGACAGCGACCAGCTGGCGGACAATCACCGGGCCGTGCTGCTCGGAGAAAGCGACAGCCCCGGTCGCGGGCGCCACTTCGTCAATTGCGGCGTGCCCCTGCCGGAATTCGAAATCCAGATTCGCGATGGCGATGAGACGGTGCTGGACGACTGGCACAGCGGCGTCATCTACCTGCGCGGCCCCAGCGTGATGTCCGGCTACTTCAACCTGCCGGAAGAATCCAGCCACGCACTGGATGCGGACGGCTGGCTGAACACCGGCGATATCGGCTACCTGGCGGACGGGGTACTCACCATCACCGGACGCAAGAAAGACCTCATTATTATCCACGGCCGCAACATCTGGCCGCAGGACCTCGAGCATATTGCCGAGGCCGAATCGGAAGTGCGCGCCGGCGACGCGGTGGCCTTCTCGGTGCCCGATCACGACGGCGAGGAAATGTGCGTACTGCTGGTGCAGTGCCGTGAAACCGACAGTAAGAAACGCCACAACCTGGCGCGCCGCCTGAGCGCACTTCTGCGCCTGGAAATGAGCCTTGACTGCTATGTCGAGCTGGTACCCCCCCACTCCCTGCCCAAGACCTCCTCGGGCAAATTGTCCCGCGCCAAGGCGCGACTGGACTTCATCAGCTCCCACGAAGCCGACAATCTCAATGCGGTCACTGAAGAGTTCCGGCTGAGGGTCGCATCGGCCTGATTACCCGCGGCAGCCTGGTCGCCGTCACCGGCGCCACAGGGTTTATCGGCACCGTACTGTGTGCCGAGCTGCTGCAAAGCGGCTATCTCGTAACAGCGCTGGCCCGATCACCCGACAGGGCCCGCCACCTCAGCGACCTCGGCGTCACGCTCATCGAGGGTGACCTGGACGATGCCGGCGCACTGCAGCAACTGGTGAGCGGATGCGCCGCCGTAATCCACGCGGCCGGCGCTGTCAGGGGCGCTTCCAGCGAGGCATTCAGCCACATCAATGTCGCCGGCACCGCCGCGCTGCTGGCCGCCGTGACCGCCCGGGCCGAACCACCTCGTGTACTGCTGCTTTCTTCCCTGGCCGCCCGGGAGCCCGACCTGTCCTGGTATGCCGCCAGCAAGCGGGCCGGCGAGGAGCTGCTGGCCCGGCAACTGCAACTGGACTGGGTGGCACTGCGCCCCCCCGCCGTGTACGGACCCGGCGACAGGGAAATGTTGCCTGTGTTCCAGGCCATGGCCCGGGGTATCGCCCCGGTACCCGGGGCGACCACCGCCCGCATCTCCCTTATCCACGTGACTGACCTGGTCGCCGCGATCATCGCCTGCCTGCAATCTGACGCCGCCACCCATCAGGTACTCACCCCGTGCGACGGCAAGCACGACGGCTATGACTGGCGCGAGCTGGCGGACCTGGTGGCGGCCACCTGGGGCCGCAAAGTGCGCCTCTGGCAGGTACCCCGGCGGCCGCTGGACTGTGTGGCCTGGCTGAATCTCTACGCCGCCAGGCTGACCGGTCGGGCGCCCATGCTGACGCCGCCCAAGCTGCGGGAACTGCGCCACAACGACTGGGTGACGGACAACGAGACCATCACCCGGGCCACTGGCTGGCGCCCTGAAATCACCTTGCGGCAGGGCCTGGAAGCGCTGCGCAAAGCGGAACTATGACAGCAAATTCCGGCCCGACCCGCCGTCGGCCTGCGGTATAATTGGCGGCTGGATCGAGCGAGATTACTAGCGGGTAGATCAGGGCCTTGGCTGAGTTTATTGTTGGCAATTCACTGCGCAAACTGGCGCGGGAGCATCGCTTCCTGCAGCGACTGCTGTGGCGCCTCGATTATGCCCTTATCTGGCTGGTGGTCTGGCTGGCGCGACGACTGCCGGTTGACGCCGCCTCCCGTTTCGGCGGCCGGGTCGGCGCCTGGGCCGGCTCGCGGATGAAGCGCAAGACCGCGATTTTCCGCAGCAACCTGGCGCTGGCATTTCCCGAACTGGACGACGACCAGCTCGATACGCTGGTCGCGCGCGCCTGGGGCCAGGCGGGTCGGGTGCTGGCGGAGTATCCCCACCTGGATGTCCTGCTCAGGGACGAGGATCGCCTGGTGATCGAGATCCGCGAACCCATTGTCACCTACAGCGACCCGAGCCAACCCTGCGTATTCGTGGCCGCCCACCTCAGCAACTGGGAAGTGGCCTGCTCCGCCATGGCCAAGCTGGGCATACCCAATGCCAGCCTGTACTCGCCGCCCACCAATCCGCTGCTGAACCGCCTGTTGCTGGAATCCCGCCAGGCCCTGAACTGCCAGCTGCTGCCCCGGGACAACAGCGCCCGGCTGCTGATGCGGGCACTGAAGGAGGGCCGCTCAGCGGCGATGGTCATGGACCGGCGGGTGGACGATGGTGTTCCCATCGGCTTTTTCGGCCACGACAAGACCTCTACCCTGCTGCCGGCCAAGCTGGCACTGAAGCGGCACTGCGACCTGGTGCCGATTCAGGTGGAACGCTTAACGGACGCGCGCTACCGCGTGATATTTCACCCCCCGGTGCGTCCCCGCAACCCCGGGGCCGATGAGGCCAGCCGGGCGACGGACATGATCCAGCAAGTACACAACCTGTTCGAGGACTGGATTCGCCAGCGCCCCGCAGACTGGTTTTGCTCCAAGCGCCTGTGGCCCAAGAACACCGTACCCAATCAACCGGAGGTTGGCGGCCATGACGCCGAAATCGATTCCTATGCAGCCTGAAAAGCAACACCAGTCCATTCGCCTGTTCGAGAACGACCTGCTCGAGCGCCTGTCGCACGTCCACCCCATCACGCCCCTGCTGATGTGGGGGCCCATCGCCGGCTGGCTTATCTGGCGCAGTCTGGTTGTGTACCAGCTACCGGTGCTGCCGGTGCTGGCGATCGGCATCGCCGGCGTCTTCACCTGGTCCCTGAGCGAGTATTGCCTGCACCGATTCCTGTTTCACTTCCCGGCGAAAAGCAAACTGGGCAAATGGCTGGTGTTCCTGTTTCACGGCAATCACCACGAAGATCCCAAGGACAAAACCCGCCTGGTGATGCCTCCCGCCGGCGCCATCCCCATCATGCTCGTGCTGTACCTGCTGTTTGGCCTTTTCATCCCGCAGCCCTGGATTCAGCCGTTCTGCGCCTTTTTTATCATCGGCTACCTGATATACGACTATATTCACTACTCGACTCACCACTTCCCCATGCGCAACCCGGTGGCGAAGTACCTCAAGCACTATCACCTGAAGCACCATTTTTCCGGTGAGGGCGGCCGTTACGGGGTGAGTTCGCCCGTGTGGGATAAAGTGTTCGGCACCGAGCCAGGCCTGCGCTGAGCTTAGACGGTGCCGCAATTTTATTTCATCCCCAAGCGGCTGGCTCGCAAGGCACCGTTCCTGGTGTCTATGGCCCAGCGGGTGGAGGCGGCGGGTTTCCGGTTTATCTTCTGGCTGATGCGCCGGCTGTCGGTGGAACGGGCCCGCGGGGTCTCGGCTTTCGCGTTTGGCCTGGTGGGGCCCCTCAGCGACAAGGCAAAGAAGGCCAAAATCAATCTCGCCATCGCCTTCCCCGACGCCAGCGAGGAGTGGCGAGAGCAAACCATGCGCAAGATTTTCCGCAGCCTTGGGGATTCCGCTGCGGAGCTGATCAAGCTGGAGCAGATCTGGGAGGAGCGGGAGCAGCGTATTGAGTTCGTGGTGCACCCGGCAGCCCACGAATTGATGACAGCAAGAAAGCCCGCGATTTTTGTCACTGCCCATGTGGGGCCCTGGCAGGTGGCACCACTGGTCACCAAGCATTACAACCTGACCATCAACACCATTTACGCACCCGAATCCAATACTGTGGTGGCCGAACTGATGCACGGCCTGCGCCATTTTCTCGGCGAACAATTGATCTCCTCCGAGGCGGGCCTGCGGCCGCTGATCAAGGAGCTGACCGCCGGGCACAGCATTAACATGGCGATGGATACCCGCCTGGACAGCGGCAAGCTGGTGCCGTTCTTCGGCCGGGACGCCCTCACCGGCACCAGCGCCGCGGGCCTGGCCCTGCGCACAGGCGCGGCACTGGTCGTGGCGCGCGCCGAACGCCTGCCGGCAGGGCACTACCGCATCACAGTGTACGAACCGCTGCGCAGCCCCATCCCCGACGCACCGCAAAAAGACCAGGTACTGGCAATGACCGCGGAGATCAACCGGCACTTCGAACAGTGGATCAGGCAATACCCCGAGCAGTGGATCTGCCTGAAGCGACGCTGGCCGAAAGCGCACAAGCTGTGACGTTGCGATGGACCAATTGGCGAGGCTGCTCCGGACCAGGCAGCTGAGCCCAACCTCGCCACCGTGCCCGCCCGCAATGCTAAGCCGACCGGGTGATCTCCCGCACGGTATCGTCCTCGCCCGAACCCGGCCAGAACAGCTGCGGCAGGCAGTGCTGCTGGAGATAGGCCACCGTCTCCGGCGGCAGGGTATCGCGGTAGCGCATCAGCACGGCGTGGTCGATACCGGCGCTGGCGCCGAAAGAGGAATTGCTGCGGCTGGCCTCGCCGCCCTGGGTGTACTCCAGTACGCCAGGCGAAAATTCGATCCCGGCGAACTCGCACACCCGACGCATGCTCGCCTCGGTATCGGTTACCAGTTCCTCGAAACGCAGGCGCAGCGCCGGACCGAACGCCTCGGCGAATTCGTCGATCTCCTGCCAGTAGCGATTCTGCCGCTGGCAGAAACGTCCCAGGCTGAGGGTGGGATTGCGCACCAGCTTGGAACTCAGGTGTGCCCTGGGGTCGCGCACCAGGAATATGCCGCGCACATCGTAGCTGCGCGCCAGTAAGCGGCCCACCCTGATCAGGTCGCTGTTGCTCGGCTGCAGGGCGCAGAAGATGACGCGCAGGCGCCCATCCCCCTCGACGTGCCCCAGGGCCACCGCCAGCGCTTCCACGTGGTTGCGCACCAGGCTGTCCACGCTGGCGCGCTCGTGATGCTCGCTGATGTAGCGATAGTAGGCGTCCAGGTCCAGCGAATCCTCGGTGCCGAAAACCTCGGTGCCGTGCCCCGCGTTGATGCGCTCCAGGTGCCCGTCCTTTTGCAACTGGCGGAAAAACCCCGGCGCGCCGCTGCGCGAGCTGAGCATACCGCGCCAGCGCAGCAGCGGGTGGCGTGACAGGTGACGGACGAAATAATCCTCGTCCGGCGGCAGCAATAACTGGGGGTGGTGATCCAGCAGCCCGCGCAGCAGGTGATTGCCACCTCTGGGCGGTGCTCCCAGAATCAACAGCGGGGGCTTGGCTTCGGACGACATTACGCAGGACCGGGCATCAGTACATCAGGCGCTCTTTTTCCGTCACCAGTTCGGCGCCGGTCAGCAGGCGGCGGAGCTTCTTCGACGCCATTCGCAGTGGGCGGTATTCCTCGAATACCACGATAAACACCTTGCGAAAATGGTTTTCCGGGCAGTTAATACGCCGCACCCCATGCCAGGAATTGCCCCTGCGCCCGAATATGAGGCTGCGGTTGTCCCGTGTTTCAGCGGGGTATTCCGCGACGAAGTCGTCAAAGCCGGGGGCATTGCCCGCCTCTATGCGCCCTCCGTCATCCAGGATGACGGTCTCCCCGCCCCAGTCCCACTGCCAGTCATTCTCGGTATTGAGGTAAAAAATCTGGGAGCCGATCTTGCCCTTGGAATCACAGTGGGGCGAGACTTCACCGCCGTTGGGTGTGAAGTGCCAGTGAAAGCGAAAGCGCACATGGCTGACATCCAGCATATTGCATACAAACTTGCGGTAGCCGTCGGCGCGCAGCTCGGCGATAAGACCGGCCCAGGGGGCGGCCAGTTCCATGCCATCCTCGTAGTCCAGCACATAGCGGTCGTGGCTGGCCTGCCCATGCTTGCGCTGTTTGCCGAAAAAGGCCCGGAACCGGGCGATATCCGGCATGCTCGCCAGTAGCTCAGGATAACGTTCAGGGCGGATAAAGTACTGCGGATTAACCCAGGGAAACGGTTCCTTTGCACGAAATGCCGCCGAATCTATAGACTCGATCACGGCGGGGTTCAGGAACTGCTGGTCGTTTGCGCTCATCGTTCACCAGGGTGAGTAAAAGCAAAAGTATACGGCCGCGACCGGGCCATGGACAGTGACAATTTACGCAAACAGCGCCCGATTCCGCGCGCCCGGGACGAGTTTCGAGCCGTCGCATTGCCATGCGTTTGGCGCCAGTGTCAGGTAAGATCGAACCTTTCACCTGAGGGAGCCAGCCGCTGTGAAGCTATCGGCCTTCGGCAACAAATTTGCCGGTGAATCGGGCATCGTTGAGTTGATGGATGATCTCAGCAGCGCCCTGAAGGACAACCCGGACATGATTTTCATGGGCGGCGGTAATCCCGCCCGCCTGCCGGTGATTGAAACGGTGTTCCAGCAGCGGTTGGAGGCCATCCTGGCGGACCCGACCCAGCGCCACGAGCTGTTCGGCGTCTATCAGGCGCCCCAGGGCGACCGCCGGTTCCGCCAGCAACTCGCCGGTTTCCTGAACCGCCAGTTCAACTGGGAGCTGTCCGCTGACAATATCGCCATCAGCAACGGCAGCCAGTCGGCTTTTTTTGTGTTGTACAACATGTTCGCGGGGGTCATGCCCGATGGCAGCCGGCGCTCCATCCACCTGCCGCTGGCACCGGAGTACATCGGCTACGGCGATATCGGCCTGTCCGATCATTTCTTCACCGCCACCCAACCCAGTATCGAGCTGCTGGGGGATCACCTGTTCAAGTACCACGTGGACTTTTCCCACCTGGCGGCGGCCGGTGAGATCGGGGCCCTGTGTGTGTCGCGGCCCACCAATCCCACTGGCAACGTGCTGACCGATGCGGAGATGACCCACCTCGACGACATCGCCCGGGAGCGGGACATCCCGCTGATCGTCGATGGCGCCTACGGCCTGCCATTCCCCAGCATCGTGTTTACCGATGCCACGCCCCACTGGAACGACAACACCATACTCACCCTCAGCCTGTCCAAACTGGGCCTGCCCGGCGTGCGCACCGGCATCGTCATCGCGCGCGATGACATCATCCGCGCCTTCACCAGCGCCAATACCATCGTCAGCCTGGCCTGCGGCAACCTGGGCCCGGCCCTGGCCGGGGCACTGTTCGACAGCGGCGAGATTCTCTCCCTGAGCCGGGACTGCATCGCCCCGCATTACCGCGAGCGTTCACAGCAGACCGTGCAGTGGTTTCGCGAGCAGCTGGGCGACTTGCCCTACCACATCCACAAACCCGAGGGGGCCATCTTCCTGTGGCTGTGGTTCGAGGACCTGCCGATCACCAGCCAGGAACTCTACCAACGCCTGAAGCGGCGCGGTGTGCTGGTGGTGCCCGGGCACAACTTCTTCGTAGGCATAGACCCGGACTGGCCGCACCGGCACCAGTGCCTGCGGGTCTCCTACGCCCAGGATCCGGAGGCCGTGCGCCGCGGGGTAGCTATCATCGCCGAGGAGGTCGCACGGGCCTACCAGGCAATTTAGGGAACCGCCATGACACGTACCAAGGCTCTGCTGATCGTTGCGCCCCTTGCATTGACCCTGGTAGCGCTGCTGCTGTTACCGCTGTTCGTGGACAAGGATAAACTCCTCGAACTGGCCAGCGCCGCCATCAGGGAGCAAACCGGTGCCACGCTCACCGTGGAGGGGCCAGTCGAGCTGGCACTGATACCCCGGATCGGGCTGTCACTGGCGGACGTCAGCCTGGCCATGCCAGGGGAGGAACAGGCCGGTTTGCAGGTACGGTCGCTGCAGCTGGGGCTGCAGCTGCTGCCGCTTTTGTCCGGCCGGGTGGAGGTCCACACGCTCAGCCTCGACGGTCTTACCAGCAGAATAGCCGCCACTGAGAAAGAGGCGAAAATCGACAGCAGCTCGATGAGTGACGCCCAGCTCGATGAATTCTACCTGCAGCGCCGCCAGTCCCAGGCCGAAGCCGGCGCGGCCGCCGGGGCAGAGGTGGCCCTGGCGCTGCCGCTGGCGCTCAATGTGCAGATGCTGAGGCTGACGGACGCGCGGCTGGAATTGCTGGCCGCCGACGGCGCCGCGCCCACCGTAATCGAGGTACAGCGGCTTGAGGCGCAAGACCTCAATCTGGATGCCCGCCCCATCAAACTGCAGGGGAAGCTGCGACTGCCGGCAGAGCAAGCCATTACTCTGGCTCTGCAGGGCACTGTCCGGCTCGACCAGCAACGGCAGCAACTGGTCCTGGACGGCCTCGAGATCGAACTCATCGGTATAGCCGCCGACCTCCTCAAACTGCAGGCCAGCGGCGAGGCTGACCTCAACCGGCGGTCCGCCGACCTGCAACTGTTACTGGAGGCGGCCGGCACACGGGGCGAGGGCAGCCTGCGCTACACTGCCTTCGAGAGCCCGCAGATCGATGCCACCCTGCATTTCAACCAGTTTGATCCCGCCCTGCTGGCGCTCGCCGGGCCCGATGCGGCGGGCGGGGCGGCACAGCAGCCCGCCGCCTCTGCTGATGATCCACTGCCGCTGGCCGCCCTGCGCGCAATAGACACCCGCGCCGATCTCACCGTCGACAGCGCACTCCTGGGCGGCCACCGCATCCAGAACCTGCACCTGGCGCTGCGGGCGGTGGACGGCGTCATCCGCATCGATTCGCTGACGGGCATGGTCCACGGCGGCCAGCTGCAACTGCAGGGAACGTTCGACGGCAAGCACAACAGTGCCACCGTCGCGACCAGCGGCGCCCTCAGCGGGCTTGATATCGGCAGCGCCCTGGCGGCCACAGAGGTCGGCCCCATCGCCACGGGCCAGGCCAATCTCGAGTGGCAGTTATCGAGCGCCGGACGCAGCCGCGGGGAGTTGATGGCGGGGCTCAACGGGCCGATTAGGCTGGCGACGGCGGAGCTGGTGCTGCGGGATATTGGCATCGAGGGCATGCTGTGCAAGGCCGTGGCCCTGACCAACCAGGAGAATCTCACCGCCACCTTCCCCACCGACACCCGCTTTGAGGCCCTCACCGCCGATATCCAGCTCACAGACGGCAGCGCATTACTGCGACCGCTGCGCGCCGAGCTGCCCGGGTTATCGCTGACCGGTAACGGCCGTTACGAATTGCTGAACCAGGACTTTGACACTACGTTCAAAGCCAGGCTGTCGCCCGAGCTGGAGACCCTGGACCGGGCCTGCCGGGTGAGCAAGCGCCTCACGGCCATAGACTGGCCGGTCCACTGCAGGGGCAATGCCAACGGTGACGCGGGCAAGTGGTGCAACGTGGATTCGGCAAAAATAATCGAGGACCTCACCCGGAACGAAGGCGAACGCAAACTGAAAAAGGAAGCGGGCAAGCTGCTGGACAAACTGTTCAAGCGCTAGTTGAGTATTTTGTAACCCCGGCCACGCAGGCAGTTTTTTACCACCTGCACCTCATCCCTGGAGCCCTCGTTCGCCCCGCGGGCACCGCCGCCAACCGCGCCCACGCCCGCCGCCTTGCCCGCGTCGCCGGCAATGGCGCCGATCAGGCCGCCCACCACGGCGCCGGAAGCCGCGCCCTTGGCCACTTTTTTGCCGGTTTGTACTTCGTTCGAATACTCGCGGCACTCCGCCAGGTCCTGGTCATAGCGGGCCATGTCCACGCCTTTTTTATCGATAATGATTTCATCGGTGGTGGTACAGGCTGCGAGCAGCGCCGTCGCAACCACCAGGACCAGCGAGTATTTCATGTCATGCATCCCTTGGGCCGCCCGGGTGGCGGCGCTAACTCTCCGGGCAGAGGCTACCACGCTCACGATGAAATTTCCCGTCCCGGGGCCACCGGCCGAGACGGCCTGAAACTTACCTCGATTGCGGCCGTTTTCTTCAGGCAGATCAATATTCTGCTTTCATACAGCTGTTATGCTCGCGCCTTCAGTCTGGTGAGACAGCTGTGACCTACACCCTGCGAAAACTTTTCAAGGCCATGCTTGGCAGCCTGCGGGACCTGCTGCCAATTTTCCTGGTCATCGTATTCTTTCAGTTCCTGGTGCTGCAGCAAGCCCTGCCCGACGTGGGCCAGCTGCTGGTCGGCGTCATCTTCGTCGTGCTCGGCCTGACCTTTTTCATTCACGGCCTGGAGCAGGGGCTGTTCCCCATCGGTGAATCCATGGCCACGGCCTTCGCCCGCAAAGGCAGCCTGTTCTGGCTGCTGGTATTCGGCTTCTCCCTGGGCTTTGGCACCACCGTTGCCGAACCCGCCCTGATCGCTGTAGCAGCGGAGGCCGCCAACGTTGCCGCCGCCGGCATGATGATAGAGTCAACCGAGGCGGCCAAACGGGAGTACGCCGATGGCCTGCGCTATACGGTGGCCCTGTCGGTGGGCCTGGCCATCGTCATCGGGGTACTGCGAATACTCAAGGGCTGGCCACTGCAATGGCTGATTATCGGCGGCTACCTGCTGGTGGTGGTGATGACAATCTTCGCACCGGAGGAGATCATCGGTATCGCCTACGATTCCGGCGGCGTGACCACGTCCACCATTACAGTACCGCTGGTCACCGCCCTGGGCGTGGGGCTGGCGTCCTCAATTCGCGGCCGCAACCCGATGATCGACGGTTTCGGGCTCATCGCACTGGCTTCCCTCACCCCCATGATTTTTGTCATGGCCTACGGGATGCTGATCGCGTGAACATAGCGAACGAGGTAGTCGCGGTCACACTGGCCACAGTCAATGACGTATTGCCGATCGCGGCGATCATCTTTGGTTTCCAGTTTTTCGTGCTGCGGCGTGTCCCGGCCAATCTCACTCAGATCCTGTGGGGTTTCGCCTGGGTGCTGGCGGGCTTGTCCCTGTTCCTGCTGGGTCTGGAATGGTGCCTGTTCCCGCTGGGTCGGCTGATGGCCGAACAGCTCACCGACCCGGCGTTTATCCAGGCCACCCACGGCGCTGGCACGATCAACTGGCGGGACTATTATTGGGTCTATATATTCGCGTTCGCGATCGGCTTCAGCACAACCATCGCGGAGCCGTCACTGATTGCCGTGGCAATGAAAGCCAACGAGGTGTCCGGCGGTGCGATCAGCATATCGGGCCTGCGCATCTCGGTAGCACTGGGGGTGGCGTTCGGCATATCTCTGGGCTGTTACCGCATCGTGGTGGGCGACCCGATCCACTGGTACATCATCGGCGGTTACGTGCTGGTGGTCTTGCAGACCACGCGGGCGCCGAAACTGATCATTCCGCTGGCCTATGATTCCGGCGGTGTCACCACCTCCACCGTGACGGTACCGCTGGTGGCCGCACTGGGCCTGGGGCTATCGGAGACCGTGCCCGGCAGGAACCCGCTGATCGACGGTTTCGGCCTGATTGCGTTTGCCAGCCTGTTCCCGATCCTGTCGGTGATGACCTATGCCCAGTTGGCGGACTACCGCGCAAAACTTGCCAATCGCAAAGGCCAAGACAGTAATTTTTGACTCGCAAGCAGAGGAAAGCAACATGCACTTCAAGATGATCATCGTGTTCGTGGAGGATCGCAAAACCGACGCCGTGCTCAACACGGCGCGTGAGAACGGCGCCACCGGGGCGACAATTATTCACAATGCCCGGGGCGAGGGCCTGAAGGTCAGCAAGACCTTCTTCGGACTCTCGCTGGAAACCCAGCGCGACGTCCTACTGATGCTGGTGGAGGAACACCTGAGCAGGACCATCCTGGAGGAGATAAGCCGCGCCGGCCATTTCGACGATGAACCCGGCACCGGCATTGCCTTCCAACTGGACGTGGAGGATGCTGTGGGCGTCGTCGCCCAGGCCCAGAAAATCACCAACGAAGTGGAGAAGTTGCTGTGAACCCGAAAAAAATCATCAAGGCCCGCGACATCATGCACACTGACCACCTGGAACTGGATGGGCTGGCCACGGTGAAGGAGGCGCTGGATGCCATGAAAGCAGCCAATGCCAGCGTGATCATCGTCCGCAAACGCCATGAGCACGATGCCTACGGTATCCTGCTGCTGTCCGACATCGCCAAGAAAGTGCTGGCAAAGGACCGGGCCCCCAACCGTGTCAACGTGTACGAGATCATGTCAAAGCCGGTCCTCTCACTGGATCCGGACATGGACGTTCGCCACTGTGCGCGCATGTTCGATCGCTTCGGTTTGTCCAGCGTCCCGGTGATAGAAAACGGCAAGGTGCAGGGCATCGTCAGCTACAACGAGCTGATCTTCAGGGGCCTGTGCGAGTTGATTGAGTAGCCCGGGGGATATCGTAGTTGTCCGCCCACAAGTGACTGCCGCTTTCCGCCTCGATCAGCTGTACGGCGATACGCAGGTGTTCTCCCTTGCGTCGCAGGCTGCCTGGTTGATTCAGCTCAAAATTCCGTATCGCTGCGGCCGGTGACAACCCAAAAAATAGTCGCGAAATCCAAACTATTCAACCTGGCCCAGGGCTATGCTGGAATGGCGAACATACCTGAGCGCGGGCGGGACCACGCCCTGCCCGGGACGGCCATTCTGCGGGCTGATTGGCTATACTCATGCGCGGGCCGGACACGCCTGCGCAGCCGAGCCAGTACAACTACAACTCGTCGAGGTAATCCATGGACACGATAAAACGAAGCTTACTCTGCCTGGCCATAGCGTTACCGACCGCAAGCTACGCCGCGGCAGCGGGACAGCAGGCCCCGGACAGCAACGCCCGCCCCTACTCACCCTACGCTGACATCGCCTACCCTACCGACGTGTATTTCGGCGACACCCACGTCCACACGGCGCTGTCGGGTGACGCCGGCGGCGCCGGCACCACCCTGATGCCCGATGACGCCTACCGCTTCGCCCGCGGTGAACAGGTGACCTCGAACACGGGCTTGCCGGTAAAACTCGAGCGCCCCTACGATTTCTACATGATCACCGACCATTCCGACGCCATGGGCATGATTACCGACCTGATCGCCGGGGCGCCCAATATCATGGCGGACCCGACCGGTCGGGAGATGCACGAGGCCTTCAGGCAGGGCGGCAAGGTGGCGATGCAGGCGACCCAGCGACTGATCAGCCAGTTCGCCCAGGGCACCCTGTCACCGGCACTGAATTACCAGCCGGGCAACCCGGCCTACGCGCGCGTGTGGGGAGAACTCATCCAGGCCGCCGAGGATTTCAACAACCCTCACCACTTCACCACCTTCATCGCCTACGAGTGGACCTCGCTGGTCAAGGGTAACAACCTGCACCGCAACGTGATTTTCAGGGACGGCCCCGAGCGGGCCAGCCAGGTGGTACCCTATACCACCACGCCGCCACAGGGCAGCCCCAACCCCCGCGACCTGTGGGCCTGGTTGCAGGCCTACGAGGACAAGACCGGCGGCCAGATCACCGCCATTCCCCATAACGGCAACCTGTCCAACGGCATGATGTTCGCCCTGCAGGATGACTTCGCCGATGGCGCCCCCTACGACAAAGCCTACGCCGAGACACGGCAGAAGTGGGAGCGCCTGTACGAGGTCACCCAGCTCAAGGGCGACGGCGAGGCCCACCCGCTGCTGTCCAACGAGGATGAATTCGCCGATTACGACAACTGGGACTGGGGCAACCTGGACCTCACGCAGGCCAAGACCCCGGCGATGTTGCCCGGTGAATACGCCCGTTCCGGCCTGCTGCGGGGCCTGGAGTTGCAGGCGAAGCTGGGCATCAACCCCTTCAAGTTCGGCATGATCGGCGCGACCGACAACCACGTCGGACTCAGTACCGTGGATGACGATAATTTTTTCGGGAAATTCCCCCTGTATGAACCCAATCCCGGGCGCGCCCTCCACGAGGCCAGGGGCAATGAAAAACTGGGCCTGGGTTACAAGGGCTGGCGTTACTCTTCCTCGGGCCTGACCGCCCTGTGGTCCACCGACAACACCCGCGGCGCGCTGTTCGACGCGATGGAGCGCCGGGAGGCCTATGCCACCACCGGACCGCGCATCCGGGTGCGTTTCTTCGGCGGCTGGCAGTATGAGCAGGACGACCTGCAGCACCGGGACCTGGCGCGCATTGGCTACGGCAAGGGCGTACCGATGGGCTCGGACCTGGCAGCACCTGCTCCCGGCGCGGGCGCTCCCCGCTTCCTTGTGTACGCCCAGCGCGACCCCATGGGCGCCAACCTGGACCGCGTGCAGGTGATCAAGGGCTGGCTGGATGCCAGGGGAAAACCCCGGGAAAAAGTCTACGACGTGGCCTGGTCGGATGGGCGCAAACCCGGCGCCAACGGCAAACTGCCGGCCGTCGGCGACACCGTGGACCTGGCTATCCCGAGCTGGACCAACACCATAGGTGCGGCGGAACTCGGCTCCGTGTGGACCGACCCCGAGTTCGACCCGACGTTGCGCGCGTTTTACTACGCCCGTGTGATCGAGATACCCACCCCGCGGTGGACCGCCTACGACCGGGTAAAATTCAAACTCGACCTGCCGGCCGAGGTCCCCCTCAAAACCCAGGAGCGGGCCTATACCTCGCCGATCTGGTACAACCCCCGATAACAGGAGCAGGAAAAAGCGGGCGGGCGCTCTACTACGCCCGGGTGCTGGAGATACCGACCCCGCGCTGGACCACTTTCGACCCGGTGCGAGGCCTGGCGGCCGCCGGTATCCGTTCGCTAGCGCCCCGGCAGCATGCGCCTGAGGGTGTTGTCACCCATCAAATAATGGTGATAGAGCGCGGCCAGGGTATGGAAACCCACCAGGTAGTAGCCGATTTCACCTATGGTCTTGTGGATATCCTCCAGATTCTCGGCCAGCTCCTTGTTCTTGGCGATCAGCCCAGGCAGGTCGATACCATAGAACGGTACAGTCTTGCCTTCGCCGCTTAATACCAGCCATCCGAGTATCGGCATGCCGATCATAAACCCGTACAGGGCCAGGTGGAGCAGCTTCGCCAGCAGGTTCTGCCAGGGCGCGGGCTGTGGTGTGATGGCCGGGGTCTGCTGGAACAGGCGCAGGCCGATCCGCAGGCATACCAGCACCAGCACCGTGATGCCCAGTGTGAAATGCCAGGATTTCAGGGCGCTGCGCATATCACTGCCCTTGGGGAACGATTCATGCAGCTCCATAACGACATACACCGCCACCAGCAGCAGGAACATCAACCAGTGCATGGCAATGGAGAGTGTGCCGTACCGATCGTGGGTGTTGGTCATACTCATAAAAACCTCCGTCTCCGGCTTTTCGGAGCGAGGATCATCCAATAAGAACTGTGCGCTGTCGAGATCGCCACAGGAATTATCCGGCGTGTTGTGTCGCAAGACGCAGGATCCGTCATCCGACGTACCACCGCCAGGCGCGGTAAACCGGTCGTTATCGGGCAAAGGTCGCATCTCCTCTCACCAGCCCGATTTACGGTGAGATCCATCACCGCTTTGCTTTATTATAAACCCGCTCGCTTGGGAGCCGGGGCAAGCGGCACAGCGCAGCAGGAAGATTGGCCTGGGTAACAAGCGGGGCGTCAGCCGGCGGTGGCGGACCCGCTGGCCATACAATGCCGACTAACGCAGTCTTTGCCATTCCAAGGTTAAATATGATGAATCGATTGACCGCGACATCTTGTGCGCTCGCCCTGCTCAGCGCCCTGCCGCTGGCCACCACCGCAGGCGTGCCGCCAACTGAACAAAGGCCGGTCACCCAGATGCTGCACGGCAGCAGCCTCGTCGACCCCTACCGCTGGCTGGAGGGCGATGAGCACGGCGAGCTGACCCCGGAGGTCAGCGCCTGGACCGACCAGCAGAATGCCTACACCCGCGAGGTGCTCGATCAGTTGCCGGGTCGCGCAGCGCTGGAACAGCGCCTGCGCGAACTGATGGAAGTCCCGGCCATTTCGCCGCCGGGCATGTACGGCTCCCGCTATTTTTACAGCCGCCGCGAGGGCGACCAGCCCCAGGCGCTGACCTACGTGCGCGAGCGTCTCAACGGCGAGGACCGGCTGCTGCTGGATCCTCAGGCGATCGACCCGAGCGGCCTGACGACGGTCGCCTGGACCGCCCCCAGCAACGATGGCCGGCTGATGGCCTTTGGCCTGTACCGCGCGGGCGACGAAAACGCCGTGCTCTACGTGATGAATGTCGACAGTGGTGACTGGCTGGCCGAGGAAATACCCGGCAAGGTGGCGCTGATCGGCTGGCTGCCCGACGGCAGCGGTTTTTACTATCGGCGCCTGGAGGACCTGGATGACCCCTATTCCTACACGGTGAAACTGCACCGGCTGGGTACCCATCACCGCCAGGACGCCGCCCTGTTCCGCCAGCGCGACCTGGGTTTTTTCTACCGGGACAGTGGCAAATCCGCGGCGGAGCTGGAGCGGCTGAAAACGACCTGGGGGCCCGGCGGCTTCGTCTCTCGCGACGGCAAATGGATGGGGGTTTACTACTGGACCGGCACCGCGGGCCTGGATTTGTGGGTCGCCAACCTGGCGCAGTGGCAGCGCACCGGGGCGCTGGAGTTGCGTCCGGCGGTTATCGGCAAGCAGGGCACACTGGGCGGCGCATTGTTTCAGGGCGACACCCTCTACCTGCAACACACCTTTGACGCGCCCAACGGCCGGGTGTCGATTGTCGACCTGGCCAACCCCGACTATTTGCGCTGGCGCGACCTGGTGCCCGAGCAGGAGGGGCTGGTCATACGCGAAGCGTCATTTGCCCGCGACCTGGTTGCCGTCAACTACCTGGCCGATGCCAGCAGCCGGATCAGCCTGTTCGACCTCAAGGGCAAATCCCGTGGCGATATCGCCCTGCCCGGGATCGGCAGCGCCTCGTTGAGCACCGCCGAGGATCGCAGCGAGGCCTTCCTCGATTTTTCCAGTTTCAATATGCCGCGCAGTATCTATCACCTGGACCTGGCGGGCGGGAGCAGGGACCTGTGGGCGCGGCCGGACGTACCCGTGGACCCCGACGCCATCGAGGTAAAACAGGTCTGGTACGCGTCGCGGGACGGCACGCCGGTGTCCCTGTTTATCATCCACCGCAAGGGGCTGAGGCTGAACGGCAAAAACCCCACGATTCTCTACGGCTATGGCGGCTTCGATATACCGATGACGCCCACTTTTTCCGCCACCCTGTTTCCCTGGTTCGAGCGCGGCGGCGTGTACGCGGTGGCCAACCTGCGCGGCGGCGGCGAGTACGGCAGCGCCTGGCACGAGGCGGGTATGCTGGCACACAAGCAGAACGTCTTTGACGACTTCATTGCCGCGGCCGAGTGGCTGATAGACCACCGCTACACCAACAGCCGACAACTGGGCATCGCCGGTGGCTCCAACGGCGGGCTGCTGACCGGGGCGGTGCTGGTGCAGCGCCCCGGGTTGTTCGCCGCGGCCATTTCCGCCGTGCCGCTGCTGGACATGCTGCGCTACCAGGATTTCCTGATGGCGCGCTACTGGGTGCCGGAATACGGCTCCGCCGAGGATGCGCAACAATTTGGTTTTCTCAGGGCCTACTCGCCCTACCACAACGTCAAGCCGGGCACTGAATACCCGGCGGTGTTATTCACCGCCGGCGAGAACGACCAGCGGGTACACCCCCTGCACGCGCGCAAAATGACCGCACTGCTGCAGGCGAGCTCAGCCTCGGACCCGGAGCAGAAACCCATCCTGCTGTGGGTGGACCGGGATGCGGGTCACGGCGCCGGCAAGCCGCTGGAGCTGAGAATCCGGGATGTCGCCGACCAGCGTATCTTCATGATGTGGCAGCTGGGTATGCTACAACAGCGATAGCGAGCGCTTACACCGAGAGAACCTGCCCGGCCCGGTTGGCGGCTTGCCACCCGGGCGACACCGTCCGCGCGTCAGCACGACCGGCGGGTGCCCGGCAGCGTTTGGAGACTCTGATTTTCTGTAGTTTCAATAATTATTGTAATCACAATAATTAACCTGTTATCGTCTGACCCCATCGTCCAGGTATCAGGTGCCCACAATGCCCGCCCCGCTGTCCGAGGCCGAATACGACTTTATCGAACAGCTCGGCCTGGCGGCCGAAGCCGGTGGCCTCACCCGTATCACCGCACGAATCTGGGCCCTGCTGGTCATAAGCGAAGAGGCCCTGGCACCGGCTGAAATGGCGGCGCTGCTCCAGGTGAGTCGCGGCAGCATCAGTATGGGGCTGAAGGCGCTTGAGTCGCTGGAGCTACTCAATACCAGGACCAGGCCGGGGGACCGGCAGAAGTATTTCGAGATGCGCGAACAACCCTATACCGCGATGATGCAGTTGCAGGCCCGGCGGGCTTCGGCCAACCTCGCCCTGGTGCGCGCGGCAATGAAAAGAATTGAAAAGCCCTCGGCACAGAAGGGGCTGCAGGATCTTGAAACGTTTTACAACATCGTGCTGGAAGGCCACGCAAACATGCTCACCAGGCTGGAGGGCGCCTCATCGTGAACACCACAATGATACGGCCCCGGCCGGCGCTGCGCACCACGATACTGGCTTTCCTCGCCGCCCTGGCCGTCGGCGCCTGCACCGGGAAACCCGGCCCGGTTGCCCCCACAACACCCTCGATGGCCGCCCCGACGGTGACTGTCACCCGCATCGTGCAACGCCCCATGGCACAGTCCCTGATCGCATCCGGCCTGCTGGTGCCGCGGGAGGAGGCGACAGTGGGTGCGGAGGTCGGCGGCTACCTGGTCGAGAAGGTGCTGGTCGAAGAAGGCGCGATGGTGGTCTCCGGCCAGGAACTGGCCCGGCTCGACCCCGGCCTGCTGCGGGCAAAGATAGACCAGGCGAAGGCCAGTGTGGCCCAGGCTGTGGCCCTGGCCGAGCAGGCGCGGGGCGAGGCGGACCGGGTCAAGACCTTCGACAGCAAGGGTGTCATGTCGATCGAGCAGGTAGCGGCCCGACAGTACCAGGCAACAACGGCGGAAGCCGCGGTCGCGGTCACCCGGGCGCAACTCAACGACCTGCTTGCCCAGGAGCGCCGGCTGGTCATTCGCGCGCCGGTCGGCGGCCTGGTGCTCGAGCGCATGGTGCGCCCGGGAGACATTGCCAGCCCGGGCCAGCCCATGTTCCGTATCGCCAGGGATAAGCTGATAGAGCTGGATGCCGAAGTGCCCGAGGACGCCCTGGCATCGGTCGCACCGGGCGACAAAGCGACAGTGAACCTGCCCTCGGGTGACACGGTCGAAGGTACCGTCAGGCTCATTTCCCCGCGCATCGATCCTTTGACAAAACTGGGGCTGGTACGGATCAGCCTGGCGCCCCATCCCCAGTTGCGCGCCGGCGGCTACGCCCGCGCAAGCTTCAGTCGCACCGGCTCGATGGTCGCCGCCGTCGCCGAGAAAGCCATCCAGTGGGAGGCCAGCGGGCCCCGGCTGATCACGATAGATGAGGACGACCGCGTCCACCCCGTCCCGGTCAAAACAGGGACGCGAGACGCCGGATTCGTCGCCCTGGAGCAGGGCCCGCCCGTCGGGACCCTGGTGGCTCTGGGCACCGGCGTGGGACTGCTGGACGGCGACAGGGTAAACCCCGTTGGGCCCGGTCAACTGGTGGCCGTGGATGAAGCGGAGAAAACGCAATGAAACTGGGCGTATCCGCCTGGTCGATCCGCAACCCGATTCCCGTATCGGTGTTGTTCATCGCCCTGATTGTCGCCGGCATATCGGGCTACAAATCACTGCCGGTCAAGCTGTTCCCCGATGTCTCATTCCCGCTGGTGCAGGTGCATGTCGTGCTGCCGGGCGCGGCGGCCAGCGAAGTCGAAACGCAGATTACCCGTGAGGTGGAAGCCGCCGCCGCGAACCTGGCCGGCGTCGACCATGTCCAGTCCACCGTCACCCAGGGGCTGTCCTCCACCAATATCGAATTCGAGATCGGCTCCGACCCGCAGAAGGTCACAGACGACGTTCGCGCCGCCATAGACCGCATCCGCAGCAGCCTGCCGCGGGGAATAGAGGAGCCCATCGTCGAACGCTTCGATATTGAAGGCAGGCCCGTGGTCACCTACGCCGTATCGGGGGAGGGCTTGTCAGACCTTGAACTGAGCTGGCTGCTGGACAACACCATCGCGCGCCGCCTGATCACCGAGCAGGGCGTCGGCCAGGTAGTCCGGGTGGGAGGCGTCGACCGGGAGATCAACGTCACCCTGGACACCGCGCGCCTGGAGGCCCTCAACCTGACCGCCCCGCAGGTCAACAGCGCCCTGCGCAGCGCCAGCATCGATGCGCCGGGCGGCCGCGCGCAAGTGGGCGGGCGGGAGCAGACTGTGCGTGTGCTGGGTGCGGCGGAGACCGTCGAGTCGCTCGGCGCCATGGTGCTGTCCACCGGAGCTGGCAGGGACATTCGCCTGGCGGATGTCGCCAGCGTGGCCAGCGGCGCCGCCGAGCGACGCGGTTATGCTGACCTCAACGGTCGATCCGTGGTCGGTTTCCAGGTGATGAAGACCAAGACAGCCTCCGACGTGGCCGTCGCCCGTCGCATCGAAGCGGCGACCCAGGCGCTGGCAGAAGAGCATCCCGACCTGCATTTCCAGCTCGTCATTTCCACCGCCAGCAGTACCCAGAACAGCTTCAGGGCGACGCTCAATGCCCTGATCGAGGGCATGCTACTGGCAGCGCTGGTGGTGCTCCTGTTCCTGCGCAACTGGCGGGCCACGGTGATCGCCGCGCTGGCCATGCCGATCTCGCTGATACCCACATTTGCGGCAATGCACTGGATGGACTTCAGCCTCAACATGATCACTCTGCTCGCGCTGACCCTGGTCATCGGCATCCTGGTGGATGACGCCATCGTCGAGATAGAGAATATCCAGAAGCGGGTGGAGGCGGGTGAAAACCCCTACGACGCGGCGATGATCGGCGCCGACCAGATCGGCCTGGCCGTGCTGGCGACCACGCTGACGATTGTCGTGGTGTTCCTGCCAGTCGCGTTCATGGGCGGTTTCTCCGGCCAGTTTTTCAAGGAGTTTGGTTTTACCGTCGCCATCGCGGTGTTGTTCTCCCTGCTGGTGGCGCGCCTGCTGACTCCCCTGCTGGCAGCCTATTTCCTCAAACCGGCAACCAATCCCCACCCGCGGCCTCCCTTTGAGGGCTGGTATCGCCGGACCCTGGATGTGGCCCTGGCCCACCGCTGGCGCTCACTGGCGATCGGCCTGGGGCTGACCGTGGGCTCATTGTTTCTCGCAGCCCAACTGCCGGCGGGGCTGAACCCCGCGGAGGACAACGGTATCGTCCAGCTGACCATCGAGGGTCCACCCGGGGCAACCCTGCAGGACATGCGCAGCAGGAGCGCGTTGCTGACACGCAAACTGCTGACACTGCCAGAGGTCGACAGCGTGTTCACCCTGGTGGGTTCGGGTGGCGTGGACGGCGATCTTCGCTCCGGTACAGTCACCGTGTTACTGCGGCATGATCGTGCGCGCACCACGCAGCTGTTCAATGCCGGGCTCGGGCCAGTGTTGCTGGGCATACCGGACCTGCGCATCGGCTTTGGCCGCAGTGGCAGTGGGAACTCCAATACATTGCAAACCGTGCTCGTGAGCGACAACGCGGATTTGCTTGCCACTACCGCCCTCACGCTGGAGAGCCAGATGAGGGAGGTGCCCGGCTTGAGCAACGTCCACCAGGTAACACCCCGCCCCGGCACCGAACTGGTTATTTCACCCAAGCCCGCCGAGGCGGCACGCCTGGGCGTCAGTGCGGAGACCCTGGGGGCGATCACCCGGGTGGCAACCCTCGGTGATGTCGACGCCAATACCGCCAAGTTCAACAGCGGCGAACAGCGACTGCCCATCCGGGTACGGCTGGCGGATGAGGCGCGCACCGACCTGTCGAGCCTGCGCAACCTCAGGGTACCGACCGCGCGGGGCAGCTCGGTTCCGCTGGCGGCGGTCGCGGACATCTACTTCCAGGCCGGGGTGGCGCGAATCGAGCGCTACGACCGCCAGCGCCGTGTCATGGTAGAGGCCCAGTTCGACGGTATCTCCCTTGGACAGGCGACGGCGGCGATCGCCGACCTGCCGATTATGCAGGCGCTGCCCGCAGGCATCACTCAACCGGCCTACGGCGACAGCGAGCGGATGAACGAGTTGTTCACCGATTTTGGCGGCGCCATCATGGCGGGTATAGGTCTTATTTTTGCGGTGATGGTGCTGCTGTTTCGCAGCTTCTTTAAACCCATCACTATCCTCGCCGCACTGCCCCTGTCCCTGGCCGGCGCTTTCGCGGGCCTGCTCATCATGCAGGCCGGGCTGGTGCTGTCGTCGCTTATCGGTCTGTTGATGCTGATGGGGCTGGCGGCCAAGAACTCGATCCTGCTGGTAGAATTCGCCATTGAGGCGGAGCGCGGGGGCGCGTCGCAGCACGAAGCGATACTGCGCGCCTGTCGGGAGCGGGCACGCCCTATCGTGATGACGACCATGGCCATGGCCGCGGGGATGTTACCCACCGCCCTCGCGCTGGGCGAAGGGGGCGAGTTTCGCGCCCCCATGGCCATCGCGGTAATCGGCGGCCTGATCAGCTCCACCGCGCTGTCCCTGGTGCTGGTGCCGGTGGTGTACGAGGTCATAGACGATTTCGAAAACTGGATCGGGCCGAAACTGGCGCGACTCACGGTGCCCCGGGAACCGGAATCCCTGCCATCCCCCTGAGCCAACTTTACTCACACTACCAGAAGGAAAACCCGCCATGACCTACAACACCCTGCGCTACGAAGTGGCCGACAACATCCTCACCCTCACGCTGAACCGGCCTGAGCAGCTCAATTCCTTCACGGTGGCAATGGCCAATGAATTGATCGACGCCTTCAACCGCGCCAGCGATGACGACGAGGTGCGCGCAATTGTCGTCACCGGAGAGGGCAGGGCCTTCTGCGCCGGCATGGATTTGACCGCGGCGGGCAACGTATTCGGCCTCGATGAAAACCTGCAGCCGACCATGGAGGATATGCACACCCGCCTCGACGACCCGCAGATGACCGCCAGCGTGCGCGACACCGGCGGGCGGGTCACCCTGGCGATCTACGATTGCAAGAAACCGGTGATCGCCGCGATCAATGGCGCCGCGGTGGGTATCGGTGCAACCATGACCTGCGCCATGGATATCCGCCTGGCCTCAGAACACGCCCGTATCGGTTTCGTGTTCAACAAGATCGGCATCACGCCGGAGGCCTGCTCCACCTGGTTCCTGCCGCGCATAGTCGGCATGGCCCAGGCGCTGGAGTGGTGCTACACCGGCGATATCCTGAAAGCGGACGAGGCACTCGCCGGGGGGTTTGTCAAAGCGGTGCTGCCCGCCGACAAACTGCTGGAGGAGGCCTACCGCATCGCCGGCAAGATCGCCGGGCACAGCCCGGTGGCCATAGCGCTCACCCGCCAGATGATGTACCGCAACGCCGCCCAGCCGCACCCGATCGAAGCTCACCGGGTGGACTCTCTCGCGATTTTTTACGCCAGCCAGAAAAGCGGCAAGGAGGGCGTGGCGTCGTTTCTGGAAAAACGCGCCCCGGTCTTCACCGACACCGTCTCCCACGACCTGCCTCCCTTCTATCCCTGGTGGGAGTGAGGGGTAGGGCCTGGTACACACGCGGCCCGCGATAGCAGGCACCCGGACCTCGGGATCGTCCCGGCACGGATGCCACCGCAGTCGCAGAGTATAGGTGCCCGCCACACCCGGGTAGCACTGCCCTGCGTATACCCGGTATTCTTGCAGCCATCCCTTGCTGCCGGTAATGACTCAACCATGCCCATCACGCTACTACGCCACCGCCGACGACAGCTGCTGCTATGGCTGCTGTGCTGCCAGCTCCCCGCCGCGCTGGCAGCCGAAGACGCCAGGGCCGTTCCGGTCACGGTGGCAACGGTGCAGGCGCGCGATATCCAGCGGGTACTCGACCTGACCGGCACCGTGACGGCCAAGCGGTCGGCGCGACTGTCCGCTGCCACCAGCGGGTTGGTGGCGACGCTGCAAGTGGATACGGGCAGCCGGGTCCAGGCAGGACAGTTATTGCTGGAACTGGACCCGGAACTCGCGCAACTGCAACTCGACAGCGCCCTGGCCCAGGTGGAGCAGGCGGACACAGGGCTCGGAGATGCACGGCGCCGGCTGGCCGAGGCCCGCACGCTCGTGCCCCAGCGCAGTATTGCCGAGAGCGTTGTGCGGGATATCGAGGCGGAGGTCGCCGGTGCCGAGGCCGCCCTGCACCAGGCCCAGGCCGAGGCGGGCTACCGCCGGGGGATACTCCAGAGGCACCAGCTGCGCGCCCCCTTCGCCGGGGTCGTCAGCGCCAAACTGACTGAACTGGGTGAGTGGGTGGACCCGGGGCAACCCGTGCTGGAGCTGGTCGCGCTGGATGATGTGCGCCTGGATTTCCCGGTGTCCGAGGACTACCTGGCGGATATCCGTCCGGATACGCCACTGACCTTCAGCCTCAGCGCCGATCCGGGCCGGGAGTTCAGGGGCAGTGTCGACACCGTGGTTCCCATCACCGACCCCGGCGCCCGCACCTTCCTGCTGCGGGTCCTGGCCCACAACCCGGACCAGCGACTGCTGCCGGGTATGTCGGTGCAAGCCCGGCTGCACCTGGCCACCGGCCGCAGCGGGCTGGTCGTCCCCAGGGACGCCATCCTGCGCTTCCCGGATGGCCGCGTGGTCGTGTGGACGGTGGAGGACACCGGGGTCGCGCGGGAGAACCTGGTCACACCCGGACTGGGCTTTGACTCGCAGGTAGAAATCCGCGAGGGGCTGCAGGCCGGGGCCACGGTCGTGGTCGAGGGCAATGAGGCCCTGCAGAACGGCCAGCGCGTCACCAGCAGCCGCACTCCGGCAGGTAACTAGGCGCCGTGTTCGAGCAAATCATCAGGCACGGCACCCTGCTGACGGTCTGCGTCCTTATCATCTGTATCCTCGGGATCTTCGCGGCCCTGCGTATCCCGGTGCAGATGATTCCCGACCTCGATGTGCGGACGATCGGTATACGCACCAGCTGGCCCGGCGCCACCCCCCAGGATGTGGAAAAGGAAATACTGGTCGAGCAGGAAGACTACCTGCGCAACCTGCCCAACCTGTCGCGCATCACCGCCACTGCCCGCAGTGGCTCGGCGGAAATCGAGCTGGAATTTCCCTTTGGCACCGATGTTACCGAGATGATGATCAGGGTCAACAATGCCCTGAGCCAGGTGCCCTCATACCCGGAGAACGTCGACGAGCCGACTATTTACGCCAATTCATTTTCCGGCAATTATTTTATGTTCTTCAGCGCCGAGGCACTGCCCGGTAATCCCCGCCAGCTGAACATGGACATGACACTGGATTTTATGCAGGACAACGTCAAGCCGCGCCTGGCCTCGGTGGCAGGCGTATCCGAGGTGGCCGTCTGGGGCGGGGAAGAGCGCCAGGTCCAGGTACTGGTGGACCCCGCCCGGCTGGCCCAGCGCGGCCTGTCGCTGACGGATCTGCGTGGCGCAATCCGCAGTCGCAATCTCGACCGATCCGGTGGCACCATCGAATCGGGTAAACGCGAGTACCTGCTGCGCACAATCGGACGCTTCGAAAGTATCAGTGAGGTGGGAGAACTGATACTGGCGCGCCGCGGTGACCAGGTAATTCGCCTGTCAGATGTCGCCGAGGTTCGACTGGGCCAGTTCGAGAAACGCTCGATAACCCGTTTCAACGGCGCCCCCCATATTTTTATCGCGCTGCGCCGTGAACCGGGCTCCAATGTCATCGACATCAAGCGACGGATGAGCGCGGAAATCGACACCATCAATCGAGAGCTGCTGGTGCCGGCGGGCATGCAGCTCAAACCCATAGCCGATGATGTGCGCTACGTTGAGGAGTCGGTCCAGAACGTCTGGCAGAACCTGATTCTCGGCGCCCTGCTCGCCACCGTGGTCATGTACCTGTTCCTGCGCTCCTACCGGGCAACACTGGTGGGCGTTATGGGTATTCCAATCTGCATCATCGTCGCCTTCCTCGGCCTGTTGCTGGCGGGCCGCACCGTGAATGTCATCTCACTGGCGGGCATCGCGTTCGCCATCGGTATGACCCTGGACAACAGTATCGTGGTGCTGGAAAGTATCGAACTGGAGCGGCGTCGCGGCGCCGGCCGCTTCGAGGCGGCACTGACTGGCGTGAGGCAGGTGTGGCCCGCGGTGTTCGCCTCGACCATGACCACCGTGCTGGTTTTTATCCCCGTCGCGTTTGTCGAGCAGGAGGCGGGACAGCTCTATTCCGACGTGGCGATCGCCATTGCCGCCGCCATCCTGGCCTCCATGCTGGTGGCGGTGACCGTGCTGCCGGCGGCGGCTGCCAGGCTCAACTTCGGCGGCAGCAACAGCGACACGGCCGACCAGCCGGTGTTCCACCGCAGCCGCGACGCCACCCTCAAACTTGTTCACAGCACCATTGCGACCCCCACCCGGCGCTTCGCCTGTATCGCGATCACCTCCTTGCTCAGCCTGGCGGTGATCTGGCTGATGACACCGGCGGCGGAATACCTGCCCGAGGGGGAGGAACCAAAAGTATTTGCCGCCATGAACGCGCCCCCGGGGTACAACCTGGCGGCGATGGAAAAAATCGGCACCGAGGTAGAAGCCTGGCTGCTGCCCCACGTGAATGCAGATCCCTCCCTGTTTGACCGGGGAGAGACCGATGTGCCGGCAGTCCTGTACATGACCCTGCGGATCGGCGCTGACCAGGTCCGCATTATCGCCGAGCCGGTACGTGCGGCGGATATCGAAGCGCTGATGGATGCGATCACCCGCAAGTACCGGGAGTACCCGGGCATGCGCGCCTTCGCGGCCCGGGGCTCGATCATCAGCAGCAACGACGGGGGCACCCGCAGCATCAACCTGGATATTTCCGGCCCCGATCTCGCAACGATTTACGAGGTGGCGCTGACGGCCTATCGCCGGGCCGAGGAAGTATTCGAGGATCCGCGTATCCAGAGCCAACCCGGCTCACTCACACTGGCACAACCGATGGTGGAAGTGAGGCCGCGCTGGGCGCGCGCCGCCGAGCTCAATATGACCGCCGATACCCTGGGATTCACCGTGGCGGCATTGACCGACGGCAGCTACGTGGATGAGTTTTTCATGGATGACGACAAGATCGACATCTACCTGTACAGCGACGTCGGCCAGGATGCCACGCTGGATACCCTGGCACGCCTGCCGCTGTATACCGGGGCGGGTGAAGTGCTGCCGCTGGGCGCGGTGGCAGACATCACGGAGACCGTCAGCAGCAGCGTGGTGCGCAGGGTAAATGGCCGCCGCACGGTCACCCTCAATATCATTCCCCCGCGCGAGATACCACTGGAGACCGGGGTGGCGCGGGTGCGCTCGGAAGTGGTTGACTACCTGCGCGAGCGCGGCGCAATCCCGGCGGATGTGAATGTCGCGATCTCCGGCGCCGCCGACCAGTTGGACGCCACCCGCGAGGCGCTGCTGGGCAACTACCTGGTTGCCCTGCTGATCATTTACCTGCTGATGGTGGCCATCTTCAACCACTGGGGCTACCCACTGCTGATCATGACCTCGATTCCGCTGGGTATTGCCGGTGGCATCGTCGGGTTGTGGGTGCTGAACGCTGTTGGCGGCCTGCTGCCACTGGTCGGCCTGGCCGCCATCGTGCAGTCCTTCGACATGATTTCCATGCTGGGCTTCCTGATCCTGATGGGCACGGTCGTCAACAACCCGATCCTGATCGTGCACCGGGCGGTGCAGAATACCGACCAACGGCAGATGGCGCCATTGGCGGCGGTCTCGGAGGCGGTGGAAGCGCGCCTGCGCCCCATCGCCATGTCCACGATCACCACACTGTGCGGCCTGTCGCCGCTGGTACTGATCCCCGGGGCGGGCACCGAGCTGTACCGGGGAGTGGGGGCCATTGTCATGTTCGGCATCATCGGGGCGGCACTGGTGACCCTGACGATGCTGCCGGCGCTTACCGTTGCGGTACTGAGCCTGCGCCGGAAAGCCGCGAGCTGATATCCCGGCCGACAAAATACAGCACCGGTACCATGAACAGTGTCACGAAGGTGGCGAACATCACGCCAAAGGCGATGGAGATCGCCATCGGTTTGACAAACTGGGCCTGGATGGAGGCCTCCAGCTGGATGGGCAGCAGGCCCATGAAGGTGGTCACCGAGGTCAGCAACACCGGGCGGAAGCGGCGCACACCGCCTTCGATAACCGCTTCCCGCCACAGCTCCGGCTGTGCGCGCAAACGCTCGTTGATGTGATCCACCAGTACCAGGCTGTCGTTGATCACGATACCGGCGAGGCCGATCATGCCGATCACCGACAGCACGCTGACCGCGCTGCCCACTATCAGGTGACCGAGGATCGCCCCGGTGATGCCGAAGGGAATCACCGACATGATGATCAGCGGCTGGGCATAGCTGCGCAGAGGCACCGCGAGTGCGGCGTAAATCATGAGCAGGACGGTGATCGCCCCCAGGCTCAATGCATCGGTGGTCTGCTCCTGGTCCTCCGCCTCGCCGCTGAGACGGCCGGTCACGCCAGGGTAACGCGCCAGGATGTCAGGCAGCAGCCGGCTGGCGATTTCCGCATCGACCACGCCCGGTTCAACCCGCGTCTTGTCCACGTCGGCTTCCACGTTCACCACCCGCTGGCGATTGAACCGATGAATGACGCTGACCCCGACACGTTCACGCGCCTCGCCCACCACCTCGAACGGCACCTTGCCGCGGCCGGGGATATCGATCCACATGGAGCGCAGGGATTCCAGCGAGGCCCGCTCCCCGGCGGGAAAACGCACATACACACGGACCTCGTTGCGCCCGCGTTGCACGCGCTGGATCTCGGCGCCAAAGAACGCCTGGCGGACCTGGCTGGCCAGTTCCACCTGGCCCAGGCCGAGGGCGTCACCCTCGGGGGAGACCCGGATATCGAGCTCCGGCCCGCCGGCGTCGAAGCTGTCCCTGATATCAAATACGCCGTCGTAGGCCAGCAGCGCAGTTTTCAACTCACCGGCGGCCCCGCGCAGCGCGGTGAGGTCGTGGCCCGACAGCTCGACATCGATCACCGACCCCGAGGGGCCGGCACTGGCGTTGAGCGTCAGTGACTGCACGCCGCTCAGCTCGCCCAGGCTTTCCCGCAGCCACTTGGCCAGTTCCACCGAGGTGATATCGCGCTCGGTACTCGGCAATAACTCCACGGTCACCTTGGCCTCGGTATCCTCAACTGACAGTGACATCAGCTCCATGATGACACCGGTTTCGGAACCGGTCTGCTGCCGGTAGCGTTCATCCATTGCCCGCGCCGCCTCCTCCAGCCGCAAGGTGTAGTCGTGGGTTTTCTTCCAGGAAGTACCCTGCGGCATTTTCAGGACGATGTTGATCTGGTCTGAGGGCACGCTGGGGAAAAACACAAAGCGGACAATACCCGCCGGCAGAAGGGCCAGGCATATGATGAGGCCGCCGAGGAAAGCCGCCAGGGTGGTATAGCGCCACTGGACGGCGAATTCGAGCGCGGGGCGGTAGCGTGTTTCGGCGAAGCGCTGCAGGCCCCGCACGCAGGCCTGTTGCACGGCAGAAATCCGCGCCAGCACTGACCCGGGATTGCGCTCGCGCTGCACTATCCGGATATGACGCAGGTGCGCCGGCAGGATCAACTTGGTTTCCAGCAGCGAAAATCCCAGGCAGAGCAGGACAATGGGCACGATCTGGGAAAAGATGCGCCCCACACCCTCCTCGAGGAACATGGTGGGCACAAACGCGATCATCGTGGTCAGCACGCCGAATACCGTCGCCACAGTCACCCGCCGCACTCCCCGCACGATGCTGTCGACCCCCTGGTTTTCCTGCTCAAGCTGGGCGTAGGCGCTTTCCGCGGTGACGATGCCGTCATCCACCAGCATCCCCAGTACCAGGATAAAACCGAACACCGACATGACATTGATGGAAACCGGCAGGCCCAGTGCGTTGATCGCCAGCAGGGCACCCAGCATGGAGAAGGGCACGCCGAGCATTACCCAGAATGCCAGTGACAGATCGAGAAACAGGGCCAGGGTGATCAGCACGAGCAACGCACCCTGCACCGCGCTGGTGAGCAGGAGCTCGATCCGACCCTTGAGCGATACACTGCGGTCGGACCAGGCCACAAACTCGACCCCCGGCGGTAATTCCGCCCGTTTGCGCTCCACGAACTGGCGCAACTGCTCCGTCATCGCCAGCACATCCTGCTCACCTACCCGGTCGACCTCCAGGGTGAGGCTGGGCTTGCCGTTGAGCCGGCTCAGTACCGGCTGGTCAGGGAATGTGTCCCTCACCCTGGCCACATCGCCCAGGGTGAGGCGGGTGCCGTCGTCGCGGGTGATCAGGGTGAGGTCGGCAAACTCGTCGCCGCTATAGGCCTGGCCGACGGAGCGCAGCACAATAGAGCCGGCGTCGGTGCGCAACTTGCCGCCGGGCAGGTCCCGCGAGCGCGCCTGTACCGCCCGCACCACATCGGCAAAGCCCAGGCCGTAGCGACGCAGCGCCGAGTCCGACACCTCGATGGATATTTCGTAGTTGCGTTCACCGCTGATGGACACCTGGGTGATGCCGGGTAGCGCCAGCACTTCATCGCGCAGCTGCTGCGCCAGTTCCTTGAGCTGGGCCTCTTCCAACGCGCCGTAAAGTGTCAACCGCATCGCCCGGATGCGGGTGAGTACCTCGTCGACTATGGGTTCCTCGGCGTTCAGGGGGAACGAGGCGATTCCGTCCACCCTCGCTTTGACCTGGCCCAGGGCCTTGGCCATGGGCGTGCCCGGCTCGAGCTGCACGGTAACCACGCCCCACCCCTCCAGCGCCTGGGAGCGGATCTCCTCGATACCGACGATATCCTGGATGGATTCCTCGATCTTGCGCACGATACCCTCTTCCACCTCTTCCGGCGAACTGCCCGGATAGGGCACGGTGATGGTGATGGTCTCCGAGGGAAAGGTGGGATAAACCTCCTTGGTGATGCTGTCCACGGACGCCAGCCCACCGACTATGATCACCAGCATGAGCAGGTTGGCGGCAACGGGGTTGCCCGCCATCCAGGCGACGATACCGCGCTCCTGCATCTAGCGCTCCACGTCCACCGGCATGCCCTCTACCATCATGTCCAGGTGTGACACGATGACCTGGTCGCCGCTGGCCAGACCTTCACCGACGATGACACCGTCCTGCTCCCGGCGCCGCACCTGCACCTGCCGCTTGTGCACACGGCCCTGTTCGACGATATACACCGAATCGCCACCGTGCAGTGCCGAGCGCGGGATAAGGACCGCGCCGGGTATCGCGCTACCCTGGATTCGCGCTTCGACGAACTGGCCAATGGATAAGGGCCAGGGGTAGCGGGCCTCGTCGTAGGGCGCCTCGACCTCGGCGACCAGGTAGAAGACCCGGGTCTGTTCATCCACGCGCTGTTCCAGGCGAACCAGCCGCGCCGTCCAGCTGCGGGTGACATCGCCGAACCTGGCGCTGAGTTCAGCCTGGGACCAGCTGCCATCGGGCGCCTGGCCGTAGCGAACGAAGGGCACATCCGAAGCCAGCAGCGGCAGCCTGACTTCCACACTGGACGTCCCCAGCAAGCGCATCAGCGCAGAACCCGCCTGCACATACTGCCCCAGGTCGACCCGCTTGCTGTCGATGACCGCGTCAAACGGCGCGGCTATCGCCGTGTTGGCGAGATCCGCTTCGGCCTGGCGCAGCCGATCCTGCGCCGCCCGCACCTGTGCCTCGGCCTCATCGATCGCGGCCCGTTTTACGACCACCTGCACCTCGGCCAGGGACAACCGGGCGCTGGCGAGACCCGCCTGCGCCGCCGACACGGCCACCTCGTAGTCGATGGGATCAATCCGCAGCAGGGGAGTGCCCTTGCTCACCAGGCCGCCCGCCACAAATTCCGGCGCTACCCAGACAATCCGGCCAGACACCTCGGAGGCCAGCTCAATATCGGCGATGGCAGTGACGGTGCCGCGAGAGTGGATGGCCACATCAACCGGCCCGGGCTCGGCCACCAGCACCTCGACGAGCGGCAGGGCAATCGCGCTTTCGCGGCGCGGCAACTCCGGCCGGCTGGCAATCATCAGCATCGCAATCGCCACAGCGACGGCAATCACCAGCAGTGGCAGCAGGCGCTTTATCCACTTGTTTTGCATTGATAACGATCCCGGCTGGGTTGGCGGGGCCCTGCGGTGACGTCACTGCAGATGATGCAATTCCACCAGGGCCGATAGTGGCCCGTATGGTACCCCATCGCCCGCCTGATTGGCGCGTGTAGAGTGTGAAGAACTGTAAAGGGAATACGCTTACCGGCGGCTGGCCGCCTAATTGACGCGGCGCTCCATTCCTTCCCAGAAGGGTTTGCGCAGCTCGGTTTTCAGCACCTTGCCCGCGCCGGACAGGGGCAGGGGCTCTTCCCGGAAGGTGAAACTCCTGGGCAACTTGTAGCCGGCGATATGCTCACGGCAATGACCTATCAGCTCGGTTTCCGTCACGGCGCTCCCGGGATGCAATATGACGATTGCGTGCACCGCCTCGCCCCATTCCGCGTGGGGGATGCCGATGACCGCGACGTCCCGCACCGCCTCGTGGCTGATAACGGCGTTTTCCACCTCGGTGGTGAACACGTTCTCACCGCCGGTCACCACCATGTCCTTCACCCGGTCGACAATAAACAGGTAGCCGTCCTCGTCGAGATAGCCCGCATCCCCGGTGAATACCCAGCCCTCCCGCAACGCCGCCGCGGTTTCCTCGGGTTTGTTCCAGTAGCCCATCATGGCGTGGGGCCCCCGCGCAGCTATCTCGCCGGAACAGCCAACGGCGCAATCCCGGCCATCCTCACCCACAATGCGGATATCGGTGACCGCAGTGGGGCGGCCGGCTGACTTCAGTTTATCCCCGCCCTCGCGGTGGGCCTGGGCTGACAAGGTGGTCGCCACCGGGGCCAGTTCCGTCTGGCCGTAGGCCTGCACCAGGGAAACCGTGGGCCAGGTGGCCAGGCATCGCTGCAGGCTGGCTGCCGGCATCGGTGAGGCGCCATAGATAATGCACTGCAGGCTGGACATGTCCGCATCCGCCGCACCGGGGTAATCGAGCAGCAACTTGATCATCGCCGGCACCAGCAGTACATGGGTCACCTGTTCGCTGCTGAAGGTATCGAATACCCGCGCAGGATCAAAGGATTGTAGTATCACGTTCCTGCCACCACACAGCGTAACACCCATGCCTCCGGCAAAGTCGGCCATATGGAACATGGGCGCCACGTGCAGGTAAACGCTGTCACGATTCATCTGGAAATCAGGGAGTGCACCCATGGCGCTGGCCCAGATGGCGCGGTGGGACTGCATGACACCCTTGGGAAAACCGGTGGTGCCGCCGGTATAGAAAATCCCGGCCATATCGTCCCCGCCCCGGGTGGAGGCCGCAACGGGGTCAGTACTGGCGATGAGTTCCTCGTAGGACAGGGCCCACTGCGGGCACTCGCCCTCCCCCATGAAGATCGCAACAGCCAGCTCCTCCACCGCGTAGAACAAATGGCCTGCCTGCTCCACGAATGCATCGTCAAACAGCAGTATCCGGGTGCCGGAATCCTCCACCGCGTAATTGTTCTCCGGCAGGGCCCACCGGGTATTCAGGGGCACCACGCAGAAGCCGGCCCAGGGAATGGCGAACAGCAATTCGTAGTAGCGGTCGCTGTTGAGAGCGAGAATACCGATCCGCTCACCCCCACACAGCCCGAAGCCGCGCAAGGCCCCCGCGAGGCGGGCCATTCGACCGGCGAGATCGGTCCAGCTGCAGCTGCGGCCTGCGTAGGTCGTTGCTGCACCAGCCGGATTCAGCCGCGCGGCCCGTTCAATCATTGCAGGCAGGGATACCATGCACAGCTCCTGGTACGTCAGGGACGGGTGGTACATTCGCTTTCAAGTATAACCACCTGCGCCGATATGGCCACCGCTCGAGGTGTGCACGCCAGCAAGGTGCCCCTATTGCCGCCGGAACTCGGTGGGGGTCAGGCCGCCCCAGGCCTTGAAAGCCGCGGAAAACGATGAGGGATCGCCGTAGCCCAGCAGGAAGGCGATTTCGATAATACTCAGGCTTTTGTCTTCGAGGTAACGCCGGGCGAGGTTGGACTTCACGCCCTGCAGCAGTTGCTGGAAATTGGTGTCGCGCTCCTTGAGCCGCCGTTGCAGGGTACGGCGGGATACGCCCATGTCAGCCGCCACGCTGTCAATGGAGCACTTGCCCACCGGTAACTGGCGTCGGATAGCCGCATGCAGCTCCAGTGAAAGCGGATCCGCCGCAGAGGCGTTGGCGCTGAAAAACGCCGAGAACTCCTCCACGACTGCGTCATAGGCCCGGGTTACCACGTGCACCTGCGGGTAATCCAGTACGTCCCAGTCATAATGGATCGCACTGACAGGCTGGTCGAAGTGCAACGGGCCGCCGAGCCGCTCGCGCAGGCCGGAGATATCCCCGGGCTGGGCGTAGCTCAGGTCCACCCGCCGCGGCCTGACCGGCAACATGCAGTAGCTGTCCATCTGCAATACGGTAGTGGCCAGGATATTATCGGTGATCATGCAGCGCCCGGGGCCGGGCGGCCGCACCGGGTGCCACTCCAGCGCGAAACCCTCCCGGTGACGACTGACCTGCACACTGCCGACATCGCCCACCAGGCTGGTGACGCTGGGCAACATGTTCAGCCAGTCCCGCAGGGTTTTACTGGTGGAGGCGAGGTAGAGAAACAGGTGTGTACTTCCCATGTACGACACCCGTCCAGAGAGCAGGCCGAAATCCGGGTTGCCGGTCTGGCGCTGGCATTCGGCCAGCAGGCGGTAATAGCAGTCGCGGGAAATGACCGCGTCCGGCAGCGCCAGCTGGACAGGGTCCACCCCGGCGCTGCGGGCGATGAGGCCGCGGTCGGCCCCCAGGGCCGCCGCCAGGTCCATCAGGCCCGGCAAGGCGCGGGTATAGACAAAGCCCCTGCCGTGCGCCGCCTCCGTGTCCGCTGTTGCCACTGCCCCGCTCATGTGCTCACCCTCCGATGCCGCCCAGTTTAACACCGTCCCCGGCCCGCCATGGCACCAACTCCTGTGCAGCTGGCGCCATTTCTCATGTGGATTAGGTTGCGATTGGGTAATATCGATCCTCCCGGAGACAGACAGAGGGCAGTTTGATGGCGGACAAGGTATTGCGCATCGGCGGCGCCAGTGGCTTTTGGGGCGATGCCGCCCGGGCCACACCCCAGTTACTGGCGGCCGAAGCACTCGATTACATCGTTTACGACTACCTGGCCGAAATCACCATGTCGATCATGGCCCGGGCCCGGGCCCAGGACGAAACCAAAGGCTACGCCCTGGATTTCGTCAGCGCCGCGATGAAGCCCAACCTGACAACGATCGCCGAGCGCAGCATCAAGGTCATATCCAATGCCGGCGGGGTCAATCCCCAGGCCTGTGCCGAGGCGCTGCGCGCGGTGATCGCCGAGCAGGGACTGGCGCTTACTGTGGCCTGCATAATCGGCGACGACCTGATAGCCGCAGCGCCCGAACTGGCCACCTCGGGCATCAGGGAAATGTTTTCCGGCGAGGCTTTTCCCGCAGTGGATACACTGCAAAGCATCAATGCCTACCTGGGGGCCTTCCCCATCGCCCGGGCGCTGGCAGAGGGCGCGGACATCGTTGTCACCGGGCGCTGTGTGGACAGCGCCGTGACTCTGGGCGCCTGCATACACGCCTTTGACTGGGGCCGGGACGACCTCGACCGGCTGGCCATGGGTTCCCTGGCCGGCCACATTCTGGAATGCGGGCCCCAGGCCACGGGCGGCAACTTTACCGACTGGGAACAGGTGACCGGCATGGCCAACATGGGATATCCCATCGCAGAAATCTCGCCTGACGGCAGCTTCATCTGCACCAAACCCGGGGGCACCGGCGGCCTCGTCACCGTCGGCACGGTAGCGGAGCAGATGCTGTACGAAATCGGCGACCCCCAGGCCTATATACTGCCGGACGTGGTGTGCGATTTCTCCACCGCCACCCTGGAGCAGGTGGGCGAAAACCGGGTTCGCGTCACCGGCGCCACCGGCCGGCCGGCCCCCGACAGCTACAAGGTCAGCGCCACCTATGCCGACCAGTTCCGCGGCGGCACCTACATGACGTTCTACGGCATCGACGCCGACAAAAAAGCCCGTGCCCTGGGCGAGGCGGTGTTCGAAGCGTCGCGCAACGTCTTCAAGGCTTTCGGGCTGGCGGACTTCAGCGAAACGAGCATCGAGCTGATCGGGGCAGAGAGCCAGTTTGGCAAATTCGCACAGGTATCCGGCAGCCGCGAAGTGGCAATGAAGCTCGCCGCCCGGCACCCGGATGCCATGGGCATCGGCATCCTGCTCAAGGAGGCGGTGGGACTGGGTCTCGCCACCCCGCCGGGGCTTTCCGGCTTCGCCGGCGGCCGCCCCAAACCCTCCCCGGTGGTGCGCCTGTTCTCTTTCACCATTGCGAAAAGCCAGGTGGCTGTGCGTGCCCTGCGAAATGGCGTGGAGACGCCCTGCGATGAAACCCATGGCCAGCCACTGAACCCTGCGAACATTGCCCGGCCGGCACCGCCGCGCGCCAAAACATCGGCCGCAACCGTGGCAGTGCCGCTGGTGGCCCTCGCCTGGGGCCGCAGCGGCGACAAGGGCAACAAGGCCAATGTCGGCATCATTGCCCGCCGCCCCGAGTACCTGCCCTATATTTACCAGGCGCTCACAGAGGCAGTGGTCAGCGAACGTTTTGCCCATTTTCTCGAGCACACCGGCCCCGGCAATGTGGAGCGCTTCCTGCTGCCAGGTGCCAACGCCATCAACTTCCTGCTGCACAATGTACTGGGCGGCGGCGGCATCGCCAGCATACGCAACGACGCCCAGGGCAAGGGCTACGCCCAGTTGCTGCTGTGCTGTCCCATCCCGGTACCGGCCGCTGTTGCGGAGACACTTTCATGACCGTATTCAATTCCAGGGTTAACCCCAATTCAGACAGTTTTCACAAAAACCGCGAGGAGATGCTGGCCCACATCGCTCACCTGCAGCGGCTCAATGCGCGCGGGGCGATGATCTCGGAAAAACGCAAAGCGCGCTTTGCGGAGCGCGGCCAGCTGACACCGCGGGAGCGCCTGGCAAGGCTGCTCGACCCGGGCATGCCGTTGCTGGCCATCGGCAACATCGCCGGCTACCTGCTGGATAACCCGGACCCTGAAAAATCGATTCCCGGCAGCACCATCATCGCCGCTATCGGCTTTATCAGCGGGGTGCGCTGCGTGGTGGTGGTGGATGACAGCGGTATACAGGCGGGCTCCCTGACCACCGCCGGGGGCTACCGACTGCAGCGGGCGGAGGTGATTGCGCTGGAGCAGAAGCTGCCTTTCGTGCACCTGGTGGAAAGCGCCGGCGGCGACCTGCTGAACTACACGGTGGAGGGTTTTTCCCAGGGCGGGGCACTGTTCGGCAACCTGGCGAAACTGAGCAAGGCGGGCATCCCCGTGATCTCCATCCTGCACGGCTCCTCCACCGCGGGCGGCGCCTACATGCCGGGCCTCAGCGACTACGTGATCGCGGTGAAGGGCAACGGCCGCGCCTTCCTCGCCGGGCCGCCGCTGCTCAAGGCCGCCACCGGGGAGATCGCCACCGAGGAGGAGTTGGGCGGCGCCGAAATGCACGCCTCGGTGTCCGGTCTGGCGGAATACCTGGCTGAGAACGACGGCCAGGCCGTGCAGATGTGCCGCGAGTTGCTGCACCGCCTGCAGTGGAACAAGGACTGCGCCGCGCCCAGCCGCCGCAGTTACCGCGAACCCCTCTACGACGCCGACGAACTGGCGGGCGTGATCCCCTGCGATTACCGCAACCCCTACGACATGCGGGAACTGGTGGCCCGGGTAGTGGACGGCTCCGATTTCATGGATTTCAAGCCGCGCTACGGCGCCGCCACCGTTTGCCTGCAGGCGGATATCTTTGGCCTGCCCTGCGGCATCATCGGCAACAACGGCCCGATCGACCCCGCCGGCGCCACCAAGGCCACCCAATTCCTGCAGCTGTGCGACCAGGCGAACCTCCCCGTGCTGTTCCTGCAGAACACCACCGGCTATATCGTCGGCACCAGCTCCGAGCGGGCGGGCATGATCAAGCACGGCTCCAAGATGATACAGGCGGTGCGCAACCTGGACGTGCCGCGCATCACCCTGATGACCGGCGCCAGTTTCGGCGCGGGCAACTACGGCATGTGTGGCCGCGGCTTTGAGCCGGATTTCCTCTATACCTTCCCCAACGCCCGCACCGGCGTGATGGGCGGGGAGCAGGCAGCCAGAACCATGTCCATGGTCGCCCGCGGCAAGGCCACCGCGACCGGGCAGGAGCCGGACGAGACAACCCTGGCCCAGCAGGAAGTTTACCTGGCGAATATTTTCGACAGCCAGTCCAGCGCGTTCTACACCTCGGGCCATTTGATGGACGATGGCATGATCGACCCGCGCGACAGCCGCAAGACGCTGGGTTTCCTGCTGGAAACCGTGTGGGAAAGCCGGCACCGCGCGGTGCGGCCCAATAGTTTCGGTATCGCCCGTATGTAAATTCGCGGTAGCAGGCGCGCGGTAGCAGGCGCGCGGTAGCAGGCGCGCGGTAACAATACAGTTTTGGAGCAGACAGATATGGCAGCACTTCCCGACACCACTGCGCTCATTCTGGAACCCAGGGGCAGCGTACTCACGATCTGGCTCAACCGGCCCGAGGTGAAGAACGCGCTGTCGGCGGACATGGTGGCGGAGTTGAGCGCGGTGCTGGACGCGAGCCGTGATGACCGCAGCCTGCGCACGATCATCCTGCGGGGCAGGGGCGGTGTGTTCTGCGCCGGCGGCGATATCAAGGGGTTTAAATCCGGCGCCCAGGGCGGCGCACCCGACAGGAAGGAAGTCGCCCGGGGCAACCGCACCTTCGGCGACCTGATGATCAAGCTGAACGAACAGCCCCAGGCCGTAATCATCCTGGTGGAAGGCGCCGCCATCGGTGGCGGCCTGGGGCTGGCCTGTGTCGGGGACGTCACCATCGTCACGCGCGAAGCCCGCTTCCGCCTGAGTGAAACCAGTCTCGGCATTCCCCCGGCCCAGATCGCGCCCTTTGTCACCGAGCGCGTCGGCCTCACCCAGGCCCGACGCCTGATGATGACCGGTGCCCGTTTCAAGGGTGAGGAGGCGGTGCGGTACGGCATCGGCCACATCCTCGCCGAAGATGCCGCCGATATGGAGGCGAAGTGCGCCGAGGTGCTGGCACAGATCGCCCTGTGCGCGCCCGGGGCCAACGCGGTTACCAAGGGTATTGTGTTTGAGACCACGCGCAGGCCGCGTCCGGATGCCCTCGATTTCGCCTCGCGCGGTTTTGCTGATTGCATGCTCAGTGAGGAAGGCCGGGAAGGCGTCGCTGCCTTCGTGGAAAAACGCAAACCCCATTGGGCCGACGCATGAAGCTGGCAGACCCGGAATCCAGGAGCCTTTGATGACACAATTTAGCAGCGTACTGGTGGCCAACCGCGGCGAGATCGCCTGCCGCGTCATCCGCACCGCAAAGGCGCAGGGCTATCGCACCGTGGCGGTCTACTCCGAGGCAGATGCCCGGGCGCCACACGTGCTCATGGCCGATGAGGCCGTCTGCATCGGCCCCGGCCCGGTGAATGAATCCTACCTGGCAGGCGACAAAATACTGCTCGCAGCAAAGGCCAGTGGCGCCGGCGCCATTCACCCGGGCTACGGTTTTCTCAGCGAGAATGCCGGTTTTGCCCGTGCCTGCGAGGCGGCCGGCCTGGTCTTCATCGGCCCCCGCCCGGACGCAATCCACCTGATGGGCAACAAGGCCGAGGCCAAGCGCCGCATGATCGCCGCCGGTGTGCCCTGCGTGCCGGGCTACGAGGGAGAGGACCAGGGCGACGAGGTCCTGCTGCGGGAAGGCGGCAATATCGGCGCCCCCCTGATGGTCAAGGCGGCTGCCGGCGGGGGCGGTCGCGGCATGCGCCTGGTACATGACCTGAAGGAATTACCCAACGCCATCAAGCTGGCCAGGGCCGAGGCAGAATCCGCATTCGGCTGCGGTGAACTGATCCTGGAAAAAGCCATTATCCGGCCGCGCCACGTCGAGTTGCAGATATTCGCCGACAGCCAGGGCAATACCGTACACCTGGGTGAGCGCGACTGCTCGGTGCAGCGCCGCCACCAGAAAGTCATTGAGGAGGCGCCCTGCCCGGTCATGACTGAAGCCCTGCGGGTGGAAATGGGCGCCGCTGCCGTCGCGGCCGCCAGCAGTATCAATTACCGCGGCGCGGGCACAGTGGAATTCCTGCTGGATGAAGGCGGCAAGTTCTATTTTCTGGAGATGAACACCCGCCTGCAGGTGGAGCACCCGGTCACCGAGCTGATCACCGGCCTGGACCTGGTGGCGCTGCAGCTGCAGGTCGCCCAGGGCGAACCCCTCGGCCTCACCCAGGAGGACGTTACCCTGACCGGGCACGCCATCGAAGTCAGGCTGTACACGGAGGACCCGGTCCAGGATTTCCTGCCCACCTCCGGCCCGGTGGATCTGTGGTCGCCACCGGGGGGTGTCGGTGTGCGGGTGGACAGCGGCATCGTGACGGGGCAGGACATTTCTCCCTTCTATGACCCGATGGTGGCCAAGATCATCGCCAGTGGGCCCAGCCGGGAAATCGCCCGGCTGAGACTGATAGAGGCCCTTCAGGAAACCGTCCTGTTCGGGCCCAGCCACAACCGTGACTTCCTCGTGGCCTGCCTGCAGAAGGACTGCTTCGCCGAGGGCGGCGCCACCACCGCCTTTATCTCCGAGCAATTTGCCGAGGGTGAGCTTGCCAGCGTCATACCGGGCTTTGCCGACAGCGCGGTTGCCGCGGTCATCGAGTTGGCCCTGGAGCACCAGTCCCTGTACGCCAGCAGTGTGCTGGTCGCCCCGCAATTGCGGGACTGGTCCAGCGCCAGCGCGCTGATTTCGCGCAAGCGCTACCGGCACGGCGAGGTGATGCACGACCTGGCCGTGACACCACTGGGCGCTGCGCCAACCGGAACTCCGCGAGCGAGTGCCGCACTGGCGAGTGCCGGTCGCTACGAGGTATTTGACGCCGGCGAATCATGCCTGGTGGAGCTGCTGTCCATCGACGGCAGCACCGCGCATGTGGGTGTAGATGGCCGCCAGCATCTCGCTCGCTTCCTGAGTCCCGAGGCGGGCAAGCTGTATCTCTCCATTGAAGGCCGGGCCGCCGTCTACCGGGACCTGATCAGGGTGGACGGCGTCACCGACCAGACCGGTGGTGGCGGCAGGATCACGGCGCCAATGCACGGCCTGTTGCTGGAGGTGAGGGTCGCCCCCGGCGAGGTGGTGGCGACGGGGCAGACCCTGGCGGTGCTGGAGGCGATGAAAATGCACTATGAGATTGTGGCTGAAGCGGCCGGAACCGTGCGAGAGGTCCTGGCGCAAGCCGGCACACAGGTCGCCGCGGACGATGTCCTGGTCGAAATCGACGTGGTGGAGGAGCAGTAACAGCTGGTTCAGGTGGCGGAGGGCGGGAATATGACGCCGGCGGCAACATTAACTACGGTCCAGATACTGTAGAGAGCTACGCGACGGCAATACCCTGGCCCAGGTCGAAACCTGGAGATATCCGTCTGACTAGCTGCCCCCCGCCTCGCCGCTTGCCTGCTTCTTGCGAAATTTCTCGCGGGCGGCGTCCAGCTTCGTCCGCTGGTCGTCGGTGAGAACCGCGCGAATCTCCTCGCGACTGCCACCGCTCTTGCGTATTTCCCGGATCTGCTCGACCTGCGCATCGGACAGGTCCAGCTGTTCGCGCATACGCTCCATGCGTTCCTTGCGATCAGTGGCCGCGGGATTCTTGCCGCCGGAGCCAGGGTCGGCCAGAGCGCTGACCACCGTCACGGCCAGCACGCAGGCGCTTGCAATCAACCAGCTTTTCATCGTAATGCCTCCTCATTGGCCACACTTTTATTAGAACAAGTCTGTCGGTAAATATGTAGCCGGAAAAGGTAAAGAACTCTAATTCCCGGGTGGATGCGCGCCTGAAGCCTGGACTCAGTGGTAGCCGAAAATCGCCGCCAGCACCACAAATGTGCTGGCCATCAGCAACAGGCCCAGCAGGAAGCCGCGGGCGGCTCGCAGCCACTGCAACCAGTCGAGTCGGGCCGCGCCAAGGCATCCCATCAGGGATGCCGAGGTCGGTACCAACATATTGGTGAGACCGTCGCCCAGTTGGAACGCCAGTACCGCCACCTGGCGGGTAACGCCGATCAGGTCAGACAGCGGCGCCATCAGCGGCATCGTCAGCGCGGCCTGGCCGGAGCCGGAGGGGACAAAAAAATTGAATACCGACTGGAAGCACAGCATGCCCCAGGCGGCGAGCCAGGCCGGCAGGCCATTGAGCGATTCACCGCCGTAGTACAGCAGGGTGTTCAGCAGGCTGGGCTGGGTCGGGTCATCGCCGCCCAGCAGAAAGACGATACCACGGGCAAAGCCCACCACCAGCGCCGCCGGCAGCAGGTCCATGGCGCCCTGGCGAAAGGCCTGCATCGCCTTGTTCGCGTGCATGCCGTCGAGCCGGAACAGGCAGCCGATGACACCCGCGCCGATCCCGAGCATCACGAACTGGGTGGCGATCTCGGGCAGGTAGTAGCCGCCGAACACGACCCCCCAGATGATCCACACAATGGTCCCCGCCAGCGCCAGCAGCACAAGCATATCCGCCCACTGCAGCTCGCCGGTCTTCACAGCGACCGCCGTTTCGCCGGGCAGGTCCGCGCTGCGGGTTCGCGTGGCATAGCGCAGGGTGAACGCGATACCGTAGGCGGTGAACACCACCCACATCACCAGGCGCAGGGGCAAACCGCTCAACAGGGGTAACTGGGCGATACCCTGGGCGACCGCGACGCTGAACGGGTTCATCCAGGACGTGGCAAAGCCGATCTGGGTGGCGATAAACGTCACCAGCAGCGTGGTGACATTGTCATACCCCAGGCGCCGCATCACCGGCACCAGCATGATGACGAAGGGAATCGTTTCCTCGCTCATGCCAAACACGGCGCCGCCGAGAGAGAACACAAAGAACAGGCTGGCCAGCAACACCCGCCCATCTGACTTGTTACCGGCGATCATCCGGCCCAGGCCGCGGTTGACGGCTCCGGTGGCCAGCACCACGCCAAACGATCCGCCCGTCAGCAGGATAAAGGCCATGATACCGACCGCACCACCGCTGCGACTGCCGGAGACCAGGCCCTCGAAAATAGCGTTAAACAGGGCGGGTGAGCCGTCGCTGGAAAACAGTGGCAGGCCGCCACCGGCAGCAACAAAGCGAAAGCTGTCGGGATCAATGATCGGCACCAGCACGCCGGCCCGCAATTGTTCCTGAACTGAAAAAGCTCCGGGAGTGAGTACGAAACTCAGGGCATAGGCAAACAACGCGACTGCGCCAATCACCAGGTAGGTATCAGGCATGCGCGAGACAGGGGGCTGGTAGAAAGCCGGCATGGTAAAACCTCGATAGTCAGTCTTATAGTGGGGTCCATACTTGGGTGCTGCCCAGCACGAATCGCGCCCGGTGTCCCGTCCACGGCGCGTCCGATGATACCCCGATAATCTACAACAGCGCACCACGCGTAGTGCCTGCGGCGCGGCGATGGCCGCTTCATACCGTAATTTGTGCACAATCGAGGAGAACCGGCAGCATCCGTTATTGCCGCTCCCGCCGACGCGGGCTTACCATGCGGACTGTCAATATCGCACCCGACGGACGAGGGCCACCAATGTCTGCTCAAACTCCAGCTGTCCTGGTCGTACAGGAAGACGGCACAATCGCCTCCCAGAACAGGGCCTCCCTGCACTTGCTGGGCAGGAAAACGGGCCAGCGCTGCTGGGAGGCCGTGGGTGGCCTCAAGGGCGCCGAAGGCCTGCCCTGCCAGGAGGGTTGTACCCGCAAATTGCTCGCCTCCGGCATGGACCGGGCCAGCCACACCCCGTTCAGGTACGCCGGCCAGCTCCACCAGCTGTCCTGTGTACCGGTAGACGGTGCCGTTGTCTGCGCCCTGACGCGATCCGCCAACGAGCAGCCCAGGGACTGGCAGAGCCTGACTCCGCGCGAGCTGTCGGTACTGCAACTCCTCGCCGACGGTGAAACGACCGCCTCCAGCGCCACGGTGCTGGGTTTGAGTGAAGCGACAGTGCGCACCCACGTGGAGAAGATGCGCACCAAGCTGGGTGTGAACACCCGGGCAGCACTTGTGGCGAAAGGCTTCCAACTCGGATACCTGGGTTGAATCCACCCCGCCGGGCCTGACTATTCAGTCGCATCTGCCCGACAACGTCGCGTAAAACCCGGCCAACGTCGGCAATACTGCCGCATTCTCGCTATTTCCTGAATCACCCACCTGTCTTTTTCCAGGTTCTGCCCCGGCCAACTAGTACCGGGCCGGCATCGGTCAAACGGCCGATGCCCCTAACGACCTGAGCCGTTAACGTGTGCCACCACGACACTGCGGCAGGCCGGCATGCCGGCGCAGTCAAATGACTCCCTGGGAGCCCAATCATGAACGCGACGGTACAACACAGGGCGCAGCCAAAGCCCTGCGTCTTTATCCACGTCAATCACAAGCAGATTCTCGGTGCCATTGTGGGCAAGTACGCGCTGCAAAAGTACTCGCCCAACCGCGACAAGTTCGATGTGCGATTCATCGAGGTCAAGGACCACGCCTTCCTCCAGGCAAAGGAAGGTCAGCTGTATTTACGCGACGGCGACAAGCGCAAATGGCTGAACAACGACCTGCAGTCTTTCACCCCGCTGCGTTTCATGCCGCCCGAGCTGATGGGCTACCAGGGGCGGGCGATTGTTATCGACCCGGATGTATTTGCCGTCGGTGACGCCTGGGAACTGCTGAGCCGCGATATGGCCGACAAAGCGCTGATGTGCCGCCCAAAATCCGGTAACAAAGGCAAGCGTGGCGCCCTGGCCAGCAGCGTCATGCTGCTTGACTGCGCCCGGCTGAAGCACTGGAAAACCGAAGAGCAGTTCAACGAGATGTTCGAGTTCAAACGCGATTACATGCACTGGATTGGCCTGTACCTGGAAGATCGCAGCCAGATCGGCCTGTTTGACAATCAGTGGAATGACTTCGATCACCTGGACGAAAACACAAAGATGCTGCACACCACCAAGCGCTGGCACCAGCCCTGGAAAACCGGCTTGCCGATCGACTTCCGCCCCGCCGATACCTTCCGGCTGTTCCCGCCCAAGCACTGGGTGCGCCGGGCGCGTCGGGCCATTTTCGGGGATTACTTCCTGACCGGGAAGTACAAGGCCCACCCGGATCCGGCCCAGGAGAGATTCTTCTTCCAACTGGTCAGTGAATGCCTGGATACCGGCATCATCTCCGAGAAGGATGTTCGCGACGAGATGGCGCACAACCACGTCCGCCACGACGCGCTGGAACTCGTGAAGCAACTGGCCGCCTGACTCCCGGCCCCCGAATCAAACGACGAGGATTTACCCGTGCCCCTTACCAACCTGGCCGCACTCGATACCTGCGAGCTGCAGACTGATCCTTTTGACTACATAGTCGTGCCCGACTTCCTGCCGGCAGCGGCACTGAAGCGGGTCAACAGCGACTACCCGGCGATCGATACAGCCACCAACCACGACCTGCGCGACCTGAGTTACGGCCCGGCATTTCGCGACTTCCTGGCGGAGCTGGAGACGGACAATTTCCGCACCCACCTGGGTGACAAATTCGGCGTCGACCTCAGCAACTGCCCCACCACCGCCACGATTCGCAAATACTGCGAGCGCAGTGACGGCCATATCCACACCGATCACAAGAGCAAGGTCATTACCGTACTGGTATATTTCAATGAACAGTGGAACAGCGACGGCGGCTGCCTGCGCATGCTGCGCTCCCCGTCCGACCTGGAAGACTACACCGCCGAAGTGAAACCACTGGGCGGGCACCTGCTGGCCTTCCGGCGCACCGACTGGTCCTGGCACGGGCACAAGCCGTTTGTCGGCGAGCGGCGCATGCTGCAATACAACTTTCTTTCCAACAACAAGTTCGCACAGCTCAGCCAGAAGCTCAATCGCATGGGCACTCACTTCGGCAAACGGGTACTGGGCATAGGCCATTGAACGCCACGGGGCCGGCTGTGACGCCGGCAAGCCATCATCCGACACTTTGGGGAGCCAATCCATGAACAGGAAAACCGGGACAGCACACAAGACAGTCGAACCCAAACCCTGCGTGTTTATCCACGTCAACCACAAGCAGATTCTCGGCGCCCACGTCGGCGAGAAATCGCTGCGCTACTTTTCAAACAATAACGACAAATTCGATGTCAGATTTATCGAGACAAAAGATCACCCCTTCCTCGCCGCGAACGAGGGCGAAATGTTCCTGCGTAACGGCGTGTGGCGCAAGTGGCGCATGAACGACCTGCAATCCTTCACCCCGCTGCGGTTTATGCCGCCGGAGTTAATGAATTACAAGGGGCGGGCCGTCGTCATCGATCCCGACGTGTTCGCGGTAGGGGATGTCTGGGACCTGCTGTCGCGGGACATGAAGGGCAAGGCCATCATGTGCAGGCCGCGCAGCAAGACCAGCCGGGACATCAACGGCAAGCTGGCATCCAGTGTCATGTTGCTGGACTGCGCAAAACTCAAGCACTGGAAGGTGGATGAGCAGTTCAACGAGATGTTCGAAGGCAAGCGCGATTACAAGGAGTGGATTTCCCTGATGTACGAGGACAGAAAAACCATCGGCCTGCTGGAGAACAGCTGGAACGACCTCGACGTACTGAACAGCAATACCCGCATGCTGCATACCACCCGGCGCTGGACCCAGCCGTGGAAAGCAGGCCTGCCCATAGACTTTGTGCCGGCTGACAAGTTCGACGCCTTTCCGCCACTGGGATGGCTGCTGCACGCGCGCCGCAAGATCTTCGGCGACTACGCCTTCTTGGGACACTACAGGAGCCACCCGGACAAGAACCAGGAAAACCTGTTCTTCGCCCTGCTGCAAAAATGCATCGACGACGGCACGGTGACCGAGGAGATGGTACAGCGGGAGATGCTGCTCGATCACGTGCGCAAGGATGCCCCCAGCGTGCTGCGCAAAGTGCCACCCATCGACCAGGTGGTGTCCTCGCTGCCACTGCCGGCCTGATGTCCGGCCGGCGTCCCAACGACCGGGGCAGAAAACGGCATTTGGTCTGCAATCGGCAACAGGAATATCCATGAGTTTTCTTGGCACAACGGCGCAATACCAGGCCGCACTGCGGAACTGGCACGGCATCCAGGACGCGCCGGACAAGACGAATCGCCCCCGGCGATTCGGTATGAAAGTGATGAACAGCTACCTGCTCGAGCGCTTTCTCACCACCGCCCACTGGACCCTGCCGGGACTGTGGGCGATTCCGCTGGTGACCTTCCTGTTATACCGATCCATCCTGCTCGAGGGTCGGTCGCCGGACAGCATTGTCGCGCTTTTTCTCGCAGGCGTGCTGGGTTGGACCTTTGCCGAGTACTGGCTCCACCGCTGGGTGTTTCATTTTGCTCCGTCAGGCAACCGGGCTATTCGCGCCATCCAGTTCGCCCTGCACGGCTATCACCACGAATTTCCCGATGACCCCAATCGACTGGTGGCGCCGCCCATACTGGCGGTGCCCATCGGGATATTTCTGGCGGCCGTGGTCATGGTGTGTTTTCCAGCTCACTGGTCACCGATCCTGGCAGGGGTATTCTCCGGCTATCTGTGTTACGACTGGATGCACTACTACTGTCATCACGGTCGCCCGCATTCCAGGATCGGAAAATTCATGCGCCGCTTTCACCTTGAGCACCATTACAAGAACGCCAACAGCCAGTTCGGTTTGAGCTCCCCGCTGTGGGATGTGGTATTCCTGACCTATCGTCGACCGGGTCAGCCCACGCCGACAGAGCGCGCCTGTCTTGGCAAAGAAGCCAATACCGGCACCTGAGCCGCACCGGTCAGTTACGCCTCACGGCAGAACATTGCGATCTGTGCCGCCGCATCGCGGCTTATCTCCGGGCAGGCGGAAGCGAAGATCTCTATGCCGTGGGTAGTGCCCATGACCTGCTTGCAGCGCGCCTTCACGCCGGCCCTGAGCAGGGTTCGGTAGAACTCAATCCCCTCGTCCCGCAGCGGGTCGCATTCATTGACGCTGATCACAGTCGGCACCAGGCCCGCCAGATCCGCTTCCGTGGCGAAGCTCGGCCATGCCAGCGGATTGCCGCTTTTGTAGTGCTCCATCCCATACGCCATGGCGCCGCGGTTGTTATGCAGGTCGAGCAACAGGCCGTTGTTCTCGACCGACGAAGGAAACCGCTGCTGCGGCCAGGCACCGGCGATATAGGGGCACAGGGCATACAGGCCACGGATGAGGCCGAGGTCGCCATCGCGCTTGAGTTTCAGTCCTGTCGCAAGGGTGAGGTTACCGCCACCGCTCTCGCCGGCAACGATGATATGGGCTGGGTCGATATTCAATTCGCCCGCCCGATCGACCAGCCACTTCACCCCGGACACGCAATCGTTAAGCCCCGCCGGAAACGGCGCCACTTCCGGTGCCGAAGACGGTGTGAGGCAGTTGCGAAAATCCACCATCGCCACGGCGACCCCCTGGGCCGCGATAATTTTACCCCAGGCCCGGTACATGCCGACAAAGCAGCTCATGCTCTGCATACCGCCGCCGTGGATGTAATACACACAGGGCAAGGTATCCGATGAGGCTGGCCGGATGAACTGCACTTTGATGGTATTGCCATCGGGACTGGAGCTGAACTCCCGGGTAGAGATCTCCAGACCCGCCGAGGGTGCCACACGCTCGTTGTCGATCAGGTCAAACATGGCCTCCATTTGCTTGCGCTGGGCGGTGGCCGCTGGCGTATTCGCCTCGTCCAGGGCCTGTTGCCTGTTTTCGACATCGCTGAAACTCACCGCCGGCAGGTTACCCAGCAGCGCCTTGATACGCGGATCGATACGGGGGTCGTCTTTCATTTTTGTCACGACTGGCGTCCTCTTGCGGATGGCTGTCCATTCCAGATGCCACGTCCCACCCGGGCCATAGCGGATATGCTGCTTCTTAAACCCGGCCGTCCTCTGGTAGGATAAAGCGCAACGGACCGGCATTTGAAATGGAGGCCTCTTGAATACCGCACGACGCAGGGACGATTCAGGCGCCTACACCCGGTTTCGGTCCAACCGGTTTTGCAAGGAAGGCGGCAAGTGGTTCTTCCTCACGAGGGAGGGGACTATGGAGGGGCCATTCGATTACCGGGCTGCCGCCGAACTCCGGCTGGCCGACTACATCAAGGTCATGACCTCCGGCCTGATGCCGACGGATTGCGATCTTTCCATACTGCCGCTTGATCCGTCCAAGCCAAACTAGCTGCCCCGGAGCGGAGTTCGCCGGTCCCCCCATTTGTATCAGCCCCTCACCTGATCCAGTAGCAGACCCGCCAGGCGTTTGCGGTGGTGCTGCGCATCGCCGTACTGTTGCTGGCTCCACTGGGCGCGCCGGATGTAGAGCTGGGCATCGCACTCGTAAGTGAAACCCATGCCGCCGTGAAACTGCACGGCGCGGTCACCGGCGTACAGCAGTGTTTCGGTGGCGTGGGCCTTGGCCATGCGGCAGGCGATCTCGGCGTCCTTGTCCAGCGGACCCTCATCGACCAGCGTCGCGGCGTGGTAGATGAAGGAGCGGCCGGAGTCCACGGCGTTGAGGATGTCGACCGTGGGGTGCTTGAGCGCCTGGTAGGAGCCGATCAGCTTGCCGAACTGCTTGCGGGTTTTCAGGTATTCGACCACTGTATCAAGGCAACTGGCGGCGCTGCCGGTGGCTTCGGCCGCGATCAGCAACGCCCCGAGTAATCGCAGGTCACGCAGGGCGGTAACGACAGTACTGCCGGTAATCAGGTCAGCCTCATCCACCTTCACTCCGCTGAAATCGACGCTGGCGCTGCGTTTGGTCTGGTCGATCAGTGTGTTGGCAGTCACAGCGCCGGCAGCCAGTTGCGGGGCTCGCACGAGCGCCAGCGCAGGAGCGCCCCGGCAGTCGACTACCACAACGAATAGCCGGGCAGCAGTGGCATCTGTTACAAACTTCTTGCCGCCGCGCAGGACACCGTCGGCGCCCAGCGTGCAGGCAAGCCTGGTATCACCCCAGTCGGTGTTCTCAAGCAGGGCAACAGTGGCAGTGGTGCCCGCCGCAATGTCGGACAGCACGCCCTCCATCCGGGCCTCGCCGCCGGCGCGCAACAGCAACTGCGCGGCAAGCGTGGTGCTGATCAATGGTGTGCCCAGCATGGCGCGGCCCATGGCCTCCACCACCGGTACCACGGTGGCCACACCCATGCCCGAACCGCCACAGGATTCCGGCAGGGAGATGCCAGCCCAGCCCAGCGCCACCATTTCATCCCAGAGCCCGGCGTCATAACCGCTCTCGGTTTCCAGCTGCGAGCGCACCACGGCGATGGGGGATTTGTTTTTGCAGAACTCACGGGCGACATCGAGCAGCATCGCCTGCTCTTCGCTGAAGCTCAGCGCGGTATTTCCTATCACTGACATGACTGTGCTCCCTACTTCGGCAGACCGAGGATATGTTCAGCGACGATATTGGCCTGCACCTGGCTGGTGCCGCCGCCGATGGTCGCGGAGAAACTGTTGAAATAGGCGCGCTGCCAGAAGCCGCCCTGGCGCGCATCCGTGTCGCCCACGTACAGCCCGCCGGCGGCACCCTGCAGGTTGATCGCAAACTGGCGCATGCGGCGGGCCATCTCGGTACCGCGCAGCTTGTGGGACAGCTGTAGCGAGTGCGGATAATCCGTGGTGAGGGGCGCTATGTGGGCGCGCTTGTCGCCAAGGGCAAGCGCCTTTTCCTCCATGACCAGCCTGACCAGCTGGTCGCGCATTACCGGGTCCTGCAGCACCGGCTCACCGTCGCGGGCCACATCGCTTACCTGCTCGATAAGATCGTCGATAGTGACCCGCACCATCATCAGGCCACCCGCGGCACCGGCCTCGGCGCCGCGCTCGTACTGCAGCGTCTGCATGGCGATTTTCCAGCCCTGGCCCTCTTCGCCCATCAGGCAGTCGGCGGGAATACGCGCGTCGGTGAAGAACGTTTCAGTGAAACCGTACTCGCCGGTGATCTTGCGGATGGGCCGGGTCTCGATACCGGGCACATCCATGGGCGACAGGAAATAGGACAGGCCATCGTACTTGCGGGCTGTATCGGGATTGGTGCGGGCCAGCAGGATCATGTATTTGGCGAAATTGCCCATGGTGGTCCAGATCTTCTGGCCGTTGAGCACGTATTCATCGCCATCGCGCACCGCACGGGTCTGCGCGTTGCCCAGGTCGGAGCCGTGATCTGGCTCGGAAAAACCCTGGCACCAGATGTCCTCAGCGCTGAGAATACCCTTCAGGTAACGGGCTTTTTCCTGTTCGGTGCCAATGTCTATAATCAGCGGCCCGGCCCAGCCCAGGCCGATGACATTAAAACAGATCGGCACCCCGTAGCGGCGCATCTCCTGGTCGGCGATCGCCTGGAATGCCCGCGCCACACCACCGCCACCGTATTCCTTCGGCCAGGCCATCCCAAGGTAACCGGCAGACCACACCTTGTGCTGCCACTCCCGCAGGAACTCCAGCTGGCGCTCATCCCCGACTTCCATAAACGTCTGGGGCAGCAGGAAACCGGGATCGGCGGGTTTGTTGTCGCACATCCAGGCGGAGACCTGGGCGCGAAAATCTTTCAGTTCCTGTTCGCTGATACTCATGCGTTGCTCGTCCTGTTCTGTCAAAAGCCGTACTGTCTCGCCGCGAGATCGCGCATGATCTCTTCCGAGCCACCACCGATGGCGTTGACCCGCACCTCCCGGTAGATGCGCTCCACCCGGCTGCCACGCATATAGCCGATACCGCCCAGGATCTGCATCGCCTCGCGGGCGCAGAACTCCATGGTCTCGCTGGCCTGCACCTTGAGCAGGGCGATATCACCCGGGTTGGCATTGCCCGCTTCGATAGACTCGTAGCAGATCCGGATATAGGCCTGGGTGGCATTCAGTTTCTGTTTCATCTGGGCGATTTTGTGACGGATCACCTGGTGATCCGCCAGCCGCTTGCCGAACGTCTTGCGCTCCCGCGCCCAGCCGACCGCCTCTTCCAAACAGACCCGGCCCAGCGCTTCCATACCGGCCGCCATCGCCATGCGCTCGGCATTGAAGTTGGTCATGATCACCAGGAAGCCCTTGTTCTCCTCACCGATCAGGTTGCTCACCGGCACCCGCACATTATCAAAATACAAGGTGGCGGTGTCGGAGGCCCACCAACCCTGTTTCTTGTCCAGCGCGGTGCGACTGAAACCCTCGACGTCCGTTGGAATCAACAGCATCGAGACACCCTTCGCCCCCGGACCGCCGGTGCGCACCGCGGTGGATACCCAGTTGGCACGCATGCCACCTGTAATATAGGTCTTGGAACCGTTAACCACGAAGTGATCGCCGTCGCGCACCGCCGTGGTGGCGAGCTGCGCCACATCGGAGCCGCCGCCGGGCTCGGTAATGCCCAGGGCTATGTGTTTCGTGCCCGCCAGCACTGGCGGCGCCACCATCTCCTTCATCGCCTGGCTGCCCCAGTTGATCACCGGCGGCAAACCAATGCCATGCACCATCAGGCTGGCGGGGATACCGCCCACGCCGATGCGGGCCAGCTCCTCATTGGCAATCCAGCTGTGCCAGACGTCGATGCCCTCCCGGGTGCCGCCAAACTCCTCCGGGTAGCCCAGGCCCAGCAAACCCACCGCCGCCGCCTTGGGCCACAACTCGATGGGAATATGTCCCGCTTCGTCCCAGTCCTCGGCATGGGGCATGACCTGGGTATCGATGAAACGACGAAGCTGGGTGCGCCACGCCTCGTGTTCAGGTCGGAGATTGGGGTTGGGCAGGCGGGCGCTGTCAAAATCGAGTGACATGAAGATATTCCTGTCGTTTTGCTGTCGAGCGATCGGTGATTGTAAAGCGGCACCGCCAAAGACACACCGGCTTTGGTGCCAAAGTCTGGGGAAAAGGCGACAACAGCTACGGCCTTCGAAGTGGCTGCAGGACGTCCGCGATTATACCGATCATCCCCCGGGGCCGGGGGTCGGGCGAGGTGGGTGTTACGCCTGGTCGGTCATCTTGCTGGGACAAAAGCCGGGCGCCACCGCGTTAACCGTGATCTGGCGCGGCCCCAGTTCCACCGCCAGGTGGCGGGTGAGATGGTGGACCGCGGCCTTGCTGGCGGTGTAGGCATAGGTACCCATCCCTGTCACGGTGGGGATATGCAGGCGCGGTTCGACGCCGGCCAGGGCTTCACCTGTTCAGGCGGCGCGCAACGCCCGACCCAGGGTTTCGCGCCCCAGCGCAGCCGTGAATTCACCGCCCTGCCACACCGGCTCACCGCGGATCAGTACCTGGGTGACCACGCCGTCCGAGCGGCTGACCAGCTGCTTGTGCTCAAACAGGTCGCGATAGACGAACTGGCGCGAGGCGTTGTCATCCCACCGGCGCAGCGCCTCGGGGTCGATCAGCACAATATCTGCCTGGGCACCTATTTCGAGGCTGCCCACATCCAGCCCGAAAAAGGCTGCAGGTTCGCTGGTGAGGCGCCGGACCATGGCGCTCACCGTGGCCAGGGAATCCTGCTGGGCCAGTTTCAGTGACGTCAGGTTGGCGTCGAAGAAGGCCATATTGGTGATATGAGCGCCGGAATCGTTGAATCCGGGCAGCGTGTTCTTATCGAGCAGCAATGGCAGTACGCCCTCCCTGTCCTTGTTCGCCACATCCACCCAGAAGCGGAAACCCTTGTCGTAGGCGCGCATCATGTGCAGCATGAACTCGGCATCATCGACAATGGGACAGGGGAAGGCGTCGAACGCCTCGCGCTCGGCATCGGAGCGGGCATTGTCCCGGTAGCCGCGCTGGTAGCGGTCCAGGCGGTCGTAAACCGCCTGCAGGCTCTCACCCTCCCAGTCGGGCACCGGCGCGCCGTCGAACATCATTCGGAACAGCTCGCGCACCACCAGGATATCGGGCAGACCCAGCCGCGCCTTCAGGTGAGCGAGATTGCGGCCGCGCCGACCGTGGTGCCAGTCCCGGCGGAATTCGGCAATGAACTGCGGGTCATTGAGCAGCGCGAGCCTGCCCGCCCTGTCCTCGTATTCCCTGGCAATCAATTTGCTGGTGGACTCGAGTTCCTCGAACAGCGGGCTGACAATACCGTCCGACCAGAGGCGAAAATTGGTGCCCAGGGCCTGGAAATGGATATTGCCCTTGAGCAGGCGGCTGTTGACCAGCGCCGCGAAGCCCAGGAAAGCCCGCGCGGCGTTGGGCGCCAGCACCAGGCGCACGGCGGTCAGGGCGGAGGTCTTGAGGGTCTTGCCGAACAGGCGGCCACTGGTCAATAAAAAGTAGAGCAGGCCCCTGGCTCGGTGTTCGATGATCGGGGTGGTCTGCCACACCCTGTCCCGGTCACGCACCACCTTCAACAGGCGTTTCATCTCGCCAAAGCTGGCATACTGGGTAGGAATGCGCTTGTCCGTGTGCGGCGCATTGGCCAGGTAGTGAAACGGCAGTCCGTCGGTACTCATACCCAGGTAGCCCTGGTCCATGGCCTCAGCCAGCAGGGCCTCCATCCTGGCCAGCTCGACCTCGGTGGGCGCGCGACTGATACTGTCGCGCAGGCCCATCACCTCCACCCGCAGCATGGTATGGGGCACGAACACACCGATATTGGGCCCCAGCGGGATATCGGCGAAGTGGTCGAGGTAGGCTGCGGTATCGCTCCAGTGCACCGCGTCGACACATTTTTGCAACACGGGCTTGGGAATGTTCTCCACCCGGGTAAAGCAATCGACGATAGGGTTTTGCTCACCTTCAAGCTGCTTGCCAAAACAGGTACCGAGGCTGCAGTTGCCCACCAGTACAGTGGTGGTACCGTGGCGGACGACTTCCGGCAGGCCCGGCTCCAGGTCCACTTCCAGGTCCAGGTGGGTGTGGATATCCAGCAGCCCCGGCATCAGCCACTGGCCCTCGGCCTCGATGATGCGCACGGCCTGGGACGTAGGCAGTGCCTGCCCGCGAGCGGCCACCCGGCCCTCCCTGAGCGCGATATCCTGCTGGCGGGGCGGCCCGCCGCTACCGTCGAAAACCAGTGCATTGCGAATCAGGGTATCCCAGGCGGGGGCTGTCATTGGTGCAATCCTCAGCGTTATCCGGGTGGCAGCGTAACAAGCGCGGGTAGCGGAAATCCAGTTGTTTACCCGCCTGCGGGATTCGCCCGCGTATCCGAACCGAAGATACGGCGGATGCAGGTGAGATTTTTTGTGGTCCGGCCCGCGCGGTTACTCGTAAACATCAGCAAATCTGCCTATGCTGGCAATAATCGCAAGCGGAGCCCGTAATGAAATTTCCCGGCACAGCAGTTTTCTTCAGAAGTGTTTGCCTGCAGGTCGCATTTTTGGCCGGCTTCCTGCCCAGCGGGTACAGCATGGCGGCCGACGCGGTACCGCCCGACCCGCGGGTAAAGCAGATCGTCGAGGAACTGGAACTGCCGCGTTCGCCCGGCGCCATGCGGGATAACCCGGATTGGCACCCGCAGCGTATCGTAGTCAGCCTGCCCGCGGGGGTAGCGCAACAGATGCCGGAACTCGAGGAGCAACTGCGTCGCAATGCCGGGAGCGTGGAGCTGGTGCTCGATACCTCCAACAATATGGTGCCCACTGCCGCAGCACTGGCGGGCGCCGATGCCTATATCGGCCTGTGCAGCCCCGCCGTTCTCACCAACGCCTCGCCCCGCCTGTTGTGGGTACACAATTACACTGCGGGCATGGAGGCGTGCGCCGGGCTGACACCGGCACAGACCCAGGGCCGGATCTTTACCAACAGCAAGCGGTTGGCGGGCCCGGCCATCGCCGAGCACGCCATCGCCATGTTGCTGTCGCTGGCCACCGGCTTGCCGGCCTACCAGCGGGCCCAGGTGGAAAGCCGCTGGGACCGGTCCCGGGCCGCGGGCGCGAAATTCGGCGAGCTGCGGGGCAAAACCTTATTGGTGGTTGGCCTTGGCGGCATAGGCACGGAGATTGCCTGGCGCGCCAACAGCCTGGGCATGCAGGTGATTGCCACCCGCAACTCGTCCCGTGAAGGGCCGGACTTCCTCGACTACATCGGGCTGCCGGAGGAGCTGCCGGTGCTCGCCCGCGATGCCGACGTCGTGGTGAACGCGCTGCCGCTGACCGCGCAGACCACCGGCATTTTCAACCAGGCATTTTTCGACGAGATGAAAAACGGGGCGATCTTCATCAGCGTCGGCCGCGGCGGCAGCACGGTGACCGCTGCCCTGGTCGCGGCCCTGCAGTCGGGCCAGCTGTATGGCGCGGGGCTGGATGTGACCGACCCCGAACCCCTGCCCGCGGACAATCCGCTGTGGCAGATGAGCAACGTCATCATCACGCCCCACGTCTCAGCTGCCAGCCCCGGCAGCATGCAGCGTACCGCCATTATCGCCGCGGAAAACCTGCGTCGCTACGTGGACGGCGGCAACCTGCTGAACGTGGTCGATATACAGGCGGGCTATTGAGCCGATGGCCGCGATAGCCTTTGACAACAGCTATACCCGATTGCCAGAGCGGTTTTTTTCACGCCGGCAGCCCACACCGGTGGCGGACCCCGGCCCGGTCCGCGTCAATCACCCGCTGGCGACCCTGCTGGGGATAGCGCCGCAGTGGCTGGAGTCGCCGGAAGGCACCGCCGTGCTGGCGGGCAATGCCATTGTCCCCGGCAGCGAGCCGATCGCCACAGTGTACGCCGGCCATCAGTTCGGCAGCTATAACCCGCAACTCGGGGACGGCCGCGCCCTCCTGCTGGGCGAGGTCATCGGCGCCGACGGTACTCGCTACGACATCCAGCTGAAGGGCTCGGGCCCCACGCCCTACTCCCGCGGCGGCGACGGCCGCGCTCCCCTGGGCGCGGTGCTGCGCGAATACATCGTCAGCGAGGCCATGCACACCCTGGGCCTGCCGACCACCCGGGCGCTGGCGGCGGTGACCACCGGGGAACAGGTAGCGCGCGAATCGTTCCTGCCGGGCGCCGTGCTCTGCCGCGTGGCCCGCAGTCACATCCGTATCGGCACCTTCCAGTTCTTCGCGGCGCGCCAGGACACCGAGGCGCTGGAACTTCTGGTCGCGCACGTGCTGGAGCGCCACTACCCGGACGCTGCAGGCGACGGCAACCCCGCACTCGCGCTGCTGCAGCGGATGATCAATGCCCAGGCTAGCCTGGTGGCGCGCTGGCAGTTACTGGGCTTTATCCACGGGGTGATGAATACAGACAATATGCTGTTGTCGGGGGAGACTATCGATTACGGCCCCTGCGCGTTCATGGATGCCTTCAACCGCGACCAGGTCTACAGCTCAATCGATCATGCCGGGCGCTACGCCTACGGTAACCAGCCGGCCATTACCCACTGGAACCTGGCCGCCCTGGCCCAGGCCCTGCTGCCGGTACTGCATCCGGACCAGGATCAGGCGGTGGCCCTGGCCCAGGCGGCGGTCGATACTTTCCCCGGTCAATTCGCCCGGGAGCACGGCCAGTGCCTCGCCCGCAAGCTGGGGCTGGCTGAGCTGGCGGATGGCGACCAGGCGCTGGCCGATGAACTGTTTCAACTTATGGAAGAACACCAGCTGGATTTCACCCTGACCTTTCGCCGGCTGGCGGACCTGGCGGGGACGACCCCCGGCGGGGACGGCGCAACACAGGGCGCCGGCACGACTGTTGAGGCGCTGTTCGAGATACCCGATCCGCTGCTGCCCTGGCTCGCGCGCTGGCAGCAGCGGCTGGCCGCGGAGCAAACCACCGCCGGCGAGCGCCAGGCTGTCATGTACAGCGCCAACCCGGTCTTTATTCCCCGCAATCACCTGGTGGAGGAGGCGCTGCGGGCGGCGACTGAGCAGGGGGATTTCGAACCGTTCAATGCGCTGGTGGACGTGCTGTCACAACCGTTTACCTATAACCCGGAGCGGGCGCGCTTCGCCACGCCGCCGCGACCCGAGCAAGTGGTCAGACAGACCTTCTGTGGCACCTGAACCGAGCAGCGATCGCCGCGGTGCTGGATTGGCTAGCTGGAGCCAGCCACCTTCAGCTTCTGGCCGGGCTTGATATAGCTTTTCGCAGAAATACCATTCCACGCGACCAGTTGCTGTTGGGATACCTTGAAGCGGCGGGCGATGCTCCACAGCGAGTCGCCGCGCTGGATCACGTACTCGGCCCCACCGGCCCCGGCCTGAGCGACATAGCTGGCAGGGCTGCCACCTTTTGGCTCAGGCATGACATTGCCCGGCAGGATCAGGGTCTTGCCGGCGCGGATGTTATTGTTGCGCAGTCCGTTCAGTGCCATGAGTTTTGACACGGAGGTGCCGTATCGGCTGGCGATGGTCGACAGGGAATCACCCGGGACAATCCGGTGCATCAGGTCCGGCTTCTGGTTGCCGAAGCGCGCATCGCGGGGCAGGGCCGCCACCAGCTGGTCCAGTGGCTGCTTGAGCTGCGACCGGGGAATCCGCACCATGTAGCCCTGTGGAATGTACTTCTCGCCACTCCAGACCGGTTCCATCAACGCGGGGTTATGTTGCCTGAGCTCATCCAGGCTGATGCCGGCGGATTGCGCCAATGCCCTGGCGGGAATAAATTCGCGCACTGCGACGACATCGTAACCGGTCGGCGCATCGAGTTTCAGCGAGCCGAAATAACGATCGGGGTGACGGTCTATCTCCAGTGCGGCCAGGAACGACGCGTAGAAGTTCCTTGAAGCGAAGCCGAAAGCCGCGCCGTTGTATTTTTGCACTATGGTGCCAATGTCCTTGGTGCCGACCTGCTTCGCCGCGCGAATCATGCCGCCGGTGCCGTGGTTGTAACTGGTGAGCGCCAGGGGCCAGGTGCCGGTGAGGCCATAATTGCGCTTCAGCAGCCTGGCGGCGCCCTCGGTGGCGATAAACGGGTCCATGCGCTCGTCCACCACGTGATCCACTCGCATGAAGTCGCGGGCCGTCACCGGCATGAACTGCCACATTCCGGCCGCCGCCACCTTGGACCACGCCGACGGGTTGAACGAGGACTCGACGTGGGGCAGCACCTCCAGTTCCACCGGCAGATTGTATTCGGCCAGGACGCTGCGAATATGCGGCTTCCACTGCCCCGAGCGCACCAGGCCCTCGCGGAACCGGTCCGACTGGCCCAGCTGGAAGCGGACATTGTCCGCTGCCGCCGCGAACGTTGCGGCAGGGGTTCCCTTGGGCCATGCGGCCAGCACACGCGCCTCGGTAGCGCTGAGCTTGGTGCGTTTGCCCCGCGCGACGGCCGTCAGCGCCTTGACGTAGCGGAATTTGGCATTGGTGACGAGCCTGCCGCGCTCGTTGTTGCTGGCGTAGGCCGGCAGGTCCACGATTTCATACACCACCGACAGATCGACGGCGTCATGGACGTAGCCCTGGTTGGTGGTTATCTCGGTGTATACCTTGATCCAGAACTGGACCGCAGGCTCCAGAGCGGCCGGTCGCGGAAAATTGGACGCGCCCGCCTGCAGGCTGGAAAACAGCAGCGCGAGCAGGATTATTCTTCTCAAGCTATTCATTTTTTCGCCGTGGTTTTGGCGATTTATAGCAGAATCCGGCTGCCGAGTAACTATGAGACTGTGGTTATCGCCCATTACCTTTGCATGCATAAGGTGCCGACCGGATAAGTCGTCGCGGTAAGCGGCCGCTCCCGGCGCGCCGCCAGCCGGCGCCGCACCGGCTGCACCGGTTTTCCACAAGCCGGCCAATACCCGCCCATAAACTTGTAACCATATGTATTTAAAGAATAATTTTTTGGTACATCAACAATTCCGGCTTAGACTACCGCGGGCCAAACCAGTATACTCGCGCAACATTTCCCACCGACCCTCCCCGACCCTGAGCCCGCGAATTTGAACACTGACTTTTTCGGCAAAACCCTCTCCGGCCCTTTTACGATTCCCTCGGGTATCGTCACCACAGCCACACCCATCATCCAGTATGTTTTCGACCATATGCCGGAAGTGGGCGTGGTCACCACCAAGAGTATCGGCCTCAAGCCCCGGCTGGGTAACCGCGAGCCGGTGCTGAGCCAGTACGCGCCCGGCTGTTTCGTCAACGCGGTAGGCCTGACCAACCCGGGAGCCCACAAGTCGGCGGAACTGATGGCCCAGTTGCGGGTGCCCGCCGACCGGTTTCTGCTCACCTCGATTTTCGGCGGCAGCATCGAGGAATTTGTCGAGGTGGCAAAGATCCTGGCACCGGTATCGGACGGGCTGGAGCTGAACCTGTCCTGTCCCCACGCCAGCGGCTACGGCATGGCCATGGGCCAGGATCCGGAACTGGTGCGCCAGATCACCGCCGCGGTAAAAGCGGTGGTGGAGATACCAGTCATCCCCAAGCTCACGCCCAACACCCCCAATATCGCCGAGATCGCCCTCGCCGCTATCGCCGGCGGCGCCGACGGGCTGTGCGCGATCAACACGGTGGGGCCCGGCTACACATCCGCCCATGGTCACGCGGTGCTCAGCAACGGTAATGGCGGCATCTCGGGCAAGGGCATACTGCCCATCGGCCTGAAATGCGTGCGGGAAATCGCCGCCGCCACCGGTGTCCCGATCATTGGCTGCGGCGGCGTGAGCAGCGCGGACGATGTAAGGGCTTACTTCGACGCTGGGGCAACGGTTGTAGGCATCGGCTCCGCCCTGATCGGCCTCACCACGGATGAGACCGCGGCCTATTTCCGCGCCCTGGCGAGCGACCTGGCGTTTGACCGCAACCGGGCCGAGAGCCATATTCGCTATGACATCGACATGCATTTCGAGCCGGTCACGCTGGTGGACAACAAGCGGGTCTGCGAGGACATCGCCATCCTGACCTTCGACCGCAAGATCAATGTGCAGGCCGGCGAATTCATCTTCCTGTGGCTGCCAGGCCTCGGCGAAAAACCCTTCTCCGCCCTGACCGACGATCCGTTCTCACTGGTGGTCATCGACGTGGGCGTATTTACCCACGCCCTGATGGACCTGGCGCCGGGCACCGCCGCCTATGTGCGCGGCCCCCACGGCATTGCGGTGGACCCGCCCGAGGGCGCAAAAATCATGGCAGTGGCCGGCGGCACCGGCCTGGCAGCGGTCTACCAGGTCGCCCGTGATTTCGGCAACGCCGAGGTTTTTGCCGGCGCCCGCAGTGCAGAGCGCCTGTACTTTCTCGACGAGTGCCGGCAGATCGCCGAGGTGCACGTGGCCACTGACGACGGCAGCGCGGGCTACCACGGAGTGGTGACCGAATTGTTGCGGGAGCGGCTGCAGGGCATGACAGCGGCCGAACGACAGCAGCTCGTATTCTACAACTGCGGGCCCCAGCCCATGGTGCTCGCGGCGGCGGCGGTGGAGCGGCAGTTCTGCCGGGACGAGCAGATCTTCAGCTCCATCGATTACCTGACCAAGTGCGGTGTCGGCATCTGTGGCGCCTGCGCCAGCCCCGACGGCCGCCGGCTGTGCGTGGACGGGCCCTTCCTGCCGACGGTGTGATGCCGGATCCGAAATCCATTTAACTTCGCTACTGGAGCCCCACCATGGCCAACGGCATCCACCACTCTCCCTGGGAAAAGGCCTTTGACCGCCTGCTGAGCCCGCTGGAAGAGTTCATCCACCGCCAGACCACCAGCGGCGTGCTACTGATGATCTGCGCGGTCATCGCACTCGTTATCGCCAACAGCCCCCTGCGCGATGAGTACGAGCATTTTCTTCACACTGAGATTGGCCTGTCCTTTGGCGGCGCCGGTTTCTCGCTCTCCATTCACCACTGGATCAATGAGGCGCTGATGGCGCTGTTTTTCCTGGTCATGGGCCTGGAACTGAAGCGCGAGCTGCTGGTGGGCGAACTGTCGTCACCGCGCCAGGCACTGCTGCCCATCATGGCGGCCATCGGCGGTATGCTGGTACCCGCGCTCTGCTACGTGGTGCTCAATCCCGACGGCCCAGCCGCCAAGGGTTGGGGTATACCCATGGCCACCGATATCGCTTTTGCCATCGGTGCGCTGAGCCTGCTCGGCCCGCGTGTACCAAAGAACCTGATCACCTTCCTGATCGCCCTGGCCATCGTCGACGACCTGGGTGCAGTGGCCGTGATCGCGCTGTTTTATACTGCCTCGCTCAACCTGGCGGCCCTGGCCTGGGCGGGGGTCCTGACCCTGTTGCTGGCCGTCCTCAACCTGGGCGGCGTGCGCCACGCGCTGCCCTACATCATCGTCGGTATATTGTTATGGGCCGCCATGCTGGCCAGCGGCATACACGCCACCATTGCGGGTATTGTGGTCGCCTTCGTCATCCCGATTCGGCCCAAGTTCGAGCCGGCACATTTTCTTGACCGGGTGCAGGGCCTCACCGTCAAGATGCAGTACGCCCTGGCTGACGGCTCGGATATTATCCACAACCACGGCTTCCGCACCCTGGTCAATTCGCTGGGTAACGGCGTGACGCTGGTACAGGCCCCGGCCCAGCGCGCCGAGAATACCCTGCACCTGCCGGTGGCCTACCTGGTCATTCCGATCTTCGCCCTGGCCAATGCCGGCATTCCCGTGGATTTCGCCGCCTTCGGCAACACCCTGGGCAACCCCATCACCCTGGGCGTACTCGCCGGCCTGCTGCTGGGCAAACCCCTGGGTATCGTCGGCCTGACCTGGCTCACCGTAACAATGCGCTGGGCCAGCCTGCCGACCGGCCTGGACATGCGCCATATATTCGGGGTGGGCCTGCTGGGAGGCATCGGCTTCACCATGTCGATTTTTATCGCCGACCTCGGTTTCGTGAACCGCCCGGAAGACCTGCTGATGGCCAAGACCGGCATCCTGCTGGCCTCCGCCATCGCCGGCCTGGGGGGGTATTTCTGGCTGCGGGCGCATACCGGGGAGGGGGTGGTGGAGGCGTGAGAGCTTCGGCCGGCGACCACCATATCCGATCACGTTTCATTAAAGCACCGACTTTGTGCCCCGGAGAAAATGCGCTGCCCCGCGGCCGCAAGGCTGCGGGGCCTGTGACGAAGCATTGGTACTTACTCGTGCAGAAAATTAACGCGGTAACTGTACTAAAGCAGTGGTTTTTGGTGCATAGACTTCGGTTGGAAGATGCTCAGCAGGCAGCACCCGATTCCTGCCGTCCGAGGCGACCTGAAGCCTGCAGCTGTCATTGACCGCGAGCACTCGATCCGCGGGCAGAAATTCCTGGACTAGCGTCCTCTCCTCGCCTGAAGTCAGTATTATTGAGTATTCAAGGCCACTTCTCTCGCTCATCTTGTCGCCAATTTTTGAACCCGCGATACCCCCGGCAGCCACTCCAGCAGCAGCTGCAACTTCCGTAGCAAGCAGATTGGTCAAGCCATTCCCGACAGAGTTACCCAGGGTTGCTCCCACGATACCGCCAACCATTGCCCCAAAAAGCCCAGTTCCCTCAGCGTCCCGCTCGTCATCGCGAATTGCCACCTCTCGAACTTCAAGCACGCGGCACCTTAGTGTTTGCTTCGATACACCAACTTCCGAGACTCTGTAGAGCGAGTCACTCAGTTTGGGGGTGGCGCACCCGCTCATAAGCAATGACGCGCCGGTAATCGTAAGTATCGAGGCGAATGCAACGGACTTTTTAACCAGACCATGATTGTGCTTGATAGTGTTTTTCATGAGATAGTCCCTTTTCAAAATTTCAGATAATTTCTTCAGTGGCTCTAAAGAAAACTGTATGAACCAACCACGGTTAAATACTGCTCTTTTGAAAATGAAACTGTTTGCAAGGAAAGTCGGCCGAGTATTAGAAACTATGAATTCGTATGAACACACGGCAATTGACTCAATTCCAGTTGGATCAATAATATTCAGAATTTCGCAGCGGCCATGTCAGCCTCAAGACTCCCAACCCGACTTGAACTTCGAGTGTCCTTGATGCGATCTTTTAGAAAAAACTAGAGGCGGGCAGCGTGGATTTGGCTACTACAGATACGACGGTAATAACCACTATAACGAAACAGAATTTTTCAGGGAAAATTCGATAATGGAAACCTTGCCAGTCCAATCAAGAAACAGAGGCATAAATAGCATCCTCCTTAGATTTGAGAGTGACGCTAATGAATCAACTTTCTGGGAGGAGATGTATTCCTCAAAAAAAACTTTTATCGAAAAAACAATACTAGTAACGATATTTGCATTATTTGCGACATCAGCGAGGTTTATGCCATATATTTCCGATTCGCTGCCGTCAGAAATCATAGACTACGATTTCCTGACTAGATTGCTGCTCCTCATTCCATCACTCGTGGCTAGCTACATAGTTTCAAAAACGAGCCCAAATTATCGAATGGTGCAATATTGCCTGATGCTTAATACCTGCCTGTGCGGCTTATCCTTCTCCATTCTGATGCTGATATCAGCCAGTGCCGACGGGGTACTTTTTTTTAACTTGGCATTTATACACGTAATACTTTTTGCATATATTTTTATCCTTATACCAATTCGTAACGCGATCCCCCTGGTTCTATTGCTCTGCCTCGCCCATGTATTGACTGCAAGCATGGTCACAGGGAAAGTCTCTTCCGCAATCCTGGTTTTTTATATCACGCCTAGTATCACTTTTTTCGCGGTTCTCTCCTATGCTGGCCATGCAATGGAGAAATCTGAACGTTCCGGGTTTGCCTACAGGAAAGCGCTTGGATTCGAGTATGATAACAGGGTAAAGATCGAGAAAGAGCGCTCAAAATGGCTATCGCTGATCACTGATTTCTTAAGGCATGAGCTTAAAAATTCGCTTATAGGAATTTCTTCTTCCCTGGAGCTGGTGTTTCGAAAAAATAGTAATGAGGCCTTGGAAAGCTACATTGAAAGAGCCAGGACCAGCACAAGTTTTATGAAGCGCTTAATTGACGAAGCAAGTGTATCCACTAACCTGGAAGCGGTGCTAAATAATATTAAATTGGAAGTCACCGACATTTCCAGTCTGATAATTTCCAAAAGGGATGAGTATTCCAATTTGTACAGTGACTGCCAATTCGATTTCGAAATCGAAGAAAATTTGTCTCTATTATTAGACCCCGACCGGCTAGTCCAGGCATTAGATAAGCTGGTAAATAACGCGGTAGAACACTGCGATCATGTACATCCAATAAGAATCACCTTGCGCAAGGAAAACAACAAAGCTTACATTAAAGTCTCCAACATTGGCGACGTGTTAAAAGATGACGTGGACATATTCCAGCCCTTCATCTCGAGCAAGGCAGGAAAGTCCGATCACAATCACGGGCTCGGCCTATTTGTCGTAAAACGCATTGCCGAAGCCCACGGTGGCGAAGTCTCAGCTCGCGCTCTGGGTGCCCCAGGTGGTGCCGAATTTACAATATCGCTGCCATCACAGATGTAGCGTTCCTAAGACACCCACCTGTAGCCTCTTCCCCGTTCAGTCTTAATGCATTTGAACTCCGGGTCCTCGGCGAGGAAGGCATCCCTGATGGCCTTCACATGGGCTGCTATCGTGTTCGGCTCCACTACTATATTTGATACTCTCATTAAATCTCTATGACTACGGACTTTGCCTGGATTGGTACAGAGTTCTTTCAATATCCAAAATTGAGTCAACGGCAGATCTATTTTTTTACCCTTCCAAAAGGCGGTTGAGTAGACTTCATCCAATTTTATACCCTGGAGATTTTCGTTGGTGCCTGACTGTTTTTGGTCGCTATAAGAACTACGTACCGCATCCAATCTACGAAAAAGAGCCTCTATGCGCACAATAATGTAGTTAATAGATGAGTCTTTCGTAATGTAGTCGTCTGCACCAACCCTCAGGCCGGATATCCTGTCGACTTCCCCATCGTGGGAAGTAAGGAAAATAATTGGAACTTCGTTTGAAAGACCCCTAAGCTCGGAACAGATCTGATAGCCGGCGTCTCTCTCACCATGAAGTGAAACATCCAGAAGTGCTAGATCAGGCAGCCCCCGCTTAAAGGCAGCAACTGCATCCTCTTTGTTCGCGTAAGCTGTTACATCAAAGCCTTCATCGCTCAACATTTCTGTATAGTTGGTGCGTATTACTTCGTCATCTTCAACGTAAGCTATTCGCCTCTGCATGGCTGCCTCCACCAAAAGTTCGTCTAATCAGGGTGTTTAAATGTACCCCGCAAAGAGACGAGTTAGCGTGATGAATTATGATTTTTTATGAATTAGGTCATCAGGAGTGGGCATATACAATGGTGCCAAAAACCCCAAAGCGATCAAAAAATGATCAGATTGGCGGGTGTACGGGTCGAGACGGTGTCGGCTCTCACCCACCGGGGCCGCCAAAATAAAAAAGGCCACCCCGACGGGGGTGGCCTTGTACGTTGGACCAGGCTCTAACGCCATCCAAGTGCATCTATCTGATTTAGAAAGATATTATTATTTGCGTATGGATACATACCCCCATATATACCCCTTTTTTGACTTCGCTATCGCCATTCATGAACAAGAAAGCCGATTTTCGGGGTACTGTCTCTAGCAAAATGACGCGCTCAGCGACCCCCGCCGACTTCAACCCTAGAAAGGACCCGCATAGCGATACCCAATTCCAAGGTAGTGGGTTTGCGAGGGACCGGGAAACTGGGTGTTGATCTAGCCTCGATTCCTTTCGGGAAAATGGCCGCTAACGACGCATTTCGGACAGGAGTATCTGCTCAATACCTACCCCAGCCTTCCACTTCAACATTAGATCAAAAAACCATAATCCCAAAATCCTACAGCTCAAAACAGTCTGAGGCCAGCCGTATCCTAGTCATTGAATCGGGACTATGGTCCGCAACATCCCTGTATTAAAAAACGGGTTACATAAAAGCGGTGGTTCTAATAACAGAAAGGATTGCTATCGTGAAGAAGATCATAAAGGCTTTAACAGCAGCATTGGTGTTCACGGGCTCGAGTGGAGCGGTAAACGCTGCGACCATTGGTGCCGCCGACATCTTCAGGGTCGGAGACAGAGAGTGGGCACAGCCTGATTTATTTACCGATCTTAGCTGGAACGACATCAATTCTGTCTGCCCTGCTGGTGAGTGTATGGCGACAGAATTAAATGGATGGTATATGCAGGGGTGGACCTGGGCTTCGGTTACCGATGTTGGTGAATTGTTATCCGAGTTTACCCCGTACGCGGGTGGGTTTGTTTATGATGAAGTCGATTCGTCTTGGGCGCCAGCTTTCCTCGAACTCTTTAGACCCACTTTCAGCGCGACTTATGCTAACTTTGTCGCTGGTATCACTCGCGAAAGCCAAATATTTTGCTGCCAAGGATTAGCATATACTTTCAAAGAAGCTGTACTAGATACTTTGACATTTACAAATGGTGGGGTTGTGGACCGCGTGTCGGTGACCAGAGGTGCCGACTACCTTACAACCTCCAACCATTCAACTGGTGCGTGGATGTATAGGGACGTCTCTCCCGTCCCACTCCCCGCAGCAGCATGGCTCTTCGGCTCAGCCCTTCTGGGATTGGCGGGAGTAGGAAGGCGTAAGACAGCATAACGAATAACAAGAAGAGCGAAGAAGGCCCTCATGACGGGCCTTTTTTTCGTCTGTAATTTGAGGATGCTAATGTCTCAATATAGGCGAAAGCGGTGGTAGCGCAGCCGTGGCATCAGCCTGAAAGCTGGCATAGCGTTAGGACCGCAGCTGGCACATAGCCGACCTGTTGATTGCCGCCCAAAATTGACCCCCCGGGGGGTCAATTTTAAGTGGAAACCAACAATCAGACGCTGCAAGAATCAGAATTAACAAAAAAGGCCCCGTTTTAAGGGGCCTTCTGTCATTACCGGACGTTGCCGGAGAGGTATTTGGTAGGACTACCCAGATTCGAACTGGGGACCTCATCCATGTCAAGGATGCGCTCTAACCAACTGAGCTATAGTCCTAAAATTTCAATTAACGCCTCGGAATTGGTTTTTCCGGTTTTCTCCATTATTCTCCAGCCGCTTCCCGAAAGCCAGCATTGGCGCGGTCTCCAGGCCTTTTCCCTCTAAGACCTCTACCATGTCAAGGTAGCGCTCTAACCAACTGAGCTATGGTCCTGTTGAAGGGGGCGCATTATAAGCGGCTACCGGGTTTGGCTCAACTGCGGAAAGAGAGAATATTCGCGGGGTCTGTCAGGCCCGCCGCAGCCGCTGATCAGCGCAGGAATGCCGAGGGAAAATAGCTGCGGCAGTCGGCCAGGATCTGCTCGGCCTCGACCTGTTCGCCACGGCCCCGGTAAATATCGACGAGCAATTGGCAGGCATCCTTGTGCCAGGGCATCACCGCGCGTACCGCCTGGGCGTGGCGGATGGCTTTGGCGCTGTCCCGTGCCCAATGGCTATTGGTCGCGATCGACAGGTCGCGCCAGGGGCCCGGAGGCGACGGCTGCAGCGCCGCTGCCGGCACGGCCTCGGTTCGCGCCAGCAGCCAGGACACCGCGTCGCTGTAGACGGGTTGCCAGCGCCCTGTCGCCAGCAACTCACGCAGCTTAGCCTGGCCTTTGCCGCGGGAGTGCGGCCACAACATATATTCAGCGCCGCTGTCTGCCACCAGGTCAATCCAGCCCGGGGCGGAGCCCAGCACTGTCAGGTAGCGGCGGTAGGTATCGCCGTCATAAATGGTGTCGGCGCGACCGTCCACATACACTTTCAGCCTGCCGTCGGTGCGCCAGTGGATATAACCGCCCCAGTTCCACAGCGCATAGACATTGCCGGCGATGCCGTTGGCCTCAATGAAATCCAGCATGTCCACCGGATAGCTGTACTCGGCGGTCAGGTAATGAAAGGCCGGTGCCGATTGTACCGGGTAGGGCAACCAGCGCAGCAGCGCATACACCAGCACCAGCAGTGCCAGCGCGCCGCTGGCGCGCTCGAGACGCAGTTTGTGCAGCCCCAGGGCCAGCAGGGGGCACAACATCAGTGCCAGCGACATGCCGAACAGGGGAATGAAGCGGCGACTGGTCAGCGCCATCGCCAGGGTCAGTGCAGTGAGCGCAATACCCTCCCAGGGCACATCCACCACGCGCCGCACCGCCGGCACAAAATACGCCAGCCCCAGCCCCGGCAGCCACATCAGGTAGAAGAACAGGGGCGAGGTGATGCCCCCGGGTTTCAACGGCGACAGCCACTCGCCAATGCCCCGGAAGGGCGAGGCCTCATTGAAAGCGTAGGTCAGCGGGTACAGGAACACCTTCAGGCCGGAGGGATTGAGGGCGCTGGCCAGCAGGCATATCGCGCCGACGAGCAGGGCGCTGCGAACCCCCGCGACAGTGGGCTCGCGCCAGGGAAAGAGCAGGATACCCAGGGCCATCAGGCCGAAGAAAAACCCGCCGTGCAGGTTTACCCAGACAATAAACACCAGCGCCATCAGCCAGGCGGGCGCGTCGCGCCGCAGCCGCAGCAGTAACAGCAGGCTGAAGCCCAGCAGGGAGTACAGATGGGGGCGCACATCCAGGAAGGGCGCCGCATTGGCAATGGCAAAACCGGCACACACCAGCGCCGCCAGCGGGCTGCCGCCGGCCCGCGCCAGCGCGACCATGAGCATGACAAAGGTGGCGACAATCACCAGCCACTTCCAGTAGACCAGGCTCTGCACACCCCAGGCGCTCACCCAACCGTAATAGAGCAGGTCTGACAGCCACTCGTGGTTGAGCCAGTCCCTGCCATGGGCGGTGAAGGACCAGTCATCCACCATCCACAGGGTGCCGGTCTGCACCAGCTCGCGCCCGGCGGCGATATGCCACCACATATCCGAGCCGGCCATCTCGGTGTAGCCGAATGACAGGAACAGCAGACCGGCCGCGACCAGCAACAGCAGGTTTGCGACATCGACCGCCCTCGCCCCGGGGGTCATCCGCTCACCACTGGCGAGCCCGCAACCAGATCATTTCCCGGTTGCCGAGGTTGAACCGTAACGCGCGGCATGTGCATCCAGGGCAGCGAGGATGCCATCGTGGCGCATCCGGATAATGTCCCGGTAATCATCGTGGGTGATGATATAAAATCCGCCCTCTCGCACGGCATCCAGTACCTGCAGGCCCATCACCAGTGGGGAAATACCACTGGCCACGTCTGGTGCAGGCTGTTGGTGATCTATGCCCGAATCGACCGATTCGGGTCGCACAGCAAAGGACCGGGTGATCAGGTTGGTGTTGGTCAACCCCGGGCATAAGACCGAGACGCCGACGCCCTGCCCCGCCACCTCCAGCAGCAGCGCCTCGGAGAGGCCGACAACGGCAAACTTGGTGGTTGTATAAAGCCCCTCCGGCGGGCCGGAAATCAGGCCACCCACAGAGGCGGTATTCACAATGTGGCCTTCACCCTGCTCCAGCAGCAACGGCAGAAAGGTCTTCACCCCGTGAATTACCCCATAGAGATTGACGTTGATCAGGTACTGCCAATCCTTGATATCGGCCTTCTGCATCAGTGCCCCCAGCCACACACCGGCGTTATTGCACAGCAGGTGTACAGCGCCAAAGTGCGCCACGGCGGCATCACGCAGCGCTGTGACCGACGCCAGGTCGGCCACGTCCACATGCACCGCCAGCGACCGCGCGCCCCGTGAGGCGAGTTCACCGGCCACTGCCTGTGCACTGCCAGGGTCGATATCGGCGACAACCACTTTCATTCCGGCGTCTGCCGCTGCCCGGGCAATACCCTCGCCTATCCCCGAACCGGCACCCGTGATAACCGCCACTTTACCTGTTAGTTCCTGCACACCCTATTCCTCATCTTGCTTGTATGAATCTCCCCGCGGGCCATCTATGCGAAATATTCGCAGGTCGCCAACAAAGAGCTGGAAGGTACCGTAAAAATATCGGTGCAACAGTAGCTCGGGCATAAAATTGTCCACCGCTATGAGCTGCTCCTGCACCAGGCCGGGCTGACGCCCCGCGAGCGTGTCCCGGTAAAAATGCGCATATTCCGGCTTTGTCTTTATCAGCCGCGAGAGATCCCCGGTAAGCGGGCCGTTCAATTCATTGGCAAATGCCGTGTCGTACCAGTTTTCACTGAGAATCAGGTACTGACCCCGTCGCAGCTCAGCCGCGTCGCCAGCCGCGTACTCGGGTTGGAACAGGCGGTTGTTGCCGCGCCCCGCCGGCGGATTGACATAGTAGCTGAAGAATACCCGGGCTTCCGCATGGTCCCGGTACCACTGGCGCAGCGCGATCCGTGGATCGTGATAGTAGTCCCCCACCAGGTCCACCGCGAGCAGCGTCGGCCACAGGAAAAACAGCGCCATAAACCAGCGCCGAGCGGCCCAGGGTGTGGCGAACACGCCGAGCGCCGCGAGTATCGCACCCGCGGGCAGCAGCGCGAGGTAATGGCGGTAATAGGTGACCGGGGCAACAAAGGCCATGTACAGGGCGAATACCGGAATGGGCGCCAGGCACAACCAGGCCCGCGCTGCGCCGCGCTCGGCCGCCAGGGCGCGCGCACCGGCGGGGATAAACAGGCAGGCCGGCAGGCCCAGGCCGAGCAGCAGCACCAGCGGCAGGTTCAGCAGGTTACGCAGCCACTTGTGCCAGCCGATGGCACCGTAGCCACTGCCGAACGCGCCTTCGAGGCCACCCGTGGTGTAACTGGCAACGAGGTCTATCCGGCTCAGGGCGCAGGCGAGCACGGGGATGAGCAACCAGCAAACGACCATGGGCCGGTGAATCGCGCGCCAGGGAATGACCAGGTACCACAGCGCCAGCAGCGGATAGAGGCCTGCCTGCTGGAAATCGGCGGTACTGAGCAGGCCGAACATCACCGCGGTGGCGACCACGACCAGGGCAATGCGACCCGTACCCATACCGTGACTGAGGTACTGCCAGGCGCTGAGGGGCAGCACCGCGGCATAGGAAAACAGGGCAAACACCCAGTACTTGGCCCAGATCGCGGGCACCAGCAGCAGCGGGCTGGCGGCCAGCAGGCCGCGCCGCCTGCTGACCGCATACACCATCAACGCGAAGAAGCTGTAGATAAAAAACACCGAGGGCGCGTCCACTGTGCCGGTGTGGGATTCACTGATATGGAAACCGGAAATGGCGAGCAGCGCACCTGCCGCCCAGGCCACGCCCGGCCGGGCCGGCACAAGCATCAGCGTGAGCAGCACCACCACCACGGCAGTGAGCGCACCGGTGAGCGCCGAGTAGCTGCGCGCCGCCATGATATGCCCCGGACTGTGGCAGTAGGCTTTCACTGCCTGCGCGTCACCGGCGATACCGGCAGGCGGGCCCAGCCCCAGCAGATCGGCCAGCGCAATGGTCTGGCGACCGACAAAGGGCGAGTAGCCGAAGCCGTCAAGGGCGGCCCGACAGGACCCGCCTTCATCGAAATTGACCAGGGTAAAACTGCCGGGGTAGTCCCAGTGCCAACCCAGTGCCTGGGCGCTGTACAGGCGTGGCAAAAAAGCCAGCAGGAACAGCAGCCCAAGGCACAGCAGGCGCCCGCCGCTCATCGGGGGTGAGCGGGGCGCAGACGATTGTGCTGGTGGAGGCGACATGGCCGCCAGTATTGCGCGCCGTGCCGAGGAAATAAATCAGCAATCCGGGTTATGCCGCGAAGTAATGCGGTCGGCTGTCGCCCGGCGCAGTGCCGCCGCGGACAGCTCGCGTTAAGTCCGCTACGCCTAACAGGATCCCGGCTAAAAGCGAAATGATCTAGGAATACGCGCTAACTGGCAACCGCAATGGCTGTCTAACAGCTAATGTTGGGTAGGTAATACCACGCAACTGGCATTCCCAGGAATCCCGGTGCCCCTTGCCGGTGCAATCACAAGGAGTATCTGCAATGAAACGCCATTATTTCATCAGTGACAATCTCGACGACCTGGCCGCGACGACGCAGGCGCTGGCTGCGGCGGGGGTTACACCGCCGCAGATCCACGTGCTGAGCAATGACGACGCCGGGCTCACCCTGAAACAGCTGCGGCAGGTGGAGGCCGTGCTCAAAAAAGATGTGGTGCACGGCACCGAGCTGGGCGCTGTGGTGGGGGCGGCCTGTGCCGCGATCATCCTGCTGCTGTTCTGGCTGTCTGGCCTGACCGAAGCCTATACCTGGCTGCCACCCATCTTCCTCGCCATCGTGGTGCTGGGATTTTGCACCTGGGAAGGCGGTCTTATCGGTATTCAGGAACCCCACGTCAATTTCCGGCGCTTTCAGCGGGAATTGTTGGGCGGCAGGCATATCCTGCTGGTGGACGTCGAGCCACACCAGGAAGCCGCGCTGCGCGAAATCGCAAGGGCTCACCCCGGTCTCAAGGCCGCCGGGGAGGGCGCGTCAACACCCGGCTGGGTGATTGGGGCGCAGCAGAAGTGGTCGCGGTTTATGGAACTCGCGCCATAGGGCGAGCGCGGTCACTGAGGTCACGATCAGTCGGCGTCTGGCGACGCGGTGGCGTCCCCGGCTTGGTCGGTCCCCCGGGGGTCCAGATCAAAGCTCGCGGGGGCGACTTCGGATGCAGCCGCCGAGAATGGTACTTGCTCGGAAATCGCGATGGCACGAGCACCGCGAACCTGCACTGCAATATAGGCCATGAACAGCAGGCACAGCAGTGCGAATGACCAGAACAACGCCGGCGCACCCAGCGAGCTCATGAGCTTGCCCAGCGCCAGCGGCGCGGACACGGCGCCCAGCGAATTCAACAGCAGGACCGAGGTGCCGATCTGGACAAACTCCGAGCCCTGCGCCACATCGGCGGCGGTCGCCAGCGCCATGCCGTAAATGGGCATGACCATCGCGCCGAACAGGAACACAGCCACCAGATGCCACGCGTACCCTGCGCTGGCAGCGACGGCCACTGACGTCACGGCGCCTCCCAGGCACAACATCAGCATGACCTTGCGCCTGTCGATGCGGTCGGACAACAGGCCGATGGGGTATTGCAGCAGGGCGCCGCCGAGAATGGCGGCGCTGATAAACCAGCTGATATCGCTCTGGGATTCACTGCCGGCGCGGGCGAATACCGCGCCCAATGACCAGAAGCTGCCCACTACCACACCGGACAGCAGCGCCCCGGCGAAGGCCGAGCGGGAGCGACGATACAACAGGCTGAACCCGATACGGGTGGCTTCAACCGGTGCGGGCGCCAGCCGGCTGGTCAGCCCCACCGGGACAATGGCCAGCGCCAGGAACACCGCCGCCAGGGTAAAGGGCGTGGAGGACTCCACCGGACCCACATTGATCAACAGCTGGCCAAACGCCATCGACATCAGCACGATAAAGGTATAGATCGACAGAATCCGCCCCCGGGAATCGGCAGTGGCCTGGCTGTTGAGCCAGCTCTCTATCACGGTATACAGGCCCGAAATCGCCACCCCGGTAAGAAAACGCAAAGCCAGCAGAAACTGCCAGTCGTCCAGCATTTCCAGGCAGAGAATGGCACTGGTCATGAGCGCGGTCAGCACTGCGAAACTGCGGATGTGGCCCACCCTGGAAATAATGGCGGGTATACCGATACAACCGACGATAAAACCCAGGAAATAACAGGAGGCGCTGACCCCGATCATGAAATCCGACAGGCCATTGCTACTGGCGCGCAGCGGCAGGAGGGTGAGCTGCATGCCCTGGCCGATAAGCAGCAGGGCCGTGGACAGCAGCAGTGAGGCGACGGTGGCCAGGACTTTCATTGAGCGGCATGCACCTGAAATTGCATAAAGGCGCCCAGCATAAGGGTTTTTCTGCGGCTGGCAACTTCAGAGCGGATTTACCGGGTAAAAGGGCAAAATTCCCAAGGCCGCCGTCGCTGGCAATCTGATATGCTGACCGACCCTCCAGCACTGTATTGGCGATCGGCAAATTGGTCTCCCAGGCGCGCACCCGGTTTGGCACTTTCGGTGGTGTATTTACACCGTGCGTACTGATGATCGTCGGTGTCATCCTCTACCTGCGACTGGGCCAGGTAACAGGCCAGGCTGGCCTGTGGGATGCCCTGCTGGTCATCGGTTTCGCCCAGCTGATCACCCTCCTCACCGCACTATCCCTCAGCAGCATCGCCACCAACACCCGGGTCAGGGGCGGCGGCGCCTACTACCTGATCAGTCGCAGCCTGGGGGTCGAGTACGGCGGTGCGATTGGGCCGGTCTTTTACCTCGCCCTGGCAGCGTCAGTGGCGCTCTATGTGCTCGGCTTCACCGAGACCCTGTTGTGGATAGTTCCCGACATCGGACTACCGCCGCGTGAGTGCGCGAGCCTGGTCAACCTGCTGGTATTCGCCAGCGTGTTCATCGGCGCCGGGTGGACCATCCGTATTCAGTATTTCATCCTGGCGATAATTGCGCTGTCGCTGGTCTCGTTCTTCTGGGGCGCAATCGACAACTTTTCACTGGCGCGGCTGGAGGAAAACCTCACGCCAGGCTATACGCACGATGCAACCATATTCACGGTATTTGCGCTGTTTTTCCCCGCGGTCACCGGCATCATGGCGGGCGCAAATATGTCCGGCGACCTGCAAGACGCCGGCCGCTCCATTCCGCGCGGAACGCTCATCGCCATAGCGATCACGGCTGTCATTTATTGCCTGGCCGCCGTCGCCCTGGCGGGCGCCAACAGCCGCGCGGTGCTGCTCAAAGACAGCTTCGTGATGGGCAGCAGCGCCCGCTGGCCGGTGCTGGTGGTGGCCGGTATGATCACCGCCACCCTGTCATCGGCCCTCAGCTCGATGATGGGGGCGCCGCGAATCCTGCAGGCGCTGGCCCGGGACGGGGTTTTTTCCTCACTGCAGTTCTTCGCACAGGGTTCCGGGCGCAATCATGAACCGCGGCGGGCAATGGTGCTGACTTTTGTCATCGCCCAGTGCGGTATCCTGCTGGGTGACCTGGACACCATCGCGCCGCTGATAACCATGTTTTTTATCATCACCTACGGCGCTATCAACCTGTCCTGTTTCTATGAGTCGGTAACCGGCAACCCGAGTTATCGGCCGGTTTTTTCGCTGAATCACTGGAGTATAGGCCTGGCCGGCGCCGCCGCCTGCGTGCTGGCCATGCTGCTGGTCGCCCCGATATGGGCAGTACTGGCAATAGCCGGCATCAGCTTGCTGCTGAGGTGGGTGAAGCGGCGGGAACTCAAATCCTACTGGGGCGATGCCAGGTGGGGCAACAGCTATGAGCGCGCCCGGCGGGCACTGCTCAGCCTGGAGGCACAGGAGTACCACCCCCGGAGCTGGCGCCCCTCCATACTGGCTGTCGGCCAACAGCGCTGGAGCTCGCAGTACCGGGTAGCAGAGTATGCCTGCTGGCTGCAGGGCAACAAGGGCATCGTTACGCTGGCCCAGGTGGAACACGGCGACATTGAGAATCGCATGCGCCGGCGGCGCTCCGAGCTGGCGCTGGGTCGCCAGTTTGTCCGGGACGAAGGACTCGAAGTATTTTATACCGTGATCGTCGAGGACGACCTGCTGTCGGGATTACGCTCCCTGCTGCAGAGCCACGGCATCGGCAACGTACGCCCCAACACCGTGCTGTTCGAGTGGCCGGATGATGCCGACCGGGTCGATCTGGTGGCCGATCTCGTGGAGACCTCCCGCGCCTTTGACTGCAGCGTCGTGGCGGTGAGAGGGGACCGTACGCTGCCGCGCTGGGAGACCCGCGAGGGCCCCGTTGATGTCTGGTGGCACAGCCGCAAGAACGGTGCGCTGATGCTGATTTTCGCGCACCTGATCACGCGCACGCCGGCCTGGCGAGACCGCCCGGTGCGCCTGTTGCATACGGTCGCCACACAGGACGAGCACGCGGCAATGCTGCTCGCACTGGAGGAGTTGATCGCCACGTCCAGGATCGCCGCCCAGGCGGTGGTACTGGTAGGGGATGACCTGGCAGCAGGTATTCGGGGCCAGTCCGGCAACTCCGCCCTGGTGATTCTCGGGATTGACCCGATCGACGGCGGCACCAATGAGGCCTGGCATGCCGACATCCAGCAAATGATCAGTGGCCTGCCGGAAGTGATCCTCATCTCCAACGCGGGCGACATGCGCCTGGGTGACTGAACACCGGCGGCTCTTCCTGCCGCGCCGGCCTGGCACCGCCGCTTTGCTAGAACCCGTAGGCCGCCTTGATCACCGCCCAGGCTTCCTCCCCCGACTCCACGAACTGAAAAATATCCAGGTCGTCCTCGCTGATCACGCCCTCGTCCACGAGGGCCTCAAAATCAATCATCCGGCGCCAGAAGTCCGCACCCATCAACAGCACCGGCACCCGGTCTATTTTGCCAGTCTGGATCAGGGTGAGCGTCTCGAACAGTTCATCCATGGTTCCAAAGCCGCCCGGGCAGGCCACCAGCGCCCTGGCCCGCTTCAGGAAGTGCATTTTGCGAATGGCGAAATAGTGGAAGTGGAAGCACAGCTCCGGGCTCACGTACGGATTGGGAAGCTGTTCAAACGGCAACACGATATTCAGGCCGATGCTCTTGCCGCCGGCTTCCATGGCCCCCCGGTTGGCGGCCTCCATGATGCCCGGGCCACCGCCGGTGATCACCACCAGATCACATTTTGTCGATGCCAGTGTCTCGCGGGTTATCAGCTCACCCAGCTTACGGGCCTCGTCATAATAGCGACTGTTAGCCAGCACACGTCGGGCGATTCCCAGCCTGCGCCTGGCAGCGCTGTCGGCTGGGGCCGCACTCGCCGCCAGCTCTGCCGCTTGCAGCTGTAGCGCTGCCGCGGCCGGTTCGGGCGTGCGGGCGCTGCCAAATATGACCACCGTGGAGCTGATGCCCTCGTCGGCCTGCACCAGGTCGGGCTTGAGCAGTTCCAGCTGCAGGCGCACCGGGCGCAACTCCTCCCGCAGCAGGAACTCGGTATCGGCATACGCCAGGCGATAGGAGCTGGAGCAGGTTTGCGCCGTCCCCCCCGCGACGAGACAGGCCGCCTCCGCATCCTGGGCCGCACTGGGAAAGGGAAATCGTTGTTTTTCGGTCATAGCTGGACGCCCCGACATTTAGTTGGATAATGGTGACGTCAATGCTGCTCTGCACGGATACATTTGTACAGGCCGGGCCGGCGGCAACAGGCGTGGATTGATCGCCCGTCCACGAGTTTGTGTTTGCCGCGGGCAAAAAGCTTGTACAATCGGGCACACCCCGGCCATCGAGCCCACACCGGAGAGCATCGCCATGTTTGACAACGAACATCCCGCCCGCCGCGCCGCGTTGTTGTCACGCGAGTATGTGCACAGTAAAAATCGTGAGGGATGGCTGGGGCTCTACGCCGAGGATGCCATCATCGAGGATCCCATCGGGGTGTCGATGATCGATCCGGAGGGGAAAGGTCACCGCGGCCCGCAGGCGCGCGAGGCGTTCTGGGATAATTTTATCGCCCCGGCGAAAATCCACATCGACATACTGGACTCCTACGCAGCCGGCAACGAGGTGGCAAATCATGTGGTGCTCACCGTGACCATCGACCTGGACGAGGGCAAGGCGCTGCAACAGAAAGTGCACGGGGTGTTCACCTATGAGGTTAACAGTGAGGGTAAACTGCTGGCCCTGCGCGGTTACTGGGAAACCGCCGATCCGCGTAACCAGATGGTCGAGGTGACCAGCGAGCAGGCCGGTATGGCAGCCGGTTGATACCCCGCGGGCAATGTGGGCGGAGCGAATACACCCTGCGTTTCGCGTCAGCTATACCGCGCGCTCGAACAGTGCGGCGAATCACGACAGACGATAATTCGAGGAGTCAAATATGTTAAGAAACACTGCGTGGATCCTGCTCAGCAGCCTGCTGCTGGCCGGTTGGGCACAGGCTGCTGCGGACAGCACTGACAATGAGGCCACCCTGCGCCAGGTACTGGAAGCGCGCAGCGCCGAGGAGCGGGCCAGGGACGTTGCGCGCCACCCGGCTGAGACCCTGGCGTTCTTCCAGGTGGCTCCAGGCATGACCGTGGCGGAAGTGTTACCGGGCGGCGGCTGGTATACCAATATCCTCGCCAACTACCTGGGAGGCAAGGGTACGCTTTACGGTATCAATTATCCCGACCGCATCTGGGCACTGTTCCCCAATGCCACCGACGAATCAGTCGCAGCGCGAATCGAAGCCACCGGAAAATACCCCGACCTGGTCAAGAGTTTTACCGACAACGGTATCAAAACCAAGGGCTTCACCTTCAACAGCGTGCCGCCGGATGTGGTGGGCACCGTCGACCGGGTACTGCTGATCCGCGCGCTGCACAACCTCAACCGTTTTGAAAGCCAGTCCGGCACCCGCAGCCAGGCGCTCGCCTCGATCAGGAGCATGCTGAAGGCGGACGGACTAGTTGGCGTGGTACAGCACCGGGCGGCCGTTGCGGACTCGGCGTCGGGCACCGATGGCAGCCGGGGTTACCTGGTCGAGGCCGAAGTAATTCTCATGTTTGAAGAGGCCGGTTTTGAACTGGTGGCCACCAGTGAAATCAACGCCAATCCGCTCGACCAACCCGGGGTAGACGATATTGTCTGGCGCCTGCCCCCCTCGCTCGCCACCAGCAAGGATGACCCGGAGCTGCGGGAGAAAATGCAGGCCATCGGCGAGTCGGACCGCATGACCCTGCTGTTTCGCAAGACGCCTTGACGGGCAGCGAAACAAGCCGGGGCAGGCGTGCTGGAACGCCTAGCCCAGGTAACCTGCAGTCATGCCCTGTGCTTCGGCCCAGAGGCGCCCGGCCATGGCGGCATCGAACATGTGATGGTCGCCACTGACGGTCACCGGGTTGCAGTCCTCGAAATAGGCGCCGTTGACCCCCGCCAGCAGTGGACTGGTCGCCACGTAGACCTGGGTGGCCGCTCCCTGTGCCGGTGACTTGGCGAACAGGGGGCCGATAATATCGAAGGCCACGCGTATCACCGCCGGTGCGGTGCGGGTGATATCGGTGGTTACCAGACCGGGGTGGACCACGTTCGAGGTCACCCCGCTTCCCTCCAGCCGTTCGGCAAGGGCCAGGGAAAACAGGGCGTTGGCGAGCTTTGATCGACCGTAGGCTTCGCCCGCATCAAACACCCCCTCACCGCGCAGATTGTCGAAATCGATCCCCGCCTCGGGCGCCCGCAGGTAGCCGGACTGGCTGCCCACATGCACTATCCGGCCGGCACCCGCAGCCAGCATCATTGGCAGTAACTGGTTGACCAGCACGAAGTGCCCCAGGTAGTTGACCACGAAAATCTTCTCGACACCGTTGACCAGTTCAAGCTCACCGAACGTATTGATGCCGGCGTTGCAGATCAGCATATCCAGCCGCACCCCCATCTCGCGTACCGCCCGGGCGCAGGTGGCCACCGAATCGAAATCCGCCAGTTCCAGCGCCAACGGCGTGGTCCTGCCGGTCACCGATGCACAGGCCGCAGCGGCCTTCTCCAGGGTGCGGCCGGTACCGATGACATGCGCACCGCGCAGGGCGAGCACCCGCATGGTTTCGTAACCCAGGCCGGAATTGCAGCCGGTGACCAGCGCGGTGCGACCGTTAAGGTCCAGCCCGGCGGTGACCTCCTCGGCGGTGGACTCGGCACCGAAGGGGCCGATGGGAAAGCGGGTATCGAGGCTGACCTGCGGGCGGTCGCCATCGCAGCCGGCCAGCATGGACCCGCCTGCCGCAACAGCGGCCAACCCGAGGAATTGCCTGCGTTGTATTGCCATCAGCCCTGCCTGCACCCGTCCTATTGATGATGCAGTGTAGCCGGGGGTGGCAGCGACAGGTAGTCGGCGCACAAAATAACTTACGGTTATGGAATGACATAATAAAATGTCATGCAGGAATTTCTTGTGCATCACGGATCGCGCCCTATACTGAGGGTGTGGCGATTGCTGGCCCCGCCAACCATGAGATGGCGGACCGATAGTAGGCACCGCCCAACTTGCTTAGGGGAAGCGCACAAACATTTGTCAGAGATGTTTGAGGCCAGGGGGACGTGTTCCGGTAGCGGGCCGGAAAAAAATTCCTGGGTAGAAAAAAAGAAAGCCTTACCCCTGAAACGCCGTCGCGGTCTCCGGCCCGGCGGCTTTTTTTATGTACAGTAAGTGCGGCGTGTCGCCAGAGACAGGACGCCGGAACCGACCATGTGGCCCCCCCACACCGACGGATTCGCCCCGCGCGAGGGCCAGCCGCCGCCCTACTACGCCAACTCCCGAATAATGCGGTATGCTCACCGCACACACCGGGGAACGACCATGACTACGATTCGCCAACTTCTGCAGGACATCGAGACGGCACCCGCCGGCCCGAAAATCGCCGCCATATTCGATTTCGACGGCACCATCATCGCCGGCTACTCCGCCACCGCCTTCATCCGGGAGCAGGTCAGGCGCGGCGACCTGTCGCCGCGGCAGCTGGCAGAGATAGTGGCGGCGATGACCAGTTTCGGTCTTGGCAACCTCGGCTTTTCCGGGCTGATGGCCGTCAACGCCCAGTTCATGCGCGGCATCGAGGAGAGCGCCTACAACGACGTGGGCCAGAAGCTCTATACCCGGCAGATCGCGCGCCTGATCTATCCCGAATCGCGCGCCCTGGTAGAGGCCCATATCGCCCGGGGACACACGGTGGCCATCATTTCCTCCGCCACGCCCTACCAGGTCGAGCCGGCGGCGGCCGACCTGGGCATCGAACATGTCCTGTGCAGCCACCTGGAAGTCAGCGAGGGCAAATTCACCGGCAACGCGGTCAAGCCCCTGTGCTTCGGCCAGGGCAAGGTGGATGCGGCCGAGGGGCTCGCGCAGCGCAGCGGCGCCGACCTGGATCGCAGTTTTTTCTACTCGGACAGCACCGATGACCTGCTGTTGCTGGAGCGGGTCGGGCACCCCAGGGCACTCAACCCCGGCTCCAAACTGGCCAGGGTCGCCGCTGAGCGCCAGTGGCCTATCGCCCGCTTCGGCAGCCGCGGCCGCCCCAGCATCGGCCAGTATGTCCGATCGGTGGCCGCCACCAGCAGTCTGGTGACCTCCTTCGTGGCGGGGCTGCCCATTCTCGCCCTCACCGGTTCCCGGCGCGACTCCCAGAACTTCTCCTTCTCGCTGTTTGCCGACACCGCCAGCGCACTGATCGGGATGAAGCTGAATGTAGTTGGTGAGAAGCACCTGTGGTCTCACCGTCCCGCAGTTTTTATCTTCAATCACCAGAGCAAGGCCGATGTCATCATCCTGGCCAAGCTGCTGCGCCGCGATATTGCCGGCGTCGGCAAACAGGAGATCAAGAAAGAGACGCCTATCCTGGGCAAGGTGCTGGAACTGGGCGGCGTGGTATTCATCGACCGGGCCAACGCCAAAAGCGCCATCCACTCCATGGCGCCGCTGGTGAACGCCATGAAGAACGAAGGCAAGTCCGTGGTCCTGGCGCCAGAGGGGACACGTACGATCTCCCCCACACTTGCACCCTTCAAGAAGGGCGCCTTCCACCTGGCGATGCAGGCCGGTGTGCCCATCGTGCCCATTGTCATCCGCAACGCGGGGGACGTCGCCCCCAAGGGCGACTTCGTCTACCGCTCCGCCACGGTGGATGTAGAGGTATTGCCACCCGTCGACACCAGCCAGTGGAGCGTCGCCAACCTGAACGAACACGTGCTTGAGGTGCGCAATATGTTCGCCCGCGCCCTGGGCCAACCCGAAGTGCCGTCTGCTGCCGCTGCGCGGGGCGCGAAAAGGCCCGCCGGGAAGTCCGCGGCGAATGCCGGGGGGAAAGCCGCATCCAAACCCAAACCCAAGGCGAAAGCGAAAGCGAAAGCGAAAGCGAAAGCGAAAGCGAAAGCGAAAGCGAAACCAGCATCACGCAAAATGACGCAAAGCGGAACAGCAGCCAAAACAAAAACCAGACCCGCTAACCGGAAATCGCGGGGCTGATAGGCGTGGACCTGGCTGACAAGTACCGGCAGAGCAACCCCTGGCCAGCCCGGGAGGGACAGCGGGTGCTGTTCATACTCGATACCCGCAACAGCTTTGAACAGGACCTGCTCAAGCAGTGGATACACCACCACCGCGCCAGTGGCAGCGAGGAGTTTGAGGCGCCACAGGTGTGCCTGAAACTGGGTGACGACCGCAGGGCGGTTGACAGCGACCAGTTGCTGATCGCCCTGGCGTTGCCCGCCGATACCCTGGTGGCGCCGCTGCGCGTCGCCTGGCTGCCGTCGCAGGAAGACATCGATTCGGGCCCGCGCCTGCGCAACCTGTTTTTCGGCGACCCGCGCCACCCGGGCGCCAGCCGGGCTCGCAAAATTTTCCATACATCCCCCGAACGGATGCGCCTGATCGCCGGGGCCCCCGACTCCGTAGCCAACCTGCGCCAGCGCTTTGAACTGCACCACAATATCGAACAGGCGGACGCCCAGCGGGACTTCGCCGAGTTTGTCGGCCGCCAGGCGGCACTGGTACTCGACATCGCTGAGCGGCGCTTGCAGGGCGGGCGGTACAAGGTGCCGCGCCACGTGGCGGCCAGCCTGCTGTCCAGCCCGGCGTTCAATGAAGCCGTGGCCGAGCTGGCTCAGCAGTCAGGCAGGCCCAAACATGAATTGATGGCGGAGGCGTCGGGCTATATGACAGAGATGGTGTCGCGCCCCAGCACCTTCTGGCTGGACTTCTACGCCAAGTTCAACAAATTCTGCCTGGGGCTGGGGTACGAGGAGAAGATTGTCTACGACCAGGCGGCGGTGGAAAAAATGCGGCAGATGGTTCGCGACAATCCCGCCATGCTGCTGTGGACCCACAAGACCTATCTCGACGGCATGGTCGTGCCCAAGGTGCTGTACGACAATGATTTTCCGATGCCGCATATGTTTGGCGGCGCCAACATGAATTTCCCCGGCCTGGGATTCCTGCTGCACCGCGCAGGGGCCATCTTTATCAAACGCAGCTTCCAGGACAACGAGCTCTACAAAATTACCCTGCGCCATTACATCGGCTACCTGATGGAAAAGCGCTTCCCTATGAACTGGGCCTTTGAAGGCACCCGTTCCCGCATGGGCAAGCTGATGCCGCCGCGCTACGGGCTGCTGAAATATGTGCTGGAGGCGTGTCATGCCACCGACGCCACCAACATACATATCATCCCCATATCCATCAGCTATGACCTGATACGGGATGTCGAGGAATACGCCACCGAACAGACCGGGCGCGGGAAGGGCGCGGAATCACTGCGCTGGTTCATCGGCTATATCCGCAGCCTGGCTCGCCCCATGGGCAAGGTCTATATGGATATCGGCGAGCCGGTAGTGCTGGCCAGGGCGCCCCACCCTGACGACAAACTCGCGCTGTCGAAAATCGCTTTCGAGGTCGCAGTGGAAGCGAATCACGTCACCCCCATTACTTTCCCCTCGCTGGTAACCATGAGCCTGCTGGGGGCATCGCCAGGCGCCCTTACCGAGGCCGAGGTGGTACGGGATATGGACCTCATGCTGGCCTGGGCCAAGGCCCGGCAGCTGCGAATTTCAGCCGACTTTGATCCCGCGTATGCCCAGCAGATGGAGGGGCTGCTCGGCATTATGATTGCCGAGGGCATGGTGACCCGGTACGACGAGGGCCCGGACGTGGTGTATGCCATCGAGCAGGACCAGCACGCCGTCGCCAGTTACTATCGCAACACCATAATTCATTTCTTCGTCAACAAGGCCATCACCGAGTTGGCGCTGCTCAAGGCCAGCGAAACCCTTGGCGCGGCGGCAATAGATATCTTCTGGAACGAAGTAGACAAACTGCGCGACCTGTTCAAGTTTGAATTCTTCTACGCCCCCACCGAGCAGTTTCACCAGCAGATCCGGGAAGAACTCAGCAGGTATGCGCAGAACTGGGAAGAACTGCTGCAGCAGGGCGCACCGGGATTCCTGCAGCTGCAGGACAATATGCTGTTGCTGGTATCGCATATCGCCCTGCTCACCTATGCCGAGGCCTACTCCATAGTAGCGGACCTGCTGGCGCGCATGGAGGCGTCAGAATCACTGACCGAGGACCAGTGCGTAGCCCGGGCCCTGAAACTGGGTCACCAGGCTTACCTGCAGCGACGCATCAGCAGCCCTGCGTCTATTGGAAAACTGCTGTTCAAAAATGGCTTTAAAATGGCGGAGCACCGCAAACTCACAGCCGGGGGCGACAACACTGTCGGCGGCGGGCGCAAGGCACTGGCCCAGGAAATACGCGACGTGCTGCGCCGACTGGAACTCATCCGCGCTTTCGCCGCCGCCACCCGCGGCAATACACTGGAGAAATAATAATGACAAACCTGAAAGTCGGCCTGCTGGGCGGCGGCTCCTGGGGAACGACAGTGGCGTCGCTGCTGACACGCAACGTACCGGTCACACTGTGGGCCCGCAACCTCGCCACGGTGGAAGAGATCAACACCCACCGCACCAACGCCACCTACCTTCCGGGAGCAACGCTGCCCGAGAAGCTGCGGGCTACCAACAATATCGCCGAGGCTGTCCGTGAGGCGGATGTGATAGTGATGGGCATTCCCTCGCAGAATTTCCGCAGCGTGTTGCTGGAGGTAAAACAACATATTCGCGCCTGGGTGCCGGTGATCAGCCTGACCAAGGGCCTGGAACTTGATACCCACATGCGTATGACTGAAATCATCACACAGGTGATGCCCGGCCACCCGGTGGGCGTACTGAGCGGCCCCAACCTGGCACGGGAGATCATGGCCGGGCAGGCGGCAGCCAGTGTCATTGCGATGGAGGACGACATCATCGTGCGCGAGTTGCAGTCGATCTTCAAGAGCGGCCTGTTCCGGGTGTACACCAACAACGATGTCATCGGCTGCGAGTTGGGGGGCGTACTTAAAAATATCATTGCTATCGCCGTGGGTATGGGCGATGGCCAGGGCGCCGGGGACAACACCCGCTCGGCCCTCATTACCCGGGGCCTGGCGGAGGTCACCCGCCTGGGCGTGGCCATGGGCGGGAGGGCGGAAACCTTCGCGGGACTGGCTGGCATGGGCGACATGATCGCCACCTGCACCAGCCCCCAGAGTCGCAATCGCCACGTGGGCGTCGAACTCGGCAAGGGCCGCAACATGCAGGAGATAGTCGACGAGATGGTCATGGTCGCCGAGGGTGCCAAGAGCGCTCCCGCGGTAATGGCACTGGCGGAAAAGTACGGCGTGGAAATGCCTATCGCGAGTGACGTCTACCGGGTGCTGTCGGGCGACGCCACCGCCAGCCGGGCTTTCCGTGGACTGCTGCGGGTATCGGCCGGCGCCGAGTGCGAACCGGGCTAGCGCGGCCGGCTCTGGCATTACCGTTTTGACTGGTGCACACTAACTCGCAACGACAATGGCCAGGGACAATGGCCGTCGTTTGATAGGGCAACATAGACCAGGGGACAGTTATCATCATGCGCATCAACCGAGTGCTTTCACTGGTGCTGGTGCTTGCCGCCGGCTTACCGGCAGCGGCAACTGCCGACGGTTCAAAATTTGCTCACCTGAGTGGCAATCCCGACCTTCGCTCGGCTTCCGCCATCGTGCTCGACAGCGAGGGCAATATTATCTTCGGCAAGGATGTCGATACCGTGCGCTCCATCGCCTCCATTACCAAGCTCATGACTGCCATGGTGGTGCTGGACGCCCAACTCGACCTGGATGAGCAACTGACTATCACCAGCGCCGACCGCGACCTGATCCGCATGACCGGCTCGCGCCTGGCCGTGGGTGCCACCCTGACCCGACGTGAATTGCTGCTGCTGGCACTCATGTCTTCGGAAAACCGCGCCGCCACGGCCCTGGGCCGTACCTACCCCGGCGGCATGGACGCCTTTGTGGCGAAGATGAACGAGAAGGCCAGATCCCTGGGTATGAATAGCAGCCGGTTCTCCGATCCGGCCGGCCTGCACACGGAAAATCTCTCCACCGCCAGCGATCTTGCCAGGATGATTGCCGCGGCGAAGACCTACCCGCTGATCACCCAGTCCACGACCACCCTGAAACAGGAAGTTCGTCCCTTTTCCCGCCGCGGGCCACTTAACTTCGCCAACACCAACCGCCTGCTGAAAAACGCGGACTGGGATATCGAACTGAGCAAGACCGGCTATATCCATGAAGCGGGCCGCTGCCTGGTCATGCGGGCCAATATCGAGGGTGAGGAAATCTCGATCGTCCTGCTCAATTCCTTCGGCAAGCTCACCCCCTACGGTGACTCCAATCGCCTGCGTAAATGGATGCTCGCCAGCAGCTGATGAGGGCGCGGCATCATCCCGGCCCAGCTCCGATCGTGTGGGGCAGACAGTTTACCGGTCGCTCACAGCGATCGCCTGAAGTCCTCGAACTCTGCGCTGGCCGTCGCCTGCGGGTAGTGGCACGCCATAGCGGTTAACTGGCTGATGGCGGCCGTAATATCTTCGCCGATAACCACCGTATCGCTTTCCAGTGTCTGTGCAATCCTTGCGCGGCCCGCACCCGCAATCAGGGTTTTGCCGGTAACCGTGCAGCGCTCACTCACCAGCCAGGCGACGAGGGAAGCCGTTGCCTGTGGTGTGAATTGTCCCGCCTGTTCACCGGTAAACGCCGCGGCGGTCAGCTGGGTCGCCGCATAGGGCGCGATGGCATTTACCAGCACATTGCGCGCTGCCCCTTCGATGGCCAGGGTTTTGACGAGGCCCTGCACCGCCGCCTTGGACGATGCATAGGCTGCCTGGCCGTGATTGCCGTACAAGCCTGCGGTGGACGAGGACACTACGACCCTGCCGTAACCCTGTTCACGCAGCACCGGCCAGGCCGCGTGCAGCAGGCGCGCCACCGCGAAAAAATTGACATCAAAGACATGCGCAAACTCGGCCAACCCCTGCTTGTGGAAGCTGCCGGCGCGATCGATCCCGGCATTGGCGATCACGATATCCAGCCGGCCATAGCGCTGCAATGCCAACTCGATCAGGCGCGGGGCGGCATCCGCCAACTCTACACTGTCGTGATTGGCGACCGCGTCGCCGCCTTCGGCGCGGATCTGGGCACCCACCTGATCGACTGAACTGCCGCCGGGCTGGTCACGGCGGCCCCGGTTATTGATCACCAGGCGCGCACCCCGGGATGCCAGGTGCAGCGCCCAGGCCCGGCCCAGCCCCTTGCCCGCACCGGTGACAATGGCAACCCGCCCCTGCAGTGAATTTTTCGCGGCCGCCATGAACTACCCCGGCCATCCGGCCTCATCAAAAGTCTGTTTATGCAATTGTGCCAATGAGCATAGCCTGCTTATAATCAGGGTCAAGTTTTCCCGGAGTACGGTCATGTCGTGGGTCACGCTAAGTCACGTATTGGCGGTCACTGCCGGTACCGCCATGGCGTTGGTATTGTCACTGTGGCTGGCCAGCATAGCCCTGCGGGATGTCAGTATCATCGACATGGCTTTCTCCGGGCTGATCACTATCCTGCTGCTGGCCGCCTACGCCCTGAGCGACGCACGGGGCGTCATACCGGGACTGATTGTGGCACTGGTGCTGATCTGGGCCTGCCGTATGAGCGTCTACCTGATACGGCGCAACTGGGGACATGGTGAAGACCCGCGCTATACCAGACTGCGACAGTGGGTGCCCCCCGGCTGGCGCTTTCACTGGCTGAGCCTGCGGCAGGTGTTCCTGCTGCAGGGCATCGTTATCTGGATACTGACATCGCCGCAGCAAATCGCCATTGCCACCGGTAGTGACGCCAGTTTCGGCGCGCTGGCAGCCGTGGGGCTGGGCCTGTGGTGCCTGGGATTTTTCTTCGAGACGTTGGGCGATCACCAACTCAGTCGATTCAGGGCTGATCCCGCCCGGCGCGGACAGGTGCTCGACACCGGCCTGTGGCGCTACACCCGCCACCCCAATTACTTCGGTGAGCTGTGCCAGTGGTGGGGTTTGTACCTGATCGCCCTGGAAGCTCCCTGGGCCTGGTGCGGCTTTGCCGGGCCGCTGGTCTACAGCTGGCTGGTCATCAATGTCACCGGGCAGCGAACCCTGGACAAGAAAATGGTGCGGGAAAAACCGGAATACGCCAGCTACATGCGGGCCACCAGCGGCCTGATACCGTGGCCACCGCGCCCGAAGTAAGCTGTGAGCAGGCGCAGCGAGCGGCTATGCTCTGCCTGCCAGCTACTGCGGCAGGCTGAACTGTACCTCGTGGGCTTTTAGCGCGCCGCCACAGGCGCTGCACTCGACCTGCCCGCGCAGGTTGCGGCCGCAGGTTTCGTGCGTCAGTCGCATGGGCCGGCCACTGCCATCGACGCCACACCACTTGTCGCCCCACTGCAGCAACGCGAGAAACCAGGGATACAGCGCCTCTCCTTTGACGGTCAGCTGGTACTCGTGGCGCAGCGGCCGCTGCCGGTAGGCAAACTGGCGGAACACACCTTCATCCACGAGGAACTTGAGTCGATCGGCCAGTATATTTGTAGCTACCGGCAGTTCGTGGTGAAACTGGTCAAAGCGGGTCAACCCGTGAAACGACAAGGCGATGACGTTGGCGGTCCAGCGATCTCCCACAAGATTGACCAGGTTCTTGTACAGGCTGCGACTGCTGGGCACATCCTGCACCGACAGGGAGGAGCGTCGCCGCACTTTTTTCTGCCGTACATCGTGGCGGGCACCCGGGCCCGGCTTATAGGTGACCTCGGCCGGGTGAACCCCGCCGTTGCAGCTGCGACAGCGCATTTGCGGCTCAAATGCACTGCCACACTTGCGATGCAGCAGGGTGACGCTATCCAGTTCCGGGGTGTTGAAGAAACGCCGTTCCCAGGCCACCGCCATCAGGGCGCAGTCGTATAAATCGATGGATTTGCGGGTGAGGTGATAGCTCATGCGCTTGCCACCCTCGCCATCCGCCTTCTTGTGGAGGCAATCGATCGACTGCAACCATTTCAGCCGCTCGGACAGGACGCCCTTGGATACACCGGTGGCGGAGAGCATTTCATTAAAAGAATTAATGCCCCAGAACACTTCCTGCAGGATCAACAGGCACCACTTGTCACCGATCTGGTCTAGCGCCCGGTTGATGGAACTGGCCCTGGTAATAAAGTTGCTCATGCAGTCTTCCCGATTGGCACGCGCAGTGTACTAGATTGAGCAATGATGGCGAGCACCCGGAGAAATGAACACGCGTTGCCGCCGATAATAACACTTGCATAACCATACTCTTGGGATTATGTTTGCCAGTTAATAATAAGTCGAACGCCCAGGAGGCATCACACCATGCGCAATACCTGCAACTATACCCCGCTGTTCACCGCAGTACTGCTGACACTGCCGCTCATGGTGCAGGCGCAGGCTCCGGTGCTGGAAGAAGTCATTGTTACCGCGCAGAAGCGGGCGGAAAGCCTGCAGGACGTGCCGGTCTCGGTCAGTGCCATCAGCGGCGACCTGGTCAGGGAGGGCCTGATCAGCGGCATGAGTGACGTCGCCCAGCAAACCCCGAATTTCAGTATGTCCCAGTTCAATATCGGCGAGCCCCAGTACTTCATTCGCGGCGTGGGCAACAGCCTCGATTCCGCCGGCAGTGACCCGGCTGTCGCGACCTTTATCGACGAGGTCTATATCGGGCGCCCCGCCGGCGGCTCCACCGACCTGTATGACCTGGAGCGGATCGAGGTGCTGCGCGGCCCCCAGGGCACCCTGTTCGGCAAAAACGTGGTGGGGGGTGCGATCAGCCTCTTTACCAGGCGCCCCTCCCAGGATTTCGAGGCCAATGTCAGCGCCACTGCAGGTGACTATGAGCTGTGGGCGGTACAGGGGCTCGTGAACGGCCCGCTTACCGATACGGTTTCCGCCAAACTGGTGGGCCAGGTCAAGTCGCAGGATGGCTACGTCAAGAACGTCATCGATGGCAACGACTACCAGGACCAGGACAACAAGAGCGTCCGCGGGCAGGTGCAATACGATCCCGCCGACAATCTGAGCATTCTGCTGGGAGCCGATTATTCAAAGGATAACGTCAACGGCAACTGCCGGAATGTGAACAATCTCGACCTCAGCGACCCACTGGGACTGGCGGGGTTCTACCCTCCCGTGATCGATGCCACTACCGGTGGTAATATCCGCAAGTGCGCATCCTCCGCCAACGCCTTCCAGAAACGGGAAGTCAGTGGCGGCCTGCTGCGGGTGGACTGGGGCGTGGCGGATACTACCCTGACCTCGATCACCTCGTACCGGGATCTCGATTACCATCACCAGGAAGACCTTGCCGCTATGCCCCTGGGATTAACGCCGTTTAACCTGGTCGACGCGGTGAAAGAAACATCAGACCAGTTCAGCCAGGAACTGCGCCTGGCCTCTGACGGCCACGACAAGCTCAACTGGCTGGTCGGCGCTTTTTACATGGAGGAGCACGTCGATCGCCACGAGGGATTTGTCGGCGCGTTCGGCCCACCCCTGGTGCCCGGCAGCGCGGTACTGCTGGACGGCGATATCGCGTTTACCCAGAAAGCCGACACCACCACTTACGCCGCCTTTGCCCAGCTCGATTATGCCTTCAACGAACAGTGGTCGGTGAGCGTGGGATCGCGCTATACCTACGACGAAAAGGACATCGACCAGGGACTGGTAAATTATGAGAACCCGGCCTTCGATACCGCGGTACTGGCGGGCGCGCTGGGCGTGCCGCCGGCGGTTGTCCAGGCCATTTTTGCGCCGCAGGAAGCGGTTATCCTGGGCATTCCCGCCAACGGGCCGGGCAATTTGCGGGAATTCTCCACCACCGGTGACACCTCCCTACTCGCCTTTCCCTACCAGGTAAAAGCCGACGACGACTGGAACAAGGTGACCTCCTCCGCCAGCGTCAAGTGGAACTATAGTGAAGACGGGATGCTGTACCTGAGCTTCGCCCAGGGCTACAAGAGCGGCGCGTTTGTCAGTTCGGTGAATTTCGCGGACCCCGCCACCATCCCGCTGGAACCGGAGGAAGCCGACAGCTGGGAACTGGGCCTGAAATCGCAGTTTTTTGACAACCGCCTGCGGGTCAACACCAGCGTATTCAGCATGGACTACAAGAACCTGCAGGTCTTTCGCCTGGTTGGCTCCCTCCTGGTGGGGGCCAACGCCAAGGCCACCAGCGAGGGCGCGGAAATTGACATTACCGGCCTGGTGACCGAAAACTGGACCCTGCAGGCGAATTACGCCTACCTGGATGCCACCTACGATACCTTCGAAGACGGAACGATCAACTACTCCGGCAACGACCTGCCCAGGGCGCCCGGCGACAGCTTCTTCCTTCGCAGCTCTTATCGTACGCCCCTGCCCGGTGGCTCCGAAATTGACTGGGTCGCCAGCTACGCCTATTCCGGCAGCTTTTACTTCGACCCCGCCAACACACCCGCCGAGAAAGAGGGCAGCCAGGGTATTATCGACGCGAGTGCCACCTGGACCAGCCCGCAGGAACAATGGAATGTCACCGTATGGGGCAAAAACCTGGATGACGAGGAGTACCGCATTCACTCCATCCTCAGCAATATCGCCGGCACCGTGGATCTCTGGGGGCCGCCGCGCACCTACGGCGCTACCGTGAAATACATTTTCTGATTCGAGTGCGCAGGTTATCCGGCGCCCGCGGGCGCCGTTTTTATTGGAGGCCCAAATGAGACGACTGACCGCGACGCTCACCAGTCTGCTGGTACTGTTGTCTGCCGCGGTCGGCGCGGCGGCTGGAGACGATACGACGGCACGGTGCCAGTCACTGGCGCACGTACAGGCACCGCAGACCGAGCTGACAGCGGCCACACTGGTGACTGATCGGGAAGACCTGGCCGCCTTTTGCCAACTGGAGGGCCGGATAGCAGGTCGGGTAGGCTTTGTCATGCGCCTGCCCGCTGCCAACTGGAACGGCAAGTTTGTAGTGACCGGCTGCGGCGGTTTCTGCGGCAGCCTGGTGCCAGACAAGCCCGGCTACTCCAACAGTATGAACGAGTCGCTGAAACTCGGTTTTGCGGTGATACAGACCGACAGCGGGCACACGGCGCAGAACTGGGAGACGGACTGGGCGCTGGCCGACGACGAGGCGCTCGCATTGTACGCCGGGGCCTGGATGCCATTGGCCGTTACCACCGGCCGCAGTTTTATTGACAGCTATTACACCGAAGCGCCGCGGCGGACCTATTTTTCCGGCTGCTCCAACGGCGGCCGCCTCGGCCTTTTTGCCGCCCAGCGTTACCCCGCGCTGTTCGATGGCATCGCCGCGGGCGGCGGCATCTTCGATCTCAGCGGCAACGCCGGGGTACACGGCTTGTGGCTGCTGCAGTCTACCCGGGACCGGGACGGGCATGCGGTGATCAACGTCAACAAAATAGCCCTGCTTGAGCACCACGTAATGGCCCAGTGTGACCGGCTGGACGGCGTTACAGATGGCGTCGTCTCACAGCCTGAGCTGTGTACACCGCAACTCGACACTCTCCAGTGCGCACCCGGCAAGGACGCGGCAGACTGCATTACCGCGCGGGAACGCGTCGCCATCGAGCGCCTGTACCAGGGCGCGAGGGTGGACGGTGTACAACTTTATCCCGGGATACCCCCGGGCTCGGAGTCGCTCTGGCCGATCTGGATCACCGGCACCGATGAGAAGCCCGCCTGGGGCGAATTGGCCGCAGAGGGTTACCTGCGCATGACCTACCGTGTGCCCTCATCCCGGCCGTTTAATGCACACGATTACGACCTCGGGGCGGAATCGGGCAGGCTGCAACGGCTTGCCCCCAGGCTCAACGCCACCGACTCGGATCTTTCCGCTCTCAACAAGGCCGGGGGCAAACTGTTTTATTACCACGGGATGGCCGACCCGCTGATTCTGCCGGGACGGGCGCAGCAGTATTTCCAGGATGCCGCCGCATTGCAGGGTGAGAAGCAACTCGCTGAATTCGCCCGCTTCGTAATGGTGCCGGGGCAGGGCCATTGCTGGGAAAAGCCCGGACAGGTGGCCGATGATTTCAATCCGTTGGTGGTGATCGACCGCTGGGTTGAATCCGGAGAGGCGCCCGATTACGTGCTGGCTGAACAGAGGAGCGCGGAAGGCCGCCTGGTGCGCGCCCGTAGACTGTGCCCGCTACCTGCCGTTGCGCAGTTTATGGGCGGCGATACAAACGCAGCCGGGAATTTCGCCTGCGTGATACCACCGAACAATCCTTGAAATTCGGTTACGGGACACACGCCTGCCGTGTGGCGTCGACCAGACCGCCCACTGCGGCGGGCGCGCGGCCTTGCCAGTGAGCTCCCCGGAAAACCGAATTCGCCGGCACTCCCGACTGAACGGGGGTGATCGACTACCTCATTCAGCCGGGAAGCTCGATAAACCGCGTACCACCTCGCACCACTTCTTCATAGCCTGCGGGTTGGAATCGCGCAACGCCAGCCCCACCCAGAAGCCGCTCCCGCGTTCGACCGGTTTAACCCAAAGGGCGTCGCCGATCAATTCAAGGCTTTCCTTCCAGTCCTCCATGGGCACGGCGATATTGAGCTGGCAGCCTGGCCTGATGGCTTGCGGGACATGAATGCGCAGCCCGCCCGCTGAGATATCGATAGTTTCGCAGCGGATTATCGCGTTGTCGGATTCCGACCTGCTGTCGCGTTGAACCACTTCGATAAATATTGCCCGCGCCACCTCTATACGAGGATGCTTGCGTCTGTCCGAATAGTCCTGGGCCACAGAGTCACTTCCAGTAATTATGGGTTTCGGTAAGTGTCTGCAAATAATCCTTTTATCCGAGACAGAGATCCAGAAAAAAGCCAGAAAAAGTGCATTTTCCCGGATTGGATACATGCACACTTTCCCAGGCTCCGCTGGACAACCGTCGCCAACCAGGCCGGGGATTTTTTCAATTGCTCAGCTCGGCGGCTTTTTTGAAATGCAGTGTTTTCTCCACCGTGAGCGCGCAGGTGCGTTGCTTGAGGGAAATCATATCGCTGCAGCCCGAGCTCCACCAATCAATCAATTTTTTGATATGAAACTATCGATTGGCGATAAGTTACCGATCAGAAGCGCGAAGTATAGTCGCTTTTGAATGCAGAACAGCAGTCGCGGAAATCAGCACACCATGTCAGCCGCCTGCCAGGTACCTGGCCATCGCCTCCAGCGTGCGCGCGCCCGCCGGGTCGCCCGCGGTGGCCGGTACGAGGCAAATCTCATCGGCGCCGGCGGCGCGATATTGCTCCAGCCGACTCGCAATCGCGGTCTCTGTTCCCACCAGGCCGACTGCCGCCACCAATTCATCCGGCATGGCCGCCAGCAGCTCCCCAGGGTGGGGTCGCGAGCGGGCCAGCCGCACCAGGTCAGAAAACCCTGCCTCGATGAACATTTCGGCGTAGCCGGGTGCCGCCAGGTAGCCGACCATCGCTCGCAGCAGCTGCTGTATGGCCTCCGGCGCCGGGTCGACGGCACAACTCAGCCAAACGGCAACCTGCGGCGTCGGCCTGCCGGCCGCGGTCGCCGCGGCCGCCAGCTCGGCCCGCAGGCGGGCCAGGCTGCCCGGGGTCACCATATTCAACAACATACGCTCCGCCCGCCGCGCGGCCACGCGTACCGCCGCCGGCCCGAATGCGGCCACGGTCAGCGGACTGCTCACGGCGTCCAGCCGCAAGCGGTAACCCCTGCAACTGGCCAGCTCACCGCTGAAATCAACCTTGTCGCCGGCCAGCAGGCCCCGCACAATCTGCGCGGTTTCATCCAGGTGGCTGGCGGTGCGGCTGCGTGGGCGGCCGTGCCACTGCTCGACAACCACGGTGCTGGATGCGCCCAGCGCCAATGCGACCTGGCGGCCGGTCAGCGCCGCTACCGATGCGATCCCCATGGCCATGGTCACCGGCGTTCTCACCGAAACGGCCAGTGGGCCAATACTCAGGGCGATCTGCCGGGTATGGCCACCCACCGCGGTGGCCAGGGCAAAGGCGTCGAACGTCGCCATTTCACCGATCCACAGCTCCGGGTAACCCAGTCGGTCAGCATTGACGGCCACCTCCATGTTTTCGGCGGCGGGACGGTCCTGCCACAGGGGAGTCACTACACTGAACTTCATCGGAATCGCCTCCGCTGCCGGGTGAATTCACCAGCCGGTACTTTGCGCTTGTTTGTTGGTGGTTGAAGGCCTAATATTTAGTCTTTTTATAAAAGCAATAATGAGTATACGGCCAAACATTTGGCGGGTGAACCCATGATTACCTCCAGTGCGCAAAGAATTCGGGCGCTGACCGACGCGGGCGGCTGGGGCGATCTGACCTTGCACGGCCTTCTCGCGGCGCACGCCAGCGACCGCCCCGGGCACCTCGCCGTCAAGGATCAGCCCAACCGGGAGGATCTCACCGGCGACCCGCCGCTGGCACTGAGCTGGGCCGGTCTGGAATTTGCCAGCGAGGCACTGGCCATCCAGTTGCAGCAACTGGGCATCGGGGCGGACGACCGCTTGATCATCCAGTTACCCAATGTGGTTGAACTGCTTGTGGTGTACTACGCGGCAAGTAAAATCGGCGCCATCGTCTCCCCCGTCCCGGTGCAATACGGCAGTCACGAATTGCAGCAGATAGCCGGCGCCCTCGACGCGGCGGCGGTTATCACCCTGGAACGATTGCGCGAAACCGCACTCGCCGCGGCGGCCCGACTGGCGCTGCCCGGCGCCAGGGTGCTGGTATTCGGCCGCGAGCTGCATATCGACACCGCCGCATCGAAGCAGCGCTGTGGGCGCCCCCCGGACGACGCCAACCGCGTGCTGAGTATCTGCTGGACCTCGGGTACGACAGGTACGCCCAAGGGTGTGCCGCGCTCTCACAATATGTGGCTGGCCACGGCCCGCTGCTCCATGGCCGCCGGCAGCTACACCGCCGACGATGTATTACTGAACCCGTTTCCCCTGGTCAACATGGCCGCGCTGGGAGGGTTCCTGTTTCCCGCCGCCCTGCTGGGCTGCTCCATCGTGTTACATCATCCCCTGGATGCACCCCTGTTTCTCAAGCAGATGCAGGATGAGCGCATCAGCTTTACCATCGCTCCCCCGGCGCTGCTCAACCAGTTGGCGAAAACACCCCCGATGTGGAACAGCTTCGACTTCAGCGCCCTGCGCTGCGTGGGCTCGGGCTCTGCGCCGCTGGCGCCATGGATGATAGCAACCTTCAGCCGCGATTTCGGCAAGGAAGTGGTGAACTTCTACGGCTCAAACGAGGGCATCAGCCTGTTCGCGACCCCCGAGACGGCGCCTGAGCCCGAGGTGCGCGCGACGATGTTCCCGCGCCCCCCGGCCGGCGCGACCATAGCCACAAAAGTCGTAGAGCCGGAATCGGGCGTGGAACTGGCCCGGGACGGGGAGCGCGGCGAACTACTGATCAGCGGCGCCACGGTATTTGACGGCTACCTGGATCACGACAATGCCGGGGTGTTCACCGACGACGGGTTTTTTCGCACCGGTGACCTGGTGGAAATCTGTGGCCACCCGGGTAACTACTACCGCATCGTCGGCCGCTGCAAGGATATTATCAACCGCGGCGGCATGAAGATCTCGCCAGCGGAACTGGACGTAGCACTGGAGCAGCACCCGCAGGTGACGGAGGCTGCAGTCTGCGCCTTTCCCGATGAGCGACTGGGCGAAAAAGTCTGCGCCTGCCTGGTGGCGCGGGCCGATACCCCCCTGCCGACGCTGGAATCCCTGCAGGACTACCTGCTGGCGGCCGGATTCGCCCGCTTCAAACTGCCCGAAAGAATTGAAGTATTCGACCAACTGCCCCGCAATGCACTGGGTAAAGTGCAGCGCTTCACACTACAGGACGTCGTCACTGCCAGAGCGGAGAAATCAACGCTATGAAGCGATCACCCGATATTTATATCCTGGGCGGCAGCCAGACCGACTTCGCCCGCAACTGGGCCCGCGAGGGCCTGGGACTGTTCGACATGTTTGCCGAGACACTGCGCGAAGGCCTGGCCAACGCCGACATCGAACCGGCCAGGATTGAGGTCGGCCATGTAGGCAATTTCGTCGGCGACCTGTTTGCCGGGCAGGGCCTGATCGGCGGCTTCTTCGGTGAGGTGTTCCCCGAGATGGCCGCCATGCCCACCTCTCGCCACGAGGCGGCCTGCGCGTCCGGTTCCATAGCCATCCTGTCCGCCATGCGCGATATCGAAGCGGGGCACTACGCTATCGCCTGTGTGCTGGGCCTTGAGCTGATGCGCAACGTGGATGGGAAAACCGGCGCCGAATACCTGGGCGCCGCCGCCTGGCGAGGCAGGGAGGCGACAGACTGCGATTTTCCCTGGCCGTTCCTGTTCGACCGGATTACCCGGGAATACGACAGCCGCTACGGCATTGACAGCGAGCATCTCAACAGCATCGCGCGAATCAATTTTGCCAATGCCAGGGCCAACGACCGCGCCCAGACCCGCCACTGGCAGTTTCCCGAGGGTGCGTTCAGCTGCGACGATGAACTCAACCCGGTGATTGAAGGCTGTGTGCGCAAGCAGGACTGCGGCCAGATCACCGATGGCGCGGCCTGCGTTATCCTGGCCAGTGAAGCCGCCGCCAGGGAACATGCCGCGAGGCTGGGCGTGCAGCTTGGAGATATTCCCCGCATCAAGGGCTGGGGCCACCGCTCCGCTCCCATTTTACTGGAAACCAAGCTCGCCCTCAGCGCCGGCAAGCCGCTGATCTTCCCGCACGCCAACGCCACAATGACAGATGCGATTCAGCGCGCCGGCTTCAGCCATGTGACCGATCTCGACGGCCTGGAAACCCATGATTGTTTCTCGGTGACCGAATACATGGCCATCGACCACAGCGGCCTGACCGCGCCTGGCGAGAGTTGGAAGGCTATCGAAGCGGGGCGCATCTGCCGAGACGGCGACTTCCCAATCAATCCCAGCGGTGGCCTGATCGGCCTGGGTCACCCCGTGGGCGCCACCGGGGTGCGGATGGTGCTGGACTGCGCCCGCCAGGTGACCGGACGGGCCGGCGCTTACCAGATACCTGAAGCCGAAAACATGCTCACTTTCAATGTCGGGGGCAGCACCACGACCTGTGCCAGCTTCGTGGTTGGGGTCGGCTGATGGGCGCGGCCTATATCTACGATGCCATCCGCACCCCGCGCGGCAGGGCGAAGGCCGATGGTGGCCTCCATGACCTCAGTCCCCACGAGTTGTTGCGCGCCCTGTATCACACCCTCGAACAGCGCACCTGGCTCAATCCCGCGCTCGTAGGCGAGGTCATTCTGGGCTGCGTCACCCAGTATGGCGAACAGGGGGGCAATATCGCCAAGACGTCGACCCTCTATGCGGGCTGGCCCAGCACAGTAGGCGGGCTGACAGTTAACCGCTTTTGTTCGTCCGGGATCGATGCCATCAGCCTAGCGGCCCTGAAAATAACCGCCGGCCAGGAGCAGGTGATTGTCGCCGGCGGGGTGGAAATGATGTCGCGGGTACCCATGCTGGCGGACAAGGCCGCGGTGTTTGTCGATCCGGCCTTCGCCGCCCAGTGCCGCATGCTGATGATGGGCAGCGGTGCCGACCTGATCGCCACGCTGTGCAATGTGTCCCGCGAGCAGGCGGATGCCATCGCCCTGCAATCCCAGCAGCGGGCCAATAAGGCCCGCCGCGAGGGTTATTTCAGCTCCATTATTCCTGTACACAACCCGGTCAAGGGCATCACGGTGAGCGAAGACGAGTGCATCAGGGCGGAAACCAGCCTTAAATCCCTGGCCAAACTGCCCCCGGCCTTCGCCGAGCTGGGCAGCCGCGGCGTGGATGCCTTGCAACTGGCGGGACACCCCGGGCTCACTGCCATCAGGCATGTGCACACCGCGGGTAATTCACCGGCCATGGCGGATGCCGCCGCGCTGGTATTGCTGGGCGACCTGGCACTGGGCGATCAGCTGGAGATCAGGCCCCGCGCACGTATAGTCGATGCCGCAACGGCAAGTGATGATCCGCTGCAGGTGCTGTCCGGCTGTGTTGCGGCCACTCGCAAGCTGATGGACCGGCAGGGACTAACCACGGCCGACGTGGACCTGTTCGAGTTGCATGAGGCGTTCGCCGCTACGGTTATCATGTGCCGGCAGGAGCTGGACATACCCGCGGACAAACTCAATGTGAATGGCGGGGTGATTGCCCTGGGACATCCGATGGGGGCCACCGGTGCCATCATGGCCGGCACGCTGCTGGATGAACTGGAACGCCGCGGCAAGCGAAGGGGAATCGTCGCGGCCAGCGGCGCCGCCGGCGCGGGCAGCGCCCTGCTGCTGGAATGCGTTTAGCCGGGACGACCCTGCGCTGGTCCCGCTCGCCGATCATCGCGTCGGGGGAGGCGGCAGCATCGGCCCCCGGTAATCACCTTGACCGTGGCGAGCGCGCCTGAAACACTGTCAACCTCAACCGAAACCAAAATCCCTGCAGGTGCCCCGTTATGATCAAGCGCCGCCAGCTTCTGCAAATAGGGGCCGGCCTGCTGGCCAGCCAGTCACTCGCTTTGCGTGCCGAGCCGACCGTCGCTTCCCCGCCACTGATCCAGCGCCCTGTGCCGAGTACCGGCGAGTTACTGCCTGTTATGGGCATGGGCACCTCGCGAACCTTCGATACCGCCGGCGACGCGGCTTCGCTGGCAGCGTTGCTGGCGGTCATGCAGGCTTTTTTTGCCGGCGGCGGTACGGTGATCGATTCATCCCCGATGTACGGCAACGCGGAGTCCCGCGTGGGCGATGTCCTGCGCGCCATGCCGCAGCGACCCAAACTGTTTGCCGCGACCAAGGTGTGGACCACCGGACGCGAGCAGGGTGTCGCCCAGATGGAGGAGTCGGCCCGGCGCATGGATGTGGAGCGCTTTGACCTGATCGCGGTGCACAACCTGCAGGACTGGCAAGTCCAACTGGCCACGCTCAAGGACTGGAAGGCCCAGGGCAAGGTTCGCTATATCGGCATCACCACCTCCCACGGTCGCGAGCACGAGGCCCTGTTGCAACTGATGCGCAGCGAACCGCTGGATTTTGTCCAGTTCAGCTACAACATAGAGGACCGGACGGCCGAGCGTGAAATCCTGCCGCTGGCCGCCGAGCGCGGCATCGCCACCATGATCAACCGGCCGTACCAGCGCGGCGCCCTGTTCAGCAAGTCGCGGGGCAGGGCACTGCCGGCCCTGGCAGCCGAACTCGACTGCAGCAGTTGGGGGCAGTTTTACCTCAAGTACATCCTGGGACACCCCGCCGTCACCTGCATCATCCCCGCCACGGCCAGCGTGCACCACATGGAGGACAATATGCGCGCCAACTATGGCCGCCTGCCCGATGAACAGCAGCGAGCCGATATGTTGCGCCTGTTCGAACAGCTGTAGACCACCGGGTGTCGCACTCACTGCAACGCGTTCTCTCCCGCGCCTGTGACATAGAAGCCAACGAGGTGCGCGCCACCCTGGCGTCCTTTGTGCTGGTGTTGATCCTGATGGGCTCCTATTACATCCTGCGCCCGGTGCGCGACGCCATGGCGAGCGACTGGACCGACGCCGAGGTCAGCTGGCTGTGGACCTTCACCTTTATCTGCAGCACGCTGGCGGTGTCCCTGTACGGCGCCGCGGTGGCCAGGGTCAGCGTGCGCCGGCTGGTACCCTCGGTCTACGGCCTGTTCGCGGCCAGTTTCATATTGTTCTACCTGGGCACACAAACCCTGGCGGACCAGGTACTGCTGGACAAGTCCTTTTACGTCTGGATCAGCCTGTTCAGCCTGTTTCACATCTCCGTGTTCTGGAGTTTCATGGCGGACACGTTCGCCCGCCAGCAGGCCACCCGCCTGTTCGGTTTTATCGGTGCGGGCGCCAGCATCGGCGCCATTGGGGGACCGGCGCTGGCGGCATTGCTGGTAGGTGATATCGGCACCGACCGCCTGCTGCTGGTCGCTGCCGGGCTGGTCGCGCTGGCACCGCCGCTGGTTATCTGGCTGCAGCTGCTGAAACGCAGCGACCTTAACAACGAGTCGATCAGCGCCGACCCGGTCGCCTTCGACAATATCGGTGGCGGCGCACTGGCGGGTTTCAGTGAGTTCCTGCAAAGCCGTTACCTGCTGGTCATCGGGCTGTTCCTGTTTCTCTATACCTCCATCGGCTCCTTTGTGTACTTCGGACAGAAAAACCTGCTGGAAGTGTACGATATCGAGACACGCTCACAGATCCTGGCGGGCATGGACCTGGCGGTCAATATCTTCACCGTGATGGTGGGCGCCTTCGCCACCGGCCGCATCGCCACGCGTTTCGGCCTGCCCTTCACCCTCGCCAGCGTGCCGGTACTGATGGTGGCGGGGATGCTGGTACTGGCAACCATGCCGGTGGTGGCGGTCGTGGTAGCGGTGCAGGTGATCCGCCGTATGGGCACCTACGCGGTATCACGCCCCGCCCGGGAAATGCTCTTCACCGCGGTTGACCGGGAAACCCGCTTCAAGGCCAAGCCTGTCATCGATATCGTGATTTACCGTGGCGGGGACATGCTCAACGCCTGGGCTTTTACCGCCCTGACCCAGGGCCTGGGCCTGGGCCTGGCCGCTGTCGCGCTGGTCGGCGCCGGCGTGGCGGCACTGTGGGCAACCACCGGGGTGTACCTGGGGAGGCAGTTCAACGCAATGCAAACGGACGAACGCCCGGGAATTTTGGCCGCAGAAGTTAAATAGTTAAGCCGCGGGGCACTCCTTGGCTACCCAGGGGTGCCTGGCATTACCCCCGCAGCACCACGGGACTATACTGGCGCGCTTACCCGCTACAAACCGTCAACTACTGAGGTATATCACCATGGCAAAAGCTGCCGATTACGGGCTGGGGCCCAACACTTTCCCGCGCGGCTGGTTTATTGTCGCTGAGAGCAGTGAACTCGACCAGGGCCCGATGGCGGTCCGCTTCTTCGGCCAGGATCTCGCCCTCTATCGCGGCGAGAGCGGCAAACCCGTGCTGCTGGACGCCTACTGCGCCCACATGGGGACCCACCTGACAGCCAGCACGAGCGCCATGCTGGTGAAGAACGGCCTGCAAATCGAGGGCGATTCCATCCGCTGCCCCTACCACGGCTGGCGTTACAACGCCGCCGGTGATGTCGACGACATCCCCTACTTCGACGGCCCCTGCCCCAAATCCGCCTCGATCCGCTCCTACCCGGTTCTCGACAGCATGGGCTGCGTGATGGCCTGGTTCGACCCGGACGGGCGTGCGCCCGACTACGACGCTCCCTTCCTGCCCGAGTGGGACGATCCCCAGTGGGTGAACTGGAAACTCGATCACCTGGGCGAGTTGGGCATCCACCCCCAGGAAATCCTCGACAACATGGCGGACGTACGCCACCTGGGCCCCACCCACGGTGCCCCCAGCGAATACTTCGAAAACGAGTACAAGGACCACATCTGCATCCAGCGCCAGGGCGGGCCGATGCAGTTGTACAACACCTACCTGTACACCACCACCTGGTACACCGGCCCGGGTATCCTGCTGTCCAAGCAGGTCTTCGGCGGCAATGTGATTTTCGAGCTGATAGCCAACACCCCGGTGGATGACGGCGTGGTGAAATGCTGGCACGGCTGCCTGTTCAAGGGCAGCGCCAGTGAGGCGACAGAGGCGGACCGCGCGGCCGCCAAAGATGCCCAGGCCGGCGCCCTGGTGGCCTTTAGCGCCGATTTCGAAATCTGGAAGTACAAGCGGCCGGCCCTGAAGGTCATGCAGCTGAAGACCGATGGCCCGTTCCGCACCGGTCGCAAATGGTATTCACAGTTTTACCAGACACCGGAGGGCACCAGGGCCATCCAGGCAGAGCTCAACGGCATCCACCACACGCTGGAAATGGCGACCCCCGCCCAGGCCAATCACAACATCGACGAGGGACTACCTTTCTAAGGCAGCCCCGGATCGTCTCATGCCCGGCCGCCAATGGATTAGTACCGCTTTAAGCTTGCACGCCATGTGCCTGCTGGTGCTTATCGGTCTGGCCCCGCACGTCCACGCGGGCCAGGCCGCAGTGGCCATGCCGGACAGGTACAGCGCGACAGCCGCCGAGGTGATCATCAGGTCGGGCGGCAATGCGGTCGATGCCGCGGTAGCCGCCGCCTTTGTACTGGCCGTCACCTACCCCGAGGCGGGAAATATTGGCGGCGGCGGCTTTATGCTCAGCTACATGGGAGGTGAGGCCGCGTTCCTCGATTTTCGCGAGCGCGCCCCGCTGGCGGCCCACCGCGACATGTACCTCGACGAAGCCGGCGACTTTATCCAGGCCAAAGCCCTGAGCGGCGGCCTGGCCTCCGGTGTGCCGGGCACCGTGCGCGGGCTGCGGGCAGCCCACCAGCGCTATGGCTCCCTGCCATGGAAAACGCTGTTACAGCCCGCCATCGAGCTGGCCGACAGGGGCTTTGCCGTAGACCCGGGGCTGGCAGCCATGGCCCGGGAAAAAATCAGGGAGACCGCCGGGCAAACCAACTTCGCCGACACCTTCGCGAAGCTGGCGAACAGCGACACTTTCGCCCAGCCAGCCCTGGCGCGCACCCTGCGCAAGATCGCCGATGATCCCGAGGATTTTTACCGCGGCGACATCGCCCACCAGATCGTCGCGGAAATGAAACGCAGCGGCGGCATCATCACCCTGGCAGACCTGGCGGGCTATCGCGCGCTATGGCGCACTCCCCTGCAATACTATTGGCAGGGCCACCAGATCCTGACGGCGCCGCCACCCAGCTCCGGCGGGCTCGCACTTCTGCAGCTGCTGGGTATCATGGATTTCGCCCGGCCGCTCTTTAAAAATGTCCCGCACAACTCCCCGCGCTACGTGCACCTGCTGGCGGAGATCGAAAAGCGAGTGTTTGCCGACCGCGCGGAATATCTCGGTGATACCGATTTCGTCGATGTCCCCGTCGGCCGCCTGCTGGACCCGCAGTACCTGATGCGCCAGGCGACCGCTCTCAAGCCCGCAGCGATCTCCGATGCCGGGAGCACCGGCCCAGGACTGGAGCCACACCAGACCACCCATTTCTCCATTCTGGACACGGCGGGCAATGCGGTCGCCCTGACCTATACACTCAACTGGGAGTTCGGTTCGGGCGTGGTGGTTGGCGGCGCCGGCTTCCTGATGAATAACGAAATGGACGACTTCAGCGCCAAGACCGGCGTGCCCAATAAATTCGGCGTTATCGGCAACGACAACAATGCCATAGCACCCGGCAAGCGAATGCTCTCATCGATGACTCCCACGATCTTCGTGCGCGACGGTAAAACCGCGCTGGTCATCGGTACACCTGGCGGCAGCACCATTTTCACCTCAGTGTTTCAGGTCATCCTGAATATCTACGACTACGGCATGCCGCTGCAGGCGGCGGTGGACGCCACCCGCTTTCACCACCAGTTGCCCGACGCCTACCTGATTCGCCACGACCAGCGTGAAATCCCCCCCGCTACCGCCAGCGCACTGGCGACCATGGGCTATACCCTTGAAGCCAACAGCTGGGGGAATCTGGGGGATATCCAGGCGATCATGCAATCGGGCGGCGTAGTACAGGCTGCGTCAGACAGTCGCGGCCGGGGCACGGCAGACGTATTTGGTCACTGATGCAGGACTGACAACAGGCGCGCTATAGAACTTTTCTATAGAATACGCCCTCAAAGCTATGTCCTTGTGTGCCTCGAAGCAAAAGTGATCAACCCTATGAAAAAAACCCTGTTGTTAATACTCGCCTGCAGCCTGCTGGCCGCCTGCGCCACCAGCCCCACCGGGCGCCGTCAACTGATGCTGATTTCACCGGATGCCGCCATCGTCCAGTCGAAACAGGCCTACCTGAGCACGGTCAGCGACCTGGACAAGGAAAACAAGCTGCTGGACGACCCCAAGCTGGCGGACCGGGTAGCTACCATTACCGGCCGACTGGTTACCGAGGCCATCGCCCTGTACCCCAATACCGCCAACTGGGAGTGGAGCGTGGCGATCATCGATGACCCGGAAACCGTCAATGCCTGGTGCATGGCAGGCGGGCGCATGGCGGTCTACACCGGGCTGTTTGACAAGCTGAAACTGACGGATGCGGAATTCGCCCAGATCATGGGCCACGAAATCTCCCACGCCCTGGCCAATCACACTGCCGAGCGCATGTCCCGCGCCATGGCGACGTCGATAGGGGTTCTGGCCATAGGGGTCGCCTCGGACCGCCCGGCGGCCACCATGGCGGGCGGCGCGGTGGCGGCCAAACTGGCGCTGGAGCTGCCCAACAGCCGTACAGCCGAATCCGAAGCCGATAAGATCGGCATGGAGCTGGCGGTGCGCGCCGGTTACGACCCCGATGCGGCGGTCACACTGTGGCAGAAGATGGGCTCACTGGGCGGCTCCAAGCCGCCCCAGTTCCTCAGCACCCACCCGGCGCCGGCCAATCGCGAGGCCCAGCTGGCGGCGATGATCCCGGAAATGCGCAAACTCAACCCTACCGGTAAACTCGCCCGGGTGACCGCGATCGAGATTGTGCGGGACGTGACACCCTGATCCGGATGCCCGGACACTACTCGCTCGCCGGCGTGAGCACGAGATAGAGGCACTGGTACGACTTGCCCCGCAGCTTGCACATACGGCCTACACCATGCGTTTGCTCTGCACGATACGGAAGCGGCTGGCGACAAAGGCCAGGTCGGTCAGGCAGGCGTTGCCCGCGGGATTGAGTCCGGTCACATGGAAATCGGAGTAGGCCGCCGCGAAATTGATCGGCATCCCCACCAGGTTGCAGGCCACTGACGCACCGGCATCGTGGTACGCGCTCACCGCCTTTGCCAGGAAAGCCTCATCGACCGAATACACATGGGAAGTAATGGCCCCGCGCTCGCGGGCATTGGTGGTGGCGTCCCGCAGGCAGTCGTCGATGCTGTCGCCTTTTATGATGAAGGACACCGGCCCGAAAATCTCGTCGCGATAGAGGTCGCGGGCGGTTTCAGTCACCTCCAGGATCAGCGGCGAAGCAGTGCGGGCGCGGGGGAATTCCGCATAGTCCAGCGGCGCTGAATCCCTGAGCACTCGACCGTACTGCCCGGCGCATTCGCGGTAGCGCTCGATGGTTTGCAGGATACCGGCATCCACCAGGGTGCCGCACAGCACCTGGGGATTCGCGAGGTGCTGATCCACTGCCGCCACTATCGCGGCAGCCACCTCATCGAAACTGACATGCCGGCCGGCAGCGGAAATGCCGTTGGCGGGGATATGGATATTCTGCACGCTGGTGCACATCTGGGCCGAGGCCTGGCACAGGGAATGGGCGATGGCTGACGCCATGGCCTCGAGATTGTCAGTGGATTCAATCACTACCGAGTTGCAACCGGCGGTTTCCGTGTACACCAGTTTGCCCGCGCAGTTTTGCTCTATCCACTGGCCGAAGGCGGGGCTGCCGGTAAAGTCAACTATCGCCGTCGCCGGGTGCTGCAGCAGGGCCATGGTGGCGGGTTCCTCGCGCGTATCCGCCACCATACTCACCAGGTTGGGATCGAAGCCCGCCTGTGCCAACACCTCCCGACACACGCCGGTCACCATCGCCACCGGCAGAATCGCGCTGGGGTGTGGCTTGAATACCACCGGGTTGCCGGTGGCGAGATTGGCGCACAGGGCGGGATAGCCGTTCCACAGGGGAAAGGTCGCGCAGCAGATAACAACACCCACGCCCCGTGGAACGAGGCGGTACTGCTTCTCCAGCCTCGCGGCGCCGCCCTTGCCAAACTGGCGCTCCCAGAGTGCACTGGCCGGCACATCGGCCATCGCCTTGTGGGCATAGGCCAACGCCTCCAGCCCGCGGTCGAGGGCGTTGGCGCCGCTGCCGGCAAAGGCCATGATGTAGCTCTGGCCGCTGGTATGCATGGTAGCGTGCGCGTTTTCAAACAGCTGGCCGGCGCAGCGATCGAGGATTTCCAGGCAGATCCCGATGCGGGTTTCCGGCGAGGCAGCGCGCCAGGCGGGCATGGCGTCGACGATAGCTCCGAACAGGGTATCCACCGCCATTTTCGGGTAAGTGATTCCCAGTGCCTCACCCGTGTAGGGTGACACCTCCGCGCCGGTGCGGCCGGCTTCGCCCGGTTGGTGCAGCGGATAATCGCTGCCCAGCATGGCTTCAAAGCGCGCCCTGCCCAGGGCGGGTTTTTCCTCACCGTGGATCTTACTGCTGGGGCTTTCGGGGAAGGCGGTCCAGGAGTGGCGCCGGGCACAGGCGTCCAGCGCCCGCTCCAGGGTCGGCCGATGGCGGTCGTATAAATTCGTCACATCAACGGCCGCCGTACAGGTCCTCCCCGCGCGCCCAGGTGGCGTGGAAGCCATAGGGTACCCGGTGCGGCATTTGTACCCGGCAGACCGGGCCGGCGGCAATATCCGTGGCGTCAAACACCAGGCATTCCGATTTCCAGTTGTTACTGTCCGTCGCCAGGGTGATCACGTAGCCGTCATCCTCGCCCGAATGGCGACCCGCGCCCGGCTTCGGCGCATACACCGCTTCACTACCGAACACGCCGGCACCGTAGTCCCACTGGCTGTGGACGCCGGTATCGTTGTTGTACTTGACCAGGCCGGTGAAGCGCAGGGTATGCCCGCCCTCATGCAGCAGCGGAATGCGCTGGTGGTAGGAGTACTTGCTCTTCACGCCGTGGAAGAGCGGGTTGGACTTGTTGAATTCGGTGTTGAGGTCATCGATATCGCCCTCTCGCACTTCGCCGGTTTTCAGGTTGAAGCGCCAGCGGTAGGCGTTCGCCTCCAGCCGCATATAGGCCAGCATGGACGCCAGTTCCCCCTCGCCGGGCTGGGTGTCGGGCATGGGGTTGAGCGAGCGGCAGCCATCCATTACCACCCAGTCATCCTCCTCCCAGCAGTTGGTCACATGCAGGATGTAACAGGGCTGGCACTCGAACCAGCGCACCTCGCTGCCCTGCCCCCGGCGCGGAATAATGCCGAAGCGGGTGGGGATATCCCGGTGGAAGGTCAGCACCCGGAACTTGTGCTGGCGCAGCACGTCCATGTCGTGGAAGAACGGCAGGTCGTGCAGGATGGCATAGTTGGTGGTGAAGCCGATGTCGTGCGGCAGGCGCGGGCCGGGCAGGTCGATCGCAACCTCGTGCAACAGCCTGCCCTGGGGATCCGCCACGCCGTAGGTCATGAAGGGCGGCTCGTCGCCATAATCGAAGAACAGCAACTCACCGGTGCTCCAGTCCACCTTGGAGTGGGCTGACATCCGCCGCTGTTGCCTGCCCTGCAGGTCGTAATAGCCTCTGGTCTCCAGCGTCCGGCTGTCAAGGCGATAGGGGTGGCCGGCGTTGTACCACAAGGTCATCAGATCACCGTTATACCAGAACACGTCAGTGTTGGAGGTGTCCTTGATGCCAAAGGATGACAGCGCGTAATCAAATGGCCCCATCACACCGGGGGAAACCGATTTGCCATCGGCCCGCTCCTGCGAGGTTGCCAGTGTCTGGATATAGCGATTGCGATAGCCCGCCTTGCCGTCGCGAAAGTACACGCCGTGCACCATGCCGTCGCCGTCAAACGGGTGATAGCGATTCTTCGGCTGGTACACCGGGTTCGGGCCGTTGCGGAAATAGGCGCCCACCAGGTCTGCCGGCACTTCACCCTCCACCGCCAGGCCCTCCACATCCAGTTCATTCAGTGTGGGCGCGTACACCCCGTGCAAATAGGGATTGTCGAGCTCGTATATCCACTGGGGCGCGTCGCTGAAGTGAGTGACGCCGTTGACGCAGCGTTCAGTGGCGGGATATTCACGTACGGTTTTCGCAAGCGCCATGTTGTTCTCCGTGGAATACACAAAAAGACCCGCATCCGGTTTCAAAAGTATAAAATACAAGTTCTTTTATGCAAGTATAATCTTGGCTCGGTATATAAGGTATGCAAGGGCTGCGGATGGAATAGTTGACAGATCGGGGCGGCCCCCGGTAACAGCGCGATCGAAGTAATCCCCAGGACCTCTCAGGAGGCGTTATTTTGTAGCCGGGAAAACGCGCCAACTGTATCCTTCTGCAGGGCAGGTCGGCGCCTGCGAGCGGCATTTACAGATTGAGCGCAATTCAGGCTATGATGCGCCTCTGACCCCACCGGACCCAAAGACAGTCGCACCCAATGCAGCCCCTCGCCCACTTCAGTAAACACCTCGCCGGGCTTATCCCCGCGGTTGGCAGCGACGATTTTCCCAACCTGCTGGTGGCCATGCTCAAGCAACTGGTGCACTGCGACGACGCCACTGTTATCGTCTACCCCGGTACCGACCTGCCGGTTATCGAGTATTTCGAGGTACCCGAAGGCGCCGGTAAATCAACCCTCGATGTCTACGTCAAGGGCGCGTTCCTGCTCGACCCGTTCTATCTTGCCGCGACCAGGGAGCGGGCTTTCGGCGTGTTCCGACTGCGCGATCTCGCCCCCAAGGACTTCAAGAGCAGCGATTACTACAAGACCTGGTACCTCAACTGCGGCTACCAGGACGAGTGCGGCTACCTGATCCCGATAGGCGCGGAGGGCATCCTCAATATCGCCCTGGGCAAACGCCAGCCGCGCACCACGTTCAGCAAGCGTGACCTGGAGCTTCTGGCAGACATCCGGCCCACCGTTGACCTGCTCTGCCAGCAGCACTGGGTCGAGGCCGGCACGAAATCGCCGGGGGTGAACCTGCGCGGGCAGTTGCATGCGGCGCTCAACTCCTTCGGCAGCAGCCTGCTGACCGAACGGGAAGCCCAGGTGATCAAGCTGGTGCTGCACGGCCACAGCACCAAAACCCTCGCCGAAAAACTGTCCATCTCCATGGAGACGGTCAAGCTTCACCGCAAACACGCCTACTCCAAGCTGGAGGTGAGCTCACAGGCAGAGTTGTTCTACCTGTTTCTCGACTCGGTGATGAGCACCTCAAACTACGACGGCGGCGATCCCCTGCTGCCCTACCTCAGGCCGGGGGCGAGCCACTAGGTCAACACCCGGGTGCCCGGCTACCACCGGGCCGGCACAGGCCACTGTACCGGCATCATGCCCGACTGGCACGCATGTAGAGAAACTCCAGCACCAGCGATGCGCCCGCCAGCGCTGTGATAGCGGCGTGGTCGTAGGCCGGCGCCACCTCCACCACATCAAAACCCACGATGTTGAGATCAGCCAGGCCCTGCAGGATCTGTACGGCCCGGGAACTGCTGAGCCCGCCCACCACGGGTGTGCCCGTGCCCGGCGCGAAAGCGGGGTCGAGGCAGTCAATATCAAAGGTCAGGTAGGCTGGCATCCCGCCCACCCTGGCGCGAATAGCGTCGACGATATCGGCCACCGCCCGCTCGTTGGCCTGCTGCGCGTCGATCACCTGGAACGGGTGTGCCGCGCGGTCATATTCCGTGCGGATGCCGATCTGGATGGAGTGCGCGGGGTCGACCAGGCCCTCCTTCGGCGCGCGATGGAACATGCACCCGTGGCTGTATTTTTCCTCATCCTCGTAGGTATCGGTGTGGGCATCGAAATGAATCAGTGCGAGCTTGCCGTGGGTCCTGGCATGCCCGCGCAATAATGGCAGGGTGACAAAATGGTCGCCGCCGATACTGACCAGGGTCTTGCCCGCGGCGGTGATCTCGACGGCCTGCGCTTCCACCCGCGCCAGCATGTCGTCGCTATCGCCATAGCTGTAGCGCAAATCGCCGTAATCGATCGCCCGGAGTCGTTCCGCGAGGGCGAAATCCCAGGGCCAGCGCCGCTGTTCCCAGCGCAGGTTGGCGCTCGCCTGGCGCACGGCGTTGGGCCCGCTGCGCGCCCCGGGTCGGCCGGTGGTACCCAGGTCATAGGGTATACCCATGACCACGGCATCGACGCTATCGCGCTTGAAATCCCGGCTCAGGGGCAGGCCGAGATAGCTGAAAACATCGATATAAATTGAAGTTTCAGCAAACGGGAACTGGCTGTCTGTCATCAGTGCGACTCCTGTGCGGGCCGCGGCTGGGGCGGCCGCAGGATTATTCGGTGATCACGCCGGCGCTGCGCAGGATCTCCAGTGCCGGCGCCAGTTGCCGCTCATAGCGCCGCCATCGTCCCACCGAGCGGGTATGGGCCGGCTCCCTCACCTGCACGGCACTGGCGGTGCTCACCGCGGCGTCCTGTCGATGGAACTCCACACAGGCGTCTTCCCACGGCAGGTCCAGGTATCCGAGCATACGGCGGGCATTGTGTTGCAGGTCAACCACGACGTCTTCGTAGTGGACATCGAGGAAGCGCCCGGGGAAACGCTCGCGCCACAGTGCCATCAGCCGGTAGTAGCGCACGAAGTGGCGCGCCATCTCCTCCAGCGAATAGGAGTGCGGGTAGGCGTCGGCGAACAACTGCTTGAACACCGAGAAACAGGCGTCGCGCGGGTCGCGCACCAGGTGAATCACCCGGGCGTTGGGCAGCGCCGCCAGGATATGCGGCAGGAACAGGTAGTTGTAGGGCAGCTTGTCGACGAACCTGGGCAGCTGGCCGCGCAGCCTGGTGGTGCGCAGCAGGTATTGTTGACCCAGGGCGGCGGGGTCGATCGCCAGCGCTTTGCGGAACAACTCGGGGGAGAAGCGCTCCTGCTGGTCGTAGTCGGTCATGCGGCGGATGCAGTTGCCAAACTGTTGCAACTCTCCCGCCGAATGCACCTGGGAATGGGCCGTGATGATGCGCTCCACCAGGGTCGTCCCGGTGCGCGGCTGGCCGACAATGAAAATAGGTGAGGTATCATCGCAACCGGGCGGGCGGGCGGCCAGCCACTGGCTGGTGTACAGCTCGCCCAGGGTGTCGAAGGTCGCTGTTTCGCGCGGCTCGTCGTACTGCAGGGTACTGCGCCTGGCTTGCGCGCCCTGTGCAAACGCTGAAAATGCCTGGTCCCACTGCCCGAGGTCTTCGAATTCCTTGCCCAGCCCGTAGTACACGAAGGCCCGCGCCCGCGGTGGCAGGGAGTGCTCCGCCAGCAGGGCTTGCATCTCGTCGATATGGGTACGGTCCCGCGCTTTATCGAGCCCGGATAACAACCAGTGGGCCTGGGCATTAGCCCGGCCCAGGGCCAGCGCGGCCGACAGTTCAGTGGCTGCCTGTGCAGTCTCGCCAAGGTAAACCAGGTTGTTGGCGTAATTGATGCGAAAAGCGGGGTTGCCCGGTTCCGCCGCCGCCGCGCGCCGGTACCACTCATCGGCAGTGCGGTGCTCGCCCAGCAGCGTGTACGTCGTGCCGATAACGTCATGAATGGCAGGGATATCGCCCGACTCACAGCTGACCGCGCTCTGCAGCGCCACATCGGCGCGGTTCACCTGCCCGCCCTCGGCCAGCAGCTTGGCCAGATGCGCCCAGGCGGCGGCGTGGCCGGGTTCGATCGTGGTGACGGTACCGAACGCGCTGGTGGCGATGCCGCGGTCCCCCGTGGCCAGGGCGATCAGGCCGACAAGGAAATGCGCCGGCGCCAGTTCGGGCTGGCGGGTCAGCACCAGTTTGCAGCAGGTCGAGGCCTCGTCGAGTTTGCCGCGGGACAACGCACGAAAACCCCTGGCCAGTAATTCGCGGGCATCGATCTGTTGGCCTGTGGCGGCTGTTTTCTTCATCTGGGAGGGAGCACCCTGTGGTTGGCGGCTGAAGGGAGTTTCCGCCTGAAATCATCGTCGACCACCCTATCACCGCTACGAGGTCGGCTCAATCCGTCCGGCGCTATCCCCTTAGGGGTATACACAGCACGGTTCAGTAATGAAACGATGTTCCGCTGGCCTATCCGCCAATAATACGAATGGAGCCCATCCTATGATCAAGTCCTTTCTTACCATCAGCATCGCCACGGCACTCGCGGTCATCCTGCCGGGCTGCAACGACAAGGCGAAACCACTCGCTGAACACCCCGCGGCGGAGCAGGTCTTTATCAATGGCGCGATCTATACCGCCGACCCCGCACAACGTTCGGTCTCGGCGATGGCGGTGAGCGGCGACCGCATCTGGTTCGTGGGCAATGACGAGGCCGCAGCCACCTGGATCGGGGCTGACACCACTGTCACCGACCTGCAGGGCAAGCGCGTGCTGCCCGGGCTGCACGATGCCCACGTGCACCCGGCCGGGGTGATCGAGGTAGAGGACTGCAACCTGGACAACGAACCGGTCGACCTGGCACAGCTGGCCGAGTTCGCGGCCGCCTGCGTGGAGCGCCTGGCGATTCCGGATGGCGACTGGCTACTGGTGAAGCAGTGGAATTTTGCCCAGAACAACAAGCCGGCGGGAGATTTGAAAACCCTGCGCCAGGCCCTCGATCGCGCATCGGACAAACACCCCATCCTGCTCGGCGGCAGCGACGGCCACCACAACGCCACCAACAGCGCCGGCCTCGCCCTCGCGGCGACGCCCGCGGGCGAGCGCCTGGGCCTGAGCGCTGAAACCCTGGCCGGGCCCTTCGCCGAACTCGCACCCTACGTAGGGCTCGATGCCGACGGCGAACCCAACGGCGAGGTGCACGAAGACGTGCCCAAACTGCTGGGCGCTGGCCACGCGATTCTGGGCAATGTCGATGAACTGATTTCACAGGCAGGACAGATACCGGGCCGCTTCAACAGCCTGGGTATTACCTCGATCTACGATGCCGCGTTCGACGCCACCACCGGCTCGCTCTACGACAGCCTGGTGGAGCAGGGTGCGCTGTCGCTGCGCGTCACCCTGGCCCAGTACTACGATCCCAATGCCTACAGGAATGCGGACGGATCAATTGATATCGACACCATCATGGCGCAGGCCAGGGCGACACGGGAAAAATACAGCAAGGTGCAGAACGTCAAGGCCGACCAGCTCAAGTACTTTGTCGACGGCGTGATCGAGGGCAACCCCCTGTCCACCCCCCCGACGCTGCCCAACGCGGCACAGCTGAACGATTACTACCAGCCGATTTTCGGCCAGGACACGACCAGCGGCGAGGTGGTGCTCACGGGTTATGTCGCGCCTGATGGCGAGCCCTGCAAGCAGGTGGCGGCCAAAGCCCCAGGCAGCCTGAAACGCGAGGAGATTGCCGATTTCACCGCTGCCAACGGCTTCCACCCCGCCCAGTGCCTGCTCTCCGACGGTGTCATGTTCCAGAGCGCCGATACCACAATGAAGTTTATCCAGGCCGCCGTGGACAGTGATTTGAGTGTTCACTTTCACGCCATCGGCGACCGCGCTGTGCGCACCGCCGTCGACGCCATCGCGGCGGTTACCAGGGACACGCCATCCACCAACCGCCATAGTATTGCCCACGCCCAATTGGTTGACCCGGGCGATATCGCGCGTATCGCCGCATTGAAAATTCCGGTTGCTTTCACCTATGCCTGGGCTGTGCGCGATTACGGCTACGACGTCACGGTGATTCCCTTCATCGACAAAATCAGCTCGCTGCAGGACATGTACAACGCGGAAAATTACTATATGCGGCAAGCCTATCCGGCCCGATCAATCCTCGCGGCTGGCGGCGTGCTGGCCGCCGGCTCGGACGCGCCGGTCGACACCGCCGATCCGCGGCCGTTTCACAACATCGAAAAGGCGGTGACCCGGGACGAGGGTGAGGGCCCGATGAATGCAGGTGAAGGTATAGGCATACTGGACGCCATCGATGCCTACACCATCAACGGCGCGCGGCTGATGCACCAGCAGGACATCACCGGTTCGCTGGAAGCGGGTAAGAAGGCCGATTTTATTATTCTCGACCGGGATATTGTCGCCCTGGCCGAAAACGGGAATGCGGATCAAGTCTCTGAAACGAAAGTGCTGGAGACCTGGTTTGACGGTGCCAGGATATACCAGCAGACCCGGTAGTAGGGGGTCACGGCGCCAACAGGTATTTGCGAGTAAAATTGGCCATTACCGCCAGCTGGATTTGACCGCATGAAATCGTCGCTTTCGCCCCTGACCCTCGCCATTGCCATTACCTGCGCGCTGTGGGGCTGCCATGACGAGGTCACTCCCGCGGCGGACCATGTGTTTCTCAACGGCGCCATTTATACCGCCGACGCCGGCCGTCACACTGCCGGCGCGATTGCTGTGAGCGGGGACCGTATCGTGTTTGTGGGAGACAGCGAGGCGGCCAGCGCATGGATCGGCGCCGACACCCTCGTGACCGACCTGCAGGGCAAGCGGGTACTGCCCGGCCTGCACGACGCCCACGTCCACCCGGTAGAAACCATACAAATCGACAAGTGTGACCTTCAAGACCAGGCCCTGAACCTGGCTGAACTGGCGGTGTTTGTCGGCGCCTGCCTGGATCGCCTGGCCACTCCCCCCGGCGAATGGCTGATCGTCAAGAACTGGAATTTTACCGATGGCAACAAGCCGGCGGATAACCTGACAACGCTGCGCCAGGCACTGGATCGCGCTGCCGGTGCATCCCCCGTATTGCTGGAAAACAGCGATTCCCATCATTTCGCGACCAACTCCGCGGGGCTGGCCCTGGCTCGCAACCCGGCGGGCGAGCAGATCGGGCTGAGCGCTGCCACGTTGCCGGGTCAGTTCCGCGACCTGGCGCCCTACATCGGCGTCGACGCCAGCGGCGAACCCAACGGCGAAGTGCATGAAACCGTGTACCTGCGCCTGGGCGTCAGCCGCGCTGTCCTGATGAACCTCGCGGCACTGATTCCCGAGGCGGGCCAGATACCGGGGTGGTTTAACCGCCGCGGCATCACCTCACTGCTGGAGGCGGCCTACTACCCTGAGCTCTCCCCGGTTTACGACAAGCTGGCGGCGGATGGCGCGCTCTCTTTGCGGGTAACCCTGGCCCAGTACTACGAGCCTGACGATTACAAGGGTGGGGATGACGAGGTGGATGTTGAAGCCATCATGGTGCAGGCAAGAGCCACCCGCGACAAATACGCCGCGGTGGATAATATCAAGGCGGACCAGCTCAAATACTTCGTCGACGGTGTGCTCGAGGGCAACCCCCTGTCCGCACCGCCGGGCCTGCCCAACGGCGCCCAGTTGCGGAATTTCTACCAACCGTTGTTCAGGCTGGACCCGGCTACGGGTGAACTGGGCCTGGCCGGCTACGTCGATCCGGACAGCGAGGCCTGTAAAGCACTTCTCGCGCGGGGCGATCAGCCCCTGAGCCAGAGCGAAACCGCGGCCTTCAATGCCAGCAACGGATTCTATCCTGCACAATGCCTTCGCTACCGGGGCGTAACCACGCAATCGGACCAAACCACCCGGCGCTTCCTCAACGCCGCGGTGGCCAACGATTTCAGCGTACACTTTCACGCCATTGGCGACCGGGCCGTGCAGGTCGCCACCGACGCCATTGCCGCTGTCACCACCGGCAAACCAGCCACCAACCGCCACAGTATCGCCCACGCCCAGCTGGTGTCACCGGAAGACGGTGTGCGCATAGCGGCGCTTAAAATTCCCGTGGTATTCACCTATTCATGGGCGACACGCGATTTCGGCTACGATGCCACCGTGATTCCCTTCGTCGACAGGATCAGCTCGCTGCAGGCCATGTACAACCCCGCCAACTACTACATGCAACAGGCCTACCCGGCGCGCTGGATTCTCGACGCCGGCGGGGTATTGGCGGCGGGCTCCGACGCGCCGGTCGTCAGCGCCGACCCCATGCCGTTCCACAACATCGAGATGGCCGTGACCCGCGATGACGGTGACGGCCCGCTCAACGCCAGCGAGGGCATAGGTATACTGGATGCGATCGATGCCTACACGATCAACGGCGCCCGCATGATGCAGCAGGCGGATATCACCGGTTCGCTGGAAACCGGCAAAAAGGCGGACTTCATCATTCTCGACCGGGATATCATCGCCCTCGCCAACGAGGGCAGGACAGCCGGGATTTCCGACACCCGGGTGCTGGAAACCTGGTTTGACGGCAGGCAGGTCTATCGCCAGGGGCAATAACTGACGGCGTATAACCCGGCCAAAAAAAACCCGCTACGGCCGTAGCGGGTTTTCTGTTTCAGGCGAGCGCTTATTCGAAATCCATCGCCAGCTTCATGCCCACGGTGCGAGGCCTGCTGGGACCGAACTGGAAGGCCACGAATACCGAATCGCCGTTGCCACCGCCGTCGTAGTAGTCCTCATCGGTCGCGTTGTCGACATAGGCCGTGACCGAGTACTTGCCCAGTCGGTAGCCAAGGCTGAGGTTGAGTTCGCCATAACCGGAGACGCTGAAGCTGTCCGGTTCCCAGCCGGCCTCCTGCTTGGTCTGGAAGTGGTAGGCCGCCATGCCGAACAGCTCGCCCTCGGCGATCTCATAGTTGCCTATCAGCGCCACGTGCCCCGACCACTCGGGCGCCCAGGGAATGGCCTGGTCCTCACACACGTCGGTGCCGTCGCAGATTTTTTGCAGCTCATTGGCCTCACTGTCAAACCAGGCGATACCGGAATTCAGTTCGAAGTATTCGCCCAGCCCCTGGCTGATAGATCCCTCGAAACCCCAGCCATCCAGCTTGCCGACGTTGTCAGCCTGGATCGCCGCGCCGTCAAAGTAAGTCACCTGCATGTCCTTGTACTGGTAATAGAACACGTTGGCGGTCACCCGGGTATTGCCCTGGAACAGGTCGCCCTTGTAGCCCAGTTCATAGGAGGTGGACGTTTCGGGGCTGTAGGACGAGGGCTTGTACTCACCCGGGATAGCCACGGTAGAGCCATAGGGCCCGGCGGGCGTCACGCCGAAGGAATTGAAGCCGCCGGACTTGTAGCCGGTGGTGACGCTACCAAACAGCAGTGTATCAACCGAGGGGTGGTAGTTGACAATCACCCTGGGGGTGAAGTGATCCCAGGTCCTGGAGTCGCTTACTGCCCCCTCCGGGGTGGAGAATCCCAGCGCTGCACGGTTGCCCAGCACCGGGCTCATGCTCGGGTATACGTAGTTGGAAAAGTCCTTTTCGTCCCGGGTGTAGCGCACGCCGAGATTGGCGTCCCAGCGCTCACTGAACTCGTAGCCCAGGTCGAGGTAAGCGGCGTAGCCGTTATACTTGCCGTGGGCGCGGTTGGCGTCGAGCATGTCCCCGGTGGGGCTGCCCTGCCAGTCGAAGGTGCCGAAATAGTCGTAGAAGTACTGGACGTAGTCGCCGTCGGGGTAGTACTCGGCGTAACCCTTGTAATAGTCAAACAGGTCCTGGCAGGTCGTCTCCTCCTGGGTCCAGTAGATGGAGCACCAGACATCCTCGCCCATCTCCTGCTTGAGGTCGGCGTCGATATGCTCCTGGTAGTAGGAGACCCCCGCATACCAGCTGAGCGGGCCGTCACTGTTGGAGACCAGGCGCAGTTCCTGCTCGAAATAATCCCCGCTCTGGTCCTGGCCGTAGCTGTTGAGCACGATGGGCAGGCCATCAAAATCCTCGGCGTAGCTGAAGGTGTGGTCGCGGTAGCCGGTGACGGAAGTAAACGTGGCGAAGTCCAGGTCATAATCCACCTGCAGGCCGTAGCTGGTCACCTCGGAGTTGTCCCGGTTGCCCAGGCTCATATCACTATTGATCACCTCGTCGGGGGCTGGATAGCCCAGGTCACCCCAGATCGCGGTCTCGTTCTCGTAGCCCTCGCCCTTGCCGGTCGGCACGTAGATGCTGCCGGACTGGTTGCGGTTTTCATACTCCACCATCAGGTTGACGGTGAGCTTGTCCGTCTCGAACAGGCCGGAAAAACGCACGGCGTCGGTGTTATGGCCACCGTACTTGTTGCTCTGCAGGCCCTCGTAACGGTTCTTGATATAGCCGTCTTCCTCTGAGTGGTAGGCGGCAACGCGGAACGCTATCTGGTCGGTGACGGGGACGTTGACCGCACCCTCTCCCATCAGGTGGTCCCGCTCCGCCACGTCCACTTCCGCGTAACCACCCGGGCTCTCGGTGTTGGGTGTATTGGTGATGATGTTCATGGCACCGGAAATCGCGCCCCGACCGAACAGGAAACCCTGGGGACCGCGCAGCACTTCGGCCCGCTCGATATCGTAAAGGCTGGTGACCGCCGAACCGTTGCGGCCCTGGTACAGGCCATTTTTGTACAGGCCGATGGAGGGGTCCCCGCCCACCCCGAAGTCGTTGGTGATGATACCCCGCACGCTGACAACATCGATAAAACTGTCCTTGGAGTTGCCGGTAACCCCCGGGGTGAATGCGATCAAATCCTTCACATTATCGAGGTTGGCCGCCTGTATCATCTTGCCCGAAATGGCGGTGATCGCCAGCGGCACGTCCATGACAGACTCGGAACGCTTGGTGGCGGTGACGATCACTTCCTCCAGCATCTGCGCCGCTGCCGGACCGGGCACCGCTGAAGCCATGACCACGGCCGAGACCGCAGCGGCCAATCGGTGTTTATGTACGAACTTTTTGCTGGCGGGTTGCGCGCATGCAGCCATGATTTCAGATCCCCTGTCCCCTGGTTAAAATGCCCACACGGGCATTGATGGTATCAGCCCCATTGACCGTAGCGAATAATACGCCCGGAGCCCATACCACTAAAGTGTAGTTATTGCTTGCGGCGAGCCGCCCGTTCGCCGGCCTCAATCCCAAGCCAACCGGGGTATGAACCGGCGCTATAAGCAGGCGTCGTATTCCAGCGGCGTCACCTGGCAGTCGAAATCCGCCATCTCCTGGTGCTTGAGTACCGAATAAACGTGCTGGAACGTGCCGCCGAAGGTGTCGCGGACGAAATCCGACTGTTCGAAGCGGGCCAGGGCATCCGGCCAGTACCGGGGCAGCGTGGGTTCCAGCAACTCATAGGCATTGCCCTCCAGCGGTTGCGGCGCCTGCAGCTTGTTTTCTATACCGTGCAACATCCCGCCCAGGATTGCCGCGATCACCAGGTAAGGATTCGCATCCGCACCGGGCACCCGGTGTTCAATCCGGGTCGCATGGGGCACATCAGCGGGTATACGCACCGATACGGTGCGATTCTCGTAACCCCAGCAGGGCGTCAGCGGCGCATAAGTCCCCCGTTGGAAGCGGCGGTAGGAATTCAGGTTGGGTGCGAACAGCAACATGCTGTCGGCCATGCCTGCCAGGCATCCGGCCACGGCCTGTCGCAGCAGCGCATTACCCCTGCCGCTGCCGTCGTCAAAGGCATTGTTGCCGCAGGCATCCAGCAAACTGCAGTGCACATGCATGCCGTTGCCCGCCAGCTGCCCGAAGGGCTTAGCCATGAACGTGGCCCTCAGGCCGTGTTTGCGGGCCAGGCCTTTTATCACCCGGCGCAGCATCATGGCCTGGTCGGCCGCTACCAGGGCATCGGGGTTGTGGTAGAGGTTGATCTCGTACTGGGACGGGCCGGACTCCTTGATCAGCGTATCGACAGGCAGGTTTTGCGCGATGCAGGCGTCGCGGATGGCATGCATCAGCCCGGCCATACCTTCCATTGCGTCGATGCCATACGTCTGCCCGCCCGCCAGGCGGCCGCCCACGCAATCCGTCTGGGTATGAACTGGCTGGCCGAAGGTGTCAAACTCGTCGCGAAACAGGTGAAACTCCATCTCGGTGGCCACCACAGGCGTCAACCCGAGGGCGGCGAAACGATCCATCAGCGACTGCAATATATGCCGGGTATCATAGGCGCAGGGTTCGCCGTTGACCTCGCGCATCGAGATAATTACCTGGGCCGTCGGCCGGTCCAACCAGGGTGCGACGGCCAGCGTCCGCACATCGGGTTCACAGAAACCGTCACCATCACCCGTCTCAAATACCAGTATTTCCGCGTCCCGCCCCCACACATCAAACGCCAGCGAGCTCAGTGGCATTTTCAGCTCTCCCGCCATCGCCTTGTGCATCTTGTCGCGCGTCAACCACTTGCCCCGCAAGCCGCCACAGACGTCGGGGAGTATTATTTCAAAAATTTCGACGTCCGGGTGTTCGGCCAGAAAGACCTGTAGAATATCGTTGTTATCGGCCATCGCCTGCTGTCCTGGTGCCGCCGGCACTCAAACCACCACTTTAGGGGTAATTCCCAGGTGTGGTGTCTATGTCACACTATTAAACGATGCCACGCACCAGGGTGCCATACCACCAGAGGGTAGCCCGGTCGTCCAAGCCACCGTTGATACAGAGAAACGCCCATGGATACCACAGCCAAGACCCACCAGCTACAACAGCTGGACCAGGCTCACCACCTCCACCCGTTCACCGACCTGCAGGACTACAGCAAAAAGGGCGGGCGCATCGTTTCCAGGGCCGAACACATCTATATCTATGACAGCGACGGCCACAAAATGCTGGATGGCATGTCGGGGCTCTGGTGCTGCAACCTGGGGTATAGCCAGCAGAGCATCAAGGATGCGATCTACGCCCAGCTGCAGGAGTTGCCCTTCTACAATAATTTTTTCAAGTGTTCCAACCAGCCTGCGGTGGAACTGGCCAGGGCGTTGGTGGAAGTCACGCCGCCGCAGTTCAACCACGTGTTCTTTACCAATTCCGGCTCCGAGGCCAACGACACCAATATACGCCTGATCCAGCGTTACTACGGCCTGCTGGGCAAGCCGGAGAAGAAAAACATTATCAGCCGCCGCAACGCCTACCACGGCTCGACCATCGCCGCCGCCTCCCTGGGTGGCATGAGCGCCATGCACGCCCAGACCAACGGCCTGGACTATGTACACCATATCAACCAGCCCCACTGGTTCGTCGAAGGGGGCGACGACAGCCCCGCGGCGTTCGGGCTGCGCGTGGCCCGAGAGCTGGAAGCGAAGATAGACGAGCTGGGCCAGGACAAGGTCGCGGCATTTATCGCCGAACCCGTACAGGGCTCCGGTGGCGTGATCATTCCCCCCGATACCTACTGGCCCGAGATCAAGCGCATCTGCCGCGAGCGGGATATCCTGCTGGTGATGGACGAGGTCATCTGTGGCTTTGGCCGCACCGGCAACTGGTTCGGCTGCGAGACCTACGACCTCGAGCCCGACCTGCTGACCTTCGCCAAGGGCGTTACCAATGGCTACATCCCCCTGGGCGGCGTGATGGTGGGCGACCGCATAGCCAACGTGCTGCTTACCCACGGCGGCGAGTTCGCCCATGGCCTGACCTACTCCGGCCACCCCGTCAGCTGCGCCGCCGGCCTGGCAACCCTGCGCATCCTGCGCGAGAGCAATATTATCGAGACCTGCGCCCGGGATATCGCACCTTACTTCCAGCGCCGCCTGCGGGAACTGGCGGATCACCGCATCGTCGGCGAGGTGCGCGGTCGCGGCATGTTCGCAGCGGTGGAACTGGTGCGCGACAAGGGTTCGCGTGAGCGCCTGGCACCGAACTCCGAGAGCGCGGTCTTCTGTCGCGATACCGCCAACACCGGCGGCCTGATGGTGCGCCAGACCGGCGACGCGATGATTATGGCGCCGCCCTTGATTTCCACCACCGACGAAATCGATATCCTGGTGGAAAAACTGGGTGAGGCCCTCGATAGAACCGCTGCACATTACGGCGTGACCAGATAGCGCTGAAGCAAGCCGGGCGGCGGACAGGCGATCAATCGGGACACCTGCCCCGCCCTCCCCACCAAAGTCGGGCTTTCAAAATACGCCGATAAAGAATATCTTCTGACGTTTTCAGTGCGAGCCAACTGCCGCCCGGGAATCCCGCGCGGGCCCCAGCTCATCTCAGGAGATCTAATGAACGGCAAAATTCGGGTCCAGAACCCCCTGGTCATCCTCCATGGGGATGAAATGGCCCAGGTCGCTTTCGAGCGAATCCTGGAGCAGTTTGTGACCAGCCGCCTGGATATCCGCCTGGTGGAGATCGACCTCACCGCCGAGAATCGTCTCAGCACCAACGGCGAGGCCGTTCGCGCCGCCATTGCCGCCTTGAAGACCCACGGCGTGGGTGTCAAGAATGCCGGCATGACCGTCAACCGCCAGCAGCTGGACGAGTTGCTGGCAAAGTATCCCGCTATCAAAGAAGCTGAACTCGACAAACTCGCAACCAAGTCACCCAACGGCGCGATCCGCAAGGGTATAGGCGGCAATATCACGCGCGAGGATATCCAGTTTCGCAATCTGCAGATCAATCCCCCCGACTGGATCGGCCGCGATATCGAGGTGATGACCATGGAGGGCGGCGGGATCAAGCACAGCCACAACGAGCTGTCCAAGGCCACCGGGGTACTCAAGCTTATTTTCGTCGGCGCCAGTGGCGACCCGGTGGAACTGCACCGACGCACAATCAACAAGGGCGATCCCTGGTTGCTGGCGACCAATGATATCGATGACGTCACAGCCTGGGCCCACGCCTTCTTCCGGCGCGCGCTCGACGAGGGGCGCGACGCCTACCTGGGCCTGAAAGATACGGTAATCGCGGGCTATGACGGGGTGATGCGCAGCGCCATCGAAGCGGTGTACCACGCCGACTACCGGGAGCGTTTCGAGCAGGCGGGGCTACACTATTACTACGAACTGATCGATGCCCAGGCCGCGCGTATCGTCGCCAACCCGCCCGAGCGCGCCCTGTGGGGCGTGCCGGACAACACCACCGGCAGGAAGCTGTACAAACTGGTGGGGGAGCTGAAGCGCTTCGGTATCCCCAACCGCAAGCACCACGTGTCATTGTCGCGCATGAGCGCCGGCGGCGGCGACCAGTACGGCAGCTTCAATATGCCGATGGAGGAGGACGGCATTCTCAAGGTGATCGTCGATGGCGACGAGAAACACGCCCGCAGGGTCAAGAAAAACGACCCGGTGCTGCTGATGTCCAACGACCTGCAGGCGATCACCGATTGGGTCAGCCAGGTGTTTCGCGATGCCTCGCGCAAGGGCAAGGAGGTCTACTTCGGCCTGAAACGCGAATATATGGAATACGACGAGGTGTTCAGCACCGCCATTACCGATGTGCGCCACGCGCTGGCAAAAGCCGGCACCCAGCCGCCATCTTTCATGATCATGCGTCCCTCCAGCCAGCTGAAGAAGATGATCACCGATCCGCCCAGGAATGCCCTGTACCCGGCGCAGAACCTCGATGGCGATATCTTCTCGGATATCTCTGCCGCCCTGGGCGGCAGCCTGGCCACCGCCAGTTCCATTATAGAAAGCAAGGACGGCACCATGCTGTACGAGGCACCCCACGGCACCGCCCACGACCTCTACCTCAGGTACCTGGCAACCGACGGCAGGGAAGCGCATTTCAATTCCTCGGCCCTGATCTACGCCGTGGCCAACGCCCTGGAAACCCTGGCCCAGCGAGAGGACAACCAGGCCCTGGCCGACTATTCCAACAACCTCAAAGAGGCGCTGATCGAGACCGTCGCCCAGGGCGTCATCACCGGCGACCTGAAGGGCAAGACCCAGGACCCGGCCGCCGAGACCATCGTCGACATGTACGGATTCCTGGATGCGGTGGAGCGAAACCTGGTGGCCTAGCCGGTAACAGCGGGTGCTTGCTCCGGCTATCGACTCCGGCCGGGAAAGCGTTTACGCCCGCTAGCCCAGCGCATCATCCGCCACGAAATACCTGGGGGCCTCGATCACATTGACCTCCACCAGGTTGCCGGCGGGGGAGCTTGTTGTTATGCGACGAGAGGAAAGGCCGCGCATTCTAGTGGATGCCGGGAGTCGGTACAATCGGATGACGGACATCTGTGAAGATGTCACAGTGACAGCGCCCGGGCGAACACCAACCGCCACCACTATCCCCACCCAAAGAGCGAACATTATGAGCAAACAACGGCAGGTACTGAACAAGCAAAACCTCGGCATCACACCCGGATTGCCGCTGGAGGCGTCACAGGGTGGAATAGAGGATCTGCGCCGGGATATCCAGCGCCTGATGGACATGGAGGCGATACGGCAACTCAAGTACGCCTATTTCCGCTGCGTTGACACCTGCAACCTGGAGGAGTTGGCCACCCTGTTCCACGACGATGTGACTGTGCATTTTGTCGGCGGCAGCTACCAGTGGAATGTCCAGGGCAAGCAGGACTACGTCAATAATATCGGCGCATCATTCAGCAGGGAGGCGGTCGGCCAGCACCATGCCCACCACCCCGAAATCCAGATGCTCAGTGAGACCGAAGCCACCGCCATCTGGTATCTCGAGGACAATATGTGGATTCTCAACCACAACGCCAGAACCCGCGGCACCGCCCTGTACTGGGACCGTTATCTCAAGGTGAATGGCAAGTGGCTGATCAAGGACACCAACTACGAGCGTATCTACGAGATCAATGACCAGCTGACCGCCCGCCCAAACCTGAGCTCCCATTACCTGGGCGTGCATGGCGGAGAGCCGCAGTTCTAGTGCCGTCGGCGGTCTCCAGGTACTCCCGCAGCCGCGCCTCCGCCTGCTCCCCGAAGAGAATGTCGCAGGCCTCGCGCAGCCCCGGCGCGTGCTGGTACTCCTGGCGCCGCACCACCAGCTCGATTTTTGAACGCCTGCGCATGAAGTCCTCCAGTTTCACAATCATTTCCCGGCGCGCGGCCAGTTCGATCTCGCAGCGGGTGTACTCGGCATTCTCTATCAACAACTCGGCGCAGCTCTCGTCCTCACGGATCCGCTCCAGCAGTCCGAAGGCGCTCTCCCCGTAACGCCGCCAGAAGCGTTCCGACAGCGGCTCGGAAGAACTTGCCGAGGTAAGCTCATCCAGGTCCATCAACCGTGCCTGCAGCATGAACTCGGCGCGCAGGTCCGGACCCGGCTCGCCGTACCAGCGGTGGTTGGGGGCGGGCGGTTCGATTCCCAATCCCCGCACATGCGCGACCACCTCGTCGCCGACGTTGAGGCAGTCGGTCAGCTTGCCGCCAAAAATGCTGAGGTGCCGGTTCGGTTCATCCACTTCGATCACGTGCTTGCGCGACAGGGCCACCCAATCGGCCACCCCGCCGCGGCCGCGGATAGCCAGGGGGCGTACGCCGACGCGTTCCGCAATGATACTGGCGCGGGTCAATGGCGGGTCCAGGTCCAGCAGGGCGTTGGCGTTGGCCAGGATGAAGTCCCGGTCCTCGTCCGTCACGCTGACCTCTGGACTGTCCACCTGGGTATCGGTAGTGCCAATACAGGTCTTCGGACCCATGGGAATCAGGAAAAACAGGCGGCCATCGCTGGCGAAAAACGTCAGCACGCGCTTGTTATCGGTGATGCGGTCGACAATCAGGTGGACGCCCTTGGAAAACAGGTGGCGGTAGTCGGTGGTCTCACCGGAGCGCACATTCTGCGCGTCTACGTACGGGCCGCAGGCGTTGATCAGTACCTTTGCACGGATATCGAAGCGACTGCCGTTCACCACGTCGCGGGCACTGGTCACCCAGCCGTCTCCTGCGCGCCGGGCGCCGAGTGACTCGACGTAGTTGGCGGCGATACAGCCGAAGTTGAGGCTCTTGCGAATAAAATTGAAAACGAAGCGCGCATCATTATCGTAAAGATAGCAGTCTGAATACTCCAGCCCCCCGGCCGCCTCGCTGGTATTGATCACCGGCTCTGCCCGCTCAATGGCGCGAGCGCTGATATAGTGCGGCGCCTTTGTGACGAAACGTCCCATGATCCAGTACAGGAGACTGCCCAGGTAAACGAAAAATGGCGCGAAGCGAAAGCCGCGCTGGATGGTGGTAAAAAACCGGATTTCCTTGACGGTGGAAGGGTAGGCACGCATCAGGCGATTGCGGGATTTGCACAGCTTATTGACCAGCAGGTACTCGTGGGTCTCGAGGTACTTGATGCCACCCCAGGCCAGGTTGGACGAGTTGGAACTGACGCCACCGGCAAAGTCGCCCCGGTCGATCAACGCCACCCGCACCCCGCAGCCAGCCAGCGCGGCGGCCGCGACGGCGCCGTTGATACCGCCCCCGACGATGAGCACGTCGTATTCATGCTCACGCAACTTCTCCACATTGCTGTCGCGCAACGAGACCGCCATATCAACTGCTCCTTCGCCGTGGCAGGCGCACTCTACAGGCTCCAGTAACGTTCGCACAGGGCGATAAAGTTACGTGCACTGGCACTCAGCACCTTGCCGGCACGGTAGTACAGACCGACCTGCTTGGCGATACTGCCGAATGACACATCGTCCATGATATGCAGGTCGGTACAGGCCGGGTGCTCCTGCAACAGTTTGCGGTCGATAAAGGTCACCCCCATGCCCTCGGCCACCATGTGGATGCGCAGCGACAGGCTGTTGACCTCCCACACGGTACTGAACTGGTCACGCAAGCGCAGGATCGAGGGCCGCATATCCGGGTTGTCCAGGGCCGAGGTAATCAGGGGTGTCAGCTTCAACGCCTGTTCGTCACCCCGCACCATTTCCGGATAATGCGCGTGCCGGTGGCTGACGACCAGGTGGCGGGAGTCACTGTACAGGGGGATGGTGGAGAAAGCCGACATCTGTTTCTGGAAGGGCCCCAGCCCGAGTTCCGCATTGCCCGACAGCACCTCCGAAATGATACTGCGGCCCGGGAGTTCGGCTATTTTCATCCTGGTCTGGGGGTTTTCCTGATAGTAAGCACTTATTAATTGCGGCGCGTAGAAGTGGTTTATCGACGCACTGAGCGCCAGGCTCAGGGTTTCGGCGTTGCCCTGCTTGAGGTGGGCGATATCCTCCAGCGTCTGCTGCTCCTCCCGCAGCATATCCACCGCGTGCTCGAACAGGCGCTTGCCGATATCGCTCAGGCGCAGTTCCTTGCCGCGCTGGATCAGTGGCGCCTCCAGTTTGGCTTCCAGCCCCGCCACCGCCTGGCTCACCGCCGACTGGCTGATGTGCAGGGCTTCGGCCGCGCGCTTGAAGCCACCTTCTTCCACCACCGCGCGAAACGCGCGCAACTCACTGTTTTCAAAACGCATATTAGTGCTTCTAATACACAGATAAGTAAAATTAATTCTACTGATCAGCCCACGCTTCGTATACTGTGAAAAATTACCAAAAGAGGAGCCGATGCCATGACCACTGAAGCTACCGTCTATTCCAGCGATCTGGCTGGCATAGTCGTCGGTGACACCGCCATTTCAGACGTGCAGGGCGAACAGGGCCTGCTCAGTTACCGCGGTATCGACATCAACGACCTGGTGGGCGTGCCCTTCCTTCACGTGGTGTGGATGGTGCTGTTCGGCGACTGGCCCGAGGAACAGGAAAAAAGTCGCCTGAAAACCTTTATGTGCAGACACTCGCGCCTCTCGCACGCGGAAATCGAAATGCTGCGCCACGTGCCCCGCGACCTGCATCCCATGCTGATGCTGCAGGGACTGGTGCCGCTGCTGCAATTTCCGGCCGAACAGGCCATGGATATGGAACCCGACGCCGAACACGGCCTGTTCCTGGCGGCCAAGATTACCGCCCTGATCGCCGCCCATCACCGACTGGGCCATAGCAAGGTGGTACTCGCCCCGACGCCGGGCCGGTTGTTCCACGAGAACTTCCTCACCATGTTTCACGGCAGCCCGCCCACCGCCGAGCAGGTGCGCATGCTCAACGCCGCGCAGATCCTGCAGATGGAGCACAGTTTTAATGCCGGCACGTTCGCCGGGCGCGTCTGCGCCAGTACCCTGGCCCCCATCCAGTCTTCCGTTTCGGCCTCCATCGGCACCTTGTTTGGCAAACTCCACGGCGGCGCCGACCAGGCGGCGCTGGAAATGGCCATGGCCATCGGCAGCCCCGATAAGGCCGGGGCCTACGTAAAGGACTGCCTGGACCGCAAGGACAAAATCATGGGCATGGGGCACCGGGAATACCGCACCGTGGACCCGCGGGCGAAAATCCTCAAACCGATGGCCATGGAGTTGTGCCAGGAGGGCGAGAGCAAAAACCTGCTGCTGACCCTGGTGGCGGTGGAAGAGGCCTGCCAGGCCGCATTCGCCGAGCAGGACAAGGAAATCTGGGCCAACGTGGAATTCTACAAGGGCGCGGTGTTCCACAGCCTGGGTATTCCCACCCACTTTTTCACCGCCATGTTTGCCATGGCGCGGGTGTACGGCTACGTGGCCCACTTCCTGGAATTCAGCAAGAACAGCCGGCTGATCCGCCCGCGCGCCAACTACACCGGCCCCAGGGTGGGCGAGCGGGACAAGTCCGCCGCCTGAGTTGGTGTCGCCAGATCCCCGCGGCGCCGACGGGTTGCCGCGTAGCCCTTGTCTGTGACAAGGGCAGCCCCTTGCATTACAGTTAACCCCCCCGAGCGACCACCACAGGCATTTACATTGATAGAGGCCCACACTTTCCGCTTCCTGCTGACGCTTGCAACGGTCATTCTGTTGGCGGCCTGCAGTGGCGGCGAGTCAAACGTGGCGAGCGGTAATCGCGAGGGCATTCTGTACTTCGGCAACGGCTCCGAGCCCCAGGGACTGGACCCCCACGTGGTGACCGGTGTGCCCGAACACTTCATCATCGGCGCCCTGTTCGAGGGACTCGCGACCAAGAACCCGTATACGCTTGAGCCGGAACCCGGTGTCGCGCAGAGCTGGGATATCAGTGAGCACGGCCGGGTCATCACCTTTCATATCAATCCACGGGCCAGGTGGTCTAACGGCGAGTCCATGACCGCCGCTGACTACGTCTGGTCCTGGCAGCGCCTGCTGAGCCCGGCCCTGGGCAGCGAATACGCCTATATGTTGTACCCGGTAAAAAACGCCAGGGACTTCAATAAGGGCGCGATCACCGACTTCGCGGAGGTGGGCGTAACAGCGCTGGACGACCTCACCCTGCAGGTCACGCTGGACGAGCGCACGCCCTACTTCATCCAGCTGATGGACCACTACAGTACGTTCGCGGTACACCGGCCCACCATAGAGAAATTCGGCCAGATGACCGACCGCTACACGCCCTGGACGCGGGTGGAAAACATGGTGAGCAACGGCGCGTTCAGGCTCAGGGACTGGCAGTTGTACCGCCGCATCGAAGTGGAAAAGAGCGATACCTACTGGGACCGCGACAATGTGAAACTGAACGGCATAGTCTTCTACCCAACCGAGAACGTGGTGAGCGAGGAGCGGATGTTCCGGGTGGGCCAGTTGCACTACACCGGTAGCGTGCCGCTGGGCAAAATTCCGGTCTACCAGGAAATGGCCGACAGCCCCTACCGACAGGCGCCCTACCTCGGCACGTACTACTACCTGCTCAATACAACCCGCGCCCCGACCGACAACTTAAAAGTACGCCAGGCGCTGTCCATGGCGGTGGACCGCGACTCGCTCAACAAAAACGTGCTGAAGGGCACCAACCTCGTGGCGTACAGCATCACGCCACCCGACACCCTGGGCTACTACCCGCCAAAATTGTTCAGCCATGACGTGGCCGGGGCACGGCGGTTGCTGGCCGAGGCCGGCTATCCCGACGGCAGGGGCTGGCCCGGGCTGGAGCTGACCTACAACACCAGCGAGGACCACCGCAAAATCGCCGTGGCACTGCAGCAGATGTGGAAGGACGCCCTCAACATAGAAGTCACCCTGACCAACCAGGAGTGGAAGGTTTACCTGGATTCGATTACCCAGATGGATTTCCAGATCGCCCGCCGCGGCTGGATCGGCGATTACGTCGATCCCAACAACTTCCTCGACCTGTTCCTCTCCGGCGGGGGCAATAACAATACCGGTTTTGCCGACCCCCGGTACGATGACCTGATCCTGCGCAAGGCGCCCCAGGCCTCGACCCGGGAAGCCCGCTACGCGGTCTTTCACGAGGCGGAGACATTGCTGATGGAGCAAATGCCCATCATTCCGGTGTTCACCTACACCAGTAAACACCTGATCCATCCCAGCGTTAACGGTATGCCGCCCAACCTGATGGACTGGGCGAACTTCAAGTACGTGTGGCTGGACCAGGACTGGCGGGCAAGCGAGGCGGGCGACTGACCATGTGGCGATTTATCGGCGTACGGCTGCTGCAGGCAATACCGGTCATCCTGGTGGTAATTACGGTGACCTTTTTCCTGGTGCGGATTGCCCCCGGCGGGCCCTTCGACAGCGAAAAAGCCGTGCCGCGGGAGGTGAAGGCCGCGCTGGAAGCGCAGTACAAGCTCAACCTGCCCCTGTTCCAGCAGTACGCCGCCTACCTGGATGACCTGGCGCACGGCGATCTCGGGCCATCGTTCAAATACCCCGGGCGCAGCGTCAACGAGCTGATCGCCGCCGGCTTCCCCGTAACCGCGGAGCTGGGCCTGTACGCGCTGCTGGTCGCGCTGGGCATCGGCGGCCTGGCGGGAGTATGCGCGTCGCTCAAACCCAATACGGCGCAGGACTACATACCCATGTCGCTGGCCATGATAGGTATTTGCATGCCGTCTTTCCTGTTGGGGCCCCTGCTGGTGCTGTTGTTCGGCATCTACCTCGACTGGCTGCCCGTGTCGGGCTGGGGCGATATTCCGGGCGACAAGATCCTGCCCTCCATCACCCTGGGGGCGGGCTACGCCGCCTATATCGCACGCCTGGGCCGGGCCGGCATGCTGGAAGTCCTGTCCCAGGATTATATCCGCACGGCCAGGGCCAAGGGCCTGCCCCGGTGGCAGGTGGTGTTCAAGCACAGCCTGCGTGGCGGCCTGATCCCCGTCGTGGCCTTCCTTGGCCCGGCCTTCGCCGGCCTGCTGGCGGGCTCCTTCGTGGTGGAGACCATTTTCCAGATCCCCGGCCTGGGCCGTTTCTATGTGCAGGCGGCGTTCAACCGGGACTACACCATGATCCTGGGCACCACCGTGTTCCTGTCGGTGCTGATCGTGTTGTTCAACCTGCTGTCAGATATCCTCGCCGCCTGGATGAACCCCAGGTTGCGGGCCCAGTTTGGGGGACACTAAGGTGACCGGACGAAAAGTGGCGGGAACGCGCGTATGAACGCCCGGGCCATTGATGACATCGCCCGGGCGGAACAGGGCACCTCCCTGTGGAAAGACGCCTGGCTGCGGCTGCGCAAAAACCACCTGGCGGTGTTCGGCCTGGTCATCCTGGCGCTGTTCGTTATCATCGCCCTGCTCACCCCCTGGATCGCACCCTACAGCTACCAGGCCCAGGACCTGGAACTGGGGGCCAGCGGCCCCTCCGCTGCGCACTGGCTGGGCACCGATATCTTCGGCCGCGACCTGATGACCCAGATCATGTACGGCGGGCGCATATCGCTGGCCGTGGGCTTCGTCGCCACCGCCGTGGCCCTGCTGATCGGCGTCACCTGGGGCGCCATCGCCGGCTATGTCGGCGGTCGCACCGACGCGGTGATGATGCGCCTGGTCGACATTCTCTATGCCCTGCCGTTCATGATCTTCATCGTACTGCTAACCGTGGTATTCGGCCGCAATATGCTGTTGCTGTTCCTGGCTATCGGCGCGGTGGAGTGGCTTACCATGGCCCGCATCATGCGCGGCCAGGTGCAGTCCCTGCGCCAGCAGGAGTTCGTGGAGGCGGCAATTTCACTCGGCCTGTCCCCGGCCACGCTGATTCGCCGCCACCTGGTGCCCAATGCGCTGGGGCCCATCATTGTCTACACCACACTGACTATTCCCAACGTCATGCTGCTGGAGGCCTTCCTCAGCTTCCTGGGCCTGGGTATCCAGCCACCCCAGACGTCCTGGGGCCTGCTGATCTCCTACGGTGCCGAGACCATGGAGGAGTATCCCTGGCTGCTGATCTTCCCCGGGGTGGCCCTGACCCTGACGCTTTTCTCCCTCAATTTCCTCGGCGACGGCCTGCGCGACGCGCTGGACGTACGCGGCGCGAAGGACTGATCATGGCCCTGCTGGACGTTCAGGACCTCGCGGTCAGTTTCGTTACCCGCAACGGCACCAACAAGGCGGTGGACGGCATCAGCTTCAGCGTGGAGCTGGGTAAAATCACCGCCATCATCGGCGAGTCCGGCTCAGGCAAGTCGGTGGCCTGCTACAGCCTGCTGGGGCTGGTGCCCATGCCCCCCGGGCGCATCGATGGCGGGCGCGCCCTGTTCGAGGGCCGCGACCTGTTAAAGCTGGAAGAGACCGAGCTGCGCAGGATTCGCGGTCGCGATATCGCCATGATCTTCCAGGATCCGATGACCTGCCTGAATCCTTATATGACCATCGGCAAGCAGCTGATGGAGCCGCTGCTCTACCACCGCAAGGTGACGACGGCCCAGGCCAGGGCCCGGGCGCTGGAGCTGCTGGCGGAGGTAGGCATACGCGACCCCGAGTCGACCATCGACAACTTTCCCCACGAGTTTTCCGGCGGCATGCGCCAGCGGGTGATGATCGCCATGGCGCTGATCAACGAACCCAAGCTGCTGATCGCCGACGAGCCCACCACGGCCCTGGATGTCACCATCCAGGCACAGATCCTCAAGCTGATCGCCGAGCTGCAGCACAAGCGTGATATCGGCGTGATCTTCATCAGCCACGACCTGGCGGTGGTGGCGGATATCGCCGACACCATCGTGGTGATGAAGCAGGGACAGATAGTGGAAACAGGCAACCGCGAGGGCATATTCCGCAACGCCCGGCACCCCTACACACAAAAATTGCTGGCGGCGATTCCCACTGATTCCAAACCACCGCGTCCGGGGGCTGCCGAGCCATTGATCCGGGTACAGAACCTGTGCACCTGGTTCAGCCAGGGCAGGGGCAGGGAGCCGGTCAGGGCCGTCAACGATGTCAGCTTCGATATCAACCGCGGCGAGGTGCTGGGGCTGGTGGGCGAATCGGGCAGCGGCAAGTCGACCATCGGCCGCTCCATTCTCCGGCTGGTACCAGTGACCTCGGGGGAAGTGCGCTTCGATGGCACCGACCTTACCGCACTGGAAGGGCGCGAGCTTAAAACCATGCGCCGGCGCATGCAGATGATTTTCCAGGATCCCTTTGCCTCCCTTAACCCGCGTATGACGGTCTACGACACACTGGCGGAGCCCCTGCTGCTGCACGGCATAGAGACCCGAAAAAGTGTCGCCCAGGGCGTGCTGAAGTTGATGGATGACGTCGGCCTGGCGCGGGCATTCGTGCGCAAATACCCACACGAGTTCTCCGGCGGCCAACGCCAGCGTATCGCCATCGGCCGGGCTCTGGCGACCCGACCCGAGTTCGTCGTCGCGGATGAGCCGGTGTCGGCTCTGGATGTCACCATCCAGGCCCAGATTCTGGATTTGATGCAACAACTGAGCCGGGAATACGGTCTCACCATGCTGTTCGTGTCACACGACCTGGCGGTGGTGCGCCACCTCGCCGATCGCATCCTGGTGCTGTACAAGGGAGAAGTGGTCGAGCAGGGCACTGGCGACGAGTTGTTCGAGCGGCCCCGGCAGGCTTACACTCGGCAATTGTTGCAGTCCATTCCCGGCCGTTCCCTGCTGTCCTGAATTATGGAGTCACCACATTGAAAATCCGATACCTGGTCATCGCCCTGCTGCTCGCCCTGCCGCCCCAGTCGCACGCAGCGGTGCGGGCCCCGAAAATGATCCTGGGTTGGCTCGAGACCACCCAGATGCTCGACTCCGGTATGCGCATCAAAACCAAGCTGGATGTGGGCGCCAAGACCTCCTCCATGCAGGCATCCAATATCGAGCGCTTCGAACGCGACGGTGTACCCTGGGTGCGGTTTGATTTCACCGATGAGGATGTGGATACCGAGAAAGAACAAACCCTTCGGCTGGAGGGCCCGCTGGTGCGAGAGGTGGTAATCAAGCGCCACGGCGCGCCCAGTATCACGCGCCCGGTGGTCACCCAGGAATTCTGTCTCTACAACCAGATCTACCGCACCGAATTCAGCCTCGCCGACAGGGGCAAGTTCAACTACTCCATACTGCTGGGCCGATCCTTCCTGTCGCGGGTCGCCCTGGTCGACCCCGCGGAGACGTTTCTCAGTCGGCCCAACTGCGCGGGCGACACGACGGTGATGGAGATAGCTGACTAGAGCCTTCCGGCTCAGGACTCAGCCGCCCGGCGGCGGCAGGCCGCCGCAAACCGCTGCCCGACCACCGCCACTCCCCGCCCGCCGGGTGGCCCGGCGCCCGGTACGAAAGCGCTGAATGCCGTCAGGAAACTTTACGAAAAGCCACCAAAGCACCCTAAGTGTCGCTCTAAGTCATTGATTTTATTACGTGGGCACGGTTATTGCTTGTGCTATGCCAATAGCCCACAGGAGTCACAGTATGTCGGAGCAAGTCGTGCCGATCACCCAGCGATGTTTGCGAGACATCAATCCAAATCAATACACGGCCGTGTCTGTCTGCTGCGGCGAGGGCGCCTGTAGCGCGGCCAGGGCGATCGCCGGCAAGCGCCACCTGCTGGAGGCTGCCCCGCAACTGCCACTGCCCCAGTGCACGGCGAAAACCTGCACCTGCCGCCTGTTCAGGTATGGCGACCGGCGCAGCCTGCTCACCAACCGTCGCTCCCACGGGCCGGGCCAGGGGCGCAGGGGCGCATGGGTATGGCAGAAAAATCGCCGCGCCGGCAATGAGCGGCGCCGGTTGAAAATCGACTTTCGCCGCTGGGCATAATACCAGGCTTCCCCACCGCCTTCTCACCTCACCGATTGGCCACGGCCACCGCAATCGCCCGGCAGCCGCCAAAGCCCACCCCGGTGCCATCGACGACTTACACCCTGTGGCCATCGACCTCCCGTTGGCTGCAACAGGCAGTATTTTAAACCGGGCAGCGCTTGCACTACCCGGTACGCGCCAGAACTGATCGATAAAGTGTACAGTAACCCACCCTGCGCCAGGACTCTCCCCCGGGGAGACACCCCCACGCAGACTACCGTCAGGAGGCAGGCTTGCGATGACTTACGCGTACGACCCACAACTGGCTCCCATGCTGGAATTTCTGCCGGAACTCTCGATAGAGGATATCGCCGCATCCCGGCTGGGATTCGAGCAGATGATCGCGCAACTGAATGCTGAACTGGACGAGAGCGGCGTCGATATCGAGGACCGGCTGATACCCGGCCCCCCCGGTGCTCCCCAGGTAAAGGTGCGTATTTACTCGCCACTCGCGCTGGCCGCGGCCACACCCGGGCTGTTGTACTTCCACGGCGGCGGCTTTGTCATCGGCAGTCTCGACAGTGAGCATGGCAATTGCCTGGCCCTGTGCCGCAACCTGGGTATCGTGCTGGTGTCTGTCGACTACCGGCTCGCGCCGGAAACACCCTTCCCCGGCGGGCTCGAGGACTGCTACGCCGCGCTGCAGTGGGCGCAGCAGAACAGCGCCGCGCTGATGCTCGACCCGACGCGCCTCGGCGTATTTGGCCAGAGCGCCGGCGGCGGCCTCGCGGCAGCCACCGCCCTGCTGGCCAGGGACCGCGACGGGCCGAAGATCTGTTTCCAGTACCTGGGCATACCGGAACTGGACGATCGCCTGGCCACCCACAGCATGCAGCAATACACCGACACCCCCATGTGGAACCGCCCCAACGCGGAACTCAGCTGGGACTACTACCTGGGTGCCGGGTATACGCGTGGCCGCGAAGATGTGCCCTGCCACGCCGCGCCGGCCAGGGCAGAGGATTTATCGGGGCTGCCACCGGCGTATGTCAGCACCATGGAGTTCGACCCGCTGCGCGACGAGGGCGTGCTGTACGCCCTGAAGCTGATGCAGGCGGGAGTGGCGACCGAGCTGCACTGCTACCCGGGCACTTTTCACGGCTCCAGCCTGCTGGCCGCGGCTGAAGTAAGCCGGCGCGAGGCGGCCGAGATGTTTACCGTACTGCAGCGCGGCCTGGCAATCGGTCGCGCCGACTGACGCACACCGGAGGTAACATGACTAACGACAGCCTGTACTACCCGCCCCTGATGCCCCACCTGCTGGTGGAGGGTCTCAACCGCTACCACGATGAACCCTGCCTGTTCCTGGGCGACAAGGTGGCCAGCTACCGCGAAGTGCGCGAAAGCACCAGCCAGATGGTGCAGGCGCTGCAGGCAAAAGGCCTCGGTCGCGGCAGCCGCATAGCGGTGATTTCCGCCAACCGGCCGGAAGTGCTGTCCAATATCGCCGCCATGCAGCTGGCGGGCTGCATCGGTACACCGTTGCATCCGCTGGGCTCGCTGGACGATCACGCCTATGTGCTGGCAGCTGCCCAAATCGACGCACTGGTGTATGACGCCAGCGTGTTTGACGGGCACGCGGCCAGGCTCAAGGAGCGGCTGCCGGGGCTGAAGCACCTGCTGGGATTCGGTCCCACCGCATCCGGGGAGGATTACCTGGCGTTGGCCGCAACCTTTCAGCCCAAGCCCCTGGTCGCACCGGATGTGCAGCCCGACGATGTGTCATCGGTGAACTTCACCGGCGGCACCACCGGCAAGCCCAAGGGCGTAATGAGCACCCACCGGGTAACCGCCTATATGACCCAGATCCAGATGGCGGAGTGGGAATTCCCCAGCGAAGTGCGGATGCTGATGGCTACCCCCCTGTCCCATGCCGCCGCCGCGTTTTTTATTCCCGTACTGCAAAAAGGCGGGGCTTTTTACGTGATGCAGGGCTTCAGTCCCGACGAATTCTTCTCCATGGTGGAACAGCACCGCATCACCTGCACCATGCTGGTGCCGGTAATGCTCTACTACCTGCTGGACTCTGCCCGCGCGGCCACTGCGGACATTTCCAGCATGGAGACCATATTCTATGGCGCCTCGGCTATGAGCCCAACGCGACTGCGCCAGGGCATTGAACGGTGGGGCCAGATTTTCTACCAGTTTTTCGGCCAGTCCGAGGCGCCGATGGTGGTGGCGAACCTGCGCAGGGCCGACCACGACCTGGATAAACCGCGGCGCCTGTCCTCCTGCGGCCGACCCACTCCCTGGGTTCACCTGGCGCTGCTGGACCCCGAGGGCAAGCCGGTAGCTGTCGGGGAGCCCGGGGAAATCTGTGTGCGCGGTCCACTGGTGATGAAGGGCTACAAGGATATGCCGGAGCAAACCGCCGAGGCGTTCGCCGGGGGCTGGCTGCACACCGGCGATGTGGGACAACTCGATGAGGAGGGATTTCTTTATATCATCGATCGCACCAAGGACATGATTGTCACCGGCGGCTTCAATGTGTTTCCCCGTGAAGTCGAAGACGTCCTGGCCACCCACCCGGCCGTCGGGCAGGTTGCCGTGGTCGGCGTGCCCGACGAGCAGTGGGGCGAGGCGGTCAAGGCGGTGATCGTGCTGCGCCCCGGCACTGAGCCGGGACCGGAACTGGTGCAGGCACTGCAGGCCCTGGTCAAACAGGCGAAAGGGTCTGTGCAGTCGCCCAAATCGGTCGATTTTGTCGATGCCATACCGGTGACGCCGGTGGGCAAGCCGGACAAGAAAGCGTTGCGCGCCCGCTATTGGCAGGGCAGCGAGCGCGCGGTGGGCTGACGACGCGGGCGCCCCGCCCGCTGTACAAGCCTACGGGGCCGGCGTCATCCCGACACCGTAACCGACCAGAAACCCACGCACACCCCGGCGCAGGTTCTGCAGGTGATAACCGCCCTCCTGGATGATAACGGAGGGCAGGCGCAGGCTGCCGATCGCCCGCCCTATATTGCGCATGCCCTCTGCCGAGACGTAAAACGCGCCGGTGGGATCGCCGCGCATGATATCCACCCCCAGGGACACCACCAGGTAATCCGGGGCGAACTTCCTGATCACCTTCAGGGCCTTGTCCAGGGCAGTGAGGTAGGCCGCATCATCGACCCCGGGATGCAGGGGGAAATTGACGTTGAAACCGGCGCCGTCTCCCTCGCCCTTTTCATCCTCGAAACCCGCATAAAACGGGTAGGAAAACTCCGGGTGGCCGTGAATCGATACGGTCAAGACATCCCTGCGGCTGTAGAAAATATCCTGGGTGCCATTGCCGTGGTGGTGGTCCACGTCGAGCACCGCCACCCGCCCCTTGCGCGACAGTGCATTGGCCGCCAGCGCCGCGTTGTTGAAATAACAGAAGCCGCCGAACACCTTGCGCTCGGCGTGGTGCCCGGGGGGCCGGCCGGCCACGTACGCCATTTCAGATTTGCCGGAGCCGACCAGCTTTGCCGCCGTGAGGGCCGCATTCGCCGAGCGGGTGGCGGCAGCGAATACATTGCTGGTAATGGGAGTGGAAGTATCGATGCAGAAGTAACCGGCTCGCATGGGCCAGTTCTGCGGCAGGCGGTCCGGGTAGCGAATCGGGAAGATCTCCGGGTAGACAATCTGTCCTGCAGGCACCTTGGTCTGGCTCTCCTTGAGAAAGTTGACCATGCGCTTGTCGTGAATTTCGAGGATGGGCTTGAGGCCAAAGTCCTGGATCTCGTGGCGGATTATCGGCAGGTCGTCCAGCGCCTTGGCAATGGCCGCAACCCGGGCCGGGCGCTCGTAGTAACCCTTGAACGGCGAGTGGCTGATGTCGTTGGCCGTGCCGGTTTCGATCAGGTCTATCGAGTGCCTGAGCTTCGGCAGGGGTCCCGGCGACGGTGCCGGGTAGCGCGGCGCCCGGATCTGCACCGGGTCGTCCTTCACCGAGGCCAGCAGGGTTTTCAGCGGCTCCTGGTCCGGCGCCAGCGAACACTTGGCCAGCATGATACGGGCGATAACGGCCTTGAGCTTGGCTCGCGACAGCGGCGTGGTCTGCCCCAGGCCATCGTGCATCAGGTAGTTGGGATCACCCAGGTTGGCGGGGGTGACAAGATGCTCGTACTGCGTACCCAGGATGGGCCGGGCGCCGAGGCGCTCGTAAAAAGCCATGCGCTTCTTGTTGTTGGGCAGCAGCGTGGGGTCCACCAGATTGGGGCCGGGTTCATCCGGCAGCGAGTCAAAAAACAGCCGCCGGGCGCCGCGCTTTTTCACGTCGTTGCGCATGGCCTCGTACAGTGCCGCGCCGATTCCGCGGGAAGATCTGTCGGGATCACTCGCAATATAGTCGAGATAGGCCGCCTTCAGGTCACTGAAATAGAACGTGACGGTAAAGCCCAGCACCTCCTCGCGGACGCCGGTTGCCGCCAGGATGATGCACTCCGAGCCCGGCGGGTGCTCACCCCGGGCAAATGCCTCGATTTTCCCGATATAGGGTGCGTTGAATGAGAAGGCCTTGTTGAAGACAGCTTTCAGGCCGTCGAGGTGACGCTCGTACTGGGCATCCATACCCGCTATCACCCGTACCATTTTTAACATTGCCGCATTTCCTCCGTAAAATTACCAAGCTGGCCTGCGCGATTTTTCTGTCGTTCTGCTATATTCGCCGGCATCGATGCCGGCCCTTATATCATGAAGCGAAACGTGGAAATACAAACTTTTAACGACAGTGAAATCACTGTACCCGAAGGTGTCACCCACAACCTGTTCCCGACCCCGGTGAAGCTGTTCGAACTTGCTGAACCGGGGCTGAACACAGAACTGGGTGCCTTCTTCACCAGCCATCCGCGTTTCAGTGAAACCGACCAGGCCCAGATGGCCGATGTCACCACCCTGATGGAATACGCGGAAGACGTCCCTGCCCTGGCACGTCTGGAGCAGCTTTTCCTCGCGGGCCTGGAAAGCTACTGTCGCGACATCGGCTGGCAGGGGGAGTTCGACCTCGATATGCAGATGTTCCCGAACGTGTCGCCCGGGGGTCACTATGTGCCCTCCCACAACCATGTGTCGCACATCTCGGCAGTGTACTACGTCCACACTGAGCCCTCAGCGCGGCCCCTGCTGGTGAGCGATGAATCCATCAGCGACTACTGGCGGCCGGATGAGGGCGCACTGATCCTCCACGATCCGCGCTTCAATGCCTCCCTGATGGGGGGCTGGCACCAGCACGCAAAAATTTTCCCGCGGCCGGGCGTCATGATTTTCTTCCCCTCCTTTCTCTGGCACGAGGTCACCCCGCACCGGGCAAAGGAACCGCGCCTGTCCGTGGCCGCCAACTTTTCGCTGACCTACCGCAACGTACCCGCCTACGAACGGCGCCACCGGTTCAGCTGCTGACCGGCAAAACCACCGGGCGGACTGCATTGTCAGCCCGATAAGGCGGCCTCCGCCCGCCAACTGCGGTACCATGTCGAGTGAGTCAACATCCAAACAACACCGGCGGGAGGATTCAATGAAAAACGGCACATTGCTGCGGACAATCACACTGGCGCTGCTATGCCTGGCGCCACTGGCCGCACAGGCGAAAACCGACAAGCCGAATATCCTGGTGATCTGGGGCGACGATATCGGCTGGTCCAACATCAGCGCCTATCACCGCGGCATGCTGGGGGGCAGCACGCCCAATATCGATCGCATCGCCCGGGAGGGCGCGCTGTTCACCGATTACTACGGCGAGCAGAGCTGCACCGCCGGGCGCTCGGCCTTTATCACCGGCCAGCACCCGCTGCGCACCGGCCTGCTGAAGGTCGGCCTGCCCGGCGCCGATATCGGCCTGCAGGCCGAGGACCCCACCATCGCCGAGTTGCTCAAGCCACTGGGCTACGCCACCGCGCAATTCGGCAAGAACCACCTGGGCGACAAGGACGAATTCCTGCCGACCAACCACGGCTTTGACGAGTTCTTCGGCAACCTGTACCACCTCAACGCGGAGGAGGAGCCGGAGACTTATTTCTATCCCAAGGATCCCGAGTTTCGCAAGCGCTTCGCGCCGCGCGGGGTGGTTCACTCCTACGCAGATGGCAAGATCGAGGATACCGGCCCGCTGACCCGCAAGCGCATGGAGGTCATCGACCAGGAATTTGCCGACGCCGCAGTGCGCTTCATGGACCAGGCAGTCAAAGCCAACAAGCCGTTTTTCATCTGGTTCAACTCCACCCGCATGCACGTGTGGACTCGCCTGGCGCCCAAGTGGGAGGGCAAATCTGGTTACGGCCTCTACGCCGACGGCATGATGGAACACGATTATCACGTGGGCCTGCTGCTGGACGAAGTCGACAAGCTGGGCATTGCCGATAACACCATCGTCATCTACAGCACCGACAACGGCTCCCAGACCAACACCTACCCCGATGGCGGCGCCGAGCCTTTTCGCGGCGAAAAAGGCTCCACCTGGGAGGGCGGTTTCCGTGTGCCCGCGCTTATCCGCTGGCCCGGCACGGTCAAGCCAGGTACCGTGATCAACGATATTTTCTCCCACCAGGACTGGTTGCCCACCCTGCTGGCCGCCGCCGGTGAACCCGGCATAGGCGGCAAGCTGAAAGCCGGTTACCGGGCCGGCGACAAGACCTTCAAGGTCTACCTCGACGGCTATGACCAGACCCCGGTACTGAGTGGCAAGGGGCCCGGTGCGCGCCACAATATTTATTACTTCGACGACAACGCCAACTTTAACGCCATGCGCTGGAACGACTGGAAAATCCATTTCGCCTGGATGATGGAGGGTTGGGCGGGGCCGCGAGAAGCGCTCAATTTCCCGCGGATTGTCAACCTGCGCAGCGATCCCTACGAAACCTCTATCGACTCCGGGCTCTACTCGCGCTTTTTTGCCGACCAGTTGTGGCTGTTTGTGCCCACGCAGCAGGAAGTGGGCAAATGGCTGATGACTTTCCGCGAGTTTCCGCCGCGGCAGGCTACCGCCAGTTTTACCATCGACCGCATGATGCAACAGATGCAGCAAATGCTACAGGTGCGCGCCATGGGTGGGACCGTACCGGGTAAACCACCGCAGTAAAGCACCCGTGACGGGAGTGCCCGACGACCCGGCTGCGCCGGGTTAACTCCCGGAAAGGGCGCTGGACATGTCGGGCTCGAAGGCTGACCATTGTGGCCCCACTCAATGCCAACACGCGAGCCGCCCGATGCTGCCAGACGTTCCCGAACTCTACAAAGGACTGACCTACCCCTGGGGTCGGGCGATCAACCCGGCGCCCGGTCAGCCCGAGCAAATTGCCGAGGGCGTCTACTGGGTACGCTTTCCCATGCCCATGTCGCTGGACCATATCAATCTCTGGCTGCTGGCCGACGGCGATGGCTGGACCGTCGTGGATACCTGCCTGAATCTCGACAGTGCACGCCAGCTGTGGGAGCAACTGTTCGGCTCCGTCATGGCAGGCCGGCCGATCACGCGTGTGATCTGCACCCATATGCACCCCGACCACGTGGGCCTTGCCGGCTGGCTCACCGAGCGTTTCGGTGCCGAGTTGTGGATGTCCCGGGAGGAGTTCCTGATGTGCCGGGCCATGGTTGGCGATACCGGGCGACCGGCGCCCGAGGTGGCGCTGCGCTTTTACCGGGCGGCGGGCTATGACAAGGAGCAACTGGCCTTCTACCAGGGCAAATTCGGCAACTTTGGCCGGGCGATTTATCCCCTGCCGGAGAGTTTTCGCCGGCTGGCAGACCTGGAGACCATCACCATCGGTGGTCGCTATTGGCAGGTAATCGTGGGCAGCGGGCACTCGCCGGAACACGCTGCGCTATATTGTCCGGCGTTGAAATTATTGATCTCCGGCGATCAGGTGCTGCCGCGTATCACCCCCAATGTCAGCGTATTTCCCACCGAACCCAGTGGCGACCCGCTGCACGAATGGCTCAGCTCCAGCGCGCGTATACGGGAGATACTGCCTGACGACGTGCTGGTGTTACCGGCGCACGAGGCCCCCTTCTACGGCCTGCACGTGCGCCTGAACCAGCTGATAGAAGCCCACAACAGGGACCTCAGGAGCCTGTTTGATCATCTCGACCAGCCGCGGCGGGCGGTGGATTGTTTTCCGCCCCTGTTCAGCCGGGAGATCGGCCAGGACTCGCTGGGCCTGGCGACCGGGGAAACCATCGCACACCTCAACTGCCTGCTGGGCCGGCGCCGCATTACCCGCCGGCGCGATGCGCGGGGAGTGGACTGGTATCAGCAGATTCCCGAAACGGCGGGTTTTGACGATGAGCCGCCGCCGGCGAGCAGAGAGCCTCGTGCCACCTGAGTGCGACCTGAGGCCGGGTAGAACGACGGCTCAGGCCGCCTTTTCGGCCGGCTGCCCCGGCATACACCACGCCGGCCCGGCCCGATGAAAGTCGTCCATGACCGGCTCCGCCATCTCCCTGACCCACTGATTCCAGGAATAAGGCCACAGGGCCGGCACGCCGTCGGCGTCCAGGTACCAGCTCTGGCAGCCCCCTACCCACGCGGTGCTGCCCATGCCCTGTTTCAGGTAATCGTTGAAGCGGGTTTTTGCCTCTTCGGTGGCTTCCACTTCCTGCAACTGGCCCTGGCGCCACTGGTCGATAAGCTTCAGCACGTAGTCTCCCTGGACCTCGCTCATGGCGATAACCGAATAATTACCCACCGGGGAGTTGGGGCCCAGCATCAGGAAGAAGTTCGGGAAACCCGGCAGGCAGACCGAGCGATACGCCTGCACCTTGCGCGACCAGGCCTGGTCGATGGAAAGCCCGCCGCGGCCGGTAAGATCCATCGGACGCATGAAGTTAAATGGATGGAAGCCGGTGGCGAGGACCAATACATCCAGCTGGTGGTCGGCGCCGTCCCGGGTGGCCACACCGCTGGCTGAAATACGCTCGATGCCCGCCGTTTCCAGGGTGACGTTGGGACGCTGCACCGCGGCGTAGAATGTGGAGCTGAAAATAAGCCGCTTGCAGCCGACCTTGTAGTCGGGCGTCAGGCGGGCCCGCAGGGCCGGATCCCGCACGCTCTTGCGCAGGTGGCGCTTTACCCGCCAGCTCAGCAGGGCGTGGCGCCAGCCACCGGAACTCACCGCCTCGGTAAAGGTGTTGCGCATCAACCAGGCGTAGCGCTCACGCAGTTTGTCCATCAGTGGCTGGTTGCCCCGCAGCCTGGCCTTGTCATGTTCACCGTAGATCTTGTCGGGGACGCCCAGCACCCACTGGGGGGTGCGCTGGAAAATCGTCAGGTGCCCGGCGGTTTTCGATATCTCCGAAATGACCTGGGCGGCGGTGGAGCCGGTGCCGATGATACCCACCCGCTTGCCGCGCAGGTCCACGCTGTGGTCCCAGCGCGCGGTGTGGAATAGGGCGCCTGTGAAGCTGTCCAGGCCCTGGATATCCGGGTAGGCCGGGTGATGCAGGATGCCAGTGGCGGCGATCACGAAATCTGCCACCAGTTCATTGCCCTTGCTGGTTGTCAGGTACCACTGCCCGTCGCGGTAGTGGCACTGGTCCACGGACTCATTGAAACGCACGCGCCCGGTGATGCCGTATTCACCGGAAATTTTCTCGAAATAGGCCTGTATCTCGTCGCCGTGGGCGAAGCGGTGCCGCCATTCCGGATTGCCCTGGAATGAGTAAGTGTACATGTGGGCGGGGACATCACAGGCCACACCCGGATAGGTGTTCTCACGCCAGGTGCCGCCCACCTTATCCGCTTTTTCGAGAATCGTGACCTGGTCGATACCGGCCTCGCGCAGCTTGATACCCATCAGAATCCCGGTCATGCCCGCGCCGATCACCACGACCGCGGGATTCTTCACCGTATTTATTGCCATAACCTTGCCGCGCCTCCACCCAGGGCAGTTCGATGGATACACTTTAGGGGAAAGGCTTATCGGGGCGAATAGTGTGGCAGGACAAAAACTTATGATATTCGGACAATTGCGGCTATTATAGGCCCATGGCTGCCAACATGCATTTCTCCCACCACATCAGGGCCCTGCCACCGGCTCTGAAAGCCATGCAGGCGATGGGACACGATCCCGGCCAGTGCCTGGCGGGTACCGGGATTGAACTGCCGCAACTGCTCTGCCCCCAGCCGCCACAGGATTTCAGCCTGGACCAGGAGTTCCGCTTTCACCGCAACCTGCTGCAACTCAGCGGCGACCCCCTGCTCGGGCTCAAACTGGGGGGTGCCTATCCGGCCCAGGCCTACGGCCTGTTCGGCTACGCCTTGCTCAGCGCCCCCACCCTGCGCCATGCACTGACCATCGTCAGCTATTATGGCCCGCTGTCATTCACCCTTTTCCGCATCAACTTCTGCGAGACAGCCGCCGCCGGGGTATTGCAGTTTTCCCGGTTGGTGCAGATTCCCGAGGATCTGCTCACGTTTTATGTCGACCGCGACCTGGCGGCGGCGGTGGCCGGGGTAGGCGGCGACCAGTCCACCGTGATTCGTCCTCGCGCAGTTGCCCTTATGCACAGCGAAGACAGACGAAAACAGGCTTACGAGGCCCATTTCGGCTGCCCGGTAAGCTTTGCTGCCCCGCGCGCTGAAATCAGGGTTGATGCCGCCGCGCTGGACACACCCATGCCTATGCGGGATCCGGAAGCGTCCGCCATTTGCCAGCAACAGTGCCAGCTGCTGCTGGCGCGCATGGGCAAGAGCAGCGGGTTCGTCGACCAGGTCCGCCAACTGATCGCGGCCCGCCCCGGCCTGTTCCCCGACATCGACAGGGTGGCCGCCAGCCTCAATATGACCAGCCGCACCCTGCGGCGCAGGCTCGCAGACGAGGGCAGCAGCTACCAGCAGATACTGGCGGAGATCCGCTACGAGCTGGCGCGGGAATATCTCGCCACCAGCAGGTTGCCGGTGGAAGAAATCGCCGCAATGCTGGGTTACAGTAGCCCCGGCAACTTCAGCTGTGCCTTCCGGCGCTGGCATGGGAGCCCACCCCGCCACTTCCGTATGGAGAGCCGCGTCAGGAGCCGCCAGAAAAGCGCCGCTGGGCCCCTGCCCGAAAACCCCCAAACGCCACAGGAGAAATGGTCGACATGATAGGCGCTATCAGGACGGGGCTCACCGCCATGCTGCAGGCTCTCAAGGTCTTCGCCTTTCGCCACTTCTACCGGTTCAGCAGCGCACGGAGCTGGCGCGGGCAGGTCGGCCCTGCTCCGTTTACCGACATGCAGGTCCCGGCGGCGGGCGGCACAATCGGCGCCCGGCTCTACCCCAACTCGCAGGGTGGCGCGAAACCGCTGATCGTCTACCTCCACGGCGGCGGCTGGGTGATCGGCGACCTGGCAAGCCATCACCCCTTCTGCGAGGCGCTGAGCGAGGCCACAGGCTGCAGCGTGATCGCCCTCGATTACCGGCTGGCGCCGGAACACCCTTTTCCGGCAGCCCAGGACGACTGCCTCGCGGCGACTCACTGGATAGCCGGGCACAGTTCCCGGCTCGGGCCCAACGATGGCAGGCTGGTCCTCGCCGGTGACAGCGCCGGTGGCAACCTTGCGGTCTGTACCTGCCTGGCGCTCGACGCTGCTACCCGGAAACATATTCTCGGCCAGGTACTGATCTATCCCGCAACCGATCATTACAGCGCCGGGTTTGACTCCTACGTGGAAAAAGCCCGGGGGCAATTACTGACCGCCGCCGTCGTCACCTGGTTCTGGGATACTTACCTGGCTGGCTTGCCCCCGGATGCCCCCGCCGCCCAACGCGCCTTTCCGCGCCGCTCGCCCAATACCGGCACGCTGCCACCCACCCTGCTGGTCACCGCCGAAAACGACCCCCTGAGGGATGAGGGAAGAGCCTACGCAGGACAGTTGGGCGAGGCGGGTGTGCAGGTGCGCTTTCACCATTTTGACAACGCGGCGCACGGCTTCGCCTGTAGCGAAGGTCGCAGCACCCATGTCCAGTTGTTCATAAGCCAGCTGACAAGCTGGCTGAGTGGCCTGGATAAACCGATCGAGGAACGACAACTATGAAGCCCAAGCTTGACCTGGTGATTTTCGGCGGTACGGGTGATCTTTCCACCCGCAAGCTGTTGCCCGCACTGTTCCAGTTACATCGCCATCAACTGGCAGACCGGCTGCACCGCATCATCGCGACCGGCCGCGCAACCATTGCGACCGAGGACTTTCGCAATACGGTGGAGGCCAACCTGCAGACCTTCCTGCCGGAAGGCAGCTGGAGCGAGGAGGTGTGGAACACCTTCCACGACCGCCTGGTCTATACCACGATCGACGCAGGCAATGCCACGGACTACCTCGCCCTGGGACGTTTGCTCGATGACGGTGCAGCGCCGGGCAGGCTCTACTATCTGGCAACCCTGCCCTCTCTTTACGGCGAGATCTGCCAGCGGCTGCAACAGGCGGGCGCGGTCAACGAGCACAGCGCGGTAGTGCTGGAAAAGCCGCTGGGGCACGACCTGGCATCCTGCCGGCAGATCAATGAACAGGTAGCGCAGGTCTTCCGCGAGGAGGGCACCTTCCGCATCGACCACTACCTCGGCAAGGAAACAGTGCAGAACCTGTTGGCGGTTCGCTTCGGCAATCCGCTGTTCAGCCCCATGTGGCGCAACACCTTTGTCGATAATGTCCAGATCACCGTGGCCGAGGATATTGGCGTGGAGGGCCGCGCCGACTACTACGCGAAAACCGGCGCCCTGCGGGATATGGTGCAGAACCATTTGCTGCAGGTACTGTCGATCGTGGCGATGGAGCCACCCGTCAGCCTGCGGGCGGCCGACATCCGCGACGAGAAGATGAAAGCGCTGCGCGCCCTGATGCCCATCACTGCGGACAACGCCAGGGAGAACACCGTGCGCGGACGCTATGCCGCCGGTGCAGTCAATGGCGAGGCGGTGAAGGGCTTTCTCGAGGAGGCCGAATTCGGCAATGCCGACGCCACCGAAACCTTTGTCGCCATCAAGGCCACCATCAACAACTGGCGCTGGGCCGGCGTGCCGTTTTACCTGCGCACCGGCAAGCGCCTCAGTCGCCGCTATTCGGAAATCGTAATCGAATACAAGCGACAGCCCTTTTCCCTGTTTGCCAACGACCCCAATGAGCTGACCAACAAGCTGGTCATACGGCTGCAACCTGATGAGTCAATCAGCCTGCACACCCTCAACAAGAAGCCGGGACTGACCAACAAGTTGAGCCTGCAACCCGTGACACTGCACCTGACGGATGAGTCCCGCGGCAAAGGCGACAGCTACGACGCCTATGAACGCCTGTTACTCGATGCGATAAACGGCGACCAGACCCTGTTCATGCGCCGGGATGAAGTGGAAACCGCCTGGCAGTGGATCGATACCATCATCGAGGCCTGGGAGCAGAACGGCACCCCGATAAAGAATTACAACGCCGGCACCATGGGGCCTGGCAGCGCTACAGCCCTCACCGCCGTTGATGGTCGCAGCTGGTATGAGTGACTGGCATCGCTTTGCCGGCGCCGCTGAGCTCGACCGGGCGCTGGCCGGCCACATCGCCCGGGCGCTGGCAACAGATGTGCAAGGCAATGGCCACGCCAGCCTGGCGGTGTCGGGCGGCAGTACGCCAAAGGGTATGTTCCAACAGCTGTCGAACCGCGAGCTTGACTGGTCGAAAGTCTGGCTCACGCTGGTGGACGAGCGCTGCGTAACCAGCGACAGTGAGGATTCGAACGAGCGACTGTTGCGGCTGCACCTGCTGCAGCAGCGGGCCGCCGGTGCACGCTTTGTCGGCATGGCCTCTACTGGCGCAACGGGGCTTGAGCAGCTCGGTCGGGAGATCGCCGCGATTCCAAAACCGTTTTCGGTGGTCGTGCTCGGTATGGGCGGCGACGGCCACACCGCGTCCTGGTTTCCGCAGGCGACGAACCTCGCGGCACTGCTGGACCCGGATAACCCGGCGGAGGTTGCCGTCACCGATCCCGTCACGGCGCCGCACCGGCGCCTCACCCTGACCCTGGCCGCGGTACTCAACAGCCGCGAGATCATTATTCATATCACCGGCGAGGCCAAGCGGGCCCTGCTGGAGTGCGCGCGAACACAAGACTACCCGGTAGCGGCTATTCTCGAGCAGCGCACGACTCCTGTAACCATCTGGTGGGCACCCCAATGACACACCCGGCACTGACAGCTATCACCCAACGTATCACCGAGCGCAGCGGCGATTCGCGGCGCGCATACCTGCAGCGTATCGCTGATATGCGCGGCGACGGCCCACTGCGCGGCGGCCTGTCCTGCAGCAATCTTGCCCACGGCTACGCGGCATGTGACGACAGCGACAAGCAGCGCCTGAAACTGGCGGAGTCCGCCAACATCGCCATCGTCAATGCCTACAACGACATGCTGTCCGCGCACCAGCCGCTGGGCGAGTATCCCAACATCGTCAAACGCGCCGCCCATGCACTGGGTTGCACGGCGCAGGTCGCCGGTGGCGTACCCGCAATGTGCGACGGCGTGACCCAGGGAACCGCGGGCATGGAACTGAGCCTGTTCAGCCGCGACATCATCGCCGGCGCCACCGCCATAGCCCTGTCACACAATATGTTCGACGGCGCGCTGTTACTCGGGGTGTGCGACAAAATCGTGCCCGGCTTGCTGATCGGCGCCCTCAGCTTCGGCCACCTGCCGGTAATTTTCGTCCCGGCGGGCCCCATGACCAGCGGACTGGGCAACAAGGAAAAGGCGGCCGTGCGACAGCAGTTCGCCGAAGGTAAAGTGGGGCGGGACAAATTGCTTGAGGCGGAGTCAGCGGCCTACCACGGCAAAGGCACATGCACGTTTTACGGTACCGCCAACAGTAACCAGATGCTGCTGGAGGCAATGGGCCTGCACGTTCCCGGCGCCGCCTTTGAGCCACCGGGGACACCCCTGCGGGAACAGCTCACGATCGCCGCCGCCCAGCGCCTGTGCCGGATCACGGCACTGGGCCGGGACTACACACCGCTGGCGGAAATCGTCGACGAGAAGTGCATCGTCAACGCCATCGTCACCCTGCTCGCCACCGGTGGCTCCACCAATCACAGCATCCACTGGATCGCAATCGCCCGCGCGGCCGGTGTCATCATCGACTGGCAGGACTTCAGCGACCTGTCGGCCATTACCCCGCTGGTGGCGCGGATTTACCCCAATGGCAGCGCCGACGTAAACCATTTTCACGCGGCCGGCGGCACCGCTTTCGTTATTCGCAGCCTGCTCGACAGCGGCCTGCTGCACGAGGACGTGAACACCGTCTGGGGCCCCGGTTTACGCCATTACGGCCAGGAGCCGCGGCTCACCGGCGGCGGCATTACCCACGTCGAGGGCACGGCAGCCAGCGGCGATCTCGACGTACTGCGCCCCGCCGACAAGCCCTTCGACAACGAGGGCGGACTGCGCCTGCTGACAGGCAACCTGGGCCGCAGCGTGATCAAGGTATCCGCCGTGGCCCGGCAGCACCGGGTGGTGGAAGCGCCGGCACGGGTTTTCCACAACCAGCGCGAACTGGAACATGCCTTCGAGCGCGGCGAACTGGCCCAGGATCTGGTCGCCGTGGTCCGATTCCAGGGGCCAAGGGCCAACGGTATGCCAGAGCTGCATAAGCTGACCCCCTATCTGGGCCTGCTACAGGACCGCGGGTACAAGGTTGCTCTGGTGACGGACGGCCGCATGTCCGGGGCCTCCGGCAAAGTGCCGGCCGCCATCCACCTCACCCCCGAGGCACTGGCGGGAGGCCCCATCGGCAAAATCCGCGATGGCGATATTATCCGCGTGGACGCGGACACGGGCGAACTCTCCGCGCTGGTGCCCGCCGACGAATGGCAGGCGCGCACGCAGGTGGAACGGGGCTCGCAGCACAGCGACTTCGGCACCGGACGGGAACTGTTTTCCCATATGCGCCGCGCGGTCAGCGACGCGGAGTCGGGCGCCAGCGTTTTTTAGGCCGGTGACAAAACCCAGCGCCCGCAATACCTTTTCCACAAGTGAATATATCGTCAGGCTACAGAAAGGAGGCGCAAGTAATGCACAAAAGTAAACTGGCGGGCTTTATCATCGACTGCCGGACCGACGATCTCCACGGCGCGGCACACTTCTGGAGCGAGGCCCTGGGGATGCCGATGGAAGCACTGCCCGGGGCCGAGGGCAAAAAATACGTCAGGCTGAGGGATAAGACCGGCCAACTGCATATAGAGGTCCAGTCAGTATCCCACGACAGCCGCGTCCACCTCGATATAGAGACTGATAATATCGATGCGGAAGTCAGTCGCCTGCAGGCACTGGGTGCCGTGGTGGTTGACCACATCGACAGCTGGTGTGTCATGCAGGCGCCCACTGGCCAGCGCTTTTGCGTGGTCCGCAAGGACTCCGAAGATTTTGCGCGGCGGGCAAACAACTGGTGAGACCGGACGCGGGCACCACCGCGCCGGCCCGGCAGGGCATCATATCTCGCCGAAAAAGGCCTTGAGATGTGCCTCCACGCTGCGGGCGAGGGCATGCAACTCATAGCCGCCCTCCAGCGAGGAAACGATTCGTCCCGCGGCGCTGGCATCCGCCTGTTCAGCCAGGCGCCGGGTCACCCAGGCGTAATCGCTGTCGACCAGGTTGAGCTGCGCCATGTAGTCCGCCTGGTGGGCATCAAACCCGGCGGAGATCACAATCAACTGGGGGGCGAAAGCCGCGAGTCGCGGCAGCCAGTATTGCTCGACGGCCTGGCGAAACGCCACGCTGTCGGCCCCCGCCGGCAGGGGCACATTCACAACGTTGGCCGACTTGCAGTCGTAGCCGGTATGCGGGTAGAACGGGTGTTGGAACGTCGAGCACAGCAGCACCCGGTCATCCCCGGCAAAAATGTCCTCGGTCCCATTGCAATGGTGCACATCGAAATCAGCGATGGCGACCCGCTCCAGCCCATGGCTGGCCAGTGCGTGATGAGCCGCAATCGCGACATTATTGAAAAAGCAAAAACCCTCGGCGCTGCCGCGTTCGGCGTGGTGACCGGGCGGGCGGACACCACAGAAAACCTTGCTGGCCTTGCCCGACATGACGAGGTCTACGCCCATCGCTGCCGCACCAGCGGCCCGCAGCGCTGCCGTGAGGGTGTGCGGCCCCATGGCCGTGTCACCGCCGACCCACACCAGGCCCTCTTCGGGGGAGATGTCATACAGTTTCGCTATATACTCGGGGCTGTGCACCGCTTCCAGCAATTCCCGCTGCACCAGCGGTGCGTTATAGTGATGCAGCGCCATGTCCAGGCCGCTGGCGATCAGGCGATCGTTGATGGCGCTCAGGCGCCCCGGTCGCTCGGGATGATGGGGCCCCATATCATGCAGCTGACAGTCGGGATGGGAAATATAGGCAAGCGGCATGGGCAATATCTCGGGGCGTATCGGTTGTCATTTTCGAGCGAGCAAGGTGCAGGCACCCTGGCCCGAGTCTACCCCGCCACAGGCAGTGTATGAAAGATCTGCGGCATCCGGGCCCACCGTCATGAACCGGCAACCATGAGAGAGCACCGTCTACGCAAGGTTTTCGAGCCGCAATCCGTCGCCCTGGTCGGCGCTTCGGGCAACGAGCTGTCAGTGGGCGGACAGCTGCTGGGCAAGCTGGTAGAGAGTGACTTCCAGGGCGCGCTCTACCCGATCAATCCGCGCTACGACACCCTGCGGGAACTGCGCTGTTATGCCAGTCTCACCGCCGTGGGACGCCCCATCGAACTCGCTGTCATCGCCATTCCCGCCCCCGCGATAGCGGGGGTCCTGCAAGAGTGTGGCGCATGCGGGGTGGGCGCCGCCATCGTCATTTCCGCTGGTTTCGGCGAGGTGGGCCCACAGGGACAGGCCCTGCAGGACGAGATCGTAGCGATCGCCCGCCGTAACAATATCACCCTGGTAGGCCCCAACTGCCTGGGGATCATCCGGCCCGCTATCGGCTTGAATGCCAGTTTCGCCAGGAGCAAGGTCGCCGGCGGCCAGGTCGCCATGGTCGCCCAGTCGGGCGCATTTTGCAGCGCGCTGCTGGACTGGGGCGATGCCAGGGGCTTTGGCTTTTCCGCAGTAGCCTCACTGGGGGCGACCGCGGACGTGGGCTTCGGCGAAGTGCTCGACTACCTCGCCCTGGACCCCCGGACCAAAAGCATCCTGCTGTACATCGAGGGCATCACGGACGCCCGCGCCTTCCTCAGCGGACTGCGGGCGGCGGCAAGGCTGAAACCGGTTATCGTGGTCAAGTCGGGCCGCAGCGAACGCGGTACCCGCGCTGCCCTGTCGCACACAGGCGCGAAAATGGGTGGCGACCGGGTTTTCGATGCCGCTATCAAGCGCGCCGGCGCGGTGCGGGTTGTCACGGTGAGCCAGTGGTTTGCCACCGCGCAGATGCTCGCCTCCGGCACCAGGGTAGAGGGCGCGCGGCTGGCCATCCTGACCAACGGCGGCGGGCCCGGGGTGATGGCGGCGGACCGCGCGGCGGATGTGCATGTGCCGCTCGCGGACCTGTCGGCAGAGTCTGTGGCCAGGCTGAGCGCGGCCCTGCCTCCCCACTGGTCGCATTCAAACCCTGTGGACATCCTGGGCAACGCATCCAGTGAGACATACAAACTCGCCACCGCAATCCTGCTCGACGATGAGAACGTGGATGGCGTACTGGTGTTGCTCTCGCCCCAGGGAATGACAGACCCCGGCGCCTGTGCGGAAGGCGTCATCGCCGCCATGGGCGATTCCCGCAAACCCGTGCTGACCTGTTGGCTGGGGGAGAAACTGGTGCGCAGGGCGCGCCGGTATTTTTCCGACGCCGGTGTGCCCTCCTTCAACAGCCCCGAAGCCGGCGTGGATGCATTCGGATTTCTTGCCGCCTACCGCCGCAACCAGCAAGCACTGCTGCAGGCACCGCCGCCGCTGTCGAAAAAAGCGACGCCGGATGTGGCCGGTGCCCGCTACATCATGCGGCAAGCCCTGGCTGAACGGCGCTTTTCACTGAGCAGCGCCGAAACCAGGGACGTACTGCGGGCCTTCCATATGCCCGTACGGGCCGCGCACAACGCCGGCGCAGAACAGGCGACAGGCAACGGCCGACACGCCCCGGGCATCATGATGACTATCACGCGCGACCCGATTTTCGGCCCGGTCATCAGCTTCGGCCCCGGCGGCACAACCGTTGACCTCGATATGGACAACCAGATCGCCCTGCCCCCGCTGAACGACTACCTGGCCAGGGAGCTGATCGAGTCTACCAGGACTTTTGGTCGACTCAGGCACCTGCGCAGGCTGGCCGACGACGACATCGACAAGCTGGTGGAGGCACTCAGGCGCATCTCTGAAATGGCCTGCGAACTGCCTGAAATCCAGACGCTGGAAATCAATCCGCTGCATCTGGACGAGCAGGGTGTGATGGCCGAGGCGGCGAGGATCAGCCTCGCCGAACCCTGCGCCAATACCAGCCGCTATTGCCACATGGCCATACACCCCTATCCACAGGGACTGGAACTGACCTGGCAGCTGGCTGATGGCACCCCCGTACTGGTGCGACCTATCCGCCCCGAGGATGCGAAGACAGAGCGCGAGTTTGTCGATAGTCTTTCCAGCGAGAGCAAGTATTTCCGTTTCCTGAACCACATGGACAAGATCAGTCCGCTACTGCTGGCCCGCTTCACGCAAATAGACTATGACCGCGAAATGGCGCTGGTGGCGTTGGTGGGGGAGCATACGCCACAGGCGCGGATCATCGGTGTGGTCCGTTACATCGGCAACCCCGATAACCAGTCCTGCGAATTTGCCCTCACCGTCGCCGACGCCTGGCAGAAGAGGGGACTGGGAAGCCAGCTGATGGAGCGACTGATGTCGATCGCCAGAGAGCGTGGGCTGCAGGTTATGGAAGGCGACGTGCTGGCGCAAAATACCAAGATGTTGCGACTGTGCGCCGCGCTCGGGTTTCACACCGTGCGCAACGAGGATGATCCTGAAGTCGTGATAGTACGGCGCCAGCTGTAGGCTAGCGCAGTAATCGTGCTAGCCGCCAGGCGCGCTGTTAGTTAACAGGCGATCCTGCCGAGCATCGCCATCACGCTGGCCTTGTCCAGCAGCCTGGGCACCGGGTAACCGTCGCCCTCGGCAATCGCCTTATCGGCGATGGCGTCAAAGTCCCCCCGCTGCAGTTTTTCCGAGTGATCGGGTATCCCGACTTCCGTACGCAAATCCCGTACGGCCTGGATAAACCGGTGTGCCAGCTGGCTGTCAGTATCGCCCGGTTCGCCAAGACCGACCAGGCGCGCCAGCTCCGCCAGCCGCGGCGCAGCTTCCTCGTGACAGAACTCCAGCACATGCGGCAGCACCAGGGCGTTGGCCAGGCCATGGGGGATACCGTATTTGCCGCCCAACTGATGGGCGATAGCGTGGACACTACCGACGTTCACCTGGTTGATGGCCAGACCGCCGTAATAGGCGCCCATGGCCATGCCCGCCCTCGCTTCGCGGTTGGCGCCATCGTGATAGGCAGCGGCCAGGTGCTCGAACACCAGCTTCACGCTGATGCGGGCATCGTCCAGCCGGGTGCCCCGCTCCCAGACACCGATATAGGCCTCGATGGCGTGGGTGAGTGCATCCATGCCGGTGGCCGCAGTAATGTGGGGCGGCAGGCCGAGCATCAGGTCCGGGTCCAGCGCGGTCGCAACAGGCAGCAAAGTGGCGCCGGAAATAACGCCTTTGAGGTGAGTCTCGGGCTCGGAAATAACCGCTCCCATGGTGGCCTCCGAGCCGGTACCGGAGGTGGTGGGTATTACGTAGAGTTTCAGCACCTCGTGCTTCACCTTGCCAAAGCCCACCCAGTCCCGGGGCGACTCGTCGCTGGTGGCGGAGGCGGCGATAATCTTGGCCGCATCGATCGATGAGCCGCCACCAATGGCCAGGATAGCATCACTGCCCTGCGCCCTTGCCACCGCAGCGCCGGCGGCTACCTGGTCATAGGTGGGATCCGGCAATACGCCGTCGTACCAGGCGATATCGATACCCGAGCCCTGCAGCGCCGAGGTGGCCTTATCCACCACCCCCAGCTCCCGCAGCGGCCGGTCAGTGACAATCAGCAGCTTGCTGGCGCCCGTGCGGAGAATGTGCCGACACAGTTCAGCGCTGCTGCCGGTTCCGACGAAGGCGCGGTGACTGGCACCCGGGCCAAGTCCCGCAAAGAACTTCATCAGGCCGATGTAGAGCGAGTGCTTTATCTTGCGCAGGAACATTGGCATGGGTAACTCCGTGAGGGACCGCAATTCACCCGTAAAGGCGATGAACCTGCATACTAACAGAGCTCATCCGCTATCTCCCCCGGATCAGGCGTTCTTTTTCGGTCCGCCGTTGCTGCCGGGCCAGCGCGAACCGGAGATGGTGTCGACAAACGGCAGGAAACCCTCCGGATCGAGCTTGCCGGCCAGCTTGACCTCACGTCCGAGGAAGATCGGCCACCACAGGTGGGCAGACAATTGCTCGCGCATGGGCAGCAGGGTGGTCAACGGGTCCCACGGGCTATCGCGCAGCACCAGTTCGCCTTTGACTTCCTCGCGCCAGGCGGTGCCGTAACGGCTGGATACATGTACCACGTGTGGCGGAAAGTCGTAGCTGGTGGCAGGGCCGCCGATGCTCACCGCCTGTGACACCTTGATCCACCACTCGTGCTGATCGAATTCCGGCAGCGGGTCCACCGGGCCGGTGGAGACGCCCTTGAATTCCACAAAGGTATAACCGTGATGGATGCAACGGGCTGTCACCTGCGGCCCGAGCCGGTAAAACTCGGTGGTGCAGGGGTACTTGGGCTGGCCGTTGGTTTGCTGGCTGATGAAGATGGCTGACTCCTGGTCGATACCATAGCCCAGGGTGTACTCGCCCTCGATGCCATTGTAGTTGGCGTCAATGGTGGTAACGATGCCGTACTCGGGCTCATCCGGCACCGGGTAGTTGTATATGGTGAGAGTCACATTGGGCTTCGCCCCGGGCTCTATACCGGGCGGCAGCAGCGCCGCAATCTTGTCCGGGTCGGTCCGGTAAACAATTTTCAGCATGGGCCAGTTGACGATATCGCCGGGATTGCCCTGCGGTGCACCTGATTGATTGCTCATGTTTTTTCCTTATGGGGGGGGGTGGTAAAGTCGGCCGGCCGACGCGTTATGCGCCGACCATATTGGCCACTGGAGTTTGGCGGCTGAGAATCAGCTCCGCCCTGGCTCGGATCTTGTCATCCGTCTCGGGCGTCGTGGCCAGCAGCCAGAAAGCATTTTTCCGCAAACCTTCCACCGCCATTTGGGCGACTTCATCGGGATGGGTGGTCTGTAATTCGATGCCCCATTGGGCAGCCATTTTCTTCATATCGTCCACCGAACTGATACCCGAGGCGTTGCCTTCCACTTCTTTCTTAAGATCCTGCGGGCGCACCCGGCCGGAATTGAACAGACCGGTGTCCACCACGTGGGGGCCGGGAAACAGCGCACTGACTTTCACCGGGCTCCGGGCGGCCGTTACCTGGTAGTGCAGGTTTTCGGTTATGGCGTGCACCGCCGCCTTGCTGGCGGTGTAAATAGGCTGGTCCGGGTAGACCAGCAGGGCGCCGTTACCGGAGCCGGTAATGACAAAATGCGCCTCCTGGTTGGCCGACACCAATCTGGGCATGAAAGCATTCATGGTATTGATCACACCCCAGAGATTCACGTTCAGGCACCACTGCCAGTCCTTTTGCGAGTATTCCCACATCGGCCCCGACTCACCGGCACTGATACCGGCATTGGCGAATACCAGCTGCATACCGCCGAATGTGGCCTGGGTGCTGTCCGCAAGGGCGTTCAGGCTGTCGGGGGAGGTGACATCGCAGTGCTCCACCAGAGCCTCGATATTCTCCGCCGCAAGATCTGTACGCAATTGCGCCATGGCGGCCCTGTCGACATCGCCCACGGCGATTTTCACGCCCAGCCGGCCCAGCGCAAACGCCAGGGAACGGCCAACGCCGCTGGAGCCGCCGGTGATGACGGCGACCTTGCCTTTAAAATCCTGCATGCTCAGGCGATCTCCCGCTTGTCCTTCTCCGTGATATAGAACTGGCGCACCCATTTGCGGAACAACACCAGGGTCTTGTCCTCCTTGCAAAATACCGGCCGGTGCTTGTGCACCTTGTTGGCCCAGATCGGGTAGTCATCATTGAGGCCATCGATTATGCCCTGCATAACTTCATCGCCGGCGAGGTCTTCGATCTCGCGCCGCACCGTGAGGGTCCAGCGCATTCTGGTTTCGTGGCGGTTTATCGGCTGGGCGCTGTTGTAGACGATCATCTCCGCGCCGGGCCCGTAGCTGTTGCGCACTAAGGCAAACCCGGGGTTAAACACCGCCGCGTGCAGCTGGCTGGGTATGGGTGCGTTGCGGACGTCGGACCGCAGGTGCAGCACACGGCCATTTTCCTCTACCGTGACCTCCGAAGGAGGTACATCCGGCTGGCGGTGAACATACTGGAAATGCACCGGATCGCAGGAATTCTCTGCAATATCCTGCACGTGGGCCGGCACCAGGAACTCCGTGTAACGCGGTGATGTCCAGTTGGGATCGCCCAGCTCGGGCAGCTCAGGCAGCTCCCATTGGGGCCCGGTATTCTCGGGGTGGTACCAGACATACACCTCGCCATTCTTTTCCTCGGTATGCCAGGTGCGCAGGCGGGCGCGCTCTGGTATTTCCTCGCAGTAGGGTATTTCCTCGCATTTGCCCTCGGCGCCGAAGCGCCAGCCGTGGAAGGGACAGCGAATCGACTCGCCCACCACCCGACCACCGTGGCCCAGGTGGGCGCCCAGGTGCGGGCAGAACGCATCCTGCAGCACCGGCGCGCCGCTGCGGGTGCGGTACAGCACCAGCTCCCGGTCAAATGCCGCCACCGGTTTGACTTCGCCCACGTGCAGTTCATGGCTGCGGGCAACGGAGAACCACCCCATAGGGAACTCCGGCGTAACATTGGTCCTGGATTCACACGCGTCGACGATTGACATGCTCTACTCCGAATTGATGTGGGGCAATTGCCGGTTGAAATGGACGAGCAAGCCCCTCATCCTCTACCTTCCCACTTGCAGTGAAAAAGCTCACAGACGAGCAAACTTGCACATATGTATACTAATCTAGTTTAATGGTTCCGCGATTGCAACACCCCGGTGAGATATTCATGGAAACCGTTACGGCGCCGCTGGGGCGCCGGGAACAGCGCAAGCTCGAGATCCGCGCCCGCATTGAGGACGCCGCCTACAGGCTGTTCAGGCAACAGGGGATCGAGGAGACGAGCATCGAGCAGATCTGTGTGGAAGCGGACGTGGCGCGACGCACTTTCTATGGCCATTACGCCAACAAACACGCCCTGCTGGGCGGCCTGGGGATCTCCCGCCTGTACAACCAGTCGCAGCCGATGTTGGAGCTGCTGATGGCGAACCACCGCTCGACCAGGGCACGACTGGAGGCCATGGTCGAGTATATCGCCTCCAACTTCGCTACTTTCAGCGAAATTGACCGACAATTGATCTTGATCGCACCGTCCATCTTCGCCGAGAATGCCGAACAGCAACGCGAGATAGGCAATTCCGCCAGCGCCAGTTTTACCCGCCTGATCACCGCGGGGGTGGAGATGGGCGATGTGCGCACGGATTTTTCGCCCGAGATTCTTGCCGCCATGGTCGTCGGCACCCTGAACATGCTTACCACCAGCTGGGCCATGAACAGCGACTACCCGATTTTCGCCAATCTGGACGAAGCGCGCGCCATGTTTGAGCAGCTGATCTGCCGGGAAGTCGCGTAAACCCGCCGCCCGCGCCCGACCACCCAACCCACACCGCCCCAGGAGGAACAATGGACACGCCGCCCGCCCAACGTCGTTATGTCGCCGTCGACCCGGAAGACCGCAGTATTCGCATCGAACACGGGCCAACGCCCTCGCCCCGGCCGGGAGAGGTGTTGATCAAGGTGAGCGCGGCCGGCCTCAACCGCGCCGACCTGCTCCAGCGCAAGGGCCTGTACCCGCCCCCGGAGGACGCTTCGCCTATCATGGGGCTGGAGGTGGCGGGTGTCGTGATCGCCACCGGGGCCGGCGTGGATAACTGGCATGTGGGTGACAAGGTATGTGCCCTGACTCACGGCGGCGGCTACGCGGATTACACGGTGGCACCGGTGAGCCAGTGCCTGCCCATCCCCGCCGGCCTGGGCATGGCCGAGGCGGCAGCCCTGCCCGAAGCCCTGCTGACGGTATGGCACAACCTGTTCCAGCGCTGCCAGTTGCGCACCGGGGAGCGGGTATTGATTCACGGGGGCGCCAGCGGCATTGGCACGCTCGGGATCGCCATCTGCAAGGCCATGGGAGCCGAGGTCTACACTACCGCCGGCAGCGAAGAGAAGTGCCGGGCACTTGAGGCGCTGGGCGCCACCCGCGCCATCAACTACCAGGCCGAGGACTTTGAGCAGGTGCTTGGCGACCTTGGCATGAAGGACAGGATCAATGTCATCCTGGATATTGCGGGCGGCGATTTTATCCAGAAGAATATCAATGTCGCCGCACCGGAAGGCCGCATTGTGTATATCGCCTTCATCCGCGGCGCCCGCGCCGAGGTCAATTTCGGGCCACTGCTTATGAAGCGCCTGGTGCTGACCGGCTCCACGTTGCGCGCGCAAAGTTTCGCCCAGAAAGCCGTGATGGTGCGTGAAATTCTCGAGCGGGTGTACCCGCACCTGGAAAGTGGCGCCGTCAAGCCGTTGGTGGACCGCATCTTCACCCTGGAAGAAGCCGAACAGGCCCAGGACTATATGCAGAGCGGGCAGCATATGGGCAAGATCATTCTGCAGATGTAGACCGCCGGAAAACTCTGTTATCGTAGGCGGCCAGCTCTGGCAGCAGTCCTGTCCCGGTTGCATCATGCACAAGCGCTCTTTCCGACTGGCGGCCGTTCTTGCCGTCCCGCTTCTCGTCGCTGCCTGCGGCGGGGGTGGCGGCGGCGGTTCATCAAACCCGGAGCCGCCTGTCGTTCCCCCGCCGATTGAACCGCCCCCCGGGCTCTTCCGCATCGCCGGCAGCATAACCGCATCGACCAGCCAGGCCGTGGACGGCGACACCAACGATCCTGCCGGCACCAGCCGGGCAAACAACACGGTGGCCTCCGCCCAGCCCATTCCCAACCCGATCACCCTCGGTGGCTATGTAAACCAGCCGGGCAGCGGCGCCCCCGGCCGCTCACAGGTCGACGGCGATATCGATGACTATTTCAGGGTGGACCTGCTGGCGGGCCAGAGTATCACCATGCTGGTGGCAGATTTTCAGCAGGCCGATGCCGATCTCTACCTGTTTGATACCCAGGGCAGGATGCTCGACTTCTCTATCGAGTCGGGCGAGATAGAAAGCCTGGTCGTACCGTCGGACGGTACCTATATCGTCAATGCCTTCGCATACGAAGGCGCCACCAATTATATTCTCGCCATCGGCGACCAGGGTGCCGCAACCGGCCAGGGCGTGCGAACGTATGACATCGTGCCCTGGCAATCCGTGGTGAAATACCGCCACGAGGCGGACCCGGAAGCCGACAATGCAGTTCCCGCCCTCGGCCGCCTCCGCCGTATGGGTTTCGAGCCCCGGGCGGGTGGCCCCGGGCGGGCGCGATTGATGGGGATGCGGCGCGGGCTGCCCGGCGGCACTGAAACCCGGGAGCGCACCGGCAAGGCGCTGGAAAAACTTGATCGAGTCGACGACCCCCGGCTACAGGCGCGACTGGAAACCCTGCTCGCGATCAAGGCCCTGAGACACGACCCCGATATCGACTATGCCGAACCCAACTACCGGGTCCGGGCAGAGGCTGTGCCGAACGACCCCGGTTATGAGCTTCAATGGCACTACCCGCTCATCGATCTGCCATCGGCCTGGGACACCACGGCCGGAAGTCCGCAGGTCATTGTTGCGGTAATCGATACCGGCATTCTCTCCCGCCACCCCGACCTGTCCGGACAATGGGTCGACGGCTATGATTTCGTCCGCAGCCCATCGAGCGCCGGCGACGGCGATGGTATTGATCCCGATCCCGAGGATCCGGGCGACAGCCGGGGCGCCGGTACCAACAGCTTCCACGGCACCCACGTCAGCGGCACCGTCGCTGCCGCCGGCAATAATGGACTGGGTGTGGCCGGCGTTGCCTACGATTCCCGCATCATGCCGCTGCGGGTACTGGGTACCAACGGCGAAGGTACCAGTTACGATGTCGACCAGGCTGTTCGCTATGCCGCCGGCCTGGCCAACGATTCCGGGACCTTGCCCGCCAGGGCTGCCGACATCATCAACCTGAGTCTGGGTGGCGCCCCGTTCAGCCAATCCAGCCAGGCGCTTTACCAGCAGGTGCGAACCGCGGGCATAAGCGTTGTCGCATCCGCCGGCAACGAAGCCTCGTCACAGCCATCGTACCCCGCGGCTTATGACGGGGTGATATCAGTTGCCGCGGTGGACGCCCAACGCCAGCGCGCCAGTTATTCCAATACAGGGGCTTCAATCGACATCGCGGCACCCGGCGGCAATTACGGTGTGGACCAGAACGGCGACGGCTACCCGGACGGCGTGCTCAGCACCGGCGGGCTGGGCCCGGGCGGCGAAGCGGGCTACACCTTCCTGGTTGGAACATCGATGGCCGCACCCCACGTCTCGGGTGTGATTGCGCTTATGAAATCCGTAAATCCCGCACTGAGTCCCGCCGACATAGACGCGCTACTGGTACGCGGCGAACTCGCTGATGACCTCGGCGCACCGGGACGGGACAACGAGTATGGCCACGGCCTTATCAACGCACAAAGGGCGGTGCTCGCCGCACTCACAGCAGGCGGCAGCGCGCCTGCGGACAAGCCACTGCTGAGCGCGTCTGCGAGCGGCTTGAATTTCTCCGGTAATGTAGAGAGCCTGGATCTGGAACTGCGCAATGGCGGCAAAGGGGAGTTGGCGCTCATCTCAGTCTCCACCACCGCGCCCTGGCTGGAACTCCAACCGTCGAATGTGGACACCAACGGGCTCGGTGTTTACCGGGTAGCGGTGGAGCGGGCGGGCCTTTCCGCAGGCGTGTACTCGGCACAAATCACCGCCCGATCGAACATCAATACGCTCGACATACGCGTGATTATGTCTGTCGGTACTGGAGTAGCGGCGGATGTGGGTGTCGTTTACATACTGTTGTATGAACAGGAAACGGAAGAACCCGTCGCCCAGGGAAGCGCGGTGGCAAGGAACGGCCGCTATGACTTCGCGTTCACCGATGTACCACGCGGGCACTACCAGCTCTTTGCCGGCAGCGACGCAGATAACGACCTGCTGATCTGCGACGCGGGCGAGGCATGCGGATCCTGGCTAACAGTAGACCAACCGATTGTCATCGATCTGGAATCGGATCGGGATAATATCGACTTCCCGGTCGACTACCTGATAGCCATACCGTCAATAAGCGCAGACGGTCAAACCACCCGGCCCGGAATGGGCCAGGTTGAACCAAGAGCAAGGCTCGCGTCGCCCAGGCTACTTTCGGGCAGGAAGTAAACGCGGGCACCCCGGTCACCCGGGGCGCCTGAACGCCTTCCCTTAAGTCACCCTGGCTCTACGATCTTCTACTTTTTCTTCCTGGCTGCCGCTTTCTTTTTAGCTGGCGCTTTTTTCTTGGCCGGTGCCTTCTTCTTGGCTACGGCTTTCTTCTTGGCCGGTGCCTTTTTCGCTGCAGCCTTTTTCTTGGCTGGCGCTTTCTTCTTGGCTACGGCTTTCTTCTTGGCCGGCGCCTTCTTTTTGGCTACGGCTTTCTTCTTGGCCGGTGCTTTCTTCTTCGCTACGGCCTTCTTCTTGGCCGGTGCCTTTTTAGCTACAGCTTTCTTTTTGGCCGGTGCCTTCTTCTTGGCTACGGCTTTCTTCTTAGGTGCTGCTTTCTTCTTGGTTGCTGCCATGGTTGTATCCCCTTTTACAGTGACATATTTTTCAGCAGCTTCGTAGGCAGCCTTGCTGAATTCAGCAATCGCCTGCGTCAGCTCCTGAACTTGCTTTTTTAACACTTCTACTTTTTGCTGATTGTCGGGTGTAGTCCTGGCTTTCAGCGCTGCCCTTGCTTTTGCAAGCCGGGCATTGGTAATGCTGCGTCTTTTCCTGGCCACACTCAATTCGCGTTTCGCTCTTGCGTGCAACTTTTCAGATTCAGCCACCAACTTCTTTCTCAACTGCTCGACTCTGTTATGAGCCTTTTGAGCAATCTCGATTGCCTGGGCCAGTTCCTTCTCCAACATTTTTATAATCACTCCATTGGTGATAGGTACCGCAACGCTAGTGTATGCCTAAATAAAAAAAATGTAACGGTTATTTTTTGATCGAAGCCATCCGTTCACGAAAAATTTTTCCTCATCGTGCGTGCATCGACACCGCTATGTTTCACCGCTCAATTTCATTACCCGTTGTTACGAATTCTCGCGCGCCATGATTCGCCTTACACAGATCGATAAAGCTAAATTCAAATACATTAAAAAAAAGCCTAAAAATTAAGCATGAAACACGCACTGGAAAATACAGGCTGCCGGCATCGAACCAGAGAAAACTGCAATTCAGTGACGACGGCATCGAAATATTTTTTATCGAAGGCGTGTGAATGTCTGCATCCACACCGAGTTCGCGAGCCCCGGCCGGTATAGTCGCAGCATTGGTATTTTTTCACAGCTCGCTATCTTCATCGACAGAAGATCAGCAAATTGATGACAGCGCGCAGGCAACCACGCCGTGCCAAACAAGTGGCATCGTCCTTCATTCAACGCGGCGTCAGCACGCAGCGCAGGTGTACTTGCCAATAAGAAAGCCACCCGAAGGTGGCTTTAAAAAACTCCGCGGCTGTAAAAAATTATTACTTGGTGACCTTCAACATAAACTTCGCTGCAGCAAGGCGGGTTTCGTCATCCAGATGTGATTGCGGCGGCATACTGGGATAGTCCTCGCGCTTCTTCACCGGATTTGCCGCATATTCAGCGATGCCCTCGGGGTTATCCATATACAGGGCCTGGATTATCTGGGTGGGGGGCCCGATCATGCGTGAGCTGTAGGCATGGCAACCGGCGCATACGCCATAATAGGCAAGCTTGCCCTTGTCGACATCTTCCATCGAGCGAGCCGGCACGGGCTCGGGCAAGGTATAACTGGCCACATTGGCTGTTGTCGAAAACTCACACTCGGTATATTTGCCCAGCCCGATGGTGCGAAAACGCTCGGGGTTCAGGATACAGCCGTCATCCATACCGACTGTGTCGACGATGTCGGGGCCGGTAGTTTCCAGCATGGCAGCCAATACCGCGCGCACGGCCGGCGCCGGGTCCTTGCCATTGTCCTGCATAATGTTGTTCAGGATTTTGGGACGGTTGGGGTTGGGCTCAGAGTCCGGATCGTTCGCCGCATTGCCGGCGAGGGAAAAATCGGTGAAGGTGATTCCCACCGAGTTATTGCCGGTAATGATATTGCCCTCGATCACTACGTCATCGCAGGCCATGACCAGCACACCGGTTCCAGCGGGAATATTCGAAACGAGTGATCCCGGAATGGCAAAGTTCTCGTGATTATTATCGACGACGAAGTTATTCCGTATCAGCACATCCCCACAGCTCTTGATGGGCAGGCCAGGGGTAATAAACGCCAGGATCCCGCCGGTGTTGTTGTATACGAAGTTACTTTCTACAAGCGAGTGCCGGCTATTCTCTATCTCAATGCCGGCGACGCTATCAAATACCTGGTTGAACACCACGTCGACGTTGTCTGACATACCTACATAAATGGCCGCATCCTCAATACCCGACACGATGTTATGGGATACGATGCCGTTCTTGCCCAGCTGTGGAAAGATGCCGTACACACCGGTGTCCACTATATAGTTGTTGCGAATAATAAAGTTATTGCCGGCCTGGCCCATTACCCCGTTACCCTTGTAATGGGTAATGTAAAGGTTCTCCACGGTGACGCCATTGCCGGAGTACAGCACCGCGTCGTTGCGCAAACCCTCGCCCTCGAGCACCGGGTACCTGCCCTGTTCGATAACGCCTGACAGAGTGATATTGTCCTTATCGATATACACCGTCTCTTTATAGGTGCCGGGCATGACCTTGATCACGGCGCCGGGGCTGGCAGCCGCTACCGCGTCCTGGATGGATTCGCCATCCCTGACCACGATCAGCTCGCCGCTGGACGGTGTCACCAGGCTGCGCACGACGCTCGCTGAAGCTGAGGCCACCTCCTCGGCACCGCTGGACGTGAACGCGGCCTTGGGTTCACTGTCCAGCTTGATGACAGTAGCAGGCTGCTGGCCGGACTTGCCCAGGTAATAGCCGCCCGCCAGCAAGACTGCCGCGCCTATTATTATTGTGATTTTACTCATGATTGGATACTCCATTGTCGGGGGTAGTGCCCTCCCGGGCGATTGCATTGTGAACCGGCTGAATGCCCGAGGGCAACTCGGGCGGCTCAACGGGTTTAAAGCTCTCATCTGTCAGCGTCTGGAGAAAATCCACCAGCCTGTCCAGCTCTTCATCACTGAGTTTTGGCTCCCAGATATGCCAGTGAATCTTCAGGTCTTCTCCCGGGGGAACGGCGTGGCCACGCCCCCCGGTATAAAAGGCGGCGGCCTCGCGCAGCGTCGCAAACCGACCCGAGTGCATATAGGGGGCCGTCAGGGCGATATTGCGCAGCGAAGGCACTTTGAACCCACCGCGCAGGGTCGGCTCGTTCAGCGGCACCGCCGCGCCGGGATCAAAGGGCATGCCCTCGGGATCCGGGGTGCCTATCACAGCGACCTGCTGATTGGTGAACAGCGGCGGGGTATGACATTCCGCACAGCGGGCGACGAAGGAACGGAAGATATTCATCCCCTCCTTTTCGGGTTCCGTCAGTGCATCCGCATAGCCGTGCGCGTACTGGTCGTAGCGACTGTTCAGGGAGATAAGGGACAACTGGAACGCGGCTATCGCCGCGTAAACCTGGTTGAGCTGTATCTGCGCACCGTCCGCCTGGAAGTCCTGCGGCCAGGCCTGCCTGAACAGCTCCCGGTAAAGTGGGATGCCGTTCAGGGTGCGTACCAGTTGCTCCGGACTCGTCGCCATTTCATGTTCATCGTACAGCGGCCCCTGCATTTGCTCTTCAAGACTGCCGGCCCGCGCATCCCAGAAAAACCGCTGCAGGAATGCCACATTCCACAGACTTGGCGCGGATCGCCGCACGGGCTCGCCGCCGACACCCACGCTGCGGCCGCGGCCGTCGGCAAAACCGCGGTCGGGATCATGGCAGCTGGCGCAGGACACGGTGCCGTCCACAGACAGCACGGGATCAAAAAACAGGTAGCGCCCAAGATCGATCTGTTGCGGGGTAAACCCGTCGCGGTGAGGTGGCAAACCCGTCTTGAGTCCGCCAACGCCGGCATCTTCCAGGGAGGCGTACATCTGGTAAAGGGTGCGCAACCTGCACTGTCCAGCGTCGAGCTCAAAGCCCGGCGGGCAGTTCTCGTTCAATACGATATCCGTCGCCCGGGACAGCGAGGGCATGGACAGTGCCAGCCCGAGCACGAGCAACAGTGCATGGAGGGTGTTGCCGGAATGCCGGTACAGGGGGTTCATGGCCGGCTACTGTGCAAGACTGCGAATATAGGCAACGACGGAGGCTACCGCCTCATCATCGGGCAATACCCCGGCCATGGCCCGCATCTGCTTGCCGGTTTTGTCCCCGGCCTGGCTGCCGCGAACCCCACCGCGAAATGCCTGTAACTGTGACAACAGGTACCAGTCGTCCGCACCCGCCAATCGCGGGGAGTGCAGGGCCAGGTTACCCTCGGCAGCCGGGCCGTGGCAGGCGGAGCAATACTGACGGTAATAGCCCGCACCGATCTGGGTATCGGCTTCCACCGTGACGGCCGAGACCTCGCCGCCAAGGTTGGCTATATAGGCCGCGGTGTCATACATGGCCTGGTCATCCGCCAGGGTTGCGGCAATTCCGGCCATTTGCCGGGCACTTTCACTCGCATCGCTGCCGCCGCGAGTCCCCTGCTTGAATTTCTGCAACTGGGCGACGATATAGACGGGGGCGAGGTGGGTCAGGCGCGGCGCGTTGAGGCTCCTGTTTCCCTCGCCCTGGGCGCCATGGCAAGCCGCACAGGTCACATACAGCTCACCGCCCCGCGCCGGATTGTCCTCCGCACGTACTGCGGTTATCGCCGCCAACAGCAGCAGGGGCAGGAGAATCCGGGTCAGTCTCATGATCATTCCTCTATAGTGCCGGCGGGGCGTACTGCCACCAAACCAGGTTCGAATCGGGTATGGTAAGGCCGTAGATTAAACCTAGCTGAACGCGGCCGGTAACAATAATTACTATTCAAGCCCCCGCCGGGAGGGAAATTCCCCCGGCATTCGGCTAGAATCATTTCGCTACCCCCCAATTGCGGGCCACAATAACACGGCTTCACTGATATCGACGGAGTACGCTGGATGGAATACAACCCGGATATACACAGCATCGAGTGCCCTAAGTGCGGGCATGGCATGACCGAGGTCACCTACGGTGGCGACGTTGTCATTGACAGATGCACCAATTGTCACGGCCTCTGGTTCGACAGTGGCGAAGCTGACCTGCTCAAGAAAAAATGGATGGGGGACGCCCTGGATACCGGTGACCCAAAGGAGGGCAAGAACTGGGACGATGTTGAGGATATCGCCTGTCCGCGCTGCGGAAAAGATATGGTTAAAACCTCGGATCCCAACCAGGTTCACATCTGGTACGAGACCTGCCCGGAGCACGGCATGTTCATGGATGCCGGCGAATTCACAGACTACAAGCACGAAACCCTGGCCGACTGGTTCCGCAGCCTGATACGCGGTGAACGCGCCTAGGCCACGGGCCTGATGAGCAGGTCTACCGATGATGTGCGGATCGGCAATGCCCGGCCACTGATCACGCCGTGGGTGCTCGCAGACGAGCTGCCACTGCCCGACTCCCTGGCCGAAGGCATTGCCGATGCCCGCCGCACTATCGAGAATATCCTGGCCAATAAAGATCCCAGGGTCCTGGCGATTGTCGGACCCTGTTCGGTACATGACCCGGCCGCCCTGCTCGATTTCGCCCGCCAGTTCCAGGCTCTGTGCGAGCCCCTGCGAGACGCCATCTTCCCCGTATTGCGGGTGTATTTTGAGAAACCCCGCACCGTAGTGGGCTGGAAAGGGCTGATCAACGACCCCGACCTGGACAACAGTTTCCACATCAACAGGGGACTTCACCTGGCCCGCAAGCTGTTGCTGGATGTAAACGGCATGGGGCTGCCGGCCGCGAGCGAGTTCCTCGACACCACCTTCGGCCAGTACTATGCCGACCTCGTCAGCTTCGGCGCAATCGGTGCCCGCACCGTCGAAAGCCAGGTGCATCGCGAGTTGGCATCAGGGCTGTCGATGCCGGTGGGTTTCAAGAATGGCACCAACGGCCAGATCGGGGTCGCCATCGACGCCATTCGCTCGGCCAGGTACAGTCACTGGTTCCCCTCCCTGACCAAGGAGGGGACCCCGGCAATCCTGCAGTCGACCGGCAATCCGCACGGCTACCTTGTGCTGCGAGGCGGTTCCCAGACCGGGCCCAATTACGGCGCACGGCAGGTGCGGGAGGCCGCCGTGGCGCTCGCCGCCCGGGATTTACCGGCCTCCCTCATCGTCGATTGCAGTCACGGCAACAGCGAGAAGGACTACCTGCGCCAGGCGGAGGTCATCTCCTGCCTGTGCGAGCAAATCGAGCTGGGGCAGGAGGCGATCCGCGGCGTCATGCTCGAAAGCCACCTGGTAGCAGGCAGCCAGCCCGTCCAGGGCGGGCGGGCACTGACCTATGGGCAGAGCATAACCGACGCCTGCCTGTCGCTGGCGGACACCGGCCCGCTATTGAGCCTGCTCGCCGCCGCTGTCAGGCGATCGAAACGCCGACAGGCGGGGCCGCTGGTGTCCCCGGCCCCTTCAGACACTTACCAGGTGTAACCGACGCGGAACCGATAAGTCTGGTCCAGCTTGTCCACACCTTCAACTGCGCCGGCATCATAATCCAGCTGAACTTCGGCTGCAGCCTCCAGGCTCCACAAGAGCGGAAAGGCCAGGCCGAAGGTCGTATACAGAATGTAATCGGCGGTGTCTTCCAGGCTGAGTATCCCCCGGTGGTCAAAATAGAGCCGGGAGTCGCCGCCCAGGTAATTACTCGACGCGTTAATCGCCCAGTTGCCGGCCGCGTAATCGTCATCCTGGGCTTCGACAAAATCCTCGTTCACATAGGATGCGCCCAGTTCACCGGAGAGGGTAAAGATCGGCTTCTCATAGAACTGGCGGCCGATATAGGGGCCGACCAGGTAGCGCAGGTCCAGATCGGTGAACTTGTCGTGCTCAGCCGATGCCTGGATGCCGCCGTAGAGTGGGCCGTCAAAGAAGTAGTCGTATTTGCCCTGGCCGTACCACTTTTCGACGGTGGTATCGCCATTGGTCTTGTCGTTCTCGGTGGTATAGCGCAGGGTGTAGCGGTCCTGCTTGCTGCGCCAGACGCTTTCGATCGTTGAATCCAGCTCGTCGGTATCGGTATTGCCCCGTTGCGCCGACACTGCGAGACTCGCCAGCCCGGTCCACTTGTAACCCTGGCCCAGTTCCCACGGCTCAGGGTTGACCAATAGCAATTCGCTCAGGGCATAGGCCTGCTCGGGGCTGGTCGCGGTATCAATCACCAGTACTTCATCCTGAATACGCAGCGGCTGCTCGGGAATTACCGTCTGGTCTGCAAGTTGGATAACAACCGGATTACCGGTCTGCAGCGACGCTATCTTGTCCAGGTCAATATTGAGTGTGCCGGCAAAATCCGTGTCGATGGTGACCACGCCATCCCTGCTGCCGGTGACTGTGCCCAGAATTTTCGAGCCGCTCTTGAGTACGATCTGATCCTGGACTGCCGCGGCCTCTTCGGCCAGGCTCCCGGCGGCGCACCCAAGAACCGCGATCGCGCCGAGGCAGAGCCCCATCAGGTATTTCCTTGCTGTCATTGACTCCACCTCTGTCTGGGCCCCGCGAATACGGGGCGGAAACGGATTTTCCGGGCGCCCATGATATAGGAATTGGCACAGTCGACAAACCGGGCTGCTGGCCCGCGCACTGCGGCGGTTCGTGCGCCAAGTTGCGCCCGGTGCATTCAGTCCTGGCAGCGAGGCTGTTAGACTTGGCCACCCTCACCAGCACCTGGAGCACACTGTGGATAACTACGACTACGACCTGTTTGTAATAGGCGCCGGTTCCGGCGGCGTGAGGGCAGCGCGCATGGCAGCCGGCTTTGGCGCAAAAGTGGCGATAGCCGAAGACCGTTACATGGGGGGCACTTGTGTCAATGTGGGTTGTGTGCCGAAAAAGCTGTACGTCTATGCCTCGGAGTTCTCCAAATCCTTCAGCGACGCGCGTAACTACGGCTGGGACAGCGAAAAACCGGCTTTCCACTGGGCCACCCTTCGCGATAACAAGAAGAAGGAAATTTCCCGCCTGAACGGCATCTACAATCGACTGCTGGAGGGTGCGAAGGCCGACGTAATCGACGGTCGCGGCCGTATCCTTGACGCTCACACGGTGGCGGTTGGCGAGCGTCGATTCAGCGCTGGAAAAATCCTGATAGCCACCGGTGGCTGGCCCCATATCCCGCCGTTCCCCGGCAGCGAACTGACATTGAGTTCCAATGAGATCTTCGACCTGGAGCAGTTCCCGCAGCGGCTGGTCATCGTCGGCGGCGGCTACATCGCCGTGGAGTTCGCCGGTATTTTCAATGGCCTCGGCTCCCGCGTTACCCAGTTGTACCGCGGCCCATTGTTCCTGCGGGGCTTCGATGCGGATATCCGTGCCCATGCCGCCCGCGAGATTGCCAAGACCGGGGTGGACCTGCGCTTTGAGGTCAATGTCGAAGCCATCACCCGGGGCGCCGGCAGGCTCGAGCTGCAACTGACCGACGGCACTACCATCGAAGCCGACGCCGTACTGTACGCCACCGGCCGCAAGGCGAACCTCGAAGGACTGGGCCTGGAAAACGTGAACGTTGAGGTCAATGAATTCGGTACCGTCGTCGTAGACGCGGAATACCGCACCGCAGAACCCAGTATTTTCGCCCTGGGCGATGTCACCGGCGGCATGGAACTGACGCCGGTAGCGCTGGCCGAAGGTATGTCCTTCGCCCGCCGCCAGTTCGGCGAACTGGAAAATGTCGTCGATTACGATTTCGTTCCCAGCGCGGTGTTCTGCCAGCCCAATATCGGCACAGTGGGTTTCACTGAGGAGCAGGCCCGCGCCAGGTTTGGCCACATTCGCCTGTTCAAGTCGACCTTCAAACCGATGAAGCACACTATCAGCGGCCGGGACGAGCAGACCTTTATGAAACTGATCGTCGACAAGGCCAGTGATCGGGTGGTCGGGGTGCATATGATGGGACCCGACGCGGGCGAGATCATGCAGGGAATCGCCATCGCCCTGCGAGCTGGCGCAACCAAGGCCGTGTTCGATACCACCATAGGCATCCACCCGACAGCCGCGGAAGAGTTCGTCACCATGCGCGAGGCATGGACAGAGGACTGATGGCCGAATTCGGGTTTTGGCAGGCGGCGATGCTCGCAGCGGTAGGTGTCGTCGCGGGCTTCCTCAATGTCATGGCCGGGGGCGGCTCGCTGCTGAGCGTGCCAGTGCTGGTTTTCATGGGCCTGCCGGGACCGGTGGCAAACGGCACCAATCGCATTGCTATCCTGGCCCAGAACCTGAGTGCCATCACCGCATTTTTCCGCCGGGGCTTCAGTGATTTCAGGCTGAGCCTCAGCCTGGCCGCCTGCGCAGTCCCGGGGGCGGTGGCTGGCGCCCTGCTGGGTACCGGACTCGACGGCGTCTGGTTCAACCGCATCCTGGCCCTGGTGATGCTCGGGGTAATGCTGGTCATGCACCTGGACAAGGGCGCAGCGGAGCGCCCGGGCGACTACCGGCCGACCCGCACACAGCTGCTCCGGGGGCATTTGCTGATGGTGGCCGTGGGCTTCTGGGGTGGCTTTATCCAGATCGGTGTGGGCTTCCTGATCATGCCGGTGCTCAACCGCGCCATGGGCCTGGACCTGGTGCGAACCAATATGCACAAGGTGTTTATCATCGCGGTCTACACCACCGTGGCCCTTGCCGTTTTTGTCACCCGGGTGGAAATCCTGTGGCTGGTGGGGCTTGCGCTGGCGCTGGGCAATTCCATCGGAGGCTACCTCGGCGCGCATTTTACCGTGACCAGCGGCGAGAAACTGATCCGACTGGTACTCAACCTGGTACTCATAGCATTCATTATTAAGTTACTATTCACACCCTGATCCAGCGACGCCGCAAGCTACAATGGCAGCCCCGCTCAAACCCACTATATCGACCAAGCTGAAACAGGCGCCCCTGGCTGTATGATTGAAGTGCAATCACTAACTCGCCACTACGGCAAAACAGCGGCTGTCGATGATGTGTCATTCCGCATTGGCAGCAACGAGATCGTGGGTTTGCTGGGCCATAACGGGGCTGGCAAAACCACGATAATGCGCATGCTCTGCGGCTACCTGGAGCCGTGCTCCGGCACCATCAGCATCGGCGGGCTGGCACTGGCCGACAACGCCCGGAGCGTACAGCGGGAACTGGGCTACCTGCCGGAAAACCTCCCGGTATACCCGGATATGATGGTTGCCGACTACCTGGAGTATGCCGCTACGCTCAAGGGCATTGCGCGGGGACAGCGATTCCAGGCGGTGCGCCAGGCCATTGTCGCCACCGACCTGGGCAAACGCGCGCTCGATCCGGTGGCGACTTTGTCACGCGGCCTCAGGCAGCGGGTGGGTGTAGCCCAGGCTATCCTGGGGAAACCGCGCCTGCTGATCCTCGACGAACCCACCAATGGCCTGGACCCGCAGCAGACCGAACACATGCGGCGCCTGATTTCGCGATTGGCACGGCAGGCCACGGTGATCCTGTCCACCCATATCATGCAGGAGGTGGACGCTATCTGTGATCGGGTGCTGGTGCTGCGCCATGGCAAACTGGCGCTGGATGCCCGACTCGACAGCCTGCGCCAGAGCCGGACACTGCTGCTTCGCGCCGATAGCACAAACGAGTCTCTTACCACATACCTCAAGCGCATGCCCCAGGTGGCGACGCTGCAACAACAGGCGGAAGGGGGGGGCAGCCGCGCGCGCTATACCCTGACCCTGCACGACAACGCCGATATGGATACCGCCGCCAACAATATCGCCCAGTGCGTCGTGAAAGCCGGTGCCCGGCTGTACCAGTTGCAGCCCGTGGTCAGGGGGCTCGAAGCGGTGTTTCACGAGGTAAACAGCGATGACGCGTAACCACATCGCGGGCCGGGTCGCACAAAAGGAAGTGCTGCTGTTTTTCGCCTCCCCGGTGGCATGGCTGTTCCTCGCCTCGTTCACGGCGATCACTTTTTTCATCTTTTTCTGGGTTGAGTCTTTCTTCGCCCGCAACATCGCCGATATCCGGCCACTGTTTGAATGGATGCCGGTGCTGCTCATTTTCCTGTGCGGCGCACTCACCATGCGGATGTGGAGCGAGGAGCGCAGAACCGGCACCATCGAACATATTCTCACCCAGCCCGCCGGGCTGTGGCGCTTTGTGCTGGGTAAATTCCGCGCCTGCTTCAGCCTGCTGTTACTCGCGCTGGTCACCACGCTGCCACTGCCCGTCACGGTAGCGCTGATGGCGGATCTGGACTGGGGGCCGGTAGCGGCCGGCTATACGGCAACCTGCCTGCTGGGTGCGACCTACCTCAGCGTGGGATTGTTCATCTCCGCCCGCACCGATAATCCCATCGTCAGCCTGATCGGCACCGTGGCCTTATGCGGACTGCTCTACCTGGCCGGCAGCAGTACCCTCACCGACTTTTTTGACATCCGGGTGGCCGACACCCTGCGGCTGGTCGGCAGTGGCGCGCGCTTCGACAGTATTACCCGCGGTGTCCTGGACCTGCGCGACCTGTGCTACTACCTCAGCCTGACCATCGCCTTTCTCGCCCTGAATGTCTACTCCCTGGAGAGGCTGCGCTGGTCAGGGACGTTCTGGTCATCGCGGCACAATCTGTGGCGCGCGGGTATCGGCCTGTTGCTGGTCAACCTGCTGCTGACCAATGTCTGGCTTGCCCCCATCGACAGACTCCGGCTGGACCTGACCGAGGGCAGCCTGTATACGATATCGGAGCCAACCCACCAATTCCTGGACCGGCTGCAGGAACCGCTGGTTATCCGGGCGTATTTCAGCGCCAAGACCCATCCGTTGCTCGCCCCGTTGGTGCCACAATTACAGGACCTGCTGCGGGAATATGCAGTCGCGGGAGAAGGCAGGGTCCGTATCGAATTCATAGACCCGGCGGAAAACCCGGAACAGGAACAGGAGGCCAATGAACGTTTCGGTATCAGGGCCACACCCTTCCAGGTAGCGGATCGCTACCAGGCGACGCTGGTGAACTCCTATTTCAATATCCTGGTGCAGTACGGCAGCGAGCACCAGGTGCTGGGATATAACGACCTGATCGAAGTGCGAACCACCGCCAACGCCACGGCGGACGTTCTGTTGCGCAATCCGGAATACGACATCACCCGGGCGATAAAAAATGTGATCTACAATTACCAGATGGGGGGTGGCCTGTTCGAGCGCATCGACCAGCCAGTCGAGTTCATCGGCTATGTCTCTGCCGACCAATGGTTACCGGAGGTTTTGCTGGGTTACAAAAACTCGCTCAAGGCACAATTGGCGGACATCGTTGCCAGGTCGGGGGGCAAGTTCAGTGCCAGGTTCCTCGAGCCAGAGGCTCGCGGCGGCACTGTGGCGCGGCAAATCGCCGACGAATGGGGCTTCCGGCCTATGGTCACCGCGCTCGACCAGGACAAGAAGTTTTACTTCTACCTTACCCTCGCCGACTCGCACCAGGTGGTGCAGCTGCCCACAGGTGACTATGATCCCGCCAATTTCCGCACCGCGCTGGATTCGGGGCTCAAGCGATTTGCCACGGGCTTTACCCGCACGGTGGCCCTGGCTGTGCCTCCGGTCAACGAACAGATGGCGCGGTTCAACATTGGCGGGCCGACCTTCAACACGCTCGAGGAAGCCATTACCCGGGACTACAGTATCAGGCTCGAGGACCTGGCGGACGGCGCGGTGGCGCCGGACGCGGATATCCTCGCGGTAATAGCGCCGCACCGGCTCGACGAACTCTCAGTATTTGCGATTGACCAGTTCCTGATGCGCGGCGGCACGGTGATCATCGCCAGCTCCCCGTATTCCACTGAACTGGCCGACGGCGAGCTGCGCCTGCAGGATTGGGACAGCGGATTACAGCCGTGGCTGGCCCATCACGGTCTCACCGTGGAAGACTCACTGGTGCTCGATAAGCAGAATTCCGCCTTTCCCGCTCCGGTTTTGCGTGAAGCCGGCGGCTACGAATTCCGCGATGTAAAATTGCTAGACTACCCGTACTTCATCGATCTGCGGGCCGACGGACTTGCCCGCGATCATCCCATTACGTCCAACCTCCCGCAATTGACCATGGCCTGGCCGTCGCCGATCACCGTGGCCCGACAGGACGGACAGCAGTTGACCACGCTGCTGCGCAGTTCGCCACAGTCCTGGTTGAGTACCAGCGTGAATATAATGCCGGGCAGCAATACCGCCGCCGAGACCAGCGCGGGTGAAACGCCAGCCGGACCGCAGACGCTGGGCGTGATGATACAGGGGCGCCTGAATTCCTTCTTCAGCGACCGGCCACAGCCGGAGCGGAATGACGAGGCCGCGGCGCAAGCAGCGGATTCATTTACCGGCAGCCTGTTGCAGCGCTCACCGGAGTCTGCCCGTATAGTCCTTTACAGCTCCAATGACTTTATGGACGACCAGGTACTTAATGGCCAGGTCATGGCGAGTGGCACCCAGTACCTGGGACCCATCGAGCTGTTGCTCAATACCCTCGACTGGGCGCTGCAGGACGACGAGTTGCTCAGAATACGCTCGCGCGCCCACTTTAACCGCACGCTGCCCCCGATGGAGCGGCAGGCACAGGCTATCATCGAATACCTGAATTACGGCATGGCCCTGCTGTGGCTGGGCTCTCTCGCCTTCATTCACTGGCTGCGAAAACTGTTGCGCAGGCGGCGCTATGCCGCCAGGTTGGGACTGTGAACCGCGGCATTGCCAGCCTGCTGCTGATCCTCGTAATCCAGTGTGCGCTCGTGCTGGTAACGCACTGGCCGGCGCAGGATGCGAGCAGGGCCCGGCTTGAGCCGATGGCCCCGCTTGCCCCGAATGAAGTCGACGAAATTTACGTCGGTGATGAATTCGATAACGAAACCGCGCTGCGCAGGGTCGGTGAGCGCTGGTTGCTGCCGGAGCTGGAAAACCTGCCCGCCGATGCCCAGATGGTCGACGCACTGCTGGCGGCGATTACCGGCGGCGCCAACAGCTGGCCAGTGGCCGACTCGGTGGCCGCGCGACAACGCTTCCGGGTGGCGAGTTACCACTATAGAAGACGCATTCGCCTGCTCGGCGACGGGGAGGTGCTGGGGACATTCCTGTTGGGCACATCACCGGGCTTTCGCAAGGTGTACGCTCGCAACGAATCCCAGAATGCTGTCTACAGCATTACCTTCAGTGCGCATGACGCGCCCGGCAACAGCGGCCCGTGGCTGGATCGCAAACTGCTGCAGATCCGTGCACCGCTGGGTATCACCGCCGACAGTTATAGCCTGCGAAGGGACGGTGAAAAATGGCACTCGGGCACTGGCGGAGCGCCGGATGAGCGTGAATTGCAGGCTTTGTTGGCCACGCTGCGCAACCTGCAGATTGACGGCCTGGCCTCGGAAGACGACCAGCGAGACCTGGCGGAAGCCGAAGCGGACCTGGTGCTCAACGTGGAAAGCCTGGCAGGGGAAGCCACCCTTGAGTTGTTCCGCAGGGAGGACCGGCACTACATTCACAGCAGCGAGTATCCTCTCTTCTTCACCCTGAGCGCCTGGGATTACGACCGCCTGACCGGCATCGATTTTCGCCTGATCTCCGGCGAGGCTGTCGACAAATGACAACATCTACTGGCAGCGGCGCACTGCCGGGGTGGGCGGACCGGCCTGCAATGGTCGACGATGCGGTATGTGCGCCAGTAGTTTGTTGCCAAAAGCAGTCTGTCCGGAGCCTGGCCTGGTGACGCGGTTTGTAGTGATCTTCCTGCTCGTACTGGTCTGCCTGTTCACCCTGGAAATGCAGACAGGCGTACAACGGGAAGTGATCGAACCCTTTACCGCAGTGCTCGCGTCAATCAGTGCGGCGATTATCCAGCCCTTTGACGATTCGGTACTGTCCTACGGCAAAGTGTTGCAATTCACGCCCGGCGGCTTCGCGGTGTCCATCGAGGCGGGCTGCAATGGCGTGGAGGCCAGTATCGTGCTGATTGCGGCCATACTGGCTTATCCCGCCTCGTGGCGTGCCCGGGGGGCCGCCATAGCGGTGGGCCTACTGGCAGTTCAGTTCATGAACATCCTGCGCATCATCAGCCTGTTTTACCTGGGCAACTGGAACCTCGAAGTCTTTACCTGGGTTCACCTCTACCTGTGGCCAGCGCTCATCATGCTCGATGTACTGGTGGTGTTCATCGTGTTCCTTCGCTACCTGTCCCGCCAGCCCGGTGCGAGCCGACATGCCGCTGCCTGAACGCCATCACCTGCGGCAGTTCCTGCTATTTGTGTTCGTGCTGTTGATTCCCTGCTTCGCCCTGTGGAGTTTTCTCAGCGCGGCGCTGGTCACCCCGGTAATCGGCCTGGCGAATCTCATTCTTTCCAACTGGTTTCCGGACATCGTCAACGTCGTCTACCAACAGGGCGCCGATGCGATGCTGATGACCCGGCTCGACGAAATCAACGGTCAGTTGGTGCCGACCGATGTCACCGATGCCGGCCTGGGATTCAAAGCGAACACACGCATTGTTTCCTATTCAATCCCGTTTTATGCCGCGCTGCATTTCGCCACCGAAAAGAAGGACTACCTGGCCAATTTTTTCTGGGGACTGTTGGCAATTTATCCCTTCATCCTGCTCGGACTGATCAGCATCTGCTTGAAGGATTTGATGGCAGGCTTCGGCACGATCTTTCTCGACCAACCCGGGGTCCCCGTGCCGGGGCCCGGCCTCATCGGTATCAGCTACCAGCTGAGCGTTTTGATAGTGCCCACCCTGCTGCCGGTTGCGGTCTGGGCCTGGCAGAGCCGGGATACGCCGCTTTTGCGTGGACTGTTGGAAGCGCTTAATCCCTGAAGTGGGGCGCGCGTCCCTCCTTGCGCGCCGTGATGGCTTCCTCAAAGTTGCGGGTTGTCATGCGCAGGAACAGCTGGGCGTGGCCCTCATGGTTCATGTGGCTGTGCAGGCTGCCTGCATCCATGCCAGCCCACAACATCTGCTTGCTCAGTTCAACGCCCAGTTGGCTGAAGCCCGCAATGCGCTGCGCTACGCCATAGCACGCCTCCAGCAGCGCAGCCGGGCTTACCACCTTCGATACCAGGCCAATAGACTGCGCCTCCTGCGCCTGCACATCCCGGCCGGTGAGCATGATCTCAAAAGCACGACTGCTGCCGATGGCCCGGGGTAGCAGGTAACTCAGCCCCAACTCCGCGGAGGTGAGGCCATTGTTGATGCCAGCCGGGCGAAAGTAGGCGTTTTCAGAGGCGATACGAATATCGGTAGCCATGGCCAGGCAGAAGCCGCCACCGATCGCCGGGCCGTTGATAGCCCCGATCACCGGCTGGTGCATGTCGCGAATGGCCTTGATCACGTCATCGAGTATTTTCATCGCACGTCGGGCAATACCGGGTACCGTAAGGCCATTGAAGATATCCAGCCAACCCGGGTCTTCAAGGTCAGCCCCTGCGCAGAACCCGGCTCCCGCACCGGTGACCACCACCACCCGGGTATCGTTATCGAAGCTCACTTCCTCCAGCGCTTCCTTGAACGGCACCATGACGTCAAAGGCCATGGCATTCATGCGCTCGGGCCGGTTCAGGGTGATCAGGCAGACATGGGGTCGTGGTTTTTCGACGGTAACAAACGACACGGCTTCTTCCTCCCGGGTGATAGATGAAATCTACTGTAGATTGCTTGCTGCTAAAAGGCCATGTTGGGAGTGGCCACGCGCACTGACACCAGCGACAATGGTACCGCTAGTACATCGCTGGAGAGGAATCCTATGAACAGCCTGAAATCGGCCATGCCGGTCATCGTTACAGTTTTACTGCTCAGTGGTTGCGCCCAGGAGGAAAAACCGGAAGGGGTAATCCCGGAAGGTTACAAAAACGCACTGGACAAAGCACAGGGCGTCGAGGGCAAACTCGAGGACACCATGCAGCTGCGCGAACAGGAAATGGAAAAAGTCCCATGACCCTGCTGACGATACCGGCACCGGAGTCACCGATAACGCGCAGGATGGGGGGCCGTCAGCCCTGCAGCTTCTGCAGAATACCAGAGAAATCCATCTGGCCATTACCCGCCTGCTGATGCTGGCTGTAAAGCTCCTGCGCCAGCTGCCCCATGGGGTTATCGAAGTCACACTGCCGCGCAATCTCCAGCGCCAGGCCCAGGTCCTTTACCATCAGGTCCACCATGAAACCCGGCTTGTAGCCATTGCTCGCCGGGGCTTTTTCCATGACACCCGGGTAGGGGTTGTAGACTTCCAGCGACCAGTTGCGGCCGGAACTGGCGAGCATGATGTCCGACAGGACCTTGGGGTCCAGGCCGTTGCGCACGCCCATCTCGAGCGCTTCACAGGTGCCGATCATGTGTATCGCCAGCAGCATATTATTACAGCCCTTGGCGACCTGGCCGGCCCCGGCGGGCCCGGCGTGGAAAATATTCTTGCCCATGTCCGCGAGGATCTGCCGGGCTTTCTCAAACGTCTGGGCGCTGCCACCACACATGAAAGCCAGGGTACCTGCCGCGGCCGCCGCGACCCCGCCGGACACCGGGCTGTCCATAAAGCCTATGCCCAGCGCCGCCGCAGCCTCACCCACCTGGCGCGCAGTAGCGGCGTCGATCGTGCTGCAGTCAAGTACCGTGGTGTTGGCATCCAGGCGTGCCAGCAGGCCACCCTCGCCCAGGTAGGTAGCGGCAACATGTTTGCCCGCGGGCAGCATGGAGATCACATAGTCCGCGCCTGTTGCCGCCTCCGCTGCGGAGGCCGCGACATTCGCCCCTGACGCCCGCAACTGCTCGCAGGCAGACTCGGACAGATCAAAAACCGTAACCGTATGCCCGGCCTTGACCAGGTTGGTGGCCATGGGCCCACCCATGTTGCCGAGCCCGATAAACGCAACCTTTGCCATGACTTCGTACCCCGTTTTAGTCGTTACAGATCCGCCAGGGGATGTCGGTCCCACGGCGCCTTGAAAAAGGAATTCAGCACATCCTGCGGCACTTCCCGCGTGGATGCATAGCGCCAGGCGGGCTTGCGGTCCTTATCGATCAGCAGGGCGCGCACGCCCTCCGCGAACTCCGGGTAGCGCATGATATTGGTCGCCAGCACCAACTCCGCCAGGAACACCTCCCGCAGGGAGGCAAGCCGGGTTTCACTGAGCTGGCGAAAGGCCACCAACGCCGCCAGCGGCGATCCCTGGGCCATGCCCTTGCGGGCGGCGGACAGCCAGGGATCCTGGGTTTGCTGCGAGAGGATATTGTCGATGATCTCGTGCACGTCGTCGCCGTCGCACAGGGTGGCAATGGAACCCAGGTGAGGCTCCACCTGCCCGCCCGGGCACTGGCTCACGCTCTGCTCCGCGAACGCCCGCAGCGTATGGCGGACCAGGGCGTGATTGGCCGCCGGCTCCACCTGCCATTTTTGCCTGAGCAGGGATTCGAACACGTCTTCCCTGCGCTCACTGGATATGAAGCGGTCGGCGATACCCGTGTAGATCGCATCGGCAGCGTTAATCGACGCGCCGGTCAGCGCCAGGAACTGCCCGGTCTTGCCGGGCATGTGGTTGAGGAACCAGCTGCCGCCCACATCGGGGAACAGGGCAATGCCCACCTCGGGCATGGCGATGCGGGTTTTCTCCGTCACTACCCGATGGGAGCAGCCGGCCATAACACCGAGGCCGCCGCCCATGACGATGCCGTGGCCCCAGCAGATGATGGGCTTGGGGTAGGTATGCAGGGTGTAATCCAGGCGGTATTCCCGCAGGAAGAATTTCTCCGCGTAATCGCAGGGTCCGCCCGGAGTCGCCTGTACACTGTCGTACAGGGCCTGCACATCACCGCCGGCACAGAACGCTTTCTCGCCGGCACCCTCCAGGAAGATAGCGGCGATGCCCGGATCATTGCGCCACTGCTCCAGCCTGGCCTGCAGTTGGTCAACCATATCCAGGGTGAGTGAATTGAGCGTGGCTGCCACGTCGAGAGTCACCCGGCCCAGCTTACCCGCGCCGGCAACCAACTCCTCAAATTGGATGGGTACAACGGACATGGCTATACCCCTCAGCTGTTTTTCCACTCGGGTTTGCGCTTTTCCAGGAAGGCGTTGACGCCCTCGCGCTGGTCCGTAGTGGAGAACAATTCGACAAACAGGTCGCGCTCGCCCTCCAGACCACTGGCAATCACCGTGTCCCGACCGGTGTGTACCAGGCGCTTACAGAACGCAACCGAGATCGGACTCTGTTTCGCGGCCTGCTCAGCCAGCGCTATGGCGCGCTCCAGCGCCTCGCCCCTGCCGACCACCTCTTCCACCAGGCCAATGCGCTCGGCAGTGGCGGCATTGACGCGCTCGCCACACAGGATCATGCGCTTGGCCCAGCCCTCACCTACCAGCCAGGACAGGCGTTGGGTGCCGCCGGCGCAGGGCAGCAGGCCGACACCCGCTTCGGGCAAAGCCATCTGGGCCTGTTCCTCGGCGATGCGGATATCGCAGGCCATGGCGACCTCAAGCCCGCCACCCATTGCAAAACCGTTGACCGCGGCGATGGAGACGCCGCGAAAATCCGCCAGCGCCTCGAACGCCTCACCAAAATACTCCGCCATCGCGCGGGCGGTGGCAGGGTCGCCATCGGCGAAAAGTTTCAGGTCTGCACCGGCGGAAAAGAACTTTTCCCCGGCACCGGTAATGACCAGCGCATAAATGGATCTGTCGTCATTGAGCTTCCCCACCAGATCCTTCAGCGCCGGCAGGCTCTCGACATCCCAGGTATTGGCGCCGGGATTGTCGATAGTCAGCACGGCCGTATGGCCGCGCAATTCCACTTTCAGTTTCTCCGAAATACTCAAACTCACTTGATAACCTCCAACGCGCCTTCCATTAACATTCGGCGGGATATAATCACCCGCATGATTTCATTGGTACCTTCGAGTATCTGGTGCACCCGGGTGTCGCGCACGTGTCGCTCCATCGGGTACTCCTTTATGTAGCCGTAGCCACCGAACAACTGCAGGGCATCGTTGCAGACAGTAAAACCCACGTCCGTGGCAAAGCGCTTGGCCATGGCACAGTAGGTCGACGCCTGGGAGTCCCTGTTATCCAGCTTGCTGGCAGCGAGCCGTACCATCTGGCGCGCCGCCACCAGCTCCGTCAGCATGTCAGCGAGCTTGAACTGGGTGGCCTGGAAATCGGCGATGGCGGTATCGAACTGCCGACGCTCCTGCACGTAGGCCGCGGCCTCCTCCAGCGCCTGCTGGGCCGTGCCCACGCTGCAGGTGGCGATATTGATCCTGCCGCCATCGAGTCCCTCCATGGCGATCGCGAAACCCTGGCCCTCCTCACCCAGCCGGTTGGCCACCGGCACCCGCACATTGTCGAAGCTGATCATCCGGGTCGGCTGGGCATTCCAGCCCATCTTGTCCTCTTTCTTGCCGTAGGATATACCCTCTGCATCGGCCGGTATCAGCAGCGCCGATATCCCCTTTGGACCCGGTCCGCCGGTGCGCAGCATTACCACCAGCACATCGGTGGCGCCGGCGCCCGAGATGAACACCTTGCTGCCGCTGACCAGGTAGTCGTCGCCGTCGCGTACGGCGGTAGTGCGCAGGGCGGCGGCATCGGAGCCGGCACCGGGTTCGGTCAAACAGTACGAGGCGAGCCTGTTGCCCGTCACCAGGTCAGGGCACCACTGTTCTATGACGGCGTCACGGCAATACTTACCCACCATGCTGGTGGCCATGTTGTGGATGGTGATGAAGGCGGCGGTGGCAGTGCAGCCCCTGGCCAGTTCCTCCACGATCAGGCTGGCATCGAGCCTGCCCATGCCCAAACCGCCGGCTGCCTCGGGTGTATACATGCCCATGAAGCCCAGCTCGCCCGCCTGGCGCAGCACGTCGGTAGGGAAAATCGCCGCCTCATCCCAGCGGGCCGCATTGGGCGCCATGGCGCCCCGGGCAAACGCCCGGGCGCTCTCCACATAGGCCCGCTGTTCGTCACTGAGGGAAAAATCCATGCGCAGCTCCCGGTGTCAGGCTAAAACCGGCCCATCACCTTGCCGAACAGCTCCTCGTCAGGCGGCAACACCTTGGTGACAGCCAGCGGCTTGGAGACCCAGGTTTCGTTGATCAGGTCGCGCCAGGTGATGTTGTGGTTGATGCTGTTGCCGCCCCAGGAACCGCAGCCCAGGGAGAAGGTCTGGCGCATACCATTCCACAGGTTGCCGCTGTTGGAAGCCGCCTGGGGCTGGTTCACCATGACCCGGGAGGTGCGGGTACCCAGGGCCAGCTTCATGATGTTCTCATCGCTGTAGGAATAGATGCCGCAGCTGTGGCCCTGGCCCTGGTAGGCCTGGATGCGGTTGGTCAGCTCGATCGCCTCGTCGATATCCTTCACCTTGTACAAGGCCATGGTCACGGTCAGTTTCTCGCCGGAGAAAGGGTAGTCCGGACCGGCGCCGGTTTCCGGCACGATCAGGAACTGCTTGCCCTCGGGCAGGTCGATGCCCGCCTTGCCGGTGATGGTCAGGGCGTGCTGGGCCACTATTTTCGGGTTCAGGTGGCCGTCTTCCCACAACACGGACTGCAATTTCTGCTTGTTCTCGCCATCGATAACAAAACCACCCTCACGCTTGAGCTTCTCGAGCATTTCGTCATAAACGGACTCGAATACCAGCACAGAATTATCCGAAGAACACGAGGCCGCCAGGTCCAGGACCTTGGAGGTGCGGATCTTCTCGGCTGCCTCATCGAGGTTCGCAGTGTCGTCCACGGTAATCACCGCGTTGCCGACGCCCACACCCAGGGCAGGCGTGCCCGACGAGTAGGCGGCACTGACCATAGCCTCGCCACCGGTGGCCAGAATGCGGTCGCACTGGCGCATCAGTTCGTTGGTCTTGTCCAGGGAGGGCACGTCGATGCTCTGCACCAGGTCTGCCGGAGCGCCCATGGCCACGATGGCCTCACGCATATAGTCACAGATCATCTTGTTGGTGAGCTTGGCGCGGGGGTGAGGAGCGATGATGATGGCGTTGCGCCCCTTGACCGCGGAAATCGCCTTGATGACCGGCGTCGCCTCCGGGTTGGTGGAGGGCGACAGGGCGCCGATGACGCCCACCGGCTTGGCGATCTTGATAATATTGCGCACCGGGTCCTCCTCGATCACGCCCACTGACCTGTCGTTGATGATGTCCACCAGGGTAGCCCGGGTCTTGCGATGGATCTTGAGGTATTTCCCCGCGTAATTACCCAGCTGGGTTTCATCAACGGTGAACTGGGCGATTTTTTCCGATACGTCCTCCCGCGCCACAGACCAGACCATGGCCGTGATCAACTCGTCGACCTGTTCCTGGGTATAATCGGCAATCTGCTCCTGGGCCGCGCGCGCGCGCGCCATCATGGCTTCGATCTCGTCCCGCGCTGACACTTCTTCCCGGCTCTGTTCCATCTTTATCTGCTCCTGTCTCGTCAACAAACGCACGCGCTGGCACGACGTGCACCGCTTCAGCTCATCTGGTCAAAAACTGCGCACCAGCTTAACTCGCCGACGGCGCTGTTCAAAGGGAGTAAATTGCGCATATTATGGACAATATTGCTGTTTTAAACTGATAAGTGGGCAACTCCCCCGCAGGTCCAGGACATGAGCGCACCCTCCAAGTGGCCGCTGCCGGCAGATGGCATTCGCTTCCTCACACCCGGCTTTATGCTCAACAAACTGGCCAGGCACCCCCTGACACGCGAGTGCTATCCGGCGGCCATGGGCTACTATCCGCTGGCCCTTGCCCACCGCAACGAGCGCCGGCGCCACGATGACAACCTGTTGATTTATTGCGTGGACGGACTGGGCCATGCCAGCACCCGGGAGTGGTCCGGCCGGGTCGGTGCGGGCGATGTACTGCTGCTGCCCCAGGGCGTGGCGCACCAGTATCACGCCGACACCGAACAGCCCTGGACCATCTACTGGGTGCATTACCAGGGTGGCAGTACCGCGGTGTTTAACCAGTACCTCGGCTACCGCGAGGGCGGCAATCCGGTGACCCGGGCTGGGATATCGCCGCAGTTGACCGCCCTGTTTCGCGGCATGATGGAAGTGCACCGCACCGGCTACAACACCCGCGCCATAATCAATGCGTCCAATCAGCTGCGCCACCTGCTGACCCAGCTGGCGCTGGAGATGCGCCATGCGCGGGCCACCAGCCAGCACAGTTTCAATCTCGCCGCTGTGCAGAGTTTTATGCTGGAACATGTGTCGCATCAACTCGACCTGGACACCCTGGCGGCCGCCGCAAACCTGTCCAAGTACCACTTTTCCAACAAGTACAAAGCCCTGACCGGCTACTCACCGATCAAGCATTTCCTCAATATGAAAATGGAATATGCCTGCCACCTGCTGGACAGTGGAGGCCTCGGCGTGAAAGGCGTCGCCTCCGCCCTGGGTTACGACGACCCGCTGTATTTTTCCCGGCTCTTCAGCAAGACCGTCGGTATGTCACCCCGCGCCTACCGCAATTCGGTCAGGAAATAGTCGCGACCGCGGCGGGCAATGGCTGCTCCACCGTCTCTCCAGGAATGGTCAGGTGTTTCATAAGCAGGGTGCGCATCCATTGATGCGGTGTACTGCGGGAGGTCCGGGTGTGGCGCATGAGTGACATCTTGCCGCGATTGCCGCTGTGCGAATTGCGTATCATGCGCTGCAGTTCCGCCGGCATATCGTGGCCGGTGATACGCTCCCGGTACAGCCCCCCCGCTTCGAAACCCGCGTTGGCTACCAGCAGGGAGTCGGTGCGGCACAGCACACCCACCGCCGCGGCAAACTGGGTGGTTTCCAGCGAGATCGTCCGATGCACCCCGTACTGCCCCAGCACATCATCCACCATGCTGGTGTTCTCCCGGGTGAGGCCCGGGAGATACAGACGCAGGTGCGGGTACGCCAGGAAATCCTGCAGCGACATGTCCTTTTGCACCAGTGGATGGTCCAGGCGCATATAGCAGCGCGGGGCAATTGTTGCGATCGGTTCGGCAAGGATATCCCTCTCCGTATCCAGGGCGACGAAAGCAGCAAAATCGGCCTCGCCTTTTTTCAGTTGCTCCTGGTAATTTGGCGCCACCTCGGCGGTGGCTATCTGCACCCCGGGCGCGACCACGGCCAGGTCGGCCATCAGCCCCGGCAGCAGGGCTTCGCTCAATATCGGCGGCAATAGCAGCTTGAAGCAGCCGGTGAAGGTTTCCGGATCGAAGCCCTCATTGCCCAGCACCTGCTCGACCTTCTCGAGCAACGACGGCAACGCCTTCGCCAGGTCTTCTGCTCGCGGTGTGGGCACCAGCCCATGGGCGGTGCGGGTAAAAAGTTCGTCCTCGAACGAGTCGCGCAGTTTCTGCAGGGTTTTGCTCAGCGCCGGCTGCGAAACCGACAAACGCTCGGCAGCCCGCGTTACATTGCGCTCCTCCAGCAGGATTTGCAACGCGACCAGCAGGTTCAGGTCAGTGCGTATCAACTTGCGAGAAATCATCTTACCCCCAGAAATAACTTATAGTTATGAATCCGATCCTACCAAAGCGAACCCGGTATTTCATCCGAATAAAGCGGAATAGCTCGCGCGGCGGCGCCGTTCAGGCAGCCAGTGGGTTGTGCTGGCCAGTAGCTGGCCCCCGCAGAGACTGCTACCATGAGGTGCCGGCAGCCCGAGCAGATGAGGCGCGCCCCGCCCAACCGACAACGAGGAATACCATGCGCTTCATCACGATACTGGCAACCCTGCTGCTGACGCTCGCGGTGGCCGCATGCAGCGGAATTGAAGTCCGGCCCGCACCGATCGATACCTTTGCCGCCGGCAACTACACGTATTACGAGTGGCGCAGCGACCCCCTGCCCAACGTGGCCAATTCCCAGGATCCGATGTACATCATGGACCCCATACTGCGCAGCGCCGTGGATGCCGACCTGCGCAAAAAGGGTTACATCCTGGATAAGGAGCGCGCGCAGTTCAGCGTGGACTATTTCTTCGCCAGCGGCCTGCGCATGGGTGAACGCAGCGCCGAGGCCTCGAATCTCACGCCCTACCCCTCAGTCAACCCCAGCAGGCAGATCAACCAGGCCGTGGTCGACAACGCCTATGCCCTGGGAGGTGTCAAGGAAACCAGCAATATTGCCCTGCAGTTCAATGACACTACCAGTAAGAAGGAAGTGTGGCACGTTATCATCACCAAGATCGTCGAGGACGTGAACAAGGTGAATATAAAGGAAATGCGAACCAGCGTGCGCCAGGGCGTGGAAGACGCGCTGGAGACACTCCCCGAGGCGAAATGACGGCATGCCCCGCCGGGGCCTGCTTCACCGATAGACTTGCGGATTCACGCAGCAGGGCATGGGTTGCCCCTTGAGTGCGGCGATCGCGTTCGCCGCCGCCATATCCGCCATACGTGCGCGGGTCAGTGTGGTCGCGCTGCCGATATGCGGTGTGGCCACGACGTTCGGCAAGGCCAGCAAGGGATTGTCTGGCGACACCGGTTCGCTGGCGAAGACATCGATGCCGGCGGCAGACAAGTTGCCGTTAAGCAGCGCGGCGGCCAGGGCGTTTTCATCAACGATGCCGCCGCGGGCAGTATTGACCAGCACTGCACCTGGCTTCATCAACCCGATTCTGTCGACATCGAGTAAATTGCGAGTCTGGGGTGCCAGGGCTACGTGCACACTGACAAAGTCACTGCGCAACAGCAGTTCCTCCAGGCCTACCATTTCTATACCGGTCACCCGCCTTGGTGTGCGACTCCAGGCCAGGACCTCCATGCCGAAGCCCGTCGCCCGCCGCGCCACTGCCTGGCCTATTGCCCCGAGACCGACAATCCCGAGAGTCGCGCCACTCACATCCTTGCCGGTAAAGAATTCCGGCGACCAGGCGTTGGCGGCGGTCCAGTTGCCGTCGCGCACGAAGCGGTCCGCTTCCGCTACGCGCCTCGCCGCCGCCAGCAGGAGGGCGAATGCAGTGTCGGCCGTGGTGTCCACCAGCACACCCGGCGTATGACCCACCGCGATGCCCCGGGCGGACATCGCCGGCACGTCAATATGGTCGACGCCAACGGACATACTGGAAACAAACCGCAGGTCCGGCGCGGCATCTAGCAGGTCCTGGTCGATGCGGTCGGTCAGCAGGCAGACCACGCCATGGCATCCCGCCAGTTCATCGCGCAGCTGTGCGGCGGGTAAAAGCCCGGGACCCATCCAGACATTCAGGTCGCAGTGGGCTGCCAACTCCTGAATACCCCGACCGGGCAACCGGTGCGTCACGAACACTTTCCTGGTCATTGCCCGCGCCCCCGGATCAGACCGCCAACTCTACCGGCACAAGGTCGATCATCTTACTGAGATCGGCCTGCCAGCCAAGCAATTGCAGCTGTTCGTACACTTCACCCGCTGGCAAATTACCCCAGATCGGTTGCGGCCAGCAGGGGTCGCCCTCGCGGCGGCCGATGACATGCAGGTGCAGCTGCGGTACCACGTTACCGAGCCCGGCAAAGTTGACCTTGGCAAAGCCCAGTACCTGTTTGATAAAGGCCGATACGGCTGCGCAGTCCGCCAGTACCACGTCGCGATGGTGTTCCGGCAGATCCAGGATATCGTTGATCCGGGTATCAGGTACCAGGATAAACCACGGCAGGGCCGCATTGCGGTTGAGCAGCAGCTCTGACGCCGCGAGGCTGCCCAGGTAGTGGCAATCGGCAAGCAGTTGAGGGTGTATCTGTGCTCGTTCCATAAGGTAAGCCCCCGGATTTTTTGCCACTGTAGCGCCACGCGCTCGCCTTTGGCAATCCGATGCTGGATTGTCATACCGCCGTCAACCACAATGCACTCGCCGGTGGTATAGCTGCTGGCGTCCCCACGTCGAAATCGCCACGCAGCCCGGTTTAACCAGGCGCCTCATCCCGCTGCTTGCCCCCGGGGTGGCGGGCGTACTCGTGATAACACCAGGCCATATAAAAAAGCGAGGCCAGCACACAGCCCAGCCACGCGCCATGATAACCGAATAAGGCGAGGTTAAAGCCCGCGATCATGGGCCCCGCGACCCTGCCCCAGGAGGCCGCCGCACCGGAGACGCCAAGCATCCGGCCGCGGACAGCGACCGGTGAGCGATGGCTGAGCACGGCATTCAACAGCGGCATGCACAGGGTTGCCCCCGTCATGGCCACGAATATGGATCCCACCATATAGGGCATCGTGTCGGCGAAGACGCCCATACACAGCCCGATCACCAGCGCCGTGACGGCGAGCCGCAACAGTTGCAACTCGCCCAGGGACCGCACCAAAAAGCCCATCAGGCCGCCCTGCACCACTACCATGATTGCACCCTGGATACCGAACACGATGCCCACCTGGTGGGGTCCCCAGCCCAGGGTGTCGCCAGCCCACAGGGGGAACAGGTAGGTGAGCGAACTGACACAGAGATTGTGCAGGCAAAATTGCAAAAGCAGCAAACGATTGCCGCCCTCGCGCAGCATATTGTAGGTCGATTCGGCTCGAGTGCCATGCTGCTGCAGCCTCGTGGCGGCGCGTTTTTCAGCGGGCAAAGATTCCCGCAGGAAGACCGCCGCGGCAGCTATAGCCAGTACCGACATCATGCCGGCCACCGTGCAGGGAAGGGCGAATCCGGGTCGCGCGGCGGACAGCAGGCCACCGAGCATGGGGCCCAGCACCAGGCCGAGGCCAAACGCCGCACCAATCATGCCCATTCCCTTTGCGCGATATTCCGGCCGCGTGATATCCGCCATCATGACAGAGGCCACGCCCACGTTACCGGCCATCAATCCGGCGAAGGCGCGGGCGACGTAAACCATCCACAGCGAGGAGGCGAAACCCAGCATCAGGTAGGAAACAGCCGCGCCTGCGAGGCAGATCATGATGACCGGTTTGCGCCCGATACGATCCGACAGGCGCCCCCAGTAAGGGGCGCACAGCCCGGCCCCAACCGCGTAGGCGACGATAATATAGGCGACATCCAACTTGTCGGCCCCCAATTGGGGCGACAGAAAGGGCAGGATAGGAATGACGATGCCGAAGCCAATCAGGTCGAGCAGCACCACCCCGAACAGCACAGGCATATCAGCGAGATTCGCCGGCAGCAGTCGGGGCTGACGTTGGCGGCGCCGCCATCACTTCGGCTTGCGGTGTGGCGGTCCTTTTTTCCCGGCTGCTTTGCCGCCGCCGGGCGCCGCGGTGCGCGGTTTTGCACGAACCGGTTTCGGCGAGGACACCGGGCCGCGCTGATCCAGCCTGGAGATCTGCAGCCGCTGGCCGCTGACCCACACATTTTTCAGGTGCTTGAAGATTTCCCTGGGCATGCCCTCGGGCAATTGCACCGTGCTGTAATCGTCAAATATCTCGATACGGCCGATGTACTCGCTTTCGATTTCAGCCTCATTGGCGATCGCCCCGACAATGTTGCCCGGCTTCACCCCATGCTGGAGGCCCACTTCAATGCGGTAGTGCTCCATGCCGGTATCCGTCGCCGCTTCGCGCTGGCGTGATCGCCCGGCCCGCAGCGGCGCGCCGAGGTCAGGTCTTGACGGCGGCGGCTGGCCGAGCTCCGGTGTAGCTTCAGGGCTGGGCTTGTGCGGCGCTTTGCCATCGGTGGTGCCCGGCAATACGCGATCGGCTTTTTTCCCCGGTGCGATGTCGCGACCCGGCAAGGGCTCCCGGTCAGGTTTGCGGGGAGGCGTGCGGCGCTGGTCGGTCCCGGCAGCCGCGGCGGGACGCTCGCGCGTCTTGTGGGAGCCCGCTGCATCCGCTTTGGCCACCAACGGTTTTGAGCCCTGCGCCAGCGCCCCCAGGGCGGCGGCTATTTCTATCACCGGCACACCGTATTCGTGCTGGTAGTCCTCCACCATTTTCCGAAAAGCCTTCAGTTCGGCGGTATCCAGCGTCTCGGTGATACGCTGCTTGAATTTGCCGATGCGTTTGTCTGTCACCTGTTCGGCGGTCGGCAAGGTCATGGGGGCGATGGTTTCGCCGGTGGCCTTCTCGATGGCCCGCAATAAGCGCCGCTCGCGATTGGCGGCGAACAGAATGGTCTCGCCGGTTTTGCCGGCGCGACCCGTGCGGCCGATGCGGTGCACATAGGCTTCAACATCGTAGGGAATATCGTAATTGATGACGTGGCTGATGCGGCCCACATCGAGGCCGCGCGCCGCGACATCGGTGGCCACCAGGATATCCAGCTCCCCGCTTTTCAGCCGCTCGATGGTCTGCTCCCGTTGCTTCTGCGGAATATCACCGTTGAGGGCGGTGGCGGAATAGCCGCGCGCCGCCAGTTTGTCAGCCAGTTCGGTGGTGAGAATGCGGGTGCGCACAAAAATAATCATCCCGTCGAAGTCCTCCACCTCGAGGATACGGGTCAGGGCATCGAGCTTGTGCACCCCCGCCATCATCCACACCCGCTGGCGGATGGCCGCACTGATGACGCTCTTCACCTCGATAGAGATTTCCCGCGGGTCCGTGAGGTGGCGCTTGGCAATCCGGCGGATCGCGTCGGGCATGGTGGCGGAGAACAGGGCGATCTGTCGCTGATCCGGTGTCTGTTCCAGGATCCACTCGACATCGTCTATGAATCCCATACGGAGCATCTCATCGGCCTCATCGAGCACCAGTGTCTGCAGCCTGGAGAGGTTCAGCGAGCCACGTCGCATATGGTCCATGACACGGCCAGGGGTGCCGACCACTACATGTACGCCGCGCTCCAGTTGTCGCAACTGGCCGCGCATGTCCGAGCCGCCGTAAATCGGCAGCACGTGAAAACCCGGCAGGTGGCGCGCATATTTCTGGAAGGCCTCGGCTACCTGGATTGCCAATTCCCGCGTGGGTGCGAGGACCAGTACCTGGGGCAGCTTTTGCCTGAGATCGAGCCGCGCAAGGATAGGCAACGCGAAGGCTGCGGTCTTACCGGTGCCGGTCTGGGCCTGGCCCAGTACGTCGGCGCCTTCGAGCATGTGGGGGATAATCCGTGCCTGGATAGCGGTGGGCGTTTCATAGCCGACCTCCGCCAGGGCTTTTTGCAGGGTCGCGGGCAGATCCAGTTCGGCAAAACTGGCAATCCCATCTGGAGTGGACATTCAGGTACCTTGAGCGGTGAGCGGGGCGCCCAAACTGAGCGCGGCCGGGGATTATACAGGGAAACGGCGGTTCTGTCCGGCCGCACTAATACCCGGAAACGACCTACCGGGCGGATTTGAACGTAGCCACAACCTCCGGGCCCGCCAACAGCGTCAGGGTATCCCCCTCAAGGGTGAATGCGTTGACGACACCCAGCAGGCGCAGGTAATTCTGCTCCAGCTCGCCGCCCTCTGCGCAGGCCATTCTCGTCCCCGCCATGGGACCGAAGCTGAGCGGGCTGCCCTGCTCGGCCATGCCCTCGCGCGCGTAGCCTCCGGTATAGCGGTTACAGCCGGAGAAACCCGCGGCGCGCCGCTCAGCGCCGTCGAACTGCAAATCCACGGGTTTGCCGCCCGCGCCGGCAGAGGCCAGCTCGCCCGCCAGGGTATGCAGGACCCAGACACCGTCCTCCAGGGCCGGGCCGGCCCGCCGTACAGCCTCGGGAACCCGCTGCACCAGGATCTCCACCGGATTGCCCTGGAACGGATCAATATAGTCGGTGGATGTGAATAGCAATTCGTCGCCGGAATAAATTGTCGCGCGCAGCGCGTAACGCATGCGCGGGTCGATCCTCGCCGGGTCATAGTCGATAGCGAAACCGTAGGGTGGGGCGCCCTCCGCAGACAACAGCACGGACGCCAGTACGGTGGCGCCGGCATCGGCCCTGGAGATATCCTGCAACTCGATCTCCAGCCCGGCGCCCGGGGGCAGCAGCATCCGCTCCCGGTATACGACAGCGCCCTCTACCCGCGCCATATCAGCAGAATCGCCCGCCGTTTCCGCCTGGTGCTCGCCGCCACAGGCCGCCAGACCCAGTACCACTGATACTGCCAACAAGCGCGGTGCCAATCGCCAGATTGCTCTCATGGGAAACTCCCTCCACTGTCATTACGGATAACCCCTCCCCGCGTCGGCGGGGCTCACCCGGACAAGCGCTCCAGCATTTCACGCATCCTGGCATGCAGCAGGTTGATCGCTTTCAGGGGGCGTACCATCACCTTGAATTCATTGATCTTTCCCTCTTTGTCGAAGCTGATTATGTCTACCCCGTTGACCGTAATCCCGTCGATATCACAGGTAAACTCCAACACCGCGTGGGCCGGAGTCACGACTTCCTTTACGTAGTGGAAATCCTTGTTCAGCACCTGCATCGCGCCGGTAAGGTAAAGCGTGGTAAGCGCCTTGCCCCGCTGCGGTGTATGTACAACCGGGGAAAAAAAGACGCAATCCTCAGCGAGGATGTCATCCAGCGGCTCGGGATTGCCCTGTTCGATCACCTCGTGCCAGCGTTTCAGGGTGTTCATTGGCGTCGCTCCAGCAGGGCCTGCCAGGCCCGATAGTTTCTGTGAAATAAACCGGGGAAGCGGTAAGGTAACCCGAAGCGCCGGCAAAGCCAATGTGCGTTGACCCACGGGGCTATTAGCGGGAGTGACGCGAGCTGCTATCCTGTACCTCACGCGCAATCCCCGGGACCGGAAACAGCCGATGGAATCATTTCAGCAAAGCTTTACCATGCTATGGCCACTGGCCTCGATAGTCATAACGGGTGTGGCGCTGGCCTGGGTGATCAACTGGTTTGTAAAGCGCAGCCAGGACGGCGCCTCGGGCCTGCTCTACCCCCTGCTCAACTGGATCAACGTATCGGCCGTCATTATCGCGCTGATCATCATGTTGCCCATCAGCGAACAAACCCGGGGCCAGGTGCTGAGCCTGCTGGGGGTGGTGTTGACCGCGGTGATCGCCCTGTCGTCCACCACCTTTGTCTCCAACGCCATGGCGGGTGTGATGCTGCAGGCGACCCAGCCGTTCCGCCCGGGGGACTACATCCGTGTGAATGACCAGTTTGGCCGCGTAATCAAGCGCACCCTGGTCAATACCCAGATCCAGACCGAGTGGCGGGACCTGACCACATTACCCAACCTGCTGTTGATCAACAGCCCTGTCAATGTCCTGTACCGGGAGGGGACCATCATCTTTGCCGAGGTGTCTCTGGGTTATGATATCGCTTACACCCGGGTCGAAGAGTTGATGCAGCGCGCGGCACTGGCCGCCGGCCTGGAAGAGCCTTTCGTGCTTGTGCATGAGCTGCTCGATCACGCCGTGGCCTATCGCGTGTGCGGCTTTTTGCCGTCATCCGAAAACCTGCTCAGCGCCCGCTCCAACCTCCGTAAAACCGTGCTGGAGCAGATGCATGGCAACGATATAGAAATCGTTTCTCCGAAATTCATCAACCAGCGACAACTCGATCCCGAACAGAAAGTTGTGCCCGCCGTGCCCGTGATGCGAGATCGCCGGGGCAAGACGGACACCGTGAGCCTGGCGCCCGAGGAGAAAATTTTCGACAAGGCGGTTGAAGCGGCAAGTCTCGAAGAACTGAAGCTGAACCTCGAGGGTATCCGGGATGAGCTCAAGGGCGCACGTTCAGCCCTTAAGGAGGCTGGTCTTGGCGGCAACACCCAACTGGAGCTCCAGATAGCCGAACTGGAAAGACGCGAGCAGTGGTGTGAAGGAATGATTGAGCGGCATACATCGAAGACATAGCCCGGTGGCACCGCCTGTTACCGGCTAGAGATCGGTCTCCTGCCGGAATTCCCGCTCTATCCGCTGCTCCAGCTCGTAACGGCTCGCCCCCCGGCGCGCACTCGTATCGCTCATCCGCTGCTGGTAGCGCTGTTTGCGATAATGCGCCACGAGGCGCGGAAAACGCTCCCGCTCGACCTCGCCGGCGATCAGCTCCTCGATAAACGCGATATCAATACCCACCCGGTAAGCAATCCGGCTGGGCCTGATTTTATGGGCATGAAACTCGGCCACGATGTGGATCTGCTCCTCCCGGGAATGGGTACACTCTCGGGAATACCCGTAGGGAGGTGACGGCGTACGGGGGTCAGCGCTGGCGGAATATTCAGTCATAGGGAATTATTAGCAGCTCCCCCTCGAATTGCCAAGCCCTTGTCCAGGGCAGGCCAGCCTTCATCCGGGCGCGTAACAAGTGGTTATCATTATGCCCGCACGGGACTATACTCCGGCGTCCACGGGTAAATCTGATCGCCACGAACAAGAGAAAACAGTCCATGACCTCAGTTGCAACCGCGCCCGACCTGAACAACGCCGAATCAAACATGCTGGCCATGCTGGAAGCCCAGCGGGCCGATTTCCTGCAGGAAGGAGTGGTGAGTGCCGCGGCGCGCATCGACCGCCTCGATCGTGGTATCGATGCCCTGCTGCGCTATGCGGACAAGTTGGCCGAGGCAGTGCACACGGATTTCAGCTGTCGGCCCAGGGAAATCACCCTGCTAACCGACATCGGGGCCTCTATCGCCCCGATGAAGCACGCCAAAAAACACCTGCGCAAATGGATGAAAGGTGCAAAGCGCCCGACGGCGTTCCCGTTGAACCTGCTGGGGGGACGCTCGCGCATCGAGTACCAGCCGCTGGGAGTGGTCGGCATCATCGCCCCGTGGAACTTCCCTGTTTCCATGGTGTTCGCGCCCCTGTCGGGCGCGCTTGCCGCGGGCAACAGGGTGATGATCAAGCCCTCCGAGTTCACGCCCGCCACCTCGGGGGTACTCGATGCCATGATCAGGGATGTGTACGACCCGAAAGAAGTGGTGTTGTTCACTGGTGGCCCCGAGGTGGGGCAGGCCTTCTCCAACCTGCCGCTGGATCACCTGTTATTCACCGGTGCGACCTCGGTGGCGCGCCATATCATGGCGGCGGCGGCGCGCAACCTGGTGCCGGTCACCCTTGAACTGGGGGGCAAATCACCCGTCGTCATTTCCCGCACTGCGGATATCGAAAAGAGCCTTGGTCGCATCATGCTGGGCAAGACCATGAACGCCGGCCAGATCTGCCTGGCACCGGATTACCTGCTGGTGCCCGAGGAAAGGCTGCACGACGTTATCGCCACCGCGCAGAAAGTTGTGGCGAAAATGTATCCAAAACTGCTGGATAACGCACAATACACCTCTGTCGTGAATGAACGCCACTACCAGCGGCTGACCGGCTACCTGGCGGAAGCTGAAGAACGCGGCGTGAAAACCATTGCCATCAACCCGGCGGGAGAGGATTTCAGCCAGCAACAGGGCACTTACAAGATACCGCCCACCCTGGTCCCGGAGCCACCCGAGGACCTTAAACTGCTGCAGGAAGAAATATTCGGCCCACTGCTACCCATTCGCACCTATCGTGAATTTTCCGAGACCATCGACTACATCAACGCACGGCCCCGCCCCCTGGCGGCCTACTACTTCGGCGAAGACGCTGCGGAGCAAACAATGCTCGAGACCCGCACCACATCGGGTGGCATGTGTATCAATGATGTCGTCATGCATGTCGGCCAGGAGGACTTGCCCTTCGGCGGTGTCGGCCCCAGTGGGATGGGCAGCTACCACGGCATCGAAGGGTTCCGCACCTTCAGCCACGCCAAGTCCATTTACCGCCAGACCAGGATTGATGTTGGTAAACTCAGTGGCCTGTTGCCGCCCTATGGCAAGGCCACAGAAAAATCCATCAGGATGCAGTTAAAAAAATAATTCCCGCGCGAAGCCCGCAGGCACAGGTGCTTGTGCGCTGGTGCCTGCGGGACTTGATTGTGATCAATGTTCGCACAATCTCGAATTGTTTCGCTCCCCCAATAGTCTACGATCTGGGCAAGGAATGAGATTGATTCCAGAAGGGTAGAAGGCGGCTGCGGGTCGTCGGGAGCTGTCCAATGGAAATGTGGTTCGACCACACGGGTGTCGACGAGCGCGGTGTGTTACGCAAACGCGGGCGCGTTCCAACTGCCGATGGTGCCCTGGCAATTGACCTGACCCCCATGCTGGACGTGGTCATGATCATGCTTATTTTCTTTATCGTCGCAGGATCCTTCGTACGGGAGAACACCATCGAGGTGGAACGCAAGGCAACCACCAGCGAGCAATCGAGCGAGCCCTCCCAGAATATTGTCATCAGGATCAGCGCCTCCGATGAGATCTGGATCAGGGACAGGCGGGTCGATACCCGCTCAGTGCGGGCCAACATCAGCCGCTTGAAAGCCGGCAACCCGAAAGCCTCGGTCGTCATCAAGGCCCACAATAAATCCACCGTTGACGTGCTGGCCGCCGTGGTCGACTCCTCACGTGAGGCCGGCATCTACAGTATTTCACTCAGCACCGGAAACTGACTCCCCCGGCACCCCGCCGTAAAATTGATTCAGTCTCCCGGCGCTGCCATAATTGGCGGGCGAATAAGTGCATCTGGCCGGGGGATCTATGAAGGTATTTCCAGTGATAGCCGCTATGTTCCTGCTCGGCGCCTGCAGCGCTGAACCGGGCAGCGAGAAATGGTGTGCCGCAAAGAAAGAACAGTCCAAAACCGAGTGGAGCGCCTCGGACCTCGCGACTTACACGACCAATTGCCTGATCGATGGCACCGCCATCGGCTCCAGGGCATGGTGCGAAAATATGTCAGATACGCCCAAGGGTGAGTGGACCGGTGACGATACGGCCGCCTACGCCAAGCACTGCGTGTTCTAGTCGGGCTGTTGCAGCAGCAGGGTCGGAATACCCAGGCAATGGCTTTTCACTGTTGCCACAAGGCTGCCAGGTTTGCGACCGGCGCGAATCGCTGACAGGCTGACACCCCGTCCGGCCAGCAGCCGGGCTGTTTGATGCAAATCACGGCATTGGTAGGCGATACCCCAGAAAAAATCAGCGTCGGGCTTGTCCCGCACTGGCTCTATAATCTCCAGTGTCAGTTTGCCGGTGCGAAAGAACAGCATACGACCACCCCATTCCGGTACGGTCTGGTCCAGCGCCAGCCTGATACCCAATTGGTCGCCAAACAGATCGATACAGGCAGCGGCACTGGTCGTGCGTAAAACCAGATGGTCGACCCGCAAGCAGTCGGCCGCGAGGCGCTTTCGAGCATCATCGAGGACTGTCGTTGTGCTGCCGTCACTCAGTTGAATATCCAGCCCGAGGCTATTGGCAATAGCGGTCGCCCCACCGGCGGCACCATCAACGCGAAACACCAGCCCCCGGATCAGGCTCAGTTCGGATGTGGATTGAACCAGTTCAATGGTGACATTGGGCAATACGAACCACCTGCTCGCCGGTTCAGTGGCGCCAGGCATCGCTACCTCCACCCCCAATAGTCGCCGGTAATGCTCGCCGGCTTCCTCCAGGCCTGGCACTGCGATCACTATCCGTTCAAACGCGCTTACCATCGCCGTTCCCGATTCCTTGTCTGTCAGCTAATAGTAAAAGGTTTTGGCATATCCGCAGGATCGGATTTACACTGTCGGCCCAAGTGTATACCTGCCGCGATCTCCCGACCCCAGCATAACGCGGATTACCAGAGCTGAACCCAAAAAGAAGGAGCAAATATTATGTCCAATTTTATCCAACGCCTGATGCTCGGCGGCCTGCTTGTGCTGGCCGCGACGCTTTCGGTCAACGCATCTGCAGGCGACACCCTGCAAAGAGTCATCGACTTTAAAGTACTCAAGGTCGGCATGTCCGGCAACCAGCCTCCGATGAGCATGACCAACCGCGAAGGGGGCCTGATGGGCTTCGATGTGGATCTCGCCAAGGCACTCGCAGACGCGATGAAAGTCAAACTCGAAATCGTGCCCATGCCCTTCGGCAAACTGCTGTCGGCACTGGAAGATAACAAGGTGGACATGGTGATGTCCGGGCTGGCGATCACCCCGGAGCGAACCGAAATGGTTTCGTTTGTCGGTCCCTACATGATGTCCGGTAAATCCATCCTCACCAAGAATTCCACCCTCGCCAAAATCGAGGCCAGCAAGGACTTCAACCGCAAGGAACTCAAGTTGCTGGCACTGAGTAATTCGACCAGCGCCTCCTTCGTCAAGACGGTGGCGCCTGATGCACAGTTGATCGAGATTGCCAGCTATGACGAGGGCGTGGCCATGGTCATAGACGGCAAAGCCGATGCACTGGTGGCGGACATGCCGGTGTGTGTGCTCTCGGTACTGCGCTACCCTGAAGCCGGCCTGACGACCCTGGAGCGGCCACTCACGGTTGAGCCCGTGGGCATCGCGGTAAGCAAGGACGACCCGCAGTTTTTCAACCTGGTTGACAATTACCTCAGGGCCTATGAAAAGACCGGCATTCTCGGCAAAATCCGTGCAAAATGGTTTGAAGACAGCTCCTGGGTAGTCGCCCTGCCCTAGCAACGGCCTACCCAAGGGATCAGATAGAAGGGCGCGGAACCGGTATCCCGCCCTTTTTTATTGCTGAGCGCACCCCTTATGAACCACCCGAGCAAAGCCGGCACCCCAATCGTGATCGCCCATCGCGGGGCCAGCGGCTACTTGCCGGAGCACACGCTGGCTGCCAAGGCCATGGCACATGCCATGGGCGCCGACTATATCGAACAGGACGTGGTGCTGAGCGGGGATGGCGTTCCCGTGGTCCTGCACGATGTCTACCTGGAAAGCACCACCAATGTGGCCCACCATTTCCCCGGCAGGGCCCGCCCCGATGGTCGCTTCTACGCCATGGATTTCTCGCTGGAGGAGTTGCGCCAACTGCAGGTTCACGAACGCAGCGGCCCGGGCGAGGATGGCGTAGAGGTGGCGGTGTACCCGGACAGGTTTCCCCTGGGGCCGGCCCTGTTTGGCATCCCAACCCTGGCGGAGGAGATCGACCTGATCGCCGGCCTCGATCGAAGCCGGGCTCGCCGTACCGGGCTGTATGTGGAGTTGAAGGGACCCGGGCTGCACCGCCGGGGAGGCCTGGATATCGCCGCTTCGGTGCTCGAAGTGCTTGCCCAAAAAGGCTACGCCAACCGACCGGACCAGGTGTTCCTGCAATGTTTCGATGGCGCGGCGCTGCGGCGACTGCGGCACGAGATGAAAACACCGCTGCCCCTGATACAGCTGATCGGGGACAACAGCTGGGGCGAGGATACCGACTCCGATTACGACTACCTGCTTAGCCCCACAGGGCTGGCAGAAGTCGCCGGCTATGCCGACGGCATAGGGCCCTGGCTCAGCCAGATCTACCTCGGCAGGGACGCCAGCGGCCAGACTCGGCTCAGTGACCTGGTCCCGCGGGCAAGGGCCCTCGGCCTGAAGGTGCATCCCTACACCTTCCGCCGCGACGATCTACCCGCCGGCATCGGCAGCTTTACCGAACTGCTCGATGTATTTTTCAGGCAGGCCGGGGTCGATGGCGTATTTACCGATTTCCCCGACCTTGTCCGCAGTTACCTGGATTCACAGGCAGGACTGGCTCTGTGAAATACCCCGAGGCCCGGCTCTGCCTGCTCAGCAGGCCCGTGGCGCGGCAATGATGAGCCTGAAGTGTGACCCCCACGAGGCACTCTATCCGCAGGCAGATACTGGAAGTACCGCTGGATAGGGTTATCATGTAGCCCACAAACACATGGCAAGCACAGTGACTCCAACAGTAAACAGACGCACCAAGATTGTCGCCACCATCGGCCCGGCGAGCGAATCTGCGGATATGATCGCCAGGCTGATCGGCGCGGGCGTCAATGTATTTCGCCTTAATTTCAGCCACGGCAGCGCGGAGCAGCACGCCAGGGTCGCGCGGCGGATACGCAAACAGGCTGCGATTGCCAACAGGTATGTCGGCATTCTCGCCGACCTGCAGGGTCCCAAGATCCGGATCAGCAGTTTTCGCAACGACTACGTCGAGCTGAGCAACGGCGATCGCTTTCGACTGGACCTGGCCATCAGCGAGGGCAGCGGGGATATTCGCGGCGTGGGCCTCGACTACCCGGAACTGTGCAGTAGCGTCTTTCGCGGCGACACCCTGTTGCTGGACGATGGCCGCATCCGCCTGCGCGTGGACGATGTTGATACGTCCGCCGTGGACTGCACCGTCCTGGTCGGCGGTAAACTCGGTTCGCGCAAGGGGATCAACCGCCTGGGTGGAGGGCTGGCCGCGCCGGCGTTAACCGCCAAGGATCTCACCGATATCGACAGCCTGGCGGAGATCAACCCCGACTTCGTCGCCGTCTCCTTTGTTTCCAGCGCGGCGGATATTTTCCAGACCCGGGACTTACTCGCGGTACACGGCCTGCAACCGTCGATCATCGCCAAGATTGAGCGCGCGGAGGTCGTTGCCGACGATAACACCCTGAATGGGATCATTACCGCCTCGGCCGGCATTATGGTGGCCCGGGGTGACCTGGGTGTCGAGGTGGGCGACGCCCAGTTAATTGGCATACAGAAAGAACTGATCTCGCGGGCACGCAAGATGGACCGGGTTGTGATAACCGCAACGCAGATGATGGAATCCATGATCAGCAGTTCGATGCCCACCCGGGCAGAGGTCTTCGATGTGGCCAACGCGGTGCTCGACGGGACCGATGCGGTCATGTTGTCCGCGGAAACGGCGGTCGGCAAGTACCCGGTGGAGGTCGTCGCCGCCATGGCCGATGCGGCACTTGGGGCTGAGCGACAGGCTGTTACCCGAACCTCGCGCTACCGCCTGGACCGGCAGTTTACCGATGCCCAGGAAACCATCGCCATGGCCGCTATTTACGCGGCCAACCACTACGGCAATGTGCGGGGTATAGCCTGCCTCACAGAATCCGGCACCACGCCGCTGCTCATGTCGCGCCTGAGTTCGGGCCTGCCGATCTTCGCCCTCAGCCACCGCAGTGAAACCCTGCAGAAGCTCTGCCTCTGCCGGGGTGTCATCCCGCTGTTTTTTGACGCCACCGCCTTTGATCACGACAGCGTTGAGGCACGCGCTATAGAGTTACTGCTGGACGGCCGATTCCTGCAGAAAAAGGATTCCATCCTGCTCACCAGGGGAGAGGTCATGGGCCGGGCGGGATCCACCAACATCATGAAAATCCTGCCCGTCGCCTGATGGCCCCGTCGAGCCCGCAAGCACCCCGCCTGGTGGCTGACGTGGGGGGAACCAATACACGCATCGCCCTGTTCGACCCTGCCCGAGCCGAATTCCGCGCGCTGTCGACCTTCATCAACCGCGAGTTCGCCCGGCTGGAGGACATCATCGCGCTATGGCTGGAGGATCTTGCGGAGCCCACACCCGAGACCTGCTGCATTGCCGTTGCGGCTCCGCCCTCGGCCGACAGGGTGATCATGTCAAACATGGACTGGTCATTCTCCTGCAGCGAACTGGCGTCGGCTTTCGGCTTTACCCGGTTTCATCGACTCAACGATTTCGAGGCCAACGCCTACGCCCTGCCCCACCTCGGCGACAGCGAACGCCAACAGCTGTTCCCGGGCCGGGGCGAGCCGAGGGGCAGGCTGGCCACAGTGGGACCGGGCACCGGCCTGGGTGGAGCATTCCTGGATCGGATCGATGGTATCCCTCACAGTTTCGCCTGCGAACCCGGGCACATGGGCCTGGCGCCCGGCAACGACCTGGAGCTCGATATTTTTCGCCTGTTGCTGCCCCGCCACGGCAATATCTACTGTGAACTGTTGATCAGTGGCCCCGGCCTGGTGCGCCTGTACCAGGCGCTCGGCGAGGTCCGGGGGGTGAGCACCCGCGATATCGCGCCCGCCGAGCTGTCCCGCGCGGCGCTCGCGAGAGAGGACAGCCTGTGCGTGCTCGCCCTGGAGACGTTCTGTGCACTGCTGGGCTCAGCCTGCGGCGATTTTCTGCTGGCGACGGGCAGCTACGGCGGCCTCTACCTGGCCGGCGGCATTATCCCCGGCATGATCGACTTCATCGGCAGCAGTGCTTTTCACGCGCGCATGCTCGAAAAGGGCGCGATGGGCGACATCCTGTCGGGCGTGCCCGTCTACATCATCACCACCGGCCAGCCCGGCCTTATCGGCGCAGCACACGCGCCGTGGCACTAAACCGGCAGGGTAGCTATTCGCCCGTTTTCGCCTGGCTGTCACCGGCAACAGGGAACTCGAGGCTGACACGAAAGCCACAACCCGAGGTGTCCGGTCCGATGCCCAGTCGCGCACCGTGCTGCTCGGCGATGCGCGCGACTATGGACAGACCCAGCCCCGCGCCCTGGCCCGCCGCACCCGGCGCCCGGTAAAAGCGCTCACAGATGCGGCCAAATTCCTTACTCGTCAGGGGCTGGCAGACGTTGGTAATCTCCAGCCCCACGGCCTGTCTCGCCCGCAGGCAAACTCTGACCACCGACCCTTCAGTGGCATAGCGGAAGGCGTTGACAAGTACGTTGCAGAGCAGGATCAGCAGCGCTTCTTCACTGCCCCGAATGCATGCTTTTTCATCCACCTCCTGCGCCACCGTTATCCCCCGCTCTTCCGCCAGGTGCGAGGTATCTGCAAGGGCTTCCGACACCAGTGCCGCCAGGCACACCTGCTGGCCCGGGACGGGGTGATCCGGATCCAGTCGCGCCAGGGTCAATAATTGCGCCACGGTATGGCTTGCGCGATCAACCCGCTGGACGATGCGATCCAGCATGCCCTTGCTGCGCTCGTCAGCCAGCTGCATCTGGCAGAGCTGTACTTCGGTTTTTATAGCGGCCAGGGGGGTGAGCAATTCATGCGCCGCATTGGCGGTAAAGCGCTGCTCGCCTTCCAGCGCCAGCGCCAGCCGGTGCAGGAGATTGTTCAGGGACGAAACGACACCCTGCATTTCGGTAGGGACACCCGACGGATCCACCGCATCCAGCAGCGACGGATTGCGCATTGCAATCTGCCCGGCGAGCACCTTCAGCGGTTTCAGGCCCCTGGACACCCCGAAATACAACAGCGCCACAGTGAGCGGCAAGACGACAAGCAGCGGCAACAAGGCGCGACCCAGCATGCCAAGCATCGCCCGGCGGGCGTCGCCCATCTCGATACCCACCTGCAGCCACAGCTCTGTCAACGGGTCAAAGCGGGTGAGTACACGCCAGTTTCCCTGCGACCCAGCCGTGCCTGTCTCCCCCGCCGGACCGCCGAACGCAAATCCCTCGACCCCGGGCCTGGCAAAACGTGGCGAGTCGGCCAATACCGCGATCAGGTTTCCATTGAGCCAGATGTTGAGTGCCGGATTCAGCTTTTCGCCCCTGGGGGCATCGATAATAATGGGTTGAAGATGTGCTGTTTCGAATTTGCCGCGCAGCCAGGGCTCCGACAGCGGCTCGCCCTCATCCACCTGCCGGGCGAACACCGCGGTTATGTATTTCACCAGGTCGGCGTACTGCTCCAGTTGCCGGTCGACCTGGTCCAGCATTACCTGGCTGGTAAAGACGAATGCAAGGGAGGCCGACGCCACCCAGCCAACGAAGGTGAGGGCTAACAGGATCCAGACCAGGCGGGTCTTCAGCGAGGTCACTGTGCCGGCACCCGGTAACCCACACCGCGCATGGTTTCTATGCAGCCACTACCGAATCGTTTTCGCAACCGGGAAATATAGACCTCGACGGTATTGGACTCGACCTCCTCACCCCAGCTGTAAATTCCCTCTTCCAGCCTCACCCGGGAGACATAGCGCCCGGCGTTGCGTATGAGGATCTCGAGGATCGCGAACTCACGGGCGGTCAGGTCAACCGGCGCGCCCTCGAAATTTACCACCCGGTCCACCGGGTCCAGCGAAATGCCAACCGCGAACAGCTGGGAGCTGCGATGTTCACCCTTGCGTCGCAACAGCGCACGTACCCGGGCGAATAGCTCCCCCATATCAAATGGCTTGGCGAGGAAATCGTCCGCACCGGAATCCAGGCCATCGATTTTGTCGGCTGCCGTACCACGTGCCGTCAAAAGCATCACGGGGAGCCTGTGCTTGTCGGCCCGCAGCTGCCGCAGTACCTGCAGTCCCGGCACGCCGGGGAGCCCCAGGTCGAGGATCAGTAAGTCGTAGGGGGTGGAACCCAGGGCCGCCCTTACCGGGTCGCCGCTACGCAGCCAGTCGACCGCATACTGTTCAAGCCTGAGCGCGGCTTCCAGGGATTCCCCCAGTTGGGCGTCGTCTTCAACCAATAGTATCCGCACGCAATTCAAGCTCCGTTGACGGCGCCACCCAGCTTATACCCTCGATCGGCAGGTGGAAACCTCGGGGGCGGTGGACAAAAAAGACGGCAATATTCCCAAAATAGTTGAAAAACCTTGACGGCAAACCGGCAAATTTGGTGATACACTTCTTCCAGCTGAGTGGTTTCAGCGGTATTTATGCTCACGGTCGAAGTTCCATCAAGTTCATCGGTACGTTAACCATAAATAATTACTAAAGGAAAAGGTGCCTGGACATGGCACCGCAAGCAATACAGGTAAAATATATGTCTACAACAACCGGCACTGTTAAATGGTTTAACGAGACCAAGGGCTTCGGCTTTATTGAGCGCGAGGATGGCCCAGACGTTTTCGTCCATTTCAGCTCCATTAAAGGCGATGGCTTCAAGACCTTGTCTGATGGCCAGAAAGTCCAGTTCACTGTCACTGATGGCCAGAAAGGCCCTCAAGCAGAGAATGTAGTCCCCCTCTAATACCCGCAAAGGTAAGAGACAATAAAAAAGGAGCTCACTTGAGCTCCTTTTTTTCGTTGTCTTGCCCTGCTAGCCGGCAAGTTCGCCACCGGTTCAGCTGTCCCGCAATTTGGTCTGCCTGTCGAGCTCCGAATCCAGGTATTGCATCCACTGCTGCGCATACTTCGCTGATCGCTCGTCGCGTCCGGCCGCCTTGAACGCTTCCCTGGCCTTGTCGTACTGCTTGTCATTGAAGTAGGCCATGCCCAGCACCAGGCGAGCGGTATCAGGCCGCTTCACGCCACCGCGGGACAGGCCCTTGTTGATGGCGACGATGGCCTCATCGAACTTGTCGCTGTCCAGGTAAATGTTGCCGAGGCGCGCATAAAGCTCGCCGTCATCAGACTTGGCCGCGGCCTGCTCCATGTCGGCTATAGCCTTGTCCAGCTCCTGCGCCTGGCGCCAGGCGCTGGCAGCGATCTCATAGTTTTTTGAGGTGGCCTGGATCGAGCCGTTCTTCAAGCCCTTCTCCATCACCTTTCCCGCCCGATAGGGAATTTCACCATTGAGGTACAGGTAGGCGAGTGTGACCTGCTCCGGTCCCTTGTCCAGCATACCCTGGACATAGGCCGTATCCATGGCTGCCAGTTGCAGGGCCTCTTTTTTCTGCTCGCCGTACATATGGGAAAGCTGTACCCAGTACTCCTTCTTCGGATAGTACTTGAGCAGTTCTTCCAGGGTGGAGACCGTCTTGTTTACATCGTTCTTCTCGAAGTAGAGGAAGCGGGCGAGGTTGTACCACTGCTCCTTCGGCAGTTTATCCTCCGCCTTGTACATGCTGATGGCTTTCTCCACGTTCAGGAGGGCCTTGTCGTAGTCCTTGGTCTGGTAATAGCCCTGCGACAGCAGGACATAGGCGTTTGCATTGGGATTGTCGGTGACGGCAAACCAGTCCAGCAGGGCATTGATACCCTTCTGCCACTGCTCCTGGACAAAATACAGCTGGGCAATCGTGTACTTGGTGTTGATCTCCATGGCCAGCGGAATGTCGGGCTGGGCGACCACCTCCTCATAGGCTTTGAGGGCCTTGGCGTAATCTTCCCTGGAGTAGTAGATGAATGCATAGAGGTTGTAAACGTTGGCCAGCTCATAGCTGTTCAGTGCGCTCTTGCCGCCCGATGCGATCATCTCGTCGAGGATACTGGCCGCGCCGTTCAGGTCCTTGGCCTCTGCGGCTTCCTGCGCCTTCGCCAGCTTCTCGTAGACATTGTTTCGCAGCGCGGGCGTGCGGCGGGTTTCCCGGGTATCAGGTCCCTTTTTCTCCTGGGCCATGGCGGCGGAGAGTGGCCGCAAGCCGATGTCGGCCTGCAGCTGGGATACCGCCACCTGGGCGATAACCACCGGAGCCGCCAACAGTGTGGCGTGAATCCACGTCCTGGGTTTAAACCATTTCATAACGCATTAACCGTTTCACTGTTCCAACTCATAGGTGAACTTGTTCTGTACCCCGCCCACTTCAATGGCCACACCATCAACCACCCTGGGCTTATACTTGAACTTCAGCGAGGCCTTGACCGAGGCATCCTCAAAAACGCCCGAGGGCTGGCAGTCCACCGGCTTGGGATCGCGGATGGCGCCAGAGGCCGTTACCGTATACTCAACGATGCAGTACCCACTGATGCCGCGACTCTGCGCCCGGCGCGGATAGATGGGCGCAACCTTCACAATCGGCAGGTATTCGCCGTCGCCGGTCGCCATGCCGGAGCTGGAGATTGACACGTCAACCTGTGCTGTGGGGGCAATATTAACAACGTCGACATCCATATCCATATCGACATCAGGTGAATCGAGATCGGGGGGTGGCTCTTCCGGATCTTCAACCTTGTCAGGTTTCTTTTCTTTCAGGTTGGTTTCAATTTCACGCTCCGGCATAAGGATATCCGCCAGTTTACGCTGCTTGCTGTCGTCGATTTTGGGATCAGCGGTGGCAATCAGGTATTGCATGATGAAAAACAGACCGCCCGCTACAGGCAGCGCCAGTAGCGCACCGATCAAGAGTCTGAATAGGTTGCGATTCATAGTGGACTACTTATCTTCGGTGGCCAGAGACACATCGTAGACGCCCGCTTCGCGAGAGGCGTCAAGAACCGCGGCTACTGTCTCGGTATTGGACTGGTTGTCAGCCTGGATAACGACGGCGCCTTTCGGGTTCTCGGCATGCAGCCGCTCAATATTGGCTCGCACCGAACGGATGTCGATTCGCCGTTTATCCATCCAGATTTCATTGGTAGCGTTGATCGCTATCAGAATATTCACGTTCTCCTTGGGCTGGGAGGTGGAAGCTTCCGGGCGATTGACTTCGATACCCGCCTCCTTGATGAAGGATGCGGTAACAATGAAGAAGATGAGCATGATAAATACGACGTCCAGCATGGGCGTCAAATCGATCTGGGCTTCATCCTCAGCAGCTGCTTTATGTGTCCTGCGCATTACGATTGCTCTCTTAGTGATCGGTGGTCAGGTTATCTTCGAGGAACTGGCTCTGACGCTCGGCATTTCGGGTCACGTAAGTGTTGGCGAATACCCCGGAAATTGCAGCTACCATGCCCGCCATCGTGGGTATGGTAGCCCGCGACACACCGCCTGCCATCGATTTGGCGTCACCGCCCCCGGTGACCGCCATAATATTAAATACCTCGATCATCCCCGTTACAGTACCCAGCAGGCCCAGCAGGGGGCACAGGGCAACAAGCGTCTTGATGACCGGCAGGTACTGGTGGATTTGCATCCTGGCCTCGGAAATCAGTTTCTCCCTGATTTGCTTGGCATTCCAGGACTTGCGCTCGCTGCGTGACTCCCAGGTGGCGATGGCCTTGCCGACATCCGCCTTCCAACCCGTCTTGAAGTACCAGACGCGCTCGAAAATCAATGTCCACATGAAGAACAGCAGTATGGCTATCCCCCACAGGACGTTCCCGCCCATATCCATGAAACGGGAGACAGCCTCGTAAGCACTATCTAACCAATACATATTGCTACTTCCTCAGATTGGCTTCGGTGTGCTCCGCTATGATGCCCGTGGTCTGTTCGTTGAGAACGTGGATGATGCGCTGCGCGCGACCGTTCACGATCGTGTGCAGCAGAACCACGGGGATCGCCACTACAAGGCCGAGTACTGTCGTCACCAGGGCCGCGGAAATACCACCGGCCATGGCCTTGGGATCGCCCGCTCCAAAGATGGTGATAGCCTGGAAGGTTACGATCATACCTGTCACCGTACCCAACAGCCCCATCAGTGGTGCAATGGCGGCGATAATCTTGAGCAGGTTGAGGCCGGCCTCGAGCTTTGGCGTCTCCTTGAGGATGCCCTCAGACAACTTGAGCTCCAGGGTTTCGGTATCCATTGAGGGGTTGTCCTCGTGGATCTTGAGCAAACGGCCCAGGGGATTGTTGTCATTGGCCTTGTCGCTCTTGAGCTGCGAACTCACCTTGGAGCTGATCGACGCCAATGCGGCCAGGCGGATCAGGGCAAGCAGCAGGCCAAACACGCCCACCACAGTGATGGCGTATCCGACGTAACCGCCCTGGTGCCAGCGCTCTTCCAGGTTGGGGCTGTTGATCAGGGCAGCCAGGAAGGAGCCACCGCTGGGACCGGTGGGGTCGATACCAAAGCGATGGAGGCCCTCAGTAGACGAAGCCAGCTCCTGCGCCCAGCCCAGATAGGGCCCGGAGGGCTGCCGGGCGAGCACTTCCAGCGAACCCTTGGAGGGTTCGTACTGGAGGTACTGGCCGGTTTCGGAAATCACGTTGAACGCACCGATACGGACAACCCGCTCTTCGAGCTTGTTGCCGTCGGGCTCGGCGACCTGTGCGGTGAAGGAGACAACCTTGCCGGTTTCGACCATTTCACGATTCAGTTCGTACCAGACCTGCTCGATTTCCTCGATGCTCGGGAGCTGGTCGCTACCGCTCATCTTGGCGATCAATGCCTCGAGGAATTGCTCCCGGCCGGGGTACTGTGCGCTGGTCAGCGAGAACTCCAGCGTTGAGGCAAGGTCGCCCGCGGTTGAAGTCAGGTGCCCGAACAATTCAGCAAGCGTACCCAGTTTTTCCTTGAGCTGCGCCTGCTTGGCGACGACCAGCAATTCATTCGCTTCAAATGCATCTTCCAGTTCCGCGCTCAGGTTTTCCTGGCGAGTGCGCTCCGCTTTGGCTTTTTGCAGCTCGGAGGCCTGGTTGGCCTTGTCTTTGGCAAAGGCGGCCTCGCGGGCCCGATTCTCCTTGGCTTCAGTCACCTGGCCCTGCTTAACGAATTCCAGCAACTGGTCCAGCGAACGCGGCTTTGCCTCCTCGGCATTAACCAGGCCCGCAGTGAAGGCCAGAGTGCTCGCCACGGCGAATGCGGCGGCTTTAACAAATTTGGTGCTCATTAGTTAGCCTCCGGTGCAGCTACTGGCAGATTCATCAGGTCAATTGAGGCTTCTTTGCGGGCGATACGCAGCCCCTTCATGATGGCATTGCGGTACTCACCGCGGGACAGGGGTACCCAACTGCGACTCGCCTGGTCCCAGGCACCCGACATTTCGGTATCGGTGGTCTGGTAGAGGAAGGAGATGCGTCCAACCCTGAGAAAATTCACGTCGCGCTCTACGCCCTCGATCTCGATGCTGCCCTTGTAGGCGTCGATCTTGCGACCGTACTCGTTTTCAATTTTGTAGGCTTCCAGCACCTGCCGGAACTTTTCCGCGATCGATACATCAGACCGATCGAGGTTGGCGCGCAGGAACGCGATACGCTCCATACGCTCTTCCAGGTGAAAGGGCACATCCAGCTCTACAAAGGTCTCGAGTCCGTCGATCATGCGGATGGCCAGCGGGGTAATCTGGCGGGAGATGACCGTCACCTGGTCTATGGCCGTATCGATTTCGCCGATCCGAATCACCTGGTTATCGATCTGGCGCTGCAGCCGGGCGTTGTATACCTTCAGGCCATCGATCTGTTTGGTGACAGTTTTGTAGTCGGTAAGCAGATCACGGGTTTCATCGGCCAGCCGGTCGACTTTCAGCTGCGACTCACGCGCGGCTTTATTCTTGCTCTCGCCAACTTTAAGAACGGAATCGAGAGTGTTGGCTTGCACCGCAACTGCAGCACCCGACAGGGTTCCTGCAGCTACCAGCGCAGCGATCACAACTTTTTTTAATCGATGCATAGTCATGGGAGTCGTGTTTCCTATATTCCAACGAAGCGGTTCAGAACTGCGAAATTCAGATATGGCACTACTTTATATAGTTAATAATCAACTGTCGGTAAACCGAGGTGGGGACTTTAAACTGAAAGCCTCCATCTTTTCAATGAAACCGAATTGTTCATCCCGGCAAATTGCACCTATGTGTATTTTGGTAACAACGCGGCATCTGGTTCAGGCTGGCGGTAACATTCCGTCGCGTCTTACGGACTGTCCACTGTCGACCCGGTCGTACACCATAAAGCTGTAATCGTATGGGTTGTCTCCCGATGCGGCGTGGCGCTCACGGGAGGTTTCACGCCACAGTGACCAGTCAATTGGCGGTAACAACGTATCCCCCTCCGGGCTGGCATGGACTCTTGTCAGGTAGAGCCGGTCGGCTCGAGGCAGCACCATTGCATATATCCGGGCGCCACCGATGACGACGGCTTCCCCGGCATCGGTGGCGGCGGCAATTTGCCGGGCCAGCGCCAGCGCCTCGCCCAGGGAGGCGACCAGGTGAACACCCTGCGCAACGTACTCAGGGTTCTGGCTGACCACGATGTTGCTGCGACCTGGCAGCGGCCGGCCTATGGATTCGAAGGTCTTGCGGCCCATTACAATCGGCTTGCCCAGAGTCACCCGCTGGAAATAGCGCAGGTCTTCCGGCAGGTGCCACGGCAGGCAGTTGTCCCTGCCGATCACGCCATTCTCGGCGGCGGCCACAATGACGGCGAGTCGAACCACCCCCACGCTTTCCGCCCGGCCTAGACCGCCACCGGGGCGGAGATATGCGGATGGGGGTTGTACTCTTCCAGCAGAAAATCCTCGAACCGGTAGTCATATATAGTGGCGGGCTTGCGCACTATTTTAAGCTGCGGCAATTGTCGCGGCTCGCGCCCGAGTTGCTCCCGGACCTGTGCCAGGTGGTTGCTGTATATGTGGGAATCGCCGGTACAGATGATAATTTCTCCCGGCTCCAGGTCACATTGCTGCGCCAGCATCATGGTCAACACGGCCAGGCTGGCAGTGTTGTAGGGCAGACCCAGGAAGGAATCGCTGGAGCGAATCAGGAGCTGGGCTGACAGCACGCCGTCTGCCACATAAAACTGGTAAAGCAGGTGGCACGGCGGCAGTGCCATGCGGCCAGCCCGCACATTGTCCTGGGGGCTCAAGCGCTCATCCGGCAGGTATTCCACATTCCAGCCGTGAAACAGGATGCGGCGGCTGTCCGGGTTGTTGCGCAGGCAATCCACCACGTAATCGATCTGGTTGATGCTGCCCCCGTCCCGCGTGGGCCAGGCGGTCCACTGGGCGCCGTAGATCGGCCCGAGGTCCCCGTCTTCGGTGGCCCACTCGTCCCAGATGGATACGCCGTTTTCCTTGAGCCAGCGGGTATTGGTTCCACCGTTGAGAAACCAGATCAATTCGTTGACGATGCTCTTCAGGTGCAGCTTCTTGGTGGTCAGCAGGGGAAAGCCGTGCGCCAGATTGTGCCGGTACTGGCGCCCGAATACCGATATCGTGCCGGTGCCGGTGCGATCACTCTTGGTTGTACCGTTATCGAGAATATCCTGCAACAGGTCCAGGTATTGTTTCATTGTAGAAGCACTCTCTTATCTCGGCCGCGACGGCTGGTCGGGGCCACGACCACCCCGGTAGGCGTAGTACAGCAGGAATATTCCCAGGGCCATCATTGGCAGGCTCAACAGTTGCCCCCGGGTCAGCCATCCCATGGCTTCATACCCTATGTGCTGGTCCGGTTCCCGGAAAAACTCTACCGCGAAACGCATCAGGCCGTAACCGAGGGAAAACAGGCCGGAAACTGCCCATGTCGGTCTCGGCCGGGAGGAAAACCAGATAAGTATGATGCCGAGCAGGACACCCTCGAGCGCAAACTGGTAGAGCTGGGACGGATGCCTCGCCAGCTGCAGCGGGTCGCGCGGAAACACCATGGCCCAGGCTACATCCGCAGGTCGGCCCCACAACTCCTGGCCGATAAAGTTACCCAACCTGCCAAAACCCAGCCCGAAGGGCACCAGCGGCGCAACGAAATCCAGCAGCGCGCCGATACCAATGCGGCGTCTCCGCGCGAACAGGTACATCGCCGCCATCACCCCCAGCATGCCGCCGTGAAACGACATGCCTCCCTGCCACACCCGCAGCAGCCAGGTCGGGTCTTCCGCCAGCTTGTCACTGCCGTAAAACAGGGCGTAACCAATCCTGCCACCGAGAACAACGCCGAGCGCACCAAAAAAAATCAGGTCGTCGACCTGCTCCCTGCTGACGGCAGCACCGGGCCGCTGGCTGCGACGCACCGCCAGCCACCAGGCGAAACCCAGGCCGGCCAGGTAGGCCAGGCCGTACCAATGCACTTTCACCGGCCCAAGAGCGATGGCCACGGGGTCTATTTCAGGATACGGCAGCATAGGGGCCTGTCTGGGTCAGCAAACGCGACAGTAAAGCCCGGTTAGCGGGTTTGCTACAGGGTAATCGCGGCGCAAAACCGGTATTATCATGCAGCCAGTGGTGATGCACAATTCTTTCGCAGTTTCCGGACCCGTTGTATGTGCCTGTTAGTCTTTGCCCACCGGGCAGACCCTCGATATCCGTTGGTGCTGGCCGCCAATCGCGATGAGTTCCACGCCCGGCCAACCGCGGGCTCCGCGTTCTGGCCGGAATACCCGGACCTGCTCGCAGGGCGCGACCTGGCCCAGGGGGGGACCTGGATGGGCCTGACACGCGATGGCCGTTTCGCCGCGATCACCAACTTCCGCGACCCCGCGCGGACCGCGCCCGCCCCCCGCTCGCGGGGGGAACTGCCGCTCAACTACCTTGCCGGCGGGCAACCACCGCAGGCGTTCCTGCGGGACCTGCTCGTCCACGCCGATGACTACGCGGGCTTCAACCTGCTGGTGGGCACTGTGGACACGCTGTGGTATCTGACCAACAGCGTTGACCGGGACGAACGCACACCGCAGTGCCTGCCCCCGGGCCTGTACGGCTTGAGCAATGCCCGGCTGGACACCCCCTGGCCCAAGGTCATTCGCGCCAGGGACAGGTTGCGGGCGGTGATGGCAACGACGCGGGGACTGGGCCACGAGGCCCTGGCGACAGCGGTCGGCGACCGGACACTGGCGGACCCCGCAGACCTGCAAAGGCAGGGTCTGACCCACGGCATGGACCTGCTCCTGTCCGCCCAGTTTATTACCACCGCCAGCTACGGTACCCGCTCGACTACCACCTTGTGGGTTGACGACAAGGGTATGGCCAGCTGGCGGGAATCCAGCTTCGACGCCCGGGGCGCAGAGGCGGACAGGCGAGAATATGCTTTTGCCCTGGCGGCTAATCCACCGGGTTGTGAATAAACTGCCCGAGGCCGTGTTCTCTCAGGAACAGGTGCAGACGCTGGCGGATGGCACTGATGTCTTCGAGCAGCATAACCTCCGCGAGCAGCGAAGCCGCATCGGCAAGGTGAATACTGCGCAGTGCCTTCTTGACCCGGGGCAGGCTGGTGGAGTTCATCGACAGCACGTCATAGCCCATCGCCAACAGTAACACCGCGCCCTCCGGGTCGCCGGCGAGTTCACCACAAATGCCGACGGGCTTACCCTCAAGCCGGCAGGCTTCAGCGACATTCGCCAGTGCCTGGATAACGGCCGGGTGCAGGGCATGGTAAAGATCAGCGACTCGGGCATTATTGCGATCCACCGCCAGCAGGTACTGGGTGAGGTCATTACTGCCTACCGACAGGAAGTCCACCCGTCGGGCCAGCGCCCGCGCCTGGTACACGGCCGCCGGGACTTCCACCATTACCCCGATCTTCGGCAGCTCGCCGGTGAGGCCCTCTTGCAGGATCTCCCGGTGACTGCGCCGGATCAACTCCAGTGCTTCATCCAGTTCGGCGGTGTTGCAGATCATCGGCAACATGATGCGCAGGTTGCCCAGCCCTTCGTTGGCCTTCAGCATGGCGCGAATCTGGGCCAGGAAAATTTCCGGATGATCGAGCGTCACCCGGATGCCGCGCCAGCCCAGGAAAGGGTTGTCCTCCTCGATGGGGAAGTAGGGCAGGGATTTGTCCCCGCCGATATCCAGGGTGCGCATCGTGACCGGCCTGGGGGCGAACGCTTCCAACTGGTTGCGATATATCTGGCGCTGCTCCTCCTCGCTGGGAAACCGGTCCCGCAACAGAAACGGAACCTCGGTGCGGTACAGGCCCACGCCCTCGGCACCCTGCTCCAGGGAGCGGGTCACATCGGCCATCAGGCCGGTGTTCACCCACAGTGTGGTCCGATGGCCGTCCAGGGTCTCACAGGGCTTATCGCGCAGCGACTCCAGGTCGCGGGACATCTCCCGATCCTGGTTCAGGGCTTCCTGGAAGCGCTGCTTCAACTCGGCCGGAGGGTTGAGGTGCACTGCGCCGTTGTAGCCGTCGATGATCAGCTCACGGTCCTGCAGCCGGGCATACGGCAGGTCGACGGCGCCCATGACGGTGGGCACACCCATGGCCCGGGCCAGGATGGCGACATGCGAATTGCCGGAACCGCGCACCGAGATCAGTCCCGCCAGTTTGTGGCGCGGAACCTCGCCCAGGGACGACGCCGTCAGTTCCTCGGCTACCAGGATAGTATTCATGGGATAGCGGCGATTCTCGACTGCGGATTCCTGAAGGTAAGCGAGCACTCGCGTACCCAGATCCTTAACATCTACAGCTCTTTCCTTGAGATAGCTGTGCTCCATGCGCTCAAAATGGCGGATGTGCTCGATCATCACCTGGCTCAGCGCTCCCTGGGCCCACTGCCCCGCCCTGATCAGGCTCGCCACCTCAGCGCCAATGGTGGAGTCGTCCAGGATACCGAGGTAGACATCAAATAACGCATGATCTTCCGGGTTCAGCTCGGTACCGAGATTGTCGGCCACCGCCTGGATATCCGCGCGCACACAATCCAGCGCCTCGCGAAAAGCGCGCAGCTCCCTGCGGCGGTTTTCAGCCTGGCGTTTTGGCACCGTGTACAGGTCCGCCGAAGGGGAGACCACCACGGCGGTACCAATGGCGATGCCCGGGGCACCGGCTATGCCGCTCACCTTGGCCGGCGCCCCGTCCCCGGACAGCGCGCCCCCTCGCACCGCGCCAGTGACCCGGGCGTGGGCGATAACGCCGGCCAGTTGCGCCGACATGGTAACCAGGAACGCCTCTTCACCCTCGTCAAAGCGGCGTTGCTCGGTTTGCTGCACCACCAGCACACCCAGCACTTCACGCTGGTGGATAATGGGCACACCGAGGAATGAGTGGAATTTTTCTTCGCCGAGATCGGGGAGAAACTGGAAACTGGGATGCGTCTCGGCGTTTTCCAGGTTGACCGGCTCTTCACGCTCGGCCACCAGCCCCACCAAACCCTCACCGGGGGCGAGGCTGGCCAGGCCGATTTGCGCCTGGTTGAGGCCTTTGGTCGCCCTGAAGACCAGGCGGTTACTGGCGGGGTCCCGCATATATACGCTGCAGACCTCGGTGCCCATGGCATCGTGCACCCGATCGACGATGATATCCAGGGCTTCCGGCAATCCCTCGGCGGCATTGACCTGCTGGACAATTTTGCGCAGGGTCTCAAGCATGGGGCCGCCTAGGTTTCCAGCTGCTTTACGGTATGGCGCCCGAGCGGCAGGGCCAGCTCTTTCATCGCCCGACGATAGACCTCGCGCTTGAACGCAATGACCTGGTTCAGCGGATACCAGTAGCTGACCCACTGCCAGTGATCGAATTCAGGCTTGTCGTTCCGGTCGAAACGAACCTCGGCATCGTCCGCCAGCATGCGCAGCAGAAACCACTTCTGTTTCTGGCCGATACACACGGGATTCTGGCCCTTGCGGACAAAGGCTTTCGGCAACCGGTAGCGCAGCCAGCCGCGTGTGCAGCCCAACACCTCGACCGCCTCCGGCGCCAGCCCGACCTCTTCGTGCAGCTCCCGATAGAGCGCCTGCTCGGGGCTTTCTCCCCGGTTGATGCCACCCTGGGGAAACTGCCAGGCATCGCGGCCACCCACGCGGCGGGCCCACAACACCTGTCCGCGGTCGTTTGCCACCACTATGCCAACGTTAGCCCTGAAGCCGTCCGAATCGATCACGTCTAGGTGTCGTCCTGATTGTGCGACCGGCTATTGTTCCACACTTTAGGGCGCCTGAGAAATTTACTCACTACGGCACCCGGGCTATGCTGGCCGCCCCTGAACGGAGGCTTGTGAGTGTGACACTGGCTATCTTCGACCTCGACAATACCCTGCTGGGTGGCGACAGTGACAATCTGTGGGGTCAGTTCGTGTGTGAACGCGGCCTGGTCGATGGGGAGGATTTTGCCGCCCGCAATGAGCAGTTCTACCGGGACTACAAGGCTGGCACCCTGGATATCGACGCCTACCTGCGCTTCGCCCTGTCTACTCTGGTGGGCCATTCCCGGGCGCAGCTGGATGCCTGGCACCGGGACTTCATGGCCAGCAAGATCATGCCAATCTTACTGCCCAAGGCCGAGCAGCTGCTGGCGGACCACCGGCGGCGCGGGCACGAGCTACTGATCATCACAGCCACCAACGAATTCATCACCCGGCCGATCGCCGCGCTGCTGGGGGTCGAAGATCTCATCGCCTGCGAGGGAGAGACCGTGGACGGCGTGTACACCGGCGAGCCCCGCGGCGTGCCGTCCTATCACGCGGGCAAGGTGACGCGGCTCAATGCGTGGCTGGCTCAGCGTGACGGCTCGCTGGATGGCGCCTTCTTTTATAGCGACTCCCACAACGACCTGCCGCTGCTGAGGCTGGTGGAGAATCCGGTGGCGGTCGACCCCGACGATCGGCTGCGTGCGTTTGCGGTAAAAGAGGGCTGGCCGGTTATTTCTTTGCGGGAGTAATTCGCCTGGCAAAAACCGCCTTGAGATACTCCGTCTCGGGAATCGCCGGGTGGATCGGGTGATCCGGCCCCTGGGCGCCCTGCTCCACCACCCGCAACTGGCACCCGGCACGGACGGCGGCCTGCTGCATGGCCAGTATGAGATCGGCGCGGGACAGGTGCATGGAACAGGAACCCGACACCAGCAGGCCGCCCGGGCGCAACAGGTGCAAACCCAGCTCGTTGATACGCCGGTAGGCAGTGATGCCTTTTTTCAGGTCTTTCCTGCGCTGAATAAACGCGGGCGGATCAAGAATGACAACATCAAACCGACGCCCCTGGTCGTGCAGCGCCGCCATGGTTTCCGGGGCGGAACCGCGCAAGGTGCTCACCCTGTGCTGCAGGTCGTTGAGCTCGGCATTGGCCGCCGCCCCCGCCAGTGCCTGCGCGGAGCTATCGAGACAGCACACCTCGGAAGCGCCAAAGGCGGCTGCCTGTATGCCCCAGCCACCGATATAACTGTACACGTCGAGTACGGACTTGCCGCTGACCCACGGCGCCAGCCGGGCACGCGACAGGCGGTGATCGTAAAACCAACCGGTTTTCTGGCCCTCGTGCACCGGCGCCAGGAAGCGCACCCCATTTTCTTCCAGCGCCACCTGCTCGGGCACTTCTCCGTACACAACCCGGGCGCCACCGGGCAGACCCTGCTCCCGACGGCTGCGACTGTCTCCTCGCAGGAGAATGCCGGCCGGGCGTAACTCCGCCACCAGCGCCGCGACCAGGCCGTCGCTGTGACGCTCGACGCCCTCGTTATTGAGCTGGACAACCAGGTAGTCGCCAAAGCGATCTACCACTATCCCGGGGAGGGTATCGCTGTCGCCGTAGACCAGGCGATAGAACGGGCGGTCGAAAAACGACTCCCTGCCGGCCAGCGCCGCCGCGAGCCGCGCCCGAAACAATGGCTGGTCCAGTGCGAGTTGCTCGCCGGGCGCATACAGGCGGGCACAGATCAGGGACTGTGGTTCCATATAGGCAGAACCGAGCAACTTCCCGCTGGCATCGCGCACGCATACCGGATCGCCGGCGGTGAAATTCGCGAGGGGGCTGCGCCCATTGTCGATTTCGTTGGAGTAGACCCACAGGTGACCGCCGCGCAGGCGTCGGTCAGCGCCGGGGCGCAGGTAAAGGTCGGCGTTGGGCGCCGGCAGAGGCTTGTTCAACCGGCTGTCAGTCTTCGTCTTCGCACTGCTGCTGGTAATCGCCGGCCGACAACAGCGCTTCCAGTTCCTCGGCGTCAGCGGGTTGCAGCTTGTAAAACCAGCCCTCGTTGTAGGGGTCGGTGTTGACCATCTCGGGATTGTCCTCGAGCAGCACATTGATCTCGATCACTTCACCCGCCACCGGGGCATAGACATCTGATGCCGCCTTGACCGATTCAACCACGCCGGCATCGTCTCCGGCGGCGAGCACGGTACCGACCTCGGGCAATTCGACGAATACCACATCGCCCAGGGCCGCCTGGGCATGGTCGGTGATGCCCACTGTGACGGTGCCATCCTCCTCCAGGCGCGCCCACTCGTGGCTGCTGGCGTATTTCAATTCGTTGGGAGTATGGCTCATGCGGTGTCCTCTGGTGAGATTAAATCGGGTGGGGCAATTTCGCGGCGACGGCCACTATTCTAGCGGGCGACCACGGAAAAACAATGGCGGTGCGGCTCAGCCGACACCCATGGCGCGGCGAATAAGCTGTTGTTTGAGCGGCCCCATCTGGCTGACACCGCGCATGCCCACGTTGCGCAGCCATCGGAGCGGCAGGGACTGTTGCTCGAACAGGGCCTTGAAGCCGTCCATGGCTGCCATCACCAGCAGGTTTTCGCCCTTGCGCCGGCGCTGGTAGCGTCGCAGAAGATCCAGTTGTCCCGGGTTTACGCCCCTGGCATGGCCGGCCAGGATTTCCTCGGCCAACACGGCGACATCCTGCAGCCCGAGGTTGATACCCTGGCCCGCCAGCGGATGTATGGTATGGGCGGCGTCCGCCACCAGCGCGACCCCGTCCCGCACGTAGTCGACGGCATGGCGCTGGCGCAAGGGAAACGCAAACCGCCGGGCGCAGCCCAGGACCTTGCCGAGGCTGCCCTCAATGGCCTGTTCGAGGGCGGCGCAGAACGCGTGGTCATCGAGCGCCAGCAAATCGTCTACCAACGTGTCCTGCAGGGACCAGACGATAGAGCAGTAGTGCCTGTCAAGGTCTCCCGGCAGGGGCAGAAATGCCAGCGGGCCGCTGGTCAGGAATCGCTGCCAGCAGGTGTCCTGGTGTGGTCGTTCCACCTGCACAGTCGTTACGATGGCGCGGTGGCCGTAATCCCACTCACGGGTGCGAAATCCCAGCATGTCACGCACCGGGGATTGGGCCCCGTCCGCTGCGACTAACAGGTCGGCTTCCAGTGCAGTGCCGTCGGCAAGTAGAACCCGGGTGCCGCCACCGGCCTGGTCGCGCTGGCAATCCTGCAGGGGCGCCCCGCTGAACACCGTGATATCCGCGGACGCGGCGACTCGCGCCAGCAGCGCACTGACGATAGCCCGATTCTCGACGATATGTCCCAGCGCAACGGCATTGACATCGGCACAGTCAAACTCGATAGCGCCGGTACCCTCTGCATCCCACACCGTCATATGCCGGTAGGCGCACTGGCGGTAGGCCGCTATCCGGTCCCAGGCGCCCAGTTGTTCAAGCAACAGCCTTGAACGGGGTGTAATGGCACTGACGCGGGGATCGAAATGCTGCAGGTCGCGTTCAGCCGGCAATGGTGGCAGCGCCAGCGATTGCGCCTCCACCAGGGCAATCGCCAGGTCGTTGCCGCCAAGTGCGCTCGCCAACGCGCTGCCAGCGATACCGGCGCCGATAACGGCTATATCGAAATGCTGCACGTCAGCCATTGCCTTGTCCTGTTGCGGCGCTGTCCATGGTACTGGCCATGTCGGCCACGCCGGCTGCATGGCGCACAAACTCACGCTTGAGGGACGGCACGATATCGAGACCCGACAGCGCCAGGTCCCGCGCCAGCCCCAGCACCGGATCAGTCAGCATGAACAAGCCGGGCAAACGGTCGCTGAGCTGAATGGTCCTGGCCTGGTCCGGCAGTTGCCGCCGCAGGTATCTTTGTAGCAATGCGATGTCACCGGGGCCCTGCCCTTGCGCCACACCCCGGGCCAGCACCGCGGCCAGTTCAGCCACATCGCGCAGGGCGAGATTGAATCCCTGGCCCGCCACCGGGTGCAGCGAGTGGGCCGCGTTGCCCATCACCACCACACCCTGCCGCACCTGTTCGGCGGACTGCATCAGTGACAGCGGATAACCGTGTCTCTCCCCAACCTGCAACAATCGCCCCAGGCGGTAACCAAACCTGTCCTGCAGCGTCTGCAGGAACTCCTGCTCCGGGCAGGCCTGCAGTTGCACCGCCTGCTCGGGTGACAGGGTCCAGACCAGGGCACTGCGATGCTCACCCGGGGCACAGGGCAGCAGCGGTAACAGGGCCACCGGGCCCTGGTCGGTAAAACGTTCATAGGCGCAGCCCTTATGGGACTGCGCGTAGGCGATGTTCGCCACCATTGCGTGCTGGCGATAGGGTTTCTCCTTAGCGGCTACACCGAGATTCTCGCGCAGGCCGGAGCCGGCCCCGTCCGCGACCAGCAGCAGGGCGGTTTCCAGCGCGGCTTGCGGCCCCCCCTCCAGTTGCAGTCTCATGCCCTTGCCCCGGGGCGTGGCCGCGACCACCCGGGCGGGGCTGATGATTTCCACCCGCTGCTGGCGGTAGAGCGCCTGTATGAGCGCATTGCCCAACCACGCGTTTTCGACCACGTAGCCCAGCGCCGACCAGCCGTAATCGGCGGCGCGCAGCAGCGAGCTGCCAAAACGGCCGCGACTGGACACGTGAATGGTGTCGATGGGGCACAGCCATTGTTGCAGGTCGTCCCAGAACCCGATTTTCTCGAAAATCAGCCGCGTGCTGTAACTGAGCGCGGTGGAGCGTGCGTCAAAAGAGGGATGGTAGTCCGGTTTCACCCCGGCCAGCGGCGCGGGTAGCGCAAAGCCCTCCACCAGGCAGATCGACATGGTTGGGGGCAGCGCGGCAGCGAGTTGCAGCGCAAGGCTGGCGCCCACCATACCGCCACCGGCAATCACTATATCGCGATGTTCTTTCATGGGCTCATCCGGCCATCAGCGCCTCTATGTCCGCTACCGTCTTGGGTACACCTGCGGTGAGCACCTCGCAGCCCGTCGCCGTCACCAGGACATCGTCCTCCAGCCGAATGCCGATGCCGCGCCACTTCCGCGCCACCCCGGTATTCGCCGGCGAGATATAAACACCGGGCTCCACGGTCATCACCATACCCGGCTCCAGCTGGCGCCACTCATTGCCCACCCGGTAGTCCCCTACATCGTGCACGTCCAGGCCCAGCCAGTGTCCGACCCGGTGCATGTAGAACTGCCGATAGGCGCCGCGTTCAATCAGCTTTGTCACCTTGCCCTTGAGCAGGCCCAGCTCCACCAGCCCGGTGGTTATTACCCGCACGCTCGCGTCATGCGGCTGGTTCCAGTTGTTGCCGGGTTTTATGGCGGCAATGGCCGCCGCCTGCGCCTCAAGGATCAGTTCGTACAGGGCGCGCTGTTCGCGGCTGAAACGGCCATTAACCGGAAAGGTACGGGTGACATCGGCCGCATAGTATTCCAGTTCGCAGCCGGCATCTATCAGCACCAGCTCACCGTCGCGCATGAGGCCATCGTTGTTCAGGTAATGCAGCGTGCAGGCATTGGCGCCGCTGCCGACGATACTGGGATAGGCCAGATGACGCGCGCCGCAGGAGGCAAATTCATGCACCAGCTCAGCCTCCAGCTGGTATTCATATTGACCCGGGCGGCAGAAAGCCATGGCCCGGCAATGCCCGCGTGCGGTGATCTCCCCGGCACGGCGCATCAAGCGCTGCTCGGCGGCGCTCTTGACCAGGCGCATGTCGTGCACCATGTGATTGAGGTCGGTAAACTCGCCCGGGGGAACAGCGCCCGAGGCCTCCTTGCTGCGAATACGGTTAACCCAGGCCATAATCTGCCGGTCGAAATCCGCACTGCGGCCCATCGAGTAATAGACGCGCTCCCGGCCCTCGATCAGCCCAGGCAAAATATCATCTATATCCCCTACCGGAAAGGCGTCATCCGCACCGAAGTTTTCACAAACCCCCTCTGGCCCCGCGCGATACCCATGCCACAACTCCATGGCCGGGTCGCGCTCGCGGCAAAACATGACAAATTGCCCGTGCCTGCGACCGGGCGCAAGAACCAGCACCGCATCCGGTTCGGCAAATCCGCTGAGGTAATAGAAATCACTGTCCTGGCGAAACGGGTGCTCGGTATCGCCGCTGCGCAGCTGCTCCCTGGCAGAGGGAATGATGGCTATGCTGTTGGGTTCCATCAGCGCCATCAGGTTTTTCCGGCGCCGGGCAAATTCAGATTTACTGATACTCATGAGGTATGCGCTGTATTGCCGTTTCCCTGCCGGCTCGAGTGGCGGAGAATATCACAGCTGTCGCCCGATCAGTCTGTCGCATGGTTTCGGCCACCTCCCATTTCAACCGCAACTCTAGTGCAGCCTGGGGACCCCCGACCCGCTACCGGCAGCGCCTGGATCCTGTGGCGCACTGTCGGCATAGGCGTTGAGCGCCGCGAAGCGGATGTACTCGGTCAATTCCGCATAGTTCTTTTCCGACTCCTCGTCCTCGACCAGGTCGTCGTGGTCCGCCTCGGCAATCGCCGCCAGGTCCTGCAAAATCTCACTGCTATCCCCGGGCAGTGCTGCCCGCGGCCTGCTCGCGGCCGCGCTTACCTGTGCGTAGCCGGCGAGGAAGCTCCGGCACCAGCCCGCCAGTGCAGCAGTACGGCTGGCAATATCGGCTTCGTCGTCGAGCAGCAGCGGATAAAAATCGAACTCGTCATTATCCAGGGCCTGCGCGGTTACAACATACAGTGCCATGACCTGCTCAGCCAACTCCCCGTGCAAGTCGAGGTCCAGCGCCTGGTTCAGCCCGTCCATGCCGGCCTCGGCCTGGTGACTTGCACCCGCCGCCAGCAGGCCACACAGGCAACCGTGAAGATCCGCGGGCGAGGCGGCCTGGCCCTGCTCCAGCAGTTGATTCGCCAGCTCCTCAAAGTCGAATTGGGACACCTCGCCCCGTGAATTGGTTGTCATGATGTTCTCCCTGGAAACGAGATTGTTGCACCGCTGCGCCCGCACCTCGACCGATTGCTGTAATAAACTTGGCAGGCTATTGATATGTATGAATTTTGTTACGTTGACCTTGTAGCGGGCCACAACTATAGTGGCCTACACACTAAGTAACCCCCAGTATACCTCCATGGCCGACAACCAACTCCAGGTTCTTGAACAGAAGATTGACGAGTTGATCGCGCTCTGCGATCAACTGAATCGCGAAAATCGCGCCCTGAAAGCCGACAGTGCCGGCTGGCAGCGCGAGCGACAGGACCTGATGGACAAGAACGAACTCGCCCGCACCCGGGTAGAGGCCATGATAAACCGTCTTCGGACAATGGAGTGATTGCGTGAGTAAGCCCCACACCGTGACGGTGAGAATTCTCGAGAAGGATTACCAGGTGGCCTGCCCCCAGGACCAGGAAGCGGAGTTGCTGGTGTCGGCCAAATATCTCGACAAGCAGATGCGCGGTATCCGGGACAGCGGCAAGGTGATCGGGCTGGAGCGGATCGCGGTCATGGCCGCGCTAAATATCAGCCACGAATTACTGCGGGCCTCAGAAGAGCCCGAAATGGTCGAGCTTCCCCCTGCAGTAGAGTCGGTGAATCGCCTCAACCGCAAACTCGATGACGCCCTCTATCATCTGCGGCAACTGGAAATCGGCTGATAGGCACCACGCCCCGGTTCGATCTGGGGTATACTTGCAGCGGGTACCTGGCGTATTCGCCAGGCAGACAGTCCTCGAGCCGATAATTTGTAACCGGAGGTTTCTCGTTGCTGTTGGTGTGCATGTCCGGCTCCGTCCGGAAAGCCTGATACAGTGCAGGAACCGCCACCTTGAACCATCGGGTTCAAGGGCAGCGCTGTCAGCGGTACGCCAGGAATCCATCTCTATATGCCCGACCGGCCCCCCTGCAAAGCCCAGTTACGCGCGGAAATGCGACGCAGGCGCCTTGGCCTGAGCCCATCGGCCCAGTCGATCGCGGCCCGGGCTATCACGAATTATATCCCCCGCCTGCCTTGCTGGACCGGCGCCGACCGCGTTGCGCTTTACCTCGCCAATGCGGGTGAAGTCGATACGACGCCCCTGGGCGCACTGTGTCGCACTGCCGGCAAACGGCTGTTCCTCCCGGTTATAGAGCCAGACAACACCCTGGTCTTCGCCGCGTGGGCCCAGGACGGTGAGTTGATACCCAACCGCTTCGGTATCCCCGAACCGCCTCCGGAGGCGGAGCGCTGTGCCGCATCCGGGCTGGATATTATTTTCCTGCCACTGGTGGCCTGGGACCGCCTGGGCGGGCGCCTCGGTATGGGCGGCGGGTTTTATGACCGCACCCTGGCCGGGGTCGAGGGCGTGACTTTGGTGGGATTGGCCCATGCCCTGCAGGAAGTACCGCAGGTGCCGTGCGACGACTGGGATGTTCAGCTGAATTTTGTGGTGACAGACACCGCCCTGCACCATTGCCAGGGAGCCGGGCAACACCAGGACATCAGTCCTGGATAATAACGCCTGCCTGTAATTCGGAAGCGGGGGCCGCTACCGTATCGTTCGCGGCCAGGGGCAGAAGCAGTGTTACCACCACCCCGATACCAAAGGCGACCAGCAGAACGAACAATAGATCGGGTTTACGCGTCACTTGCATTTCTCTTGCCAGGGTTTTCACTGCGGCGCTCTTCGGCGCCGTCATCCGTTTGTGCCACCAGGCGACCTAGTGATTTTTTCGTGATTATTACACAAACTCAGCGCGAGTTTATCTCAGCCCCGCACAAATGAAAACCCCGTATCCCGCGGTTTCCGGGCATTTTCACCGAACTAGCCCCCCCGGTTACCCAGATAGAGCTGGTAGGCGCGATTATCCGTTTCCTCCCAGTAGGGGAATTTGATTTCGTCCAGGATCTGCTCGAACTCCCGCCGCTCATGCTTTGGCAGTTGGACGCCGACCAGAATTCGGCCGTAGGCCGCGCCGTGGTTGCGATAATGAAACATCGAGATATTCCAGCGCTGACCCAGCCCCGACAAAAACCGCAACAGGGCGCCGGGGCGCTCCGGAAACTCCACCCGGTACACCCGCTCGTTCGCCACGCCGGCCGGGGCCCTGCCGCCCACCATATACCGGATATGCAGTTTGGCCACTTCGTTGCCGGTCAGGTCCTCGGTGGTGTAGCCCTGCTGGTTGAGCTCCGCGAGCAGTTGGGCCAGGTCGTCGCCGCCCGGCACCACCGACAAGCCGACAAACACCTGGGCTGATCCGGCGTCGGCGTAGCGATAGTTGAACTCGGTGATATTGCGTCGGCCCAGGGCACTGCAAAAGGTCCTGAAGGCGCCGGGTTGCTCCGGCAGTGTGACGCTGATGACAGCCTCTCGATGTTCCCCGGTCTCCGTGCGCTCTGAGATGTATCGCAGGCGATCAAAATTGGTATTGGCGCCGCTGACGATGGCAAGCAACTGCTGGCCGCGAACCCCGGTGCGTTCGACGTACTTTTTCAGGCCCGCCAGGGCGAGTGCCCCCGCCGGCTCGGCAATACTGCGCGTATCTTCGAAGATATCCTTGATCGCCGCACACATTTCGTCGGTGGAAATGGTGATCACCTCGTCCACCGTGTGGCGAATCACCCGGAAAGTCTCCTTGCCGATCTGAGCCACCGCACAACCGTCCGCGAACAGGCCCACCTCGGGCAGCACTGCCCGCCGCCCTTTTTGCAGGGCTAGTTGCAGGCAGGCCGCGTCCTCGGGCTCGACGCCGACAATCCGGGTATCGGGCCATACATAGCGGACATAGGCGGCCACCCCCGCGAGCAGGCCGCCGCCCCCCACCGGCACAAACACGGCATCGAGGGGCTGCTGGTGCTGGCGCACGATCTCCATGGCGATGGTGCCCTGCCCCGCTATCACATCCGGGTCGTCGAAGGGATGCACATACGTCATCGCCTTCTCTTCCACCAACTTGCGCGCGTAGACCGATGCCTCGTCGAACGAATCGCCATGCAATACTACCCGCGCGCCACGATTGCGCACCGCGTCTACCTTGATCTGCGGAGTGGTGCGGGGCATGACGATGATCGCCTTGACGTTCAGCTTCTGGGCCGCCATGGCCACGCCCTGGGCGTGGTTGCCGGCAGAGGCCGTCACAACACCCGCCGCCCGCTGCTCATCGCTCAGGCGGCGCATCTTGTTGTAGGCGCCGCGCAACTTGAACGAAAATACCGGTTGCAGGTCTTCGCGCTTCAACCACACCTGGTTGTCGAGCCGCCGCGACATCAGCAGCGCCTCGTCGATGGGCGTTTCCCGGGCGACGTCGTAAACCCGCGCATCGAGGATTCGCTTGATATAGGACTGTGGCATGGCGACGGTATTTCCAGGTTCGCGGGCAGACCCGCCATCTTAATGGAGCCGGAGGGGTTTTTCAGCCCCGGCGCTCGCCGCCATTTGGGTATTTTTCGTGATCGGGCCCGGGGCCTGCCCTATACTGTGGCGCTTCTGCACAGGGCTTGCCGAGGAAACGCCATGGACCAGCAACAGATGAAACAGGCCGTCGCCGACGCCGCGCTGGAGTATATCCGGTCCAAATTAGACAACGACACCGTGCTGGGCATCGGCACGGGTTCCACCGCCAACCTGTTCATCGACAATCTCGCCAGCATCAAGGGCCACATAAACGCAACCGTTGCCAGTTCGGAGGCCTCTGCCGCACGTTTGAAAAGCCACGGTATTCCCGTCTACGACCTGAACTCGGTCAACCAGGTGGATTTCTATATCGATGGGGCGGACGAGAGCAATAGCGCCTTGCAACTGATCAAGGGTGGCGGCGCCGCGCTGACCCGGGAAAAAATTGTCACGGCAGTGGCGGAGCAATTCATCTGTATCGCCGACGAAAGCAAACTGGTTCATACCCTGGGGCAATTCCCCCTGCCGGTGGAAGTCATCCCGATGGCGCGCAGCCATGTGGCCCGGGAGCTGGTAAAACTCGGCGGCGATCCGGTCTACCGCGAGGGCGTGGTGACGGACAACGGCAACATAATACTCGATGTGTACAATTTCTCGATTCCGAAGCCGCTGGAGACCGAGGCCAGGATTAACAACATCACCGGTGTGGTGACCAACGGGTTGTTTGCACTGAAGCCGGCTGATGTGTTGCTGCTGGGCACTGCTGGCGGGGTGAAAACGCTTCGCGCTGAGTAGTTTATATACCTGATCAGCTGTTATTGATGACAGGAACCTTCTTGCTCCAATCGCCGTGGTCAGGTGGACTGGTGGCGCCGTACCCGCCGTAAATACGTACCCGGTAAAGCGGGGCGCACCCTCGACGTGGGCTCGCTGCAGACATCCGTATCTGCGGACGGTCCAGCGCGGCAGTACTGCGTACTCGATGCGAAAATGAATAATTCCAGCGTATCAGAATCAGATGCGTGCGGGCAGCCAGTATCCAGAACGAATCAGTCGAAAATCTTCCCGGGATTCAGAATCCCCTGGGGATCAAACACCCGCTTGATCTGCCGCATGATCTCGATCTCCAGCGGCGAGCGGCTGTAGTGCAGGTAGTCCTTTTTCAACAGGCCGACACCGTGCTCGGCCGAGATACTGCCGCCGTGGCGCTGCACGATTTCAAACACCTGCTTGCTGACCTCGCCACAGCGCCGCTGGAATTCTTCCATCGCAAGCCCATCCGGCTTCAGCACGTTCAGGTGCAGGTTACCGTCGCCTATATGGCCATACCAGACAATCTCGAAATCGGGATAGCTCGCGCTGACCACCGCCTCAACTTCCGCCAGAAATGACGGGACCCGGGACACCACCGTGGAGATATCATTTTTGTACGGTGTCCAGCGCGACAGGGTTTCCGAGATATCCTCGCGCAGGCGCCACAAAGCCTGGGCCTGGGCCACACTCTGGCTGACCACGCCGTCCAGCACCCAGCCCCGCCCCACGCAGTGTTCAAACAGGCCCATGGCTGTTTCCATGGCCTGCTCATCGGGCTGCTCGAACTCCAGCAGGGCGTAATACTGTGTGGGATTGTCAAAAGGTCGCTGCAAGCCCTGGTGCGCAACCACCTTGCACAGGGCAAGTTCGGAGAAAAACTCGAAGGCACTGAGTTCGATGCCGCCCTGGAAAGCGGCGAGCACCGACATGATCGAGGCCATATCGGGCACACCCAGCACCATCACCGCGAGATTTTCCGGCGGACGGGACAGGGACATGGTCGCCTCGACCACGATCCCCAGGGTGCCCTCGGCGCCAATCACCAGATGGCGCAGGTCGTAACCTGCATTGTTCTTGACCAGGCCCCGGTTCAGGTCGAGCAATTCGCCGGTGCCGGTTACCAGCTTCAGGCCGGCGACCCAGTCCCGGGTCATACCGTGGCGGATAACCTTGATACCGCCGGCGTTGGTTGAAATATTGCCACCGATCTGGCTGGAGCCGCTGGAGGCGAAATCCACCGGGTAAAACAGGCCTTGTGCATCGGCGTATTGCTGCAACTGCTCGGTGACCACACCCGCACCACAACGCACGGTGCGATCCACCGGGTTGAAATCCTCGATCCGGTTGAGCCGGTCCAGCGCCAGCACCATTTCACTGTTACAGGCAACGGCCCCGGCGCTGAGGCCGGTGCGCCCACCGGAGGGTACGATCGCCAGTTGCTTGCTGGCGGCCAGGCGGACGACGTCCTGCACCTGGCCAATCGACGAGGGCAGCACAATCACACCCGCATCGGGGGTATGAGCCCGGGTCCAGTCACGCCCGTACCTGAGCAGCGATTCCGCATCCGTCAGCACCCGCCCGGCACCTACAATACCCTGGAGTGCCGCGAGGATATCCTTGCCGATGGGTGTCACTGGGCCTACCTCCGGTATTTTTCACAGGGCGCTGTTTCAGGGCGCGCGTATGGTACCATACGCGCCGTTTTTTACCGCACAGGGCGCGCGCCTGTGAGGGCTGTCCACCCACTCCACAAGGATCGGCACCGCCATGGCACAACAGTCGCTGGAAAAGAGCAAAATCCGTTTTCTGCTGCTGGAAGGCGTCCACGCATCGGCCGTTGAAACCCTTAAGGCCGCCGGCTATCACAATATCGAATTGCACCAGAAAGCACTGCCCCCGGAGGAGCTCAAGCTGGCCATCGCCGACGCCCACTTTGTCGGCATCCGCTCGCGCACCCAGCTCACCGCGGATATTTTTGAGGCGGCCAGGAAGCTCGTGGCGGTCGGCTGTTTTTGCATCGGCACCAACCAGGTGGATCTCAAGGCGGCGACACGCAAGGGTGTCGCCGTATTCAACGCGCCTTTTTCCAATACCCGCAGCGTGGCCGAGCTCGTGATCGCGGAGGCCATCCTGTTATTGCGCGGCGTGGCCCAGAAGAATGCAGCGGCCCACCGCGGAGAATGGCAAAAGACTGCCGCGAACGCCTATGAGATACGCGGCAAGAAACTGGGCATCATCGGCTACGGCAATATCGGCATGCAGTTGGGGGTTATCGCCGAGGGACTCGGTATGCAGGTACTGTTCTTTGATGTCACCAATAAATTGCCGATGGGCAACGCCCGGCAGGTGCCCAGCCTGAACCAGTTGCTGGCCGGATCCGACGTCGTCAGCCTGCACGTGCCCGAGAACCGTTCTACCGAGAACATGATCGGCGCGGCGCAACTGGCACAGATGAAACCGGGCAGCATTCTGATCAACGCGTCACGCGGCACGGTTGTCGATATCGATGACCTGGCCGAGCATCTCGATAACGGCCACCTGGGCGGCGCCGCCATCGATGTATTCCCGGTGGAGCCCCGCTCAAACGATGACGAGTTCATATCGCCCCTACGCCGTTTTGACAACACCTTCCTCACGCCGCATATAGGCGGGAGCACCATTGAGGCACAGGAAAATATCGGCATGGAAGTCGCCGAAAAACTGGCGCGCTACAGCGACAACGGCACCAGTACCTCCTCGGTCAATTTTCCCGAAGTGGCACTGCCGACCCACGAGGGCAGCCATCGACTCCTGCATATTCACCACAATACCCCGGGCATCATGGGGGCGATCAACAGGGTGTTTTCCGACAACAACCTGAACGTGTCCGCACAGTTCCTGCAGACGAACGAGGCCATAGGCTACGTGGTTATCGATATCGATGCCGAATACAGCGACATGGCCCTTTCCCGACTGGCTGGCATCGAGGGAACGATTCGCTGCCGGGTGTTGTTCTGATCGCGAGGGGAACTCATTTCCTACGGCCCGTTTACGCAGGGCCTGCCCGGGTACCCACCACAATCCGGCTGGTATCGAGGATCACTGCGGCACTCTCGCGCTGCCCTGACCGGGGTGGCCGCGGGCCAGCTTAGCCCCTATCATTAGTCTCCAAGCAAGCAATATAGCCGAGGCTTCCCATTTCCCAGACCGCCCAGAAACTGGTCCAGGCGCGGCATTACACCGCCCAGGGGCAAACTGCGCAGGCAGAACAACTCTTCAGGGACATTCTGGCCATTGACGGCAGTCACAGGGAATCCCTGGAGAGCCTGGTAGTGATTTGTTTGCAAACCGGCAGGCCGGATCAGGCCGAGCGGCTGCTGCGCCAGCTGATAGGTACTTTTCCCGCCCAGGCGATCTACTGCGAGCGCCTGGTCACCCTGCTGGAACGCCGCGGCAAACAGGCTGAGGCCATCGCAAGCTACCGCGAGCTACTGCAGCGCAACCCGGGTTTTACCAGTAGCCGATACAATCTGGCGCGGCTCTATAAGCGCGTAGGCCAGGCCGACAAGGCGCTGCTGGAATACGACGAATGCCTGCGGCGCGGCATTGACCGCCCCGAAGAAGTACATACCAACATCAGCGTCATTCACAGCGACCTGCAGCATCACGATGCCGCACGCCAGTCCCTGCTAGCCGCCCTCGCGTCTAATCCGGCGCATGTGCCCGCCCTGTTCAACCTGGCCCAGCTCGAAGAAGAATGTGGTGACGGGACAAGCGCCCGCGAGCTTTTCAGCAGGATTCTGCATCTGGACCCCATGCACGCCGGGGCGCTCGCCCACCTGGCGAACGCGGAGAAAGTAAGCACCGCGGTGGATCCGCTGATTCGGAGTATGAAACGCGCCTTGCGACGGCATGATGCCAAAGCCCTGGCGCGTGAGGAGTTGCTCTACGCCCTGGGAAAAACCCACGACGACTGCGGGCAATACGCCACGGCCATGGACTACTACCGGCAGGCCAATACCCTGAGCCGCAAGCGCTGCAAACCCTATCATCCCCCGGCGCAGGAAAAGCTTGTCGATAACGTGATCGCAGCGTGCGATGCCGGCTGGCTGGGCGCGGTCGAACCGGTATCGGGTGACGCGCATATTTTTATTTGCGGCATGTTCCGTTCCGGCTCAACACTGGTGGAGCAGATTCTGGCGGCGCACCCGGCGGTGACCGCCGGTGGCGAAATCGATTATTTCCAACGTGAAACCAATCCATTCCCCGCTTCGGTACAGGCAATGAGCCCCGCACAGTTACGCTCGCTTGGGGAAGGCTACAACGCGCTTCTTGCGCAGGCATTTCCCGGTGCCAAACGGGTGACCAACAAACGGCCCGACAACTTTCTATACCTGGGCCTGATCAAGTCCCTGTTTCCCAATGCGCTTATTATCAATACCCTGCGCCAGCCTCTGGACAATTGTTTATCGCTATTCTTCCAACCATTGGATACCCGACTGGATTATGCGAATGACTTGCGGCACGCAGGCCATTACTACCTGCAGTACCGCAGGGTAATGGCGCATTGGCAGCAATTTTTGGGTGGCAACATGCTGGCGGTAGATTACGAAGCCCTGGTGGACGAGCCGCAGCAGACAATCGCCGGGGTATTATCGTTCCTGCAATTGGACTGGCACGACGACTGCCTCCATTTCCACCGATTGCGCAACCGGGTACGCACGGCCAGCCTGCACCAGGTCAGGCAGCCCCTGTACCAGGGGTCGGTTGGCCGCTGGCGGAATTATGCCGGGGCTTTCGAAGCGTTGCAGAGGGACCTGCAACACGCGGGAGTCAGCTGCAAATGAGCAGGCGCAGGTAACCCGATCATGCAATCTATAGCGGCGCTGGAGGCGCGCGCAAGCAAGCTCTCAAAGCGGGGGGATATGCAGGCCGCTGTACAAGTCTGTAAAGACATACTGGCTATCGATGCGAATCATTTATCGTCGCTGCGCTTTCTGGCGGATCTGGCGCTCCAGTCCGCAGATTTTGCTGCAGCTGTCGGATATCTTGCGGCACTTCGCGCAATTTCTCCCGGTGACCTGCAGGTTGTCACCCAGTTCGGACAGGCTCTCTATCGTCTTGGGGAACTGGAGCAGGCAATTGCAGCGTATACCGACTACTGGCGAATCAATCCCGGTAGCGCGATGATTTACCTCACCCTGGGCTGTTTGTATGCGGAGCTTGGCAATACCGATAAGGCGGCCCAGGTATTTTCCCTGGGCGAGGCGGCCGACCCGAAGCTGCTCTCATGGTGGAAAAAGCCAGATATCAACCCCGGGGTCGCACATATGTCCAGAGTCGCCTGGCAAACCCTTTGCCGACACCACACCGAGTTGCACCTGAGGACGGTGGACGCGCTGGGGGATTCGCAAGATCTTACTCGAATCCGAGACGCTATCTGGCCCCTGCTGGATGCGCGCCCGATCAACTATGAATACCCGAAAAAACGTCCCCAGGTTTTCAGCATCCGATTTGCGAGCTCTCCCACCTTCTTCGACGCGAGTATGTTTTCCGGGCGCGAGCAACTGGAGCGCGAGTACCACGTCATCCGCGAGGAGATTCTCGCCGGCCTGAATCTCGCCACCGACGGTCGGCCCTACCTCGGGGACAGCCATCAATTGGAGGGACCACAGTGGGAGCCACTGGTCAACAGGATGGACTGGGCATCGGTGCATCTCTATCGTGGCGGCGCGGCCAATCAAAAGGTGATCGACAAATTCCCGGCAACGGCCAGGGCGCTGGCGCAGTTGCCGCTGGCGACGATAAACGGCGGCCCGAGCGAGGTGTTCATCTCAGTACTGGCGCCGCGCACCCGCATACCCGAACATTTCGGCGTGTCCAGCGCCACGCTGACAGCACACCTGCCAATCGAAATTCCACAGGGCTGCGGCTTGAAAGTGCACCGGGAGACCCGCTCCCCCGAGCGCGGAAAACTTATGGTATTCGATGACACATGGGAACACAGCGCCTGGAATAACAGTGCCCGGCCGCGCGTAGTGCTGATTTTCGAGGTCTGGCATCCCGAATTGAGCGAGCTGGAAAAAAGCGCTGTCGTGCGCACTTTTGAGGCCCGGGAGCACTGGCTGAAGCAGCGAACAGTCGACTGAAAGCAAGCGTGCTCCTGCCTCTCGCGACATACCGTACTTCCTGGCGCACCATAAAAAAGCCACCGCGAGGGGTGGCTTTTCGAAGAGGAGCCCCGCCGCGCTCAGCACGGCGGGGAGATCACATCAGAAGCTGATGGTACCGCCCAGGAAGAAGTAGCGACCATTGGCGTCATACATGCCCGGGAAGGTGTTGCCGGCGCCATAATAGGAGGTTGCGGCAATATCACTGCCGACGATCGGCGGCGCCTTATCGGTCACGTTGTTAACACCCGCACGCACGCTGGCCCACTCGTTGATATCCCAGATCGCAGCGATATCGAAGTAGTTTACTTCGTTCATGTCGCGAATCTTGTTGATGTCATCAACATTACCGATGTAGCGCCACTGTGCACTGGCAGTAACACTCCAGGGCGTGGTCCAGGTCGCACGCAGGTTGTTGCGCAAGTCCGGGGTCGGGAAGCCGCAGGTCCCGGCGAATATACCCGCACACTCAGTCTTGGGCGCATTGCTCAACTCCTGGGTATCCCACTGGTCGATATAGGACATGACGTTGTTGATATTCATGCTGCCCCACTTGCCGATATCGAAGTCGTAGGTACCGACCACGTCGATGCCCTTGACCTGCTCCACGGCGAGGTTATCGGTCAGGGCGACAATCTGGCCACTGCTCTGGACGTTGGAGCCCACCCACAGATCGCCGTTGTTGCCACGCTTGACCTTGTCACACTGGGAAGTGTTGCCCTCAAGGCACTCGGTCAGGATGAACTCCTGGCTCAGGTTGTTGATACCGTCCTCGATCTTGATGTCGTAGTAATCGACGGTGAGCGTGAAGCCCTCGAGGAAGTCCGGCGTCAACACCACACCGTAAGTGTAGGTGTCAGACTCTTCCGGTGACAGATCGGGGTTGCCACCCTGCAGGTAGTTGTACTGTCCAGCGGGGCTGTCCAGGTCCTTGCCCCAGTCATCGGGCTGAAGGCCACTGAGGGCGCACTGGGCCTGGGTGTAACCGCCGTCACTGAGGCCACCCGGAGAACCGTTGGAGCAGGGGTCCGCGGCCATATCGAACAGGTTGAGGCCCTGCGGCTGGAACAGTTCCTGCACGTTGGGTGCACGCACCGCACGCTGGTAGCTGGCGCGAGCCTTGATCTGCTGGTTGAAGGCCCAACCGAGGCGGAAGCCGTACGTGTTGGTGGTTTCACCGTAGTCGTAGTCTGAGTAGCGGTAACTGGCGTCCAGCACGACCTGTTCCATCAAGTCCTTGCCCTCCACCAGGGGGATGCTGGCCTCGAGGAAGCCTTCCTTCACCGAGTACTTGCCATCCACCGGCGTTTGGGCCCCACCCTGGCCGGCGGCCAGGCCCTGGGCGTAACCCTGGTCAGGATTGTAATGGAGGCTCTCCTTGCGGTATTCCGCACCGACGACCACGTCGACACCGTCATTCGCCCAGGGCAACTTGACACCGTAGTCGCCGAGGTTGCCCTCCACGTAGAACGAGGCTACTTCCTGGTCCGTGCTACCCCGCGCAAACAAGGGCAGGATGAGGTAGTCAAGCGACTCCTGGGTCACCGGGCCCGTACCGAAAATGTTATAGGGCACACAAGCCGGGTCATTACCGTCCAGTGCAGACTGGCAGACGATCTCGCCAGTCTCGGGGTCGACCACCGCATCCAGCGATTTCTGTATCTTGGAGGTTTCAAGATCGTTGGAGAAGGTGTCGTTGAAGTTCACCTGGGAATACATGTAGTAGCCGTCGTAGCGCCAGGTATCGTTGATCTGCCCGCGCAGGCCAAACACACCGCGGAACGAGTCGTACTCCAGGTCGTCCTGGCGGTTACCGCCCTCCACGTTGCGGCGACCGACATATACCGTCTGGTCGTCCTCCGCCGTCAGCCCATACTGGCCACAGATGGTCTCGAACTGTTGATCGGACATGAACGCGTTGCTACAGGGCAGGGTATCCGTATTGAAGAACGTTCCAGACGGCGCAACCTGGGAAACTGAGCGGTCGTTCATGTACATCAGTTCGGTATACGCCTCGACGTGCTCGTTGACATCGTAATGGGCGAAGGAGCCAAGTGTGTAGCGCTTGTCAGGTCGCTGGAAGTAGTTCTTCGCACCGTAGTTGTAGAGATTTTCGAAGGGGACAAACTGGTCGCCCGCCACTTCGTAGTCGAAGTCATTGGTCGCACCGAAATCGGTGAAACGGCCCTGGGGGCTGGTGGAAGAACCGTAACACTCAGTCACATCGTCGCTGAGCGCGCAGGCGCTGTAGTCGCGATCTCCCTGCCAGATCGGTTCGATCTTGCGGTAAGTCGCGTAGGCAGTCGCGTTACCGCGGTCGTTGTCAAAATTGCCGCCGATGATGAAGGACAGGTCGTTCATCTCTCCATCCGTAGTGTCGCCACTCGGCGCCGGATAACCGGCATCCTCGACAACATCCTGCCAGCGGTCACTGCGGTTGTCATGGTTGTAGCCGCTGTACTGGTAGTCAAGCTTCACGCCCTCAAAGTCATCGACCATGATGAAGTTGACCACACCAGCCACCGCGTCGGAACCATAGGTAGCCGAGGCCCCGCCGGTGAGCACATCGACCTGTTTGATCAGCGCGCCCGGTATCTGGTTGATATCGGCGCCGATACCACCACTCAGCGGCGAGCCCGCCGGCATGCGACGGCCATTGATCAATACCAGGGTACGCTCATCGCCCAGGTTGCGCAGGTTCACAGTCGCGGTGCCGGTGGCGCCGTTCTGCTGGCTGCTGTTCGAATACGAGTAGACCTGGGGCAGGTTTTTCACCAGGTCCTCTACCCGGGTGGTGCCGGTGAACTGGAATTCCTCGGCGTCAATCTGGGTGACCGGGCTGGCACTCACCAGGTTCGCCCTGGTAATGCGCGAACCGGTGACGATGACTTCTTCAAGCTGGTTTGCGCTGAGGTCCTGGGCGTAGACGGGCGTGAACACCATCGACGTCAAACCCAACGCGGCTCCAACAGCTAGTGAAAGCTGGGATTTTTTCAACATGGTTATGTCCCCTTTAATAATAGGTATATAAAACACTTTTTAGAGAACTTCGTCTGGCCTTTTTTTAATTTGTGCTTCTCAGGCGCGCCAGGAAGTTATCCAGTGGCGCAATTGTTTCACGGAAGTTCCATTGGTAAACCCCCTTTTCGGGGTATTTCGCCTTCAATTTGTGTGAAAAAAACCACATTTTTTTTTATTTAAGCCTTTTTACCGCAACGGCCTTGCCGTTCTCAGTCAGCTCCATGCGATAAAATCCCATAAAATTCTTGCTTATCCTGACCTCCGGATTGGACCCGCGGTAAGGATAATTGCCACCCTGTCGCTGCTGCCAGACCTGGCCATTCTGCAGGCGGAATACGGTATCCCCGGACCATCCGGAAAAAGGCGGCAGGATAATCGAAGTGATGACCTGCTCATCCACTGCTTTTTTTACCTCCTCATCGTTATTAAACAACACCTGTGAATCCTCGGCGGTGTACCTGACCAGGAATCGGTCCAGCGCCTCGCGCTCTGCGGGAGTGAGCTTGTGCAGTCCGGTGGCCTGGAATTCCTGGGGTGTCATCAGTTTCTCTATGCCGGGAAACGAGCCGCGCTCCTCGGCGTGCAGCGCGGCGCTGGCGAGCAGCGCGAAGGCATACAACAGGCGGGATCCGGGTAATTTCATAGCTTCCTCACATTCAGTTCTTCTGCACTGCCGTCATTTATCGCGGCTGATTCCGCTGGACGCGCCTGTCAAAGTGCCGTCAACGATTGATGACAGACCGCGCAGCGCCAGCCACGACGCAACATCCTTCAGGTATGCCTGGCGCAGCGCCGGCGCTTCATTGGCCAACTGGTGGCCGGCACCCGGCAGCACGACCACCTGGCTGCCGGGAAACAATCCGCAGTAGAAGGCGGTATTGTAGCGCCAGTCCACCGTGCGATCGGCATCCCCCTGCACAATCAGGGCAGGTCCTGCGCCGATATCCCCTGCCGGAAGCGACGCAATCCAGCGGCGCAGGGCGGTCACCCAGCGCACAGGCAGTCGCCTGCTTTGCAAGGGGTCCCGCTGTAAAAACGCCAGGAACTCCCGGTCAGTGGAATTCGGTGCGAACTTCCGCTCTACGCTGCCGGCAAACGGGCGCACCAGCGAATGTGCCAGGCGCGCCCGGCGCCAGCCAAAGGGGCGCACCAGCGGGGCCAGCATCACCGCGGCTGCAAAGGGCCAACCGTGGTGACGGGCATACTCGACCAGCGCCGCGCAACCGGTGCTCTGGGCCATTACCCACAGCGGCAGCCCGGGCAACGACGCGGCCTCGAGCACAGCGGCGACAGCGTGGCCGTAATCGGCAAAATCATCGATCGCGGCCGTTTCACCAGAGGACAGGCCATGGCCGGGGAGGTCAAAAATCAAGACATTGCAGTTGAGTGACAGACCGTACTCGATCAATTTGCAGAACAGGCCGCTGTGATCGAAATAGCCGTGCACCAGCAGGAGGTTGCCGCTGGCCCCGGGCTGCAACCAGCGGTGCACCGCCAGGGTGTAGTCGCCCGAGCGCACCGCCCCCATCCGGTATTCCACAAGGGGCAGCCGGTCGGAAAAATCCATTTCGTAGAAGCGACAGAACTCGCGCTGCAGTGGCGTTACGGTCTCGTTGTCGGCGAACGCCGGCAGACGTTCGCGCAATTCCCCCAGCTGCTCTGGCGTCAAGACCCGGGCTCAGTTCACTCGCTGGTTGAGCTCACCGGCATCGTAGGCAAGCTGCATGGCCGCCAGGGATTTCACCTTGATCTTGCCGGCATTGCCGGCGGTGCCGAAGGCCTCGTAGCGCTCGACGCAGATGTCCCGCATGGCCACGATGGTTTCCGCGAGGTACTTGCGCGGATCGAATTCTGACGGCTTCTGCGCCAGGAAACGGCGAATCGCGCCGGTTGAAGCCAGCCGCAAATCGGTGTCGATATTCACTTTGCGCACCCCGTGGCGTATGCCCTCCTGGATCTGCTCCAGCGGCACACCGTAGGTCTCGGGTATCTCGCCGCCGTACTGGTTGATTATCGCCAGCCAGTCCTGTGGCACCGAGGAGGACCCGTGCATCACCAGGTGGGTATTGGGAATACGCGAGTTGATGTCCTTGATACGGTCGATGGCGAGGATATCGCCGGTGGGCGGACGGGTAAATTTATAGGCCCCGTGGCTGGTGCCACAGGCGATCGCCAGGGCGTCGACCCCGGTCGCCTTGACGAATGCGGCGGCCTCCTCCGGGTCGGTCAGCATCTGGTCGTGGGTCAGTTTGCCCTCGGCGCCGATACCATCTTCCTCGCCCGCCTCGCCGGTCTCCAGCGAGCCCAGGCAACCCAGCTCCCCTTCAACCGAGACGCCGCAGGCGTGGGCGAGCTCCACTACGGCGCGGGTAACCGCCACGTTATAGTCGTAGTCCATGGGGGTTTTGCCGTCCTCGCCCAGCGAACCGTCCATCATGACCGAGCTGAAGCCCAACTGGATGGAACGCTGGCACACCGCTGGAGACACACCGTGATCCTGGTGCACCACCACGGGAATATGCGGGAACTCGTTCATGGCCGCTTCCATCATGGCCCGCAGAAAAGGCGCGCCGGCGTATTTGCGGGCGCCTGCGCTCGCCTGCATGATCACCGGGGAGTTGGTTTTGTCCGCCGCCTCCATAATGGCCCGGGTCTGCTCGAGGTTGTTGACGTTAAACGCCGGCACCCCGTAGCCGTGTTCGGCGGCGTGATCCAGCAACTGTCGCATACTGATTAGTGCCATGGTGGTGTTCCTTTTGTGTTCGCAAGTTGTGAGTGGGCGATTGCACTGCCGACAAGCAGTTGCCGTCGCTTATTCTGGTGCTCGCCCGGCGCGCTGCTCCAGCATGGCAACCGCGGGGAGAATCTTGCCTTCAACATACTCCAGGAAGGCACCACCGCCGGTTGATATATAGGAGACCTTATCGGCGATACCGAATTTGTCAATCGCCGCCAGGGTGTCACCGCCGCCCGCCAGGGAAAACGCCGGGCTGGCCGCGATGGCCCGGGACACGGTCTCGGTGCCAGCGGCGAACTGGTCGAACTCGAACACCCCGACCGGGCCGTTCCACAAAATCGTGCCGGCCTGCTCCAGGATAGCGGCGATTTCGGCCGCGGCGACCGGGCCGATATCCAGGATCATATCCTCATCCCCCACCTCATCCGCCGACTTGAGGCTGGCCCGGGCATTCTCGGCAAGCTCCGTGGCGATGACGACATCAGCCGGCAGGGGAATACGGGTTTTCCGCATCAGGGCCGCGGCTGCCGGGATCAGTTCGTGTTCACACAGGGATTTGCCCACGGGCTTGCCGCTGGCGGCCAGGAATGTGTTGGCAATACCCCCGCCCACCACCAGCTGATCGACCTTCTCCGCCAGGGTTTCCAGTACGGTCAACTTGGTGGACACCTTGGAGCCACCGACGATAGCCACCATCGGCCGCGCCGGGTTCGCCAGCGCTTTTTCCAGCGCATTCAGTTCGCCTTCCAGCAGCGGGCCGGCGCAGGCAACCGGCGCAAACCTGCCGACCCCGTGGGTGGAGGCCTCGGCGCGGTGGGCCGTGCCAAAGGCATCCATGACGAAAATATCACACAGCGCCGCGTAGGCCCGCGCCAGTTCCTCGGCATTTTTCTTCTCACCCGGATTGAAGCGCACGTTCTCCAGCATGGCCACCTCGCCCCCGGCCACCTCCACGCCAGCGCGCCAGTCCGTCACCAGTTTCACCGGTTTCCCCAGCAGGCCGGCGAGATGCTCCGCCACCGGGGCCAGCGAAAACTGCGGGTCGAACGCCCCCTCTACCGGCCGTCCCAGGTGGGACATCAATATCACCCGGGCCCCGGCCTTGACGGCCTGCTCGATAGTGGGCAGGGCGGCGCGGATACGGGCATCACTGCTCACCCGCCCGTCCTTGATCGGAACATTGAGATCCTCGCGGATCAGTACCCGCTTGCCCCTGAGGTCGAGGCTGCGCATCAAATCTACTTTCAACGTCATATATCCTGGCTCCCTGGGCTTCCTATCCAATAGAAAGCGCTACTTCAAGCTGCCCCAGTACCTGGCCACGTCCAGCATCCGGTTGGCGTAACCCCACTCGTTGTCGAACCAGGTGAGCACTTTCACCAGGCGCCTGCCGCTTACCCTGGTCTGGCTTGCATCAACGATACTGGAGCGGTCATCGTGGTTGAAATCGCAGGAGGCCAGCAGCTCTTCAGTATAGCCCAGGACCCCGTCGAACCCGCTTTGAGCTGCGTCATGCAAAACACGGTTAATTGCCGCCACATCGGTGTCTGTGCTGGTGCACACGGTGAGGTCCAGCGCCGACACATTCAGCGTGGGTACCCGCAGCGCCTGGGCGGTGAAACGGCCCGCCATCGCCGGCAGTATCCGCTCCACGCCGCGGGCAAGGCCGGTGTCCACCGGGATGATCGACTGCGATGCGGCCCGGGTCTTGCGCAGGTCAGTATGATGATAGGCATCCAGCACGGGCTGGTCGTTCATCGCCGAGTGGATAGTGGTAATCGTGCCGCTCTCTATCCCCACTGTCTCGTGCAGGGCCTGGATGACCGGCACGATGGCGTTGGTCGTACAGGAGGCGGTGGAGGCGATGCTGTGACCCGCCCGCAACAACCGCTGGTTGACGCCGTAGACCACGGTGGCGTCGACGTCGGCCTCGGCGGGCTGGGAGAACAGTACCTTGCTCGCCCCCTGTCGCAGGTGCAGCTCCGCGGTAGACCGGTCGGAGAAAGCCCCGGTGCATTCGAGCACCATGTCGACACCGAGCTCACCCCAGGGCAGGTCACTGATCCGGGGGCGTCGCAGCAGGGTAATGGGATCGCCGTTCACCCACAAGTGGCTGTCATCGCCGGCCAGGGTACCGCTGAATCGCCCGTGGGTGGAGTCGTAACGGGTGAGGTGCAGCACGGTGCGGGCATCGGCCAGCTCGTTTACCGCCACCACCTGCAATTCGGGGATCAATGAGCTTTCGTACAAGGCGCGCAGCACGCTGCGGCCTATCCTGCCATAGCCGTTGATCGCCAGTCGCAGCAAGTGCATTTCCTCCGGGGAGCGTCTAGAGAACCTCTGCGACGACGGCGACCACGTTGTCCACGGTAAAGCCAAAGTAATTCATGAGGTCGCCGGCGGGCGCCGACTCACCAAAGGTGGTCATACCCACCACCCGGCCGTCCAGGCCCACGTACTTGTACCAGAAGTCCGCGTGCAGGGCTTCCACCGCCACGCGGGCAAGCACATCGCTGGGCAACACGGCCTCGCGGTAAGCGGCATCCTGCTGCTCGAACAGCTCCGCGCAGGGCATGGATACCACCCGGATCTGCTTGCCGGCGCCGGCCAGGCGCTCAGCGGCCGCCATGGCCAGCCCGACTTCCGAGCCGGTGGCGATCAGGATGGCCTCCGGGGTCCCCTCGCAGTTGCGCAGCACGTAGGCACCCCTGGCAATGGCGGCCAACTGATCCGCATCGCGCGGTTGGTGGGGCAGGTTCTGGCGGGAGAAAACCAGTGAGGTCGGCCCGTCGCGGCGCTCGATCGCCGCTTTCCAGGCGACCGCGGATTCCACCGCGTCGCAGGGGCGCCAGGTTTGCATACTCGGCGTGCTGCGCAGGGCGGTGAGCTGCTCTACCGGCTGGTGGGTGGGACCGTCCTCTCCCAGGCCGATGGAGTCGTGGGTGAACACGAAGATCGACTGCTGCTTCATTAACGCTGCCATGCGCACGGCGTTGCGCGCGTATTCCATGAACATCAGGAAAGTGGCGCCGTAGTTGATAAAGCCCCCGTGCAGGGCGATGCCGTTCATCATCGCCGCCATGCCGAACTCGCGCACGCCGTAATAGATATAGTTGCCGCTCGCGTCATCCCGGGTAATGCCCCTGGAGCCGCTCCATATTGTCAGGTTGGAGCCGGCCAGGTCGGCGGAACCACCCAGCAACTCCGGCAATATCGGGCCGAAGGCGTTAAGGCAGTTCTGGGAGGCCTTGCGGGAGGCAATCGTCGCGCCCTCGCGCTGGCATTGTTCAATGTAAGCGGTGGCCCGGGCAGAAAAATCTGCCGGCAGCTCGCCCGCCAGCCGGCGCCGCAATTCGGTGGCAAGCGCCGGGTGAGCCCTGGCGTAGGCCGCCATCTTTTCTTCCCAGGCCTGTTCATACCCCGCGCCCTTCTCCCTGGCGTCCCAGCGGGCATAGATATCCGCGGGGATATGAAAGGGTGCGTGCTCCCAGCCGAGAGCAATACGCGTAGCCGCCACTTCCTCGGCTCCCAGGGCGGAGCCGTGGCAGGCCTCGGTGCCCTGCTTGTTGGGGGCACCCTTGCCGATAACAGTCTTGCAACAAATCAGGGTCGGCTTGCGGGTCTCGTGGCGGGCGGCCTCTATCGCCGCCTTGACCTCGGAAGGGCTGTGGCCGTTGACGTCATTGATCACCTGCCAGCCATACGCCTTGAAGCGGCCCGGGGTGTCGTCGGTAAACCAGCCACCCACCTCGCCGTCAATGGAAATACCGTTGTCATCATAAAAGGCGATCAGCTTGCCCAGGCCCAGGGTCCCGGCCAGGGAGCTGACCTCGTGGGAAATGCCCTCCATCAGGCAACCGTCCCCGAGGAAGGTATAGGTGTGGTGGTCTATGACATCGTGCCCCTCGCGATTGAACTGGGCCGCCAGTACTTTTTCCGCCAGCGCCATGCCCACTGCATTGCCCAGGCCCTGGCCCAGCGGCCCCGTCGTGGTCTCGATGCCCGGTGTATAGCCATACTCCGGGTGACCCGGGGTCTTGCTGTGCAGCTGGCGGAAATTCTTCAGCTCCTCAATTGGCAGGTCATAGCCGGTCAGGTGTAGCAGCGAGTAGATCAACATGGAGCCGTGACCATTGGACAACACAAAGCGGTCCCGATTCGGCCAGTGGGGGTTGGCGGGGTTGTGTTGCAGGTAATCGTTCCACAGCACCTCGGCAATATCTGCCATTCCCATGGGAGCCCCGGGGTGGCCGCTATTGGCTTTCTGTACAGCATCCATACTCAGGGCGCGGATGGCATTGGCAAGATCAGTGCGGGGGAACGACATCTGTTTCTCCAGGAGAGGTGGGCGGGCAGGCGCTCAAAATCGGTCGGTATTTTCGCGTAAGCGGAGGCCAACGGCAAACAAACAGGCGGAAATTTTCAATTTCAGGTCGATCCGCCACTGCCGGACGGGGGCCACCTATATCAAATTATTTTGATATAGGTGGCAGAGCCTGCTAGACTCGCCGCCCATGCAGCATGCCACTACAGCCCCGACCGCCACAGATCCCGGCTCCGCGCCCCCCGGGCAGCTGACCGCAATGGCCAACCTGTGCAAGGCCAGCGCCGACCCGTTGCGGCTGCAGGTCTTGCGCGTGCTGTGCCAGGACTCCTTCGGCGTGTCGGAGCTGTGCGCGATATTCGATATACGCCAGCCCGCCCTGAGCCACCACCTGAAGGTGCTGGCCAGTGCCGGCCTGGTGGCGACCCGCCGCGAGGGCAACTCTATTTTCTACCGGCGCAGCAGCCTCGGCCATCGAGCTGAACTGGAACCCCTGCAGAGCCGTATCTTTGCCAGTGTCGACCGGATAGCGCTGCCGCCCGCCATTGATCGCCGGCTGGCGCGGCTGTATCACCAGCGCGAGGAAAACTCCCGCAACTTCTTCCGCGACAATGCCCACAAATTCCGCCAGCAGCAGGACCTGATCGCCAGCTACGAGCAGTACGCCGACACCGTGGCGCAGATGCTGCGGGACGCGCCGCTGGCACGCCGGGACACGGCGTTGGAAGTGGGTCCCGGAGACGGCGCCTTCCTGCTGGAACTGGGGCCATTGTTCCAGCGCGTGGTGGCGCTGGACAACGCGGAGCGGATGCTGGCACAGGCGCGCGAACGGGCCGCGACGGCGGGCCTCGACAATATCGAGTTTGTCCACGGCGATACCGCCAGTGACCAACTGCAAGGCCTGGCGGCGGATTGCGCCGTCATCAATATGGTACTGCATCACACGCCAGCACCCGGCCAGGTGCTGGCGGACGTGGCCGCCCGCCTGGCCCCGAACGGCGTGGTGCTGGTGACCGACCTGTGCAGCCACGACCAGGGCTGGGCGCGCGAAAACTGCGGCGACCTGTGGCTGGGTTTCGATCCGCAGGCGCTGGGCCAGTGGGCAAGGGATGCGGGCCTGGAGGATATCGCCAGTGTCTACCTGGCGCAGCGCAATGGCTTTCAGATACAGGTGCGCCTGTTTGGCCGCACCGGAACCCATTCTTAACACCAGAAATTTTACCTGCCAGTAAGGAAGCAAGTATGAGCGAATACGCAATTTTCACCTCCGAGTCGGTATCGGAGGGACACCCCGACAAAATGGCGGACCAGATATCCGACGCCATACTCGACGCCATCCTCAAGGACGACCGCAATGCCCGGGTAGCGGTGGAGACCATGGTCAAGACCGGCATGGCGATTGTGGCCGGGGAAGTCACCACCTCCACCTATGTCGACCTGGAAAATGTCGTGCGCGAGGTGATTCTCGATATCGGCTACAACAGCTCGGACGTCGGCTTCGACGGCGCCTCCTGCGCCGTACTGAACGCCATCGGCAAACAGTCGCCGGACATCGCCATGGGCGTGAACGAGAGCGAAAATCACGAGCAGGGCGCGGGCGACCAGGGCCTGATGTTCGGCTACGCCACCAATGAGACCAGCGTGCTGATGCCGGCCCCCATCTATTACGCCCATCGCCTGGTGGAGCGCCAGGCCGAACTGCGCAAGCACGGCGTCCTGCCCTGGCTGCGCCCCGACGCCAAGAGCCAGGTCACCCTGCGCTACGAGGACGGCAAGCCCGTCGCCATAGACGCGGTGGTCCTGTCCACCCAGCACGACGCCAACATCAGCCAGGCCGATATCCACGAGGCAATCATGGACCTGGTGATCAAGGAAGTACTGCCCGCCGAGTGGATGCACGCCGGCACCCGTTACCATATCAACCCGACCGGGCAATTTATCATCGGCGGCCCGGTGGGTGACTGCGGCCTGACCGGCCGCAAGATCATCGTCGACACTTACGGCGGCATGGCCCGTCACGGCGGCGGCGCTTTCTCGGGTAAGGATCCCTCGAAAGTGGATCGCTCCGCGGCATACGCCGGGCGCTACGTAGCCAAGAACATTGTCGCTGCCGGGCTGGCGGATCGCTGCGAGATCCAGGTCTCTTACGCGATCGGCGTGGCTGAACCCACCTCCATTTCCATCGATACTTTCGGCACCGGAAAATTGTCCGATGTGCGTATCGCGGAACTGGTGCGTGAACACTTTGACCTGCGCCCGAAGGGCCTGGTGGAGATGCTGGACCTGAAGCGACCGATCTACCGCAAAACGGCGGCTTACGGTCACTTCGGGCGGGAGCTGCCGGAGTTTACCTGGGAGCGGACGGATCGGGCGGAGGCTTTGAAGGCGGCGCTGTAACTATTAGAAAAGGCGTGGTTGCGACGGCCTGGTGTGCTGATGTTGGCATCGGGGTGCGGTTGTGGCGGTCGGGTGTGCTGATAGTTGGTATTGGGGTGCGGTTGTGGCGGTCGGGTGTGCTGATAGTTAGTGTCGGGACACGCCGTAAATACGTCCATGTAGGCTCGCTTCGGCCATCCATGGCCTCAGACGGTCCCAACACTAACTATCAGCATACCCGACCTCGATCGAGCCGTGACAAGGAACAAGGAACAAGGAACAAGACTAATTTACCGTCGCTGACATCGGAATTCCCACTCGATGCGAGCCTGGCGTCGAAGAAACGAACAGAACAGAACACAATTACGACCAACACAGACAATTGACGACAACGCAAGGAACCCAATATGAGCACAGCCAAGAAAGTAGAGACCAAACAGGACTACAAAGTCGCCGATATCACCCTGGCCGACTGGGGCCGCAGGGAACTGGACATCGCCGAGGGTGAGATGCCCGCGCTGATGGCGATGCGCGCCAAGTACCGGGACAGCAAGCCGCTGGCGGGGGCCAAGATACTGGGTTGTATCCACATGACCATCCAGACCGGCGTGCTGATCGAAACCCTGGTCGAACTCGGCGCCGAAGTGCGCTGGTCTTCCTGTAACATATTCTCTACCCAGGACCACGCCGCCGCCGCGATCGCCGCCGCCGGCGTGCCGGTATTCGCCTGGAAAGGCGAGACCGAGGAAGAGTACGACTGGTGCCTGGAGCAGACCATCCTCAAGGACGGCGCGCCCTGGGACGCCAACATGGTGCTGGATGACGGCGGCGACCTCACCGGTATGCTGCACGAGAAATACCCCGCCATGCTGGACAATATTCACGGCGTCACCGAGGAGACCACCACCGGGGTGCATCGCCTGCTGGAGATGCTCAAGCAGGGCACGCTCAAAATACCCGCGGTCAACGTCAACGACTCGGTCACCAAGTCGAAGAACGACAACAAGTACGGCTGTCGCCACAGCCTTAACGATGCCATCAAGCGCGGCACCGATCACCTGCTGGCCGGCAAGAAAGCGCTGGTTATCGGCTACGGCGACGTCGGCAAGGGTTCGGCCCAGTCCCTGCGGCAGGAAGGCATGATAGTGCGGGTCACCGAGATCGACCCGATCTGCGCCATGCAGGCCTGCATGGACGGCTACGAGGTGGTTTCGCCCTTTTTGAACGGTAACAACGACGGCACCGAAGCCTGCATCGACACCGGGCTGCTGGGCAACATCGACCTGGTGGTCACCGCTACCGGCAACTTCAACGTGTGCAACGCCAATATGCTCAAGGCACTGAAAAGCGGTGCGGTGGTGTGCAATATCGGCCACTTTGACAACGAAATCGACACGGCCTTCATGCGCCGCAACTGGGAGTGGCAGGAGGTGAAGCCGCAGGTGCACAAGGTGTACCGGGACCGCGCCAGCAACGACCACCTGATCCTGCTATCCGAGGGGCGCCTGGTGAACCTGGGCAATGCCACCGGTCACCCGTCGCGCATCATGGACGGCTCCTTCGCCAACCAGGTACTGGCCCAGATCTACCTGTACGAGCGTCGCTTCGCCGATCTCGAGCCGAACATGAAGCCCGCGGCGCTGGCGGTTGAAGTGCTGCCCAAAATCCTCGACGAGGAAGTTGCCGCCCATATGGTAGCCGGATTCGGCGCGGTACTGACGCGCCTTACCCCGGAACAGGCGGAGTATATCAACGTGAAGGTTGACGGCCCCTACAAGCCGGACAGCTACAAGTACTAGGACAGACTCCGTCATGCCAAAGCCGCAACCGAGAATCAGCTTTGAATACTTCCCGCCCCGCACCGAGGAGGGCAGGGTGAAATTGCTGCGGGACACCACGCCCGCCCTGAATGCGCTCAATCCCGCGTTCTTCTCGGTGACTTACGGCGCGGGCGGTACCACACGGGACTCAACCCTGGGCGTGGTATCGGCCATGCGCGAGGACGGTATCGACGTGGCGCCGCACCTGAGTTTCGGCGGGGATGACAGGAACGCCATCGGCGCGCTGGTGGACACCTATGCGCAGCGCGGCATCAACCGCCTGGTCGCGCTGCGCGGCGATATGCCCTCGGGCATGGGTGGCGCCTCGCAACTGGTGTACGCGAGCGAACTGGTGGCGTTTATTCGCGAGCGGACCGGCGATCATTTCCAGATCGAGGTGGCGGCCTATCCCGAGATCCATCCCGAGGCGAAAAGCTACGACAGCGACATCCGCTATCTGAAAGGCAAACTGGACGCGGGAGCCAACGGCGCCATAACCCAGTATTTTTTCAACGTGGAGGCCTACTTCTACTTCCTCGACCAGTGCGCTGCGGCGGGCATCACAAAACCCGTGTACGCCGGCATTATGCCCATCATCAATTTCGCCAACCTCGCGCGATTTTCCCGCAACTGCGGCGCCGAAATCCCACGCTGGATCTGCCAGCGCGTGGAAGGCTACGACGGTGACCAGGACAGTATCCGTAAATTTGGCATCGAAGTGGTTACCCAGTTGTGCCAGACCCTGCTGGACAGCGGTGCGCCGGGCATTCACTTCTATACCATGAACCAGGTGGAGCCCACCCGGGAGATCTACCGCAACCTGGGGCTGTAACAGGCAGCTGATATGCGCGTACCGCGGATCTACACCGGGCAACTGCTGCGGGCCGATGCGACTGTCGAACTCGAACCCGGCCCCAGCCAGCACCTGTCCCGGGTGCTGCGCATGAAGGTGGGCGACGGCCTTATCCTGTTTGACGGCAGCGGGGGCCAGTACCCGGCGTCCATAGCGGCAATCGACCGCAAATCCGTACTCGCCACAACCTACGGTTTCGAAGCAATCGAGTGCGAATCCAGCCTGCGGCTGCAACTGGGTATCGCCATCTCCCGCGGTGACCGAATGGACTGGGTGGTGCAGAAAGCCACCGAGCTGGGCGTCAGCTCCATCGCACCACTGGTGACCGAGCGCACGGAGGTGCGGCTGGGTGGGGAGCGCGGCGACAGGAAACTACGCCACTGGCAGCAGATCGCCACCAGCGCCTGTGAGCAGTGCGGCCGCAACCGATTGCCGCAGATACTGCCGCCGCTAACACTGGAACAGTGGCTGCATGGCGTGCAGGCCGATCTTCGGCTGGTGTTGCATCCCACTGCAGGTAGTGGCGATCCTGGGGCGTCAACACCGGCCAGCGTCGCCCTGCTGGTCGGCCCCGAGGGGGGGCTTGGCCCGACAGAAATCGGCGCCGCCGAACAGGCCGGCTTCAGTTCGTTGCAGCTGGGGCCGCGGGTTTTACGCACCGAGACCGCGCCACTGGCGGCTATCGCTATCCTTCAGGCGCGCTGGGGCGATATGGGCGGGGCCACCACCGGCTGAAGCGGGCCGCTGCCCCCGTTTACCGCTTACGCCGCCACCGATTGCTGCAGCCAGCGCCCATGGGTCCACTCGAGGAAATGGCTCACCGCATTGACGGTGTGATCAGTTCTCACCGAGTGGAAAATCTCGAAAGCGTGCTGCGCTCCCGGCAATTCTGCGTACGCGACCGGTTGGCTGGCCACCGATTGCAAGGCCGAGGCAAATACCCGCGCCTCTTCCACCCACACCAAAGAATCGTGGCTGCCCTGAATGACGAACATGGGTGGTGCATCGGCAGAAATATGGCTGATGGGCGATGCCGCCTCCCACAGTGGCCTGTTCTCCTGCAAAGTGCACTGCATCACCCGATCAGCCATCATTTTCTCCATCGACATCTCCGGGCGAATATCAGAGCGGTCGACAAAGTCGTAGACACCGTAAAAAGGCACCGCGGCCTGCAATGCGGTATCCGCCTGCTCGAATCCGGGTTGCCACTCCTGGCGATTGGGTGTGAGTGCCGCCAGCGAGCTGAGATGGCCGCCGGCAGAGCCGCCGGTTATCGCAATAAAATTCGGATTGCCGCCGTATTCGCCAATATGCTCCCGAATCCAGGCGATTGCTTTTTTCACATCGATAATATGCGCGGGGAAAGCCACTTTCGGGCTCAGCCGATAATTGATGGCAACGCACAGCCACCCGCGCTGGGCCATGTGGTACATCAATGGCAACGCCTGCTGCTCCTTCTCCCCGATCATCCAGCCACCGCCATGTACCTGCAACAACACCGGGAAGCCGCCCTCGCGCGGCTCCTGCGGATGGTAAATATCCAGCAGGTTGCGCTTGCCGGCATCGGCATAACTGATATGACTGTGCCGGCGCACGCCCTGGCGTTTGAAACGGAACGGCCGCAACCAGTGTCTGGCGACGATATCATCCGCCAGCACACGCTGGCGCTCGATTGGAATCTGGGCGCGATAATCCGGCCCCAGAGCACGGCGCAGGGCGGCGATCAAATAATATGAACTGTCCATCGCCTGGCAGTGGAGATACACCAGGCCAAGCCAGGACAGGGCGAAAAACCCCAGCCCGGCCTGTGCCAGCGGGTCCCAAAGACCGCCGGTAAATGCCAGCAACGCCGTGAGCGCCACCTGCCAGATCAGGTGAATCAGCGCCAGCTCACCGCACAGCCAGGCAGCCAGGAAATAAAATGGCACAAACCAGTACAACCTGCGGGCCTGTACGATGGCGCTGAGCGTGCACAGCGCACTCACCACCGCCAGAAAAAAATATACCCCTGCCCAGCTCATAATACTCCATCCCTTTCATTAGGTTGATTTCAGCGGCGCCCATTGTAATGCGCTGGCCAGCGTAATGCATATCCTACGCGGTGCCCATACTCCGGGCGCCGGTATCGCGCTTGCACCGGCTGGCGCCTTTGCGTAAGTTATCCGCTCGACTATTTTCTGTAGCGGCGAGCAGGTGAGCTATGACGTTAAAGCTGGGCGTGGTGATGGACCCTATCGCCGACATCAACTACAAAAAGGACAGCACGCTCGCCATGTTGTGGGCGGCCGAAGCGAGGGACTGGCAGCTGTACTACATGGAGCAGAGCGACCTGTACCTCGAGCAGGGCGTCGCCAGAGCCAGTATGGCCCCGCTCACCGTCTTCCACGACCCACAAAGCTGGTTTGCGCTGGGCCCGCGCGAGGAGCGCACCCTGGCCGATCTTGACGTGATCCTGATGCGCAAGGATCCGCCTTTTGATAACGAGTACATCTACAGCACCTATATCCTGGAAGAGGCGGAACGCCAGGGCACACTCGTGGTGAATCGGTGCCAGAGCCTGCGGGACTGCAACGAGAAGATTTTCGCGACCCATTTTCCCCAATGCTGCCCGCCGGTGCTGGTGAGCGCAGACCCGAAACGTCTGCGGGCTTTTCATCGACAGCACCAGGACGTGATCTTCAAGCCGTTGGACGGGATGGGCGGCACAGCGATTTTCCGGGTAAAACACGATGATCCTAATATCAGTGTCATCCTGGAAATGCTCACCGGCCACGGCCGCCAGACTATAATGGCGCAACGCTACATCCCGGAGATTGTCGAGGGCGACAAGCGCATCCTGATGATCAACGGTGAGCCGGTACCCTACTGCCTGGCGCGGGTTCCGGAGGTGGGCGAGACCCGCGGCAACCTGGCGGCGGGCGGCTCGGGTCGACCCCAGCCCCTGTCGGAAAAGGACCGCTGGATTGCGACCCAGGTAGGCCCGAGCCTGCGGGAAAAAGGGTTGTTGTTTGTAGGCCTGGATATCATCGGCGACTACCTCACCGAGATCAACGTCACCAGCCCGACCTGTATTCGCGAGATTGACGGCGGCTACAACACGGACATCGGGGCACAACTGATGGATTGTATTGCCCGGCAGCTGGCAAGCGGGCGGTGAAACAGGCTGTAATATTCGGATAAACTGCCTCGATGTACTACCTTGAAGCGGGATACAGCAAGCACAGCCGGCTGCGCAATGCCGTGTTGCTGGCGCTCGCCCTGCACGCGGCCCTGCTGCTGGGTATTTCATTTCAATCCAGCCCGGCCGACTATCGCACGCCGCAGATCGAGGTCACCCTGGCCACCAGGCCCAACGACCAGGCGCTCAACGAGGCACGCCATATCGCCCAGGCCAACCAGGACGGCGGCGGCGATTCAGCCGAGGTGGCCCAGCTCACCAGCCCGGACAACGCGCTGACCAGCGATGGCGAGGCCGGGCCTCAGGCACTGCTGCAGCCCCAGGAAAGCCCCGACGATCCGCACCGCGATACGGTGACCACCGCCGCCGCTGCCCTGCGGACCGTGGCGCCGGAACAACGGGAGAAGGAGCAACTGCCGCTGCTGGGCGTCAGTCCCGAGGTCGATAAACTGACCCGGGAGCTGGCCTACCTCGAGGCGGAACTCGATGAACAGAGTCGCAACTACGCTGAGATGCCGAGGGTCAGGAGACTGACCTCGGTGGCGGCACGGCAGTCGGTAGACGCCGCCTACCTGCTGGACTGGCGCCGGCGAGTCGAGGCAGTGGGGAACAAGTACTATCCCGAGGCATCTGTGCGCTACGGTCTCTATGGCAAATTGCGCCTGCTGGTCGTGATTCGCGCCGACGGCAGCCTGCAGGACATCCGCCTGCTGTCATCCTCCGGTTATGCAGTCCTCGACGAAGCCGCGATCAAGATCGTGCGAATGGCTTCCCCCTACGCCCCTTTCCCGGCCGAATTGAGGGCGACCACCGACCAGCTGGAAATAATTCGCACATGGCAATTCCAGGAAAACCGGCTAAGCTCGCATTAGGGTTTGTCGTTCGGCGGCCCGCCCATGAAAGCAGAAACGGCCCGGGAGGGAGCCTTATATGATGTCCGGACGATTTTCCGTCAACACCGCCAGAAGCAGCGACTGCCTGCGCGACCACTTCCTGCTGGCTATGCCGACACTGTCCGAAGGTATATTTTCCCAGAGTATTACCTACATCTGTGAACACGGCGAAAGTGGCGCAATGGGAATAGTCATCAATCAGCCACTGGAGCTGTCGGTGGCGGAAATATTCGAACACCTGGCGATCAAACCCTGCCGCGACTTCGCCGACTTACCGGTCATGGCGGGCGGCCCGGTGCAAATCGACCACGGTTTTGTACTGCATCGCAACTGCGCTTCAAGCTGGGAATCGAGCCTGAAGGTCACCCCCGAAATTACCCTGACCACCTCCTGCGATATCCTGCGCGCCATCGCCAATGACAACGGGCCCACTGATCACCTGATCGCCCTGGGTTATGCCGGCTGGGCCGCGGGGCAACTGGAGCAGGAACTGGCCGATAACAGCTGGCTCACCCTGCCGGCGGACAGCGATATTATCTTCAACACCGCTCCCCACCGGCGCCTGGGCGCGGCCGCCGCACTGCTGGGCATCGACATGAACCTGATCTCGGCTGCGGCCGGGCACGCCTGATATCGCATTGATACACAGCGCGCGTACAGTCATCGCGTTTGACTTCGGCCTGCGCCAGATCGGCGTGGCCGTAGGTAACAGCCTGCTGCGCTCCTCCCAGCCGCTGCCGATCATCCGTGCCAGGGAGGGCCAGCCCGACTGGCATACCGTCGAACAGTTGATAAAGGAGTGGCGGCCAGACCTGCTCATCGTCGGCGATCCCCTCAACATGGACGGCAGTCAGAGCGAACTGTGTGAGCGGGCGCGCAAGTTCGCACGGCGCTTGCACGGCCGCCTGGGGCTGCCGGTCGAGATGGTGGATGAGCGGCTGACGAGTTTCGAAGCGAAGCAACTCAGCCGGGAGCGCGGCCACCGGGGCGATTACAAACGCCGGCCCGTCGACAGCGAGGCAGCCGAGCTGGTGCTGCAGAGCTGGCTGGGCGGTCTGGACGAACCCGCAGCGCGCTAGCGCCCGGCACCTAGCGCCGGACAAATTTGCCCGGATCCGGTGTCTCGTAAGACAAACCGAGTTCATCCCGGCTGGTCCTGCTGCCGGGCATCGTCTTGTCGAACATCTTGATTTGCAGCCGCACGTCGTTGGCGGAGTCGGCGAACCTGAGTGCGTCTTCCCTGCTGATAACACCGTCCTTGTAGGCCTGCAGCAGTGACTGGTCGAGGGTCTGCATGCCCAGTTCCGTCGATTTGGCCATCAGGTCCTTGATCAGGTGTACCTCACCCTTGCGGATGTAGTCCGCCACCAGCGGAGAATTGAGCAATACCTCCACCACCGGCGCGCGGCCCTTGCCGTCCTTGCGAGGCAGTAACTGCTGCGCCACCATCGATTTCAGGTTGAGCGAGAGGTCCATCCAGACCTGGTTGTGCAGCTCCGCAGGGAAAAAGCTCTGGATCCGGTCCAGCGCCTGGTTGGCGTTGTTGGCGTGCAGTGTACACAGGCAGAGATGGCCGGTCTCGGCGAAGGTCAGGGCCTGGGCCATGGTCTCGGCGGAGCGCACCTCGCCGATCATGATGACGTCGGGCGCCTGGCGCAGGGTATTTTTCAGCGCCACATCGAACGATTCCGTATCCATGCCCACTTCGCGCTGGGTCACAATGCAGTTGCCGTGTTCGTGGATGAATTCGATAGGGTCTTCGATGCTGATAATATGGCCGTGGCTGTTCTGGTTGCGATAACCGACCATGGCCGCCAGGGAGGTGGATTTACCGGTGCCGGTCGCCCCCACGAATATGACCAGGCCGCGCTTGGTCATGGCCAGTTCCTTGATGATGGGGGGCAGCCCCAGTTCATCAATGCCGGGGATTTCAGTCTGGATGCGCCGCACTACCAGCCCGCACTTGCCGCGCTGGACAAAGGCGCTGGCGCGGAAGCGGCCCAGCCCCTCGTAGGTGAGGGCGTAATTACACTCATGATGCCGCAGGAAGGTTTCCTGCTGGTCCGGGCGCATGGTGGACAACACCAGTTCCCGGGCCTCTTCCTCCGACACCGGCTTGTCCGAGATTGGGGAAATTTCCCCATCCACCTTGATACTGGGTCGGGCGCCGGCAGATATGAATCCGTCTGAAGCCTGCTCCTGTACCACCCGCTCCAGCAAATGCTCAATTTTCATAATGATTCACTCCCTCATCTTGCGGCATCGAAGCAGCCTAGAAATTTTCCGGCATCCGCGCCTTCTCGCGGGCGACTTCGCGGGTGATTACACGCTTTTCGACCATCTCGTGCAGGCACTGGTCCATGGTCTGCATGCCCACCGCGCTGCCCGTCTGTATCGCCGAGTACATCTGCGCCACCTTGTCTTCCCTGATCAGGTTGCGGATCGCCGAGGTGCCACGCATGATCTCGTGGGCCGCCACCCTACCACCGGTAGCGCGCTTGAGCAGTGTCTGCGAAACCACCGCCTGCAGTGATTCCGACAGCATGGAGCGCACCATTGATTTCTCCGCGGCGGGAAACACGTCGATCACCCGGTCGATGGTTTTCGCCGCTGAGGTCGTGTGCAGGGTGCCGAACACCAGGTGGCCCGTCTCGGCCGCAGTCAATGCCAGGCGAATGGTTTCAAGGTCGCGCATCTCGCCCACCAGGATGATGTCGGGGTCTTCCCGTAACGCCGAACGCAGCGCCTCGGCAAAGCCGTGGGTATCGCGATGCACCTCACGCTGGTTGATCAGGCATTTCTTGCTCTCGTGGACGAATTCGATAGGGTCCTCGATCGTGAGGACGTGTTCATACTTGTTGTCGTTGATGTAATCCATCATCGCCGCCAACGTGGTGGACTTGCCGGAACCGGTGGGCCCGGTCACCAGGACCAGCCCGCGCGGCATCATCGAGATATCGCGGAATACCTGGCCCATGCCGAGGTCTTCCATCGTCAACACCTTGGAGGGAATGGTCCGGAAAACCCCGCCGGCGCCACGATTCTGGTTGAATGCGTTAACGCGGAAACGGGCAACCCCGGGCACTTCGAAGGAAAAGTCTGTCTCCAGGAACTCCTCGTAGTCCTTGCGCTGCCGGTCGTTCATGATGTCGTAGATGAGATCGTGTACCTGCTTGTGATCCATCGGCGGCAGGTTGATGCGGCGAATGTCCCCGTCGACCCGTATCATGGGTGGCAGGCCCGCCGACAGGTGTAAGTCAGATGCCCCCTGCTTGGCGCTGAACGCCAGAAGTTCTGTAATATCCATGTGTTCCCCCGCTCGGTCCCCTGTACTATCGGCGACTCTGGCCGACTGTTCCCTGGTCAATGTGGCGCCGCGATTTCTGCGTTGCGCCCCAACCTCTTATTCTACGGTCGCCCGCCAGGACCGGAATGGGCTACCATTCGCGCCATGGATGAACGACTGCTTGCGGACAATATAGCAAAGCTACTTGAGAGAGTACGACTCGCGGCTGAAAAAAGCCAGCGCGCCGCCGGGGATATCCGGGTGCTCGCGGTGAGCAAAACCCACCCTGCCGAGGCCATCCGCGCCGCCCACCGCCACGGCCTGGATCATTTCGGCGAAAGCTACCTGCAGGAGGCGCTGGCAAAGATAGCGGCGCTCGCCGAGCTGCCAGTGACCTGGCATTTCATCGGCCCCATCCAGTCCAATAAGACCCGTTCCATAGCCGAACATTTTGCCTGGGTTCACAGCGTGGATCGCGGCAGAATAGCCCGGCGCCTGAGCGACCAGAGGCCCGGGGACCTGCCGCCACTGCAGGTGTGCCTGCAGGTGAATATCTCGGGTGAGCAAAGCAAGTCCGGCGTCGACCCGCAGGACCTGCCCCGGCTGGCGGCGGAAGTACTCGAATTACCGCGCCTGCGATTGCGCGGCCTGATGGCCATACCCGCCCCCACCGGGGACCCGGCGCAGCAACGCGCCGCTTTTTCGAGGCTGCGCGGGCAGCTGGCACAGCTTAGCGCCCTGGCTCCGGACCTGGATACGCTGTCCATGGGCATGTCCGACGATCTGGAAGCCGCGATTGCCGAGGGTGCGACCATCGTGCGGGTGGGCAGCGGGATATTCGGCAGCCGCAACAGGTGATTTTGCCGGAAGCCGCCGTGTATACTGGCGCACTGATTTTCCAGCAGCATTTATTCAACGGGCAGGTTTCTTGAACACACCCCATATAGCATTTATCGGCGCCGGCAACATGGCCAGCAGTATTATCGGCGGGCTGATCGAAAGCGGTCACCCGGCCGCCATGATCAGCGCAGCGGACCCCTACCCTGCCAGCCTGGAGCGGCTGCGCGAGATCGCCCCGGTCAGGGTGTGCGGGGACAATGCCGAGGCCGCCGCCGAGGCCGATGTCGTGATCATGGCAGTCAAACCCCAGGTAATGGCGGAAGCGACCAACAGCATCGCCCGAGCGGTACGCGCGCGGCGCGCCCTGGTGATATCCATCGCCGCCGGCGTCACCATTACCAGCATGCAGGCGCGGCTGGGGCCCCAGGCGGCCATCGTGCGCTGCATGCCCAATACCCCGGCGCTGTTGGGTTGCGGCGCCAGCGCCCTGTTCGGCAATGCCAGCGTCTCGGCACAACAGCGCGAGCAGGCAGAGGCGATACTGTCCGCGGTAGGTATCACCTGCTGGGTACCCCGCGAGGAGGCACTGGATGCGATCACGGCCCTCTCGGGCAGCGGCCCGGCGTACTTTTTCCTGTTTATGGAGGCGATGATCGATACCGCCTGCGAGTTGGGACTGGACCGCCAGACCGCGACGGCCATGACCCTGCAAACCGGGCTGGGTGCCGCCCGCATGGCGCTGGAAAGTGATGTAGACCTGGTCGAGCTGCGGCGCCGGGTCACCAGCCCGGGCGGGACGACCGAGCGGGCCGTACAGAACTTTGAGGACAATGGCCTGCGCCGGCTGGTTGCAGACGCACTGGGCGCGGCGGCGGAGCGCGCCGCCCAGATGGCCAGGGAAATGGGTTAGGCCGCGGCCACACCGGGAGACTTTTGATTCATGGGTGCAATCAACGAAATCGTCGCTTACCTGGCGCAGACATTGCTCAGCGTGTACCTGGTTGCCATGTTGCTCAGGTTTTTACTGCAAGTGGTACGCGCCGACTTTTACAACCCGATAAGCCAGTTCCTGGTCAAAGTGACCAATCCCCTGGTCATTCCCCTGCGCCGGGTCATTCCCGGTTTGGGCGGCATTGACCTGGCCTCGCTGCTGCTGGCCTTACTGCTGCAGCTGGCGGGCATCGCGGTGCTGTTGATGATCAACGGCTTTGAACTGCCGGGCGTATTCCTGCTGCTGGTGTGGTCCGTGCTCGGGGTAGTGGGGCTGCTGGTTAATATTTACTTTTTCGCCCTGTTGGCAATGATTATCCTGAGCTGGGTCGCCGCCGGCAGCCGCCACCCGGCCATCTACCTGTTGTACCAGATTACCGAGCCGGTAATGGCACCCTTCCGCAAAGCCTTGCCACCTATGGGCGGCATGGATTTCTCACCTATCCTCGTCTTTATCCTGATCAATATCATCCAGATCGCCCTGCGTCACATGGCGCAGGGCGTGGGCCTGCACCCGGCCCTGGTGATCGGCATCTAGCAGCAGGATGCAGACTCCAGCTGACAGCCGCTCGGTAGGCCTGGTTGAACCCCGGACAGCGCGCTTCGACCTGCCCCTGCCGCTCGCCTGCGGTCGCGAGTTGCCCGGCTACGAGCTGGTGTATGAGACCTATGGCGAACTCAACACCCAGCGCAGCAACGCGGTCCTCATCTGTCATGCCCTGAGCGGCAATCACCACGCCGCCGGCTACCACAGCAGCGATGACAAAAAGCCCGGCTGGTGGGATGAATGCATAGGACCGGGCAAGCCCATCGATACCCGGCGTTTTTTCGTGGTAAGCCTGAACAATATCGGCGGCTGCCACGGCTCGACCGGACCCAGTTCCATCAACCCGGAGACAGGAGAGCCCTGGGGGCCCGATTTTCCCTCGCTCCGGGCCAGGGACTGGGTCAACAGCCAGGCCCGGCTGGCGGACTATCTCGGTATCGATTGTTGGGCGGCAGTGGTGGGTGGCAGCCTCGGCGGCATGCAGGCCATGCGCTGGGCTTTGGAATACCCCACACGCATCAGGCACTGCGTGGTGATTGCCGCGGCGATGAAACTGAGCGCGCAGAACCTCGCCTTCAACGAGGTCGCCCGCCAGGCCATCCTGTCCGACCCGGATTTTGCCGGCGGCCACTACCTCGAGCAGGGCAAGGTGCCCGCCCAGGGACTGGCGCTGGCGCGGATGGTGGGACATATCACCTACCTGTCAGACCACGCCATGGCGAGCAAGTTCGGCAGGGACCTGCGCACGGGCAGTTTCGAGCGGGGCAATGAGGAAGACGTCGAATTCCAGGTGCAGAGCTACCTGCGTTACCAGGGCAGCCAGTTTTCCGGCAGCTTTGACGCCAACACCTATATGTTGATGACCCGCGCCCTCGACTACTTCGACCTGGCACGGGAATACAATAACGACCCCGTGGCGGCTTTCCGCCATGCGCAATGCAGTTTCCTGGTCATCTCCTTTTCGACTGACTGGCGCTTTTCGCCGGAGCGCTCGCGGGAAATCGTCGACGCCCTTATCGCCGCAGACAGGCCGGTCACCTATGCTGAAATTGAGGCGGACGAGGGCCACGACGCCTTCCTTCTGCCCATTCCACGTTACATGGATGTCTTCTCGGCCTACATGCAGCGGGTGGGTGGCTGATGCGCCTGGATCTCACCCACATCCAGCGCTGGATCAAGCCGGGATCCCGGGTGCTCGACCTGGGCTGCGGCAACGGTGAGTTCCTGCAACTGTTGCGGGATCAGCGCCAGGTGCGCGGCACCGGTATCGAAATAGGTGAGCCGGAAATCACCCAGGCCATTGCCCGCGGCCTCAATATCGTCGAACAGGATCTCGACCGCGGCCTGGCCAATTTTCCCGACCAGAGTTTTGACACGGTGGTGCTGGCCCATGCGCTGCAGGCGGTCCACTTTCCGGACAGGGTGCTGGATGAGATGCTGCGTATCGGCCGGGAGGGTATTGTGACCTTCCCCAATTTCGGCCACTGGCGTTGCCGGGTGTACCTCGGCACCCGGGGCAGGATGCCGGTTTCCCGGTTTATGCCCTACCACTGGTATGACACCCCGAATATTCATTTCTGCACGGTGAAGGACTTTGAAGCGCTCTGCGAGCAAAAAAACATTCGCATCCTGGCCCGGGATGTCGTGGGTAACACCGAGCGACAGCCACTGCTGGCCACCGCCTGGCCCAACCTGTTCGCCACCACGGCGATCTACCATATCACCCGCTGATATGACCGCCATCGCCAGGCTCACCCTGTTGCTGATCGTCGCGACTTTCGGCAGCAACAGTACCCGGGCACAGCAATCGGAACGGTTCGGCCCCTATGAACTGCACTACAGCGTGGTCAACACCACTTTCCTGGCGCCGGAAGTCGCGGCCACTTACGGCATTGTCCGCGGTGAGCAGCGCGCCATTCTCACGCTGGCGGTGCGAGAGCACCTCGCCGACGGCGGCAACCAGGCCCGCACCATGCAGTTGCAGGGTCGCACCTGGGACCTGATCCAAAAGAGCGAGGCCCTGGACTTCCTCGAGATTCGCGAGGGCCAGTCAGTGTATTACGTTGCCGAGTTCAAGTTTATCAACGAGGATTGGCGTTTCTTCGAGGTGGATTTCCGCCCCGACGGCGCCCGGGAAACTTACACCTTTAAGCTCAAGCACCAACTCTACATAGAGCAATGAGCAATGAGCAATCATGGACAGGACAGGAGTGTGGTGCTGGCGAGCGGCAATGCCGGCAAGCTGCGGGAGTTGGCCGGCATACTCGCCCCGCTGGGACTGCAGCTGCGTTCCCAGGCCGAGTTCGCGGTGCCCGAGGTCGAGGAAACCGGCCTCAGCTTTGTCGAGAATGCCATTTTGAAAGCCCGGGCCGCCGCGCAGTACAGCGGGCACCCGGCCATCGCCGACGACTCCGGCCTTGAAGTCGACTTTCTCAACGGCGCACCGGGCATCCATTCCGCCCGCTACTCCGGCGGGGGCGACGCGGCCAACAACACCAGGCTCCTGGCAGCGTTGGACGGTTTGTCACCCGGTCTGCGCACTGCCCGCTTCCAGTGCGCGCTGGTGTATATGCGGCATGCGCTCGACCCCATGCCCCTGGTATGCCAGGCCAGCTGGGAGGGGCGCATCCTGGATGCACCCCGCGGTGACAACGGCTTCGGCTACGACCCCCTGTTCTATGTGCCCGAATACCAGTGCAGCTCGGCCGAATTGCCAGCGGAGCTGAAAAATCGTATCAGTCACCGGGCCCGGGCCAGCGCCCTGCTGCTCGAGGCTTTGCGCCGGCGCTGATGCAGCCCCTGCCGATCGCGCCGCCCCTGGGCCTCTACATCCACCTGCCCTGGTGCGAACGCAAATGTCCCTACTGCGACTTCAACTCGCACGAGGCCAGCGTCATTCCGGAAATGGATTACGTGGACACCCTCCTGCGCGACCTGGAGTCCGACCTGGCCCTGGCCAGGGGACGCAGAGTCGATACAGTGTTTATAGGCGGTGGCACCCCCAGCCTGTTCTCAGCCCGGGCAATCGCCCGCCTGCTGGCAGGCATAGGGTCGCTGCTGGAGCTGTCGCCCGCGCGGGAAGTCACTATGGAGGCCAACCCGGGCAGCGCCGAAGCCGGGAAATTTGCGGCCTTCAGGGCCGCCGGCATCACCCGCCTGTCGCTGGGCATACAGAGCTTCGACGATGCCTGCCTGCAAGCCCTGGGGCGAATCCACAACAGTGACCAGGCCAGGGCGGCCATCGAATACGCCCGCGCGGCCGGGTTCGACAGCTTCAATATCGACCTGATGCACGGCCTGCCAAAGCAGTCCACCGTCGCCGCCGCCACGGATTTGCAAACCGCCCTGGGTTTTGCCCCGCCGCACCTGTCCTGGTACCAACTGACGATCGAGCCCAATACCGTCTTCCACAAACGGCCGCCGCTGCTGCCAGTCGAGGATACCCTGGCGGATATTCAGCACGCTGGCGAGCAACTGCTGGCGGCGGCGAACTACCGCCAATACGAGGTGTCGGCTTACAGCCAACCGGGTTATCGTTGCCGCCACAACCTCAACTACTGGACCTTCGGCGATTACCTGGGTATCGGCGCCGGCGCCCACGGCAAAATCAGCCTCGCCGACGGGCAGATAGTGCGCTATGCGAAGAAGCGCCAGCCACATGATTATATGGCCGCCACTGCGGGCCTGTTCACCGCCACCCGCACCGAGCTCACCGCGGCCGATATCACCGGCGAATTCATGCTTAACGCACTGCGCCTCAATGACGGCTTCAGCCTGGCACAGTTCAGCGCCCACACCGGGCAGGGGGTTGCTGTGCTCGAACACAGGCTGCAGGATTTCCAGCGGCGCGGATTGCTGATTGTCGACGGCGAACGGGTCAGTGCCAGTGGGCTCGGGCGACGTTTTCTGGACAGTGTCATCGCCGGTTTTTTTCCCGATTAGACTTTGCGGTGTGAAAGGATCCCCCTGCCATTGACGGTGCGGGTCCGGTCGGGTCCGGTCGGGCCCGGGCTGACCAGCCCTTCAAGTGCGCCTGAACACCAGGTCCCGGACCCCGTGGCCGAGCCGCTCGCCGCGCTTTTCAAACTTGGTCAGGGGGCGGTGTTCCGGCCGCGGTGCAAACTGACCCTCGCCACACGCGTTTGCCAGGCCACTCTCGGCGGAGAGCACCGCCATCATCTGCCCGGCGTAGTCCTCCCAGTCAGTGGCCAGGTGCAAGGTGCCGCCGTGCTTGAGCCGACTCACCAGTTGCGCCACAAACAGCGGCTGGATCAGCCGGCGCTTGTTGTGTTTCTTCTTGTGCCAGGGATCGGGGAAGAATATCTGGATGGTATCCAGCGAAGCCGGCGCAATGCAGTCCCGCAGGACTTCCACCGCGTCGTGGCAGTAGACCCGGATGTTATCGACGCCCTGCTCCGCCATGCCGTGCAGCAGTTTGCCGACACCGGGGCGATGTACCTCGATGCCCACGAATTGCGTGGCAGGGGCCGCCGCGGCCATGGCCACCAGCGACTGGCCCATGCCGAAGCCGATTTCCAATACCCTGGGGCCGACTGCGCCGAAGCAGGCATCAAAGTCGAGCATGCCGGTGCCGTGCTCCAGGCCCCAATGCGCCCAGTTCTGGTCAAAAGCGCGCTGCTGCCCGGGCGTCATACGGCCGGTGCGCAGGACATAGCTGCGAATGGGTCGCCTGGAGTCGGTGTCAGTCAAGGGTGGCGGGATCAGGCCAGCATTTTCCAACTGGCAGCGGCGAGACAGCCCCAGCCGGCGATAAACGCCAGGCCGCCCAGCGGCGTGATCGCCCCCAGCCAGCGCAGACCGCTGAAACTGAGCAGGTAGAGACTGCCGGAGAAAATCACGATGCCCACCAGGAACAGCCAACCGCTGCTGCGCAGCAGCGCGGTCTGCGGGTAGCTGAGGGCTATAACGCCCACCGCCAGCAGGGCGAGGCTGTGATAGAAGTGATACTGTACGGCGGTCTGAAACACACCCATTGCGTAGTCGTCCAGCCGACTCTTGAGGGCATGGGCGCCGAACGCACCGAAACACACCGCCAACATGCCGCTAAGGGAAGCCAGGGTAATAAACACTTTGGCCATGGGTGGTGTCCTGTACGGTGGATTCCGGGGATCGGGGACCGGCCGGGGGCAGGCGGGCAGCCCCCGGGGATTTCGTCAGGCGGTCATCGAGCTGCGCAATTTTTTCATCGCGCCCTGTTCCAGCTGCCTGATACGCTCGGCCGAAACATTGTACTGGGCCGCGAGCTCGTGCAGGGTGGCCTTGTCATCCGCCAGCCAGCGCTGGGCCAGAATATCCCGGCTGCGCTCGTCCAACTGGGCCAGCGCCCGGTGCAAACGCTCTTCACTGCTGTCCTGCCAGTCACTCGACTCCACGGCCAGGGCCGGGTCGGCGCTGTGATCCTCCAGATAATACTGGGGAGCGTGCCAGCTGTCGTCATCGTCGGAGTCCAGCGGCGCGTCATACGCCAGGTCACGGCTGCTGAGGCGGCCTTCCATTCGATGCACTTCCTGCACATCCACACCCAGTTCATCCGCCACGGCCCTGGCCTCTTCCGCACTCAGCCACGCCAGGTCTTTCTTGGCACTGCGCAGGTTGAAAAACAGCTTGCGCTGAGCCTTGGTGGTAGCCACTTTCACGATGCGCCAGTTGCGCAGAATGAACTCGTGCATTTCCGCCTTGATCCAGTGGACAGCGAATGACACCAGGCGCACCCCTTTTTCCGGGTTGAAGCGCTTGACCGCTTTCATCAGGCCAACGTTGCCCTCCTGGATCAGGTCAGCTTCCGCCAGGCCATAGCCGGAATAGCTGCGGGCGATATGCACCACAAAGCGAAGGTGGGACATCACCAGTTCGCGCGCCGCCGCCAGGCTGTCGTTGTAATACAAATCCACCGCCAATTCGTGTTCACGCTCGGCAGTCAGGATGGGAATGCTGCTGACGGCCTGGACGTAGGCCGGGAGATTCGCTCCCGGTACCATCTGGTCGATTGGCTGCAGGCTGTTGCTCATAGGTTACTCTCCTTGTTTGCGGAGTGATTTTAGCACTCTTTGGGTTAGAGTGCTAATCGCTGAAAAGTTCCGGCTGACATCGAAATAATTCTATTTATTAGTTTTAATTCAATAGCTTAGCTGAACACCCATGGTCGAGAGTTGCCCCTGTGCCAGGCGACGGCAGCCGCGGTGAGGTGGCGGTGTCCGCCGAGCTGGAGCGGTGGCCACAACAGGTAGTTCAGGACCGGGGGCGAGTCAATCCCCGCGCGGCGGGCCGTTCACCGCGGCTGTATTTCAACCAGATGGCGGGCCACGGCCAGCCAGGACCCCGCCAGGCCCAGTAAACCGCCCAGTATAATCAGGTTCAGCCCGCCCATGACGCCCAGCCCGCGCAACCTGAACTCGCTCTGGTAGAGCGTGGCTAGCTCGCTGATCGGCTGCCGCAACAACCAGAGCGAGGCTGCAACCAGCAGGGCCGCAAACAGGCCTCCCCCGACCCCGTACCAAAGGCCGGTATAAAGGAAGGGGCGCCGGACAAATGCATTGCTGCCCCCCACCAGCTTGACGATCACGATTTCATCACGCCGGCTCTCTATCGCCAGCCGGATGGTGTTGCCGAGGATCAGCACTACACCCACTACCAACAGGCCCCCAACTGCCAGCACCAACCGGCGGCTGAGTTCCATCAGGCTGTTGAGCCGTTGCAGCCACTCCATGTCGAGCACTGCCTGGGCGACATCGGGGTAGCCCGCCAACTCGGCCCGCAAGGCCACGGCGGCCGACTGGGGTGAACTGCCCACCGGCGATACCAGGATTAAATGCGGCAGGGGGTTATGTTCGAGGCTGGCCAGGACATCGGCAAAGCCCGACAGGGCGCGAAACTCCTCCAGCGCCTCGTCCCTGGACACGAACAGGGTCTGGGCCACGTCCTCGCGAGCGGCCACTTCCTCGCGCAATTGCCGCGCCCTGTCCTCGCTGATGCCGTCCTGCAGGAAGAGCGAGATCTGGGCTGGGCTGTCCCAGCTGGCGCTGAGCTGGCTCACATTATCCAGCGCGACATTGAGGCCCGTCGGCAGGGCCAGCGCGATACCGATCACCAGCCAGGTCATAGCGCTGGAAACCGGGTTGTCCAGCACCCGGTTCATGCTGTCAGCGGCCGACAGGCGATGATGCATCAACCAGGCGTTGTAGCGATCCCGCCAGCCTGTACGGCTCTGGCTGGCGCCCTCGCGTCGCCCGGCAGTGGCGCGCCCCGCCGCACCCCGCCCGGTCACGCCTTGCTCCCGGCCACCAGACGCCCCTCACGCAGGGTGATAATGCGGTGGCGAAGCCTGGAGATCAGGGCGAGGTCGTGGCTGGCGATCAGCACGGTAACGCCGACCTGGTTGAATTCCTCAAACAGCTGCATGATTTCAGCGGACAGGGCCGGATCGAGATTGCCTGTGGGTTCATCGGCCAGGATAATTTTCGGCTTGCCGACCACTGCCCTGGCAATACCTACCCGCTGCTGTTCGCCGCCGGACAAGGTAACCGGCATGGCCCGTTCGCGTTTGAGCAGGCCGACCTTGTCGAGTGCCGCTCGCACCCGCCTGCCGACTTCACGCTGGTCGTAGCCGGCGATAATCAAAGGCAGGGCGACATTGTCAAACACTGTTCGATCCATCAACAGGCGGTGATTCTGGAATACGACACCAATGTTGCGGCGATGCCTGGGTATGCCGCGTGGACCAATAGCGGCCAGGTTCTGGCCGTCGATAGTCACCTGCCCGCGGGAGGGCCGCTCCATCAGCATGATCATGCGCAGCAGGGTGGTCTTGCCCGCGCCGGAGTGACCTGTGATAAACACCAGTTCATCCTTCCCGATGTCGACACTCACCTCACGCAGGGCGTCGTGGCCCTGCGCAAAGCGCTTGCTAACCCGGTCAAAACTGATCATTCAGTGGTATCGTTCCCGGCGAATAGTGCGTCGATAAACTGTTTTGCCTCAAATGGCCGCAGGTCTTCGACGGCCTCGCCCACGCCGATAAACCGAATGGGCAGGCCGAGTTTTTTTGCAATGGCGAAGATGACCCCGCCCTTGGCCGTGCCATCGAGCTTGGTGAGAGTGATGCCGGTTACACCGACCCACTGCCGGAACTGGTCCGCCTGGGCCAGGGCGTTCTGGCCAGTGCCCGCATCGAGCACCAGCATCACCTCGTGGGGCGCGCTCGGGTCGAGTTTCGTCATTACCCGCACCACTTTCTTCAGCTCCTCCATGAGATTGTCCTTGTTGTGCAGGCGGCCGGCGGTATCGGCGATAAGGACATCCACTTCGCGGGCCCTGGCGGCCTGCAGGGCATCGAACAGCACCGAGGCGCTGTCGGCCCCCGTGTGCTGCGCGATCACCGGCACCCGGTTGCGATCGCCCCATACCTGTAACTGTTCGACCGCGGCGGCGCGAAACGTGTCGCCGGCGGCGAGCATCACGGAACGGCCTTCGGCCATGTAGCGCCTGGCCAGCTTGCCGATGGTCGTCGTCTTGCCAACCCCGTTCACGCCCACCATCAGGATGACGAACGGCTTTTTGCCCGCCACGTCCAGCGCCAGCTCGCAGGGCTTGAGCAGGGCCAGCAGCTCTTCCCGCAGGGCGGCTTGCAAGCCCTCGGCATGGGTGAGTTCCCGCCGCGAGACCCGCTGGGTGAGGTGGCCGATGATCTCCCGGGTGGCGTCCACACCGACATCTGCCATCAGCAGGCGCGATTCCAGTTCCTCCAGCAGGTCTTCATCGATTTCCTTGCGACCGAGAAACAGGGTGCCCATACCCTGTACCAGATTTTCACTGGTGCGGCCCAGTCCCCGCCGCAGGCGAGAGAAGAAACCCCGCTTGCCTGCGTCCGCGGTACTCTCAGCACCACTCTGCGCAGTGTTCCGGGCGGCAGCGGCATCGGTACCTGCAGCGGCACTCTGAGTAGAATTCGCTGCAGAAATTCCAGCGGGATTTTGCCCCTGCGCACTGGGCGCGATCTCCGCTGCCGGAGTTACCGGCACCGCGACGGCAGGGCTTTCCACCGCTGCCTGGCCGGAATCCGGCACGGCGGGAACCGGCGCAGTATCCGCCGGAGTTGCCTGCTCATCCGCCGCTTTTTTGCGTTTGAAAAATTTCATAATTGGCGTTGCTTGTTGTCGTGCTAGAGTGGGCGCGGGCTTGCGCCTGCGAAAAACGGCTATCCTAACACCCTTGCACAAAGCGACGAAATGACCAGATCCGGCAAAAGGTCAGTACCGCAAAGCACCCTGCGCATCATCGGCGGACAGTGGCGCGGCCGCAAACTCACCTTCACTCCCGCCGAAGGTCTGCGACCGACCCCGGATCGCGTGCGCGAAACCCTCTTCAATTGGCTGGCGCCCGCGATCCACGGCGCACGCTGCCTCGACCTTTTCGCCGGCAGTGGCGCCCTGGGCCTGGAAGCACTTTCGCGGGGCGCCGCCAGTTGTGATTTCGTCGATACGTCGGCGACGGCACTGCGCCAGATCGAACACCATTTGAGGTTACTGGTCCCCGGCGTGCCGGCCCGCTGCCAGTCGGCACCCGCCCTGGCTTTCCTCCAGGCAGGCGCTGGCATTTACGATATCGTATTCATCGACCCGCCGTTCGGTAAGAACCTGGTTGATCCCGTTTGCACCCAACTGGACGTCGCGGGCACGCTGGCCCCCGGCGGTATGGCCTACGTGGAAACGGCGGTGCGAGACCCCGCACCCCATGTGCCGGCCAGGTGGCGCCTGCACAGGGAAAAAGTGGCCGGTGAAGTCAGCTACCGTCTTTTTGTGCGGGAAAGGTGATCTGGATACGCGAAAGCCGGCGGCCACTGGTCGCGGCACTCACGTTGTAGCTCCCGGGTAAATTGTTTACCATCCGCTGCTCCCGCCGCCAATACAGGCAGTTCGCATGCGCACCCACTCCGTCATCTACCCGGGAACTTTCGACCCGATCACCAATGGCCATGTGGACCTGACCGAACGGGCGGCCCGCCTGTTCGACAGGGTGGTAGTGGCAATCGCGTACAGCGAGAAGAAGACGCCCCTGTTTACCCTGGAGAAACGGGTAGAGTTATGCCGGGCTGCGCTGTCCCACCTGGACAATGTCGAGGTGGTCGGTTTTAACAACCTGCTGATCGACTTCGCCAAAAGCCAGGGCGCCAGCTGCGTATTGCGGGGGCTGCGCGCGGTGGCGGATTTTGAGTACGAGTTCCAGTTGGCCAACATGAACCGGGCCATGTATCCGGCGTTCGAGAGTATTTTCCTTACACCCTCGGAGCACCTGTCCTACATTTCCAGTTCGCTGGTCAGGGAAATAGCGGCACTCAACGGCGATATCAGCCCGTTTGTACCGGATCCGGTCAACCGTGCGATTCGCGAGCGCTACTCGAACGAATAGGCATTTCTGTGGCGCCGGGAAAAACCCGAGCGTCAGGTTTCACTTACCGATGGGCTCCCGGACACATTTCCCGGGGGCCAGGCGAGTTCAGCTTACTCGTCCACCTGGGCGGTTTGACGCTTCTGGTGCTGCTCGATGTCCTTGTTGGTGTATCCCGCTTTACGGCAGCCGAGGCAGCGCATGAACGTCTGCTCGCCCGGGCCGAGTATCAGGGTATCAGCCGCCTCGTTGGCGTTGCCCGCCAGCAGCGTGAACGGCAAGCTGACCAGCCACAGGGCGGTCCCGCCGACGGTCATCACCAGGCCTAGCGGCCTCGCCACAAAGAAGTCGCCGACCATGGCACCCCAGTGCGGGTTCTCATCCACTGCCCCTTCGCGCGCCATGGCGCTCGGGTCTTGCGCCCACAGCGATTGTGGCAACATGAGGCAACCGATCAGGAAGGCGGCGGTAACGCGGCCCGCGCGTGACGTTATTTTCATATCCAGCTCCCGGGTTATCATCCCGTTTTCCCCTACTTCGCCTGAGTGTAGCCTGATCAACGCTGGCAGGTCACGCAGAAAACTGTAGTTCGCTGCCCCAGGCGACCCTCCCGCAGCAGGCCCCCACAACGCTTGCAGGCCTCGCCCGCGCGCCCGTAGACATAGAGCTGCTGGGCGAAGTAGCCCGGCTTGCCGTCGCCCCCAACAAAATCCCTGAGAGTAGTGCCACCCTGCTCTATAGCCGAAGTAAGCACTTGCTTTATATAGTCGGCGAGCACCCGGTGGCGGGTCCGCGATATGCGACCAGCGGCGCGTCGGGGGTGGATGCCGGCCAGGAACAGCGCCTCGTTAGCGTAAATATTACCAACCCCGACGACGACTTTTCCGTTCATGATGAAGCTCTTAACCGCGCTGGAGCGGCCACGGGACAGCCGATAGAGGTAATCGCCATCGAAATCGTCCGACAGCGGCTCCGGCCCGAGGTGGCTGAGCAAGGGGTGCTGCTCGCCCGGCGCGAGCCAGAGAAAACAGCCGAAGCGCCGCGGGTCGTGGTAACGCAGGCATGCGCCGGACGCCATTTGGATATCGATATGGTCATGCTTGCCGGGCGCCTGCGCCCGGTCCACCACCCGTAGCGAACCTGACATACCCAGGTGGACCAGCATCGAGCCTGCCGACGTCCTGAACAGCAGGTATTTCCCGCGCCGCTCAACCGTCTCTATTGTACGGCCGACAAGCCCTTCCCGCAGTTGCCCAGACACCGGCCAGCGGAGCCGCGGCTCCCTCACGACCAGGTCCTGGACTATCTCTCCCCGGCAATGTGGCGAGACGCCCCTGCGGGTTGTTTCTACTTCCGGTAATTCCGGCATGACTTCCTCGCCCGGACTGAACGCCGCCTGCGCCGCCCGGTACTTCCTTTACGTCGTCGCTGCCGGCTACTGCCTCTCGCGACATGCCGTGCTGCCTGTACATACAGCAAAAACCCCGGACGGGGCCGGGGTTTTTGGTTGTAACTGCACGCTGTAGCGAAATTACTTGATCTTGCCTTCCTTATAAAGGACGTGCTTGCGCGCCACCGGATCGTATTTCTTCATTTCCAGCTTGTCCGGGGTGGTGCGCTTGTTCTTGTCAGTGGTATAGAAGTGGCCAGTACCGGCTGACGAGTTCATCCTGATTTTGTCTCTCATGGTACGTCTCCCTTAAACCTTTTCGCCGCGGGCGCGGATTTCACCAAGCACCTGTTCAATCCCGTTTTTGTCGATGATACGCATACCCTTGCCAGACACGCGCAGGCTGACAAAGCGCTTCTCGGACTCAACCCAGAAACGGTGGTGGTGCAGGTTCGGCAAAAAACGACGACGCGTACGATTTTTTGCGTGTGATACGTTGTTTCCGGTAACCGGGCGCTTGCCTGTTACCTGACATACTCTTGCCATGGTCTTTTCGCTCCCAAAAGTACGCGGGATTTAACTAAAAATGAGGTCAGGATGGGCGTAAAAAAGAGCCCCCGCCGCGCAGAGCGCGACTTTATAACAGAACACCCGGGCCATATCAAGCGAAAGATCGGGCCCACAGTGGACTATAAGAGCCCCTCCCGGGCGAATGAAAACTCCCTGCCCCGACCAATAATGACGTGGTCCAGCACCCTGATATCGAGCAGCCCCAGGGCGGCGCAGAGTCGCTCGGTGATGCGCCGGTCGGCGCTGCTGGGCTCGGCCACGCCGGAGGGGTGGTTGTGGGCGAATATCACCGCTGCCGCACGGTACTGCAGCGCCCGGATGGCCACCTCCCGGGGATACACCGCCGCGCCGTCGAGGGTACCGAAAAACAAATCCTCACAACACAGCACCTGGTGCTGGCTATCGAGAAAGACACAGCAAAACACCTCCCGGTCGTGGGTTCCCAGGTGGTACTGGAGAAAGCGCGCGGTCTCACCGGGGCTGGACAGAACATCGCTGGCCTGCAAAGCCTGCAGCGCCTGGCGCCTCGCAAGCTCCATTGCGGCCTGCAGCTGCGCGTACTTGGCCCTGCCCACGCCGGGCCAGGCCAGCAGGCGCGGACCGTCAACCCGCACCAAGCCGGCCAGGCCGCCGAACTGCCTGAGCAAATCACGCGCCAGCTCCAGGGCGCTGCAATTGCGATAACCGGTGCGCAGCATCACCGCCAGCAGTTCCGCATCTGACAGGGCGTGAGCGCCGCGCTCCAGCAGCTTGTCCCGCGGCCCCTCGCCCGCCGGCCATTGTGCGATTCCCATGAAGCTCCTCCGAGCCCGCACCGGGCGCTTGTGTCAAAACCGGTTATGGGGTGGTATCTTTCCACTCCCTTTTGGCTATTTTCTCCGTTCGGACGTGTGAATGGCACATCTTTTCAATCGCAATGTACTGGTCGGCGTCAGCGGTGGCATCGCCGCCTACAAGTCGGCGGAACTGGTACGACAACTGCAGGAGCTCGGTGCCAGCGTACGTGTCATCATGACCCGCGGAGCCCGCGAGTTCATCACACCCCTGACGCTGCAGGCGCTGTCCGGCAACCCGGTGCACACGGAACTGCTGGACCCGGAGGCCGAGCTGGGCATGAGCCATATCGAGCTGGCCCGCTGGGCGGATGTCCTGCTGATCGCGCCCGCGACCGCCGACCTGCTGGCCCGGCTGGCAACCGGCCGGGCAGATGACCTGCTTACCACTGTGGCACTCGCCACCGCCGCACCGCTGGTATTGGCACCGGCCATGAACCAGCAGATGTGGCGGGACCGGGCCACTGCAGCCAACGTCGCCACCCTGGCGGCCCGCGGCTGCAAGCTGGTGGGGCCCGCCAGTGGCGAACAGGCATGTGGGGACGTGGGTCCCGGGCGCATGGTTGAACCCCCGGTTATCGCCGCCGCTGTGGCCGGCATATTTGAGAACGGCCTGCTCGACGGCCGGCGGGTGGTCATCACCGCCGGACCCACCCGGGAGGCACTCGACCCGGTGCGCTATATATCCAACCACAGTTCGGGAAAAATGGGCTATGCCCTGGCCCAGGCGGCGGTCGATGCCGGTGCGCGCACCACCCTGGTCAGTGGCCCGGTGACGCTCCCGGCCCCGGACCATGTCCGGGTCCTTCAGGTAGAAAGCGCATGCGAGATGTTGGACACGTGCCTCGAGTTGCTGCCCGAATGCGACATCTTTATCGCCTGCGCCGCGGTGGCGGACTATCGCCCCGGCGCGGTAGCGCAGCAAAAAATCAAGAAAGGCCCCGACGAGATCAACCTGAAGCTGGTGCGCAACCCCGACATCGTGGCAACTGTGGCGGCCGGCCGGGAGCGGCCTTTCACCGTGGGCTTCGCCGCAGAGACGCACGAACTGCTGAAACACGCCAGGGAGAAAATGTTGCGCAAGGGCCTCGATATGATTGTCGCCAATGATGTATCGGACAAATCCATCGGCTTTAACAGCGATAATAATGAAGCCACTGTGTTGTGGCCGGACGGCGAGCAGGTGTTGGCGCTCTCGGGCAAGGGCGCAATGGCCCGCCAGATAATCCAGCTCATCGCGCAACGACTCGCCAGCGGGGAGCACTAGTGTGGCGCCGCCGGGCGCATGCGCGAACAGACCCGACCACGAAGTGTACAGTCCCACCGGCGTGCCGGCGAAATTAAATCCCCAGGCGCATTTATGTAGTCATCACTGCGTAATATCATTGCAACATAAAACGCGGAACCAAAAACCAGAATGTTGAAGCGAAAAACGAACAAAGCCCCGGAACAGAAGGGCAAAATACCTGCCAGCGGATCCAATCCGCAGGGCATTGTCGCCAGCGGCAATGCGCTTTACCGCATAGCCGCGATCGCCCTGCTCGTCATGCTGACGACGGTCGCGCTGGGATTTGCCTATCTCATACTGCTGCGGGAGCCGGCTCTGCAGCGAGCCCAGATCGATCGGGTCGCCGGGTCTTTCGCCACCCAGCAGGCAACGAACGTGCATTACCTTATCTCGCGTATCAAGGACCGTATGCAGGGGGCGGCTAAATCGCCCCTGGCCATGTCCGCCATCGCCAGCGAGTCCAACGATGACATCAGCCTGGTTGAGCAGGCGATGCTGGATTACTTCCCCGAGGTGATCAGCCTGCGGATTATCCCCCTGGGAGAGATGGGCACCGCCGATTTCGAAGGCGGCAGCCAGGGCCTGCGCAACCACATAGAAGTCGACCTGGTGCGTCGCGCGGGCGACGGCGAGGCGACCAAACCCGAGTCGTACCAGTTTGAAGGTCGCTGGATGACCTCGCTGGCGGCCCGTGTCACCCACCCGCGAGCGGAGGATCGCCAGGCGGTGATCATAGCCACCATAGAGAACCAGATGCTCTCGGACCAGTTGAAATCGCTTGATACCAACGCCGGCAAATTCGCGCTGGAACAAGTGTATACCAGCTCTACCGGCCAGGAACGCAGGGATACTATCGCCGTGGCCGGCAGCGGTGACGGCGAGGCCTACTCCCGAAACGCCAGCATTCCTGACACCAATTGGCTGGTGGTGTTTACCCCGTCCCGGACCCTGCTGAACGAGCTTACTCTCAATCCCACGCACCTCTTTTCGGTGCTGGCGCTGTGCCTGCTGGCCGCCATCGGCGCCGTGACATTCATAGTGGTAATGTTCAACCGGGTGCTGGAATCGCAGGTCAATAAGGTCATCTCCGCGGCCGATATGAAATCACCGCTCGAGCTGAGCCTTCCGGGGCTCGTATCCATCGCCAAACAGCTGCGCCGCGCCACCCTGCGCACCCTGCGCCACAGCAGTGCGGGATCGACAACGGACATTCCACAGGCGAAGGTGGAGATTCTGCCCCGGGGCGGCTCTGATTTCACCAACCCCATGTTCCAGTCCGGCAGTATCCTCGACGATGAGGGCTCGGACCAGGACCTGGACCTCAACCTGCCCCCGGCGCGAAGCAACCAGCCCGACAGCGTCCCTGCAAAGACTGTCGACGGCTTTCCGGCCCATGTCTTCCGGGCATATGACATCCGCGGCAACGCCCGGTCCGAACTGACCGACGAGCTGGTGTCCCGCATAGGCAAAGCCGTGGGCAGCATCGCCGGCGAGATGGATGAACAAACCCTGATCATCGGCTGTGACGGCAGGAAATCGAGCCCACGCATCAAGTCAGCCCTGATCAAGGCACTGATGGAAAGCGGCCGCGATGTCATCGATATCGGCCTGGTACCCACCCCCCTGCTTTACTTCGCCACCCGGCACCTCAATTGCCGCTCCGGAATCATGATCACCGGCAGCCACAATCCGGGGGATGACAATGGCCTGAAGATCGTGCTCAACCAGAAGACCATCGCCGCCGGCGGTATCCAGCAAATTCTGGACCGGGTTATTCAGAACAAGTTCAGCACCGGCAACGGGCGTATGATTCGCGAGAGCGTGCTGGCGGACTATACCGACGAGGTGTTGAGCGACATCGCCATCGCGGTACCGCTGAAAATCGTCATAGATGCCGGCAATGGGGTAACCGGCGGTATCGCCCCGCAACTGTTCCAGGATCTGGGCTGCGAGGTGGTGCCCATGTACTGCGAAGTGGACGGCAACTTCCCCCATCACCCCCCAGACACCAGTGACGAAAATAACCTGGTGGACCTGATCGCCGCGGTGCAGCGTGAAGAGGCCGATTTTGGCGTGGCTTTCGACGGTGACGGCGACCGCCTCGCGGTGGTGACCTCCAGCGGCAAGATCGTCCGCTCAGACGTGTTGCTGATGATCTATGCCAAGGATGTGGTGTCCCGCAACCCGGGTGCGGATGTCGTGTTCGACGTCAAGTGCAGCCGCAACCTGACCCAGCTGATCACCCGCTACGGCGGGCGCCCGGTGCTGTGGAAAACCGGTCACGCCTTCATGAAAGAAAAAATGGCGGAAACCGGCGCGTTGTTGGGCGGAGAGTTTTCCGGGCATATGTTCTTCGGCGAGCGCTGGTATGGATTTGACGACGGCATGTACGCGGCGGCGCGCCTCGCTGAAATACTCAGTACCCACGGCGACAGCCTGGACGCAACCATCGCGGACTTTCCGGCTACCGTCAATACTCCCGAAATCCTTATTCCCGTCGCTGAAAAGGACAAGTTCGCCCTGATGGACCGGATCATCCGGGGCTGCGACTTCTCCACCGGTAAAATCAATACCATGGATGGCATCAGGGTGGATTTCACGGAGGGCTGGGGATTGGTTCGCGCCTCCAATACCAGCCCGGCACTGACCGCTCGCTTCGAAGCGGACACGCAGGAGTCGCTGGATACCATCATGGCCGAGTTCCGGGCGCAGATCGCCCTGGTCGATCCCGATCTGGAACTCAATTTCTAAACTCACATTCCCGCTGGATCAACCACAGGTAGGCAAATGTCACTCAACCGAGAAGCCGCGCTTAATATCGCCAATGTCCTTACCGAGGCGCTGCCCTATATACAGCGTTTCACCGGCAAGACCATAGTGGTCAAATTCGGCGGCAACGCGATGGTAGACCCCGATCTCCACGAGAGCTTCGCCCGGGACGTGGTGCTGATGAAGCTGGTGGGAATGAACCCCGTGGTTGTTCACGGCGGTGGTCCCCAGATCGGGGCCCTGCTGGCAAAACTGAATATTCATACCGAGTTCGTCAACGGCATGCGCGTCACGGATGCGCAGACGATGGACGTGGTGGAAATGGTGCTCGGTGGCAGCGTCAACAAGGAGATCGTGAGCTCCATCAATCGCAACGGGGGCAAGGCCATAGGGGTTACGGGCAAGGACGGCCAGCTGATCCGGGCGCGCAAATTGACCGTCACCAGGCACAGCCCGGAGCTTAACGCCTCCGAGATTATAGATATCGGTCATGTCGGAGAGGTGGACCAGATCGATACGGAAGTGCTCGGTGTCATCCTGGGCAGTAACTTTATCCCTGTCATCGCGCCTATCGGTTCCGATGCGGCCGGCAGCACCTATAACATCAATGCCGATCTTGTTGCCGGTAAACTCGCCCAGGTGTTGCGCGCGGAAAAGCTCATGCTGCTGACCAATGTCGCCGGCCTGCTGGACAAACAGGGCCAGGTCCTTACCGGGCTCAGCACCAGTGAGGTGGACGCGCTGATCGCCGACGGCACGATCAGTGGCGGTATGTTGCCGAAAATCGCCTGTGCGCTGGATGCGGTTAAATCCGGTGTGGCAAGTGCTCATATCATCGATGGCCGGGTACCCCATGCGGTACTGCTGGAGACTTTTACCAACGAGGGTATTGGGACACTGATCACAAATCGACGTCAATAAAACGCCCCGGGGAGAAAAATCTCACCTCATTACACCCGGGGTTATTGCAGGTGTGACAGGTAATCGCTAGCATTGCCCGATACGCGACACACTGTGGAAAGTCATGCCCCCCAGAAACTCCCAACGGCGTCAGCAAATCCTGGAAGCACTCGCCCAGATGCTCGAAGCCAACCCGGGTAATCGCATCACCACCGCAGGGCTCGCCCGCCAGGTCGGCGTTTCCGAAGCGGCCCTGTATCGCCACTTTCCCAGTAAATCAAAAATGTTCGAGGGCCTGATCGAATTTATCGAGGAGACCCTGTTCAGCCGGATCAAGATAATCCTGAACGAGGAACGCACCGCGGCCATGCGTTGCGAGAAAATGCTGACCCTGCTGCTGACGTTCACTGATCGCAACCCGGGCATCACCCGTATACTCACGGGCGACGCCCTGGCCGGTGAGACCGAACGTCTCCACCTGCGGGTGGCGCAGTTGTTTGACCGCTTTGAAACGCAGCTCAAGCAGGTGATCAGGGAAGCGGAAATGCGGGAGGGGCTGCGGCCCGTCATTCCCCTGGCGGCGGCGGCCAACCTGCTGATGGCCGCGGCGGAAGGCCGGATCTCACAATATGTTCGCAGCGGCTTCCAGCGATCGCCCACTGCAGACTGGTCACAGCAATGGGGGCTGATAATACAGGGCTTCTTTCGCGAGGCAGTCAGCCAGCCAGTGCGTCCCGGGCAGGCCAGTTCCCTGGCCGGTTGATTCGCGGCCTCAGGGCCGCTTCTTTACCTGGACAAGGCGGCGCCCTGATCAGCGGCGGGGGTCGGCGGTTTCCGCTTCCCGTTCCGCCTGCTGCCGAGCGAGCAGGGTCTGGCGCAGTTCGACTACCTCAAGCAGCATTCCAAACCGTTCGATATCCCTCTGATAGGCGGCGGAAACGTCCTCTATCTCCTTGGCGCGATCGGCTATCGAGCGGTCGGTAGATTCCATTTCCGCCTGTATATCCTCGATCGCGCTGATGCGGGCCACATCGACTTCCCGCCCGCTGCGCTCCAGGTCGGCAGCCTGGGCCTGGTAGTTTTCAACCTGTTGCTTGAGCGATCGCTTGTTGCTCTTGAGGATGCTCAGGCGTATGCGCAAATCCCGCAAGGCTCGCTCCTGTGCCGCCTCGATATCAGCCACCGTGCTATAGCGCAACAGCAGCGACTCGTCCCAGTCACGCAGGCGCTGCTCCTCGGCACTGGCGGCGGCCTCCAGTTCCTGTTGGGCGTTGCGGACCTTTTTCTCCTCTTCGGTCAGTTCTCGCGGCACCACCCGGACCACCATGCCCTCGGTGTTGAGGATCTCGTAGCCTTTGCTGACATACTCAACCGGCACCTGGTAATCCACCACGGTTACACCCTGCGAATTGGTGTAACGGTACAGATTTGCAGCAAGGGAACCCGGCACCACCAGCATCGCTGTGACAAAGAGGGCGCTAACGGTATTGGTTCTGGTCGACATGAGCCTAATATAGGGTCTGGGACAGTTCCGGACAAGTCAGACGCCGTACCTGTGCCGATATTCCTCCATTGCCTGCCGCACTGGGCTCATCTGTGCCCCTTCCGCGGCCAGGTAGGTGATGATGTGCTCCATATCGATGATGCTCAGCACCGGCACCCGGTGGGCGTGCTCTATCTCCTGGATGGCAGATAGCGGCCCCGTGCCACGCTCCTGCCGGTTCAGCCCCACAGCCACCCCGGCCAGCTCGGCCCCCGCTGCCGCAATCATCGCTATCACCTCGCGCACCGCCGTACCTGCGGTTATGACATCGTCAATGATCAGCACCCTGCCCCGCAAGGGAGCTCCCACCAGCACGCCACCCTCACCATGGCTCTTGGCTTCCTTCCGGTTATAAGCAAACGGTATGTCTATGCCGTGGTGATCGGACAGGGCGACTGCCGTGGTGGTGGCCAGGGGAATACCCTTGTAAGCCGGGCCGAGCAGCACGTCAAATTGCACACCGGAGTCGACAATTCTGCTGGCGTAGCAGCGACCGAGCTCAGCCAGGGCCCGGCCACTGGAGAATGCGCCGGCGTTGAAAAAATAAGGGCTTATTCTGCCGGACTTGAGAGTGAATTCGCCAAACTTCAGCACATCGTGTTGACGCGCCAGCTCGATAAAATCCTTCTGGTAGGGATGCATGTCGATGGCCGATCCTTGTATCAGGCTTTGTATTGTGCAAAATCAACATATAAAATGCCCGCACACTTGCAGATGTCCGCTCGAGAAACAGCCCTGCCCGGAACAGCGCCTCCGGTGGCAGGCCATACTAGCATTAGCGGCATGGCACGAGGTTTTCTATATTGGATTTTGTACCTGGGCCCCGCGCACGACAGGAATAGATATCTGTCGGCACGGGCTGTGCCATGATACACGCTCTCATCGCCAGGAGTCACGAATGAGAATCATCAGCTTCAGTGCGGACGGTATAAAAAATGCCGCGGAAAAAGGATTTTACGACTGGATGACCGAGCAGGACGCCGACTTTATCTGCATACAGGACCTGCGCTGCTCGGAATACGATTTACAGGACAACACGTTCTTCCCGCCGGACTACAACGCCTATTTCCTCGATGATATCGATGGCAAGGCCAACGGTGTGGCCATTTACTGCCGCAAACTGCCAAAGGCCATCATGACAGGACTGGGATTCGCCGATTTCGATATGGAGGGGCGTTACATCCAGGCCGATTATGAAAACCTGAGTGTTGGCTGCCTGCTCGCGCCATTCGCCGAGCCCGGCAATGCCGATCAGCTGGCTCACAAACTGGCTTTCTACCAGCAACTGGGTGGCCATCTGCAAAAGGTGCGCAATAAGCGCCGGGAGTTCATCATCTGCGGCAACTGGCACCTGGCCCATACGGCCGCTGACGTCCAGGACACTGACCGCAACAGCAACTCCCCGGGTTTTCTTACCGAGGAGCGCCAGTGGATGAACGAACTGCTCGAGTCAGGCTACATCGACGCCTTTCGGGAAATCAACTCCGACCAGGATGAATTCAGCTGGTGGCCCGAGGGTGACCGGGACGACAACGGCTGGCGCTCGGATTTCCACATCATCTCCAAAGGCCTGCAGTACACGGTCGACTACGGCGCTATCTACACCGGCAAGGAGTTCTCGACGCACGCGCCGGTCATAATGGACTACGATATCGAGCTGTAGCTCCCGCGGCGGCAGCGACCGATGCCGCACACCGCTCAGGCGTGGCCGGCCAGTGCGGCTTTCTGCCTGGCAATCAACTCGGTGATGCCCTGCGCCGCCAGGTCCAGCATGCCGTCGAGTTGCTGCCTGGCGAACGGCGCGCCCTCGGCGGTGCCCTGCACCTCGATGAACCCGCCGGACTCACCCATGACCACGTTCATATCCGTGTCCGCCGCCGAGTCCTCGGGGTAATCCAGGTCCAGCACCGGCACACCCTGGAACACGCCAACCGACACGGACGCCACCATCTGGATCAGCGGGTCCTGGGTGATCAGCTTCTGCCGCTGCAGGTGGTTGATGGCGTCGACCAGCGCGACGCAGGCCCCGGTAATCGCGGCGGTTCGGGTCCCGCCGTCGGCCTGGATGACATCGCAATCTATATTGATGGTGTACTCTCCCAGCCTTGAAAGATCGACCGCGCTGCGCAGGGAGCGGCCGATCAACCGCTGGATCTCCACCGTGCGACCGCCCTGCTTACCCTGGGCCGCCTCCCGGGCCATACGGGTCCCGGTGGAGCGGGGCAACATGCCGTACTCCGCTGTCACCCAGCCACGCCCCTTGCCCCGCAAAAAACGCGGCACGCCCTGCTCTACCGAGGCGGTGCATATCACCCTGGTATCGCCGAAGCCCACCAGTACGGAGCCCTCGGCGTGACGGGTAAAGTTGCGGGTGATGGTGATGTCCCGCAATTGGGAAGGCGCTCGGCCACTGGGTCTTTGCATGAACTGGCTCCGGTTTGGGTTCAGCCGCGAGTATACGCGAGGCGGTCCACCGGCGGGCGCGAATTTGGCGATTTGCCAACCCTGGTCGGCGCGACACTGGGTTGCGGGCCCGACCCTGTAAGCTCCTGGGACAAGCTGCTACACTCAACGCCCTCACGGTTTCACCCCGGATACCCGCATGATTCACAGCATGACCGCCTTCGCCCGCGAAAGCATGGCTACCGACCAGGGCGTCCTGACAGTTGAGTTGCGCTCGGTAAACCATCGTTACCTGGATTGCACATTCAAGTCGCCCGAGGCCCTGCGACCGCTGGAACATCGCCTGCGGGAGCTCGCCGGGGCCGCCATGGCCAGGGGTAAACTCGACTGCCTGATTCGCCTGCAGGGCCACCCCACCCACGGCGGCGAACTGCGGGTGAATACCGAACAACTCGACCGCTTGCTGGCCGCGACCAGCCTCATCGGCGAGCGGCTGCCCGGGGTACGGCCCCCCAGCGCGCTCGAAATCCTGCAATTTCCCGGCATCTGCGATGCGAGCGAACACGCCGAAGAGGACTTACAGAAGTGCGCCGAGGCCCTGTTTCGCAAGACTGTCGACAACTTGCTGGCGAACCGCCAGCGCGAGGGTGAAAAACTGGCAGGCCTGGTCCTGGACAGGCTGCTGCAAGTTGAGGTGGCGGTGGTGGCAACCCGGGAACTGCTGCCCGCGTTGATGCAGCAGCAACGCGACCGCATACTCACCCGCATCGGCGAACTGAACATAGAAGTCGACAGCAACCGGCTGGAGCAGGAGCTGGTACACCTGGCCCAGAAAGCGGACATTGACGAGGAGCTCGACCGCCTCCAGGCCCATATCGGCGAGGTGCGGCACACGCTGGAAAAAGGTGGCCCCTGCGGCCGCCGCCTGGACTTTCTCATGCAGGAACTGAACCGCGAGGCCAACACCCTTTCGTCCAAGTCCATCGCCAGCAGCACCACCCGCAATGCGGTGGATCTCAAGGTTCTGATTGAGCAAATGCGCGAGCAGATCCAGAATATCGAATAACAGGCCCGGCACAGGACCCCCATGAGCAGCAAAGGCACACTCTTCACCGTTTCAGCCCCCTCCGGTGCAGGCAAAACCAGCCTGGTCAACGCCCTGATCCAGCGCGATTCCCGGCTGCGGGTTTCCGTATCCCATACCACCCGGCCCATGCGGCCGGGCGAGCAGGACGGGGTCAACTACCACTTCGTGGGCGAACAGGTGTTCCGCGACATGCTGAAGCGGGCGGAATTCCTGGAGCACGCCCAGGTATTTGGCAATCTCTACGGCACGTCCCAGACCTGGGTTGAACAACAACTGGCCGCTGGCCTCGATGTCATTCTCGAGATCGACTGGCAGGGCGCACAGCAGGTGAAAAAGCTGATCCCCGGGACCCGGGCGATCTTTATCCTGCCCCCTTCCAGGGCGACGTTGCTGCAGCGGCTCACCGCTCGCGGCCAGGACGACAACGCCATCATCGACGCCCGCATGGCCGAGGCGGTTGAGGAAATGTCTCACTACGTGGAAGGGGACTACCTGGTGGTCAACCAGGACTTCGACGTGGCCCTGGCCGAGTTGCAGGCGATATTCACCTGCCAGCGCCTGCGTATATCGCGCCAGCAAACGGAGCTGGCGCAGCTGCTGCAGGACCTGTTGAGCTGATACTACCGGATTGATTGCCCTCAACCGATGGACTGTCCGGCGCAAGACCCGTTTCCGGCGGGCTGCGGGCATTATTCACGCTGGACGCCACCCCGGGTGTAGGGGGTATAATTTGCGGTTCAGTCGGTATTGCCAAGCCCTCCGGCAACGGGTGATGCCCGTGTGCGGGAACGGCACCGCTACCGGCTTTAATAACCCGTCGCCCCGGCAGCTCCTGCCGCTGGCTGGCACACTCACTATGGGAAGTATCAAGTAATGGCACGTGTAACCGTTGAAGATTGTCTGGAAAATGTCGCAAACCGATTCGAACTGGTGATGGTGGCCAGCAAGCGCGCAAGGCAAATGGCTACCGGCGGCAAGAATCCCATGGTGCAGGAGGAATCCGATAAGCCCACCGTGATCGCCCTGCGCGAAATCGCCGAGGGCCACATCACCCCGGACATCCTGCTGCGCGAGGACGAACTGGATGCCGAGCAGGAACTCGCCGATATCATGGAGGACAACGAGGCCCTGTAATTCACCCACGGGCATCCGTGGCCAGGACCACTGATCAGTCATGCAGACCATTGATGCCCTCGACTCCACCCTGCGCAGTTATCTCAACCCCGAGCAAACCAACCACGTAAAGCGCGCCTACTACTTCGCGGAGCAGGCCCATTTCGGCCAGCTTCGCCGCAGTGGTGAAGAGTACGTAACCCATCCGCTGGCAGTGGCCGGCATCCTCGCCGATATGCACATGGACCACCAGAGCCTGATGGCGGCCATGCTGCACGATGTCATAGAAGATACGGGCATCCCCAAGTCGGCGATCGGCAAGCAGTTTGGCCCCACCGTGGCGGAACTGGTCGACGGCGTCAGTAAACTGACCCAGATGGAATTCGAAACCCTGGAAGAAAAGCAGGCGGAGAACTTCCAGAAGATGGCGCTGGCGATGGCCCGGGACATCAGGGTGATACTGGTGAAACTGGCGGACCGCCTGCACAACATGCGCACCCTCGGGGTGCTGCAGGCCGGCAAGGCCCGTCGCATAGCCAGGGAAACGCTCGATATCTATGCACCGATTGCCCAGCGGCTCGGTATGAACACCGTTCGCATCGAATTCGAGGATCTCGGCTTCAATGCGCTCTACCCGATGCGAGCGCGGCGGATCGACGCCGCCCTGCGCAGTGCCCGGGGCCACCGCAAGGAGCTGGTGGACAAGATCCGCCACCAGATCGAAACCACCCTGGCCCAGGAGGGCCACGAGGTGGAGGTACTGGGGCGGGAGAAACACCTTTACAGCATTTACAAGAAGATGAAGTCCAAGCGGAAGTCGTTTTCCGAGATCATGGATATCTATGCCTTCCGCATCATCGTCGACTCGGTGGATACCTGCTACCGGGTACTGGGCTGCATCCACAGCCTGTACAAGCCGGTGCCGGGGGAATTCAAGGATTACATCGCAATTCCCAAGGCCAACGGTTACCAGTCCCTGCACACCGTACTGATGGGTATGCACGGGGTGCCCATCGAAATCCAGATCCGCACCCGGGAAATGGAGGCGATGGCCAACAACGGCATCGCCGCCCACTGGCTGTACAAGACCGATGGCCAGTCCACCAATGGCAGCCATACCCGCGCCCGGGAATGGGTGCAGGGTCTGCTGGAAATGCAGCAACGCGCGGGCAACTCGCTGGAATTCATCGAGAACGTCAAGATTGACCTGTTTCCCGACGAAATCTACGTGTTTACCCCCAAGGGCAGGATTCTCGAGCTACCCCGCGGCGCCACCGCCGTGGATTTCGCCTACGCCGTGCATACGGATGTCGGCAACAGCTGCGTTGCCTGCCGGATCAATCGCCGTCTCGCTCCCCTGTCAGAGCCGCTGCAGAGCGGTGAGACGGTAGAGATCCTGACCGCCCCGGGTGCCAGTCCCAATCCGTCCTGGTTCAATTACGCCGTGTCAGCCAAGGCCCGCACCAATATTCGCCATTTCCTCAAGAACCAGACCCGGGAGGATTCCGTCACGCTGGGCAGGCGGCTGCTGGACAGGGCCCTGGCGGCATTCGACACCAGCCTGGAGCAGCTGGCTGACAACCAGCTGGCGGAGTACCTGCAGCGCCACCATTACGAGCTACTGGACGACCTGCTGGAACAGATCGCCCGCGGTAACCGCCTGCCGGCCATCACCGCGCAGCAACTGCTGGGTGGGCTGGGCGCCGACCCGACCCGGGCGACGAATGATGTGTCGCCGGTCGCCATTCGCGGCACCGAGGGCTTCATGGTGAACTATGCCCGCTGCTGCCACCCCATCCCGGGGGACCCGATAGAGGGTTACCTCAGTGCCGAAAAGGGTGTGGTAGTCCACCGGGAGCGCTGCAAGAACCTGGCGGATATGCGCGAGAAAAGCGAGCGCCTGGTCGCCCTGCGCTGGGACGAACTGGTCGAGGGCGAGTATTCGGTTGAACTGCGCATCGAGGTCGAAAATCGCCGCGGCATGATTGCCGTGATCGCCACCCGTATCAACAGCATGGGGGTCAACATCGAAAAGATCTCTACCGACGACAAGGATTACCAGTTCACCTATGTCGACCTGGAAATGCTGGTTCACAACCGCGTCCACCTCGCCCATATCATGAAGCGCCTGCGCGCCATCGGCTCGGTGCGCAAGGTCACGCGGACTAAAAATTGACAGACCGCTCGTATCCACCATCTGCAGGAGAACAACAGTGAGCAATCGCGCCGTCATTTCCACGCCCGATGCACCCGCGGCCATAGGCCCCTATTCCCAGGCCATCAAGGTGGGCAATACCGTCTGGTTGTCGGGACAGATCCCGCTGGTTCCCGGCTCCATGGAGCTGGTGAAAGGGGATATCAGCGCCCAGGCGACGCAGGTTTTCAACAACCTGGCGGCGGTGGCCGAGGCCGCCGGTGGCAGCCTGAACCACGCGGTGAAGATCAATATCTCCCTGACCAACCTCGACCATTTCGCCGCGGTCAACGAGGTGATGGCGAGCTTCCTCAGCGAGCCTTACCCCGCCCGGGCCTGCGTACAGGTTGCCGCCCTGCCCAGGGGAGTGGATATCGAGGTCGAGGCGATCCTCGTCATCTAGCGCCCTGCCAACAACCGCCGCGGCTGGCTGGAGCGGCTCAACCCGGGCCGCTCCCGGCGGCGGTCGCTGCGCCGGCGGCGGCCAACACTGCGCCGTAGCCGACTCGATAATTCGGGTACCTGAGCCGGTAGCCCGACTTGTGAAGTAAGCGATTACTACAGCGCTTGTGCCCGGCACTCGTGGCCTCCTGAAAAGTGCCTGCCGGCATTCCGGCCGTGAGGGGCGCCCTGAACGGCAGCCCCATCGCCGCGGCCAGCCAGGAGTCCACCTCGGACTGCGCTGCGGGACAATCGTCCACCCCGTTGTAAACCGGGGCCAGGCTCACCCCCGCCGCGACCTGCGCAAGCAGGTGGCAGAGGAGGCCGGCACAGTCGTCCCGGTGTATGCGGTTACTGTAACGCGGCGGCTCCTGCGGGCTCAGTTCACCGCGCCGGATGCGCTCCAGCAGGCGCCCACCCGGGTAGCCATAAATGCCGGCGAATCGAATCACACTGCAGCGATGCCCGGATTCCAGCAGGAGACGCTCGGCCGCGATCATCGCCAGCGCCCGCGGATCGTCCCCGGCCAGCGCGCTGGCCTCGTCCACCCAGCCACCGCCGCGCTCGGCATAGACCCGGGTGCTGGACACCGTGAGGATTGCCCGGGGCCGGTGGTTGCCCAGGCCGGCGAGCAGGTTTGTCGCACCCCGGGTGAAGCCCTTTTTATAACCCTCTACCGAGCGATCGCTGGGGTTGAAAGTTGCTACCACGAAATCCGGTTGCAGCGCGGCCAGAATATCCAGCTCGCCGGCCCGGGTATAATCCCCCGCGATACCGACTACACCCTCGGGCAGCCGGGCGATATCGCGCCGCAGACCCGCCACCTGCCAACCGTCGTCCAGCAACAACTCGCCACTGCGACATCCCAGGTCACCGCAGCCGACAAATAGAATGGAATTGCTCTTCATTATATTTTCTCTCACTGGTTACACTATACGCAGCCCGGCCCCAGACCTCTCACAATGACCCCGACAAATTTGCCCCGCAGCGTTGCTGCACAGTTATCCGGACATGACAGCAGTACCTTCGCCGGTTCGACGCCGAAACCGCGGCCGTTCCGGTGACCGGGATTGCCGCTATCCCGGTGCGTGAGCTGCGGGGGGTCGGTCCCAAGCTCGCCGCCAGGTTGGCCGATTATGGCGTGCACCGGGTAGACGATCTGTTGTTCCACCTGCCCCTGCGCTACCAGGACCGCACCCGCATCACCCCGATAGCGGCCGCCCGGGAGGGCGCGGACCTGGTGATAGAGGGCGAGGTGCGCGCCGCCGACGTGGTATTCGGCCGGCGCCGCAGCCTGGTGGCCCGCATCCAGGATGGCACCGGCACCCTGACCCTGCGCTTCTTCCATTTTTCCGCCGCCCAGAAAAACAACCTCCAGACCGGCACCCGCCTGCGCTGCTTCGGGCAGGTGCGGCGCGGCAGCAGCGGACTGGAGATGTTCCACCCCGAATACCGGCCACTGGATGAGGGCGAGCCATCGGTGGAGCAGGCGCTCACGCCCATCTACCCCACCACCGAGGGCATCGGCCAGAACCAGTGGCGCAACCTGTGCGGCCAGGCCCTGGCGCGGCTGCGGCGCGACCCGCCCCGCGACCTGCTGCCGCCGGGGTGCAGCCCATACGACCTGGCCCGCGCCCTCGACTACCTGCACGCGCCGCCGCCGGACGCTCCCCAGGCCCAGTTGCGGGAAGGCCGGCACCCGGCCCAGCAGCGCCTGGCGCTGGAGGAGCTGGTGGCCCACAACCTGTCGCTGCAGCGCCTGCGCCAGCAGCAGCGGGCGGAGGGCGCCCCGGCGCTCGCGCCCAGGGCAGCGCTGATGGCGGACTTCCTGGACAGCCTGCCCTTCGCAGCGACCGGCGCCCAGCAGCGGGTACTGGCAGAGATCGCCGCCGACCTGGCCCAGCCCGTTCCCATGCTGCGGCTGGTGCAGGGTGATGTGGGCTCGGGCAAGACCCTGGTCGCCGCCGGGGCAGCACTGCAGGCGATCGCCAACGGCTACCAGGTCGCCGTGATGGCGCCCACAGAAATACTGGCGGAACAGCACTGGGGCAGTTTCAGCAACTGGTTCCAGCCGCTGTCGATCAGCATGGAGTGGCTGAGCGGCCGCACCAAGGGGAAGAAGCGGGAGGCAGCGCTGCAACGTATCGCCAGCGGCGAGGCCGGGCTGGTGATCGGCACCCACGCCCTGTTCCAGCAGGATGTAGCGTTTCACCGCCTGGGCCTGGTGATCGTCGACGAACAACACCGCTTTGGCGTGCACCAACGCCTGGCGCTCACCGCCAAGTCAGGCCCGGGCCAGGGTAAACCGCACCAGCTGGTGATGACCGCCACGCCCATTCCGCGCACGCTCTCCATGGTGGCCTATGCCGACCTGGACTGCTCGATAATCGACGAGTTACCGCCCGGGCGCCAGGCCGTCAGCACCGTCCTCATCGACAACAACCGCCGGGACCAGGTGGTGGCACGGGTGGCGGCCGCCTGCAGCGAGGGGCGCCAGGCCTACTGGGTGTGCACCCTGATCGAGGAGAGCGACGCCCTGCAGGCCCAGGCGGCGGAGGCCACCGCGGCGGAACTGCAGCTGGCCCTGCCCGACTTGGCGATCGGCCTGATTCACGGCCGCATGAAACCGGCCGACAAGGATGCGGTTATGAGCGCGTTCAAGGCCGGCGCCATTGCCCTGCTGGTCGCCACCACCGTTATCGAAGTGGGGGTGGATGTGCCCAACGCCAGCCTGATGATCATTGAAAACCCCGAACGGCTGGGCCTGGCGCAGCTGCACCAGTTGCGCGGCCGGGTGGGTCGAGGCAGCGCGGCCAGCCATTGCGTGCTGCTGTACCAGACACCACTGGGTGCCAACAGCAGGCAGCGCCTGCAGGCGCTGCGCGAGAGCTCGGACGGGTTTTACATCGCGGAGCGCGATCTCGAGCTGCGCGGACCGGGTGAAGTCCTCGGTACCCGGCAGACGGGGTTGCTGGAATTCCGCGTCGCCAGGCTGCCCGAGCACAATCACCTGCTGGAGCGGGTACAACAGCTGGCGGTTGAAATGGGACGGGATTTCCCCGAGCTGGTAGAGCCGCTGATCAACCGCTGGACCGGCCAGGCCATTCGTTTCGCCGAGGTTTAGGCCATCGTGGGTAAATAGCCACAATGCACGGGGATTCAGCCGCGCCGGAACAGCGCACCCGGTCAGGCGCCTGGTTCAGCTGAGCTGAACAGGGCCCGCCAGCGCGCCTCGAGCTCATCGACCCCCAGCTGGTCCAGGCTGCGGATATTGTTGGCAGGGATTTTTTCCGGGTGAGGATAGTCCTGCAGTACCCGGGTGAGCATACTCTCGCGCAGCAGGTGAATCAGCGGATAGGGCGAGCGATTGCTGTAGTGGCTGGCGGCCCCCTCCGCCTCCCCCGCGAACCGGTAGTGCGGGTGAAAGCTCGCGAGCTGAACCACTCCCGCCAGCCCGGCTGCGCTGAGCAGGCCCTGGGCTTCATCGACAAAATCCAGGTACCCGGAAAAATCCCCCAGGGCAGAGGGATATGCAAGCACGGTGGTGGCGATTTGCTGCTCGCTGCTGCACTGGAGCAAATCCAGCTCCTGCAGGAAGGCCAGTCGCAGGGCTGGCGAGGTGGTCTCGTTGCAGATGGCAATACGCAGGCCCTCAGCACCCAGCAGCGGACGCGCAAAAGGGCAGAGATTGAGGCCAACAACAAAACTCGCCAGCCAGCGCCGGATAGTGGCTTCAGCGGTGGCCGGGGTGATGGCCGAGACCATCGTCCCGACCGCCATCAGGCCATGATGGCCGGCAGTTCTTTCTGCAGCGCCATTTTCTCCCGGGTGGCCTCGCCGGTCAGGGCAAAGCCCAGCAGCTTGCCACCGGGGTCGCGAAACTCCGCTTTGACATTGCAGCCATCGGCCGCAATGACCCATTGGCCCTCGACCCCCGCAGCGGGCGGCGCCACGACAACCGGGCAGGCCGGGGTCTTGATCGTGACAGGCATGGCGGGATAGCTGACCTCGGTGGGCTCACCAGCCAGGGTTTTGCCCAGGGCCCGGGCCGCCGCCATCAGGGGCGCCACATACACCAGTACATGTCCGGCCACTTCGGCACAATCACCCATGGCGTAGACATTGGGCGCGCTGGTTTCCAGCAGGCGGTTGGTGACGATACCCCGGTTGGTCGCGATGCCCGACGCCCTGGCCAGTCCGGTACGGGGGCGAACACCCACCGCGGATACCACGATATCAGCGGCAATCGTCGCGCCGTTGTTCAGGCTGACCAACACGCCGTTGTCGGCCTTGTTGACGGCGGTGACCAGCGGGCCGAAATGGAATTTCGCGCCCTTCGCCTCCAGCGCCGCCTGTACCGCCTTGCCGGCCGCCTCGGGCAGCAGGGTCGGCAGGCAATAGCCCAGGGGGTCGACCGCCTCCACCTCGAAGCCGCCATTGATCAGATCATTGGTAAATTCGCACCCGATCAGGCCGCCGCCGATAATGCAGATCTTCTTCACCTTATTCTTGGCCACGGCGCTGCGGAAATCGTCGTAGTCCAGCAGGTCGTTCACCGAATAGACCCGCTCCAGCGCGTCGCCCTGGATGGGCGGGCTGATCACCTCGGCGCCCACGGCGAGCACCAGCTTGCCGTAATGGATGGCGGTCTGGGCATCGCCCACCCTGATCAGCTGGTTGGCGGTATCGATCTCGTTTACCCGGGTCATGGTCCAGACGCTGGCCTTGAGCATACGGGCCATACTGCCCGCATCGAGCTGGGCCAGGTCGTTGGCGCTGTGGTCCTTGGTATAGCCGGTGGACAACATCGGCTTGGAATAGGAGCGGCCGTCATCCGAGGTGATGAGTATCAGTGGCGTGCTGTCATCGTACTTGCGAAATTCCTTCGCCAGGCCGTAACCGGCCAGACCGGTGCCGAGAATGACCACCGGCGCGTGTACTTTATCCACTACGGGCTCCTCGTGGTGCGGGGTGTCGTCTACCGGCGCCTCCTCGAGTAACTCAAAATCTTCCTTGCCCACGCCGCAATCCGGACACAGCCAGTCCTCGGGCACATCGGCCCATCGGGTACCCGGCGCGATGCCATCATCCGGCCAGCCTTCTTTCTCATCGTAGATAAGGCCACAAACGATGCACTCGTATTTACTCATGTCACTTCTCTCTCTGTGCTTTCCGGGGCGGAGCCGCCGGCGGCCGCCCGAGGGTGCGGCCCATCCGCGGTGGGCTGAATGGGGTCGCCTGCGCGCAGGGGTGTATTTGCCCGACCCGGTAATGGTCAAAATTTGGATCGCAACACTATAGGGTTGTCTGTAATTTGTGCAAGGGTTTTATCCCGCCCGCAGCGGACCAGGCTGAACCGGAAGCCCCGGACTTGCATGCCCCCGCCCTATCGCGCATCCTCGCGCCTTCCGCGAGCCAGGAACCTGCGTCACCGTGCCCCAGTGTTACCACCCCCGCCAGATCAGCCGCGAGCCCCGTTGGCGGCCAAGCCGGCAATACACTGCGGCCACTTTGCCCCCGGGGTACCGGCGCTGGCTGCTCGATGACAGCTCTCTGACGGCTCGCCTGGTGGGACTCAACCGCGGGGTATTCCAGGTAGAACGCCGCTACCAGGGTTGGCATACCCCGCTGTTGTCCGAGAGCACCCTGCTGGCGGTACCGCCCCGCCAGCGGGCGCTGGTGCGGGAGGTCAGCCTGAAGCTGGGTGGGCAGACGGTGGTGTTCGCCCGCAGTATTTTTCCCATAACCAGCCTGACCGGCGATCTCGCCCACCTTCGCCATCTTCAGAACCGGTCCCTGGGGACCATCCTGTTCAAACACCCCGGCATGCACCGCAGTCCCTTCGAGCTGTCACTGATGGCGGGCGACAGTGAGTACCTGCCGGCCGACCTGCGCCAGGCCACCCCAGCCTGGGGCAGGCGCTCCCGCTTCGTCATGGCTGGCCGCGCCCTGATGGTGAGCGAGGTGTTTCTGCAGGGCTTTACCCCCTGGGCGGGCGCACTGGCGGTCCACAGGGCCCAGCGGGGCAAGGTGGACGCTGCAATTGTGCCGCCAACCCAGTAAGCTTGGCCCTTCCCGCAGCAGTCACACAACCGATACAGAACCGATCATGGCGAGTACATCCAAAACCCGCGCACTGTTGCAGCTTATACGCGCTGACAAACCGATCGGCACCCTGCTGCTGCTGTGGCCCACCCTGTGGGCGCTGTGGATCGCCGCGGAAGGCCTGCCCGACTTCAAGCTGCTGGCCATCTTCGTCGCGGGCACCTTCCTGACCCGCTCCGCCGGTTGCATTATCAACGACCTCGCCGACCGCGGAATAGACGGGGCGGTGAAACGCACCAGCGGCCGACCCCTGGTCACCGGAACCGTGACCGAAAGCGAGGCACGCATCCTGTTTGTGGTGCTGATGCTGCTGGCCTTTGTGCTGGTATTGTTTACCAATACCCTGACCATCGCCCTCTCTGTCGCCGCCGTGCTGCTGGCCTCCACCTATCCTTTCATGAAACGCTACACCCACCTGCCGCAGCTGGTGCTGGGCCTGGCTTTCTCCTGGGGCATCCCCATGGCTTTCGCAGCCCAGCGGGAGGAGCTGCCGGCCACGCTCTGGCTGATATTCCTGGGGAACATCTGTTGGGTAGTGACCTACGACACCATGTACGCCATGGTCGACCGGGATGACGATATCCCCGCCGGCGTCAAATCCACTGCTATTCTGTTCGGGCGCCACGACCGCCTCATCATCGCCATTCTGCAGATACTCTGCCTGCTGACCCTGTGCCTGGCCGGCCGCGCGTTCGCCCTGGGTGCCTGGTTCAATCTGTCCCTGGGGGTGTCCGCCGCGCTTTTTGGCTACCACCAGTACCTGATTCGCAGACGCGAGCGCGACGCCTGCTTCAAGGCCTTCCTGCACAACAACTGGACGGGCCTGGCGATACTCCTGGGCATCGTCCTGCACTACGGCGGCTGAAGCGGGCACGGCATGAGCGTACACGCCGAGTTTCTCACCAGCCTGGAACGGATTTCAGCCGGCGAGTGGAATGCTGTCACGGGCACGGACTATCCCTTCCTGCGCCATGAGTTTCTCTATGGCCTTGAACGGACTGGCTGCGCCAATGCCGAAACCGGCTGGCAACCGTGCCACCTGTTGTTGCGCGACGAGGCGGGAATCCTCGCGCTCATGCCGCTGTACCTGAAGTCCCACTCCTACGGCGAATACGTCTTCGACTGGTCCTGGGCGGACGCCTGGCAGCGCAGCGGACTGCACTACTACCCCAAGCTGGTAACCGCGATTCCTTTCACCCCGGCCACCGGGCCACGCCTGTGTGCACGGACCGGTGCCGACCTGAATGCAACCTGGCAGGCGGCGCTGGCGGCGGTCAGGCAGTTTGCTGACAGGCGGGGCATTTCATCCTGGCATGTACTGTTTCCCGAGGAGGCCATCGCCGCCCAGCTGCTGCAGGCCGGCCTGCACCGGCGCACCGCCACCCAGTTCCACTGGTTCAACGAGGCTTACACCTGTTTCGAAGACTTCCTGGCGGGCTTTACCAGCCGCAAGCGCAAAAGCCTCAGGCGCGAACGCGCCCGGGTCGCAGAGCAGGGCCTGACCCTGAAGACCCTCTGCGGCGCTGACATCAGCCCCCGGCACTGGCAGCAGTTTTACCGGTTTTACCAACAGACGTATGCCAAGCGCAGTGGTCATGGCGGCTACCTCAGCCGCGAGTTTTTCACCCAGGTCGCACCGCTGCTGGGCGAGCAGGCGGTGATGGTACTGGCCTATCGTGATGACCAGGCAGTGGCAGGCGCCCTGTACTTTCGCTCCAAAGACACCCTGTATGGCCGCTACTGGGGCTGTGAACAGGAATACGACTGCCTCCATTTCGAGGCCTGCTATTACCGGGGCATTGAGTATTGCATTGCAATGGGCTTGAAGAGATTCGATCCGGGGGCCCAGGGCGAGCACAAGATCCAGCGGGGGTTCAGACCCGTGCCCACCTGGTCAAATCACTGGATAGCCGACCCGCGCCTGTCCGCGGCAGTGGCCGACTTCACCCGCAGTGAGGCGCTGCACAGCGCGGACTACCTCAGGGACGCCACGACGCTGTTGCCGTTCAGGGAGCCCCCGGGATAGGGGCCCGCGCAGGGCCCACTCTCGCACAGACGCTTGACGTTTACCGGCGCCAGACCAGCAGCCTGTTGTGGGCCGGCATTTCGTGGTCCCCCTGCAGGGCGAAACCGGCGCTCCCCGCCAACCGGTCCACCGCTTCGAAATCACGGATGGCGCTGTCCGGGTTCCGCTGCGCCAGCCACTGGTCGAAGCTGGCATTGCTGGGGCTGGTGTATTGGCCGTTGTAGTTGAAAGGGCCGTAAACCGCCAACACCGTATCGGCGTCGGCGTCGCGAGCCAGCACCTCAAACAACAGCTCAACCGCCGAAAACGCCATGATATGCAGGCTGTTGGCACTGAACAGAGCATCGGGCACGGCCATGGGCCAGGGACAGGTGCGGACATCCAGTGCCAGGGGCGGCAACAGGTTGGTACCGGCATAGGCGCTGCAGCGCGGCTCCAGCAGGGGCAGGTGCTCCGGCATTTCCGTCGGCTGCCACCGCAACCAGGGCATATTGGCGGCGAAGTGGCAGGCGTGCTGGCCGGTGCCGCTGGCGATCTCAAGCACCTCCTGCCTGTCGGCAAAGGCCTCGCGCAGAATATCCAGGATAAAGGATTTGTTGTTTTCGCAGGACTGCGAAAAGGGCAGTTCAGTCACAGTGGTGTTCCTCGCGCCGGCTACGCTGCGGCGGGCGGCGCGTCACGGGTGAACACCCACTCGCGGGCAGTTGATTCCGCCTTGCTGTAACGGTAGCCGTCGGTGTTGAATTTCTTCAGGCCGGCGGGGTCATCGAGTTGGCGGTCGATGATAAACCGCGCCATCTGGCCACGGGCCTTCTTGGCGAAGAAACTGATGATCTTGTACTTGCCGCCCTTGAGGTCCTTGAACACGGGCGTGATGATGTCCGCTGCCAGCGCCCCTGCCTGGATCGCATGAAAGTACTCGTTGGACGCCAGGTTCACCAGCACCTTTGAACCGGGCTTGCTCGACTGGCGTTTCAGCTCACGATTCAGTTCCCGGGTAATCGAGTCGCCCCAGAACTCGTACAGGTTCCTGCCGCCGCGGTTGGCAAACCTGAGGCCCATCTCCAGCCGGTAGGGCTGCATCAGGTCCAGCGGCCGCAACAGGCCGTAAAGGCCGGACAGTATGCGCAGGTGCTGCTGGGCAAAACCGAGTTGCCCGGCGTCGAGGCTGTCTGCATCGAGCCCGGTATACACGTCGCCCCTGAAAGCCAGTATGGCCTGCTTGGCATTGGCCAGGCTGAACGGCGGTGACCAGTCCATGAACCGCCGGTAATTGAGTTCCGCCAGCTTCTCACTCACACCCATCAGGTCGCGGATATCCGCCGGGCTGAGCGCCCGCGCATCATCCACCAGCTCGGCAGAGCGCTCGAGGAAGCGCGGCTGGGTCGCCCTGTGGCTGCCGGGCGGCGTGTCAAAATCCAGGGTTTTAGCCGGGGAAATTACAGTCAACATCGCAGTGATTCCGTGTCAGTTCAGCAGGCGGAATTAGTTTTCACGTCGGGGAAGTGGCTATGATACTCTGCGCCACAATAATCAAAAAGACTTATCCACATGCCTGTACTGCGCGCCTGTGTGCATTACATAGACATTTTCACTGATCGCAGCGGCCGCCTGCTGGCCTGGCTGGTCCTGGCCATGGCCCTGCTGACCACGGTTGTCGTGGTCATGCGCTATGGTTTCAATACCGGCTCGATCATGGCGCAGGAGGCGGTCATCTACATGCACGGCTGCCTGTTTATGCTGGGGATGGCCTATGCGCTCAAAAGCGGCGCCCATGTGCGGGTGGATATTTTCTATCGCAACTTCAGCCCGCGCACCCAGGCCTGGGTAAACAGCCTGGGCGGCATCGTCTTCCTGATGCCACTGTGCGCGTTTATCGGGTTTTCCAGCTGGAACTATGTGAACGAGTCCTGGCTTGTCCGCGAAACCTCTGCAGACCCGGGCGGCATTCCGGCGGTGTTCCTGCTCAAGAGCATCATTCCGCTTATGGCCCTCAATCTTTTTTTGCAGGGACTGGCGGAGACCTTGCGCAGCGCGATACTACTGGTCGAAGAGCAGGTCGCCTGATGGAGTATATCGCCCTGTATATGTTCCTCGCGGTCTGCCTGCTGTTGATGCTGGGCTACCCGGTCGCCTTTACGCTGGCGGGAACAGCCCTGGGCTTTGCCACCGCGGGCATACTGGCCGGCCATTTTGACCCCGGCTTCCTCGCCGCGCTGCCCGGCCGCATCTTCGGCACCATCAGCAACGACACGCTCATCGCCGTCCCCCTTTTCATCCTGATGGGAGTGATCCTGGAAAAATCCCGGGTGGCGGAGGAGTTGCTGGGCAGCATGGCCAAGTTGTTTGGCACCGTGCGCGGCGGCCTGGGTATTTCCGTGGTGGTGGTCGGCATGCTGCTGGCCGCCAGCACCGGCATCGTCGGCGCCACCGTGGTCACCATGGGCCTGCTGTCGCTGCCCAGCATGCTGAAGGCCGGCTATCGCCCCTCCCTCGCCGCCGGCACCATCTGCGCCACCGGTACGCTGGGCCAGATCATCCCGCCGTCCATTGCGCTGGTGCTGTTGGGCGATGTTCTTTCCAACGCCTACCAGCGCGCCCAGTTGAATATGGATATATTCAATCCCAAGACCGTCTCGGTGGGAGACCTGTTTGTCGGGGCGCTGATACCCGGCCTGATGCTGGTGGCGATGTACATCCTGTACCTGCTGGCCTGCGCCCGGTTGACGCCGGACGCCGCGCCGGCGGCGGAGGTGGAGCACACCAGTTTCGCCGAGATCATGAAGGGGCTGCTGCCGCCACTGTTGCTGATCATGGTGGTGCTGGGTTCCATCCTGTCGGGCGCCGCCACACCCACCGAGGCGGCCGGTATCGGCGCTACCGGCGCACTGGTGCTGGCCCTGGGCAAGCGACAGATGGACACGACAAGGCTGCGGGAGGTGTGCATCAACACCATGGAAATTACGGCAATGGTCTTTTTGATCCTGATTGGCGCCGCCGTGTTCTCGCTGGTGTTCCGTGGCTTCGGCGGCGAGGAGCTCATCCACCATTTTTTCGCGACCCTACCCGGTGGCGTCATGGCGGCCACCCTGGTGGTGATGCTGGTCATCTTCCTGCTGGGCTTTATCCTGGATTTTGTAGAGATCACGTTTGTGGTGGTCCCTATCGTGGGACCCATCCTGCTGACCATGGGCGTGGACCCCCTGTGGCTGGGAATCATGATCGCCCTGAACCTGCAAACCTCTTTTCTCACGCCGCCCTTCGGCTTCGCGCTGTTCTACCTGCGCGGCGTGGCGCCGCCGGAGGTGACGACCAGCGCTATCTACCGGGGCGTTGTTCCCTTTATACTGATCCAGCTCCTGGCGATGGCCGCCCTGTGGTATTGGCCCGCCATGGCCACCTGGCTACCGGCGCTGTTGAAAAATTAACTTTTACAACCACGCACCTGGACCCTGACCAATGAGCGACATCGACGACACTCCAATCCCCCAGGGCGATCTCGCCCTGCAAACAGTGGCCATGCCCAAGGACACCAACGCCAGTGGCGACATCTTTGGTGGCTGGCTGTTGTCGCAGATGGATATCGCCGGGATGATCACCGCCAGCGAAGTGGCCCGCGGCCGGGTCGCCACCGTGGCCGTGGACGGGATGGCATTCCTGACCCCGGTACATGTCGGGGCGGTGGTGTCCTGCTACTGCGATGTGCTGGAAATAGGCCGCAGCTCTATTCGCATCATGGTGGAGGTCTGGATCAATTCGCCCCACGACGGGGAGCCGCTCAAGGTCACCGAGGGCGAGTTCGTCTTTGTGGCAATCGATGAGTCGGGCCGCACCCGGGCAATCAAAACCTAGCCCCACCTGTTTCCCGCCGTCTCACCGCGGCGGATGGCGAAACGTGTAACTAGTGAGCCTGGTCGGGCCCGGGGGCGTCCATCACAACGTCCCTGGCATTGATGTAGGCCTGCTCGGAGATATGGTGGTAGGCTCGCACGCCGTCATAGAATTTCCGGTAGGATGCGTACACTTTGGCGGCCATCGGGTCGTCTGTGATCAGCTGTTGCATTACTTTTTCGTTGGCCCGGTACAGGGCCAGCAGCACATCGTCCGGCAGGCGTCGCAACTGCACCCCGTGATTGTTCACCAGGTCTTGCAGGGCGGCGTTGTTGCGCGCCGTGAACTCATCCAGCATATCCTGGTTCGCCGCCCTGGCGGCATAGGTCACGATCGCCTGCAGGTCCGGTGGCAGCGCGTCAAAAGAGTCCTTGTTGATAATAAACTCGAGCATGGAGCCCGGCTCATGCCAGCCGGGGTAATAGTAGTATTTCGCCACCTCGTGCATACCCAGGGCCAGGTCGTTGTAGGGGCCCACCCACTCTGCGGCGTCAATCACCCCGGTTTGCAGGGAGGTGTAGATTTCGCCCCCGGGTATACGCACCGAGGTGCCGCCGGCCTCGGCGAAGACGTCACCCGCGAGGCCTGGTATCCGCATTTTCAGGCCCTGCAGATCGGCGATCGATTTGATTTCCCGGTTAAACCAGCCGGCCATCTGTACACCGGAACTGCCGCCGGCGAAGGGAATAAGATTAAACGGCGCATAGGCTTCCCGCCAGAGCTCCAGCCCACCGCCATAGTGCAGCCAGGCATTGGTTTCCTGGGCGTTCATGCCAAAGGGTATCGTGGTGAAGAAGACTGACGCCGGCACCTTGCCCTTCCAGTAATACGCGGCACCGTGGCCCGCATCGGCCACCCCCTGCGACACCGCATCAAAAATCTCGAAAGCCGGCACAATCTCCCCGGCACCGTATACATGGATCTTGAGGCGCCCGCCGCTGAGTTCGTCGACGTAGCGCGCCAGGTTTTCCGCCCCTGATCCCAGGCCGGGAAAGTTCTTCGGCCAGGTGGTGACCAGCTTCCAATGGTACTGGCCCTGAGCCACGTCCGGGCCGGCCGCCACGGCCTGGCTTTCACCTGCGCGCCCCGTCGCCCACAGGCCCAATACCAGGACGAGTGCCGCCACCAATGCCAGAATAATAAGGGGGGTAAAACGCCGCTCAAATGAGGCTGCCGCCATGACCTGCTCCGTTCCTTGTTATATCCCGTGCCTACATCAGCTGCAGATTCGCATACTGCAACACCAGCCACTTGCAGCCATCGGTATCGAAGTTGACCTGGACCCGCGCACTGGCACCGCGACCCTCGAAGTTTAGCACGACCCCCTCGCCGAATATCTGGTGGTATACCTGCTGGCCGAGGTTCAGCTGCGTGTCCGGCACCCTGGCGTGCATGATACTGCTGACCGGGCGCGCAATACTGGTGTGCAGCCGCACCTCCTGCAGCAATTCGCCGGGTATTTCCCGGATAAAACGCGAGGGTGTGTTGAGGGTTTCACTGCCGTGCAGGCGCCGGCTCTCTGCATAGGTGATCACCAGCTTCTGCATTGCGCGGGTGATTCCCACGTAACACAGGCGGCGTTCTTCCTCCAACCGTCCCGGCTCCTCGATAGACATGCGGTGGGGAAACAGGTTCTCCTCCATTCCCGCCAGGAACACCAGGGGAAACTCCAGACCCTTGGCCGAGTGCAATGTCATCAGCTGCACACTGTCCTCGTGTTCGTCGGCCTGGGCGTCGCCGGCATCCAGGGCGGCGCTGTCCAGGAACTGCTGCAGCGGGGGCAGCTCATCGTCGCCGGCCACAAACTGCTTGGCCGCACTGACCAGTTCCTCCAGGTTCTCTACCCGGGCCTGCCCCTTCTCGCCTTTCTCCTTCTGGTAGAACTCGATCAGGGATGCCCCCTGGATGACCTGCTCAACCACTTCCTCCAACGATAACTCATCAGTGCCACCGTCCAGCTCATTGATCAGCGCCACAAAACCCTCCAGCGCGCCCAGGGCGCGTGCCGGCAGAGCCTGCTCCGCGATAACCGCTGTGATGGCGTTCCACAGCGGTATTTCCCGGCTGCGGGCACACTCGCGCACCACGTCCAGGGTCTTGCCACCGATCCCCCGCGGCGGAGTGTTGATCACGCGCTCCACGGCGGCATCGTCTCCCCGGCTGAGCAGCAGGCGCAGGTAGGCCAGCGCGTTGCGTATTTCAATGCGCTCGTAAAATCGCTGGCCGCCATAGATTCGGTAGGGTACCTGGGCGCGAATAAGCGCCTCTTCCAGCACCCGCGACTGGGCGTTGGAGCGATAGAGTATGGCCGCCGAGGCCCGCGTGTTGCCTGCGCCGGTCCACTGCTCGATCTGCTCGACGATATAGCGGGCCTCATCCTGCTCATTAAAACCCGCGTACAGGCTGATTTGCTCGCCCGACTCACCGGCGGTCCACAACTCCTTGCCGAGACGACCCTGGTTATTGGCGATAACACCGTTGGCGGCTCGCAGGATGGTCTGGCTTGAGCGGTAATTCTGCTCCAGCCGGACGGTGTGGGTGCCGGAGAAATCCTGGGTAAAGCGCTGGATATTCTCGATCTTCGCGCCGCGCCAGCCGTAGATCGACTGATCATCGTCCCCCACGGCCACCACCGGAATATGCTTGCCGGCCAGCACCCGCAGCCAGGCGTACTGAATAGTGTTGGTGTCCTGGAATTCATCTACCAGTACTTGCCTGAACCTTCCCTGGTAATGGCGCAGGGTCTCGGGGCTTTTCAGCCACAGCTCATGGGCGCGCAGCAACAGCTCGGCAAAATCGACCATGCCGCCGCGCTCACAGGCCTGCTCATAGGCGCGGTAAACCTGCAGCATGGTGTGCGCGAAGAGATCACCGGGCGGTGGCTCTATATGAGCCGCGCGCAGGCCCTCGTCTTTCTGCGCATTGATAAACCACTGGGCCTGCCTGGGGGGCCAACGGGATTCGTCCAGTTCCAGTTCCCGGCACACCCGCTTGACCAGGCGCAACTGGTCATCGCTGTCCAGGATCTGGAAATTCTGCGGCAGACCCGCCTCTTTCCAGTGGGCCTTGAGCAGGCGATGGGCCAGGCCGTGAAAGGTCCCCACCCACATGCCTTGGGAGGGGATTTGTAGCATTTCCTCTATGCGACCGCGCATCTCACGCGCCGCCTTGTTGGTAAAGGTCACCGCCAGGATCGACCAGGGCGAGAAGCCCTCCGCCCGGATCAGCCAGGCGATACGGTGCACCAGCACCCGGGTCTTGCCGCTGCCGGCACCCGCCAGCACCAGCATATTCTGGTTGTCGGCCGCGACGGCTTCTCGCTGGGCATCATTGAGGGGGGAAAGAATATCGGACACATCCATGGCAGCATTCTAACCAAATTACTGACAGGCAACACGAATCCGGACACCCGGCGACCGATTTTGAGGCCCTGAGGTAATTGCGGGGTGGGTCTGCTACTATCTCGGGGATTTTTTCACTGACAGGCCATAACAAGCCATGATAGACGACGACTCCCCCGGCAGACCCGCCGGTTACAGGCCCGGCCGCGGTGCGGCGCCCGGAGACCGGGCCAATGCGGCCGCCAAGGACGAGCGGCGGGAACCGGTATTTACCGCCTTCGATGCGGACGAAGACGAGGACTACGAGGAATCGGAGCGCGATACCGATTTTGCCTCCGCCTATGAAGACGACGACGAGGAATACCTCGAGTCGATGGAAGACGACGACCCCGAAGCGCTCGACCTGGACTGGCAGGTACTGGGTGGCAGCCCGGGCCTGAGCGGCAGTGCCCATGACGCGCACAGAAACCCATGGGCGGACAGCGATCCTGCCGGGGCGAAGAGCGACGACCGGGGAGCCGATACCACTGACCATGGACCTGCCCTGACGGAGCCGTCGGAACAGGACGAGGACGATGGGTTTTCCGACGATGAGTTCACCGATAATGAAATCACTGACGAAGCCGAGGAGGATTGGGAAGACGAGGAAGATTATGCCGACGACCCCGACGACTTCGAACAGGAACCGGCCGAGCATGCGCAGGGCTGGCCGCTGGGCATGGTGGTGGTGGGGATCGTGGCGCTGGTACTGCTCGCGGCGGGAGGCTACGGCGTCATCCAGCAGCGCTCCTCTGCGCAGGAAGAGATTCGCCAGTTACAGGCGGCCCTGGCGACCGCCGGCAGTCCCGCTGAGCTCGCGGCCAGCCGGGATGCCCTGCGGGCAATGGAAGAGCGCAATACCGAGATCCAGGCAAGCCTGGACGCCCTGACCCTGGAAAATCGGCGTCTGGGCGATACCGTCGCCGGCCTTGAAAAACAGCTGAGCGCGCAGCAGGCCGCCCTCAAGGCGCCCGCGCCAAATCCGGCCCCGGCGGTCAAACCGGCTACACCAGCCGCCAGGCCGGCGGCGACCGGCAAGGCGCCGCCCAAACCGGGCCCGGCGGCGACGGCCACCGCTCCGGGGGGCGACTGGTTCGTAAATTTCAGTTCATACACCCAGCGCAGTGCCGCCGAGAGCTGGGTAAAAAGGTTGCAACCGTCTGTGGGCAAGGCCGTGGTCGCTGCCGGCGACAAGGACGGCAGGACGTTTTACCGGGTGCGCATCATAGGGCTGGCTGACCGGGCGCAGGCCGAAAAGGTAGCCGCCCAGTTGCAGGCCGCCCATAATCTGCCGCCACTTTGGGTGGGCAGGGAATAGTTTGAGCCGCGCCTCTTGGCAGGCGTTGAGTGTCCTGTTAATGTTTTCCCGTCATTCAAGGAAGGGGTTGTTTATGAAAAATTGGAAGTGTGTATTACTGGGTCTGGCGCTGGGCAGCGCGGCCAGCCTGGCGGACGACTGTGTTATACCCGACGCGCCCCAGATCTCTGACGGTGAGAGTGCCACCCTGGAGCAGATGCTTGCCACCCAGAAATCCGTCAAGGAGTTCCAGGCGGCCAATCTCGCCTACATGAACTGCCTGGAACCCCAGCTGGCTGCCGCTGAGGCCGCCGCCAAGGAGGGCGTGGAAGGTGCCGTGGAGAGCTACCAGAAGCTCCAGGAAACCTATAACGCCGCAGTATCGCGCGAGGAAGACATCGCCGGCAAGTTCAACACGGAAATCCGCGACTACAAAACCGCCAACCCCGGTTAAGCCCGCAGCAGCTCGCCCCGCGTCGCGGGGCGAGCCCCCCGATACCGACTGAAAACCGTCTCTACCGGCTGGGCACACGGCCTACAGGGCCAGCGGCCCCAGCGGGGATTTCGTAAAGGCAACGCAAACAATATAGGCTGCCGTCAACAATGCCATGGCGAATGCGGTCAGGCGCGCGCGCCGGGTTTTGCCAAAGCGAAATGCGACCATTCCCAGGCCGATATAGCACAGCAAGGCAATTATTTTTGCACCCAGCCAGGACAGCGCAAACGGGTTAAGCTGCCAGATCACCAGCATCCCGACAGCGGATGCCAGCAGCAGGGTATCAACTATATGGGGAAGCACCCGGGTCAGGCGCAATCGCAGGCGGGGATTATCGCGCACCATCCAGTAGCCCCGCAGGGTGAAGCCGCCGACAGAAAGCAGGGCGCAGCCGACATGCAGCGCCTTCAATAGTTCAAACAACGACATCAAACCTCCTGCCAACCGGCGCATACCACGGCCCGTCGCGCAGCAGCCGGGGTAATCAGCGGATACGCCGGGTGGAGCGCACCAGCTCTCAATGGGGCGCAAAGTCTATCCGATCGCCGGCCATCGATCGACCGCCAGCCGCAGTTGAAAGGATAGTTCCACCCCCCGCGGGCCATGGGTGATCTGGATCAATTAATTGACCAATCTACTGGGTTATTCTCCCGGCTCAACGCGGTATCACAGTGGAGAAAAGTATGGCTGACAGTTGTTGCGGTGGATGCGGCGGGCAGGAAAGAAAGCCCAGGGAAGAGCAACCGGTAGTGCAGGAGCACAAGCCCGGGCAGGGACAAAAGCAGGAGCCCACGCAGGAACCCAAACAGGACAAATAGTCGCCGGTGTTCAATCCGGGGCCGGCAATCGTTGTCGCCGGCCCGATTGCTGGCTTTGCACTACCGGCCCTGCGGACGTAAGGCTGGAGGCGATTTACCTTACAGTTCGATCATTCCACCGTGACAGATTTCGCCAGGTTGCGCGGCTTGTCCACGTCGGTGCCCTTTTGCAGGGCGACGTGATATGACAACAACTGCAAAGCCACGGTGTAAACAATAGGCTTAATGACCTCGGGGCAATGCGGCATGGGCAGCACCTGCACCCGGGCCTCACTCTTGAAACCCGCCTGGCGGTCGGCGAACACAAACAGCTCGCCGCCGCGGGATCGCACCTCTTCCAGGTTGGACTTCAGCTTCTCCAGCAGGTCATCGCTGGGCGCCACCGCCACCACCGGCATATCATCATCCACCAGCGCCAGCGGGCCGTGCTTGAGTTCGCCCGCCGGATAGGCCTCCGCGTGGATGTAGGAAATCTCCTTCAGCTTGAGCGCCCCCTCCATCGCGATCGGGTACTGGATTCCCCGACCGAGAAACAGGGCGTGGTGTTTGGGGATAAAGGCCTCGGACAAACGCTCGATATCGTCGTTGAGTTCCAGGGTTTGCTGTACGTACTCGGGCAGGCCGCGCAGTGCCGCGAGCACGTCCTGCTGTTTTTGCTCACTCATCGAGCTGCGCCTCCCAAGGGCGACAGTCAGCATCAACAGGCCGACCAGTTGCGTGGTAAACGCCTTGGTGGAGGCCACCCCGATTTCCATGCCCGCCTTGGTCAGGAACACCAGGTCGCTGTCGCGAACCAGTGAACTGTTGGCGACGTTGGAGACCACCAGGCTGGCCACGAATTCGCCCGGTTGCGCGTTGCGCAGCGCCGCCAGGCTGTCGGCGGTCTCTCCCGACTGGGAAACGGTCACCAGCAGCGTGTCGGCATGGGTGACGCGCTTGCGGTAGCGGAACTCGGAAGCCACCTCCACCTGGCAGGGAATGCCCGCCAGTTCTTCCAGCCAGTAGCGCGCCACCATACCGGCGTGGAAGCTGGTCCCGCAGGCGACAATCTGCACCGCCTTGACGCGGTCGAACACCGCGCCGGCGCCGGCGCCGAAACACTCGTCAATACCCGGGTAGTTCGCCGCCTGGGCAAAGGTCGCCGCCAGTGCGCGGGGCTGTTCGTGAATCTCCTTTAACATGTAGTGATCAAAACCACCGAGGTCGGCGACTTCCACCGCCTCGGAGATCAGGCTCTTCTTGCGCTCCACCGGGGCGCCCGCCTGGTCAAAAATCTGCAGGGTCGACGGCGATATCAGTACCACGTCGCCCTCTTCCAGGAAGATGAAACGGTCAGTCACCTGGCGCAGTGCCAGTTGGTCTGACGCCAGGAAGTTTTCGCCAATACCGATGCCGATCACCAGGGGGCTGCCCTTGCGAGCCGCCACTACCTGGTCCGGGTGGTCCACATCGATAGCTGCCAGCGCATAGGCGCCGTCCAGTCGGCCCACTGTGTCCTGCATGGCCTTGAGCAACGACTTGCCGCCTTCCAGCGCCCGGTGTAACAGGTGGACGACAACCTCGGTATCAGTGGCGGACGCGAACTCGTATCCCTGCGCCATCAACTCCTCTCGAAGGCGCATGTGATTTTCGATGATGCCGTTGTGCACCAGGGCAATGCGCTGCCCCGAAATGTGGGGGTGGGCATTGACGCCCGACGGCTCCCCATGGGTTGCCCAGCGGGTGTGGGCGATGCCGGTACAGCCCAGGTGGGGACGCAGTTTCTGCGCCTTTTCCAGTTCACAGACCTTGCCCTGCTGCTTGTGCAGTTGCAGGTTGTGCTCGTTGTCGATCAGGGCCATCCCGGCCGAGTCGTAGCCGCGATACTCGAGCCGGCGCAGGCCCTCGAGCAATATCTCGGAAACTTCCCGCCGCGCCGCGGCAGCTACAATGCCACACATACTCAGTCCTCGGTTTGCTGCCTGGTGGGCCGTTTCCAACCCTCGATATTGCGCTGGCGCGAACGGCCGACGGCGAGTTCTTCAGTGCCCACCGCCCTGGTTATGGTGGAGCCGGCCGCGATGAACCCCTGCTCGGCGATCAGCAATGGCGCCACCAGAGTGCTGTTGGAGCCGACAAATACTCCGTCGCCGATCTCGGTCCTGTGTTTGTTGACGCCGTCGTAGTTGCAGGTAATCGTGCCGGCGCCGATGTTCACACCGTCGCCCATGACACAGTCGCCGATGTAACTCAGGTGATTGACCTTGCTGCCCACACCGATGTCGGCTTTCTTGGTTTCGACAAAATTCCCCACCCGGGCGCCCTCAGCAAGCACCGTGCCCGGGCGCAAGCGGGCAAACGGCCCGACAGAACAGCCCGCACCGATACGCGCCTCCTGCAGGTGACTCATGGCGTGGATTGTTGCACCGGCAGCGACGGTTACGTCATGCAACACGCAGTTGGGACCGATCACAACGCCGTCACCCAGGCTCACAGTGCCTTCAAAAACCACGTTGACGTCTATGCTGACATCCTGGCCGCATGACAAACTGCCACGGATATCCAGCCGGTTGATGTCCGCCACGGCAACCCCGTCGCGCATCAGCCGCTCGGCCTGGCGCCGCTGGTACTCCCGCTCCAGTTGATTGAGCTGGACCCGGTCGTTTACTCCCAGCACTTCGAGTTCAGAAGCTGCCCGGCAGGAGGCCACCGTCCGGCCCTCTTCAACAGCCATACTGAGAATGTCCGGCAGGTAGTATTCACCCTGCTTGTTGTTGTTACCCACCCGCGGCAGGTAGGCCAGCAGGTCGCGAGCCGGCGCGGCCAGAAGCCCGGTGTTTATTTCTGCGATCTCGCGCTGTGCTTCGGTCGCGTCCTTGTGCTCTACCACGCCCACCAGGGCCCCGGCGGCATCGCGCAGAATCCGGCCATAACCGGCGGGGTCGCCAACCAGGGCGGTCAACAGCGCCGGGGCCGCGGCCGCCGCGGCGACCAGGGCTTCCAGCGTTTCAACCCCTATCAACGGCACATCGCCGTAGAGCACCAGCACGGTGCTCTCGGGAGATACCGCGGGCAGCGCCTGCAGCACGCCGTGGCCGGTGCCCAGTTGTTCGTGCTGGTCCACCCAGTTGACCGGGTAGGCCGCCAGTTGCTGCCGTACCTGTTCGGCGCCGTGTCCCACCACCACCTGTACCGACTTTGGCCGCAGGCGAAGCGCGGTGGCAATGACATGCTCCAGCAGCGGCCTGCCCGCCAGCGGGTGCAATACCTTGGGTAAGCTGGACTTCATTCTGGTGCCTTGCCCGGCGGCAAGGATGATCACTTCTAGTGGCATATTCGGGTAACCGGGTGATTGCTCAGTTCAGGATACGCTGGCGGCCTGCTGTACAAACCGGCCAGCCTGAAGTAGACATGATAGGCAGCATACGGGGCAATGGTACGCTATTTATTAGTATTTTTGTCCAAACTGTGAACCCGGCAGCACTGGGCCGGGTAAAGATCGTCGCTCATAAAAAACCCCGGGCATGCCGGGGTTCGGGATTTCGGACAGGCGAATCAGCCGCGACCCGCCCGGTTGCGCATCTTGCGCAGGGTAGCCAACTGGGCAGCAGCCTCGGCCAACTGGGCAGAAGCGCGGCCATAGTCAAAGTCCCCGGTCTGGTTGGCGAGGGCATGTTCCGCTTCCTTGCGCGCTTCCTCGGCGGCGGCCTCATCGACATCGGTAGCCCGAATGGCGGTATCGGCCAGGATAGACACCACGCCGGGCTGCACCTCGAGGAAGCCGCCAGACACGTAGTAGACATGCTCTTCGCCATTCTGGCTGACGATGCGAACCGGCCCCGGCTTGAGCGAGGTGAGCAACGGCGCGTGGCCATAGGTCACCCCCAGCTCCCCCAGGTCCCCGGTAGCCACCAGCATTTCGACCAGGCCGGAGAAGATCTCCTCCTCGGCGCTGACGATGTCGCAATGAATTGTCATTGACATTGTTCGGCCTCTCTAAAGCCCGTGACTCTCGTTACTTAAGCTTCTTGGCTTTCTCGACAGCTTCTTCGATGCTGCCGACCATGTAGAACGCCTGCTCCGGCAGGTGGTCGTACTCACCCGCGAGGATACCGTTAAAGCCTGCAATGGTATCTTTCAGTGAAACGTACTTGCCGGGCGACCCGGTAAATACCTCGGCCACGTGGAAGGGCTGCGACAGGAAACGCTCGATTTTACGCGCGCGGTTAACGGTTTGCTTATCTTCCTCTGACAGCTCGTCCATACCGAGGATGGCGATAATGTCTTTCAACTCCTTGTAGCGCTGCAGTACCGACTGCACGCCGCGAGCGGCGGCGTAGTGCTCGTTGCCGATGATCAGCGGGTCCAGCTGGCGCGAGGTGGAGTCCAGCGGATCCACCGCGGGGTAAATTCCCTTGGCGGCGATCTCCCGGCTCAGTACCACGGTGGAGTCCAGGTGGGCGAAGGTGGTCGCGGGGGACGGGTCGGTCAAGTCATCCGCCGGCACGTAAACCGCCTGGATGGAAGTGATGGATCCGACCTTGGTTGACGTGATCCGCTCCTGCAGCACGCCCATTTCCTCGGCCAGGGTCGGCTGGTAGCCCACCGCGGAGGGCATACGACCCAGCAGCGCCGATACCTCGGTTCCGGCGAGGGTGTAACGATAGATGTTATCGATAAACAGCAGTACGTCGCGGCCTTCATCGCGGAATTTTTCCGCCATGGTCAAACCGGTAAGCGCCACGCGCAGACGGTTGCCCGGGGGCTCGTTCATCTGGCCGTAGACCATCGCCACCTTGGAGTTGGAGAAATTCTTCACATCGACAACTTTGGATTCCTGCATCTCAAAGTAGAAGTCGTTACCCTCTCGGGTACGCTCGCCGACACCGGCGAAAACGGACAGACCGGAGTGCTCGGTCGCGATGTTGTTGATCAGCTCCATCATGTTCACGGTCTTGCCCACACCGGCGCCGCCGAACAGGCCGACTTTACCGCCCTTGGCGAAGGGGCAGACCAGGTCGATGACCTTGATGCCGGTTTCCAGCAGTTCTTCCGAGGCAGCAAGCTCCTCGTAAGTCGGCGCCTTGCGGTGAATGGAGGCGCGCTCTTTCTCGCCGATGGGGCCCAACTCGTCGATCGGGTTGCCCAGCACGTCCATGATTCGGCCCAGCGTTTCCAGGCCAACGGGTACGGAGATCGGCTGGCCGCTGTTCTCCACCGCCAGCCCGCGGCTGACGCCCTCGGATGAGCCCATGGCAATTGTACGCACCACGCCGTCACCCAGCTGCTGCTGTACTTCCAGGGTGAGTCCCCGCTCGGTCACTGTCAGTGCATCGTAGACCTTCGGCACGATGTCGCGTGGAAATTCCACGTCGATAACGGCGCCGATAATTTGTACGATTCGTCCGCTGCTCATGTTCGGATCCTCTAGATCAAAGTTCAATTCTGTTTGGCCCGGCCCCGACGCCCTGCTGGCGGGGGTCCACGACACTGTCTATTTTTGATTGCAGTTTAAGCCCGCCCGCAATCCGTCACGGCGACTCCGACTAACGGCCTCAACCAATTGCCGCGGCACCGCTCACTATCTCCGACAGCTCCTGGGTAATCGCTGCCTGGCGCGCCTTGTTGTAAATCAACTGCAGGTCATCAATGATTTCACCGGCGTTTTCGGTGGCGTTTTTCATCGCCAGCATACGGGCCGCCTGCTCGCAGGCGCCGTTTTCCACGACGGCCTGGTATACCTGTGACTCGATGTACCGGGTCAGCAGTTTTTCCAGCAGTTCCCTGGCGTCGGGCTCGTAGATGTAGTCCCAGTGATGCTTCATCTCGGCACTTTCTTCGGCCTGCAGGGGTAACAGCTGCTCGACGGTCGGGTTCTGCGTCATGGTGTTGACGAACACGTTGCCAGCCAGGAACAGGCGGTCGATATCCCCCTTGGCATAGGCGTCCAGCATGGCTTTCACACCGCCGATCAGGTCGGCCAGCGCCGGCTCCTCGCCGAGGTCGCGCACCGCGGCGGTAACATTGCCGCCATAACTGCCAAAAAACGCCGACGCCTTGGCACCGATCAGGGACAGTTCGATCGGGATACCCTGGTCGGCCCATTCTTTCATCGAACGCACGGTGCTCTTGAACAGATTGATGTTCATGCCGCCACACAGCCCGCGGTCCGTGGAGACGACGATGTAGCCAACCCGCCTTACTTCGCGCGCTTCCATGTACATGTGCTTGTACTCGGGCGCGGCATTGGCGATGTGGCCCACCACCGCCCGGATTCGACGGGCGTAGGGCTTGCCAACAGCCATGCGCTCCTGGGCCCGGCGCATCTTGCTCGCCGCGACCATTTCCATCGCGCTGGTGATCTTCTGCGTACTGCGAATGCTCGAGATCTTGGTGCGAATTTCCTTTCCGGCTGCCATCTACTGGTCCTCGGTCTTACCAGGTCTGGGTCTTTTTGAACGCATCGATCGCCGCCTTGATGGTGGACTCGATCTCGTCGTTGTAATCCCCGGTCTCGACGATACGGCTCATCATTTCACCGTGCTCGCCGTGCATGTAGGACAGCAGCGCCTGTTCGAAATCGCCGATCTTGTTCACGTCGATATCGTTCAGATAGCCTTCGTTGGCGGCGTACAGCATCACGCCCATTTCCGCTATGCTCTGGGGCGAATACTGCTTCTGTTTCATCAGTTCGGTTACCCGCTCGCCGTGATCCAGCTGTGCCTTGGTGGCGTCGTCCAGATCGGAGGCAAACTGCGAGAACGCCGCCAGTTCACGATATTGCGCCAGCGCGGTACGAATACCGCCGGACAGCTTCTTCATGATCTTGGTCTGGGCGGCACCGCCCACACGGGATACCGAGATACCGGCATTCATGGCGGGGCGTACGCCGGCGTTGAACATGTCGGCTTCGAGGAATATCTGGCCGTCGGTGATGGAGATCACGTTGGTCGGTACGAAGGCGGATACGTCGCCGGCCTGGGTTTCGATAACAGGTAGCGCCGTCAGTGAACCGGTGCGGCCCTTGACTTCACCCTTGGTGAACTTTTCGACGTAGTCGGCGTTGACCCGGGCCGCGCGCTCCAGCAGGCGCGAGTGCAGGTAAAACACGTCGCCGGGATAGGCTTCGCGGCCCGGCGGGCGGCGCAGCAGCAGGGAAATCTGGCGATAGGCCCAGGCCTGCTTGGTCAGGTCATCATAGATGATCAGCGCGTCTTCACCGCGATCGCGGTAGTACTCGCCCATGGAGCAGCCGGCAAATGGCGCCAGGTACTGCATCGCGGCGGGGTCGGAGGCGGTAGCGGCCACGACGATAGTGTGGCCCATGGCACCGTGCTCTTCCAGCTTGCGCACAACGGCGGCGACAGACGACGCCTTCTGGCCGATGGCGACATAGATACACTTAATGCCGGAACCTTTCTGGTTGATGATGGCGTCCACGGCAATGGCCGTCTTGCCGATCTGGCGGTCTCCGATGATCAGCTCGCGCTGGCCGCGGCCGATGGGCACCATCGCATCGATCGTCTTGAGGCCGATTTGTACCGGCTGGTCGACCGATTTACGGGCGATAACGCCGGGTGCAACTTTTTCCAGTGCGTCGGTCATGGCCGCATTGATCGGACCCTTGCCGTCGATCGGGTTACCCAGAGCGTCCACTACCCGACCCTGCAGCTCAGGACCCACCGGCACCTCGAGGATGCGGCCGGTGCAGCGGCAGGACTGGCCTTCGGCCAGGGTCTTGTAGTCGCCCAGGACCACGGCACCGACAGAATCGCGCTCCAGGTTCAGGGCCATCCCGTAGACGCCGTCGTCAAACTCGATCATCTCGCCGTACATCACATCGGCCAGACCGTGGATACGAATGATACCGTCGGTGACCGATACCACTGTACCGACATTGCGAGCCTCACTGCTGACATCGAGCTGGTCGATGCGCTGCTTGATGATCTCGCTTATCTCAGATGGATTCAGTTGCTGCATGCTCTGTTCCTCAATCCTACGAATTCATTGCTTCGGCCAGCTTGTCCAGCTTGCCGCGCACGGAGCCATCGATCACCAGATCGCCGGCCCTGATTAAAACACCACCCAGCAAATTGCTGTCGGTCGATGTCCGAACGTTTACCTGTCGCTCCAGCTTCCTGCCCAACACCTCGGCAAGCCTGTCGCGGGCGCTGTCTGCCAGGTCAAAGGCTGAAACGACTTCGACATCGACAGTTTTCTCCTGGTTGGCCTTGTACTGGGCAAACAGGGCGGATATTTCCGGCAGCAGGGCGAGGCGCTTGTTGCTGGCGAGGATGGCAATAAAATTGCGCACCTCGGCAGACACTGCTTCGCCGCAGACATCACTGAGTGTTTGCGCCTGTTGCACAGCCGTCAGTGAGGGATTACTCAGTACCACATTCATCCCCTCGTCCGCCGCCACGGCTGCCGCCGTTGCCAGTTGCGAGGACCACTGGTCCAGTCCGTTCTTGTCCAGCGCATACTCGAATGCCGCCTTCGCATACGGGCGCGCCAATGTGCTCAGTTCAGCCATAGCTCCCTCGTGTTACAGCTCTGCAGCCAGCTTTTCGACCATCTCGGCATGCGCCTTGGGGTCGATCGTGGCGCCGAGTATTTTTTCAGCTCCCGCCAGGGACAGAACGGCCACCTGGCTGCGCAGTTGCTCGCGCGCACGGTTGGCTTCCTGCTCTATCTCTGCCTGGGCCGATGCCTTGACCCGCTGTACTTCAACCAGCGCGGCCTGCTTGGCCTCTTCCACCAGTTGGCTGCCGCGCTTGTTGGCGGAGTCGACAATGGCTGCCGCTTCCTCCTTGGCCTCTTTCAGGCGCTCGACGGCCTTTTCCTTGGCCAGCTCGAGGTCGTGGCTGGCGCGATCCGCCGCCGCCAGGCCATCTGCTATCTTGTCGGCCCGCTCCTGCATGGCCGCAATGATAGGCGGCCACACGTACTTCATGCAGAACACGACAAAGCAGACAAACGCGATCATCTGTCCGATAAGCGTAAGGTTAATATTCACGCCTTGCTCCTCACTGATTATTGGGGGTCGCGTTGAGCGCAACCCCGTTTCCGAATGCCCGGCTTAGCCTGCGACAACGAAGATCAGGTACATCGCGATACCAACGCCGATGATGGGGATCGCGTCTACCAGGCCGGCGCCGAGGAAGAAGGTCACCTGCAGCTTGGGAGCCAGTTCCGGTTGGCGCGCTGATCCCTCAATCAACTTGCCACCCAGCAGGCCTACACCGATAGCGGCACCCAGACCACCCAAGCCCATCATGATGGCGGCAGCTACGTAGATTAATTCCATGATTTTCTCCTAGCGTTAAGAACCAAAGTTAAAGTAAATCAGTGATCTTCATGTGCCATGCTGAGGTACACGATCGTCAGCACCATGAAAATAAAGGCCTGCAGGGTGATAACCAGGATATGGAATATCGCCCAGCCGACTTGCAACAATCCTGCCGGTACAGCCCATGCGAGGCCTGCACTGAACAGGGCGGCAATCAGGATAAAAATCATTTCACCTGCGTACATGTTGCCGAACAGTCGCAGGCCCAGCGAGAAGGGTTTGGCCAGCAGGCCCACCACTTCCATAAACAGGTTCACAGGAATAAAGATCCAGTGGTTGAAGGGATTGAGCGTCAGTTCCCTGACGAAGCCAAACCCCTTCACCTTGATCGAGTAGTACAGCATCAGGATGAAGATACCCAGCGCCATACCCATGGTGATATTGGGGTCTGTCGAGGGCACAATCTTCTGATAGTGGACTCCCACCAGTCCCAGCAGCGTAGGAATAAGGTCCACCGGGAGCAGGTCCATCAGGTTCATCAGGAACACCCAGACGAATATCGTGAGGGCCAGGGGTGCCACCAGCTTGTTCTTGCCGTGGAAAGTATCGCGCACCGTGTTATCGACAAACTCGACCACCATCTCAACGAGGTTGAGCACGCCGCTGGGCACGCCCGCCTGGGCTTTTTTCGCCACGCCGCGAAACAGCCAGCAAAAGAATATGCCGAGGCCAATGGACCAGGCCATGGAGTCCACGTGGATGGCGTTAAAACCCATCGCCGCGGCCTCTTCGCCGCCGTGTGCCATCACCCACGCCCCGCCATCGGCCACAATCGAGCCGTCTTCCCGTTCAAACCCCGCCGGCAATTTGCCATAGGTGAGGTTTGTCAGGTGGTGGACAATGTATTCAGAGATTGTCTGGGTTTCGCCTGCCATCTATTCCAACTCTTGCGTCAGTCTGTCCAGAGCGATCATCGCCTGAGCAATAACCAGCTTCCCGTGATTTGTATCACCAGCATCAGCAGGTATCCCGCGAACACGGCTGGTGCGTTTATCGGCCGCAGCGCTACAAACACCGCGGCAAACCCTGCAACACTGAGTAAAAACTTGCCCACCTGCCCAACATAGCTGGAGCGGGCTATCGCCCTTGCGGATCTTGCTCCGCGCCACCTGAAGGCGAGGGCAGCAAAATATGCCTGGGGCAAAATGGCGATCATGCCGCCACTGAACACCGAGTAGGCACGCACCTTGTCCGATGCCAGCAGGACAAGGCACAGCAGAACCAGGGTTGCGAACTGCGCCAGGGTGATGCGATACACCGGGGGGCGTAGAATTTCAGCGCCGGCCATGCGTATCCCGCCTCAGTTCACCCGCCACATCCCGAACAGCCCCCGGGGTCTTTTCGGGCGGGCGCATTATAGGTGGATTGACAGGCCGGTTCAACCGGCGAGTCGGCAGTACGCGGATTAAAAACAGACCCCGATGCCGGCGCAATCGAGGCATTTCGTTACCCATTTGCCCCGCCTGGCGGAAGATACACATCATCTTGGGGCAAGCCTGTCCGGGACCACCATATCATGTGTTTCCAGCGCTACTTGATGTGGCTCAATATTCCATCGAGTTCATCCAGGCTGTTGTAGCTCAGCACCAGTTTGCCCTTGCCGGCCGTACCGTGCCTGATTTCAACCCGGGCGCCCAAACGCTGGGAGAGATCGTCCTGCAGGTGGCGGATATTGGGATCGACAGCCTGCACCGGCGCGGGCTTTTCCCTGCGTTCGAGCAGGTTGCGCACCAGTGCCTCGGTCTGGCGCACGGACAGGCCCTTGCCGACCACCGAGTGCGCCGCCTGCGATTGCTGTCCCGCCTCCAGGGCCAGAAGGGCGCGGGCGTGACCCATTTCCAGATCCCCGTGCTCCACCAGGCGGCGCACATCGTCCTGCAGGCTCATCAGGCGCAGCAAGTTGGCCACCGTGGAGCGGGACTTGCCGACCGCGTTGGCCACCTCCTGTTGGGTCAGCTCGAATTCCTGTTGCAGCCGCATCAGCGCGGCGGCTTCCTCGATGGGGTTGAGATCCTCGCGCTGGATATTCTCGATCAGCGACATGGCGATAGCGGCGCTGTCCGGCACTTCCCGCACCAGCGCCGGGATGCTGTCCAGCCCTGCCAGCTGGGTGGCGCGCCAGCGCCTCTCGCCGGCGATGATCTCGTACTTGCGGTCGGAGACGGGGCGCACCACGATGGGCTGCATTACCCCCTGCACCTTGATGCTGTCGGCCAGTTCCTGCAGCGATTCCGGATCAATATCCCGCCGTGGCTGGTACTTGCCGCGCTGGATCAAATCCACCGGTAACTGCTTGAGGATGCCGTCCTGCGGGGCGATACCGGCCTCAGATTGGGCGGCACTCGCCGGCGCGGGCCTGCTGCCCGCCGCGCCCAGCAGGGCATCCAGCCCTCGCCCCAAACCTCGTTTCTTTGACGACATCCAAGCTCTCCGTTTAATCCGTCGCCATCGCGCGGGTTTGCGCCAGCTGCGCAAGTTTTTCCTCGCGCCGGATGATTTCACCCGCCAGCGCCATATAGGCTTTGGAGCCGCGGGAATACCTATCGTAGTACATGGCCGGCACCCCGTGACTGGGCGCCTCGGCGAGGCGCACATTGCGCGGCACCACCGTGCGGTAGACACGGTCGCCAAAATGGCTGTGCAGCTGGGCGGATACATCGTTGGTCAGGCTGTTGCGCGGGTCGTACATGGTGCGCAGGATGCCTTCGATCTGCAGCTTCGGATTCACGGTTTCCGCGACCCGCTGGATTGTGCCGACCAGTGCCGACAGTCCCTCCAGTGCAAAGTACTCGCACTGCATGGCGATAATGACGCCATCGGCGGCTACCATGGCGTTGAGCGTGAGCATATTGAGGGAGGGCGGGCAGTCGATCAGCACATAGTCGTAGCCGCCCGCCACCTGGGCGAGGCCGGCCCGCAGGCGTTGCTCGCGGTTATCCACCTGCAGCAACTCCACCTCCGCCGCCGTCAGGTCGCCGTTGGCGGGCAGCACGTCAAACCCGGCTTCACCGGTGGGCTGAATCACTTGCCGCGCGGGCACCTGATGCACCAGGACATCGTAAACACTGTGTTCCAGGGCATGCTTGTCGATACCGCTGCCCATGGTGGCATTGCCCTGCGGATCGAGATCCACCAGCAGGATGCGCTGGCGCATGGCGGCCAGCGAGGCCGCCAGGTTGACGCAGGTCGTGGTTTTGCCGACGCCGCCCTTCTGGTTAGCTATCGCGATAATCCTAGCCACTGACTCTGCCCCCGGCTCTCGGCTTCAACGAGTTTCTCCCCTGTTCCGCATGATCAATTCCACCAGATGTCGCTGTTCATCGAGGCCGGGCACGGCCAGTACATGGACCGCCCTGACCGTGTACGCCGGGTCCAGGGCAGCCAGCTCGCCGGTCGGGTAGGCGCCCTTCATGGCGAGAAAGCACCCACCCGGCGCCAGCAGGTGATTGCAACCGGCCACCATCTCCTCCAGCGAGGTGAATGCCCTGGATAACACCGCATCGTAGGGCTCGGGCGCCCGGAAGGACTCCACGCGTGCGTGGTGCACCCGCATATTATCCAAGCGCAGGGCAGTTTTCACCTGAAACAGGAAGCGGGTTTTCTTGCCGTTGCTGTCAAGCAGGGAGAACTGGCGCTGCGGGAACAATATGGCCATGGGAACACCCGGCAGTCCCGCCCCCGTCCCGACATCTATGGCGTTGCCGCCCTTGAAATGAGGCGCTATCGCCAGGCTGTCCAGCAAATGCCGGGTCACCATCTGCCCCGGGTCGCGCACCGCCGTCAGGTTATACGCACTGTTCCACTTGAGCAGGAGTTCCAGGTAGGCGAGCAGCGACGCCTGCTGGCCGGCGTCCGGTTCAAGCCCCAGCGCCGTGCAGCCGCGCTGCAGTTGGTTCAGCAAATGCGCGTCCAAATCAGCCCAGGTTGCGCTGGTTGCCGGGCTCGGACAGTAATTCCTGCGCATCCGGCTGGCCGCTGCGACCGAGTGCGCCGCGTCGCTTCAGGTAGACCAGCAACAGGGAAATGGCCGCGGGGGTCACACCCGGAACGCGCCCCGCCCTGGCCAGTGTGTCGGGCCTGGCGGCGGCCAGCTTCTGCCTGACCTCATTGGACAGGCCATCGACCGCGCTGAAGTCGAGGTCGGCCGGCAGCACGGTGTGCTCGTAACGACGCAGGCGGTCGATGTCATCCTGCTGGCGGTTGATATAGCCGGCATATTTGGCCTGGATCTCGACCTGTTCCGCCACCTGCGTATCGGCGACAGCTTCGCCCTTGAGACCGGCGACATCGTTATACGCCAGCTCCGGTCGCTTCAGCAGGTCCGCCAGCGAGTATTCATGGCCGAGGGGCTTTTTCAGCTTGCCTGCCAGTGCGTCGGCCTGGGGCGTGCCCGGGTGAATCCAGGTCGTCGCCATGCGCGCCGTCTCGCGCTCTATCGCCTCGCGCTTGTGGGAAAAGCGCGCCCAGCGCACATCGTCCACCAGTCCCAGCTCGCGCCCCTTTGCGGTGAGGCGCAGATCAGCATTGTCCTCGCGCAGCAACAATCGGTACTCCGCCCGGGAGGTGAACATGCGATAGGGCTCGATTGTGCCCATGGTAATCAGGTCGTCCACCAGCACGCCGATATAGGCCTCATCCCGGCGCGGGCACCAGGGCTCCCGGCCCTGGGCCGCCAGCGCCGCATTGAGGCCGGCCAGCAGGCCCTGCGCCGCCGCTTCCTCGTAACCGGTGGTGCCGTTGATCTGGCCGGCGAAATACAGGCCGGGTACGGCGCGGGTTTCCAGTGAGGCGCTGAGGTCGCGAGGGTCGAAAAAGTCGTACTCGATGGCATAACCGGGGCGGGTGATGTGGGCGTTTTCAAAGCCCTTGATGGAGCGCACCAGCGCAATCTGTATATCGAACGGCAGGCTGGTGGAAATGCCGTTGGGATAGAGCTCGCTGGTGCTCAGCCCCTCCGGTTCGATAAAGACCTGGTGTGAATTCTTGTCGGCGAAGCGGTGGATCTTGTCCTCGATACTCGGACAGTAGCGAGGGCCCACACCTTCAATCACGCCGGAGTAGAGCGGGGAGCGGTCGAGACCACCGCGAATCACCTCATGGGTGGCCTCGTTGGTATAGGTCACCCAGCAACAGCGTTGCTCGGGGTGCTCGCGCACATTGCCCAGGAAGGACATCACCGGCTCCGGGGTATCGCCCCATTGCTGCTCCAGCCCGCTGAAATCCACACTGCGGGCGTCGATGCGCGGCGGTGTGCCGGTTTTCAGGCGCTCCACCCGGAAGGGCAGCTCCCGCAGCCGCTGCGCCAGGGCGATGGAGGGCGGATCGCCCGCGCGCCCGCCGGCGGCGGTCTCAAGGCCGATATGGATCTTGCCGCCGAGAAAGGTACCGCTGGTCAACACCACCCGCGGCGCGCGAAAGGTGAGGCCCATCTGGGTGACCGCGCCCGCCACCCGACCGTGCTCGATCAGCAAATCGTCCACCGGTTGCTGGAATATTGACAGGTTGGGCTGGGATTCCAGTATCTGCCGGATGGCATTCTTGTACAGCACCCGATCCGCCTGGGCGCGGGTAGCGCGCACGGCCGGCCCCTTGCGGGAATTGAGCACCCGGAACTGGATACCGGCACGGTCGGTGGCGCGCGCCATCGCGCCCCCCAGGGCGTCCACTTCCTTCACCAGGTGGCTCTTGCCGATGCCGCCGATCGCCGGGTTACAGGACATCTGGCCCAGGGTGTCGATGCTGTGGGTGAGCAACAGGGTACGGCAACCCATGCGCGCCGCCGCCAGACAGGCCTCGGTGCCGGCATGGCCGCCGCCGATCACAATGACGTCAAACTGCTGCTGGTACTCCACGGGTATTGGCCTCGCCCGGCTTCGGGGCGTTGTCACAAAGGGGGCGCGATTATACGTGGAGCGGGGCGGTTGTTCAAAATTTGTTCGCCTGCCTCCCGGCCGTTGCTTTGGACAGCCCGGAATGGCTTGTGTAGAGTGACGCCGCGTCGCGGCCGCTCGAAGGCGAACCGCGAATTAAATGGGTATCAGGCAGGTATTCTGGAGAATTTGGCGATGGACTGGTTATTGGCGGCACTGGCGATCTTCAACCTCGTTTCAATGGCAACGGTATTTTCACCGCGCGCCATACCGCGCCGCTCGGTGCCCTGGGCGCTGTTCGGCACCGCCCTGCTCGCCACGGAGCTCGCCTGGATCTGGCTGCCCCTGCAACTGGCTGTGGCCTGGCTCCTGGTCTCGGCCGGCGCCCTCGAGACAGGGCTGGGCGTTGTCGCGCTGCTGGTATTGTTCGGCACCTGGCCGGGCCTGGTCTGGAGCCTGTGGCAGAGCACCAGGGCCGAGGCGGTCGTTGACAGGGCACTGCGCTCGGGCCTGGGTGACGATTACCGCAACCGAATTCCCCCGGCCACCAGCCACCTGCTGCGCGGCCATGTCAGTTTCAGCGACTGGTGCCGCCCGGTGGCGATGCACCGCCCCGGGGTCGAAGTGATCCGCCACATTCCCTATGGCCCGGGCGGGGTGCGCCAGCAGCTTGATATTTATCGCCCGACAAACATCCCGGCGGAGGGCTGTCCGGTGCTGCTGCAGCTTCACGGTGGGGCCTGGATGATGGGGGACAAGGGCTCGCAGGCGCTGCCCCTGATGTACCACCTCGCCAGCAGGGGCTGGATCTGCGTGGCCGCCAACTACCGGCTCAGCCCCAGCGTCGGCTTTCCCACCCACCTGGAGGACTGCAAGCGGGCCCTGTGCTGGATTCGCCAGCACGGGCGCGAGTACGGCATGAACCCGGATTTTGTCGCGGTCACAGGGGGCTCCGCCGGCGGCCATCTCAGCGCCCTGATGGGGCTCACCGCCAACCGGCCGGAGTTGCAGGCGGACCATCCCGGGGTTGATACCTCGGTGCAGGCCTGTATCCCCTTTTACGGTGTGTACGATTTTCTGGTGCGTTACGACCAGCACCCCAACCGCGGGGTCTACGAGCGCTTCCTGACGGGCAAAGTACTGCACGAGTCAGTACTGGACAATCCGGCGCTGTGGGACCTGGCATCCCCCGTCGCCCAGATTCACCCTGACGCCCCGCCTTTCATGGTCATTCACGGCACCCATGACAGCCTCGCCGCTGTCGCCGAGGGCCGCGTATTCAGCGCCAGGTTGCGCGGAACATCGCACAATCCTGTGGTCTACGTGGAAATGCCAGGCGCCGAACACGCCTGGGAAGTGGTGCATTCACTGCGCACAGAGCACACCATCGACGGGGTTCACCGGTTTCTGGAATGGGTGCGCGCGAACAGGTCGCCGGAATAATAGCCTCAGGCTGTCGGGAGCCGCGAGTCGCACCAGTCCAGCATGTCGGCGAAGACCGTCTCGCGCTCGGGTTCGTTGAATATCTCGTGGTAAAGCCCCGGGTAGATTTTCAGTGTCTTATCCGCCGAACTGATGTGCTCGTGCAGAAACTCGGAGCCCGCCGGGGCGGTCATCACATCCGCGCCGCCGTGCAACAAAAGTATCGGCAGGGAGATTTTCTCCGCCTCGGCCCGGATCTGGTGCATACCCCTGAACAACTCCGCCACCATACGGGCAGTCATCTTGCCGTGGTTCACCAGCGGGTCGCCGACATAATCAGCAACGACCGCAGGGTCGCGGCTGACGCCCACTGCATCGAGCTGCAATACCCCGGATGTGGGCGCCACGACCGACAGCAACCTGATCATTAACAGCTGCAGGTAACCGGGCTCAATGTCTGTCTTGATGGCCGGGCCCGACAACACACAACCGATGAAATCCTGCTGGTGACGCAACAGATACAAGCCACCGATCAGGCCGCCCATGCTGTGCCCGACGAGGATGAGCGGCAGTCCCGGAAAGTCTGTGGCGAGCTTGCGCTGGAAGATCTCCAGTGTACTGACAAAATCCTCGAAGCGATCGATATGCCCATAGCGGCCCGCGGACCTGCCGTGGCCCGGGTGATCCAGCGCGGCGACAGCATAACCCCGCCCGGTAACATACCGCGCCAGTTGCCGGTAGCGGGCGCTGTGCTCGCCGGCACCGTGCACCAGCAACAACAGCGCCCTGGCCGGCTCCCCGGGCGTCCAGTACTGGTAGTAAATCGACCGCTGCCCGGCACCGCTGAATTCGCCTTCCGAGTGTCCCACGTGGCTTTCCCCCGCCTGGTTTTCAGTCGAAATCGGCAATGAACTTGCCAACTTCATCCCATGCCTCTATCGCCTCGGCGAGTTGAGGGTAAAAAAACTGCCACACATGTACCATGTTCGGCCAGCTCTGCAGGCGAGCGGGCGATCCCGCCGCCACGGCCCGGTTAACGTAGCGAATCGCGTCGCCGTACAGGATTTCGTTCTCGCTGGCCTGGACAAGGGTCGGGGGCAACCCTGACAGATCGCCAAACAATGGCGATACCACCGGGTTGCTGGGACTGATGCGGGCCTGGAACCAGCCGAACCACCACAACAGCGGCAGCGGCACCTTTGCCAGGTCGCGGAACATGGGTCCGAGCATCGCGTCGCTGTCCATATTGCGCCGGATTGTGGGAGAACTGAAGGTTGCATCGGTTGCGGGGGAAAACGCCACCGCGGCGTCGGGCTGGCGCAGTGACTGGTCGCGCACCCAGGCGATCAATGCCAGGGTCAGGTTGCCGCCCGCCGAGTCTCCCGCCACATAGATCCTGCTCGCGGCGCCTGGGCCCTCGGGGCCGTTTGCAAGAATCCAGCTATACGCCGTACGACAGTCCTCGATCCCCGCCATGCGCCTGTGCTCCGGCATCAGGCGATAATCGATAACCAGCACCGCCGCGCGGCTGATCTCGGAAAAGCGATTGGTGATGTTCCGGTGGCTGCGGGGACTGCCCATCATGAAAGCACCGCCGTGTATATACAGCACACGGCGCGAAGGGTCTGCACCCGGGGCAATCACCCATTCGGCGGGTACCCCGCCCGCATCGACCGGTGTCACCGTGGACGCAAGTACCAGGCCGTTGGACATATTGTCCATGTATTCCCGAACCAACCCAAGACGTTTGCTGCGCGGGGCACGCTGAACAGGGCCGGTGCTCACCGCCAGTGAAGCAAGGACTGCATCGTGTTCATCGCATGGCACCGGCGAACCCGGGAAACGCTGGCCCAGTGGTGCGTCAAACCGGCGCAGGTCAGGGCCGCGCAGGTGGAACCAGGTAATGGCAAAAAATGCCAGCAGGAACAACAATACCCAAGTCACGAATATCTCCATTGTCAGGTTGTGTCGTGGTGTTTTCAGGCGCGGCCAAAAACGCCGTGTTATTGGCGCGCCAACCGAGACCGCACAGTATACCCCCGATTGTGGCCGTTGCGTGTTGTTGTTGCCGCTTGTCACTTGCCTGTCTCTTTAGGTAGCATGCTGGGACAAACGTAATAATAAAACCGGGAAAGCAGCTATGAATATGACTGAATACTTTGCCCTACCCCCCCTCCTCGGCCTTGCCGGCCTTGGTGTCGCTTTTATCATCTACCACATCATGAGCCGGCATAATCACGGCGACGGCAAGGTGAGGAAAATTGGCGACCAGATTCATCTCGGCGCCATGGTCTTTATGGCGCGGGAATACAAGATGCTCAGCATTTTCGCCCTGGTGCTGTTGATCGCCATTTTCGTGTCCCCACTGGGGAAAAATACCGCGATCGCTTTTCTCACCGGGGCGGTGTCTTCCGCGCTGGCCGGCTATCTCGGAATGTTCGCCGCCACCAAGGCCAATGTTCGCTGCGCGGTTGCAGCGCACCATCATGGCCAGGGCCTGGCCCTGTCGATCGCCTTTTACGGCGGCTCGGTAATGGGCCTGTGCGTCGCTTCGCTGGGTCTAGTGGGCCTGGGCTCCGTTTACTGGTTCTTTGGCGGTGACGCGGATACCGCCCACGCCATCCACGGTTTTGGCATGGGGGCATCCGTTGTCGCCTTGTTTTCCAGGGTAGGTGGCGGCATATTCACCAAGAGCGCCGATGTCGGGGCTGACCTCGTGGGCAAGATAGAGGCCGGCATCCCCGAGGACGATCCGCGCAACCCCGGCGTGATCGCCGATAACGTCGGTGACAACGTCGGTGACATCGCGGGTATGGGCTCGGATATTTTCGAATCCTATTGCGGCGCCATGATCGCCTGCATCGCCATCGCCTCCACCCTGGCCATAGAGACCCGCTCCGGCATGATGTTCCTGCCCCTGGCCCTGGCCAGCATCGGCCTGCTGGCCTCCATCTGCGGCATCATCATCGTGCGACTGCGCTCCAACGCGGCGCCGGAAGCGGCCCTGCGCTCAGGCACACTGCTGGCGCCCGTTATCTTCGCGATCATCGCCTGGTTCCTGATAGAGGCGATGGGGCTGGACTCCAATATCTGGTGGTCTGTGATCAGCGGCGCCGTGGGCGGGGTGGCTATCGGCCTGATCACCGAGTATTACACCGGCGGCAATCCGGTGCGCAAGATTGCCAAGTCCGGGGAAACCGGACCGGCTACCGTAATGATTACCGGGCTGGCGGTGGGTATGGAATCGGTAGTGCTGCCGGTCCTGTTCCTGTCCGGCATCATCTACGTCTCCACCGAGTTGTCCGGTCTTTACGGTGTGGGCATCGCCGCGGTAGGCATGCTGGCCACGGTGGGCATCACCATGGCCATTGACGCTTACGGACCAGTGGCTGATAACGCCGGCGGTATTGCCGAAATGGCCGGCATGGGAAAGGAAACCCGCAAGATTACCGACGGCCTGGATGAAGTGGGCAACACCACCGCCGCCATCGGCAAGGGCTTTGCGATCGGCGCGGCCGCGCTGGCGGCACTGGCCATCATCGCCGCGTATGTACAGACCGTACAGGTACACAACCCCGGATTCTCGCTGGAAATTTCCAATCCGGTGGTGTTGGTGGGGATGTTCATCGGCGGCACTATCCCCTTCCTCATCGCCTCGATCACCATGACCGCAGTCGGTGAGGCGGCCTTCGATATGATCAACGAAATACGCCGGCAATTCCGCGAGATTCCCGGTCTGCTCGAAGGCACAGCCGAGCCCGATACCGCCACCTGCGTCGATATCGCAACAACGGCCGCCCTGCGCCGTATGATCCTGCCCGGAGCTATCGCCGTGAGCGCTCCGGTGTTAGTGGGGTTCGGCCTGGGCGCGGCCTCTCTGGGTGGCATGCTGGGAGGCGCACTGCTCGGTTGCGTGCTGCTGGCACTGATGATGGCCAACGCGGGAGGCGCCTGGGATAACGCCAAGAAATACGTTGAGAAGGGCAATCTCGGCGGCAAGGGCTCGGACACTCACTCCGCCGTCGTTGTCGGTGATACCGTGGGTGATCCCTTCAAGGATACCTCCGGCCCCTCCATGAACATCCTCATCAATGTGATGGCGATCGTCAGCCTGGTGATTGCACCGCTGCTGTAGCAATTCAGCAGCCAGACCGTTGTTTGAGTTTTTCCATGACCCTGACGAAGGTCTGGGCTTCCTGTGCACCCGGTACCGGGTAGCCATCGTTGAAATAAAACATAGGTACCGCGTGCACTTCCCGGTCCAGCCACCGGGCCTGTTCCTGGCGCACCGCCTGTGCATAGCGACCACTGGTCAGCACCTCCAGCGCCTGCCCCGCGTCCAGGCCCACGCGACCGGCCACAGTCGCGAGCAGGCCCGGATCACCGACATTTTCCCGGCGACTGAAAAACGCCTCAAACAACGCCAGCTTCAGCGCCATCTGCTTGCCCTGAAGGCCAGCCCAGTGGAGTAACTGGTGCGCCGCAAAGGTGTTGTAGATGCGCATACCATCGTAATAATCGAAGCTGAACCCGAGGGACTCTCCCAGTTCCGTGAGACGCGCGCGAGCGCCCCGACTCTGTTCTGGCGATGTGCCATATTTTTCCGCAATGTGTTCACGCAGGTCCTGCCCCCGGAGCGGGAGATGGGGATTGAGTTCGAAGGGTTGCCAATGGATATCCGCAGTGAAGGAACCGGCCATTTGCTGCAGCGCCCGTTCCAGTTGTTTGTAGCCGATAATGCACCATGGGCACACCACATCCGACACGATATCGATACGTATTGGGATAGGCGACTGCGGCGTGTTCATACTTTTTTCTCCCGGTGATAGCCCTGTCTGGCAAACCGCCCTGCATGCTTGCTGGCCAGGTCGTTACCGTTGCCAGGTCAGGCGAGCGATATATGTTCTGACCTGGTTGGTTGAGCCAACCAGCGGGAACAGTACTATATTACGGTTGGGAGCGATAAGGTAATGGCGAGCGCAGCCTGGACGGGCAAAACCCTGTCCTGCTACTACACTATAAAACGGGTGTGACAATGCCAGGTGGATGCTGTCGAGTGAAAAGCAGCCAACTGCCCGCCACACCATCCACCAATTATAAAAACGAGGCTATGCTATGACCACCGGTTTCAATATAGGTAATTCTCTCACCACCCGAGCGTACCTCAATCCCACCAGGGAAGCGCTTTATGACGTGGCTGCAAACCAGCGCTTTACGTTCGCCCAACTCGATACCCGGGCCAACCAGTGTTGTGCCGTGCTCCAGTCGCTGGGGCTCAGGCGCGGCGACAGGGCGGCACTCATGCTGCATAACGGACACGAATTTATTGAAAGCTTCTTCGGTCCAGCCAAAGCGGGGATCGTGCTGATGCCGCTGAACTGGCGCCTCACAGCAGATGAACTTTCGTTTATCCTCAAGGATGGTGGCGCCAGGGTAATTATTTTTGAAGCCGAGTTTGCCCCCGTTGTCGCCGAACTTCGCGCCCGCGGTACCGCCGGCAGCGGTATTGAGCACTGGATCTGTGTGGGACAGGACAAGCCTGACTTTTCCCTGTCCTACGAACAGGCGTTGGCCTGTGCCCACCAGCATGGTCCTGAGGAACAGGCCGACGAGGATGACAACCTGTTTATCATGTACACATCTGGCACAACAGGCAGTCCAAAAGGCGTGGTGCACACCCATAAAACCGTATTCTGGGCGCTGCTGACCCTGTGTAATACCGCAGAAATGCACCTGTCAGACAAGTACCTTGTACTGCTGCCACTGTTTCACGTCGGTGCGCTCACCCCGATGATCACCGCCGTCTACAAGGGCAATGCCCTGGTGATTTTGCGCAATTTCGATCCGCAAAAGGCCTGGTCGCTGATTGAATCTGAAAAGATCAATACCACACTCGCAGTGCCCGCAATGCTGGGCTTCATGCTGCAGGTGCCGGACTTCCAGCGCTTTGACTGGTCCAGTTTACGCGCCATAACCAGCGGCGCCGCTCCGCTGCCGGTCAATACTATCAACAGCTACCTGGAACTCGGCATAGAAATCCACCAGGTATACGGCATGACCGAAACCTGTGGTCCGGCCTGCCTGATCGGACCGGATGATGCACGGCACAAGATCGGCTCGACTGGAAAATCCTTTTTTCACACACAGGTGCGCATAGCCGATACCGCGGGCAATGAACTGCCCCGGGGCGAGGCCGGAGAAGTGCAGGTGCGCGCGCCCCACAACATGAAGGAGTACTGGCAGCGGCCGGAGGCAACCGCAGAGACTATTGTCGACGGCTGGTTGCACACCGGGGACGTGGCGGTGATGGATGCAGAGGGGTTCGTCACCATCCAGGACCGGATCAAGGACATGATTATCTCGGGCGGTGAAAATGTTTATCCGGCCGAAGTCGAGAACGTACTGCTATCGCACCCGGGAATTGCCGATGCCGCCGTCATTGGCCAGGACAGCGCCAAGTGGGGGGAGAGTCCCCTCGCCGTTATTGTCAGGAAGGATGAATCACTGACCGAGGCACAGGTACTGGAGCACTGCAACGGTAAGCTCGCCCGCTTCAAGCAGCCGAGGGCAGCAGTGTTCATCGAGCAGATTCCACGCAACCCCAGCGGCAAGGTACTGAAGCGCATATTGCGGCAGCAGTATCCCGGACCTGCGCGCGAGTGATCGGACTGTGTATCCAGATTACTTAATATAAAGAATATATAGGTATGTATATATAGAACTATTGTAGTAACTATTATTAGGCGAGCCTTCACCCGTTTATAAGTTATTTTTATTTATATATATCAATAACCTGAAGAGAGTATAAGTACATCTCAAAGACCTGAGCCTGGCGTTGAAAAGCCGTGTCCGGACCCTGTATTAAGCGGGTTTTTCTGTGGATAGAAAAGCGGGGCTGGCATGTCCCCGTGCTTTTCCACAAATTATCTGTTGCCAGGAACAGTACTTATACATTCGTTGTGCACGATCCGGTCGGCAGTACACGAGTTGTTCGCGTGCGGTGTGCACGGTCTGGGGATATCCTGTGTTGTAGTGTCACGCTGTGTATATCGCCGTGAGCAATAGCGATAGAGCGTGTGGATATGCTGGTATTACTTGCCGATACAGAAGCTGGAAAAAATCCGGCCCAGCAGGGCGTCGCTGCTGACAGCGCCGGTTATTTCACCGAGGTGATGCTGGCACTGGCGCAGGTCCTCTGCCAGCAATTCCCCTGCCCCGGCTTCAAGTAACTGGGATCGGCCGGCCTGCAGGGATCTTGCGGCGTTCTGCAAGGACTGTAAATGGCGCTGTCGCGCGCTGAATTGCCCCTCCTGTTCGTGCCGGAATCCCATGCTGTCCTTGAGGTGATGCCGGAGTACATCCATGCCCGCTCCGGTTTTCGCCGACAGCACGACGACGGCATTCCCTTCGTGCTGTTCTATGCGGGGAGCGTGGCCGGAGAGATCGCACTTGTTGTGGACGATGGTCACCGGAATTTTTCGGCCGAGGCGTTGATTGCGTTCCGGCCACAGGTTGTCCGGGTCATCGACAGTAGTATGGTCGGTGTCATCCACCACCAGCAGTATACGGTCCGCAGACGCCATTTCATGCCAGGCCCTGCGGATGCCCTCCTGTTCGATTTCGTCCTCACTGTCGCGCAATCCAGCGGTATCGACGATATGCAACGGCATACCATCGATCTGGATATGCTCCCGAAGCACGTCACGGGTCGTGCCGGCGATGGCGGTGACGATGGCCCTGTCGGAACCGCTCAGGGCATTGAGCAGGCTGGACTTTCCGGCGTTGGGCTTGCCGGCAATCACCAGCTTCATCCCCTCCTGTATCAGGCTACCCTGGCGCGCCTGGTTCAATACGGCTTCAAGCTGGGCAATAATCCCGGCCAGTTGCTCAGCCACCTGACCCTCCTGGATAAAGTCGATCTCCTCCTCCGGGAAATCGATGGCTGCCTCTACATACACCCTGAGGTGAGTGACCATGTCCACCAGTTCGTGTATTTTTCGGGAAAATTCACCCTGCAGTGAACGGCTGGCATTGAGCGCCGCCTGCTCCGTGGTGCTGTTGATCAGGTCGGCAATGGCCTCGGCCTGTGCCAGGTCGATCTTGCCATTGAGGTAGGCGCGCTCGGAAAATTCCCCCGGCCTTGCCAGTCGGGCACCGAGTCGACAGGCTTCACGCAGTATCAGGTCGAGTACGACCGGGCTGCCATGGGCCTGTAGTTCAACCACGTCCTCGCCGGTGAATGAGTTGGGCCCCCGGAACAGCAAAGCGATGCCGGTGTCCAGCAAGTCGCCTGAACTGTTGCGAAAAGCCGCGAATTGGGCGTGACGTGCCTGCAATTTCAGCCCGGTGATCGCCTGCCCGATGTAATCGGAGGCGGGACCGGAGAGGCGGATGATACCGACACCGCCCCGGCCGGGGGCGGTCGCGACCGCGGCGATAGTATCCCGGTCGATCAGGGTTTCGCTGCCCCGGCCTCGATTTGCCTGGTGATGACGTATTGCTGTGCCATGGACAACAGGTTATTCACCACCCAGTACAGGACGAGACCTGCAGGGAACCAGAGGAAGAAGAAGGTAAAAACGATGGGCATCCACTTCATGATCTTGGCCTGCATGGGGTCGGGTGGAGGCGGATTGAGCATTTGCATGAAAAACATACTGGCACCCATCAGCAGCGGCAGTACGAAGTAGGGGTCCATCACCGAGAGGTCCTTGATCCAGAGGATGAAGGGCGCCTGGCGCAGTTCCACACTTTCCATCAGGGTCCAATAGAGCGCAATAAAAACCGGCATCTGCACCAGGATGGGCAGACAGCCCCCCATGGGATTGATCTTCTCCTTGCGATACAGCTCCATCATGGCCTGTGACTGTTTCTGTTTGTCATCCGCGTACTGTTCGCGAATATCCTGCATTTTAGGTTGCACGCGGCGCATGTTGGCCATGGATTTGTAACTGGTGGCGGACAGTTTGAAAAATGCGGCTTTGATAAGCACGGTCAACAGGATAATGGCCACACCCCAGTTCCCTACCAGGGCATGGATTTTTGTCAGCAACCAGAACAGGGGTTGGGCTATCCACCACAGCCAGCCGTAATCGACGCTGAGTTCCAGGTAGGGTGAAATTTCTTTCAGGCGGTACTGGTCTTTGGGGCCTGCGTAGAAGTTTGCGCCGACCTCACCCAACTGGCCCGGGTCCAGTACCAGGGCGGGGCTGGTGAAACCGGCAATGTTATACCCGCTGCTGGTGACCCGCGTGCTGTAGGTGTGGTTTTTGTCCGGGTCGGGAATCCAGGCACTCAGGAAATAGTGCTGGATCATGGCGATCCAGCCGCCCGGGAGGGAGGCCTTGAAGGGATCTTCCTTCATCTGTTCGAAGGTGAATTTGGTGAAATGGTCGTCGGGCTGGGTAAGTGCCGCGCCGAGGAAGGGGTGAAGCCCCATGCTGCCAGAGGCGCCGGCCGAGGGTGCCGGGCTGCTGTCCCGCTTCAACTGGCCGAAAAGATTGGCCTGCCAGCGGCCGTGGCTGCCGTTTTCCACGAGGTAATCAACGCGGACGAGGTAGTCGCCGCGGCCCAGCGTGTAGCGCTTGGTGACTTTTACCCCGGTGTTGTCGTGCCATTGGAGGTCAATGACCAGTTCGTTCTGGCCTTCTGCCATCTTATATACAGGAGAAGAAGTGGTGTAGGTCGGGCGACCGTCCTTGTCGATGCCGTTGCTGCCGATCAGGCCGCTCTGGGCAATATAAGTGCGGTTGGTATTTTGCTCCAGCAGGACAAAGGGCACCGCCGGTTTGTCCAGTTCCGCCGGGTATCCTGGCAGCGCCAGTTCGACGACGTCTCCGCCCTGGAGGTCGACCGCCATCTGGAGTACATCGGTGTGGATCTGGATGATCCTGCCGCCAGGGGCAGTTTCAAGCTGAGGATCCGGGGCGACCGTGGCGGCGCCGGCGGACACGGTGGGAAGATCCTCCTCGGCTTCATGTGCAGCAGGGTTCGGCAGATCTGGCGTGCCGTCGGCAGGGTCAGCGGAGATCAGCCGGGTCTTTTCCTGGGTCTGGGTACTGGTTTTGGCGTCCTTGAAGTCCACCCACTTGGTCAGCAGCATGAAGGACAGTACGGCTATAGCGCCGATGAGCAGTGAGCGTTGCAAATCCATAGTGGTTTCTTTGGTCTAGTGTGAGTGCGGGCAGGGTGGAACGGGATCTACCCCGCCCTCGTGCCACGGATGGCACTTACCCAATCGACGCAGGGCAAGGTAACCGCCCCTGATTACCCCGTGTGAGCTGACGGCATCCCTGGCATAACTCGAGCAGGTCGGGTAGAACCGACAATTATTACCCAGGAAAGGACTCAGGCAGGCTTGGTAGCAGTCGATCAAAAAAATGACAAAGCGACGCATTAGCTTTCCTGGCTGGCTTTTGATTCTGGCTTGGGGATATGGCGGCCCAGTTTCTGCCACTGCTGCTGCAATATAGAGGATAGCTCCGCATTATCCAACTGGTCTATGCCCCTGCGGGTGAGCAGCACAACATCCATGCCTGGTGCGCCCTGCGGCAGGGTACGAAAAAATTCCCGCGTGACGCGCTTGATCCGATTGCGTTGTACCGCCAGCCGGACGTTTTTCTTCGCTATAACCAGACCCAGGCGGTGCCCGGGTTTGTCATTCAGTGCCGCCAGTAATAACAGGTATTTGTGTGAAGCCTTGGCCTGCGCCCCGTCGAACACCCGGCTGTAGTCGCTGGCCTTGAGTAAGCGCCTGGTTTTTGGAAAACCGTGGTCAGGAACCTGGCGGTTCACCCGGTATAGCTACCGGGATTAGAGCGCCAGGCGCTTGCGGCCCCGGGCGCGACGACGGTTGAGGACCTGGCGACCGCCCCTGGTTGCCATACGGGCACGGAAACCGTGGGTGCGGGCGCGCTTGAGTACGCTGGGCTGAAATGTTCTTTTCATAGCAAAGTTCCAGATTGATTGCGGCAAAGACTGCGTTTGGGCCACAGGGCCGGATCGCAGACGTCGACGGGAAAAAAGGTGGGGTATTCTATTGAAACGCGCCAGCTAATTCAATCGAGATCACGGTAATATTAACGGGGCTCGTTCCGGGGCCACTGCAGCGCCCCGCCCGCGCGGGGCAAAATCCCACCGGTGGCAGCGCCTGCCCGGGACGCCATGAAACCCACCAGTGGCGCGCCCTGCCGCCATCAGCCCACAATATGCCCCAAAGATATAAACAGCTTATCCACAGAAAAATTCGTCCCCTGACGGTATTTTTCAAGTTGGTTATAAAATGAACAATTGCAGCCTATCTTATTGATTACAATAGGAAAAAAAATTCACTGTCAGCTACAGATTTTTGTGGATAACTCGCCTGTGGCAGCGTATTATTCAGCCATCGCAAACACAATAAATACCTGTAAATAACAAACATCGAAACATTCATTTTTCATACGAGTGATCGGCCCTTATGGTCGACACCAAGGGGTTCATTTTGCCTGAAGTAGTGTGGCAGCAGTGCGTCAATCGACTGCAGGACGAGTTACCGTCACAACAGTTCAATACCTGGATAAGGCCGCTCAAGGCCAGTACCGATGGGCGCAACCTCACGCTGCTGGCGCCGAACCGCTTTATCAAGGATTTCGTATCTGACAAATTCGCTGAACGCATTTCAGAGCTGGTGCGGGAACTGGGCCCGGAGACAGTCACGGAGGTCGTATTGCAGATCGGGACGGGTCATCAGCCAGCAGTGACCCAGGCCCGGGAGAGGGTGCACCAGGTCGTGGAGGTTTCCGCCGGCATGCAGCCCGCCATCTCCGGTCAGGCGATGAACGGCAATGCGGTGTCCGCGGATACCCACGCTTTCAGGGCCAGCCATGCCAGGGGCGACACGGTGCGCAAGGTGGAAGTCGTCGGCTCATTGCAGCATCAGCACCATTTGGTGGAGAACTACACCTTCGATAATTTTATCGAGGGCAAGTCAAACCAGCTGGCACTTGCCGCGGCAAGACAGGTAGCCCAGAACCCCGGTGACTCCTACAATCCGCTGTTTCTGTACGGCGGCGTGGGTCTGGGCAAGACCCACCTTATGCACGCGGTGGGCAACGCGCTGAAGCAGGAGAACCCGCAGGCCAAGGTGGTCTACCTGCACTCGGAGCGCTTTGTCGCGGATATGGTCAAGGCGCTGCAGCTCAATGCCATCAGTGACTTCAAGCGCTACTACCGCTCGGTGGATGCGCTGCTTATTGACGACATCCAGTTCTTTGCTAAAAAAGACCGGTCCCAGGAAGAATTCTTCCATACCTTCAATGCCCTGCTCGAGGGCGGCCAGCAGATGATCCTGACCTGTGACCGTTATCCCAAGGAGATTGACGGTCTGGAAGAGCGCCTGAAATCACGCTTTGGTTGGGGCCTCACAGTGGCGGTGGAGCCGCCGGAACTGGAAACCCGGGTGGCGATCCTGATGAAAAAGGCCACGCAGGCGCGTATCGACTTGCCGCCAGACGCCGCGTTCTTTATCGCCCAGCGTATCCGTTCAAATGTGCGGGAGCTCGAGGGTGCGCTTAAACGAGTGATTGCGAGTGCACACTTCATAGGCAAGCCGATCGACGTGGAGCTGGTGAAGGACAGCCTGAAGGACCTGTTGGCACTGCAGGACAAGCAGGTCAGCCTGGACAACATCCAGCGCACCGTGGCGGAGTATTACAAGATTAAAGTCGCAGATCTCATGTCGCGTCGACGCAGCCGGTCGGTGGCACGTCCTCGCCAGGTGGCTATGGCGCTGGCGAAGGAATTGACCAACCACAGTTTGCCGGAGATCGGCGATAGCTTCGGTGGCAGAGACCACACAACAGTCTTGCACGGATGTCGTAAAATCAAGGAACTTCGCGAAACTAACTCCGATATTAGCGAAGATTACAAAAACCTGTTGCGATCGCTTACAACTTGATAATCTTCGTCAGTTAGCCGAAGGCCGTCGTCCAGATTTGATTGCCCCGAGCCCGGAGGCCCGGGCAACAACACCATTTGTGGGAAGGGAAAACAGTTATATGAAGTTCACCATTTCGCGGGATGCCCTGCTTAAACCATTGAACCTTGTAGCCGGCGTGGTGGAGCGCAGGCAGACCTTGCCTATCCTGGCAAATGTATTGATGGTGCTCGAAGAGGATCGCCTTGCCCTTACCGGAACCGACCTTGAGGTCGAGTTGGTAGGCCGGGTGCAACTGGCGCAGCCTGGAGACTCCGGCGAGGTGACGGTACCTGCGCGCAAACTGGTGGATATCTGTAAATCCCTGCCCGAGGGCAGCGAGATAGAGTTCACCGCCAGGGACAACAAGGTCACGGTGAAATCAGGGCGCAGTCGTTTTACCCTGGCGACCCTTCCGGCGAGGGAGTTCCCCAACGTCGAAGACAGCTTGGGAACGCACAAGTTTACGGTCAAGCAGGGGCAGCTGAAGCGCCTGATCGATCGCACCGGTTTTGCCATGGCCCAGCAGGATGTGCGGTATTACCTCAACGGTATGTTGTGGGAGCTCAAGGATAAGCAGCTGCGCGTTGTTGCTACCGATGGCCACCGGCTGGCGCTGTGTACGCTGCCCGGCAAGATCGATGCCAGCGATGACACCCAGGTGATACTGCCTCGCAAAGGGGTATTGGAACTCGCCCGGCTGCTGCTGGAAGATGAAGCGGATATCGCGCTGGTTATCGGCAGTAATCACATTCGTGCCACGACCACCGATTTTACGTTTACCTCCAAGCTGGTGGACGGCAAGTTTCCCGATTATCAACGCGTCTTGCCACGCTCTCCCGACAAGATAGTCTTCGGGTCCCGGTTGGAGTTGCGCCAGGCTTTTACCCGGGCGGCAATTCTTTCCAACGAAAAATACCGCGGTGTGCGTCTGAAGCTGACCAGGAACAGCCTGGATATTGTCGCCAACAACCCCGAACAGGAAGAGGCGGAGGAAGCGGTGCCGGTGGAATATCAGGGCGACTCCCTGGAGGTCGGATTCAATGTCAGCTACCTGCTCGACGTGCTGGGCGTGCTCAGTGGCGAGCAGGTGAAGCTTTCGTTGTCAGACCCCAATAGCAGCGCGTTACTGGAAGAGTCCGATGCCGGTGATTCCCTCTACGTCGTTATGCCCATGCGCCTCTAGTGAGGCGCAACACCACCTCTTTCGCGCAACTGCTTACCTTGTTACAGGCCAACCCACGCCTGATATGACCGGGCCAATGTGTCGCTAACCCGTCTCCAGATCAACCACGTGAGAAACCTGAAGCAGGTGAAGCTGCGGGATCTGGCGCAGGTGAATGTTTTTTTCGGGCGCAATGGCAGCGGTAAGACCAGTGTGTTGGAGGCAGTTCACCTGCTGGGCATGGCCCGGTCATTTCGGGGCAGCAGTGTAAAGTCCCTCATAACCCACGGGCAAACCCATTGTGTGACCTTCGGCGTGGCTAATTCGCCCACCATTCCCGGCGTGGGTATAAGCCTGGGGGTGCAGCGAAGCCTGGCGGGGGAGGCCGTTATCAAGGTGGCTGGCAGCCCGGTTAAGTCCCTGGCCCAACTGGTCGAGCACTTACCCTTGCAGGTGATCAATGCTGATAGCTTCGAGTTATTGACCGGCTCACCCGCCGCCAGGCGACAGTACCTGGATTGGGGCGTGTTTCACGTGGAACATCGCTTCCTTGAACAGTGGCAGCGTTTCCAGAGGTGCATAAAACAGCGCAATAAACTGCTGCGGCATGGTAAAATTCGCGACCAGGAATTAGCTGTCTGGACCCGTGACCTGGCAAGCTCCGGTGAGGCGACAGGCGACTACCGGCGGAACTACTTCAAGCTGCTTGCGCCCCGTTTCAAGGCCATCGCGAGACAGCTGTTGCCAGCTCTGGCCGACGGGCTGGAGTTGCGCTATCACCAGGGTTGGGACCGGCAGTCCACATACGAATCTGCGCTGGAGGCCAGCGTTTCCTCGGATATGGAGCAGGGTTATACCCATGTCGGTCCCCAGCGCGCCGATATCAGGGTGTTGATTGATGGTCGCCTGGCGGCTGAGACCCTGTCGCGGGGCCAGCAAAAGCTGGTGGTATGTGGGCTGAAGCTCGCTCAGGGGCAGCTGATGGCCGAATACGGGAAAGGCAGTTGTACTTACCTGGTGGATGATCTGCCCTCCGAACTCGACCAGGACCACAGTCGCCAGGTCTGTGAGTTATTGGCCGCAATGAAAGCCCAGGTATTTATTACCTGTATAGACCGGGCCGATATTACATCGGTCTGGCCAGAGGAAGACTCCGACATAGCCCTGTTCCACGTGGAACAGGGCACGATTACGCCGGCCGGCATATCTGCCGGCTGACGTATCCCGCTCTGCGGGGTGTAGTTATATGAATAGAAGCAGTAATGAGAGTAGAGCTATGAGTGAAGGTGAGCATAATTACGATTCATCCAGTATCAAGGTTCTCAAAGGACTGGATGCCGTGCGAAAACGCCCGGGCATGTACATCGGGGATACGGATGACGGTACCGGATTGCATCATATGGTGTTCGAGCTGGTAGACAACTCGATCGATGAAGCGCTTGCCGGCCACTGCAGCGAAATCGCCATAGCCATACACCCTGATGAGTCCGTTACCGTGGGGGATAATGGCCGCGGTATACCCACGGAAATGCATGAGGAAGGTGTCTCGGCAGCCGAGGTCATCATGACCGTGCTGCACGCGGGGGGGAAATTCGATGACAACACCTACAAGGTGTCCGGCGGCTTGCACGGTGTCGGGGTTTCGGTGGTGAACGCCCTTTCGGAGGAGTTGGTCCTGACAATTCGCCGTGAAGGCAAAATGTATGAACAGGTCTACCGTCACGGTGTCCCGGATGCTCCCCTGGCGGAAATCGGGGTTACCGGCGTCACAGGTACAACTGTCAGGTTCAAACCCTCCCCTGCGACCTTTACCAATATCAAGTTCCATTTTGACCAACTGGCCAAACGCCTGCGGGAGCTGGCCTTTCTCAACTCCGGTGTACGTATCGTGTTGAAGGACGAGCGCAGCGGCAAGGAAGAGACTTACCAGTACGACGGCGGCCTTAAAGCCTTTGTCGATTACCTCAATCTCAATAAGACACCCGTCAACCGGCCGTTTCACTTCCAATATGACACTGAGGAGGGCATCGGCGTCGAGGTCGCGTTGCAGTGGAACGACTCCTTTCAGGAAAACATCTTCTGCTATACCAACAATATTCCCCAGCGGGATGGTGGGACCCACCTTGCCGGCTTCCGGGCCGCCCTAACCCGCAGCCTTAATACCTACATTGAAAAGGAAGGCCTGGCCAAGAAAGCCAAGGTCAACACTACCGGGGACGATGCCCGGGAGGGTTTGACCGCGATCATTTCGGTGAAGGTGCCCGACCCCAAGTTTTCATCCCAGACCAAGGACAAGCTGGTGTCCTCCGAGGTGAAAACCGCGGTAGAACAGACCATGAATGCCCAGTTCAACGATTACCTGCTGGAAAACCCGGGTGAGGCCAGGGCGGTGGTGGGTAAGATGCTGGACGCCGCCAGGGCCAGGGAAGCGGCTCGCAAGGCGCGGGAAATGACCCGGCGCAAAGGCGCCCTGGATATCGCCGGCTTGCCCGGCAAACTGGCGGACTGCCAGGAAAAGGACCCCGCCCTGTCAGAATTGTACCTGGTGGAGGGCGACTCCGCGGGCGGCTCCGCCAAGCAGGGCCGGAATCGCAAGTTCCAGGCCATCCTGCCGCTCAAGGGTAAAATCCTCAACGTGGAAAAAGCCCGCTTCGACAAGATGCTGGGCTCGGCGGAAGTAGGCACCATAGTGACGGCGCTGGGCTGCGGCATCGGCAAGGATGAGTTCAACGCCGACAAACTGCGCTACCACAGTATCATTATCATGACTGACGCGGATGTTGACGGGTCGCATATCCGCACCCTGCTGCTCACCTTCTTTTTCCGCCAGATGCGGGAGTTGCTGGAACGCGGGCATATTTTTATCGCCCAGCCGCCCCTGTACAAGATCGCCAAGGGCAAGCAGCACCAGTACCTGAAAGACGATGACGCCCTCAACCAGTACCTGACCCAGGGTGCCCTCGAGGGCGCCTCGATCTATGTCAACCCGGATGCCCCGCCGATTTCCGGTAGCGGCCTGGAGGAGCTGGTGACGAAATTCCGCGCCGTGGCCTCGACCATCGACAGGCTGAGCCGTCTGTATACCGCGGAAGTGTTGTGGGAGATGGTATACGGCGATTCGTTGTCGCTGGAGCAAATGCGGGATGAGCAAGCGGTTACATCGTTCAGCGAGCAGTTGAGTGAGCGCTTACTATCTGTGGCCAGCAAGGGCAGCGCCTACACCGTCGTGGTACGCAAAGACCAGGAGCGGCAGCTGTATTTTCCCGTGGTCAAGCTTCTGGCCCATGGCGTAGAGTCTGAAACCGAATACCACCACGAATTCTTCGCCTCTGGCGAGTACCGTGCCCTGATAGCACTGGGCGCGACCATCAACACACTGATCGAGGCGGACGGCTATTTCCAGCGCGGCGACAAAACCCTGGCGACCCGCAGTTTTGCCGAGGGCCTGGACTGGCTTATGACCGAGGCGCGACGGGGCTACAGCATCCAGCGTTACAAGGGCCTGGGTGAGATGAATCCCGAGCAGCTGTGGGAAACAACCATGGACCCGGAAGTGCGCCGCATGCTCAAGGTGACGATCGAGGATGCGATCGGCGCAGACCAGATCTTCACCACCCTGATGGGCGACCACGTGGAGCCGCGCCGGTTGTTTATCGAGGAGAACGCCCTCTCGGTGGCCAACCTGGACGTGTAGGGCGGGATCTTATCTCCTGGCTGCAGGATCGGCGGAACACCCCGGATCAGAGCACCAGCAGAAAACCCTCTTCCGTCAGCCGCGCAGTGCCGGGTGTTTTCAGCCACCGCTGGCCGTCGATCTCGATCATGGCGTCACGGGTCTTCTCCGGGTTGTCCAGGTAGCCCAGCATCACCTGGCTCCCGCAGACCAGTAGTTGTCCGGGGCTGCCCAGGGGTTGTTCCTGGCCGCTCGCCCGGTCGATGATTTTCAGGGCGGTACCGGGCAGGGGCATGCCCATGGTGCCGGGGATATTGCCCTGCTGCACCTTCCAGTCGCTGGTATCCATGGCATCCGGGATATTTACCGTCGCCACGGTGGTGGTCTCGGCCATACCCCATCCTTCGTAAATCCGCTTGCCAAACTTGAGTTCGAACTGTTCCCGGACATCGTCCGGCAGCGCCTCTGCGCCCGATACAACCAGTCGCAATGAGGCCAGCATCAGCGGGTGAATGGCTTCGTGGCCGGCATACAGGCCCAGCGTGGCGGGGGACGCGGGCAACAGGGTGCCGTTGTAGCGGGCGACCATTTTTGCAATACCCAGGGCGTCCACCGGGTCGGCGTGGCAGGCAATGGGAATACCCTCCACCAGCGGCATGATCGTGGTCAGCGTGAGGCCCAGCGGATGGTACAGGGGAACGCAGGACATGATCACATCGTCCAGCCGTGTATTCATCACATCCGACATTTGCTTGCAGTTCGCCATGATATTGCGGTGTGACAGCACCACTGCCGCGGGAGCGTGATCGTCCTCGTGACTCAATAAGATTGCCGCGGGTGCACTCGCGTCGACGACCTTGCCATGCAGTCGATAAAACCACGCCGCCGGCAACAGCGTCAGCTGGGCCGCAGTGAGCAGGCGACGCCAGGTCGGGGCGCCCGCTGCCAGGTCTTCCAGATAGAACACGCGCTGTCCCTGTAGTAGCGCGATGAGGTCGATATGCGCTTCCGCCAGCGCCTGCTGGTAGGCGCGGGAGGTAATGACCTGTTGTACTTTCGCGGTTTTCAGGGTGCGCCTGAACAACTCCGCCGGCAGGGTATGGTTCAGGGGCACTACCACCGTGCCGTTTAATTGCAGTGCCAGGATGGCTTGTGCAGCGGCGGCGCCGGGAGGCAGTAAAACGCCGGTGTGCCCTGCGGCGGTGCCGGATTTTAGCCGGTGCCCAAGCGCCACCACCGCCGCCACCATTTCATAGTTGGTCAGCACCTTGCGCGAATCGTCCGCCACACAGAGCTGGCCCGGCTTGCGCCCGGCGGCGCGCAACCAGGCCAGCGGGATGGGGGGAAGTTGTTCGCTGTAGGCCTGCCACGCGGTGATCGACAGCTCGAAAACCTTCTGTTTGAGTTGCTTTGCCGATGTATCCAGGGACAGATGTGGGCCGAAGGCGACGATGAGATCCCGTTTCAGGTCGGGCGCACGCGCACTGCGCAGGCCTTCCTCGGCGCGCGACAGGCTACTGCCCCATAGCCCGTGCAGGTAGAAGGGCACGATGACGCCCTCCTCTACCCCCGCTAACGCGCGTTCAAACCCGGTATGGAATTTACCCAGGTGGCCGTTGCGACTGATGGCGCCTTCAGGAAACAGGCAGACACATTCCCCGGCCCGCAGCAGGCCGTTGATGGTGCGCAGGCTCTCCTGGCTTTGGCCGGCGGCTATGGGTACCACGCCAAAGGCCTTGAAAAAGGGCTTCAGGTACCACAGGTCATAGATGCGCTTGAGCATGACGAAGCGGATGGGCCGGGGGCAGGCAATCTGCACCAGGGCCCAGTCTATCCAGGAAATATGATTGCCCAGCAACAGGGTCGCGCCGGCCTGCGGGATGTTGTCAAAGCCGATGACCTCCACCCGGTAGCGGCGTTTCAATATCCCGGTCGCGAGAATGCGAACCAGCGAATGCGGCAGCTTGCGTACGGTGTAACCGGTGCCGATGATCGCAACCGCGGTGAGTATATAGAACAGGCCCACGCTGCCGATCCCGACCAGTGAAAACAGGACGGTGAGGATTAGCGCACCCAGCATCGCCACGTTCTGGATCCAGTTATTGCCCGCCAATACCGTGCCGAGGTGGGAGGCCGGCGCCTGGAACTGGATCAGTGAATTCAGCGGCACAATGAACAGCCCGCCCATCATGCCCACCAGCAGGAATGCCACACCCATGGAGAAGGTACTGCCGAGGCCGGGAAGTACCGCGATGCCTATGGCAATACCCACGGCGCCAACGGGTATCAGGCCGGTCTCGATGTAATTGCGCGATGCCCTGCCCGCCAGCAGGGAGCCGAGCACAATACCCACACCAGAGCAGGCCAGGATACCCTGGATAACGACAGTATTGGTGATATCCAGCGCGTCCTTGGCGAACGCCGGGAACGCCGCCAGCATCACTTGCGAGATCGCCCAGAACGTGGCCAGGCCGATGATGGACAGCCAGATCGTGGTGTTCTGGCTGAGCACACCGAGGTTGCGCTGCAGGTAGCGCAGCTTCAGGTAGGGCGCGAGTTCGAAAGAGTCGCTCGTGCCGCCCTGCTGCCGGGCCGGCAGCAATGCTGTTGACAGCCATTCCAGGGTGGCAAGGGCAACCAGCACCCAACCGATAGGCGCGATGTAGGCCATGGTCTGGCCGGTACCGGTCGTGCCGCCCTCGGGCAGCAGGGCTTCGAACAGGATGGAGAATACGAAGGTGCCCAGCAAAATTCCCGCGATAGTGACGGCCTGCACGATACCGTTGGCGGAGGCCAGGTTGCTACCCCCGACCAGCTCCTTGATATAACCGTATTTGGCCGGGCTGTAGATGGCGCTCTGCACCGCCAGGGCAAAGGTCAGGCCAAACGCCGCCCAGAACCAACCCTGGTAGTAAGAAAATGTAATCATCAGGGTTGCAACGACAGCGAAGAATGCGGAGTGGCGAATGATGCGGTGCTTGGCGAATTTGTCGGCCAGGAACCCTGCCGGGGAGAACAGCAGGATGAACGGCAGCAGTATCAGGCCGTTGACGATCGCCGTGAGCACCACCTGTTCCTGGCCGTCGTAACTTTTGAAAATGGCGTTCTGGATAACGATTTTATGCCCCAGGTCGACAAAGGCATTGAGGAATACCACGGTGATATAGGGGATAAAGCCTTTCTGCCTGAAGATCATGTGGTACTCCGGGGAGCCGAAAAGATAACGGGATGTTATCCATTACAGGGCCGGCTTCCACTATATAAACAGTTGCAGTGGTCTCCAAGACCTTTGGTATCATGCGGTGATACTTTCTGTTACCGCAGGTGGTCAAATGGCTCAGGTAGTGGCCCTGGTCGAGGCTCTCAAGGCGGCGCTGAAATCCTCGCGTATGACATACGCCGGCCTGGCTGAGGGTATGGGCCTGTCCGAGTCTTCGGTAAAGCGCAAGTTCTCGCGGCGGGAGTTTACGCTGGCGGAGGTCGATCGCATCTGCAGCCTGTGCGATATGGACCTGACGGGCCTGTTACACCTGATGGAGAGCCGCGATGGCAGGTTGCAGGCGCTGACGGTCGTGCAGGAGCGCGAGATCGCCGAAGACCTGGGTTTACTGGTGGTCACCGTATGCGTACTGAACCGCTGGAGTTTTGACAACATCCTCGAGTTCTATGTCTTTGCGGAGCACCAGCTGGTACAGATGCTGGCAAAACTGGATCGCCTCAGGCTCATTGAGTTGCAACCCAACAACAGGATAAAACTCCTGGTGGCACCCAATTTCGGTTGGCTGCCCAACGGGCCGATCCAGCAGGTGTTCCTGAAAACCATTCAGCAGGATTTCTTCGCGGCGAGGTTCAACCAGGACGATCACGAGCTGATTGTCCTCAATGGCATGCTGAGCGCGTCATCCAATGCGCAGTTTCGTCGGAAGATGGAGCGGCTGGCGCGGGAGTTCGACCTGCTCAACCGCGAGGACAGCGGCAAGCCCTTTGAGCAGCGGCGCGGCTATACCGCGGTGATCGCCCTGCGCGACTGGCGATACAAGGGGTTTGCGGCCCTGCGCTCGGAACGCCGCAAGCCCGTCGGCTCGTAGTCCGGGCCTCAAGTACTACGGCCTGCTACCGGCGGTGGCGAATGCCGCGGCTTTGCATGCGGCTGTTGAGCCGGCCCCGTCGCACTTGAATACTGCCCACGTCGACACATACCAAAGGAGGTATCCGACGTGGATCAATATGAAATGAACAGCAGTACTTCGGCCTGGGACTTTTTCGTCAAGCTGGCTTTTGCCGTCGCGGTTGGCGCAACCATGATGGGTATCTACATGCTGCCCGGCGAGTTGCTCGTCAAGGGCTACTTCATGATCAGCTCGCTATTCCTGGTGTTTTCGACGATCACCATGTCCAAGACCATTCGTGACAAGCACGAATCTGATCGCCTGCACAACAGGATCAGTGAAGCGCGCACCACGAAAATCATTCGCGACATGGATAAGGAATAGGAGGCTACAACCATGAATATCATGAGAAAACTGAATACCCTGTTGCGGGCGGGCGCCAGGGAGAGTGCCGAGCGCATCACCGACGCCAATGCAATCCGTATCTATCGACAGGAAATCGTGGACGCTGAAAACCTGTTGGAAAGACGGCGCCTTGGCCTGGCGGCGATGATCGCGACACGCAAGGACCTGGAGCGGGAAATCGCCCTCGCGCAGCGACGCATTGGCAATCGCGAGCGGCAAATTGCCGAGCTGGATCCCGCGGAGCGATCAGAAGAGCTGTTGCTGCTGGCGGCCAGGGACATCTCCTCGACAGAGCTGCATATCCAGGCCCTGAAGCGTCGCGAGATGGGTGTCACCGAGCGGATCGGGAACGAGGAACTGACCTTGCGAAAGCTGGTGACGGAGATAAAGGAGCATCGTCGGGAAATCAGGATTCTCGCGGCGCAGGTGTCCGTCAACGGCAGGCTCACAGGCAACAGTTTCGGCAATACCGTCGCGGCCCACCTGGCGACTTTGCGGGAGACCAGGGCGGTTATCTCAGGGACCGTGGCAGACGCCGACGTGGCGGAGGCCAGTGTCAGCGAGGCGGGTGACAGGGTTGACGGCGACCCGCTGGAGCGCGAGCTGGCGGTCCGGGGACGCGACTCGCAATCGCGCCAGCTGGCGGTGGTGCTGGCGCGATTGCGGGGCATAAGCAGCCCGCCTGTAATGGCGCCCTGACGAGCGTTGAGATCGGGTGGTGAAGGGTTTCCCGGCTCTTCACCGAGGGATTTTCAGAGAATTATGCAATAGTAACATTGCGCAGGGTTGCAGTGGGCGTAACATTGCGCCCCGTCAATCCTGACGCTCTTTTTGGAGTTGCAACATGCGTAAAATTGCCCTGTCTTTGATGCTGGTTATCGCCGCCTCCCCCGCCTTTGCACAGCGAAAGGACTGCAGCGAACTCAAGTCCGAGATCGACGCCAAGATCACCGCCAACGGTGTCGCGGTGTTTACCACGACTATCGTGGACAAGGACGCTGACGTAGACGGCAAAGTGGTTGGCACCTGCGATGGTGGCACCAAGAAAATTGTCTACAAGCGCGGTTCCTGAGCCGGCGCCTCGGCGCCTCAGCTGATAGGTTTTAGTTTCGCGGGCGACGCGGGCTGCTCCGGCAGACCGGCGTCCGCTTCGTTACCGGCGGCGGTGTTCCCGGCAGCTTCGAGCCGGTCGTTCTCAATGTCGGCGTGGATAGGTTCCAGCGCTGCCATCTCCTTGTTTGCCCTGGTAGACAGCTGTTGGAAGCGCTCGATCTTGCCGTAAAGACCCTGCTGTCCGGCCAGCCCTCGCACCGTGTCGTTGTAGTGGTTGTTGGCCGCTTTCAGCGTGTTTCCCAATTTGTGCAGGCGCTCGGCGACGAGGCAGACCTGGTTGTAGATATCCCCCGCCCTGCTGCTGATTTCCCGCGCCTCGTTATTGCTCTTTTCTATCATCCAGAGGTTGGCGACGGTTCTCAGGATGGGCATCAGTGTGGTGTGAGACACCATGACGACGCCTTTCTTGTAGCCGTAATTGAACAGGTCCTTGTTGTGCTTCATCGCCTCGATATAGGCGGGTTCAACCGGCATGAACATCAGCACGAAATCCGGGCTGCCTATGCCGGGCAGGTTGACGTAATCCTTGGATGCCAGGTCATCGATGTGGTTGCGCACGGCCTGGGCGTGGGCATTGAGGGCCAGCGTTTGCTCCTCTTCGGAGTTGGCGGAGATGGCGCGATCGTAATCCACCAGTGAGACCTTGCTGTCGATGATCAGGTTCTTGCCATCCGGCAGCCGGATCACAAAGTCCGGCAGTTTGCGCTTACCCTGTTCATCCTTGAAGCTGGCTTGCGCGTCGTAGTGCTCCCCCGCCTGCAGGCCGGCCAGTTCCAGGGTGCGCTGCAACTGGGCCTCGCCCCAGTTGCCGGTGGTCTTCTTATCCCCTTTGAGGGCGCTGGTGAGGTTGGTGGCCTGGCTGTTCATCTCCAGGCCCACTTCCAGCACTTTCTGGATCTCTTTCTCCAGCAGGGTATTGCCCCGCACCGATTCGGAGTGAACCTCGTTGATCCGGCTCTGGAAACCGGTGATCTGCTCACGGAAGGGTTTTAACAGGGCCTCCAGCGATTCGCGGCTGGTGGTGGTGAAACTCTTGCCCTTGTCCTCAAAAATCCGGTTGGCCAGGTTTTCGAATTCCCGTTTGAGATTGTCGCGGGCCTCGTTGAGTAACAGCACCTGCTCGGCATGCCGGTCCTGGCGTTCCCGGTGCTCGGTTTCAAGCCGGGTATGTGCGTTCTGCAGCTTATTGAATTTATGTGTTATTTCAGAAAAGCGCTCGGCTGCAGCGGCCACCTGCGCCAGCGCGTCGCGCAACTGGGTGCGGCATTGCTCCAGCTCCACCGACAGGCCGCGGATATGGCTCTGGGCGTCCCCGAGCTCGGTTTTCAGCTGGTCGTTCACCGCTGTGAGTTGCGCCCGCAGGCGGTCGCTGACGATATAGCCGCGCAGCAGGCCGATAAAGAGGCCAATGGCGACACAGCCGGCGGCGGCTATACCGGCGGCGATCAGCAGGTTCAGGTCTGTATCCATAAATGTGCCCGGGTCAGTAGCCGACAGTTTAAAACAATCCGGACCGGAATCGGTGGCCTATTGCAGCGGGGCGGGGTCTACCTGTCGTCTTTTGGCGCGGATTGTTGTCGCAGGATCTCCCGGCTGGCAGCCGCGAGGTTGTCGTGCACGGGTATAGCAGCCCAGTCCGCCAGCGTGGCCTCGCCGCTTTGCAGTGCCCGCAGCGTCGCCTCCCCCTTGCCGGTTCGAACCAGTACGGGCCGGCAGCCGTAGGCCCGGGCGGCCTGCAGGTCCCCCAGGCTATCGCCGATAAAAATCGCACCCCTGGCGGACAGGCCCAGCTCGGCTTCCATCGCGGCCAGCAAACCGGTAGCGGGCTTGCGGCACAGGCAGCCCTCCCCGGGTAAATGGGGGCAGTAGAAGATACCGGCGATTCGGCCGCCCTGTTCCGCTACCAGCTGGCATAGCCTGGCGTGAATCGCCGCCAGGTCATCGAGGCTGAAATAGCCCCGGCCGAGGCCGGACTGGTTGGTGGCAATGGCCACCGTGTACCCCGCCCGGGACAGTGCGGCAATCGCGGCAATACTGCCCGGGACAGGGCGCCAGTCCGCGAGGCTGCGGATGTAATCCGCAGAGTCCTCGTTGATTACGCCGTCGCGGTCGAGGACGATCAGCGGCACGGCTTATTTGCCGACAACCAGCAGCGATATGTCGGCAACTTGCAGAAAAAGATCGCGTAAATCCTTTAACAGGTTGAGGCGGTTATGGCGCAGGGCCGCGTCCTCGGCGTTGACCATGACGTCATCAAAGAACGCGTCCACCGGTGCCCGTAGACCTGCCAGGCAGGCCAGGGCGGCGCTGTACTCATCCTTTTCAAGATACCCCCCGGCGATCTCCGAGAGCGACTTGAGCTGGGCTGCCAGCTCCTTTTCCTGCGGCTCAACCAGCAAGCTTGCGATCACTTCGCCAAACTGGTGGGAGGCCTCGAGTTTGTCGAGAATATTGGAGACTCGCTTGTTGGCCGCCGCCAGGGCGGCGGCCTCCGGCAGGGCGGTGAAGGCGTGTACCGCGTGCACCCGGCGCTGGATGTCCAGTGGCCGGCTGAGCTTGCGGGCGCTGACGGCCCGGAACACCTCCACCGGTATGGACTCTTCCTCGTACCAGGCGCGGAAACGCTCGATCATATAGTCGAGCACCTTGTCGGTGGTACCGTCGGCAATCACCCCCGCCGGGTACCGGGCCGCGGCCAGCTCGAGGCAGTCGCGCAGGTCCAGTGCCAGTTGCTGCTCAACGATGATGCGCAGCACCGCCAGCGACGCGCGTCGCAGGGCGAAGGGATCTTTGGAGCCGGTCGGCGGCTGGCCGATACCGAAAATCCCCACCAGGGTGTCCAGCCGGTCGGCCAGGCCCAGGGCACAGGCGGTGGGGTTCTCGGGCAGGCGGTCGCCGGCGAACTTCGGCCAATACTGCTGGGCGATCGCGGCGGCGACATCGGCCGCTTCGCCATCGTGCAGGGCGTAGTAGTAGCCGGCGATACCCTGCATGTCGGCAAACTCCAGCACCATCTCGGTGAGCAGGTCGGTCTTGCTCAACAGGGCCGCGCGCTCGGCCGGTGCCGGCGCTGCGCCCATGCGGTCCGCCAGGCCCGCCGCGAGTTTCATGACGCGGTGGGTCTTGTCCAGCAGAGTGCCCAGCTGCTGCTGGAAGACCACGCTGGCCAGTTTTTCAACCCGTTGGTCCAGCCGGGTCTTTTTGTCGGTTTCAAAGAAAAATGCTGCGTCGCTGAGGCGCGGGCGTATCACCCGCTCGTTGCCGGCGATCACCTGGGTGGGGTCGCGGCTCTCGATATTGGAGACGGTAATAAAGTTGGGCTTTAAATTGCCCTCGCCATCCACCAGGTGAAAATATTTCTGGTGCTCTTTCATGGAGGACACCAGCGCTTCGGCCGGCACCTCGAGAAACCGCTGCTCGAAGGAGCCCGTCAATGCCACCGGCCACTCGACAAGCCCGGTCACCTCGTCAAGCAGGTTGTCATCGATCACCGCCGTGGCCCCTATGGCCCTGGCCTGTGCTTCCACCTGCTCACGGATCTGCTGTTTGCGCTGCTCAAAACCGGCCACGACGTTTGCCGCCGCCAGCGCAGCCGGGTAGTCTTCCGGTCGCTGCAGCACAATGTCGCCCTGGCTCAGGAAACGATGGCCGCGGGTGGTATTGCCGGTGGCCAGGCCCAGGATATCCCCGTGCCTGTACTCGCTGCCCAGCATGGCGACGACCCAGTGCACCGGCCGCACGAACTCGACCCTGCCGGCACCCCAGCGCATGCGCTTGGGGATAGGCAGTTGCTGGATACTGCCCTGGATGATGTCGTTCAGGCTGGCGCTGGTAGTGGCGCCCTTTACTGTGCTGCGCATGCCAAGCCGGTTGCCCTTGGGCGTATCGATGCTCTGCAACTGGTCCGGTTCGACGCCCTGTTTTCTGGCAAAACCGATAGCGGCGGGCGTCCAGTTGCCGGCCTTGTCCCGGGCGCTGTCCAGCGGCGGTCCCAGTGTCTCCACGGACTGGTCCGGCGCCTGCAACTGCACCTCGGCGATCAGCACGGCCAGGCGCCGCGGTGTGGCGAACCACTGCACCTCACCAAGACCGAGCTGGCGTTCCTGCAAGCCGCGAACAATGCCATCGCGAAAGGCCAGGCCCAGGGATTTCAAAGCTTTGGGTGGCAGCTCTTCCGTGCCCAGCTCCACCAGCAGGGTATCTGTACTCATGCCTGGCTCGCCTCTGCCTGGAGATTTCCCAGCACCTCACGGCGCAGGGTCTCGCTTGCCAGCGGAAAGCCCAGCTTTGCCCGGGCGTCAAAATAGGCCTGGGCGACGGCCCTGGCCAGGGTTCGCACCCGCAGGATAAACCGCTGGCGCTCAGTGACCGAGATCGCGTGGCGGGCGTCCAGCAGGTTAAAGGTATGTGACGCTTTCATAACCATCTCATAGGCGGGCAGTGGCAGCCCTTTGCCGACGAGTCGGATCGCCTCGCCCTCACAGTGGTCGAAAAAGCTGAACAGGTGTTCCACGTCCGCCTCCTCGAAGTTGTAACGTGACATCTCCACCTCATTCTGGTGGAACACGTCGCCATAGGTCACCCTCCCCGCGGGTCCATCGGCCCAGACCAGGTCGTATATGCTGTCCACACCCTGCAGGTACATGGCGATGCGCTCGATGCCGTAAGTGATCTCTCCGGTCACCGGGTAGCACTCCAGGCCGCCCGCCTGCTGGAAGTAAGTGAACTGGGTGACTTCCATGCCGTTGAGCCACACCTCCCAACCCAGGCCCCAGGCGCCGAGGGTGGGGGATTCCCAGTTGTCTTCCACGAAGCGGATGTCGTGAACCAGGGGATCGACCCCCAACGCCGCCAGCGACTGCAGATACAGTTCCTGGAAGTCGGCCGGGGAGGGCTTCATCGCCACCTGGAACTGGTAGTAGTGCTGCAGGCGGTTGGGATTTTCACCATAGCGCCCGTCGGTGGGGCGACGGCTGGGCTGGACATAGGCGGCATTCCAGCTCTCCGGTCCCAGGGCCCGCAGGAAGGTGGCGGGGTGAAACGTCCCCGCCCCCACCTCCATGTCCAGCGGTTGCAGCACAACGCAGCCCTGATCTGCCCAAAACTGCTGTAGCTTCAGGATAAGCTCCTGAAAAGTAAGTATTTTTTGATTATCTGGAGACACCGGTCGGCCCGTTTTATGGCTGCAAAAAGCCGGCTATTATAGCGTCTCTTTTGGCGGCATAATATGCGCTTTCCCTGAAAGTGAATTTCTTCCATCGTTTCGCGTGATGCGAAGCCGGTACGCCGGATCACGCCTGCCGGCCTCCAGCCCCAGCGGGTATAACGAGGATCCGGCGCTATAAGGAGCCCCATGTTCTACGGCAAGGTAGTAGGCGGCCTGATCGGCCTGTTGGTGGCCGGGGTCATCGGCCTTATTCTGGGTGTGGCGATAGGCCACGCCTTCGACCGGGGCCTCATCACGACCCTGAAATTCGGTTCGCCTGAGAATATCGAGCGAATCAAGACCAGCTTCTTCGAGACCACGTTCCTGCTGTCCGGTTACGTGGCCAAGGCCGATGGTCGCGTCTCCGAGCTCGAGATCAGGCATACCGAGCAGATATTCGAACAAATGAATCTGAGTGCGGCGCAGCGCAGCCGGGCGATAGCGCTTTTTCATCGGGGTGCGGCGGCCGGGTTCGAGCTCGAGCCGGTACTGTCGGCCTACCTTGAGACCTGCGGGCACCAGCGCCAGCTGCAGCAGGCCCTGCTGATGTTCCTGGTGGCGCTGGCGATGGCGGACCAGCAACTGGATCCCGCAGAGCAGGCGGCGCTGGAGCGCATTGCCGTGCGTATGGGGTTTGGCGTTGCGCGGCTGGAACAACTGCTGCGCATGGCCCGGGCCCAGGAGCATTTCCACAGCAGGGACGGCTATGCCGCCCAGCCCGGCACCAGCCTCGAAGATGCCTATGCGGCGCTGGGTGTGGCGCAGGGTGTGTCCGACCGGGAGTTGAAGCAGGCCTACCGCCGGCGCATGAGTGAAAACCATCCCGACAAACTGATCGCCAGAGGCGTACCCGAAGATATGATCAAGCTGGCGACCGAGCGCTCCCAGGAGATTCAGGCGGCCTACGAGATGATCAGGAAAACCCGGCCGCAGATGCGTTGACGGTTCGGTAGATTCTGTAAGCGTTACCTGCGCCAGAATGCGGGCGTAAACAGTACCAGCAGGGTAAAGATTTCCAGCCGGCCCAGCAGCATGGCGAAGCTCAGGATGACCTTGGCGGTCTCACTGATCGAGCCGAAGTCCCCGGTCACCCCCGCAATCCCCATCCCCAGGTTATTGAGCGCCGCGGCCACCGCGGAAAACGCCGTGAGAAAGTCCAGCCCGGTGATCATCAACATAAGCATCAGGATGATGTAGGTGGTGGTGTAGACCGCGAAAAAACTCCATACGGCACTGACGATGCTCGCTTCGACTCGCCGTCGCCCCACTTTCAGCGGTATCACCGCGTTGGGGTGGACCAGCTGTTTCAGCTCCCGTATGCCCTGCTTGTAAATCAGCATCAGGCGCATCGCCTTGATACCGCCCGTGGTAGAGCCGACACAGCCGCCCATGCAGGAAAAAAATATCGCCATGATAGGCAGCATTACCGGCCATTCACCGAGGTTTTCGGTGGAGTAGCCCGTCGTGGTAATGATGGAGATCACCTGGAACACCCCGTGAAGTACGGCTTCCTGGTGGCCGTGGATCTCCTCCCAGATCAGGTAAAAGATTGTGGTGCCGATGCAGACCCCCACCGCGGCCAGATAGAATTTTGTTTCCGAGTCGCGGGTATAGACTGCCAGCGACCGGCGGTGCCACAGCATGTAGTGCAGCCCGAAGTTGATGCCAGAAACCAGCATGAAAAAGCTGGCGGCCATCAGTATGTAGTCATTATTAAAAAAACCGAGGCTGGCATCGTGGGTCGAAAACCCGCCCAGTGAAACGGTCGAGAAAGAGTGGGCGATGGCGTCGAAGGTCGACATGCCCAACAGATAGTAGGTGAGGGCGCAGGCGATCGTGAGCGTCAGGTAGACGGCGAACAGTACCTTGGCCGTTTCGGTGATACGCGGGGTCAGCTTGCTGTTCTTGGAAGGGCCGGGAGTTTCGGCCTTGTACAGCTGCATACCGCCGATACCCAGCATCGGCAATACCGCCACCGCGACCACGATAATACCGATACCACCCAGCCACTGGAGTAACTGGCGATAGATAAGAATGGATTGCGGCAAGCTGTCCAGGCCGACGATCACAGTGCCACCGGAGGATGTCAGGCCGGAGATGGATTCAAAAATCGCGTCCGCCGGGGTCAGGTCCAGGGCGTCCGTCAGCAAAAGCGGCAGCGCCCCGAACAGGCCCAGCACCGTCCAGAACAGGGAGGTGATGAGAAAGCCGTCACGGATGCGCAGCTCGTGGCTGGCCTTGCGCACCGGCAGCCACATCAACAGGCCGGAGAAAAAAGTTATTCCCAGGGCGGCGAGAAATCCGGTGACGTTGTGCTCGTCCTCGAGCAGCGCGAAAACCAGCGGCGTCAGCATGGTGGTGCTGAACAGCATCAGCAGCAGGCCGAGAATGCGAAATGTCACGGAAAAATGCATGGGCTAGGAGAAAAACCCGAAGCCCACGGCAAAGAGTTTTTCCACCGATTTGATCATGCCGCGATCAACCAGGAACAGGATGACGTGGTCGTCGGTCTGGACCACGATGTGGCTGTGGGCGATCAGCACCTGCTCCCCCCGCACGATGGCGCCGATGGTGACGCCCTCGGGCAGCTTGATCTCGTCCAGCCGTCTGCCCACCACGCGCGAGGAATGGGCGTCCCCGTGGGCGGTCACCTCGATCGCTTCGGCGGCGCCGCGGCGCAGTGAGTGGACATTGCTGATATCGCCGCGTCGCACGTGGGTGAGCAGGCTGCTGATGGTAATCAGCTGGGGCGAGATTGCGATATCGATTTCGTCGCCCACCAGGTCGGTATAGGCCGGGTTGGTGATCAGGGTGATGACTTTCTTGGCGCCGTGCCGCTTCGCCAGCATCGACATCATGATATTGGATTCATCGTTGTTGGTCAGGGCGCAAAACACGTCTACACCCTCAATATTTTCCGCCGTCAGCAACTGGGGATCGGTGGCGCTGCCGTTGAGAATCAGCGCGTGCTTGAGCCGCTCCGACAGAAGCCGGCAGCGCTCGTAGGACTGTTCGATCAGCTTCACCTGGTAAAGCCCTTCCAGGTTCCACGCCAGGGTGGCCCCGATGTTGCCCCCGCCGGCGATCATCACCCGCTTGTAGGGTTTGTCCACCTTGCGCAACTCCGACATCACAGCCCGGATATTTTCCCGGGCAGCGATAAAAAACACATCGTCGTCGACTTCCACCACGGTATTACCGACCGGGATTATCGGGCGGTCCTGGCGGAAAATGGCGGCTACCCGGGTGTCCACCTTTGGCATGTGCTTGCGTATTTCCTGCAGCTCCTGGCCGACGATAGGTCCGTCGTGATAAGCCCTCACCGCCACCAACTGCACCCGGCCGTCGGCAAAATCCAGCACCTGGAGCGCGCCGGGATTGGCAATCAGCTGCTGAATATTCTTGGTTACCAGCTGCTCCGGGCCGATGATCACATCAACCGGGATGTGCTCGCGGTTGAAGAGCTTTTCCTGGTAGGCCAGGTACTGGGGCGAGCGCACCCGGGAGATTTTGGTGGGGGTGTTGAACAGGGTATGGGCCACCTGGCAGGCCATCATATTGATTTCGTCACTGTTGGTGACCGCGATCAACATATCGGCGTCTTCGGCACCGGCTTTGAGCAGGGTATTGGGATGGGATGCGCCGCCGGCGACTGTGCCTATATCCAGCCGGTCCTGCAACAGCCGCAGCTTTTCACCATCGGTATCCACCACAGTGATGTCATTCTGTTCATTGGCGAGGTGTTCTGCCAGGGTGCCACCGACCTGGCCGGCGCCAAGAATAATGATCTTCATCGCTCAGGGAGCTCAAGTAGTGTTAACAGATGCGAATTACCCGAGCACATTAAAGAAAACCCCCGGCGAATGTAAGTGTCCGCCCGCCGTAATTATGCACACAGACGCCGCGCCGGCCTCAGGCGCTCTTGCCGAGCAGGGCATAGAACAAACCGTCGGCAGCCGATGGCGATGGCAACAACTGGCGCCCGCTGTCGGTGGTCTCGCCCCAGGACACTCCCGGTGACACCTCCCCTGCCTCACGACAGGTGGCCAGGAAGCGCTGCACCACCGCACTGTTTTCTTCGGCCAGCACCGAGCAGGTGGCGTAAAGGAGGGTGCCGCCCGGTTTCAGCAGAGGCCACAACCCCTCCAGTATTGCCAGCTGCTGATGGGCCATGGCGTCGATATCCTCGGGCCGCCGCAACAGCTTCACATCCGGGTGGCGCCTGATGACCCCGGTGGCCGAACACGGCGCATCCACCAGGATACGATCAAAGCTGGCGGGTGCCAGGGTCGCCGGTGGTCGCCGGGCGTCGCCTGCCAGCAGGGTCGCCTGCAGCTGCAACCGCTGCAGGTTCTGGGAGACTTTTTGCAAGCGGATCTCATCGACATCCATTGCCACCAGTTCGGCCAGCTCGGGCTGCAGTTCCAGCAGGTGACAGGCTTTGCCGCCCGGGGCGGCGCAGGCGTCGAGAATGCGCTCACCCGGCCCCGGCCGTAACAGCGGGGCGGCCAGTTGCGCGGCCTCGTCCTGCACGCTCGCCTCGCCCTCGGCGAAGCCCGGTAACTGCGCCACATCGCGAGGTTGTGCCAGGTAGACGGCCTGGGATGAAAGCTGCCCCGCCGTGGCTTCAATGCCCTGCCCCGCCAGCTTGTCCAGGTAGGCCTGGCGCGAGATTAGGCGGCTGTTGACCCGCAGCACCATGGGCGGCTGCTGGTTGTTGGCGGCAAGGATTGCCGCGGCGGCCCCGGGCCACTGCTGTTGCAGCGCCTGGTAGAGCCACTGCGGATGGCTCGCCGCCGCCGCTTCGGACAGGTTGTCGGAAAGGGTCTGGCGCTCGCGCAGGAAACGCCTCAACACCGCGTTGGTCATTCCCCTGGCCCAGTTCTTTTTCAGGACCGCCACGGCCCCGACGGTAGCGGCCACCGCCGCGTGATCCGGTATACGGGTACCTTCGAGCTGATAGAGACCGCACAACAGCAGGCCCTGGAGATCACTGTCCTTGTCCCGCAGGGGCTTATTCAGCAATTGTGCCAGCAGTGCCTGCAGGCGCGGCGCCTGGCGCAGCGTGCCGTAACACAGCTGCTGCAGCAGACCCCGCTCGCGTTCGGCCACCTGGGCCAGCCTGGGCGGCAGGGCCTGGTTGAGTGAGCTGCCGGTCAGCACCTCGCCGATCACCCGGGCGGCAGCGGCCCTCGGGTCCAGGGCCATCAGTCTTCGCCCGCTGCGGAACCCGGAAGTCCGAATCGATTGCCGGGCGCAAACAACCGGCCGCGGGCATTGAGTATCTGCTCCGCCGTCAGCGGTTTGCCGCCGGGGAGTTGCAGTTGCTCAAGCAGCAGTTGTCCACTGCCGCAGTTAACCAGAATGCCGTCCCGGTCCGCCCGCACGATGGTGCCGGGTGCCCCGAGCCCGGCGTTATCCGCCATCGGTCGGGCTTGCCAGATCTTTACCCGCTCCCCCGCCAGCACAGTGAAGCAGACCGGAAACGGGTTGAAAGCCCGGACCGCGCGATCCAGTGCAGGGGCATCCCGGCGCCAGTCGATCTCCGCCTCGGGCTTGAGAATTTTTCCCGCGTACGTGGCCAGGTCATCGTTCTGGGCCTGCGCCCCGGCCTGGCAGGCGGCAAGATCGCCGAGCACATCGAGCAATAGTGGCGGGCCGATACGGGCGAGCTCGTCATGCAGGCTGGCGGCGGTAGTGTGCGGGTGGATAGCGCAGCTGGCGCTGGCCAGCATGGCGCCGGTGTCGAGACCGGCGTCCATTTGCATGATGGTAATCCCGGTCGCGGTATCCCCGGCCTCAATTGCCCGCTGTATGGGTGCCGCACCGCGCCAGCGCGGCAGCAGCGAGGCGTGCACATTCAGGCAGCCGAGCCGGGGCGCGTCCAGTACCGCCTGGGGCAGGATCAGGCCGTAAGCCACGACCACCAGAACGTCAGCCTCCAGTCCTGCGAGGCATACCTGCTGGTCGCGGTTGCGCAGGGATACCGGCTGGTAGACAGGAAGGCCGGCGGCCTCGGCGATGCGTTTCACGGGGCTGGCCTGCAGCTTCTTGCCCCTGCCTGCGGGCCGGTCCGGCTGTGAATACACCGCGATAAGTTGGTGCTTACTATCAATTAATGCCGCGAGATGTATGGCCGCAAAATCAGGGGTGCCGGCAAAAATAATTCGCAGCGGTGGCTTGGGCGCGCGCCCTGGCTGTACTGGCATCAGGCGTTCTGGCGCTGCTGTTTCTCCAGCTTTTTGCGTATACGCTGACGCTTTAGCGGGGACAGGTAATCGACGAAAAGCTTGCCTTCGAGATGGTCGATCTCGTGCTGCAGGCAGATGGCCAGCAGGCCGTCCAGGTCGCGGGTGAAGCGGTTGCCGTCTCCGTCCAGGGCCGTAACCTGCACCTTGCCGGGGCGGCAGACTGTCTCGTAGAAGCCCGGAACCGACAGGCAGCCCTCGTCATACTCCCCCAACTCGGGGTCGAGGATCGTGATTTCGGGATTGATGAACACCAGCGGACTGTTGCGCTCCTCGGACACGTCGATCACCAGTATGCGCTCGTGTACGTTGACCTGGGTGGCGGCCAGCCCGATGCCCGGTGCGTCGTACATGGTCTCGAGCATGTCCGCTATCAGGCGACGGGTAACTTGCGTAACCCGGGCCACCGGTTTCGCCTTTGTGCGCAGGCGTGGATCGGGAAATTCCAGTATTTCGAGTACTGCCATGGGTGAAACTGCTCTGTTTTGGCCACAATCTAGCCGAAAACGGCTGCGTGAATTAGTAACATTAAGCTTGCCAGCGGCAAATAGCGGCAGCAAACTGTAGCGATTATACTACCTGTAGCGACGGGGCGCCCAGTGCCGGAAACACTGGCGCGGTGGTGCGAACACAGGGCACAGCTCACGGGGAAGCTGTCGCAGCGTCAGTCCTTTGGCCTGAGAAGCCTCAGGGACTTTTGCAGCGCCAGACTATAACAAAGCCAGGCAGGGACGGAAAAAATGAAATCAAGGTCACTTTCAGTATGCCTTCTCCTGCTGTCATTGCTTTTTAGTACATGGCTGCAGGCGGCAGTAGAACTCAACGACAACGTACCGGAAACCTATATTGTCAAGAAGGGGGACACGCTCTGGGGTATCTCCGGCATGTACCTGCAAAAGCCGTGGCTGTGGCCACAGCTGTGGGACGCCAACCCCCAGATCGATAACCCCCACCTGATCTACCCCGGGGACGAGTTGTACCTGGTATGGATCGACGGCCAGCCCAGGCTGCGCATGCGCCGCGGTCGTGACGTCAAGCTGGAACCGAACATGCGGGTCTCCGAGCTGAACCTGGCGATACCCATTATCCCCCTGGACCAGATCGGCCCCTGGCTCAAGTGGTCCAGGATTGTTGCGGAGGGCGAACTCAGTGGCGCGCCCTATATTGTCTCGGGGTCCCAGCGGCATCTGTTGAGTGCACCGGGCGACCGCGTGTATGGCCGGGGCAGTTTCCCTGAGGGTGAGCGCGCCTATGGTATCTATCGGCCAGGCGAGGCCTATTATGACCCTGTCACCAACGAACTGCTGGGCTACCAGGCCCAGGACATCGGCAATGCCAGGCTGCTGAGCAGCACTGCGGATGAGGTCGCTGAGCTGGAAATTACCCGCATCACCGAGGAAGCGCGCATTACCGACCGGCTGTTGCCCCTGCGCGAGCGCATCATCGAAGCCACTTTCCACCCCCGCGCGCCGGATGTGGAGATTGAGAACGGCTTCATGATCGCGGTCCCCGGTGGTGTTACCCAGATTGGTACTACGGATATCGTGGTGTTGAACAAGGGCGAGCGGGATGGCCTGGAGGTCGGCCAGGTGCTGGCCATCTACCAGGCGGGCGAGCTGGTATTCGACACCATCGCCCAGGACAATGTGCGATTGCCAGACGTGCGGGCCGGCCTGGCGATGGTGTTCGAGATATTTGAAAAGGCCAGCTATGCCATCGTCCTGAAATCTGACAAGCCGCTGGCGGTAGGGGATAAAGTTAAGAACCCCTGATGTTCCACCAGCCATAACGACACAGCACACTAACGGGGCCTGGAGCCCCGTTTTTATGTACAGGAAGTACGGTATGTCGCGAGAGGCAGGAGCCGGTAGCGACGATGTACAGGAAGTACGGCGGCCGCTGTAGCGGGTGTGCCGTTCCCACATCAAGGATGATGTATGAATACAACAGAAGCCCGGCTGTGCCTTTTGCTGCACGGCGTGCCCGGCATTAGTGATCCCACCCTGGCGCGGATGCTGCTGCACAGCGGCTCCGCCGGCGCGTTGGCCGTCGGCGGACAGTCCCTGTGGTGTGAACTGGGCCTGTCGGCAGCCGCCGCGCGGGAACTGGACCGGGCCCTGCGCAGCGGCTCTTCCGCTATCGACGTCGATGCCCAGTTGGCCAGTCTGGACCGGGTCGGCGCGGACGTCCTGCCGATTTGTGATCCCCGCTACCCGCCGCTGCTGCGAACCATCCACGACCCGCCGCCCCTGCTTTATGTGCGGGGCGATCCCGCGCTGCTGTCCGAGGCGCAACTGGCCATGGTGGGCAGTCGCAGGGCCAGCCCGGCGGGACTGCGGGCCGCGGGCTCACTCGCCGGCCACACCACGCTGGCGGGCCTGCATGTCACCAGCGGCCTGGCCCGGGGTATCGACGGCGCGGCCCACCAGGGGGCGCTGGAAGCCGGTGGGCGAAGTATTGCAGTCGTGGCGACAGGGATAGACCGGGTGTATCCGGCCAGTCATCGCGGCCTGGCGACGGCGCTGGAACAGGCCGGTTGTCTGGTTACGGAATTTCCGCCGGGGGTGCCGCCGTTGAAGCAGAACTTCCCCCGTCGCAACCGCATCATCAGTGGTCTGTGCCTGGGCGTGCTGGTGGTGGAAGCCGCACTGCCCAGCGGTTCGCTGATCACCGCTCGCACCGCCATCGAGCAGGGCCGCGAGGTGTTCGCCCTGCCCTGGTCGATCTACCACGCCGGTGGCGCAGGCTGCCTCTACCTGATACGCGATGGTGCCAAAATGGTGGAAACCATCCACGATGTGGTGGAAGAGCTGGGGTCGATCTACACCCTGGGGCAGGAACTGCTGACCCCGGGTGAAGACTCGCGCGTTGCGCCCGCCGGCTTGTCGCCGCACCAGCGCAGCCTGCTGCAGTCGGTGGGGTACGAGTTGGTAGGCGTCGATGAACTGAGCCAGTTGAGCGCCCTGCCCGCCGCCCGGGTAATGGCGGAGATGACCTCGCTCGAAATGCTGGGGCTGGTGACACGCACCGGCGGCGGTTACATCCGCAGCTGAAGTAGGGCCGGCGGAAAACCCGGACTTGCGAAGTTCCCGGCAGTTGTTTAACTTTCGCGCTCTTTGGCGGCTGTTTTCCCTAAGTGCCGCCGACCGACCAGGAGATGAGTGATGAGCGAGCCATTTGTGGCGATTGTAATGGGATCGGATTCAGATTTACCGGTGATGCAGGCCTGTTTTGATGTTCTGCGTTCCTTCGGTGTGCGTTTCGAGGCGCGCATCACCTCTGCCCACCGCACGCCGGAGGTGACCAAGGCGTTTGTGCAGGACGCCGACCAGCGCGGCTGTGCCGTGTTTATTGCGGCCGCCGGCATGGCGGCGCATCTGGCTGGCGCGGTATCGGCCACCACAGTCAAGCCGGTGATAGGCGTGCCCATGGACGCCTCCCTCGACGGCCTCGATGCCCTGCTGTCCACGGTGCAGATGCCGGCGGGTATCCCGGTGGCCTCGGTGGCCATAGGCAAGGCGGGCGCCAAAAACGCCGGCTACCTGGCAACCCAGATCCTTGCGGTGGGCGATCCGGAACTGGCGCAGAAACTGCGTGACGAGCGTGCCGCCAACGCGGCAGCGATTGCCACCAAGGACGCGGCGCTGCAGGAGAGTCTCAAAGGCTGATATGGCCCGGCCCCCCGCGCCATTGCACCTGCGCCTGGCGCTGCGGGCCCTGTCCGCCGGTGGCGTCATCGCCTGCCCGACGGAAGCGGTATGGGGGTTAAGTTGCGACCCCCGAAGCAGATCTGCTGTCCAGCGCCTGCTGGCCTTGAAAGGCCGCTCACCCGCCAAGGGGCTGATCCTGGTGGCTGCCGCCGAGCGACAATTGGAGTTTCTGCTGGCGGGGCTGGACCCGCACCAACGCGCGACCCTATCCTCCGGCTGGCCCGGCCCTGCCACCTGGCTGGTACCGCATCGCGGGCGGGTGCCCGCCTGGATCCATGGCGCGCATGATACCGTCGCGGTGCGCGTGAGCGACCACCCGGGTGTCAGCGCCCTGTGCATGGCCTGGGGCGGACCCCTGGTATCCACTTCCGCCAATCCCGCCGGCCGCCGCCCACCGCGGCAGGGCTACCAGGTAAGGCGCTATTTTGGCGAGCAGCTGGATTACATCCTGCCCGGCGCCGTAGGTCGCTCGGGCCGGCCCACGGTGATTCGCGACCTTGCCAGCGGGCAAATAGTTCGCTCCTGAACCGGTTCGGGTATTGTTCCCGCGCAGGGGTGCGTATAATCCCTCGCCCATCAATCCACGGGGTATACACGACGATGGAGATTGAACAGGTCAAGTCCTACCTGCTGCAGCTTCAGGACAACATCTGTGCCGAGTTGGCCGAGGAAGACGGTGGCTCCGGGTTCATCACCGATGAGTGGCAGCGTCCCGGGGGTGGGGGCGGTCGCAGCCGGGTGCTCACTGAAGGCGCGGTCTTTGAACGCGCCGGGGTGAATTTCTCCCATGTGCGCGGCGCCAACCTGCCCCCCTCCGCCAGTGCCTCCAGGCCGGAACTGGCCGGGCGCAGTTTCCAGGCCATGGGCGTCTCCCTGGTAATCCATCCGCGCAATCCGCACGTGCCTACTTCCCACGCCAACGTCCGTATGTTTGTGGCGGAAAAAGCGGGAGAGGAGCCGGTCTGGTGGTTCGGCGGCGGTTATGACCTCACACCCTACTATGGCAACCGGGAGGACTGCGTCAGCTGGCATCGGGTCGCCGCGGCTGCCTGCGCACCATTTGGCGAGGGTGTGTATCCCCGCTTCAAGGCCTGGTGCGACAACTATTTCCATCTCAAGCATCGCGCCGAGCCGCGCGGTATCGGCGGTCTCTTCTTCGACGACCTGAACGAGTGGGATTTCGCCACCAGCTTTGCCTTTATGCGATCGGTGGGGGACTCGTATATCCGGGCCTACCGGCCCATCGTCCAGCGGCGCAAGGGCCAGGCTTATGGCGACAGCGAGCGGCAATTCCAGTTGTATCGCCGTGGGCGCTATGTCGAGTTCAACCTGGTATACGACCGGGGCACCTTGTTTGGCCTGCAGTCGGACGGCCGTACCGAGGCGATCCTGATGTCGCTGCCGCCGCTGGTGCGCTGGGAGTACGATTACAGCCCGACCCCGGGGTCGCGGGAGGCGGAATTGACAGAGTTCTACCTGCGTGACCGTGACTGGCTGGCGGAAAGCTGACAACCCCCCGGATGAGCGCAAGATTTTTTCAGCGAGCTGCCAGGCCGGCCATAATAACGAGGAAGAGCGGTAAATGAGTGGTATAGACAAGTACGCGGTCTTCGGCAACCCGATCAAGCAAAGCAAATCGCCGGCGATTCATGCGGCCTTTGCGGCACAATGCGGGCAGCGCCTGCAGTACCGGGCGGTACTGGTTGAGCTCGATGGTTTTGCCCTGGCGGCGCGCAGATTTTTCGATGATGCCGGCTGCGGCCTCAATGTTACCGCGCCCTTCAAGCGCGATGCCTGCCAGTTTGCCGATCGGCTCAGTGAGCGCGCCCGGCGCGCGGATGCCGTCAATACGCTGACCCGCTGCACCGATGGCGCCATCGAAGGTGATAACACTGACGGCATCGGCCTGGTGAGCGACATGATCGCCAACCTGGGGTGGGCGGTGCAGGGACAGCGCGTCCTGTTGCTCGGTGCCGGCGGCGCCGCCCGCGGTGTGCTGGAGCCGCTGCTGCGCGAAAAACCGCAAGAACTGTTGATCGTCAATCGAACCGCCGAGCGGGCGCGGCAGCTGGCGACCGAATTCATCGACATAGGAGCCGTGCAAGGCGGGGAGTATGCACTGATCGGAAGCCGCTCCTTCGACCTGGTTATTAATGCCACCAGTGCCGGCCTGGACGGGGAGGTGCCAGACCTGCCCGGGACTGTGCTGACCGAACGAAGTTGTTGCTACGACATGGTGTACGGCGCCCAGCCCACGGCGTTCATGCGCTGGGCCGCCCACCACGCAGCGTGGGCGGTGGCCGATGGCCTGGGCATGCTGGTCGAGCAGGCCGCACAGTCTTTCTATATCTGGCGGCGGGTGCGCCCCGAGACCCGCCCGGTGATCAGGCAAATCCGGGACGCGCTGGCCGCCGCCTGAGCTATCCGGATACCAGCGACGCGAGGTGCTCGTCCTTGAGTCTGACATAATTGCCGGCGCTGTAGCAGAAGTAGGCCATTTCCTTGTCACTCAGTGCCCTGACCTCACGGGCGGGACTGCCGGCGTAGAGATAGCCGCTGCGCAGGCGCTTGCCCGGCGTGACCAGCGCCCCGGCGGCGATCACGACGTCATCCTCAACCACGGCGCCGTCCATGATGGTCGACCCCATACCGACCAGTACCCGGTCGCCGACCCGACAGCCGTGGAGCGTCGCATTGTGGCCGATGGTGACATCGCCGCCGATCTCCAGCGGCCAGCCGTCGGGGTTGAATGGCCCGGCGTGGGTGACGTGAAGCACACAGCCATCCTGTACACTGGTTCTGGCCCCCACCCTGATCCGGTGTACATCACCCCTGACCGAGACCTGCGGCCAGACGGAAGCATCATCGCCGAGCGCCACATCGCCAATAACCACCGCGCTGGGGTCGATGAACACCCGTGCGCCGATGACCGGGCTATGGCCGCCAAAGCGGCGAACGTTGACTGGGTGTTGAATTTGCATCTACGGGCCTCCGGGGCTGACGAGCCTGCTACAATACCCAGCAAGCAGCGGGCTTGCCAGTCCGCGACCCCAGTGCCGGAGATCGAAATTTGCCAGGCAACCCTCTTCGCCGCCGTTTTATCGCCGGGGCCGTGTGTCCCCGCTGCGCGCGGATGGACAAAATTGTCGTCGATCTTGATACCGACCAGCGGGAGTGTGTGGCCTGCGGCTTCACCGAGCCCCGCCCGGGCGACCCCTCGGCCCCCCCTGCGGATGCAGTGCCAGCGCCGGCCGGTGTCGGCCGGGAATTGCCCACCCGGGTAAGCCGTCCGGCTGCGCGCCGGGTAGAAACTCCTGCCGAACCGGTGCGCCTGGTGGAACCGGCCCCTGTCAAAAAGCAGGATTAGCTGGCCTCGCTGGCGAGGCGCAACCGGATCCTGCGGGACGGCCAGGTCTGTTTGTTGTACTTGAGCAACTGCGTGGTCTCGGCAGCGCCAGCCGGCAGGGCGCGCACCCGCTCCCATACGTATTCCCGCTCAAGCAAGCGCGCCGCCGTTTCGTGAACCCGCAGGTCCAGTTTGTTTGCCAGTTCATCCCCCAGCAGGTGGTGGACGATGACATTGGCCTCCGTCATGTCTATCGGTAACAGCGGCCGCTGCAGGTGCCTGATATGGTGGTCGTTCACCTCCTCCAGCAGGCGGTGGGCCAGGAAGGCCTCGTCGAGCAGGGCCTCGAGCCCGTCGTCGGCCGGCAGGTCCTGCGGGGGGTGCAGGAAATATTCCTCGGCCAATTCAAGAAAGGGGGAGGCGTAGTCGTAAAACCCCAAATGCTTGCTCACCGCAGTCACCAGCAGGAGGCTGCCGGGCACGCTTTCGACGTATTCGGTGATGAACGTCAGCAGGTTGGCGATCGGTGCTTTTTCGGGTAATACCAACGTCTGGCGCAGCTCGGGCAGGAGTTGCTCGAGGCGCCGGCCCAATTGCCCGGTGCGCTGTTCGGCCCGCACTGCGGCGCTGATTTTGTCCCTGATGAGAGCTGCAACCATGAGCCCTCCGGTCTGGTTTGGGCTTGCCAAATGGTACTGTTGAGGCTAGTACATTATGGCCAAACCGCTACCGCGCCGGCCGAATCCCTGCCGGACGCCGGCAATGCGTGCAACTGAGTAGGCTTTGCGCCACAGATTCGCTATAATCGCCGCGTTTTGTCGGTGCGGCTAATTGTCGCACAGTGGGCAAATGCGTATCAGCTGACAAGTTCAGGCAGTGTTGACGTCCCGGTCGCCCCCGTTCACTGGCGGTGTTTCCCAGTTCGTACCACATTTGCCGTCGCTACCGTGTGGCGGTTTGCAGGGGTTGTAAACAGTCAGCTGGGGGGAATATTTTTTCAATATGGAGACACGGGAAATGTGTTTTGAAGCGAAGCGGCTGCTAAAGCTCGCCCTCGGTCCTGTGCTGATGCTGATAAGTGCTGTCGTGCTGGGTTATGGGCCCGAAGAAGCCCAGGTCAACATGGCGCCGGGCGCAACCGAGGTAGGTGAGCGCATTTACGATCTGCACATGATCATTTTATGGATCTGTACAGTGATCGGCCTTGGCGTTTTCGGGGTGATGTTCTACTCCATCATCTATCACCGCAAATCAAAAGGTGCCGTCGCAGCGCACTTTCATGAGAGCACCAAGGTTGAGATTGCCTGGACCGTCGTCCCCTTTCTTATCCTGATCGGTATGGCCGTGCCTGCCACCTCCACGCTGCTCGAGGTCTACGATAATGACGATGCGGAACTGGATATCCTGGTAACCGGTTACCAGTGGAAGTGGAAGTACGAGTACATCAATGAAAATGGGGAAAACATAAGTTTTTTCAGTAACTTACGGACCCCTCAAAGCGAAATACACAACTCCGAGCCCAAGGGTGAGTTCTACTTGCTGGAAGTTGACGAGCCGCTGGTGATCCCGGTGAACACCAAGGTTCGCTTCCTGATCACCGGCAACGACGTGATTCACTCCTGGTGGGTGCCGGAGCTGGCGGTGAAGCGCGACGCTATTCCGGGCTTCATCAACGAGACCTGGACCCTGGCCAGGGAGGAGGGCGTATTCCGTGGGCAGTGTGCCGAGTTGTGTGGCAAGGATCACGGCTTCATGCCGATCGTGGTCAACGTGGTGAGCAAGGAAGCCTATGGCGAGTGGCTGGGAGCCAAGCAGGTTGAAGCCGCCGCCATCAAGGAGCTGATGGCCCAGACCTTCACCCTTGAGCAGTTGGTGGAGCGCGGTGAAGCGGTGTACGCGCGCGCTTGCCTGGCCTGTCATGGCGCCAACGGTGAAGGTGGTGTGGGCAAGCCTATCGCCGGCAGCGCCATAGCCACCGGTGATATCGGTGCGCACCTGGACGTCGGTATCAACGGCGTGCCCGGTACGGCGATGCAGGCATTCGGCGGACAGCTGAACGACGTGGATATGGCAGCGGTCATCACCTACCAGCGCAACGCATTCGGCAACAATATGGGTGATATGGTCCAGCCCATTGATGTCTACAACCACAAGAAAGGCTAATTGGAGGAGTTAACGATGGGCGATCATCATCACGGTCCTGCCAAGGGCCTCGGTCGGTGGCTGTTTACCACCAACCATAAAGACATAGGAACCATGTACCTGTGGTTCTCATTCAGCATGTTCATCCTGGGCGGCTTTTTCGCCATGATCATCCGGGCCGAGCTGTTCCAGCCCGGCCTGCAGCTGGTTGAGCCGGCATTTTTCAACCAGATGACAACCCTGCACGGCCTGATCATGGTGTTCGGGGCGATCATGCCGTCATTTGTCGGTCTCGCCAACTGGCTGATCCCGATGATGATCGGGGCGCCGGATATGGCGTTGCCACGGATGAACAACTGGAGTTTCTGGATTCTGCCCCCGACCTTCCTGCTGCTGGCCTCCACCCTGTTCATGGAAGGCGGAGCCCCCGCAGCGGGCTGGACGTTCTACGCGCCGCTTTCCACCACCTATGCCGGCCCGTCGGTGACATTCTTCATCTTTTCAATTCACGTGCTGGGTCTGTCGTCCATCATGGGTTCGATCAATATCATCGCCACGGTGATGAACATGCGCGCACCCGGCATGACCTACATGAAGATGCCCCTGTTCGTGTGGACCTGGCTGATCACCGCCTTCCTGCTGGTAGCGGTAATGCCGGTGCTGGCGGGTGCGGTGACCATGATGCTGATGGACGTACACTTTGGCACCAGCTTCTTCTCCGCTGCCGGCGGTGGTGACCCGGTGTTGTTCCAGCACGTGTTCTGGTTCTTTGGCCATCCCGAGGTCTACATTATCATTCTGCCGGCTTTCGGCGTGGTCTCGCAGATTATCCCCGCCTTCTCCCGCAAGCAGCTGTTCGGCTACGACTCCATGGTGTACGCCACCGCCTCGATCGCGTTCCTGTCGTTCATCGTATGGGCGCACCATATGTTCACTGTCGGTATGCCGGTTGCGGGCGAACTGTTCTTTATGTATGCCACCATGCTGATCGCGGTACCCACGGGTGTGAAGGTGTTCAACTGGGTGACCACCATGTGGCGGGGCTCTCTCTCCTTTGAGACACCGATGCTGTTCTGCATCGGCTTCCTGATCCTGTTCACCATCGGCGGATTCACCGGCCTGATGCTGGCCATTGCGCCCGTTGACTTCCAGTACCACGACACCTACTTTGTGGTTGCACACTTCCACTACGTCATGGTGGCCGGTGCGGTTTTCAGCATGAGCGCGGCGATCTACTTCTGGCTGCCCAAGTGGTGTGGCCGCATGTACAACGAAACCATGGGCAAGACCCATTTCTGGATTTCGTTCATCGGCTTTAACATCGCGTTCTTCCCACAGCACTTTGTGGGGCTGGCGGGTATGCCGCGTCGTATCCCGGATTATGCCCTGCAGTTTGCCGACTTCAACATGATGTCCAGTATCGGCGCGTTTATTTACGGTCTGTCGCAGATCCTGTTCCTGTACAACGTGATTGCGACCATCGTCGCCGGCAAGCCGGTTTCGGACCCCAAGGTGTGGGACGGTGCGGAAGGGCTGGAGTGGACAATTCCGACTCCGGCGCCCTATCACACCTTTGAAACACCACCGGCGGTCAAGTAAGGCCTGAACGGTGCTGAAACTGAGCAACAACCCCGCTATCGACACCGCAACCAAGCTGGTTGCGGTGGCGGTGTTGATGTTTGCTTTTGTTTTTGTGGTGATGGTGCCGCTGTACAACGTGTTGTGTGATGCCCTCGGTATCAACGGCAAGACCGATGGCCAGGCGTATACCTCGGTCCAGGCCGGAGTCGACGAAAGTCGCCTGGTCACCATCCAGTTCGTGGCAACCAGGAACGAGGGGATGCCCTGGGAGTTCGGGCCTGCCACCTCGGTGATGAAAGTGCATCCGGGCGCGGTGAACGATACCGTTTTCCATGCCCGCAACACCCTGGCGAAGGATATGGTCGCGCAGGCCATTCCCAGCATCTCGCCGGCCAGGGCGGTGCAGTACTTCCACAAGACCGAGTGCTTTTGCTTCAACCAGCAACCGCTTACTGCCGGGGCTTCGGCCGAGTTGCCGCTGCAGTACATTGTCGACAGGGATTTGCCGAAAGACATACACACGATAACCCTGTCCTATACGATATTTGATGTAACAGATATGGCGAAGGGCGCAGTAGCAACTCGCTGATGCGCGGGGTGCGAACCCGCGTTACTACACGGAGAAGATAGAAAATGACAAGTCAGACTACCACGGCGTACGAAAAATATTACGTACCGGAGAAAAGCCGGCTGGCCATCTGCGCCACCATCGGCCTGATCCTGAGTATTTTCGGCGCCGCCAGCATCATGAACGACATGACTTTTGGCGACCCGGCGCAGGAGACCAGCTCCTGGACCATTTTCACTCTCGGCATGCTGTTTTTCCTCGCCACGCTGTTCAGCTGGTTTCGTACCACCATCAAGGAAAACATCGCGGGCATGAACAGCGCCCAGCTGAAAAAATCCTATGTGCTGGGTATGTTCTGGTTCATCTTTTCCGAGGTAATGTTCTTTTTCGCCTTCTTCGGCGCGCTGTTTTACGTGCGCGTCCTGGTCGGACCCTGGCTGGCTGGCGAAGGTGAGGGCGGTCGTATGAATGGCCTGCTCTGGGAGGGCTTCAACTTCAGCTGGCCGCTGGTAGAGACGCCGCAGGAAGCGGTGGGTGGCGCCGGGGCCCAGTTGATTGCGAACAACGGTTCTTTTACCGGCGCTGAAACCAGCATGTCATTTGCAGATGCTCACGCCTGGTACCTGTGGCTGCCGCTGTGGAACACCATCATTCTGCTTACCTCGAGCTTCACCTGTCATCTGGCTCATATGGGCATCCTCAACGGCAACAGGAATAAGTTCAACCTGTGGCTTGGCATTACTGTTTTGTTGGGCATGACCTTCCTGTGTGTGCAGTTCTATGAGTACTATGAGGCCTACGAGCACTTTGGCCTGACCCTGAACGCGGGCATCTACGGTTCCACGTTCTTCATGCTCACGGGTTTCCACGGTTTCCACGTGTTCATGGGCATGACCATGCTGCTCATCCAGCTGTTGCGCTCGGTGGTGGGCGGCCAGTTTACGGCCACCGATCATTTCGGCTTCGAAGCGTCCAGCTGGTATTGGCACTTTGTGGACGTGGTCTGGGTATTCCTGTTCCTGTTCGTGTACATCCTGTAACAGTGAAGGCTGTGTAGGAGCCGGGGCGAATCAGCTTCCCCCGGCCCTGAAAGCCTACTTTTCTGAGGACTGGCTTCCGGATGTGCCGGACATCGGCCCGGCGTCCCAGGGACTGCTGCGACCCAGTTGGCCGGTAGCCACGCCGTAGATGATCACAGCCGCCAGACATACTGCCAACGCCAGCCGTACCCCGAGTGAATGCATGGTCCGGCGTTTGTTTTTGTCGCCCTGATCTATCATCAGGAAATAAAAGCCGCTTCCCAGGCTGGCAACCAGTGCCAGCATCAACAGTACGATCACAACTTTTAGCAATGGACATCTCCTTGGGTCATTCGTCGCAGTATAAACCAGTCATGCCCCGCCGGCCCGGGGCTTTCTGAAATGCCTGCTCGGCGCCCGGGTATCAGGTTTGATCTTGACTGGGGCACAACCGCATTTACCCTGCTGCTATTCCCGGTGATGGTGGGCCTGGGGTTCTGGCAAATACAGCGCGCCGAGGAAAAGGCGGTGATTGAGGCGCGTTGGGAACAGCGCCAGGCCGAAGCGCCGGTGCCATTGGCCCGTGTGTGGGGTGATTCGGCAGCAGCGCTGAACCAGGCAGCCGTCACGCTTTCGGGGGTTTTCCTGCAGGACGAGTATTTTTTGCTGGACAACCGCATCCAGGGTGGTCGGTTTGGTTATGAGGTGATCGCTATAATGGCGCTGGACGCCGGCGAGGGGCTGGCACTGGTCAATCGCGGCTGGATTGCCGCAGACCCGGCCCGGCTGGCGCTGCCGCTGGTGCCGGCGGTCAGTGGGCGGGTAGAGCTGACCGGCCATGTGTTTGTCGCACCCGGCGCACCCTATCTGCTGGCAGAACAGACGCTGGGGCCGGGCTGGCCCAAGCTGCTGCAGGCGGTGGAAATGGAAAAAATAGTACCCGTGGTCGGGGCCGTGAGCGGCCAGCGTGTATTCCCCTACCCTGTTCGTATCGATGCAGGCGAGCCCGGCGCGCTGGCGGTGGAATGGCAGGTGGTGAATATGAGCCCCGACAAACACCGGGCCTATGCCGCGCAATGGTTTACCATGGCGCTTTTTTTACTGGTGTTTTTCGTAATGCGCAGCAGCAACCTGTGGCAACTGCTAAAGTCGTCGGGTGGCGATCGGAGATAGTATAGGTTGATGGATAATACGGACAGGCGAACGAATAATCGGATGGTACTGCTGCTGATAGCGGGCGTACCCGTGACCATCATCCTGGGTGCCACCTGGCTGTGGTATTTTGTCGTGCGCGGTGACCTCGACCTGGTTGGGATACTGGGCACCGCCAACCGGGGTGTGCTGGTGCAGCCGCCGCGCCAGATCGACGAGAGTGTGTTGCACGAGCCCAATGGAACCAACTTTCGCTACGCCGACCTGGAGCCGAAGTGGACCATGGTGATTCCGGGTACGGGTGGGCACTGTGATACGATCTGCGAAAACAATCTGTACATCACCAGGCAGATTCACATCGGCCTGGGCAAGGATTTCAATCGCCTGAGGCGTTTTTATGTGAGTGAGACAGGGCCGGACAATACCCGGCTCACGGTGCAGGCGCTGAGCGACAACCGCCCCGCCCCCGCCAGTTTCGCAACCTTCCTGGCGGATGAGCATCGCGGTCTGCAGCCGCTGGTGATTGAGCCGGGCGGTATGGACAAATTGTTTAGCGAATACCGGGCACAGCCCAGCAGCTGGTACCTGGTGGATCCGGCGGGATGGATAATGATGTCTTACAACGAAGATATTTCCTACAAGGACGTGATAGCCGACCTCAAGTTTCTCCTCAAGAATTCGGGGGATTGACGGGACCATGACAACAACCGGAAATGCGGTGCCCGTGACCTGGCGGGACTACAAGGAACTGACGAAACCCAACGTCGTCCTGCTGATGATCCTGACGGCTGCCATCGGCATGTTCATGGCCGTGCCCGGGATGGTGCCGCTGCATGTCCTGATCCTCGGCAACCTGGGGATTGCCCTGTGCGCGGGCTCCGCCGCCACGATCAATCACCTGGTGGATCAGCGCATCGACCGGCAGATGGCCCGCACCTTTAAACGCCCCGTGGCCCAGGGCCGGGTGGCGCCGCGCCAGGCCGCTTTGTTTGCCGCCGGTATTGGCGTGCTGGGTATGGCAATTTTATTGATATGGATAAATGCGCTGACGGCCTGGCTGACCTTTGCCTCCCTGCTGGGCTATGCCGTGGTCTACACGATGTTCCTGAAGCGGGCGACACCACAGAATATAGTGATCGGCGGGCTCGCGGGTGCCGCGCCGCCGCTGCTGGGATGGACTGCCGTTACCGGCGAGGTACAGGGCCACGGGCTGCTGCTGGCGCTGATAATTTTTGCCTGGACTCCACCGCACTTCTGGGCGCTGGCGATACACCGTCGGGAGGAGTACGCCGCGGTGGATATCCCCATGCTGCCTGTGACCCACGGGGTAGCGTTTACCAAGTTACATATCCTGCTTTACACCGTGATCATGATCCTGATCACGCTGTTACCCTTCGCGACGCGTATGAGCGGCCCGCTCTACCTGCTGGGCGCAGTGGTACTGGGCGGCGGGTTCCTCTACTGGGCGATTGAACTGCTGCGGGACAAGAACCCCAACGCCCCCATGGAAACCTTCAAGTACTCCATTATCTACTTGATGGCGCTGTTCGTTGTTATGCTTATCGACCACTACCTGTTCCCGGTACATACCCTGTGAGCGGCGTGGAACAGCAGGCGGCGCCGCAGTTGCGGGGCGTCAGGTTCACGGTACTGGCGCTGGTGATTTTTATTGCCATTGTCGTGGCTGGCTTTGTTCACAAGATCGCGCAACCCAGGATACTTACGGCTGTTGAAATGAAGATAAACGGCCTCTACCTGCTGGATACCCCGAGAAATTTCGGCGAGTTGGATCTGGTGGATCACCATGGCCAGCCGTTTACCAATGAGCGGCTCAAGGGCAAATGGACGCTGGTTTTCTTCGGGTTTACCTACTGTCCCGATGTCTGCCCCACCACCATGAGCTTTCTCAACGACTTTATGGGGCAGTTACAGGGGACCGAGGCCGAAGATACCGAGGTGGTGATGGTGTCGGTCGACCCGGCCCGGGATACGGTAGAGCAGCTGGCCGGCTATGTACCCTACTTCAATCCCGATTTTACCGGCGTTACCGGAGAGTTTCTCGATATCCACCGTTTCGCCACAGCCCTCAATACCCCGTTTCGCAAGGTACCCGGCCAGGGTGAAAACTACCAGGTAGACCACAGTACCAACGTGGTGCTTATCAATCCCCGTGGTGACTACCATGGGTTTTTCAAAGCCCCCCTGGATATGGCCAAGATGAAGCTGACCTATCGCTCTGCCCGGGCCCTGTGGGACAGGCAGCACTAGCAACAACTGCCAGAGGTCCCTATGACATCAGATTCCACTCCGATCATCCTGGTCGACGGCTCCTCCTATCTCTACCGCGCCTTTCATGCGCTGCCGCCGCTGACCAATTCTTCCGGGCAGGCGACCGGGGCGGTGAAGGGCGTGATCAGCATGATCCGCCGCCTGCTCAAGGACTACCCGGGCAGCCCGGTGGCGGTGGTGTTCGACGCCAAGGGCAAGACCTTCCGGGACGATATGTTTCCCGAGTACAAGGCCCAACGCCCGCCCATGCCCGACGAGCTGCGCGAACAGATCGAGCCGATTCACGGCATTGTCAGGGCGATGGGTCTGCCGCTGTTGTGCGTGGAGGGTGTGGAGGCGGACGATGTGATCGGCACTCTCGCCCGCCAGGCCGCGGCCCAGAGCCGGCCGGTGGTGATTTCCACCGGCGACAAGGACATGGCCCAGCTGGTCGATGAACACATCACCCTGGTCAACACCATGACCGATTCGGTGCTCAACGTGGCGGGTGTCGAGCAGAAATTCGGGATTCCCCCCGGGCTGGTGATCGACCTGCTGGCGCTGATGGGCGACAAGGCGGACAACATACCGGGAGTGCCCGGCGTGGGTGAAAAGACGGCGCTGGGCCTGTTGCAGGGCCTGGGGGGCCTCGATGCCATTTACGCTTCGCTGGATAAAGTGGCGGAGCTGCCGTTTCGCGGCGCGAAAACCATGGCTGCGAAGCTCGCGGCGGAGAAGGACAAGGCCTACATGTCCTACGCCCTGGCGACCATCAAGACCGATGTGCCGCTGGACTTGACGCCGCAGGAGCTGCACAACGCCGAGCCGGACCGCGAGCAGTTGTCCCAGTGGTATACCCGCATGGAGTTCAGGTCCTGGCAGGAGGAGCTGCTGGCGGACGGTGAGCCGGAACTGGCGGAAGCCATGGCGGTGGACTACGCCATCGTCACCAGCCAGCAGGCGCTGGATAACTGGCTGGAGCAGTTGCGGGCGGCGGAGCTGTTTGCCTTCGACACCGAAACCACCAGCCTCGACTACATGGCGGCGCGGATCGTCGGGGTATCCTTCGCCGTGGAGCCCGGGCGGGCGGCCTATGTGCCGCTGGCACATGATTACCTGGGCGCCCCGGCGCAGCTTGAGCGCGACGCCGTGCTGGCCCTGCTCAAGCCCCTGCTGGAGGACGACGCGCAGGCCAAGGTCGGACAGAATCTCAAGTACGATGCCAGCGTGCTGGCCAACCACGGTATCAGTCTCAGGGGTATCCGTTTTGACACCATGCTGGAGTCCTATGTGCTGGACTCCACTGCCACCCGCCACGATATGGACAGCCTCGCGCTGAAGTACCTGGGGCACAAAACCATCCACTTCGAGGACATCGCCGGCAAGGGCGCGAAGCAGTTGACGTTCAACCAGATCAAGCTGGAAGAGGCGGGCCCTTACGCGGCGGAGGACGCCGACGTCACCCTGCGCCTGCACCAGGCCCTGTGGCCACAGCTGCAAGAGCAGGAGGGCCCCGGCAGCGTTTTCACCGCGATTGAAATGCCGCTGGTGCCGGTGCTGTCCCGTATTGAACGCACAGGTGCGCTGATTTCCCGTGAGCTGCTGGCCGCTCACAGTACCGAGTTGGGCGCGCGACTGACCGAGCTGGAGGGCAGTGCCCATGAGCTGGCCGGGCAGGCGTTCAATCTCGGCTCCCCCAAGCAGCTGGGAGAAATACTGTTCGACAAACTGGGGCTGCCGGTGATCAAGAAGACCCCGAAGGGCGCACCGTCCACGGCGGAGGAGGTGTTGGCGGAACTGGCCCTGGACTATCCCCTGCCGCAACTGCTGCTGGAGCATCGCAGCCTCAGCAAACTGAAGTCGACCTATACCGACAAGCTGCCGGAGATGATCAACCCGCGCACCGGCCGTGTGCACACCTCCTACCACCAGGCGGTGGCAGCCACCGGCCGCCTGTCCTCCTCCGACCCGAATCTGCAGAATATCCCGATCCGCACCCCGGAGGGTCGGCGCATCCGCCAGGCGTTTATCGCGCCCCGGGGGTATCGCATCGTGGCGGCGGACTACTCGCAGATCGAGCTGCGTATCATGGCCCATCTGTCCGCTGACCCCGGCCTGATGAAAGCTTTCAGGGAGGGCCAGGACGTGCACCGCGCCACCGCTGCGGAGGTATTCGAGGTGGATGTGGAGGAGGTGTCAGGCGACCAGAGGCGCAAAGCCAAGGCAATCAATTTTGGCCTGATTTACGGCATGTCCGCCTTCGGCCTCGCCCGTCAGCTACACCTGGGGCGCAATGAGGCGCAGCAGTACATAGAGCGCTATTTCGAACGCTATCCCGGTGTCCAGCAGTACATGGATCGCACCCGGGCGGTAGCGCGGGAGCAGGGTTACGTTGAAACCCTGTTTGGTCGCCGGTTGCACCTGCCGCAGATCAACGCCCGCAACAAAATGCTGGCACAGGCGGCGGAGCGCACGGCGATCAATGCCCCGATGCAGGGTACCGCCGCGGACATTATCAAGCGGGCCATGCTGGCGGTGGATAGCTGGCTGCAGGGCGAAGCGCCGGACGCGAGGATGATCATGCAGGTGCATGACGAACTGGTATTTGAAGTGGCGATCGGTGAGGTGGCGGCGGTGAGTGAAAAAATCTGCGGCCTGATGTCCGGCGCAGCCGAGCTGGCCGTCCCGTTGCTGGTTGAAGCCGGCGCCGGCGCCAACTGGGACGAGGCGCACTGACCCGGGTGCAGGGTGGCGCCCGGACTTTGATGCGCAAAAATATTTTCACCGCCGACGGAACTTCCCCGTGCCGGCCCGGTCCTAATTGATGTAGCGAGCGCTACACCCCTGCGGGGTGGTTTTTCTCCATGTACCACCCCGAAAGAAGTCTCTCTTCCCCAGAGACTTTGATCCTCCCGGCTGCTGAACCCCTATCAGGCAGCCGGGTTTTTTTTGTCCGTAAGCCAGGCGTTGAGCACCGCCAGCAGTTGTTCGTGGCCGCTGTGCTTGAGCGCGGAAAAAAGCTGGACGCTGACCAGCTCCCGGTGCGGCTCCAGTTCGCCGCGCACTTTCAGCAGCGTGCTGGTGGCGGGCCCCTTTTTCAGTTTGTCCGCCTTGGTCAGCAGGATGTGCACCGGCATGGCCGCTGCCAGCGCCCAGTCGAGCATCAGCCGGTCGAAGGCCTGCAAGGGATGACGCACGTCCATGAGCAGGACCAGGCCCCGCAGGCACTCCCGCTGTTGCAGGTAATTTTCCAGCTGTTTGGTCCATTCGCGCTTCACCGCCAGGGGAACCTTGGCAAAACCGTAGCCCGGCAGGTCGACCAGGCGCTGCCGCTCGCTCAGCTCAAAGAAGTTGATAAGCTGTGTCCGACCCGGGGTGCGGGAAGTTTTGGCAAGCTTGCTGTTGCCAGTTAAGCTATTGATTGCACTGGACTTTCCTGCATTTGAGCGGCCGGCGAAAGCCACTTCCCAGCCCTCGTCTGGTGGGCACTGGGACAGCTTGGCCGCACTCGTGAGATAGGCCGCCCGACGGTAGTTGGGGGCGCCGGGGTCGCCGGGATCCGGGCTGGGTAGGGTGTCAGACATTGGCGGGTATTGCCTTTTGTGGTGGTGTTATCTCGTATATAATGCCACAGCCAAATTTCTCCCGTCGCAAAATGCGCGCCGGGAGGTGTTTTTCCCCCAGTGAACTTGAGGCCTTACATGAAGAAGCTGCTTGCTATCGTTTTGACTCTCTCTGCCGCCACTGCTTTCGCCCAGCCCGACATGGCGAAGTACGACAAGAGCTGCAAGGTGTGCCACGCCTCCGGCGCCGCCGGCGCACCCAAAACGGGCGATGCAGCCGCCTGGGAGCCGCGTACGGCCAAGGGTATGGAAGTATTGCTGGTGTCGGTGAACAAAGGCCTGAACGCCATGCCGCCCAAGGGCATGTGTTTTGATTGTAGCGATGCAGATTACACTGCGCTTATCGAGTATATGAGCACGCCCGCACAGTAAACCTGCGCCATCGATTAATCTGGAACTGACATGAAAAAAGTCGCAATTCTGTTCGGCCTTGCATTGGGCTGGGCGCCAACCGGTTTTACCGCAGACGTCGCCCTGGCCGGCGACGCCGCTGCGGGCAAGGCGCAGGCAGCCGTCTGCGCGGCGTGCCACGGTCCAGATGGTAACAGCGCCGTACCCAGCTTTCCCAAGCTTGCGGGCCAGGGTGAGAAGTACCTGTACAAGCAGCTCAAGGATATTCGCGACGGCGCTCGCCCGATACCGACAATGGCCGGCCAACTGGACGGCAAGTCCAACCAGGACCTGGCCGATATAGCCGCCTACTTCGCCGGCCAGACCATGAGCGGGGGCCAGACTGACCCGGCGCTGCTGGCGCTGGGTGAATCGGTCTATCGCAGCGGTATTCCCGAGCGCAAGGTTGCCGCATGCGCCTCCTGCCATTCACCCACCGGCGCGGGTAACGCGCCCGCCGGTTTCCCGGCGCTTGCAGGCCAGCAGGCCGAGTATATCGCCGCGCAGCTTATCGCCTACCGCAAGGGCTATGAGGATGAAACCGGCAGGATCAATGACGGCGATACCCGTATCATGCGTATCACCGCGTTTGGCCTCAGCGACCGGGAAATCCAGGCGGTGTCCAGCTACGCAGCCGGGCTCCACTAGCCCCGGGAGCAGAGCGTCCTCGCGCCAGAGTCCCGCAATCAAAAGGGTGGCCTACGTGCCGCCTTTTTTATCGGCATTTTTGTCAGTTAAAGAACGCCAATGCGAATTCGTTGTCTCATCTGCACTACAAACATGGAGGGGAATACCTTGAAGAACCTGTTGTTGTCGCTGTCTCTGCTGGTTTTCGCACCGCTGCTGACCTTCGCCCAGGAGGGTGGCCAGACCTATATCGAGGGGGAGGACTACGAACTGATCACCCCGCCCGTCCGGACAGCCAACCCGGATAAGATCGAGGTGGTCGAGTTTTTCTGGTATGGCTGCCACCACTGCTACAACTTCGAACCAATTGTTGCCGCGTGGAAAAAGACCCTCGCTGACGACGTGGTATTTCGTGGCTCCCCGGCGATCTGGAATGCGGCCATGGAACTGCATGCACGCACCTACTACACCGCCGAGGTACTCGGCGTGCTGGATAAGATGAACCCGATTCTTTTCCAGGCGATGAATGTCGATGGTAAAAAACTGGCCACGGAGGAAGAGATCCGGGCGCTGTTTGTAGCCAACGGCGTGGCGGCAGAGGATTTTACCAAGGCGTTCGAGTCCTTCGGTGTGAAAAACCAGGTCACGCAGGCCGGCGCCCGGGCGCGTGCCGCCAAGATCACGGGTACACCGGCGATCATGGTTGACGGTAAATACCACGTCAGCACCCGCAAGGCCGGCGGCCATGCGGAAGTGTTGAAAGTGGCCGACTTCCTGATCGAGAAAGAGCGGGTAGCGCGGGCGGCTAAATAACCAGCCACTCCGGCACCGGCAGTCCCTTGTTTTCCAGGAAGACCGGGTTGAACAACTTGCTCTGGTAGCGATTGCCGTAGTCGCACAGGATAGTGACAATTGTGTGGCCGGGCCCCAGGTGCTCGGCCAGTCGCACGGCGCCGGCGATATTGATCGCCGCAGACCCTCCCATGCACAGTCCCTCGTTGCGCAGCAGCGCGAAGATATACGGCAGGGCCTCCTCATCGCTGATACTGAAGGCGACATCCACCCGGGCCTGGGCGACATTGTCAGTGACGTGGTTGATGCCAATGCCCTCGATGATTGAATTGCCCGGCGATGCCTGCAACTGACCACTGCGGAAATACTCGTACAGCGACGCGCCCGCCGGGTCGGCCAGGCCTATGGTCACATTTGGGTTGCGCTCCTTGAGCGCGGTGGAAACTCCGGCCAGGGTGCCGCCGGTGCCAACGGCGCAAACGAAGCCGTCCACCCTGCCATCGGTCTGTTCCCAGATCTCCGCGCCGGTGGTGCGATTGTGGATTTCCATGTTGGCCAGGTTATCAAACTGGCGCGCCCAGATTGCGCCATGTTCTTCCCGCCCGGCCAGTTTTTCCGCCAGCCGCCTCGCGGTGTGGATGTAGTGGTTGGGGTCGGCGTAGGAGGTGGCGCCCACCAGGTGCAGGTCGGCTCCCAGCAGTTCCAGCGAATCGATTTTTTCCTTGCTCTGGGTGATGGGCATGACCACCGTGCTGGTGTAGCCCAGCGCATTGGCCAGCAGGGTGAGGCCGATACCGGTATTGCCCGCGGTGCCTTCAACTATGCGGCCCCCCGGGCGCAGTTCCCCCGATGCCTCCGCCGCGCGAATAATGCCGAGCGCCGTCCGGTCTTTTACCGAGCCGCCGGGGTTCAGGAATTCGGCCTTGCCGAGGATGGTGCAACCGGTTTGCTCCGACACCTGCTTGAGGTGAAGCAGGGGCGTGTTGCCGATCAGCTGGGTGACATCAGATGCGGTGTGCACTGGATATTCTCCGGAAAAACTCGGCACGAGTATGCCACAGCCCCGCTGATCGGTCAGGGCTTTGTGCGCATGTAGAGACTGTGCGCACGCAGGCCAAGCACGAGGCTGCAGGCCGAAATAGCCAGTAATATCCAGACCATTGGCTGGGGCGTGGTGGTGAGGAACTGGCCGGTCAGTGCGCTGGCGCCGGCGGACAGGGACATCTGGATGAAACCCAGCAGGGCGGACGCGGTGCCCGCAATATGCGCGAAGGGTCGCAGGGCGATGGCCATGGCGTGGGGGAGCACCAGGCCCATGGCGATCGAGTAGAGCATCATCGGCAGCATCAGGGCGAGCACGCTGGCAGGCCAGGCGCGGGAGCAGGCCAGCAACAAACAGCTCGCCAGCATGGCCAGGATGACCCCCAGGCGCATGATCCGCTCCGAATCGTGACGTCGCGAAAGCCGGGCGCTAAGCGCGCTGCCTGCCATGTAGCCTGCAACCGAACCGAGGAAGACAAGCCCGAAATACTGCGGCGGCACGCCGAGCATCTCGATGTAAATAAAACTCGAGGACGCGAGGTAGATGATCAGGCCGGCGTACACCAGGCCGCTGGTCACGGTAACGGTAAGGAAAAACGGATCGACCAGTAGCTCACCGTAATTGCGCGCGATAACCCGGGGATGCAGGCTCTGCACCGCCGGCAGAGATTCCGGCAGGAAGACCTGGATCAGGATAATCATCGTCGCCGCGTACACCCCCAGGAAGATAAACACGCTCTCCCAGGGCAATACCAGCAACAGCACGCCCCCCAGAGTGGGGGCCACGGCGGGCGCCAGCGCCATCAGCATGGCGATCAGGGAAAGCGCGCGCGCCGCCCCGGTGGGGCCGAAGACATCCCGCGCCACGGTGCGCGCGAGGGTGGGACCCACGCAGGCGCCGATGCCCTGCAGGAACCTGAACAGCAGCATCTCGCCGACCGTGTCCGACCGGCTGCACCCCACGCAGGCCGCTACGAACAGCAGGGTACCGCCGAGCAGGATCGGCTTGCGGCCGAAGCGGTCCGCCAGCGGTCCGCAGGCCAGGTGAAACAGGGCGAAACCGGTCAGGTAACTGCTGAGAGTCAGGTGCATCTGGCTGATGTCGGTGCCGAAGTCCCGCATCATCGCGGGCATGGCGGGCAGGTACATATCGACACTGAGCGGACCGAGCGCTACCAGCGCTGCGAGCAGGGCCAGCAACCAGGGAGAGTCGGGATCTAGAAGTCGCTTGGCCATGGGGCGGCGATGCTAGCCCATGGCCCGGTATTATGCAAAGCGGGGCGCACCGACGGCGCTACTTCTCGAAATGCATGACCGTCTTCCACCACAGGCGGGGCAAGAGGGCGCGCCACAGGTAGAGTAACCTGGCCTCGCCGGGGTAGATGATATCCCTGTCCTTTGCGACGCCCTTTTCAATGGCGCTGACAATTTTCTCGGGGTCTGCCAGGCGGCCGCTCTTGCGCGCTTCGATAATGCTGCGCGGGCTGTCTGTCGCCAGTGACTGGTCGATCAGGGCGGTGTTGACTGCCGGAGGACAGACCAGGTGGGCGCGCACGCCGGAATCGCGAATTTCGTTTTGCAATACCTCCATGTAGGCGTTGACCGCGGCCTTGGTGGCGCAATAGGCGCCCATCTTGGGCACCAGTGCGATGCCGGCGATGGAGCCAAACGCCACAATGCGCCCGGTCTTGCGCGCCAGCATGGCGGGCAGCACCGCCCGCACCATGTAGGTGGTGCCGAAGTAATTGATGCGAAACAGCTTTTCCATGCCCTCATGGGTATGGTCAATAAGCAGGTGGCTCGGCATCAGGGCGGCGGCGTGGACCAGCAGGTCGATGGGGCCCAGTTGCGCCGCCACCTCCGCTACCCTGGCATTGACCTCCTCAAGCAGGGATATATCACAGCGGAATGCGGTTATGCGCTCAGATCCTGCGGCAGTCGCCTGCAGGCCCTGGTCATTGACATCAAAGATCGCCACCCGGGCGCCCTGGGCCGCCAGGCGGCGGGCGATAATCTGCCCCATGCCGCTGGCCCCGCCGGTGACTATCGCTACCTTGTCCGCCATGTCTTTCATGTATGCCTTCCACTCCCAGGGGTCTTTCCAGCCTGCGCTATAGTGCGGACGGGCGCGGTTGTCGGCAAGACCCGAACCGGCCAGCGGGACTGACGAATTTGTTCGCGCCTGCCCGTCGGGCCAGTTTCGACGGCTTCCACACCTCCACGCCCCGACTCGGCCTTGATCAAAATCTGGCTTCGGGTCTGGCTATTGTGTGACAGCAAGTACTTACAAACTTGTCTGGTCCGAGATGTGATCCAGGGGCAACTCGGTGCGGTGTACCACTCGCCGCAACTCGAAACTGGAGTGAACGCCAGTGACGCCTGCAATCCGCGTCAGCCTGCCGAGCAGGAATTTCTCGTAGTACTCCATGTCCGGCACCACTGCCTTGAGCAGGTAATCCGAGCTCTGCCCGGTGACCACCGAGCACTCCATCACCTCGGGATAGCGGGCCACTTCCGCCTCGAAAGCCTCGAACCGGTCGGGGGTGTGCCGGTCCATACTGATGCCGATATAGGCGGTCAGTTTCAGTCCCAGCATGGACTGGTTCAGCAGGGTCACATGGCGGCGGATAATGCCTGACTCCTCCAGTCGCTTGACCCGGCGGGAACAGGGTGTTGGCGACAGGCCCACCTGTTCGGCCAATTCAAGGTTGCTCACGCGGCCATTGCGTTGCATGGCCTCGAGAATACGGCGGTCAATGCGATCGAGTTTCATAAGATCCCTGCGGCGATAGGTGGATTGTTACAGTTCGGTAAAAAATAGATGATTATCACTATATATGTCTATTTATTTGGTGATTTATTGCAAATATACGGCATAAAAATGAAATATTTGCAATCTATCACTATGCGCGGGCGCCTATACTGGGCTCCAGGCTGATCACTCCCCTGTCGCGACTGCGGGGGAACCTGGAATTACCGTTCCGGCTCCCCCTTGCCAGCGCCCCACGAGGGCCCGGGTGCAGGACAGGTGAGCAGCCTGTTGACGACCAGGGGTTCTGCCGCAGGGGCAGAAACGCCGGGGCAGCCGCCCTGGAGAGGCCGACGAACAACCGCCCCGACGGGCTGACGAGTACAGGCAGGACGACATGAGCAACTTCGACCATCGCAAATACCAACCTTTCCAGCCCATTGCCATGGCGGGCCGCCGCTGGCCCGACCGGGTGATCGAGACGGCGCCGCGTTGGTGTAGCGTCGATCTGCGCGACGGCAACCAGGCCCTGATCGAGCCCATGACCACGCGCCAGAAGTCGCGCCTGTGGGACCAGCTGGTAAAAATTGGGTTCAAGGAAATCGAGGTCGGCTTTCCCTCTGCCTCGGGCCATGACTATGAGTTCGTGCGCGAACTGATCGAGAACGACCGTATTCCGGACGATGTCACCATACAAGTGCTGACCCAGGCCAGGGCCGACCTGATCAAGAAAACCTTCGATGCCCTCAAAGGCGTGCGCCGCGCCATTGTGCACGTCTATAACTCCACGTCCACGGTACAGCGGGAACAGGTATTCGCCCTCGATCGCCAGGGCATTGTCGATATTGCGGTCAAGGGTGCGGAACTGGTACGCGACTGCGCTGCCCGGCAACCGGAGACGGAATGGGTGTTCGAGTACTCCCCGGAGAGTTTCACCGGCACCGAGCTCGAGTTTGCGGTAGAGGTCTGCGACGCCGTCACGGCGGTCTGGCAGCCGACGCCGGCACGGCCGGTAATCCTCAATCTGCCGGCGACGGTGGAGATGAGCACCCCCAATGTGTACGCCGACCAGATCGAGTGGTTTTGTGATCACGTGGCCAACCGCGACAGCCTGCTGATCTCGCTGCACACCCACAACGACCGGGGTTGCGCTGTCGCCGCGGCGGAGCTGGGAGTGCTCGCCGGTGCCGACCGGGTCGAGGGCACGCTGATGGGCAACGGTGAGCGCACCGGCAACATGGACATTGTCACCATGGCCATGAACCTTTACAGCCAGGGGGTGGACCCCCGCCTGAACCTGGGCCAGATGGACGAGATTATCCAGACGGTGAAGGAGTGCACGCAACTGCCGGTGCACCCGCGCCATCCCTATGCGGGGGAGCTGGTATTCACCGCCTTTTCCGGTAGCCACCAGGACGCGATCAAGAAGTGCCTGGCCCGGCGCGAGGACACCAAGCCCTGGGAAGTGGCCTACCTGCCGATCGACCCGGCAGATATTGGCAGGTCATACCAGGAAGTGATTCGTATCAACAGCCAGTCCGGAAAGGGTGGTATTGCCTATGTGCTGGAGCGTGATTTCGGCCTGCAATTGCCGCGCTGGTTGCAGATCGACTTCAGCCGGGCCGTGCAGGCCTATGCCGAGGTGCATGAGACGGAGGTGGGGTCCGACGAGCTCTACCAATTGTTCCAGCAGACCTACTCCGGCGAGGACGGCCGCTGGGCCCTGGGAAAATACCAGGTGAACCGGGAGGCGGGTACCGACAAGTTGCAGGCGGAACTGCGCCAGGGCGCGTCGTTACACAAACTGGCCGGCGCGGGTACCGGTGTGGTCGCTGCTTTCGTCGATGCCATGGAGCGCTTCACCGGCAAGCAGATCGTGCTGGTGGAATACAGCGAGCACGCCCTCAGCCACAGTGCCGATGCCGAGGCGATCTGTTACATACAGCTGAATGTAAATGGCGACCGCTACTGCGGCGTGGGGCGCAGTCACGATATCATCCAGGCCTCCCTGGACGGTATTCTCGGCGCGATCAACAAGGAGGCGGCGCAGGACAGGGACGCCGCGGCCTGATCCGTTGGCGTTCTGCGACGGGTGAGTGTGCCGCCGGGAAGTGTAATTTGCCCGGTATCTGTGTTACAAACAGCCCTACTGACACGATTCTCCCAACCGGCACTCGTGCAGATGGGAAGCGGGGGCCGCACGATAAAATTCTCCTCCTGGCAACGGCTCAGGGCGCATTTCAAAGCAGCGTTTTCAGAGCAGTTCGAATATCAGCGCAACGATGGCGAATTGGGCGAGAACAGCCATACCGTCCGCAAGCGGGGTCGGGATGCCTACCGCTATATCCTGCTGTTACTGGTGGCGGTGCTGGGGCCTATGCTTGTGCACAATATGGTCACGCACCAGACGGTGATGGCCTTCGCCTGTTTTGCGCTGCTGGTTACCCTGCTCATCAATATCCGGTTGCTCGGCGGCGACCGCCAGGCCTTTTTATCGCCGACTTTGTTGCTCGGCCTGGGCATATTGTTGATCGTGCTGGCCGTGAGCCTGGGCCAGAGCTACAGCGTCTACTGGTTGTATCCATTAATGGCAGGGTTACCGGTGTTACTGCGCTCGCGCCGCTCCCTTGCGATAGGGCTGATCTCCGGTGCAATGGCGCTGCCGGTGATATTTATCCATTTCGATCTCAGCTCCGCCATTGTGCTCAGCTTCAGCATGGCGGTGACCTGGCTGGTCAGTGCCTGGCTGGTGTTCGCAGTAACGGAGCAATCCCGCCGGCTCAGGGATATGGCCATTACCGATCCACTTACCGGCGCCTACAACCGGCGTTACCTGGAAGAGAAAGCGCGCAGCGCCATCGACTCCTGGCAACGCTACCGTCGCTGTGCCGCGATGCTGCTCATCGATATCGATTTTTTCAAGCGTATCAACGACAAGTATGGCCACAGCATGGGCGATACCGCGATCAAGCAGCTGGTGGCGGTGATCTCCGGCCGCATCCGCACCGTAGATACCCTGTGTCGTTTTGGCGGGGAGGAGTTCGTGGTGCTGCTGCAGGAGACCGAAATAGACAGCGCGGTGCGGGTAGCCGAAGAGCTGCGGGCCCTGGTGGAAACATCCAGAATCCTGCCCGAGGGCAATATGACAATCAGCATTGGCGTCGCCGAGGTGGTTGCTGCGGCGGATCTCGATCACTGGTTCAGGCTTGCCGACTCGGCCCTTTACCTGGCCAAGAGCAATGGCCGCAACCGGGTTGAGATCGCCAGGGACGTGCTGCCGGCGCGGGAGCCGCGCACAAGGACGGTGCCCCGATGGCGTTAAGCGGGCGAATCCGCGAGGCGCACCGCGGGCTGCGAGCCGGCGCCAGGGCGGCGCTTCTTGCCGCGCTGCTTGTTGCAATCACCGCCTGCAGCGGCACCACGTTTGTCTACAATCGGCTTGATACCATCCTGCCCTGGTATGTCGATGACTACGTGGACCTCGACAGCCCGCAAAGACAGTTGCTGGACCAGACCCTGCAGCCCTTCCTGCGCTGGCACCGCCAGCAGGAACTGCCGCGTTACGTGGCCCTGCTGGCCGAGCTTGACGCAGACCTGGACCGGCCGGTGACCGCCAGTGAGGTGGCCGCTGTATTCAATGACATGGAGGTGGCGTGGCTGCGGCTGGAGAAGGAGTCACTCGAGTGGCTGCTGGAACTGGGTGCGAACCTCTCCGAAGCACAGGTACAGGAGTTCCTCGCCTACCTGCGGGAGCGCCAACAGGAGTATGAAGACGACTACCTCACCCGGACCGAAGCCGAGTACCGGGAGGAAACCTATGACAGCTTCGCCGAAAGCCTGCGGGATTACCTGGGGAAACTGACGCCGGCGCAGCGCGAGCGCCTGCGCCTGGCCAGTGCTGCGCTGGAGCGCTCCGACGCTGCCTGGCTGGCCGAGCGCGCCGCCTGGCTCGATCGCCTTGCGGTAATGCTGCAGCGCCAGCCGGGCTGGCAACAGCGGGTGCGCGACGCCCTGGCCCGCAGGGGCGAGACGCAATCGCCCCGTTACCGGCAGGTCTATGAGCACAACCTGCAGGTGGTATTCGGGGCGGTGGCCGATGTGCTCAATGAGCGTACCGAAAAACAGGACAGACACCTGCGCGCTGAGCTGGCTGCCCTGCGTGAAGACCTCGAGACACTGATCGCCCAGGGCGCCCCTGCACCGGCAAAGTCGGGGTGAGCGGATTGGGTGCCGGCGCCCGCCAGGGGGGGTGGGCGTGAACCGACGCAGGGCCTTCTCAGTCCAGCAGTGACAAATCCCTGACGGCGCCCTTGTCGGCGCTGGTTACCATCTTTGCGTAGACTTTCAGCGCAGCGGTCACCTTGCGCGGACGCGCGGCGACGGGTCGCCAGGCGTTATCGCCGCGGGCCTCCATGGCCTGCCGCCTGGCAGCCAACTCGTCCGCGCCCAGCGCCACGTTGATGCTGCGCCGGGGGATGTCGATCTCAATGGTATCGCCCTGTTCAACCAGTGCGATAGCACCGCCGGCAGCCGCTTCCGGCGAGGCGTGACCGATGGACAGGCCCGAGGTGCCCCCGGAGAAGCGACCGTCGGTCAACAGTGCGCAAACCTTGCCCAGGCCCTTCGATTTCAGGTAGCTGGTAGGGTAGAGCATCTCCTGCATGCCGGGGCCACCGCGGGGCCCCTCGTAGCGGATGATTACCACGTCGCCGGGTTTGACCCGGTCATTAAGGATGTCGTCGACCGCGGCCTCCTGGCTCTCGCAGATATGGGCCGGGCCGGAAAATACCAGGATGCTTTCGTCCACCCCGGAGGTCTTCACCACGCAGCCATCCTCGGCGATATTGCCAAACAGCACCGCCAGCCCGCCCTCGGTGGAGTAGGCGTTGGCCAGCGCGCGGATACACCCGGACTGCCGGTCGCTGTCGAGGCTGGGCCAGCGGGTGTCCTGGCTGAAAGCGGTCTGGGTGGGAATACCGGCGGGGCCGGCGCTGTAGAATTTATGCACAGCGGCATCGCCGGTTTGCACGATGTCCCATTTGGCCAGCGCCTCCTTCATGCTCGCGCTGTGCACCGTCGGGCAATCCGTGTGCAGCAGGCCGGCGCGGTCGAGCTCACCGAGAATGCCCATGATGCCGCCGGCCCGGTGTACGTCTTCCATGTGGTACAGCGGCGTGTTGGGCGCCACCTTGCACAGCTGTGGCACCTTGCGCGACAGGCGGTCGATATCGGCGAGAGTGAAATCGAGCTCGGCTTCCTGGGCGGCCGCCAGCAGGTGCAGGATGGTATTGGTGGAGCCGCCCATGGCGATATCCAGGCACATGGCGTTCTCGAAGGCCTTGAAACTGCCGACATTGCGCGGCAGCACCGACTCGTCCCCCTGGCGATAGTAGCGCTCGCACAACTCCACCACCAGGCGTCCGGCCCGCAAAAACAGTTGCTCCCGGTCAGCGTGGGTGGCGAGGGTGGAGCCGTTGCCCGGCAGGCTGAGTCCCAGCGCCTCGGTGAGGCAGTTCATGGAGTTGGCGGTGAACATACCGGAGCAGGAGCCGCAGGTGGGGCAGGCGGAGCGCTCGTATTCAGCCACTTTCTCGTCGCTGGCGGAGTCGTCCACCGCGATCACCATGGCGTCCACCAGGTCCAGCTTGTGCTCGGAGAGCTTGGTCTTGCCCGCTTCCATCGGCCCGCCCGATACGAACACCACGGGGATATTCAGGCGCATGGCGGCATTGAGCATGCCGGGGGTGATCTTGTCGCAGTTGGAGATGCAGACCATGGCGTCGGCGCAGTGGGCGTTTACCATGTATTCCACCGAGTCGGAAATGATGTCCCGGGAGGGCAGGCTGTACAGCATGCCGTCGTGACCCATGGCGATGCCATCGTCTACCGCGATCGTGTTGAACTCCTTGGCCACCCCGCCGGCGGCCTCGATTTCCCGCGCCACGAGCTGGCCCAGGTCCTTGAGGTGTACGTGTCCCGGCACGAACTGGGTAAATGAGTTGACGACGGCGATGATGGGCTTGCCGAAGTCCCCGTCTTTCATACCGGTGGCGCGCCACAGGGCGCGGGCGCCGGCCATATTGCGGCCGTGGGTAGAGGTTTTGGAGCGATAGTCTGGCATTGTTTTTTTCCGTGCCCGGGGACCGCTTGCGCGGGTCACCCATGGGTCAAAAAGGGGGAGGGAAGGATAGCAAAAAAGCGCGGGCATTTAACCCGCAAATTTCTGCCGGCTACCGGTCGAACCCGCTGGCCAGGGTCATCCGCACCGAATCCACGCAGCGGCCGCGCTGTGAGCCCCCGGCCGGGTCAGCACAGCTAGAGCGTCTTGAAGAACACCTTTGAATTGCGCTGCAGATTGTACAGGGACTGTTTCCTGTCCGGCAGGTCATCGCGGGAGCTCTCGACAAAGCCCTGCTCGATAAACCAGTGGGCGGTCTGGGTGGTGAGCACGAATACCCGGTCCAGACCCTGGCGTCGGGCCTCCAGCTCCAGCTCCTTCAGCAAGCGCTGGCCACGCTGGCCTCCCCGGTAATCCGGGTGTGACACGATGCAGGCGATCTCCCCGCAGCCCTCCTCGGGGAACGGGTACAGCGCGGCGCAGGCGATAATGCGGCGATCGCGTTCGAGCAACCTGAACTGCTTGATCTCTGTCTCCAGCAGCTCGCGGGAGCGTTTTACCAGCACCCCCTGTTGCTCCAGCGGCTGGATCAGTTCCAGGATGCCACCGACATCGTCGATGTTGGCCTCCCGTGCCTGCTCGTAGTTGTCGTTGGCTACCAGGGTCCCGCTGCCATCGTGGGTGAACAGCTCCTGGAGCAGGGCGCAGTCATTGCCATAGCTGATGATGTGGCTGCGCGGCACGCCCGCCGCGCAGGCGGCCCTGGCGGCGTGCAGCAGGGTGGCCTGGTCCGGGTCGGGAACTTCGAGCGCTGCGGCCTCGCCGACAGTGCACTGCCGGATGAGCCTGCCGGTGGCGTCGCAGATGCCCTCGTTCTCGCTGAACATGATCAGCTTGTCGGCGCCGATCGCGGAGGCACACTGCACCGCGATGTCCTCCAGGCCCAGGCTGAAGATTTCGCCGGTGGGGGAATAGCCCAGTGGCGAGAGCAGCACGATGGAACCCTCTTCCAGCTGGCGGCGGATGCCGGCGACATCGATCCGGCGCACTTTGCCGGTGTGGTGGAAGTCGACGCCGCCGACCACCCCGATCGGCCTGGCGATAACGAAATTGCCGGAGCACACCCGGATCCGTGAGCCCTGCATGGGGGAGTTAGGCAGTCCCATGGACAACAGCGCTTCCACCTGGGCCCGCACGGAGCCGGCGGCGTCTTTGACGTGCTCCAGGGTGGCGGTATCGGTGATGCGCATGCCATCGTGGAAGCTGGTGGCCAGGGCCGCCCGTTCCAGTCGCTGGGCGATCTGGGGTCGCGAGCCGTGCACCAGCACGAGGCGGACGCCGAGACTGTTGAGCAGCGCGATATCCTGGAAGATATTTGCGAAGTTTTCATGTTGCGCAACCTCGCCCCCCAGCATCAGCACGAAGGTTTTGCCCCGGTGCGCGTTGATGTAGGGTGCGGTGTTCCGCAACCAGCGGATGTTGGCCGGGCCAGACGTTGTCACTATATCTTCCAAGCTATTGATAAATAGAAGGTTATTAAGAGTACCCAAAGCGGGCCGGATTACCTAATGGCAATAATGCACAGGCCTGCCTGGCGCGGTTACAGGCAGTAGTGGCGGATACACTGCTGCAGCAGGGCGATGCAGGGCCCGATCTGGTCCAACTCCAGGTATTCGTCAGGCTGGTGGGCCCGGTCGATGGAGCCGGGGCCCATGACGATGGTCTCCATGCCCAGCGACTGCAGGAACGGCGCCTCGGTGGCGAAGGACACGGCCTCGGCCGGATGTCCGGTCAGGCGCTCGGTCAGGCGCACCAGCTCGCTGTCGGCGGCCTGCTCGAAGGGCGCGATATCGTGGACCAGTGAGCGCAATTCGATTTCGAGGTCGTGCTGCCGGGCAATGCCCGCCAGCCGCTCGGCGATTTCCCCGCGCAGGGTCTCATTGTCGCCGCCCGGCGTCATGCGCAGGTCGAAATGCAGTTCCGCCCGGCCGCAGATGCGGTTGGGACTGTCGCCGCCGTGCACGCAGCCGAGGTTCAGGGTGGGGGTGGCCACGGTGAACAGCTCGTTGCTGAAGCGCTCGCGCAGCCCGGCGCGATAACTCATGAGATCGCCCATCACCGCGTGCATGCCCTCCAGGGCACTGTTGCCGAGCGCCGGGTTGGAGGAGTGACCCGCGCGCCCGGTGACGCGCACTGCCTCCATCATGATGCCCTTGTGCATCCGCACCGGTACCAGTGAGGTCGGCTCGCCGATTATGGCGGCGCGGGCCTTCGGCCGGCCGGCGGCGGCCAGCGCCCGCGCGCCGTTCATGGAGCTCTCCTCGTCAGCAGTGGCCAGCAGGATCAGCGGTTGTTGCAAGGTGGTGTGTGCAAACGCCGTGGCGGCGGCGATGGCCAGCGGGAAAAAACCCTTCATGTCGGTGCTGCCCAGGCCATAGAGCCGGTGGCTGCGCTCGCTCAGTGCCAGCGGGTCACTCTGCCAGCGGCCCTCGTCAAATGGCACGGTATCGGTGTGCCCGGCCAGCACCAGGCCCCCGGGACCGCTGCCCAGGGTGGCGATCAGGTTGGCCTTGCTGCCATCCGCCGACACCGCCTGTATTTCGGTGCGAAAGCCCAGGTCGGACAGCCAGCCCGCCAGCAGGTCGATCACCGCGCGATTGCCCTGGTCCCAATGGGGGTCGGTGGAGCTGACAGAGGGTGTCGCGACCAGTTGCCGCAGTTGTTGGATGATCAGCTTGCTGGAATGGGGCATGGGGATCCCTGGAGCCGGCTAAAAGCCAAATATGGCCTTGAAAATAAAGAAAAACAGGATTGCCAGCCCGGCCCCGGCGGGCAGGGTTATCAGCCACGACATGAAGATGGAGCCGATCACCCGGGCGTTGAGGGCAGCGATACCCCGGGCGAAACCGACCCCCAACACCGCACCCACCAGGGTGTGGGTGGTGGAGATGGGCAGGCCGGTGGCAGAGGCGATAACGACTGTGCCCGCGGCCCCGAGTTCGGCGGCGAAGCCCCGGCTGGGAGTCAGTTCGGTGATTTTGCGGCCCACCGTGGCAATCACCCGCCAGCCGTAGGTGGCCAGGCCGACAACAATTCCCACCGCGCCCACCATCAGTATCCACCAGGGCATGGCCGCTTTCGCGGAGATAACCCCGCCGGACTGCACGGTACTGGCTACCGCCGCCAGCGGCCCGACCGCGTTGGCCACGTCGTTGGAACCGTGGGCGAACGCCATGGAGCAGGCGGTAAACACCATCAGCACGGCGAAGACCCGCTCCACACTGTAGAAGCGATTCTGCGGGTTGTGCACTTCCTTGATGCGCCGCATCAGCAGCGAGCCGAACCCCGCCACGAGCAGGCCGATCAGCGCGGATGCCAGCGCGGCGTTGCCAAATTCGCTGTCCAGGCCCATGTCCAGCTTGACCCCGACGTGTGTCAGCCCCTTCAACAGGGTCACCATGGCGATCATGAAACCCACCAGCCACATATACACCGGGATGATCCGTTTGGCCCGGTGGAAGGGGTCATCGGTATCCAGAATCAGGTACTTGACGCTCATGAAGAGGCAGTAGGAGACAGTGCCGGCGATAACGGGCGATACGACCCAGCTCGCCATGATATTCAACACCTTGTCCCAGTGGATGGCATCGACCGATATCCCCACCGCGGCGAAACCGACGATAGCGCCGACGATGGAGTGGGTGGTCGACACCGGCCAGCCCTGCATGCTGGCAATCAGCAGCCAGGTGGCCGCCGCCAGCAGCGCCGACAACATGCCGTACACCATCAGCTCGGGCTGCCCCGCCATGACCTCGGCGTCGATAATGCCCTTGCGTATGGTGGAGGTGACCTCGCCCCCCGCCAGGTAGGCGCCCAGGAATTCGAACACCATGGCGATAAGAATCGCCTGGGTGATGGTGAGCGCGCGGGAACCGACCGAGGTTCCCATGGCATTGGCGACATCGTTGGCACCGATGCCCCAGGCCATGAAAAAGCCGAACAGACAGGCCAGGGCCAGGAACAGTGTGCCGTGCTGGGCGATAATATCCATGACACGCTTCCTATTTGGCCATCAGGACCTGCAGGCGGTCGCCCACAGCTTCCGCTTCGTCCGCCAGCGAGCCCATCAGCGACAGCACGCGGTAGTAGAACATCACGTCGACCGGCGGCAGTTCGCTCTCCATCCTGAATAACTTACCGCGTAGGTCGATGGCCATTTTGTCGGTGCGCCGCTCCATTTTGTCGAGCAGTTTCAACATGGCTTCCACCCGTTTGACCTCGCGCCCGCTGAAGCCCACCTCCAGCAACTCGTCCAGTTCCTGGATGGCCAGCAGCGCCTGGCTGCAGGTTGCGGTACAGGCCTCGACATATTCCAGTACGCTTTCCTGTATCGCCTCGGGGAAGCGCATGGTGCGGCCCATGATGATGACGGCGATATCCCGCGCCGTGTTGGCCACGCTGTCCTGCATGCTGACCAGGCCGAGCAGGTCCGAGCGGGGTACCGGCAGGAACAGGCTCTTGGGTAAATGGCGGCGCACTGATCGCTTGAGCTTGTCGGCCGCCCGTTCGGCCTGCTCGATTTGTTTGTGCAGCTCCCGGGCGGTATCCCAGTCGTCGGCGGCGGTGGCGCGAACCAGGTCCGGCAGCAGTTGGGCGGCCTGGTTGGCGATCTGCATATGCTCCTGGATCGGGCCGATGGGGGAGCGGCCGAACAGGTTGCCGAGGATATTTGAGCCTGCCATTGAAGAACTCCCTGGGTGGTGGACGCCTGCCGCCGCTAGTGTAGGGGCAAATCCGGCAGTTGTCATAAAGTCGGCATAATTTTTATCGCGCCGTTGTTGCGGTAATGATGGAAATCAAACGGGCGAGTGGCGGGGGGTGTGTTAGCATGATTTGGTCTGGATTTATTGCGCGTGGGTTGAACTATGGCGAGTAATTTTGGCGAGCAGTTGATGGAGCACCGCCTGGATCTGGTGACCCTGGCACGGGAGCTGAACGCCGACGGCAGGCTCAGCGTCGCGGACACCGCCCGGGTGGTGAAAACCGCCGTGGTGAGGGTGCACCCGCTGGTCTTCCTGGCCGAGCAGAAGCTGGCCGATACCGCCCACCCGGGCCATACCTTTGATATGGACAGCCTGCTGGCGTGGCTGGGGGAAAAAGTGGACCAGGCGGTCTACCAGATCGACCCGCTCAGGATCAACGTCACCGCCGTCGCCGAGGTCATGTCCCGGGCCTTCGCCGAGCGCCACCGCATCCTGGCGGTGGAGGTCAACGACAAGGAGGTGGTGATCGCCAGCAGCGAACCTTACATCAAGTCCTGGGAAAGCAACCTGGAGCACGTGCTGCGCAAGCGCGTACGCCGGGTGTTGACCGATCCCCGGCTCATTGCCCGTCACACCGCCGAGTTTTACACCATGGCCGGCTCGGTAAACCGGGCCCGTGGCGCCGACAGGGCTGACGTCGGCCCCGGGGTGACCAACCTCGAGCAGATGCTGGAGTTGGGCTCGATGAAGGAGCCCGATGCCAACGACCAGCACATCGTCAATATTGTCGACTGGTTGTTGCAATACGCGTTCGAGCAGCGCGCCAGCGATATCCATATCGAGCCAAGGCGCGATGTCGGCAAAGTGAGGTTCCGCATCGACGGGGTATTGCACAGTGTCTACGAGTTGCCCCAGCAGGTGTGCGCGGCGGTAACCAGCCGCATCAAGATCCTCGGCCGCATGGATGTGGCGGAAAAGCGCCGGCCTCAGGACGGCCGCCTGAAAACACGCACACCCGAGGGTAACGAGGTGGAACTGCGCCTGGCCACCCTGCCCACCGCTTTTGGCGAAAAACTGGTGATGCGGATATTCGACCCGGACGTGTTGCAAAAAACCTTCGAGCAGTTGGGCCTGGCGGACGAGGACCTCGCGCGCTGGCATCGCATGACGGGCCAGGGCAACGGCATCGTTCTGGTGACGGGGCCGACCGGCTCTGGCAAGACCACCACGCTTTACTCCACCCTGCGCCAGCTGGCCACGGCGGAGGTGAATGTCTGCACCATCGAGGACCCGATCGAGATGGTCGAGGGCGCCTTCAACCAGATGCAGGTGAACCACAGTATCAACCTGGATTTTTCCTCGGGAGTGCGCGCCCTGATGCGGCAGGACCCGGATATCATCATGGTGGGCGAAATCCGCGACCTGGAAACGGCCAATATGGCGGTGCAGGCGGCACTCACCGGCCACCTGGTGCTCTCCACCCTGCACACCAACGATTCACCCTCCTCCATCTCGCGCCTGCTGGAGCTGGGAGTGCCCGCCTACCTTATCAGGGCTACCGTGCGGGGCGTGATGTCGCAGCGCCTGGTGCGCATACTGTGCCCGAGCTGCAAAACCCTCACGCCGCTCGACCCGGCGGCCTGGCGCGAGCTGACCCAGCCCTGGGAGATTGAGGCGCCACAGCAGGTGGCCCGGCCCGTGGGCTGCAAGCTCTGTCGCAACACCGGTTATATGGGGCGCCAGGGTATCTACGAGGTGCTGGTCAACAGCCCGGCGGTCCAGCCGCACATCACCCCGCAACTGGAAACCGCCAAAATCCGCCAGGTCGCCATGTCCGAGGGCATGCACACCCTGCGCCTGAGTGGCGCGATGCGTGTCGCTCGTGGCGAAACCACCATCGAAGAGGTGATGCGGGTCGCGCCGCTGCTGGATGCCTGAGCCCTACTGCCAACCGGGAAATTTCAATTACGATGCAAGCTGATCTTACGCACTTACCCCCGGCCCTGGGCGCTGTCGCCCGCACGGCATGGGAACATATCCTGGAGCGTGCGCCGGCGCCGTTGGGTGACGGGCTGGCGGCAGCAGTGGCCGCCGAGCCTGTCGCCAGCCAGTTGCCGCGGGTGCTGGCCTGCAGCCCGTTCGTGGCCGAACTGTGTCGACGCCAGCCCGCCCTGCTGCTGGAGTTGTTGGTCGGCGGGGAGCTGCAGGAGACCCTGGAGGAGAATGCCTTTCGCGCCGGGCTGCGCCGACAGTTGAGCCGCGGCGATACGGAACCGGGCGCGGTGCTCCGACGCTATCGCCAGCGGCACATGCTGCGAATTATATGGCGCGATTTTTGTCGCCTGGCGGACACCCTTGAAACGGTGCGCGATACCTCGCTGCTGGCGGAGGCCTGTATCGCCGAGGCGCTGGAAAGCTGCCAGGCCGCGCTGGAGCAGCGCTTTGGCGTGCCGCGCGGGCGCGTGAGTGGTCGGCGCCAGCAGCTCATCGTGCTGGCGATGGGCAAGCTGGGGGCGCGGGAACTGAATGTGTCATCGGATATCGACCTCATATTTGCTTACCCCGAGGCAGGCGAGACCGACAGCGAGACCAAACCCCTCAGCAATGAGGAATTTTTTACCCGGGTGGGTCGTGCCGTCATCAGCGCACTGGACCAGGTGACGGCCGAGGGCTTTGTGTTCCGGGTGGATATGCGCCTGCGGCCCTATGGCGAGAGCGGCGCGCTGGTACACAATTTCGCCGCCCTGGAAGAGTACTACCAGGACCAGGGGCGGGACTGGGAGCGCTATGCCCTGATCAAGGCGCGGCCGGTTACCGGCGAGCCGGCGCGTGCGGCGGAGTTGATGGCAGCGTTGCGGCCCTTCGTGTTTCGCCGCTACGTGGACTTCGGTGTGATCGAGAGCCTGCGCGGCATGAAGCAGATGATCAGCGCCGAGGTGCGGCGCCGCGGCCTGCAGGACAATGTGAAACTGGGGCACGGCGGTATCCGCGAGGTCGAATTTATCGCCCAGTGTTTCCAGTTGATTCGCGGTGGCCGCGACCTGGGCCTGCAGCAGCGGGAACTGCTGCCCGTGTTGCGCGAGTGCGCCGAGCTGGGCTGCCTGCCCGCGCAGGCGGTGGCGGAATTGCGCAGTGCCTACCTGTTCCTGCGCGACAGTGAGCACGCCATCCAGGGCTACCAGGATAAACAGACCCAGGCACTGCCTCGGGACGACCTGGCGCGGCAGGCTATGGCGACGGTGATGGGCTGTGCCGGCTGGCAGGACTACCTGGCGGCGCTCGAAGGACACCGCGCGCTGGTGGCGGGCCATTTCAATGACCTGATCGCCGCTCCCGATGAGGATGATGCCACGGCAGAGGGTGACGAACTGCCCCTGTGGGGCGAGTCGCTGTGCTCCGAAGCATTGTCCGGCCTGGGTTACCGCCAGCCCGAGCAAAGCCTGCAGGCCCTGCAGGAACTGCGGCAGAGCGGTCGGGTACTCACACTGCAGGCGGAGGGGCGCGAGCGGCTCGACCAGTTTATGCCACAATTGCTGCGCGCCTGCGCCGAGGCGGAAGACCCCGACCTCGCCCTGGCGCGGGTTTTGCCGCTGGTGGTGGCGGTGGTGCGGCGCAGCGCCTATCTCGTGCTGCTACTGGAAAACCCGCCGGCGATGGCGGAGCTGGTGGCCCTGTGCGGCGCCAGCCCCTGGATCGCGGAGCAACTGGCACGCCAGCCGGTGTTGCTGGATGAATTGCTCGACCGCGCCAGCCTGTACACGGCGCCGGACAAGGGCGCGCTGGAAAGCGAGCTGCGCCAGCAGGTGGCGCGGCTGGCGCCGGATGACCTGGAAGCGCAGATGGACGCGCTGCGCTATTTCAAGGCCTCCCATGTGCTGCGGGTAGCCGCCAGCGAACTGGTCGGCCGCCTGCCGCTGATGCAGGTCAGCGACAAGCTCACCTGGATTGCCGAGGTCATTCTGGAGCAGGTGCTGGCGGTGGCCTGGGCGGACCTGACCAGCAAGTACGGCGCGCCGCAGCGGCCCGGTACGGGCAGCGGTTTTGCTGTATTCGGCTATGGCAAGCTGGGCGGTATCGAGCTGGGCTATGGCTCCGATCTCGACCTGGTGTTTATTTCCGACAGCACCGACCAGGGCGTGACCGACGGCGAGCGCAGTATTGACAATACGGTGTTTTATACCCGGCTCGGCCAGCGCATGATCCACATTCTCGAAACCCGGATGAATATGGGTCAGCTGTATGAGGTGGATATGCGTCTGCGGCCCTCGGGGAACTCGGGCCTGCTGGTGGCGACGGTGCAGGGTTTTGCCAGCTACCAGCAGGAGTCGGCCTGGACCTGGGAGCACCAGGCGCTGGTGCGGGCGCGCTTCGTGGCGGGCGATCCGAGTGTGGCGGAGCGCGTTGCGGCGGAGCGGACCCGCATCCTGTGCCTGCCGCGTGACGAGCTGACACTGGCCGCGGAAGTGCGGGAGATGCGTGACAAGATGCGTGCGCACCTGCTGACCCCGGGGTCCGGGGAACGGGGCGAATTCGATCTCAAACAGGGCACAGGTGGTATCGTCGATATTGAATTTATGGTGCAATACGCCGTGCTGGCGTGGGCTCACCGCCTGCCGGGACTGGCGCGCTGGTCCGATAATGTGCGCATTCTCGAGACGCTCGGCCGGGAAGGATTATTCGAGCAGCGGCAGTGCGAGGCGCTGACGGAGGCCTACATCGCCTACCGCTCCGCTGCCCACCAACTTTCCTTGCAACAGCAGCCGGGCATCGTGCCGGCGGAGCGTTTTGTCGACCAGCGGGCCGCCGTCACCGCCGCCTGGCAGCAACTGTTCGCCGCCGCTTTACCACCGACCAATGAAGCGGCAATAAAACAGCAGGAGTAACTTAATGTTTCAGGCCGATCGCGCCTTTGACAGCCAGTGGCTGGAGCCGTTGGCCTGATAGCGCCCCGCGCCGGCAGCGCGCGGCAATGGCCGCGTACTTGCCCCCGTCTTTCGCGGTACGCCCTCGGCGGGCCGTGCCAGGGCTGTTCGAGATGAACACCGGCGCCCGGAATATTCTCGTCATCGGTCCTTCCTGGGTCGGCGACATGGTGATGTCGCAGGTGCTCTATCGCTACCTGTGGCAGACCCGACCGGGTGTGGCCATCGATGTGCTGGCGCCGGCCTGGAGCCAGCCCCTGCTGCAGCGAATGCCGGAGGTTCGCAGCGCTATTGTCATGCCGGTAGGCCACGGCGAGCTGGGCCTGGGCCGTCGCTGGCGCCTCGGTCGGGAGCTGCGGTTGCGCCAGTATGACCAGGCGCTGCTGTTGCCCAATTCCCTTAAATCCGCCTTGGTACCGGCAATTGCCGCTATCCCGCGCCGCACCGGCTGGCGCGGCGAGATGCGCTATGGCCTGGTCAACGACCTGCGCCTGCTGGACGAACAGGCGTTGCCGCTGATGGTGCAGCGTTTTGTTGCCCTGGCGCAGGCGCCCGGTGAGCCTGTGCCGGCGCAACTGCCGCAACCGCGGTTGGCGGTTGATGCCGACCAGGCCGGGCGCTGTCGGGAGCGGGCGGGCATCGCGGCAGATCGCCCCCTGCTGGCGCTTTGCCCCGGCGCCGAATTCGGCGGCGCCAAGCGCTGGCCGGCCGACTATTTCGGCGAGCTGGCATTGCGCTACATCGAGCGTGGCTGGCAGGTGGCGCTGTTCGGTTCCGCCAACGACCAGCCGGTCACTGCCGCGATCCGCGCACACTGCGGCCAGCACCGGGACTGCATCGATCTCGCCGGGCGCACGCAGCTGGCCGAGGCGGTGGACCTGCTCTGGCTGGCGACGGCGGTGGTGAGCAATGATTCGGGCCTGATGCATATCGCCGCCGCGCTGGCGCGGCCGCTGGTGGTGATCTACGGTGCCACCTCTCCGGGCTTTACCCCACCCCTCAACGACAATGCCGCGATCGTCGCCAGCGATATCGAGTGCGCGCCCTGTTTCCAGCGGGAGTGCCCGCTGGGCCATCACCGCTGCATGCGCTACACGCCGATGGAGCGGGTGGCCGGCGAGTTGGAAGCGCTGCTGGCGGGGGGCGTGTCCGGTTGAGGGTGCTGGTGGTAAAGCTGTCATCCCTGGGGGATGTCATTCACACCCTGCCGGCACTGGAGGATGCGGCAGTCGCCCTGCCGGGTATCAGCTTTGATTGGGTGGTGGAGGAGGCCTTCGCCGAAATTCCCGCCTGGCACCGCGCCGTGGACCGGGTAATTCCGGTGGCCCTGCGGCGCTGGCGCAAACACCCGGTCAGGGACTTTACCGGCCCCGAGTGGCGCGATGCCCGGGCGGCGCTGCGGCAGCGGCGTTACGATGCGGTTATCGACGCCCAGGGGTTGCTGAAAAGCGCGCTCATTGCGCGCCTGGTCGCGGCGCCGCGCTATGGCATGGACAGGGCCAGCGCCCGGGAGCGCCTGGCAGCGCTGGCCTATGATCACCCGATCGGAGTGCCGCGGGATATGCATGCGGTCGAGCGCACCCGCACCCTGTTCGCCAGCGCGCTCGACTATCCGCTGCCACGGGGCCCGGGCAGCTATGGTCTGGGCGGTGACGTGGCACCTGTGACGCAATTGCCGCGGGGACTGCTCTTTTTTCACGGCACCGCCCGCGCGGAAAAGCTCTGGCCCGAGTGCCGCTGGGTCGCGCTGGCGGCGCTGGCCGAGGCGGCGGGTTACCGGGTGTGGCTGCCCTGGGGCAACGAAGAGGAACACCAGCGGGCCCGGCGCATTGCCCGGGACTGTGACAACGCCGAGGTAATGCCCAGCCTGACGCTGCGGGAGCTCGCGGGCATGTTGCTGGGTGCAGCCGGCGCGGTGGCGGTGGACACCGGGCTCGGCCACCTTGCCGCCGCCCTGTCGGTGCCCACCGTTTCGCTGTACGGTCCCACCAGTACCCGCCTCATCGGTACCTACGGTCTTAACCAGGTGCATTTGCAGTCACCGCTGGCGGGAGGTGATATCACCGACCCGCTCACCCTCATGCAGGCCATCACGCCGCCAGCTGCCTGGCAGTCGTGGCAGGCGGCCCTGGCAGGAGCAGCTTGAGATGCACCTGGCTTTCCTGCTCTACAAGTATTTTCCCTACGGCGGGCTGCAGCGTGATTTCGCGCGGTTTGTCGTACTGTTGCAGCAGCGTGGCCACCACTGCCGGGTGTATTGCACTTGCTGGCAGGGTGAGCAGCTGCCGGGGGTCGAATTGCGGCTGGCGCCCGGTTTTACCGGCAGCAATGTACGGCGCAACCAGCACTTTCTCGAGTGGGCGCAGGCAGAGCTGGCGGCGGCGCCGGTGGATGGCGTGATCGGCTTCAACAAGATGCCGGGGCTGGATGTCTATTACGCTGCGGATCCCTGTTTTCTCGACAAGGCGCTGTGGGGCAGGGGACTGTTTTACCGCCTGGGCTGGCGCTTCCGTCACTTTGCCGCCTGGGAAAGGGCGGTGTTCGATCCCGCCGCCAGCACAGAAATTTTGCTTATATCCGCCAGCGAACAGCGCAAGTTCGAGCGCCACTACCACACGCCGCCGGCGCGCATGCACCTGTTGCCTCCCGGTGTGGCGCCGGATCGGCGGCGTCCGCCGGACGCTGTCTCCCGTCGCGCCGGCGCCCGTCACCAGCTGGGCCTTACTCACGATGTGCATACCCTGCTGCTGGTGGGTTCCGGTTTTATCACCAAGGGCCTGGACCGGGCGATTCGCGGCCTTGCCTATTTGCGGACCGCGTATCCCACGCGCAGGTTTCGCCTGCTGGTGGCGGGCCAGGATGGCGCGGGCCGCTTCAGCCTGCTGGCCAGGCGCCAGCAGGTGCAGCGGGAGGTGACCTTTCTCGGCGGCCGTGAGGATATTGCCGATTTGATGCTGGCGGCGGATGTACTGGTACATCCCGCGCGCAGCGAGGCGGCGGGGATAGTTCTGCTCGAAGCGCTGGTGGCCGGTCTGCCGGTGGTGGTTACCGGGGCTTGTGGTTATGCCGACCACATCGAGACCGCCGGGGCCGGACTGGTTTTGCCGGAGCCTTTCAGCCAGGCCGATCTCGATGCCGCCCTCGCCCGCATGCTCGATGGCGGTTTCCGGGAGCAGTGCCGCAACCGGGGCCTGGGCTATGCTGCAAAGGAGGACCTGTACTCGCTGCACAGTGTGGGTGTCGAGCTGATCGAACAGGTGATCCGGCGCAAACAGGGGAGGGTCGATGACTGATTACTATCTCGCCACCGCCCTGTCGTCCTATGGCGAGCTGGCCCGGGCGCGCAGTCCTCACGCCCTGCTTGTCTGGGCGGCCGAGGTGGCAAAGCGGGCGCGACCTGAAGACATATATCGCAACAAGGAGGGGCGAAAAACCCTGCGTTTGGAATACCGCGGCCAGCCCTACTTCCTCAAGCTGCACAGCGGTATAGGCTGGCTGGAAATTATCAAGAACCTGCTGCAGCTGCGCCTGCCGGTGGTGTCGGCCAGCAACGAATACCGCGCCGTGCTGGCACTGCAAAGGGCGGGTGTTTACACCCTGACTATAGGCGCCTACGCGCGCCGCGGTTGGAACCCGGCCGCCACACGCTCGATGATACTCACCTCCGAGTTGACCGGCACGGTCAGCCTGGAACACTACTGTGCTGACTGGACCGCGCAGCCGCCGCCGTCATCCGTCCGTGCGCGCCTGGTCAGAGCCTTGGCGGACAGCGCGCGTCGGATGCATGACGCCGGCATCAACCACCGGGACTTCTATATCTGCCATTTCCATCTCGATGAGCTCAGCCTGCAGGAACAGGAAACGCGCTGCTACCTGATCGACCTGCACCGGGCGCAGATACGCGAACGCACACCCCGCCGCTGGCGGATCAAGGACCTCGCCGGGCTGTATTTCTCTGCCATGGATTGCGGCCTGGGCCGGCGCGACCTGTGGCGCTTTATGCGGCATTACAGCGCCGGCGGCCTGCGCCAGGCGCTGGGTCGCGACCGGCGGCTGTGGCGGCGGGTGGCGCGGCGGGCAGCCAGGTTGTACCGCAGGGCACACGGAGCTGAACCGCCCGCGGTGACCGAACAGGTCCGGCGCGGTGGCTAACGTCGTTATTCGCGGGGACGACTGGGCCGAGCAGCTGCAGCAATGGCTGGCGCCGGCAAGTGCCGGCACTGTTGCGTGGGTGGAACAGCACACTGCGCTGACCAAGAGCGATAGGTATTGTCGGGTCGGGATGCTGCAAGTCAAACAACAGCCCTGCTTCCTGAAACTCTACCTGGCCAAGTCCCGCTGGCAGCAGCTGGGATTTCGCCTTGGCGTATGTCGTGCTATCCGCGCTTTCGATGCGGCCCGGGAACTGCGGCGCGGGGGACTACAGGTGCCCGCGCCGAGGGCATGCCTGAGGGTGCCTGAGGGCGTACTGCTGCTGACTGAGGGTATCGCGAACAGTCGGGACCTTCGGGCCCTGTGGCTGGAGCAGCCGGCGGCGGAATATGCCGGGCAGTTGATGCAGTGTGCGGGGCAGGCCCTGGCCGCCCTGCACCGTGCCGGCTTCGCCCACGGTGATTGCAAATGGAGCAACCTGCTGTGGAATGGCGAGGTTTGTTACCTGGTAGACCTGGAAGCTGTGCGCAAGGTTGGATACACCGAGGGGGCGGCATTGCCCACCCGCAAGCGGCAACTGCGAGACCTGGCGCGCTTTACAGTGGATGCAGAAGAACTGGGCGCCGGCCAACCGCAGTACGATGTTTTTCTCGAAAGCTACTGCGCCGTTACCCATTGCGACCGCCGGCGAGTCGCCGCCGGTATTGCGCCCGCCGTCAGCGCAATACGCCGGCGCCACTACAAAAAATACGGAACCACGCATCGTTCACTGTGCTAGCTCAAAGAGGGCGCAGGCAGCGCTTACTTTCCATATCCCACTCCAAGTGACAAGTGGCGGGGGAAGAGTACTTTGGCCTTAGGCTGTCAATCTGTCCCGAGGCGGCGGATGGTCCACATGAAATACAGTGAAGCGGTGACAAAAATCGTGAAGACCAGATACCTGCCCCGGTATCTCGAATCGCCTCGCGCCAGGGCCAGACAGTCATCAACTGTTCCAAAACCCCGAGCCACGCCCCGCCATGTCATCATGCCGATAGGTTCAGCTGCCGCCCCGTTCCGTCGCGGTCTCTCGGGCTAGTTCCCGTCGGCATAGGTCCGTATAAGCCGGTCGAGAAACTCGCGGCTTTGGTAAAGTGATTCAACCGGAATTTTCTCGTTCAAACCGTGGGCATTCACCTGACCGGGCTGCACAAACAATCCGGTGACGCCATAGGTCGGGATGCCGGCCGGGGTCAGGAAGCGACCGTCTGTTATGCCTGCCGCCATGGAAGGCAATACCGGTACGCCGGGCCACATCTGCTCGCTCAGACTCTCGATCGGACCCAGGATTGCCGCGGTCAGGGGCGGTGGTTGCGACGTCGTCTCGGGGGTATGTGCAAAGCTTACGACAACCGCTTCATCGTCGATGACCTGCCGCAGGGTTTCGAGGGTTTCCTGCTGGGTGTGCCCGGGAAAAATACGGCAATTCACATTGGCGCTGGCACGTTGTGGCAGGGCGTTCGGCGCGTGGCCACCCGCTATCGTGGTCGCCACGCAAGTGGTGCGCAGGATCGAGTTGTAGCCGGGGTTGGCAGAGATTCGATCGAGCGCATCGGCCGCTGGTGGAGCTAGCAGAATCGCCTGCATATCAGCAGCTGTCTGGCCGCTTTCGATGCGCGACATGCGATCAAAAAAGGTGCGCGTCGTGTCGGTGAATTCATAAGGAAAGGTATGGTCCGCGACCCGCCCCAGCGCCCGCGCCAACCGGTTGATGGCGTTATCCGTTACCGGTCTGGAGGAGTGACCACCGGGATTGATAACCTCCAGATGAAAATCCTGGTACACCTTTTCGCCGGCCTGTACACCGTGGTAGACGTGCCCGCCGGTGTCATCGAGCCGGCCGCCACCGCCTTCGTTCAAGGCAAACGCAGCGTCGATAAGGTCGCGGTGATGCGCCAGCAGATAGCGTGCCCCATTGAAGGTAAAGGGGGTTTCCTCGCCACAGGTCAGTGCCAGTTTGATGGTGCGCCCGGGCCGATACCCCGTCCGCTGGTAGCGGATCAGCGCATCGACGAAAATAGCGGCCATGGCCTTGTCGTCCGCCGCCCCGCGCGCATAAAAATAGCCGTTTTCCTCAATCAGCGTAAACGGGTCGCGTTCCCAGTCCTCGCGCCGGGCCTCCACCACGTCGATATGAGCGAGCAGGAGAATCGGGTCGCTGTCTGCTGTGGAACCGCGAAGGCTTGCGACCAGGTTGCCCTGCTCCGGCCAATCCGGCGGCACGATGACATGGATGTCCTGTTCGGGTATGCCGGCATCTTTTAGCCGTTTTGCCATGGCCTGGGCAGCCGTGGTGCAACTGCCTGACGAGAGACTGGTGTCGATCTCCACCAGTTCTTTGTAGAGGCCTCGAAAACTTGCCCGGTCGCTGTCTGGCCATGCAGTGCTGGAACCAATCGCCAGCGCGAGAGCCAGAAACTTTACCGTACGCATGAAACCATTTCCCCGAAGCTGTTGGAGCTGGCGGTATCGATTGCCCGGCAGCGAGACAGTTGATCCCGCCGCAGGTGCGTTTTCAGCTCCATCAGTTGAGGCGAAAAGGGGGCGCCGGCGGAGCAGCGTCTATCCGGCGCTGGCCGCATTGACGTCGTGCAACAGTCCGGCCAGCGATTGGGCGTGAGCAAGGGCCTCGATGCCGGCGTCTGTCAGGTAGCCGCCGTCGGGTTGCGTGACCAGCCCCCTGTCAAACAGGCTCTGGCACGCGGCGATGACTTCCCGGCGGGCGCTGGAGTGAACCTTTATGCCGCGATCCAGTGTCGAGCTGTCGAATTGGAGTAGCAGGTTGAGTTCTTCGATGGTACCGGCAGTGAAAGTCAAAGGCCTTTCCTCATAGTGTGTGAAGGCCCTGTGCAGCCTGGCCAGCCCTGGTCAACTTAGCAGAACTCCGTGCAGGGCGCCAACACGGCCGGCGATCACAGCCGGCCGCTTTCATACATTGAGCGCATGGCCCAGTGGTAGGCCTCGGCAGCGAGCACTTTGGCCTCGATGGGCGACAGCTCTCGCAGTTGCCGACGCCAGGCGACAAAAAACCTCATGCGGTCGGTCCGACTGATGGCGGCAGGTGGCAGCAAGTTCAGCTCCATCAGGTTGCGCAGCAGCATCCGGCCCGATGGAGGCTGCTTCTGTACCGTCCGTTCGTTGTTGATCAGGGTGAACTGGAAGCGGTCTTCAAGCCGTGCCGCAAACACGTCACTGGCCTTGAGGTCGCCTGGTACAAACCCGGTTGCGTGTACCCTGCCGACAAAAATGCCCAGCGCCTCGAGCAACTGGCGGCGGATCGCCAGGGTCTCGCCGGCTCTACCGGCCACGGTAGAGGTCAGCCAGGTCGCAATGTCCTGGCCTGCGGGCGCTTCGGTGAACAGGTATTCACGAGCGCCGGGCAGCTTGCCCCAGGCGAGGTTTTCGGGTGCTCCGATGCCGACATAGCGCAGGGCGTCGCCAGCCCTGCGCGTCCGGGTGGCCGGGCTGCCCAGCAATAGTCCCCTGAGGTTGTCCAGCGGGCTGCGGCAGCGGAATTCCCTGTAGTAGATCCGCAATTCGGGGTTATGCGCGACGCGGTAACCGGTCACTCCCGGTACGATATCCCAGCCTGCCGGCAGTTCGTCCGCGGCCAGCCGTTGTGCCCACTGGTGCAAGTGGGCTGTTAGTTCCAGGTCAACGCTCACTGTCTATCCCCGTCCTGGGCAACTGCACGATGCATACTTTGCCGCGGCGCCCACCCTCGAATACGATGGTTTCGGTCAGGCCATGGAGCCGAAGGAATCTCTCCCAGGCGATCACGTCCTGCGGCTCGATCCGCATGGCGAGGTAGTCCCGGCTCTGCCAGTGCTCGCCCGGGGCCAGCAATTTCTGCCAGGTGAATTTCCTGGAAGCGGCCAGGTCCCAGTCGAACTGGCGCATGCTGATGTAGGCCAGGTAATGGTTGTTGGATACCAGAGACGCATCCGCCGGCGTATTTTCCAGCAGCCAGTTACCGGCGTCGCGTATGAACGCTTTCTGGTAGTCATTGTTGTGCAGGGTATCCAGCGACATGAGCAACAGCAGACCGACAACCAGGAATATCCGCAGCGAACGACGGCCGGTACTCCAGATGGCATCCAGAATAAACGGCAGGAACAACAGCCCGAAGATGGCGAACTGACCGGCGTAGCGATCGAGCATGAAATGGTTGATCAGGGTGAAAGCCGCCAGGTAGAGCAGTGCTATCAGCATGTGTGCCAGCAGCAGAACCGCGTCGTCATGGCGCAGCCGGGGGACCTGGTGGGCCCGCGTGCCCCACAGCAGCAGCAGTGTCCAGGGCCAGCTGAGCGCGCGGCATAAATTGACCAGCAGGATGGCTGTCAGTGCTGCCAACACGGCGAGTGATGCATCTTCGCGTGAATTCAGGTCGAGCATGGATTGGGCCGTCACGTCGGCTATTTGATTGAATTTGCCGGGGAACGAGAGCAGGCGTTGGAGGTAGTTGGCAATACCGCCGCCGGGCCGGGCGCCACTGTCCGCCCCCTGCTGGTACAGCAGGAACACCACGACGGTGGCGCCGAGCACGGGCAGTATGGGCAACAACAGCTGCAGACAGCGACGCCCACGCCGGGCGAAGTCCCTGGTTGCAAGCAGGGATAGCGGTGCCAGCAACGCGAAAAACAGGCCTTCAAATCTGAACAGGGACGCCAGCAGGATGTAGATCGTCCAGAGCAACTGGTGGCGCAATGCGGGATTGCGCAGGTAGAGTAACAGCTCGCGGAAAGCCAGGAGGATTAGCCCCCAGTAAGCCGGGTCGCGTACGATGGAACTGCGTTGGTCATTCAGCGCAGGATGGGATAACACCACGATCGCCGCGAACAGTTGGACCCTGCGGTTTCCTCCCAGCGTGGCGACGGTGGCGACAAAGGCCACGCACAAAATAGCGTAGTATACCGAAGTGAGCAGCAGGCCCGCATAGACCAGGGGGATTCCGGTAAGCTGATGCACCAGGGCGAAACAGATGGGCAGCAGCGGCCGAGCGAACAGTCGCTGGCTGGCCAGCACGCCGTCCTGCAGGTAGGCTTCGGCGCTGCGCAAGTATAAAATAGCGTCTTTGTTGAGCACCGGGTCTATGGCTATCAGCCACAGCGACAGCAACAGGCTGAGCACAATGATTATGCGATAATCAGTGCTGGGTGCTGTGTCGCGGGCAGGATGAGCTGGCACGGTGTGTTCCTGTTTGGCGTTCAAGTTTACCCTCCACCAACGCGGTAGGCCAGCGCGTGGGGACAGTGCGAGAGCGTGCCGGAAAATAGCCAGGAGAAAATAGCCAGGAGAGGTTTGTTGAAGCAGCGGGTAATGATACTTGGCGCCGGCGGGCAGTTGGGCAGGGAGCTCTTGTCTGGCGTCGGTCCGCAGATTGACTGCGTGCCACTGACCCGGCAGCAGCTGGATATAGGCGATGCGGCCGCAGTTGCCGCCTGCCTTGCGGCACTTGCGCCCCAATGCATTATAAACGCCGCCGCCTACACCGCCGTGGATGCGGCCGAGAGCCACACCGCCGCTGCCTATCGAGCCAATGCCGATGGCCCCGCCAATCTCGCCGCGGCGTGCAAGGATATCGGTGCCCGTTTAGTCCACGTCTCCACGGATTTCGTTTTCGACGGCGAGTCCTGCCATCCCTATACGGTGAACGCTCCCACCGCGCCGCTGGGCGAATACGGTCGCAGCAAACTGGCGGGTGAGCTGGCTGTGTTGCAGTTATTGCCGGATGCACTGGTGATGCGCAGCGGTTGGGTTTATTCGCGCTTTGGTGCCAATTTCGTCAAGACCATGTTGCGCCTGATGACCGAGCGCGACGAGCTCGGGGTGGTCGCCGACCAGCTAGGCACACCCACCTGGGCGAGAGGGCTGGCGGGGGCATTGTGGGCGGCGGCGGCGCGCCCGCAATTGCACGGTATTTACCACTGGAGTGATGCGGGCCAGTGCAGTTGGTACGAGTTTGCGATGGCCATCTGTGCACTTGCCTGTGAGCTTGGCCTGTTGGCACGGCCGGTGAAGATAAGCCCCATAGCCACCAGTGCCTATCCCACAGCGGCAAAACGCCCTGCCTACAGCGTACTGGACAAGACCGCCAGCTGGCGCGACCTTGACCTACCGGCGGTGCCGTGGCGTGCGCAGCTGCGCAGTATGCTGATTGACATGAAGGAGTCGCAGGATGGGTAAATCCCTGCTGGTAACCGGGGCGGCCGGTTTTATCGGCGCCAATTTTGTCCACTACTGGGCCCGTCAGTACCCCGCCGACAGGCTGGTGGCCTACGACGCCCTCACCTATGCCGGCAATCTCGCCAACCTGGACAGCTTGCGGGGACGGCCCAATTTCAGCTTTATCCACGCCAATATCTGCGATTACGACCGGGTGCTGCAGACCATGCGCGAACACGCGGTGGACACTGTTGTGCACTTCGCCGCCGAGAGCCATGTCGACCGTTCCATAGCTGGCCCCGATGCCTTTATCGCGACCAATGTGGTGGGCACCCACTGCCTGCTGAAGGCTGCGCGGGAAGTCTGGTTGGGGGGTGCCGCGGTAGCGCCGCACCGCTTCCACCATGTGTCCACGGATGAGGTCTATGGCTCCCTGGCCGCTGCCGCGCCGGCTTTTACCGAGGCGCACAAGTACGAGCCGAACTCACCCTATTCCGCGAGCAAGGCCGCCTCTGATCACCTGGTGCGCGCCTATCACCACACCTACGGCCTGCAGGTCACCACCAGCAACTGCTCCAACAACTACGGCCCGTTCCATTTCCCCGAGAAGCTGATTCCCCTGTGCATCACCAACATCCTGCAAGGGCTGCCCCTGCCGGTGTACGGCGATGGCAGTAACATCAGGGACTGGCTCTACGTGGAGGACCACTGCCGCGGTATCGAGCTGGTGCTGGGCGGCGGCATCATCGGTGAAACTTACAACATCGGCGGCAACAACGAATGGCGCAACCTGGCCATCGTCGAGCGCCTGTGCGATTCGCTGGATGCGCGCTTTGCCGCAGACCCCGACCTGGCACAGCGTTTTCCCGCCGCGCCGGGTGCCATCGGCGCCAGTGCCCGCGAGCTGATCACCTTCGTGGAGGATCGCGCCGGGCACGACTGGCGCTATGCCATCGATGCGCGCCGGATTACCGACGAGCTGGGTTATGTTCCGCGAGAGAGTTTCGAAACCGGGCTTGAGCGCACGCTGGACTGGTTTCTCGCCAACGAGGACTGGTGGCGGCCGCTGTTGGTGCGGTGATTGCAAGCTTCACGCACTTCTTTTTTACAACGATGGTACAGGTTCCACCGCTCCAGAAAACAGCTCAACGAGTAAGTTGCACCGAGAGAGAGCCGTGGCCGGGTAGGCGAGCAAGAAATGATGTTGTGTGTTTCAACTCGGCGCGCTGGGCACTAATCAAACAGCGGCACATCCCTCCACGCCATCCCCTGCGCATCCTTGCCTGACAACTGCGGTAACTCGCCGTCAGCCAGCGGCCATTCGATAGCCACGGTGGGGTCATCCCACGCCAGGCTCACCTCGCTGGCGGGGTGGTAAATGTCGGTGCACTTGTACTGGAAGTCGGCGTAGTCCGAGGTGACGTAAAAGCCGTGGGCGAAGCCAGGAGGCACCCACAGCATGTGGTGGTTTTCGGCGTTCAGGTATTCGCCGTGCCACTGGCCCAGGGTGGGAGAAGAGCGGCGCAGGTCGACCACCACATCAAACACCTCGCCCGCGGTAACCCGCACCAGTTTGCCCTGGGTATGCTCCGTCTGGTAGTGCATCCCGCGCAGGATACCGTGTGCTGAGCGGCTGTGATTGTCCTGCACAAATTCAAGGTCAAAACCGGCGGCGCGAAAGACCTCGGCGTTCCAGCTTTCGAGGAAGAATCCGCGCGAGTCGCCGAACACGCGGGGTTTTACCCGATAGACGCCGGCCAGCAGGGTCGCTTCAAACATCATCGAATACCACGCCATCCTCATCGAGGAGCTGCTGCAGGTAGAGGCCGTAACCGCTTTTTTCCAGTGGTGCCGCCAGCGCCAGCAGCTGGTCCGCGGTGATATACCCCATGCGGTAGGCGACTTCCTCGGGACAGGCGATTTTCAGGCCCTGTCTTTCCTCCACCACGCGGATGAAATTGGCGGCGTCCAGCAGCGAGTTGTGGGTGCCGGTGTCCAGCCAGGCTGTGCCTCGGCTCATGACCTCGACCCGCAGGTCGCCGCGGGCCAGGTAGGCCTTGTTGACGTCGGTGATTTCCAGCTCGCCGCGGGCGGAGGGGCGGATGTTGCGGGCGATATCCACCACGTCATTGTCGTAGAAATACAGGCCCGTTACCGCATAGTGTGAACGCGGCCTGGCGGGTTTTTCCTCTATGTCCCGCGCCACGCCGGCGGCATCGAAACTCACCACCCCATAGCGTTCCGGATCCTGCACATAGTAGGCGAAGACGGATGCGCCGCGGTCATTGCCGGCGGCGTGCCTGAGTTTTCTGGTGAAGCCCCCACCGTAAAAAATGTTGTCCCCCAGTACCAGGGCGGCGGGTGAGCTGCCGATAAATTCCGCGCCCAGTATGAAGGCCTGGGCCAGGCCGTCCGGACTTGCCTGTACCGTGTAGCTTATACTGATACCCCACTGGCTGCCGTCCCCCAGCAGGTCGCTGAAGGCCAGCTGGTCCCGGGGCGTGGTGATCACCAGGATATCCCGTATTCCGGCCAGCATCAGGGTGGCCAGGGGATAGTAGATCATTGGCTTGTCGTAGACGGGCATCAGCTGCTTACTGACGGTGCTGGTCAACGGGTGCAGCCGGGTTCCTGATCCGCCGGCCAGTATGATGCCCTTGTAGGAGGTGGTTGGCATGGGGGGAGAAATCCTGTGGGTGAGCGGCGAATTATAGTGGCAAAGCCAGTGGCATAGCGACCGGAGCGGCCCGCCACCGGCGCTACCGCGAATTGCGGCGCCATCGCTGGGGGGGTGGATTTTTGCCATCCGCCTGACTAAAATGTGACCACTTTCGGCACGCGGAATGCCATTTGTGCATCGAGCCACGTCGTCGCCTGCCTTCCTGCGCCAAGTCCGAGTATTCGTTTTCCGGCAACAAAACCTGAGGGGAAGCCGTTATCAGGCATCTGGACATATTGCAGCTCGATTCCCGGCCGGCGGCCTTGGCCGCCCCTGCCGAGGTGGCGCCCGTGCCACCTGAACCCCTGCGCATTGCCCTGCTGGGCTACCGCAGCCAGCCATTCGCCGGCGGCCAGGGGGTATACCTGAATTACCTGAGCAAGGCCCTGGTGGACGCGGGCCATCGGGTCGATGTGATCTCCGGCCCGCCCTATCCGCAGCTCGACCCACGGGTGCGGCTGATCCAGCTGCCCAGCCTCGACCTGTTTGAGAATGGCCTGCTGTCGCTGCGACCGCGTCACCTTGCGTCGCTGACAGATATGATCGAGTGGTGCAGCAAGTTGACCGGTGGTTTTGCCGAGCCCTATACCTTTGGCCGCCGGGCGGTACGCTACCTGCGCCGGCACGGCGGTGAGTACGACCTGGTCCACGACAACCAGAGCCTCAGCTACGGCATGCTGCAGATCCAGGACATGGGCCTGCCGCTGGTCACCACAGTGCATCACCCTATCACCAGCGATTTGCGCATCGCGCTGAAGGCGGCGCGGAGCTGGTATGAACGCCTGTTGATACGGCGGTGGCACTCGTTTCTCGTCATGCAGAAAAAAGTGGTCAAGCAGCTGCACAATGTCGTAACCGTTTCCGATTGTTCGCGCCAGGATATCGCCCGGGACTTCGGCCTGCAGCCGGCCGGGATCGGCCTGGTGCATAACGGCATTGATACCGCGGTGTTCAGACCGCTTCCCGACGTCGAGCGCCAGCCGCTGCGCCTGATGGCCACCTGTTCCGCCGATGCCCCCCTCAAGGGCCTGCGCTACCTGTTGCGAGCCTATGCCCGGTTGTTGCCGCAATACCCCGGGCTGGAACTGCTGGTGGTGAGCAAGCCGCGCCCCGGCGGCAAAACGGAAAAACTGGTACGGCACCTGGGCATCGCCGACAGGGTGCGCTTCGTCAACGGCATCACCACCGAACAAATGGTGCGCTATTACGCCGAGGCGGCAATTGCCGTGGTGCCCTCGGTATACGAGGGCTTCGGCCTGCCGGCAGGCGAGGCCATGGCCTGCGGCGTGCCTGTGGTGTCCTCCGATGGCGGTGCCCTGCCGGAGGTGGTTGGCGATGCCGGTGTGATTGTGCCCGCCAGGAATGTCGATGCCCTGGTGGCCGCAATCGACGGGCTGTTGCGGGATCCGGAGCGCCGCGCCGAGCTCGGCGCTATGGGCCGCCAGCGCATACTCGATGAGTTTTGCTGGGACGTGTGCGCCGGCCAGATGGTGGATTATTACCGGCAGGTGCTGCATGCAGACGGTTGAATTCAGCCATTTCCCGCTGGCGACCGGCGACCGGGTGCTGGACCTGGGCTGCGGCGAGGGTCGCCATGTGATATCCGCGTATGTTGCGGCACAGGTGCATTCGGTGGGCGTAGACCTGTCGCTGGATGACCTGAAGACCACCCGGGATAAATTCGGCGATTTCGACGAACCGGCCAATACCGCGAAGTCATTCAGCCTGTCTGCGGCCAGCGCCCTGGCACTGCCCTTTGCCGATGACACCTTTGACAAGGTCATCTGCAGCGAAGTGCTGGAGCACATCCCGGACTACCGGGCGGCGCTGAGGGAAATCGAGCGGGTGCTCAAACCCGGAGGCCTGTTCTGCGCCAGTGTGCCCCGGCGCTGGCCGGAAAAAATCTGCTGGGCGTTGAGCGAGGGCTACCACCGCACCCCTGGGGGCCATTTGCGCATTTTCCGGGCCGGCGAGTTGCGCGGGGAAATCGAGGGGCTGGGTTTCGACCAGTACCACCACCACTGGGCGCACGCCCTGCATGTCCCGTTCTGGTGGCTCAAATGCCTGTTCTGGCAAAATCGGGACACAAACTGGCTGGTGCGGCAATATCACCGACTGCTGGTCTGGGACATCCTGGAGCAACCCACCCTCACCCGGGTGCTGGAGAAACTTATGAATCCCGTCATGGGCAAGAGTGTGGTCATGTATTTTCGCAAGGAAGCCCCGCTGTGAGCGGCCTCTACCTGAGCCGGGGCCTGTTTCCCCACGAATTCCTGCGTCCCACGGTGCAGTTTATTCTCGATACCCAGAGGCCCAGCGGCGAGATTCCCTGGTTTGACGGTGGCTACACCGATCCCTGGGATCACGTGGAAGCGGCCATGGGGCTGACGGTCGGCGGCGAGTACGAGGCCGCCCGCCTGGCCTACGCATGGCTTGCACGCATGCAGTTGGCCGATGGCAGCTGGTGGGCTTCCTACCGCGGCGAGGAGATCGACAATTGCGAGCGGCGCGAGAGCAATTTCGTCGCCTATATCGCCACCGGGCTGTGGCATTACTACCTCGTCAGCGGCGACCGCGACTTCCTGCAGGCCATGTGGCCCACGGTCGAGCGGGCGATCGGCTTTGTGCTGTCCCTGCAAACCGAGCATGGCGAAATTCACTGGGCGGTTGATGCCGACGGTACGCCCAGGGGCGATGCCCTGGTAACCGGCTGCAGCTCGATCTACAAAAGCCTGGAATGTGCTATCAATATCGCCCACACCCTGCAGCAGGCGCGACCCCACTGGCGCAGCGCCCGCGCGGCCCTGGGCCAGGCCCTGCGCCACAAGCCCGAACGTTTCGACCGCACCTGGGCCAGCAAGTCGCGCTATTCCATGGACTGGTTCTACCCGGTGCTCGCGGGTGTCTACACGGGACGGGAAGCGCAGGCCAGGCTGGCCTCGCGCTGGGACGAGTTTGTCGAGGACAAGCTGGGCTGCCGCTGTGAGAAGCAGCAGCCCTGGGTGACCATCGCCGAGTCCTGCGAGCTGGTGATGGCGCTGCTGGCCGCCGACGATCACGCCAGGGCGGTGGAAGTTTACAGCTGGTTGCACCAGTGGCGCACCAGCGACGGCTCCTACTGGACCGGCTACCAGCTGGTTGAGGACCTGTTGTGGCCGGACGAGAAGCCCACCTGGACCGCTGGCGCCATCCTGCTGGCCGCCGACGCCCTCACCGGCCACACCGGTGCCGCCCGCCTGTTCACCCGCGTGCAGCTGGTGGGTGCCGAGGCCGATACGGTGCTGGCCCCCGGCTCGCGTGAACGCCGGGCCAGGGCCGATTAGCCGAAAGCGGCCGGCAGTTCATTCGCCGGCCGGATAAGCCCGGACCTGCGCGCGGGACGTTACAGACGGCGCAGCAGGCCCAGGCTGGCGACCTGCTCTACCGCTTCAAACAGGCCGGACGCCAGCGCCATGCGGTATACCGCGTACGGCGCCTGGCCCCCCTGGCGGGCGTCGGCAAACAGGTCGTGGATTGCCAGGATTCCCCCCCTGGCGATGTGTGGCGCCCAGCAGCGGTAGTCGGCGAGCGCCGCTTCCAGGCTGTGGCCGCCGTCGATAAACACCATTCCCAGCGACGTGTTCCAGTGCCTCGCAGCTGGCTCCGAACCCGCCACTATCGGCACCACCACCTGTTCCAGCCCCGCAGCCCGTATATTGCGGCGAAACTCCCGGAAACTGTCCACCACTGCCTCGCCACCGTCGAACAATTCCGGGTCATGGAACATTTCGCCGGGCTGGTGCTCCTCCGAGCCACGGTGATGATCGATTGCGAACAGGGTACTGCCCTGGCGCTGGCAGGCGAGCCCCAGGCAGACCGTCGATTTGCCGCAGTAGCTGCCGATCTCCAGCACAGGCCCCGCCGCGCAGGCAGCAAGCGCGTGCCGATACAGTGCCAGGGCCTCGTCGGCGGCGAGGAAGCCCTTGATTCTATCGATATCAACCGGTGCATCGGGGATCATGGGCGCGGGCTCTTTGCGGGCAGAAGGGCAGCGCAAATTAGCGGTTTTGCCCGGTTGTGGCAAGCGCCCCCGGGGGCTTCGGCGACCCGGGTGCGTGATATGCTAGCGCCCGGGAGTTTGCCGGCAGCGGCCGTCTGGACACAGGGACACAGCAGCATGAATATTGAAATGCCCCGCTTCAACCATACCCGGGTCCTGGTGCTCGGGGACATCATGCTGGATCGCTACTGGGAGGGTCCCACCGCACGCATCTCCCCGGAGGCGCCGGTGCCGGTGGTCCGGGTCGATCACATCACCGACCGCCCCGGTGGCGCGGGGAACGTGGCGCTGAATATCGCTGCCCTGGGCACCGCAGCCCGGCTCGCCGGCTACAGCGGCGACGATGAAATGGCCGACTCCCTGCAGGATATGTTGACGGGGGCTGGTGTGGACTGCGTTCTCACCCGCCTGTCGGGGCGGGCGACCACCACCAAGTTGCGGGTGGTCAGTCGCAACCAGCAGCTGATACGGCTGGATTTTGAACAGCCCGCCAGCGCGCCCGCCCGCCCCGCGCTGGCGGACAACCTGTCCGCCCTGCTCGAAGACTGTGACGTACTGGTGTTATCGGATTACGCCAAGGGCGCGCTCAGCGATCCCGGCCCCCTGGTCACCCTGGCCCGGTCGCGGCAGATCCCGGTGCTGGTCGACCCCAAGGGCGGCGATTTTGGCCGTTATCGCGGCGCAACCCTGCTGACGCCCAACCTGCAGGAGCTCGAAGCCGTGGTCGGGCCCTGCCCGACGGAGGCAGAGTTGGTCAGCCGGGGCGAGCAACTGATGGCAGAACTGGAGCTCGAGGCCCTGCTGGTCACTCGCGGCGAGCACGGGATGACCCTGCTGCGCCCGGGACTGGAGGAATTGCATATGCCGGCCCGGGCCCGCGAAGTGTTTGATGTGACCGGCGCCGGTGACACGGTCATCGCCGTGCTCGCCGCCGCAGTCGCCGCCGGCGCGGGCCTGGCCCAGGGCGCGGCGCTGGCCAATATTGCCGCGGGCATCGTGGTCGGCAAGCTGGGCACCGCCGCGGTCAGTGCACCCGAGCTGCGCCGGGCCGTGCAACAGGACCAGGGCTCCGGTCGCGGCGTCCTGTCGCTGGAACAGTTGCAGGTGGCCGTCGCGGATGCCCGCAGCCAGGGCGAGCGCGTGGTATTCACCAACGGTTGTTTCGACATCATCCATGCGGGCCATGTGGCCTACCTTGAGCAGGCTCGCAAGCTGGGCGAGCGACTGGTGGTGGCCGTCAACAGTGACGATTCGGTGCGGCGCCTCAAAGGCAAGGGCCGGCCTATCAACCCGGCGGACCGCCGTATGGCGGTGCTGGCCGGGCTGGAGTCGGTGGACTGGGTGGTCAGTTTCGCCGCTGACACACCGTGTGAACTGTTGCGGATTCTGCAGCCCCATGTCCTGGTCAAGGGCGGTGATTATGCCGGCAAGCAGGGCGTGGTGGGATGGGAGATCGTCGAGGCCTACGGTGGCGAGGTACAGGTACTCGATTTTGTCGACGATGTCTCCACCACCGCGATTGTCAGCCGGATTCGCCAGGATCCGTGACGGGGGCCAGGGCGCTCCTGGCGGCCGCCACATTGGCCTGCAGGTGAGCGGGGTTGATGGTGCCGACGATGGTCGCGCTGGTGCCGGGGTGAGCAAGCGCCAGCGCCATGCTGGCCTGTAGCAGCCCGCTCGCAGCCGGCCCGGCCGCAGTGCCCGCCGTCGGCAGCAGGTGGCCGCTGGCCAGGGCTTTCTTTACCAGGGCGCCGCACTGCAGGTGCGCGCAGGCGTCCAGTACCGGCAGCTCTTCGGGCTGCTGCAGGTTGTAGGTCAGCATCACGACATCGCAGGCCCGCGCCGCCGCGAGGCCACCGGCCACCGTTTTGGTCGACATGCCAAATGCGCGCAGCAGGCCCTCCCGCTTGAGCTGGGCCAGTGCTTCGAGGGTACCCATGCGGTTGATGATCCCCAGGTCGTCGCCATCGGAATGCACCAGCACGATGTCCAGCACATCGGTGCGCAGCCGCCGCAAGCTGCGCAGCACGGAATCGCGGGCGTGCTCCGGGGAGAAATCGAAGCGGGATCGGCCCTGCTCGAACTCCTCGCCCACCTTGCTGCAGATAACCCAGTGCCGGCGTTCACCGGCCAGCAATCGCCCCAGCCGCTGCTCGCTGTTGCCGTAGGCCGGCGCCGTGTCCAGCAGGTTGATACCCAGCTCCCGCGCCAGTGCCAGCAGCCGGGCGGCGCCGGCGTCGTCCGGTACGGTAAAGCTGTCCGGGTACTTCACCGCCTCGTTGCGGCCGAGTTTCACTGTGCCCAGGCCCAGCGCGCTGACCTGTATCCCGGTGCTGCCCAGTGGCCTCAACCAGCGCATGGAAACAGCGTGTCCCAATAGGGCGTGGCGACCCCGGGGCGACCCAGGTGGTCCAGGGCCGCCAGTTCCTGCGGGTGCCTGGGCAGAATCTGTTCCGAGGCCAGCTGTTGCAGAATCTCGTCCCCGAGGTCGGGGCACAGCGTGAGCTTGGTGGGCCAGGCCGCCCGGGCGTTTTCGACCCCGTCCAGTTTTCCGACGTAGGCGCGCTCGGGGCGCAGCAGCGTCGACTGGCGCGGCTCCGCCCGGTCGAGCTTCAGGGTGGCCCACTCGCTGGCGCCGAGGTCCAGCCAGGGCATCAAGCCGGCGAGCTCTTCCTGCGCCCTGAGGATCAACTGTTGGGGCGACGCATCCGCCGCCCCGGTGGACAGGTCTCCGCCGAGGTACCAGACCGGTTGCCCGGTGTGGTCGCGATGGGAGGAAATGGTCAGGCGGGGCGAGGGGTTGGTGCCCATGCAGTGGCCGTAAAAAGGCTCCTGGTAGTGGTGCCGCACCAGCACCTGCTGCAGCGGGCGGCGCTGCATCTGCGGCCGGGTGCTGGCGAGGCCGGCTACCAGGTGCTCGTTGCCGGCGCCGGCAGTGAGCAGCAACTGTTGTGGCACCACGGTGCAGTCCGGCAGCGCCAGCACGGCCTGCCGGCCCTCGCGCCGCAGCCCGGCCCGCGCCCAGTCGATGGCGAAAATAGCATCCCGCTGGCGGCTTGCCAGGGTGTTCACCAGGGAGTGCACATCCAGCACCAGGTCCGCCAGGCGGTAAACCTGGCCGCGAAATTGCCCGGACCGCAGGGGCGCCGGGTAATCTTTGCTCGCCACTTTCCTCACATGTCCGCGTAACAATTGACTGGCGAAGAAGGCGCCGAGGCGCGACTGCAGGTCGCCGCTGGACCACAGGAAGAATTCCTCGCTCAGTACCCGGCAGCCCCTGAGGTCAACCGCGCCGGTGCCGGCCAGGCAGCGGCGCCAGGCGGCGGGCATGGCGGAGATGGTCTGGGCGTCGCCGCGCCAGGCCCCGGCCAGGGCGTACTTCACGCCCCCGTGGATCATGCCCTGGGAGCCGATGGTCTGGTAGCTGCCCAGGGCGCGCTGTTCGAACAGCGCGGCACTGTAGCCGCGATTGCGCAGCTGGTTGAGGGCCCACAGCCCCGCCACGCCGCCGCCGATGATCGCGATGTCGATGTGCAGCGTGTGCCCGCCCATGGCCCCTGCCCCGGAATTCAAAGGCCCAGTGTACCGCACGTGCAAACAGGCGTGGCCAGTGCGGGCAAAATAGTCCGCTGCCGGGCCCGGCGCCCGCTGGCGGGACACCGGGCCAGCCGTTATGCTGCCCGCAAGCCACCTGTCCCGGAGTCTCCATGCGCTTGCTCTACAGCGCCCTGTACTACTGCCTGCTGCCCCTGTTGCTGCTGCGCATGCTGTGGCGTTCGCGCCTGGCACCTGGCTACCGCCGGCGGCTGCCGGAGCGGTTCGGCCTGTTCCCCGCGCGACCCGATGCCGGTACGCCAGCCATCTGGGTGCACGCGGTATCGGTAGGAGAGACCCTCGCGGCCGCGCCGCTGGTGGACGCCCTGCTGCGCGATTACCCCGCTTACCGGGTGGTGCTGACCACCACTACGCCCACCGGCTCGGAGCAGGTGCGGGCCCTGTTCGGCGACCGGGTGTTCCATGTGTACGCGCCCTGGGACCTGCCGGGACCGCTGCGCCGTTTTTTGTGCCGCACCCGGCCCCGCTTGCTGCTGATCATGGAAACCGAGCTGTGGCCCAATATGCTGCATTATTGCGCGCGTTCGGGTTGTCGCGTGCTGCTGCTGAACGCCCGCCTGTCGGCGCGTTCTGCGCGCGGCTATGCTCGCCTGCCCTGGCTGGTAGCCCCCATGCTCCAGCAGCTCGATACCGTGGCCTGCCAGACCTCCGCCGATGGTGAGCGCTTCCTCGCACTGGGCCTGTCGCCGACCGCACTGGCGGTGACCGGCAGTGTCAAGTTCGACCTGGCGATCGCGCCGCCGATGCGCGTCCAGGCGGCGGGACTGCGGCAGGTTTTCGCGGTAGGCGATCGCCCGGTGCTGGTGGCGGCGAGTACCCATGCGGGCGAGGAGGCGTTGCTACTGGCCGCCTACCGCGATATCAGGCGGGACCTCGGCGCCTGCCTGCTGGTGCTGGTTCCCCGTCACCCGGAGCGCTTTGCCGAGGTGTTCGCCCTGTGCAGCCAGCAGGGCTGGCAGGTGCGGCGGCGCTCTGAAGGTCGCGATCCCGGTGCGGCCGATGACATCCTGCTGGGCGACACGATGGGCGAGCTGCGCCTGCTGCTGGGCACCGCCACCGTGGCGGTTTTTGGCGGCTCCCTGCTGGCCCAGGGCGGCCACAATGTACTGGAAGCCGCCGCCTGGGGGGTGCCGGCGATTACCGGCCCTCACATGGAGAACTTTGCCGGGGTGTGCGAGTTAATGAGCACTGCCGGCGCCTTGATCCAGCTGCAGGAACCGGCCCGCCTGGGGGCGTGCCTGTCACAGTTGCTGGCTGATCCCGGGCGCTGCCGGCGCATGGGCGCCGCGGGCGAGCGGGTGATGGCGGAAAACCGTGGGGCAGGCGCCCGCCAGCTGTCGCTGGTGGCGCGACAGTTGGCGTTCGCGCCATAGCGTGCGATTGCCCTGCCAGTGCGCGCGCCCGGCAGGCAGTGCGTTTACTTCGCGGGTGCGGCGGGCGGCGGCGGTGGGGTTATCAGGTAGGAGTCCAGGTTATAGACATCCTGGGGACTCAGCAGGCCGGCCTGTTCCTTCAGCCGCAGCAGGTTGACGATATAGTCGTAGCGGCTGTTGGAATAATCGCGCTGGGCGATAAACAGGGTGTTCTGGGCGTTCAACACATCCACCACGTTGCGGGTTCCGACCTCATAGCCCGCCTGGGTGGCGTCCAGGGCGCTCTGGGATGACACGATGCTCTTCTTGCGCGCTTCCACCCGCGACACGTCGCTGATCACTGTCATATGCAGGGAGCGGGTGGTGGTGACCGTATTGCGGGTGAGGTTGATCAGGTTTTCCCGGGCGGCGTTGTACTCCTGGGCGGTCTGTCGGCGCTTGGCGCTGATGGCGCCGCCGCTGTACAAGGGCACACTGACTCGCAACATCAGGATATTCTCCTCCAGGTCGTAATCGGGGGAGGTGTTGAAACCGGTATCCGGTTTGATATCCAGTGAGCCGTCGGCGCTGAAATCCGAGTATTCGTAGCTACCGGTGACTTTTGGCGCGTGTTCCATTTTATTGGCTTGTGCGTTCTGCCTTGAAGCCTCTTCCTGGTGCCTGGCGGCCTGCAGGTTGAAGTTGTTCTTCAGTGCAAAATCCACCCATGCGGCCCGGTCTACAGGGTCCGGCAGTTTGAGTGCCATATCTTCCTTGAGCACGTTCAGCGTGCCCGGGTACTGGCCGGTGAGTACCGACAGGCGCTCCAGCGCCACCGACACGTTGTTTTCATCCACTATGCGGTTGACCCGTGACAGGTCGAAAGCCGCCTGCGCCTCGTAGACGTCGGTGATGGCTATCAGCCCCACTTCAAAGCGCTGCTGGCTCTGTTCCAGCTGGCGTTCGAAGGCGCGCTCCTGGGCCTGCGACGCTGCCAGGTTGTCCTGGGCGCGCAGCACCAGCAGGTAGGCTTCGACGACGCGCACGATAAGGTTCTGCTGGTTGCCGGCGAAGGTGGCGGCGGCTTCCTTGCTCACTTCCTTGCCGGACTGGAAACTGAACCAGGCAGGCAGGTCGAACAGGGCCTGGTTGAGAGAAATCGTATAGCCATCCGTGGTCACATCGGAATTGGATAGCGTATTTAAAATCGGGAAGCCGGGCTCGGAAAAGTCGCGGCTCTGCGACTTGTTGTCTGCGTCCCGTTCCGTGTAGGAGTAGGCGGTTCCCAGTTGCGGGAGCAGGGCTGCCCGGGTGAGGTTCTCGGTCTCCCTCCGGGCCAGGTACTGGGCCTGCTCGGCTTTCAGCTGGGCGTCGTTCTCCAGCGCCAGCTCGTAGATTTCACGCAGGGACTCTGCCTGTGACAGCGTCGGGCCAAGCAACAAGGCCGATGCCAGCAATGCGGCTGCCGTTCGTTTCATGCGGTATTCCCTAGAATAGTCTTGTTGAAGAAAGCGAGGGGGATATTAGCAGTTTGCGACGCAGCTTGCATTTTTTGATGCCGAAATGAAAAGGTGCATTTTGGCCGCCGAATATCTCCCGGTAGGTGATACACTTCGCAGGCATTGGCGTAAGTAGAGGCGGTTGCCGGCGATGCCGACAGCCGCCGGAAAGTGACGGGTGGTGTACCTGAAATGATGTTGCAGCGGGCGAAAAAAAAGCCCTTCAAACTTGATCTGGCAGAAATGCATGCGGTGTGCGAAGCCAATTACGCCCGCCTGCTCAGGCTTTTCCCGGATTATGAAAACACCAACAGCCGCCATTTCGCTGTGGGCGATGCGAAAGTGTCACTGGAGGTGGTGGAGCGCTGCCGCTATACCACGATCTTTCACCTGCACCAGCAGCACGCCCAGGACGCCTGGCTGGGACGCCTGCGGGTGGAGGTGCGCGCTTACCACGACGCCGGCATGCTCGAGGTGGGTATGTTCCAGTCACACCGCCGGATTGCCGCCCGTTACCAGTATCCCAATGAACGCATGCACCAGCAGGACGAGAAGTCGCAACAGAATCGCTTCCTGGCGGACTGGCTGGAGCACTGCCTGCAAAACGGTCGTGCGACTGTGGGTCTGCGCACAGTGACCGGACTCTACTGACCCGGTCATTTTCGGCGCGCGCTGCCATGTCCCTACTCCCTTCCGATAGCCATGTAATCGCCCACCCCGGCGGTGTGGTTCAGATCGTGCAACTGACCGATACCCACTTGTGCAAAGCGCAGGGCGGTACGCTGCTGGGCATGGATACGGACCATTCGCTGCAGGCGGTCATCAACCTGGTCAGATCCGAGCGGCCGGTAATCGACCTGCTGCTCGGCACCGGCGACCTGTCCGACCAGGGGGCCCTGGAAGCGTACCGGCGCCTGCAGGAGTATTGCGCCCGCCTGACCGACGCCAGTTGCTGGCTGCCCGGCAACCATGACGACCGCGCCAATATGGCGAGTGTTGCCGACCACCCCCTGCGCCTGTGCCGCGAGATCAGGGTGGGCCGCTGGCAAATCGTCATGCTCGATTCGCAGGTGCCTGGCGATGTGGGCGGCGAGTTGGGGCAGGGTGAACTGGCGCTGCTGGCCCAAGCCCTGGGCGCGGCGGCGGAGCTGGGGCTGTATTCCCTGGTCTGTCTTCACCACCAGCCGGTAAAGATCGGTTGTGAGTGGCTCGACGAGCAGATGGTCGCTGACGCCGACGCCTTTTTCGCGGTGCTGGACCGCTTCCCGGCTGTCAGGGGTGTGCTGTGGGGGCACGTGCACCAGCAGGTGGACCGGCGCCGCGGCGATATCCAGCTGATGGCATCCCCCTCGACCTGTGTGCAGTTCGCGCCGGGCAGCGTTGACTTCCGGGCCGACCCGGCGCCGCCGGGCTATCGCTGGCTGGACCTGCACGAGGATGGCACACTGGTTACAGGGGTATCCCGCGTGCGCGGGGTGTCCTTCACGGTCGACCTGGACTGCGGCGGCTACCTGTAGCTGCCCGCTGGGCGTCGCCCGCACGCCGCAACGTAATCAGTTCTCCCGTTCGTCATATCGTCCGTCGCATAGCGCCCCACGGCCCGCTACAATAGGGCGCTTTACCAACCCCATCAGTTATCGCTAGCAGACACGCCACGACATGAGCAATTACAGAGCTGAAGACATCGAGGTCCTGACCGGGCTCGAACCCGTGCGCAAGCGCCCCGGCATGTACACCGACACCACCCGCCCCAACCACCTGGCCCAGGAGATTATCGATAACAGTGTCGACGAGGCGCTGGCGGGGCATGCCAACCAGATCGATGTGATCCTGCATGGCAACGGCTCGGTGACAGTGACCGACAACGGCCGCGGGATGCCCGTGGACATCCATCCCGAGCAGGGCAAGCCGGGGGTGGAGGTGATCCTCTGTACCCTGCACGCCGGGGGCAAATTCTCCAGCAAGAATTACCAGTTCAGCGGCGGCCTGCACGGGGTGGGCGTATCGGTGGTGAACGCCCTGTCCAGCGCGCTGGAAGTGGTAATCCGGCGGGACGGCCAGGTGTACCGCATGACCTTTGCCGGCGGCGACAAGCAAACTGACCTTGAGGTCATAGACACCTGCGGCAAGCGCAACACCGGCACGGCGGTGACCTTCCAGCCCGACCCGCGCTATTTCGATTCGATCACGTTCTCCGTCCCCCGCCTGCGCCACGTGCTGCGGGCCAAGGCCGTGCTGTGCCCCGGCCTGCGGGTCAAATTCACCGAGGAAAAATCCGGCGAGACCGATGAGTGGTATTACGAGGACGGCCTCACCGACTACCTGGCGGACGCCACCATCGACTACCCGGTGATACCCGAAGCGCCGTTTGTCGGCAGCTTCAGCGGCAGCAACGAGGCTGTGGACTGGGCGGTGCAGTGGCTGCCGGAGGGGGGCGAGGTCATCGCCGAATCCTACGTCAACCTGATCCCCACCATCCAGGGCGGCACCCATGTCAACGGTTTGCGCACCGGTTTGCTCGAGGCCATGCGCGATTTCTGCGAGCTGCGCAGCCTGTTGCCGCGGGGCGTGAAACTGGCGCCGGACGATGTCTGGGACCGCTGCTGTTACGTCCTGTCCTCCAAGCTCGAGGACCCGCAATTTTCGGGGCAGACCAAGGAGCGGCTGTCGTCACGGGAGGCCGCGGCCTTTGTCTCTGGTGTGGCCAAAGATGCTTTCAGCCTGTGGCTGAACCAGCACACGGAAGAGGCGGAACAGCTGGCTGAGCTGTGTATCAATAATGCCCAGAGCCGCCTGCGATCGGCCAGGAAGGTGGTGCGCAAGCGGGTTACCTCCGGCCCGGCGCTACCGGGCAAGCTGGCGGACTGCTCCGGTGAAGACCCCACCCGCGGCGAGTTGTTCCTGGTGGAGGGCGACTCCGCCGGCGGCTCCGCCAAGCAGGCGCGGGACCGGGAGTTCCAGGCCATTCTTCCGCTGCGGGGCAAGATCCTTAACACCTGGGAGGTGGACTCCCAGGAGATCCTGGCCTCGCAGGAAGTGAACAATATCTCGGTGGCCATGGGCGTGGACCCCGCCAGCGACGACCTCACCGGCCTGCGCTATCACAAGATCTGCATTCTCGCCGATGCGGATTCGGACGGCCTCCATATCGCCACCCTGATCTGCGCCCTGTTCGTCCGGCATTTTCGCCCGCTGGTGGCGGCGGGCCACGTGTTTGTCGCGATGCCGCCGCTGTACCGTATCGACGTGGGCAAGGACGTGTATTATGCCCTGGACGAGGGCGAGAAGCAGGGTGTGCTCGACCGGATCGAGGCGGAAAAGAAAAAGGGCAAGGTCAATGTCCAGCGCTTCAAGGGCCTGGGCGAGATGAACCCCTTGCAATTGCGGGAGACCACGATGGCGCCGGATACCCGGCGCCTGGTGCGGCTGGTGCTGGATGCCGGTGACGGCACCAACCAGTTGCTGGACATGTTGCTGGCCAAAAAGCGGGCCGGCGATCGCAAGTCCTGGCTGGAAGAAAAAGGCGATCTGGCCGAGGTAGTGGCATAAAACGCGACTGTCGGTTGCGCACGGTAAATCCAACGAGGGTGAAGAACATGAAAATTCGTAGTAGCAGGCTGGCCCGGGCGCTCGCCATTGTCGCATTGCTGGTTCCCACCGGGGCCGCCTGGGCCCAGTGGGAGCTCGACGGTACCAAATCAGCGGTGAACTTTATCTCGATAAAGAACGACAGCGTGGCGGAAACCCACAGTTTCACCTCCCTGGTCGGCTACATTGGCGAGGATGGTACGGTGCAGTTGAGCATAGGCCTGGACAGCGTGGAGACCCTGATCGAAGTGCGCAACGATCGCATGCGTGAAATGCTGTTTGAAACCGTCAAATTTCCCGCGGCGACTGTCAGCGCCACCGTCGCCCCGGACATGCTTGCTGCCGTGGCCGGCGGTGGTACGGTAACGACCGAACTGGCGCTGAAGCTGGAACTGCACGGTGTTGAAAAGTCGATAACGGTGCCGGTGGTGGTAGTCGGGGAGCGCGCCGGCCATATCCAGGTATTTACCCCCAGCCCGGTGATCATCAATGCCGCTGACTTCAACCTGGCGGCGGGCGTTGCCGCCCTGCAGTCCGTCGCGGGCCTCAACGCCATCAGCGCCGCCGTTCCCGTCACGGTGCACCTGGTATTTGCCAGCGCGAAATAAAGCCTCGTTAACGCGCCGACGCGGTCTTTCGAAACGGCCGTGATCGGTGCCGGCACTGGACCCCGGGCAACGGAAATGATTTTTGACATAGCCCCCCTATGGGAATAGATTCCCAATTATGAGCAAGTCCCTCAATAATGCGCTCAGCGCCGCGGTGCTCAGGCTGATGCGGCCGCTGGTTGCGGTCCTGTTGCGTCATGGCATGCCTTACGGGGCGTTTGCTGAACTGGCCCGCAAGGCATACGTGGACGAGGCGTTCGCCCAGGCGGCCGCCACCGCCAGGCGCCCGACCGTTTCCAGCGTGTCGGCCGTTACCGGCCTCACCCGCAAGGAGACCAAGCGGCTCAGGGAGCTCGATGTCATCGATGATGAAGCCTCCGCCCGGCGTTACAGCCGGGCGATCCGGGTGGTCAGCGCGTGGGTAAGCGACCCGCGGTTCCAGACCCCGGACGGGCAGCCCGCTGTACTTCCCCTTGAGGGATCTGCCGCGAGCTTCAGTCAACTCGTGAAGGAATTCAGTGGCGATATTCCCGCAGCCGCGATGTTATCCGTGCTTGAGATCGGCGGTACCGTCGCGCAAGGCGAAAATGGCATATCCCTGCTTGAGCGAGCCTATATTCCGGCGGCTACTCCGCTGGAAAAGATAGACATACTCGGCACCGATGTGGCCGAGCTGATAGCAACCATCGGGCACAATCTCTGCGCCAGTCCCGAGGATCGTTATTTCCAGCGCAAAGTGTCCAATGTGCTGGTTCATCCCGACAGCCTGCCCGCCTTCCGGCAACTGTCCAATAAGATGTCCCAGCAGTTGCTTGAAGAATATCACCGCTGGCTGACGCAACACGAAATAGGAAGAACGGCCGCGTCGTCCGGTGTAGAGCCATGTTATGTGGCGGTGGGAATTTATTACGCTGACAGTCATATTGTCAGGGAGAAAAAATCATGACGAGAACTTTCCTGGGTATTGTACCTGCGCTGTTTTTCGCTATGGCCCTGGCCGGTTGCGGTGGCGCCGGTGGTGCTGGCGTTGTGGCGGTTGCCGGAGGCGGCAGTGGCGGGGGTATCGGCGGCACCGGGCTGACATCATCCGGAACTATCGACGGTTTCGGCAGCGTCTTTGTCAACGGCGTGGAGTTTGAAACCGATGGTGCGGAAATACTGCTCGATGGCCGCAACGTGTCCGAGGAGGAACTGGCGCTTGGCATGGTGGTACTTGTCACCGGCAGCGTCAATCAGGATGGCGTAACCGGCACTGCTTCGCGAATTGTATTTGATGATGAAGTTCAGGGCCCGGTGGTGGCGATCGTGCGCGATGCGGATGGCGACAGCATGCTGGTTACCGTGCTCGACAACAAGGTCATCGTGGAGAGGACCGGCACGGTCTTCAAGGGTGTGAACTTCAGCGGGCTTGCCTTGGGCGATTTGATCGAAGTGTCCGGCTTTACCGACCTGCAGGGGCGGTTGCGTGCCACCCGGGTGGAAAAGAAAGATACGTTCCTGGCAGGCATCAGCGAAATCGAACTGAAGGGTATAGTTACCGGCCTCGCCGGCAGCGAATTCCTGTTGCGAGGTTACACGGTAGATTATTCCGGTGCAGATTTGAGCGAGGTGCCCGGCGGGGTACTGGCAGAGGGTATCGAAGTTGAGGTCGAGGGAACTCTGGATCCCGTCAGCCAGAGAATCGTTGCATCACGGGTAGAACAGGAAAGTGCCCTCGAGAGTCGGTTCGATGAAGAGGACGTCGATGTGCAGGGTGTCATAACCGGCTTTGCCGGCGCGGCCCAGATGCGGGTCAACGGCGTCGCTGTCGATGCCCGTGTCGCCTCGCTGAGCCCATCTAACCTGGTGCTGGCCGATGGCGTAATCGTGGAAGCCGAAGGCGTCTGGGAAAACGGGATTCTAAGGGCAAGGCGTATAGAGGCCCGGCGCGGCCGGGTGGAGATTGAGGCCCGGGTGGCCAGTGTCGACAGCGCCGGCAGGACGATCACCCTGCAGCTGCCCGGCGGTAGTATCAGCGTCCAGGTGGACAGCCGAACCATGCTTGACGACGACACCGACAGGTCTGACAGGCTGACGCTGGCGGATATTCGCCCGGGAGATTTCCTCGATATTGAAGCGATAAGGCTGGATCAGCGACTGGTTGCAACGCGCATTGATCGAGACGACCCCGACGACGATGTGCTGCAAGGTGTGCTGGAGGCGTTTACCGCAGGCGATAGAATTACCCTCCTGGGTATTACTTACAGCACCGCGGGCGCGGAATTCAGGTCGCTGGATGAACGCTCGCTCACGCCCGAGGAGTTCTATGCCGCCCTGCAGCTCGGCGCCCTGGTGAAGGTCAGGGACGAAGTGCCCGCCGACGGCATCGCGGAAAAGGTGGAGTTCGAATTTGAAGGTGCGCTGGACGGCGAGCGCGACTTTGATGACGACGAGTTCGACGGGGACGATAATGATGACGGGAAAGTCAATAAACCGGATAACGAGGACGAAGCCGATGAGCCGGAGAACGATGACAACGAGGCAGACGAGCCTGATGAGCATGATGACGAGGTAGACGAGCCCGAGGATGAGGAAGATGAGGTAGATGACCCGGAGAGCGAGGAAGATGAGGAAGACGAGCCGGAGAACGAGAAACCCTGAGCGCTCCGCCGGCTGCTGGCGGTGACCTCGCAGTGTTCTCCCCTGACTCCGGAATAGCCTGCTGGCCCTGAATAATCTAGGGTAAGGCCTCGAGCATGGTCATGGCGGACTGCCGGATCGACTCGTCTGCGCCGAGCTGCGTCGCTTTGGTCAACGCCTCCCGGGCTTGCGCCGTGTTCCCGACTTCACTATTGACATAACCGAGCGTCAGCCAGATTCTTTGATTCTCGGGGTCCACGGCAATACCTTCATTCAATCTGCGCAGGGCTTCATCCGACTTGCCCATATAGTGCAGGGTAAGGCCAAGGTTATTGTGAATTTCGCCATTTTTCGGGCCGAACTCCAGCAGGCGTTCATACATCGCGGCAGCTTTGTCAAATTGCCTGGCAGCAAAATACTGCTCAGCCTGCCGGGATATTTCCACCGGGTCGTCCGTTGGCAAACTGACGGGCGCTTGCGCCCCGAGCCGGGCAACATCGGCGGCCACAATGCTTGCTGACCACTCCGGTGCGCGCCGTCCGGCTGTTGTCGCCTGGGGTTTGATAACTGGCGTGTCAGGCGCATAGTACTCGCGTGTCAAGGCGAAAACGGCAAGCCCGAACAGGAACTGAAATACCAACAGCGAATACCAGAACCTGGGGTTACGATTCATTATCTTTACCTGCATTGAATATCATCAGTAGATCCTCATCATGCTGCCGAAGCCCTACGAGAGTAAAGACTTCAGCGGGTTGTAACAGGTGGCTCTCAAGCGAGGAAAGGCCCTCTTTCAAATCCAATCTGAACCACAGGGGCAAAGCCTGCACCTGGAATTGCCCTGTGCTCTCAGGAATAAGGCAGAAAATCCAGGGAATAGTGCACACTGGTTGTGGTGACCTGTTCGGCACCAAAATCGATCAGCCTGATCCGGGCCAGGATCTTCCGGGTCAGCCCCGGATCGGCGAGTTCGCTGGACAGCAGCGTCAGCCGGGCAACGCTGCCGGCTGGATCAATCACCATTTCAAACGACAGCCGGCCCTGCAGCAGCGGGTCCTGGCGCAACGCTCTGTTGTAGATAGCAAATATGGCGCCTTTATTGTTGTCCATGACGCGGCGTATCGACTCATCCGAACGGCCGCCGGTCTTCCCCGACTGACTATCCCCGGTCTTGCCTGCTGCGCTGGCAACAGTACTTTGCACCCGCGTGGTCTCGCGACCCGATAGCGCGGGCCCGCCCGCATTGCGGCTGAGTGCGCTGGTGTTGATGCCGCCACTGGTGGCCGGAAGACCGCTGGTGATCATGGCGCGCTCGGTATGGGCTGCGCTCTCCTGTCCGCGGCGCAGTTGGGTCTGGTTGAGCTCGTTTAAATCGACCGTGTCGCGCATATCGCTCAGGTCGTCCTGGAACGCCAGTACACCCGATACCGCAGCCACCTTGCGAGCCTGCTCCATCCGGTTGACGGGCGTGGGATTGTCGCGATGCTGCTCTTTTACAGTCTCAACTGGTTCAGGTGGCTCCGGCTTTTTTTCGACAGGCGTGGGCGGCGGCTTTACCGGTTCTGGCAGGTCCTTTTCCTCGAGTATCACCGTTACGAGTTCCGGTGGCACCTCCGGCGCGATTTCCCTGTTCGATTCGGGTACCGGCAATAGCGGCACAGCGATCGCGAACACGCCGAAAATAATCAGCGTAGTGCGCAGCGTCTGCAGAAAACGGCGGTCATCCTCGGTATTGGATTCCCACGGCAGACGCAGTTCAGGGGCCGGGGCCATTGCAGACATATGCTAGCCCCCCTGTGATAGCTGCATCTGTCGCTCATCCGGTGCAGTTGGTTTGCTGTTGACGGCAAGGGAAATGTCCCGGTAGCCATGTTCTGCGCAGGTTGTCATGATGCGCTTGAGTAGCTTGTACGGGGTGTGCCTGTCGCCCATGATAATGACGGCGCGACCCAGTTCCAGCTCGCGTTGGGATAGTTCGTGCCTGCCGCGGGCCTGGTCCTGCAATTCCACAGCCAATGCCGGCAACGACGACTCCGGCTGCGCCAGCGAGTCCCCTATCAGCTGGACGCTGCGCCCATCGACAAGAAGCTCATCGGCGGAAACCTTGATGGTTAGTGCCAGTTCCGGCCGTTGCTCGGACAGCGATTCCGGCAGGCTGATGTCCGGGTCGGATTGCAGCACTTCCACGTCGCCGCTATTGACCATGAGGAACAGCACCAGAATGGTGAAGATATCCATCAAGGCCACCAGGTTCAGCCTGGGATGTTGCGCCATGCGCTTGTGATTGCGTGCCATACGGCGTGATCGAAGAGATGAACTCATCCGGCGCCCCCCGCTTCCGGCTGGGGGGCGTCACCAAACGAAATGTCGGGAAACAACTCTGCGTCTACAACCGAAGCCGCTACGACCGCCTTGAAAGAGCGCACTGTATCCACGGCCGTTACGATCGTCTGGTAATCGATGTCGGGTGCGGGCAGTAGCGTGATGGACTTCTTCTCCACGCCCTTCTCCCGCAGCTGGCGCTTGACCTCCTGCAGTACGAGGCTGAGAAACTCGAAATCATAGGCGCCTGGGGCCGTCAGTGGAATCTGCTTCAGCAGCACCCCGCCGGGATAATCAAGGCGCATGCCATCGGCCCTGATCAGCAGTTCAATCTGCTGCTGTTCCGCCGAAAGCTTATCCAGTGTGGCGCCGGGAGGCAGGGTAACTTCAATTTCCGTAATGCGGGAGAACACCATGCCGAGCAAAAGTATCGGCACCAGCACAATCATCAGGTTCATGAACGCAGTGATGTCCAGTTCCGCCTCGCAAACGTGGATACGTCGTCTTTTCATGACCCGGCCCTAGTCACTTACCCGGGTTTGGGCGGGCAGAGCGCCCACATCCGCCAGCGTATTGAGCACTTTTACGCTGGCCATTTCGAAGCTGTCGACAATTTCCGTGGTCTTGGTTTGCAGCACTGCGTGCATAAGCAACAGTGGAATCGCAGAAATCAGCCCGAAGGCCGTGGTGTTCATCGCCACCGAAATCGAACTGGATAGCATGCTTGCCTTCTCGGTCGCTGCCGCGTCCGCCACTGCGGTAAACGCCGCAATCAAGCCGACGATGGTACCCAGCAGGCCCAGCAGTGTTGCCACATTGGCCAGGGTCGCCAGGTACTGGGTACGTTTCTCCAGTCGCGGGAGAGCCTCCATTATGCCTTCCTCCATGGCAGACTCGATGTCGTCGCGGCGCCTGTTGCCGGCAAAGCGTGCTATTCCGGCGGCGACTATGCGGGTCATGGGCACGCTGGATTTACCACCGGCGGTTATGACTGCGGAAAAATCCTTGTTCTGCACCAGCGCCATGGCGGAGTTGAAAGCGCGACGGTTGGTAAAGCGTGCGGCGGTCAGTACCAGCCAGCGCTCGATTGCAATAGCGATCCCGACTACCAGAACCGTGGCGATCGGATACATAAATGGACCGCCATTTTGAAAAAACCGGACTGTCACCTCGTAGGCTTGCATTGTATTCTCCTTGCTATCACTCAGTGTTTGACAGATTTTTCAGGTGCTGCCTGACGCCGCCAGCCGAGGCCTCGTCGACCGCGGCCTGGTGGTTCAATTCACGAATAAATTCATCCCGGTCCAGTGGCTCGAACAGGTCGCCTTCCGAGCGGGCAATGGAGTCCTGTTCAAAAAATGTATCGGAGGGCTGCTGCCAGGGCAGGATGTACATCACTTTGGGTTGTTCCCCGCTGCCGCTGACGGTGCTGTGCAGGGTGATGTCCGGAGCATGCCCCTGCTCGGCGAAACTGTTGGCGCACGATAACGACAGCAAAAGGAGCGAAATCAAACGGACCGACATTGAGAGTACCGACCCCGCCGGCAAAATTCGCCCCACGCTCATGATCGTGAGTCCTCATCAATCGATTGCTGTCTGCGCTCCAGGTCAGCTATCCAGCCAGCGACTTCGGGGTCTGTCGCCCCGGTGAGGACCTGGTAGCGTTGGTAGTGTTGCAGCGCCTTTCGCGGCTCGCCCACGTACAGGTCATACAGAATACCGATATTGCGATGGGTATTTGCACTCGCCTCCCATTGTTCAAGTGCCAGCAGGTAGATGGCCTCGGCATGGGCAAACTGGCCCTGGGCGCGCAGGAAAATGCCATATTCGTTGTAGGCGTCGATATTGCTGGCGTTGTTGGCGATGCTGCGCTCAAACCAGCGCCCGGCCTGCTCCGCATCCCCCAGCTGCCAATACAGCAACGCGAGGTCGAGCGCCGCGCCGGAAAGCGTCGGGTGGGCTTCCGCCAGTGCCTGCAGTTCCACCAGCGCGGCCTGCCACTCCTGCTGATCAATCAGGGCCTGCGCCTGGGCAAAGCGACGCTGCACCTCCGCCGGGACCGTCGGGCGCGCCTGCAGATAAGGGTTGGCCATGTCATGTTGTTCGGACGCGCGGGCGTGCTCGGCTGTCGCTGCTCCAGGTGTGGTCGCTATCGTTGCCTGCTGGCCGGCGCAACCGGTCAGTAGCAGCTGGACAAGCATCAGCCAGTTTAAAGTCTGTCGCATAGTGTCAGTAGATCTCCCCGCGGAAACCGATACTCTTTTCCTGTTTGCGATAGCGCGCAGGCAGCAGTTCACCCAGAGCAGAAAAACTTTTGCGTACCCATTCATCGTATACTCCCTCCGTGGCTCTTCGGGTATTGGTTTCATAGATAGCGATAGCTTTTTCCTCAAACGGGTAGGCCTGTTCTTCGAGTAGCACTTCGTATTGCTCCAGCGCCAACTCGTCGAGATCATCCGGTCGATCGGAGTTCACCAGGTCGGAGCCCAGCTGCTGATAGATGCGCCCCATGCGGTAAGTGGCCTGTGTGCTGAACTGCTGCACCCCGTAGGCTTCTGTTTTCAGATAGGCCGCGACCGCGCGCTCCATGGCGGTCCGTTTGCGATCGAGTGAGGGCTTTATAGGGTGGCCGAGTTTGATCGCGATGAAATGCTGATACTCATAGTCGGCCAGTATGCTGGCCGAAATAGCCGCCAGGTAAAACGAGCGCTCTGACTGATCCCGGCCGGCGCCGTCATGCGCGGCGGTTATCCGGGCCAGCCACGAGCGCTGCTGTGCCAGCTGCCCGGCCTGTTGATATAGCTCCGACAATCGATACATGGCCTCCAGCTGCATATCGAATGGCGCCGGCCAGCGTTTCACGTAACTTTGAAAACGCTGAATGGCCAGTTCAGGCTTGCCGGAGCGGTCGTAGTAGTCGGCTGCAAGGTACAGCGCCTGGCGTTCGCGCTCGGCCTGTGGTTGCTCAGCGGCGATCAGATCAAGTTCACCAGCAGCAGCCTGCCAGAGCTCCAGCTGCTCGTAGTTGCGTATCAGCTTGGCCCCGATAGACGCCGCCAACTCGTGCTCCGGAAATCGGTTGCGAAAATCAAGCAACAGCCTGTTCGCCTGCTGCAGGTCCCCGGCCTGGATGTAGTTCATCGCCGCATCGAATTGCGCATTGATGCGGACAGGCGCTGCCGGCCTCGCGGCTATTACCCGTTCAAACTGCAGGGCGGCTTCCCGATAATCACCCGCTTCAGCGGCCACTTCACCTTGCCGATAAACGCTGGCCGCCAGCCTGTTGCCGGTCTCGGGGTAGCGCTCGTCTTCTGCGGGCATCTGCCCCAGCGCTTCCCGGTATGCCTGTTCGGCGTCGCTATACCGTTGCAGTTCAAGAAGACTGTGCCCGAGTACCAACCGGGCGGCTGTCAGCAGGCCGGCATCAGGCGGGGGCTGCCAGCCGATAACGATTGAGGCGGCATCTGCCGATTGTTCATATTCATCGAGCAGCAACAGTGCGGCGGAGGCGTGCTCAAGTACTGCTGGCGCCCGTGGGTCCGCGGCAAACGTGGCGGCGAACCTGCGTTCACTGGCTATGCGCTGTTCAGCGGCAGGAGCAGTCGGGTCCTGGCCGAGTCGATCGTAGGCGAGAAGCGCTGCGTAGGCCGCATCCGCTGCCTGCTCACTATCTGCGGAATCGTGGCTGCCGGATTCATAGGCAACCCATTCATAAGTTCTGATAGCCCCTGGGTAGTCTCCGACCTCAAACTGGCACTCGCCGAGCAGGAAGCCCAGGGCGGGTACCCGGTCGTCCCGGGGGAAGCTGTTGATGAATGACTGGTAGTAGTTTATGGCGGCCAGGTAATACTCCCTGGCCGTAGTCTGCTGGCCACCGGGCCCGGCTTCCCGCTGCGCCAGCGCATGGTGATAGTTGGCGAGTTCTTCCGTAAACTGCTTCAGGTTTGGAAGGCTGTCGGCCCGTTCGGTCTCGCTACTGTGCAGCCAGTATTCTCCCCCAATGGCAAAGCGCTCGACATAGAGCTGCTTTTCCTGTGCCACCAGGGCGGGAAAGTTTCCGGCCTGGTAGGATTCGATAATCCGCAACTGGATTCGGGACGCTTCGCCGGAATCGCGCAAGCCGCGCATATACGACTTATAGGCATCCGCGCTGTCAGCGTAGCGTTCCTGTTCCAGGTAGAGATCCCCCAGCCGCGAGTACAGCCGGGGCTGGTAAGCCCGTGGACCCAACTGATCGAAGGCCTGGCTTATCGACCGGGCGCCATCGAGCTGGCTGAATGTCACCGCCAGAGCCCGCAGCGAGTCCTGGGCAAGCTCGCGCTCGCCTCGCGGCAACTTCTCGATATTCCCATCGTCCGGCATCACGTGATCGAGCGTTGCGATCAGCGGTTCGATAGCGCTGTGATATTTCCCCTCCTTCAACCGGGACCAGCCCTGCATGTACAAGGCGTTCAAATAGTAGGGAGTGGTTTCTCCATAACCGACTACCCGGGTATAGGCAAGCTCAGCGCGGCTGTAGTTCGCCGCTGCAAAAAAACTTTCCGCCCGGCGAAACTCGGCCTCTGGCGCATGCGGTGAATCGGGATACCGGCTACTCAGGCGCTCCAGTATGACCAACGCCTGCTCACTGTCCCCACTCAGCGCATGGGCTTTGGCGAGTTGGTATAGCAAGTGATCATTTGAATGATCGTCGGCGTGCTCCAGCAGCAGGTCTTCATAAACCGGTATCGACTCGGCAAAGTATGCCTGGCGGTCGCCTGTGTCCTCCCCGGAGAGGGCTGCCTCGCCCTGCTGTACCAGGATATCCGCCAGCCGATGCCGTGCCAGCAGGTTTACAGCCGGGTCATCGGTTGTCGCCAACACCTCGCGATAAGCGCTCGCGAGTCCCGCCAGGTCCGGCTGCGGGATGTTCTGGTCTGACTCTGCGAGTGTCACCGGCTCGAGGTCTCGCAGGGTCAGGCCGGAGGAGCGGCTTCGGCCTTCGTACTTTCGCAGTGAACGCAGAAGCTGAGTAACAAAAATGTCAAACTCTTCGTTCTCCGGGTGAATGTCGACCTCGCGGTCCTGCATTTGCAGCAGCACGGTATTATTGGGGGCGACTGCGAGTACGTCGGCATGATTGTTCATCAGTTCTTCCAGCGAGCCTTTCGCTGGCGGCTCCGCCTGGTCGGGAAAAACCATCGGTGCCGGCCGGGCCGCTGCCGTTGCTGCGGGTTGCTTTTGCGCCGCCAGTCCGCCGCACGCGCTGAGCAGCGACAACGCCAGGCATAGCGACCTCCGACTCACCGCTGCGCCCCGGCACCAGCCGTATCATACAATCTCGCCACCGCCAGGCGGGATTGACCCAGTGCCCTCTGCAGGCTTGTCGCCTGCCTTTCCAACTCGGTAATCGCCAGTGAGCGAATACGCGACTGTGCATCAAGCAGGCTGTCCTGTACCTGCCGCTCCTGCAAGTGCAGCCGCGTCTGCAGGTCGCCGATACGTGTTGTGTGGTCGGGTTCCTTTGCGGACAGCGCTTGCAGGCGCCCGCTTGCGCCGGACAGGAAATGGGCTGTCGCCTGTAAATCCTGAAGCTCGCGCATTGCCAGCCGGAATGTGTGTTCAGTCATCAGGTGATGCAAGTACGGCAGCTGTTCGCCGGGCGGCAAAATGTGATCGGCGTTCAGCCAATCCTGCGCGGTAACGCCGCCCAGACCGGGTTGCAGTGTCAGGTCGCCGTCGCGCAAGACTTCGATAGCGGCCAGCACTTTTGCCAATTCCGCCTCGTAGACTGCGCCCGCGTGTCGGTATTGCCCAAGTGCCGTGCGCCAGCGACCCAAATGTTCGTGCGCATGGGGCAGCGCCAGCAGTGCTTCACGCACGCTGTCGTTCAGCAAAGACCGCCCGGCAAGCGTTTGCCAGGGGGTGATTGCCGAGCGGTAATCAGCCATCCCGCTGTACGCCCAGCCGTAGCCCAGCAATGCCCGCTCCACCAGGGGGCTGTCCAGCCTCACCTTGGAAAAAGAGATGGCCGCCTGCTCGAACTGTTTTGCCGCCAGCTGTGCATAGCCGGACGCCGTGAGCGCCTTATCGCGCAGCGCTGTCATTTCCGGCGTAGTCAGTGGCGACTGTTCGATCCGCGCAAAATAGTCAACTGCCGCGGACCAGTCTTGCCCTGCCGCATAGCTCGCGCCCAGATTGTAATAAAGGTAATACAGCCAGGGAGAATCGAGTGGCAACAAGGTGTCGTAGCTGGCGGCCAGTTGCTTGTCACCACGGCGCAAACTGATCGAGGCCCGCAGGTAGTTCGCCTGCGGCGCCAGCTCACCGTGGTAGGTGGGCGCCATTTTGTCCAGGTCCGATTCACAGCGGTCCAGCGCGCCTTTTTGCCAGGCCAGTTTGCCCAGGTAAAACCATGCACGGTCCCTGTCCGCTGATGCCCCGGGTTCAGATAACAGCGCCTCGAATACCTGAGCTGCATCGTTTTCCAGGCCGTAGGACAAACTGGCGCCGGCGCGCAGCAGCTCGGCATGGTCGGCGAATGCTCCCGGGAGATCGAGCTGCTGTGCTGTCATCAACTCGGTCAGCGTGGCAAAGTAGTCCTGCTGGAAATAGTAAAAGAGCGCTGTGCGGTAGCGCAGTGGGCGCGCAGTCTCCGTCGCCTGCGTCGCACCGCAGATAAGCAGCAAGCCTGCAGCCAGCAGCAGTCGTTGGCAGCTGCTACGGCCCGGGCTCGCCAATGTTTTTGCGCCGGCCATACGCCGCTACCACTCCTTTACCGAAAATTCGGGTTGCCGCAGGCCAGTGGGGTCGATAATTGTAAGCTCCAGGTCGCTCGCGCCGCTGGTCCTGACCAGTATCAGCTCGGTCTTTCCCCGGTAGTCGCGGCCTTCGGGGTCCCTGCCCGTAAACTCGGCGACTACTTCATGTCCCCCCTGCGTTACGTTGCCTCTATATAGCCGGTGGGCACCACCGCGACGCAGGGCGTCCAGCTGTTGCGGCGTATATTGGTAGTGCGCCACCTGGTTGCCGTCGATACTCAGGGTGATCGCTTCCAGCGGCGAAAAATCCTTCACCCCCAGGGACAGGTATACCGTCACGCGTGACTCGATGGGAAACTGCAGCTCCTCCTCCAGCAGAAGCAGGTCGCGGTTGAGTTCCAGGGCCTGGCCTTTAATGGCCTGAATATGCAGATCCTGGCTGCCCTCGTCCGTGCCGAGTGCAACACCCGCACAAGCCAGGCTAAACACCAGTGAGCACAGCCATTTTGTACATATCGTCTTCATGTCGGGTCAGTAATCCAGTATTGACAGGTAGCGGTTTTGAGAGGCATCGCTGGCGGATCAGAATCGCTTGCGCAATCCCAGTAGCATGTATGCCTGTTGAACCTGGAAATTTTCCGATTCAAAGTCCTGTGACATCCACTCGTAGCCGGCCTCCGCGTCCAGCATCAGGTCGGGCCTGAGGTACCAGTAAAGCTGTACTGCTGGACGAACCGTGTAGGTATCCTGGTTGTAGTCCGACAGGGTCCGTTGCGCCCCGGACAGCCTGAGTACCAGGTCAAAGTCGTCAGCAAGACGCAGTTTCTCATCCATATAAACAACGATGCCGTCCGACACATCGCCGGTGGTGTAGCGAACACCGGTGCTCAGGCTGTCATTTGAAAACAGGGCATCTTCCAGAATGACTTGCAGGCCCCAGGTGGTATTGGCGTCGGAATCAGCCGTCTCGTAAGTCGGGTCGTACTGGGGCAGGTCACTCAGTTCATAGTAAAACACTTCACCGACCATGCGCAGGCGGTCAGTCAGCTGTTGGCTGACCACCAGTGATGCGTAGCGACTCACGGCGGTTCTTTCCAGCGCGGCATCGTAAATGTCGGTGCCGTTGTCCAGGCCTTCGACCAGTTGATCCAGGCTGACATCGTACTCGCCGATGAGGGCGTTGGTTGCGCTGAGAAAGGGGCTGCGCTGGTAGCCAAGGGAAAGTGCGAGATTGGTGGTATCGCCGATATTCCAGTTGCCGTTGAACAGCAGGTTATTGGTTTCCTGGAACTCGAGGTCGTAGTCGGCGATTACCAGGTAATTGGAAAAATCGTTGAACCAGGAAACTTCGCCGCCAATAGCCCGCCGCTCCGTCAGCCCATCAAATGTCTGCTCCACGCCATAGAGTCGCAGGCGCAGGGCAGGGTCGGGAAAATGCAGCTCGGTACCCAGGCCATACACCTGATGGTCGCTGTTGGGTGCGTCCTCGCTGGTGTTGGCGACCGTGCCGCCCATCACCGTGACCGTGGAAAACCCGGCTACCGGGTAACTGAAACTGGCGCCATCAAAGTAGCCGTACACGCCGTAGGAGCTGGTGCGCTGTCGGCCCACGGTGAGCTCCGCCCCGCTGGCTTCGTGGATGATGTCGAGGTAGAGGTTGCTGACGCGGGCGTTTGAATCGCCCCGGTCCGACTGGTCGCCGAGATAACCACCGCTGACCCGCCCGCGCCACAGGAAGGCATCGGTCCGGGCCCGCATTTGCATGTCCAGGTCTCCCGCCAGCGAAGAGATGGGTGTCTGGGCATCCTGGTTGTCTATCTTGCTGCGCATGCCGCGGTACATCAACGAGGCATTGCCGAAGACGGTTGTTTCATCAGTCCTGGCGCTTGCTACCCTGAGCGCTGCTTGTGGCTCGGCGATGGCGGTAAGCAGCGCGTCCCGCCGCTGTTTAACCCTGACTTCGCCGGCTGTGCCCGGGTAGCGCTCCAGCCAGCTGTCGTAGACGGCCAGGGCGTCGTAGCGTTCACCCATCTGCTCGGAACATGCGCCAAACAACTCCAGCGCCCAGGCGGCTTGTTCCGGGTCGTCGCCTTCGCTCAGGCGCCGGTAGATATCCGCTGCTGCCGCATAGTCTTTCTTGCCATAGAGCCGGGCGGCTTCCTTTAGCTGAACGGCTGCATCCTGTTGACTGTCTGCGGCAAGGGCAGTGGGGCTTTCGGCGGCGTTAACCATGCCGGCGCCGGTGGGTGCTATCAGCGCGTATAGCAGCAGCTGGCGCAACCGGCCCCCGAGTGCGTTGCGAATCGTGTTGTTAGTCAAAGTCTCTATCCCCCACCCGATGTTCCCCGAACCTCGAGTCTTTTATGGTCGTCAGAGAGGAGTTGGTGTAGACGTGACAGGCGCCGGCACAATTTCTCAGCTCGGATACGTTGTAGGACACATCCGGATTTTCGTGCTTCTTATGCGGTCCCGGCTTGAAATCACCGGCGTGGCAGCCGGCGCAGGAGGACGCGTAAGCGCCAAAACGCCAGGGGATGGCCTGCGCGTTGGTGGTGTGGCAGTCAGTACAACCCAGGTTCCGAGCGTGTTGCCCGGGGTAGCCGGGAGAGCTGTGCCGGAATATCTCGGGCGACCAGCCGGAGACAGTGTGACAGCTGCTGCAATCCAGGCTGGTCTGGAAGTGACCGTTGTTCTTCCCGGTTGCGGTGGTGCCGTTGTGGCAACTCTGGCAATTACCGCTGATGCCGGCGTGATTGAAATTGGCCGGTTGCCAGGCCACCGTGGAGTGGCATACCACGCAGTCCTGGCTGGTGGGAATGTGATTCCCGCCCTTGCCCCTCGCAGTGGTCCCGTTGTGGCAGCTCTGGCAGTTACTGGTGATGCCGGCATGGTTGAAATTGGCGGGGCGCCAGGCCACCGTGGAATGACAGACGACACAATCCTGGGTGGTGGGAATGTGATTGCCACTCTTGCCCTGGGCGGCGCTGCCGTTATGGCAGTTCTGGCAGTTGCCGGTGATGCCGGCGTGGCTGAAATTGGCCGGTGACCACGCCACGGAGGTATGGCACACCGCGCAGTCCTGGTTGGTGGGGATGTGATTGCCACCCTTGCCCTGGGCGGCGCTGCCGTTATGGCAGCTCTGGCAGTTGCCGGTGATGCCGGCGTGATTGAAATTGGCGGGTCGCCAACCGACAGTGGCGTGGCACACCACGCAGTCCTGGTTGGTGACTAGATGATTATTGCCCTTGCCCTGGGCGGTGGTGCCATTGTGGCAACTGCGACAGTTGCCGGTGATGCCGGCGTGGCTGAAATTGGCCGGTGACCACGCCACGGAGGTATGGCACACCGCGCAGTCCTGGTTGGTGGGGATGTGATTGCCACCCTTGCCCTGGGCGGCGCTGCCGTTATGGCAGCTCTGGCAGTTGCCGGTGATGCCGGCGTGATTGAAATTGGCGGGTCGCCAACCGACAGTGGCGTGGCACACCACGCAGTCCTGGTTGGTGACTAGATGATTATTGCCCTTGCCCTGGGCGGTGGTGCCATTGTGGCAACTGCGACAGTTGCCGGTGATGCCGGCGTGGCTGAAATTGGCCGGTGACCACGCCACGGAGGTATGGCACACCGCGCAGTCCTGGTTGGTGGGGATGTGATTGCCACCCTTGCCCTGGGCGGCGCTGCCGTTATGGCAGCTCTGGCAGTTGCCGGTGATGCCGGCGTGATTGAAATTGGCGGGTCGCCAACCGACAGTGGCGTGGCACACCACGCAGTCCTGGTTGGTGACTAGATGATTATTGCCCTTGCCCTGGGCGGTGGTGCCATTGTGGCAACTGCGACAGTTGCCGGTGATGCCGGCGTGGCTGAAATTGGCCGGTGACCACGCCACGGAGGTATGGCACACCGCGCAGTCCTGGTTGGTGGGGATGTGATTGCCACCCTTGCCCTGGGCGGCGCTGCCGTTATGGCAGCTCTGGCAGTTGCCGGTGATGCCGGCGTGATTGAAATTGGCGGGTCGCCAACCGACAGTGGCGTGGCACACCACGCAGTCCTGGTTGGTGACTAGATGATTATTGCCCTTGCCCTGGGCGGTGGTGCCATTGTGGCAACTGCGACAGTTGCCGGTGATGCCGGCGTGGCTGAAATTGGCCGGTGACCACGCCACGGAGGTATGGCACACCGCGCAGTCCTGGTTGGTGGGGATGTGATTGCCACCCTTGCCCTGGGCGGCGCTGCCGTTATGGCAGCTCTGGCAGTTGCCGGTGATGCCGACGTGATTGAAATTCGCGGGCGTCCAGCCCACGGTGGCGTGGCAGGTGACGCAATCCTGGTTGGTGGCAAGGTGATTGGCATTCTTGCCCTGGGCGGTGGTGCCGTTGTGGCAGCTCTGGCAGTTGCCGGTGATGCCCGCGTGGGTAAAATTGGCGGGCGACCAGGCCACCGGTGAGTGGCATGATGCACAATCCTGGGTGGTGGGAATGTGGTTGGCGTTCTTGCCTTGCGCGGTGCTGCCGTTGTGGCAGCTCTGGCAGTTGCCGGTGATGCCGACGTGATCAAAGGTGGCGGGCAACCACGCGAAGGTTGAGTGACAGCTCTCGCAGTCCGAATTGGTGACAATGTGTTTGGCGGTTTTGCCCGTTGCGATGGTGCCGTTGTGGCAGGTCGAACAGGGTTGGGTCAGGTTGCTGTGGTCAAACAGGGCGGGCGACCATGCCATCGTCGAATGGCAGGAATCACATTGCTGGCTTGACGCGACGTGATTGGCCGGTTTACCAGCCGCGGTATTGCCGTTATGGCAAAGAATGCAGGTTTGGGGCACCTGGGAGTGATCCACCCGCACGATTTCCTGCCAGTTGAAGCTGTCGTGGCAACTGCGGCAGTCGTTGGTCGAGGGAATGTGGTCCTGCGGTTTGAAGGAGGTATCCAGCAGCCCGTTAGGCACGTGGCAGAGCTGGCAATCCCGCGGGGTACCGGCGAATACGCCGCGCCTGTGGCAGCTGTCGCACTGCAGGTCGCGGTGTGCCCCGCGCAATTCAAACCCGGTGGAAAAGTGATCAAACGCGGGCTCTTCGGCCCGGGCGGTGGCTGTCGTGAGCCAGAGCAATCCGAGGCAGATCGCCAGCGTCAAACGCACTACTTGTGCCATTGGATTTCTCCGAAGGATTCTGTCGAATGGCAGCGCCCACAGGCGCGGCCAAAACCGCCATCGTGTCGATCGTCTGCGGTGTGGCAGCCGGCGCAATCGCGCGGGATATCGTCGGCGCCACTGCCGTGATGGCAACTGCCGCAGCTCAGGCCAGCGTGGGCGCCATCGAGGTGAAATTCTGTAGCGGTGTTATGGTCGAAGTTCCACAGGGCCCAGCCATTGGGTGTGTGGCAGCTTGCGCACTGTGTCCCGAGCGAAGACTTGTGGTCGTCCTCCGAGCGGTGGCAATCCACGCATTCGCTTTTGGCCAGGTGAAACTCGGCGCTGTTATGACAGGCTTCGCAGGCGGCCGTGGCGTGCATGCCCTCTAACGGGAAATGGGTGAGCTCGTGGTCGAACCCCAGGGTTTTTTCCCAGCCGGAGGCCTGGTGACATATGCTGCAGTCGCCCATGCTCTTCGACTTGTGCACGTCATCCGTGCGATGACAGGATCCACAGTCACTGCTCAAGGCGTCGTCCAGGGATCCGCGATGGCACTGCAGGCAGGAAAGCGCCTGGTGTTTGCCGGTTAAAGGCCAGTTGGCTTTTTTACCGTGGTCAAAGGGCGCCTTTTTCCAGTCGCTGGTATTGTGGCACTTCCCGCACGCCTTGCCATGCCGGCCGGCATGGACATCGCTGCTGGCGTGGCAGGACGAACAGTCTGTAGCCGGCTTGCGCGCTTCGAGATCGCCGAAATGACAGGATTTGCAGGCGGTGTCACGGTGCGAGCCTGTCAGCGCAAAGTCTGTCCCGGCGGCGTGATCAAAAACCGGCTGTTTCCACTCCTCCTGCGAGTGGCACTGGGCACAGTCCTTGCCGTACCGGCCCAGGTGTACGTCGCGCAGTTGGTGGCAACTGAAGCAATCGGTTGTTTCAAAACGGTACTTCTCCCCCGCGTGACAACCGCTGCACAGCAATTTTTCGTGTTTGCCCTCGAGCGGGAAGTCGGTCTTACCGTGATCAAATCCGGTCGGCGTGTTCCAGTCATCCGGGGTGTGACAGTTTTCGCATTCCCGGCCCAGCCCGGCCCTGTGCGTATCCTGTTCTTTGTGGCAGGCGTAGCACTGCCCGGGCGTATCGCGAAATTTTTTGGTGGCTGTGCGGTGACAGCCTTCACAGGGGGCACTGGTGTGCTTTCCCTCCAGGATGAAATCGGTACTTTCGTGATCGAAGATATCCTGGTCCAGCGGTACGATATTGTAATTGCGACCCTTGTGGTCGGTATGGCACGACTTGCACCCGGTGCGGCTGGCCAGACTGGACCTGCCGTGAAAGCCTGTAGCCGTATCCCGATCGACGGCGATATCCTCGTGGCAATCCAGGCACAGGGCATCCTGGGCCGATTTGTCAAAACTGCTGTGACACGACTCGCACTGCTTTTCCTCCTCGGCATGCGCCGTGGCCAGTGGCCCCGGCATCAGGATCATCGACTTGAGATCCAGCCCCACAGCCCGGGTTGGCAGCACTGTCACCGCACAGGCCAGCAGGGCCAGGGCGCGCAGAATGACAGTGAAGCGCCGCATCCGGTCAGTACCAGTGAACGACAAAAATATGCACGATCACAGTGACGATCATCAGCAAGAAAACCGGGATATGTACCACGTGCCAGAGTCCGAACAGCCGTTCGAACAGGCGCAGCCCCGCCAGTTTGTCCAGCAGGGCTGCCAGCGCGCGGCGGTGATCCTCCAGTTGCCTGCGAGCGACCGCGGTTGAGTCGTCAACGGAGATTGTTGCAAGCGTTCGTCGCGTCATACGGCGCAGTCCGCGACGTTGTCTTAACAACTGCCGGAACGACACCTGGTCCCGCTGGCTCTCGATGATTGCGCTGCAACCATCGTAAAGCGCCTGGAGTTCCTGCCGCCGCGGGTCGGCCAGGGCCGCGGTCTCAAACTGTCGGTAGATGTAGTCGAGGTCGGTTTTCAGCTGCTGCAGGCCCACCTGTTGCCCGTACAGGCCGAAGTGAAACTTGCCGTACAGGTAGCGGCCTATGAGCCCGCTGCCCGCTACCAGCAACATACTGGCCAGGGCGACATTGCTGTTGGTGGATCCCAGGCGAAAATTGCAGTGCAGCAAAATGCAAAGCGGCCCCAGGACACCCAGCAGCATATGCAGGCTGAACCAACTCCTGAGCTTCAGCCAGCCCCGCATGAAGCGCACCCGCTTGCGCAGCGGGTACAGCAGCAGGATCAGCATCATGCTGGCACCGACTATGCCCAGGGCATAACCGATGCCGGATTCCGCTTCCAGGTAGCGGTAGTCCCGCACCGACCACGCCCACACCATGGCTGCCGCCACCAGCAGGGCGAATACCCTGAAGGCGATTCGCGGGGAGCCGGACAGGTAGTTCGCGAGTGGCGTTTTTCTGGAGAAATCTCCGGATAATGCTCCCATTATTACTTGCCGTCCTTTTATATTCAGGGTCTACAGCCCTTTACTTAATCGGTACTAGTTCACACTATACGACATAAAAATGGGAATATAATCCCAAAATGTACAGTTTTTGAAGAATTTTGCGGGGGTCGTGTGTGTCGGAGTTACTCACCATTGGAGCCGTTTACGGCGTGCCGGCAGTGGCTTTGATGCTGGTTTACAGCCTGGTTCAGCAGCGCAGGAGCGCGCAGACCCGGCGTATCTTCGAGGAATCCGTGGCCTCGGGCCTGCTAGAGCCCGCCTCGCTGCACCCTGTCATCGATCCCGCCCGCTGCCTGGGCTGTGGCACCTGCGTGAAGGCCTGTCCGGAAAAAAGCGTGCTGGGGCTGCTGAACAACCGCGCCCAACTGATCACGCCCTCCTCCTGCATCGGCCACGGGGCGTGCAAGACTGCCTGCCCCACCCAGGCCATCACGCTGGTATTCGGCACTGAAACCCGGGGGGTTGATATTCCGCAGCTGGGGGCGGATTTCCAGACCAATATTCCTGGCATATATATCGCTGGCGAGCTCGGTGGTATGGGCCTGATACGCAATGCCATCGAGCAGGGTCGGCAGGCCATCGAGGCTGTAGTGAAAAATGGCCGCAATCGACCGGCCAGTCAGTTGGACGTGCTGATCATCGGGGCCGGCCCCGCCGGGATCAGCGCCGCCATGGCCGCCAAGGCCTCGAAGCTGAATTACCGGGTGCTGGAGCAGGACACCGTGGGTGGCACCATAGCCCACTATCCGCGGGGCAAGGTGGTGATGACCGCCCCGGCAAAACTGCCCATTGTGGGGGAATTCCGCTTTGCCGAGACCAGCAAGGAGAACCTGATGGAGTTCTGGTCCGGGGTGGTGAGGGATGCCGGCCTCGAGATTGAAACCGGTGCCAGGGTAGACAGCATCAACATCATCGACGGCGGTTTTGAGGTGCGCGCGGACAAATCCTACCGGGCCAGCAATGTGCTGCTTGCGATCGGCCGGCGGGGTACGCCGCGCAAACTGGGGGTGGCAGGAGAGGAGCGCAACAAAGTGGTGTACCGGTTGGTGGATCCGCAGCAGTACCGGGGCAGGAAAGTGCTGGTGGTCGGCGGTGGTGACAGCGCCCTGGAGGCCGCCTTGAGCCTGTCAGACGAGCCGGGCACCGAGGTCACACTGTCCTATCGCGGGACTGCCTTCAACCGGGTGAAGGCCAAGAACCGGGAGCGTGTTGCGGCTGCCGGGGCGGCGGGTCGCCTGCGGATTGAATTGGCTTCCCAGGTCAAACAGATCAGCGCCGACCGGGTGCAGCTGGCGCTCGCCGAGGGCGAGGATTCCCTCGCCAACGACGCGGTTATCATCTGCGCCGGTGGCGTTCTCCCCTCCGCGTTCCTGGCGTCGGTCGGCATCGCGGTGGAAACCCGATACGGCACCGCGTGATGACCGCCGCGAAGAAACCTTCACTCACGGCAGCAATGTTACTGATTGCCCTGCTCTGGCTGGCTTTGCCGGTCCGGTCTGCGGAGCTGGCCAATGCCTACAGCGCGATGCGCCAGGGCGACTTTGCCCGGGCGGCGGGTATTTTCGAGGCGGCGGCCGAAGCTGGCTCGGTGGAAGCACAGTACCAGTTGGGTAAGCTCTACCTGGTCGGCCGTGGGGTGGACCCGGACGAGGAGGTCGCCCGCAAGTGGCTGGAACTGTCTGCCGAAAAAGGCGAGGCGAACGCGCAGTACACCCTCGGCCTGCTTCTGCTGCGAGGCCCTGAGCCCGATCCGGGCCGAGCCTGGCTGCAGCGGGCGGCAGACCAGGGACATGACCGGGCGCAGGCCGAGTTGGCGAAACTGCAACCGGCCGCTGGCGGCGATTTGCCGGGCGCGTCGGTCGCCGGCAATGATCCCGCGCAATGGCACCAGGCGGCGCTGGCTTGCGATCAGCAGGCGCTGGAGCGCCTGCTTGAGGCCGGCGCGGTGGTTGACAGCCTGGATGATTATAGGCGCAATGCCCTCTACTACCAGGTGGCCTGTGATAATGCGGCGGGTATGCAGTTGCTGATGGACCACGGCGTTGCGGTCAACCAGGTTGACCGCTTTGGTGAGAGTGCGCTGGCGCTGGCGGTGAGGCAGGGGCATCTCGCCGCCGTTAAACTCCTGCTGGCCGGTGGTGCCGATGCCGCGGCGATTACCCCTGCCGGTGACAGCCTGTTGCACCTGGCTATAGTGAGCAACGCCCCGCAGGTGCTGCAGGTGTTGCTGGCCCAGGGAGGGCCGAACTCCAGACAAAACAAGGCGGGCCATACGCCGCTGGATGTGGCGGCGTTGCGCCAGGATGAGGCGGCGCAGCAATTGCTGGTACGGGCCGGGGCGCACCATGGACCTGCCTGGCAGGTGCAGACCGGCAACGTGGGCGGCTCGATTGCCGATTACCTGAAGACACAGGGGCTTACCGGCGGTGATTCGGCCTGGCCGCTGGCAAGGCAGGCGGTCTTGCAGGACCAGGCCAGCGTGCTCGAGGAATTGCTGGGGCAACAGGCCGCTGGCCTGGCGCAGGCGCTGGATGAACAGGATATGAGCCTGCTTATGTATGCGGCCGACGCATCCAGCACCGCGGTAATGCCGGCGCTGATCGCCGCCGGCGCGCAGCCGGACCAGCAGAACCGGGAGGGCAAAACAGCGCTGATGCTGGCGGCTGCCCGGGGCAATGGCGATGCGATTGAACAGCTCCTGGCACTGGGGGCAAGCCTCGCTCCCCGCGATGCCCAGGGCCGCGATGCGATCCATCTTGCCCTGTTGGGCGGACGTGAGGATGTCGCCCGGCAATTGCTTGACTCGGCCGAGGACTTGAGCCAACAGACTGCCGCGGGCAAGACCTACCTGATGCTGGCGCTGGAACTTGGGGCGGCCCGGGCGAGCCGCCGGCTGCTGGAGCAAAAACCCGGAGTAGAGCTGGCTGACGAGAAGGGGCGCACAGCGCTGTGGTATGCCGCCCGCTACTGCCGGGGCGAATTCATCGGCCCGCTGCTGGGCGCCGGTGCACTATTGGATGTGGCTGACCGCGAGGGTTATACGGCACTGCATGTGGCGGCGAGTAAGGGCTGCCTGCCGGTGGTTGAAAGCCTGCTCGCCGCGGGAGCGAACATCGAGGCGCAAACCGGGCAAAATAACACACCGCTGATTCTGGCCGTTCGCAGTGGCCAGCCAGACATTGCCCTTGAGATGATCGAACGTGGCGCCAGCGCCAACCCGAAAAACAAAAACGGCGATACCGCGCTGATATACGCAGTCAGTGCCGGCTCGCCGGTGCTGGTTGCCAGTTTGCTCGAGCACGGTAGCGATCCCTACCGCCGCAACGAACTGGGCGAATCCGCCCTTAAGTTAGCCGAGCAACATCATCCGGAGCTCGTCGACCTCATAAAGCAAAAGTCCGGTTTCCGTCTTCCCGGCTTCTAGCCGCCGGACAACTGTTGCACCATTTGCTGGTAGGCCGGATTCCCAGGGGCAATCTGCGTCAGTGTTTTGGCGTAGGCCAGTGCCTTGTCGCGCTCGCCGAGCTCCGCTGAATAGTTGGCCAGGGCCAGCAGGACATCCTCGCTGCGCGGCAACTGGCGCAGCAGGGCCTGGAGCTGGCTGATGGCCTGCTGCGGCTGGCCCAGGTCGTGCAGGGCGATGGCGTAGACAAAGCGGTGGCGGCTGCCGTCGGTCTCCAGCTCTGCCGCCCGGCGCAGGTAATCCAACGCCTTGTCCGGTGTGCCGCTGCGGGTTTCCAGTAAGCCGAGGGAGTGCAGTGTGGGCCCGTTGTCCGGGGCGAATTCGAGTACCTGCAGCATCAGCTCCCTGGCCTCGTCGTCGCGGTTCTGGCTGCGCAACAAATCTGCGAGGTTCAGGTAGGCCGGCACCAGCTGCCTGTTCAGCCGCAGGGCTTCGCGGTAAGCCGCCTCCGCCGCCGGCAGGTCGCCCCGTTCCGCCAGGAAAACACCCAGCTGTAACTGTGTCTCAGGCATCTCCGCGTGCAGGCCCTGCATATCCAGGTACCACTTGAACAACCCCCGCAACTGGTTGGCCTGCTCGGGGCTGACCTGGTCCAGCGGTACGCCGGCCAGTGACAGGGCGACCTCCAGCCGCACCGCCCCCACCTCGTCATCGATCAGGGCCTGCAGCAGCTGGTAGCGCTGGTTCAGCGGCAGGAACTGCAGCGAGCGCACGGCACTGGCCCGCAGAATCGGGTCCGGGTCGTACAGCACCGAGGTCACCGTCTGGATGGCATCCCTGCCGCCGGTCTGGGCAACCGCCTCCATGGCGGTGGCGCGCCAGATGGGCGGTGCACCGGGGTCATTCGCCAGCGCCGACAGCGCCGGCACCACGCTGCGATCGCCCAGGTCGAAACGCTGGAACGCGCGGGCGAAATGGCTGCCGGTATCGCGAAATTGCACGCCCCAGGTGCGCAGCTTGTCCAATGCCCACTGGGCGTCCTGGTCACGGTGGCAGCTGTTACAGGCGTTGGGCGTTCCCATCACCACGCTCAGGTCCGGCCGCGGGATACGCATGCTGTGGTCGCGGCGCGCATCGACCCCCATGTAGGTGGTCTCCGGCATATGGCAGTTGGCACACAGGGCGCCGCTGGAACCGGTGGGGTGATGGGAGTGTTTGGGTGTGTCGTACTGCTGGGGCTGGTGGCACTGGGCGCAAACAGCGTTGTCGGGCGCGCGCAGCGCCAGGCTGTGGGGCTCGTGGCAATTGCTGCAGACCACGCCCGCCAGGTGCATCTTGCTTTGAAGAAAGGAACCGTACACGTAGTCCTCGTCCAGCACCTGGCCGTCGTAGTAGTACAGCGGCGGCTGCGGCAGGGCCAGACGGTGGGTCGCCAGCAGGTCGGTACCGTAGTGGTATTCGCCCAGGGTGCCGCGGCGCGAGTGGCAGCGGCCGCAACTGTCGACCTGGGCCCGCGAATCCAGGGGCGCCGTGCGGTGCGCTATAGTGGCACCAGCGGCCAGGGCCCACTCGCCCCGCTGGGCCAGCGCGGTGGGGAAGCCGCCATTGGCGGCGCCCGCGAGCTTTTTCCCGGCCGCCAGTTCCAGGTGTTTCTCGCCGGGCCCATGGCAGGCCTCACAGCCCACGTCGATCTCCTCGAACGTGGTGTTGAAGGAGTGATCGGCCGGGTTGTAGTTTTTCACCAGGTCGGTACTGTGGCACTCGGCGCAGCGGCTGTTCCAGTTCTGGTAGGGACCGGTCCAGTGCAGCGGGTCCCGGTAATCGATGGTCTCCTCGGGGTACAGGTGGTACCAGCGCTGGCCGCCCTCTGCCGCCGGCCGCGCGTCCCAGGCGATGCTGAGCGCCTGCAGGCGGCCGCGCGACAGCGGCAGCAGGTACTGCTGCAGCGGGTAGACCCCGAACACGTACTTGACGGTGAAATCGGTGAGTTTGCCGTCCTCGCCATCGGTGCGCACTTTGTAGTCTTCGCCATCGCGGAAGAAACGGGTGGTCACCCCGTTGTAGGTGAAGCTGGCGTCGTCGAAGTTCCCCAGCACGGTCTCGGGGGTGGGCAGCTGCATCGCAAGGTCGTGGTGCGAGCCCTGCCAGTTGGCGTATTCGCCGGCGTGGCAGCCCTTGCAGGCCTCGCTGCCGGTGAATGCGTGGCTGCTGCCACTGAGCAACAGCAGGGCGACTAACAGGAATCGGGGAAGCATCGCAGCGGGGCAACTCTGTGGCAGGAAAAAGGGCTCCCACATTACCCTATTCGCCGGTTTTACCCAAGGATTGTGGCCTGTTCGGCACGTTCAACGGGACGCTGCCATGCAGCCCTTTGGTGGTATGGACAGCCACAGGCGCCCTGCCTATCATGAATTTTTTGTATTGGCTGCCGGCGCCGCTGGTGTCGGCAACCGAGAACAACGGGACCGAGATGAAACTGGGAATTTTAAAAACTGACGCCGTGCGCCCCGAGTGGGTCGCCGAATTCGGGGAGTATCCCGATATGTTTATCCGGCTGTTGGGGCGGGCCGATCCGAGCCTGGAATTCCGGGTCTACGACGTGGAGCAGGGCGAGTACCCCGCGGATATCGATGAGGTGGATGCCTACCTGATCACCGGCAGCAAATCCAGCGTCTATGATGACCAGCCCTGGATTGCCGCACTGATGGACTTCGTGCGGGAGCTGGACCGACGCCGCAAGAAGCTGGTGGGAATCTGTTTCGGCCACCAGCTGGTCGCACACGCCCTGGGGGGCAGGACTGAAAAATCTTCGAAGGGCTGGGGCATGGGTCTGCATACCCACCGCTTCAAGGAGCTGCCCGCCTGGCACGACCAGGCTGAGCCGGATCTCGATATCCTGGTGAGCCACCAGGACCAGGTGGTGAGCAACGCCACCGGTGCGCGGGTGCTGGCGAGCAGCGAATTTTGTGAAAACGCGGTCTGCCAGGTTGGCGACCATATCCTGACGTTTCAGGGCCACCCGGAATTCGAACCCGAATACTCGCGGGAGATCATGGAGTTCCGGCGCAAGCTGATCGGTGAGCAGGTTTACGCTGACGGGGTGGCTTCGCTGACGGTCGCCCCGGAGAGTGGACGGGTGGCCCGCTGGATCCTGAATTTCCTGAAATGCCCGGTTGGCGAGCGCGAGACTGCCTAGCGGGCTGCCGCGCAGCCTTTGGTAGAAAAAGGCTTATCCCGGTTGCTGTTTGGTAGGGAAAGGCAGGGCTGTTATTCGCCTCGTGCGCGCTGCTGCATGGCGTCGAGGTAATCGTCCAGTTCCTGCTCGTTGGCGAATACCGCCATATCGGGCAGCGCCTTGAGAATCTCGAACACCTTGTCGATGTGCGGTTTGCGATTGGCTGCCGCCATGCGGTGACCGGCGGCCTTGGCCTGCTTGGCCGCCTTGAAGATGACCCGCAGGCCGGCGGAACTGATGTAATCCAGGTCCTTCATGTCGAGCACGGTCAGTTCGTGGTTGCCCTCCAGTACCGACCCCAGGCGTTTCTCAAAATCCGGCGCGGTATCCGTGTTCAGCGCACCCGCCACGGCCACGCGGGCCACGGAATTTTCGCTGTCGATGGTGACTTTGGTGGTCAGTTCCATGTCAAGTGCTCTCGTTCTGTTTTGCCGCAACGGGCGCAAGCCTATTGCGGGCGATGGTCCAGCAATTTTGTCACCCGCAGTATATTGCAGCCCCCTGCCCGGGCATAGTTTTGCCGGTCGGTGAGTGCACAGATCAGGTGAACCCCCAGGCCACCCACCGCCGCCTCGTCGGTGGCGGTGCCGAGTTCCGATCGCCGCGCCTGTGCCAGTGGGTCAAAGGCGATCCCGGCATCGCGCACTTCGATAACGACCTGGCGGGGTGTGGCCTCAACCGCGACGGTAACGGCTGCATCGGCAGCCAGCCCCGCGTATTTGTCGATGTTGGAGACGATTTCCTCGGCGACCAGCAGCAGTTCCCCCAGGGTTTTTGGCCCGATGTCCCGCCGCGCCAGTGCCTGCCGCAGCCAGGCCGCCACCCGGCTGGCAAGGCGCGGCCCACGGTCGAATTCGGCGGCAGCGGTGTCGTTGGCCGGTTGGGCGGGGCTGATATCCAGCAGCAGCAGTCCGATGTCGTCGGATTGGGGCGTGGCGCCGGCGAAAGCGGCGAGCGTCTCGAACAGGTGGGTCCCCGCGGCGGCCGCCGGCAGGTCGCGACCAGCCAGCAGCTCGGTATTGAACCGGTCGATACCGAACATTTCATCGCGCTCGTTGAACGCCTCGTCGATACCGTCGGTAAAGACGGCCAGGCGATCACCGGGCGCCAGCTGCAGGCGGTTGAGCGGAAAGTCCAGCTCCGGCGCCAGGCCCAGGGCGGGGCCCTGCAGTTGCGACAATGAGCTCGCCGCGCCGTCCCGAACCAGGCTGGGGGCGGTGTGGCCGGCACTGCAAAAACGCAGCTCGAGACGCTCCAGATCGACTATGCCCAGGAACAGGGTGACGAACATACAGTTGTCGTTGCCGCCGGCCAGCGCCGTGTTGAGGGTGGCCATGGCGGCGGCCGGATCGTCCGAGGCCGTCGCCAGTTGCTGGATCAGGCTGATGGCCCGGGCCATGAACAGCGCGGCGGGTATGCCCTTGTCCGAGACATCTCCTACCGCAATGAAGAGGTGCCTGGCGCGACGATGATAGCTGTACAAATCGCCACCCACCGAGCGCGCGGGCAGTACCCGCGCCCACAGCCCAAATGCAGTATCGGACTCGCTGGCCTCGCCGCCGTGGGGCAGCATCGCCATCTGTATTTCCCGGGCGGCGCCCAGTTCACCCTCCAGCCGGCTGCGCCTGGCGGTGGCGGTTTCCAGGTCGGCGATATAGGTTTTCAGGTCCTGTTTCATGGCTGCGAACGACTGGATCAGCCTGGCGACTTCATCGTCGCCCGCGGCTGCCGGCAGCGGCGCATCGAGGTCACCCCGGGCGATGCGATCGCTGGCCAGAGCCAGCGCTGTCAGCGGCCGGGTGAGCCGTCGGGTAACAATGACGACGGCGGCGGCCATCAGCAGCAGGGTCAGCAGGCCCGCCAGGGCTGTCTTGGTTTCGAACTCGCGCAGGGGAGCGGTCAGCTCGTCCTCGGAGTACACCACGCCGACCGGCCAGCCGGTGGATGTGAGCGCGCCCATGCGGATAACACAGCGGCCCGGTACGTCGGTGCAGGCCAGTCGCCTGGTGACCACGCTGCCCTGCAGGGCAGCGTCAAACATCGCTGCCCAGGCGGCCTGATCCAACTCGGCAGCTACCGCCTCTGAGTAGTGCCGCATGATATTGCCGGGGTTCCTGCCGCTCAGTACTATCCCCTGCCGGCTGAGCAGGATACCGAAACCACTGTCTCCCAGGTGCAGGCGCTGGAGGTAAGCATCCAGCTCTGCCAGCGAGACATCCGCGGTCACCACGGCGTAGAGAAAGCGGTGGCCGGACGCGTCCTGGTGATAGACCGGCACGGCGAAGGTCGTCATCAGGGTTTTGCCACCGGCCGCATCAAAGTAGGGCTCGACCCACAGCGGCTTGCCCGCCGCCACGGTGGCGGTGTACCAGGCCTGCTGCTGGTAGTTGTTATCGGAGCCGGCGAGGTCGGCGTACTCCAGCTTGCCGTCGCGGCGGTAATAGTAGGGCGCGAAACCCAGGGGCGAATCGTCCGGGACCGGCGCCAGGGCGATGGTCGCGCCAAATATTGCGGTATTGACGTCCACCGCGTCCCGCAGCATTTGCGCCAGGCCTGCGTGGCTGTAATCCCGCTGCTGCAACACCCGGGCCAGCAGCAGGGTCGAACTCTCAAGCCCCTGCAGCCAGTTTTCCATGTCGATCACCACCGCGCGCACGGTGTCATCGGATTCGCGCTGCAGGCGCTGGAGAATGGCCTCCCGCGACAGTCGATAATCCACCAGCATGCCCAGGCCAATGATGATCGCGGCACACAGCGTGAGCAGGACAATCAGCCGGGTGGTGATACTGCCGCCCCTGGGCATGTGCTGTGGCCGGCCCGTCCCGATTACCAGCTCCCGGTATTCGCCATGGATTGCCAGGGCTCCTGTGGCGGCAGGGCGGCGCCCGCCTGCAGCAGCTCAATGGAAATACCGTCGGGCGAGCGGATAAAGGCCATGTGCCCGTCCCGCGGTGGCCGGTTGATGGTGATGCCCTGCTCCACCAGGTGTTGGCACAGCGCGTAGATATTCTCCACCCGGTAGGCCAGGTGGCCGAAATTGCGGCCGCCGTCGTATCGCTCCGGGTCCCAGTTCCAGGTGATCTCCAGCAGCGGGCTGCTGCCTTCCTTCGCCCGCTCCACATCGTCGGGTGCGGCCAGGAAAACCAGGGAAAAACGGCCGGCTTCGCTGTCGTGGCGATTGACCTGTACCAGGCCGAGTTTGTTGCAGTAGAAGTCCAGGGTTTCGTCCAGGTCGCGAGCGCGAACCATGGTATGCAGGTATTTCATGGGCGGGAGTCCCTTTGCGGTGATTGCCTGCCGGTCGATCACCCGCCGCGTGCGGGCTGAACCAGCCTCGCCGCTATGGTAGGAGCGTGGGCCCGGCGGCACAAGTGTGCGGGGCCCCGGCGTTCACTGGCCTCAGTGACGCGGCGCCTCGGCGGCCTGCCGACCGGCCATGCGGCCGGAGAAGGTGGCGTCGCCCACGGACATGCCGCTGCTGTAGCCCTCGGCCCGGCGCACCACGCCACAGGCAGTGCGGCCGGCGGCGTAAAGCCCCGGCACCACTTCACCCTGGGTGTTGAGCACCTCCCCGGTGGGCAGGGTATCGAGGCCGCCCAGGGTGAAGTAGGGGACGACGGCGCCGCGACCGGGCGTGATGTCCAGCGCGACCAGCGGCGGTTCCAACGGCGTCAGCCATTCCGCCGCCTTGTGGTACAGGCTGTCCACGCCGCGGGCGCAGTCCTCGTTGTACACCGCCAGGGTGTGTTGCAGGGTGCCCGCGCGCAGGCCCAGCTCGTCCTCCAGTTCCGCCACCGACTCACCGGTACCCGCCACCGGCGCTCCCAGGTAGCTGACTTTCTCGTAGTCGCCGTACTGCTCCACAGTGACAATAAAGTAGATGCGCTCCGCCGGCTGGCGCAGTACGAAGGCGCCCAGGCGGCCGTGGTAGACGTCCTCGTTGATGAAACGCTGGCCCTTGTCGTTTACCACGATGCCGCGGGTCATCTCGGCCGGCGGGTAGTAGGGCAGGCTGATAAAGCCCTCGTGCATATTGATCGCCGCGCCGCCGACTGCCATGCCCATGAGGATGCCGGTACCGGTGTCGCCCGGGTTGCCGATAGGGGCATTGCCGACGGCCAGCATGGGCGCGTATTTGCGCACCATCTCCTGGTTCATGACGAAGCCGCCCGCGCACAGGATGACGCCCTGGCGGCAGCGCACGTTGAGTTCGCGCTGGTCCTGGCGCACCACCAGCCCCACCACTGCGTCGTTGTCATCGACGACCAGGGTGAGGGCGCGGGTTTCGTATTCGATCGTAATGGCATCGCGGCGGGCGACGTTGTCAACCAGGATCTTTATCAGCAGTGGGCCGCCGTTGTCGCCCTTTACCTGCAGGTTGTGGCCGCGGGGACAGGGCTTCGCCTGTTGGGCAAAGGGGTAGGCCTTCTCGTTGCCGGTGTAGAGCAGGCAGTCATCGGTGAGGCACATGATGGCCCGCTCCTCGTGAAAACTGTCCTTGAAGGGCACGCCGATATCCACCAGCCACTGGAAATGCTCGCTGCTGTGTTCGCAGTAGTTGCGGATCTTGGCCTCGTCCGCCTGCGGGCCGGCAGCCATCATCATGTAGGTGACCATGTCCTGTGTGCTGTCGTTAAACCCGCAGGCCTGCTGTACCCGGGTGCCACCGTTGCCGCCCATGTAGATTTCGGCGCTGGACAGGGCGGTGGAGCCGCCGCCGGCGCTGGCCAGCTCGAACACGATCACCTCGGCGCCGGCATCGGCGGCCTCGATGGCGGCGCAGGCGCCGGCGCCGCCCAGGCCGACGATGACCACATCTGTTTCCCGGTCCCAGTGTGTAACGTCACGCAATTTACGGGGCTGGCAGGGGCTGGTTTTGGCCGTGGCTGACATGTGCTTGAACCTCTTGTGCCGGGTGTGCCCGGGTGGTGCTGATGAAAAGAGCGGAAATTAAAACGTGTTAGCACCACGCAGACAACGATACAGGCCCTCGCGCGGCACAACTAATTGTACGTGCGGGGGGTTTTCCATTTGTTGCGGACAGCAGGTGGCCGGTCGCCACACGTCTCGACAGCTGGTGATAGGGCCCTGGCGGGACTAAGCTTGAACCGGGACCTGCCGTCAGCGGAACTGTCCGGCGGACCGGGTTAAGCAGGAATGAGCCATGAATCACCAGCATCACCACGATCAAACCCACTGCGTCGACGCGTTGACTGACCCGGTATGCGGCATGCACGTAACGGCGGGGTCACCACACCGGTACCTGTTCGACGGCGACGCCTACTTCTTCTGCAGTGCGGGGTGCCGGACTAAATTCGGCGCCGATCCGCACAGGTACCTGCGGCCGGAGGAATCGCCGGCGGCGCCGGTGGACCCCGCACTGGAGGGTGCCCGGTACAGTTGCCCCATGCACCCCGAGGTACTGCAGGTGGGGCCCGGCACCTGCCCGAAATGCGGCATGGCACTGGAGCCGGTCATGCCCACCGCGGAAGAGCAGCACAACCCGGAACTGGAGGATTTCCGACGCCGTTTCTGGCGGACGCTGCCGCTGACCTTGCTGGTGTTTGTCATCGCAATGTCCGGCGGTGCCTTCGATGGTCTGCTGGGTGCCGCGCGCCCCTGGCTGGAGTTGGCATTGGCCTCGCCGGTCGTGCTGTGGTCTGGCCTGCCGTTTTTCCAGCGCTGGTGGGATTCGCTGCGCAATCGCCAGCCCAATATGTGGACGCTGATCGGGACCGGTACCGGCTCGGCCTGGCTGTACAGCGTCATCGCCACCGTGGCGCCGGGAAGTTTTCCCGAATCATTCCGGATTGGCGGGCAGGTCGCGGTGTATTTCGAAGCCTCGGCGGTGATCATTTCCCTGACCCTGTTGGGCCAGATACTGGAACTGCGGGCGCGCTCGGAAACCGGCGCGGCCATCCGCGCGCTGCTGGGCCTTGCGCCGAAGACTGCCAGGCGCATCCGCGACGATGGCACCGAAGAGGATATTCCCCTGACCCAGGTACATCCCGGTGACAGGCTCCGCGTCCGCCCCGGCGAGAAAGTACCCGTTGATGGCGTGGTGCTCGAAGGTGGCAGCTCGGTGGACGAATCGATGCTCACAGGTGAACCGATGCCGGTGAGCAAAAAGCCCGGCGACGGGCTGATAGGTGCCTCGCTCAATACCAGTGGTGCACTGGTGATGCGCGCTGACAAAGTGGGTTCAGCCACGGTACTGGCCCAGATCGTCCAGATGGTGGCCAATGCGCAGCGCTCGAAGGCGCCGATGCAGCGCATGGCGGATCGGGTCGCGGGTTATTTTGTGACGATCGTTATCGCTGTCGCCGCCCTGACGTTTTTGCTCTGGGGCCTGTTCGGCCCGGAACCGAGCTGGGCTTTCGGCCTGATCAACGCGGTGGCGGTGTTGATCATCGCCTGCCCCTGTGCGCTGGGCCTGGCAACCCCGATGTCGGTCATGGTGGCAACGGGCAACGCCGCTGCCCAGGGCATCCTGTTCAGGGATGCCGCCGCCATCGAACACCTGCGCGAGGTGGATACCCTGATCGTCGATAAGACCGGAACCCTGACCGAGGGCAGGCCGCGTTTCGACACGGTGGTTGCGGCGGCGGAGTATGCCGAGGGCGAGGTGCTGCGTATTGCCGCCAGCCTGGACCAGGGCAGCGAGCACCCGCTGGCCCGGGCTCTACTCGCCGAGGCGAGTCGGCGCGCATTGCCGCTGGCGAAGGTGGCGGGCTTCGAGTCGGCCTCGGGTATCGGTGTGCGGGGCGCGGTGGAGGGTAGCGCCGTGGCCCTGGGCAATACCGCGTTGATGGCCGAGCAAGGCGTGGACTGGCACGCCCTGGCAAGCGAAGCGGAGACCCTGCGGGCGCGGGGCGCCAGCGTCATGTACCTGGCGATGAATGGGCAGCTCGCCGGCCTGCTGGCGGTATCCGATCCGGTAAAAGCGTCCACCGCCGAAGCGATTGCCGATTTGCGCGCCACCGGCATGCGTATTGTGATGGCCACCGGGGACGGGCACACCACCGCCCGCGCGGTGGCGGCTGAGCTGGGTATTGACGAGATTCACGGCGAAGTACGCCCCGGGGAGAAGGACGAGCTGGTGGCCGCACTGCAGGCACAGGGGCACCGGGTGGCGATGGCGGGCGACGGCATCAACGACGCGCCCGCCCTGGCCCGGGCCGACGTCGGCATTGCCATGGGCACAGGCACCGATGTGGCCATGAGCGCGGCTCAACTGACGCTGGTGAAAGGTGACCTGCGCGGTATCGCCGCGGCCAGGCGGGTATCGGTCGCCACGGTGCGCAATATGCGCCAGAACCTGCTTTTCGCCTTCTTCTACAACGGCCTGGGTGTCCCCATCGCCGCCGGCGTGCTGTATCCCTTCACCGGCCTGCTGCTGTCACCCATGATCGCCGCGGTGGCGATGAGCCTGAGTTCCCTGTCGGTTGTCGGCAACGCCCTGCGCCTGCGACAGCCCTGAGGGCAGGCTGGTGACCCCGCTGCTGGCGCTGGGCTGCCAGTGGGGTACAATCCCCGCCTTTTGCCGGAGTCCGTAACAGCTTATGTGGTTCAAGAATATCCGGGCCTATCGCCTGACCAGTCCCTTTACCCTTTCCCCGGAGCAACTGGGCGAGCAACTGGCCCAGCGGGGCTTTGAACCCTGCGCCAAATCCCAGGCCCTGGCCCTGGGCTGGGTGCCGCCCCTGGGCTCGGAGGATGGCGAGTTGGTCCACGCCGCCGCCGGCCGCCTGCTGGTCAAGCTCAAGCGGGAGGAGAAAATCCTGCCCTCCACCGTGGTGCGCGAAATGCTCGACGAGAAAGTGGAGGAGATCGAGGCGGGCCAGGGGCGCAAGGTCTACCGCAAGGAGCGCCTCAACCTCAAGGACGAGATTGTGCAGGACTGCCTGCCGCGGGCCTTCAGCCGCTCCTCCGCCATGTACGCCTATATCGATACCCGGACCAACTGGGTTTTTGTCGATGCCGCCAGCGCCACCCGGGCCGAGGAACTGCTCAACCTGCTGCGCGAATGCATCGGCAGCTTTCCGGTACTGCTGCCCCAGGTAAACAATGCGCCGGTGGCGGTGATGACCAACTGGCTGCTGCACCGCAACCTGCCGCAGGATTTTGAGCTGGGGCAGGAGTGCGAGTTGCGCGAACCCGGCGAGGAGGGCGGTGTGGTGCGCTGTCGTGGCGTTGATCTGCTCAGCGAAGAGGTGGAAACTCACCTGCACGCGGGCAAGCAGGTCGCCCGCATTTCCCTGGGCTGGGACGAGCGCCTGCAGCTGGTGCTGGCCGAGGACCTGTGCCTGCGTCGCCTCAAGTTCGCGGACGAGCTGATGAAGGAAAACGAGGACATTGCCGAGGGCGACGAGGCCGCCCGCCTGGATGCGGATTTTGCCCTGATGACCGATGCCATCGGCAGTCTGCAGGCGCGTGTGCTCGCCCTTTTCGGCGGTGAGGCCGAGTAAGTTCCGCCATGCCCGCGCGCCCCGATACCGCTGATTACCGGGAGCTGTTTCTCACAGATGCGCCGATGATGGATATGCGCGCGCCGGCGGAATTCAGCCACGGCGCCTTTCCCACGGCTCACAGCCTGCCATTGCTGACAGATGATGAGCGGGCCCAGGTCGGTACCTGCTACAAGCGGCAGGGCCAGGCGGCGGCGATAACACTGGGGCACCAGCTGGTGGCGGGCGCCACCAGGGCCGGGCGCCTGGCGCGCTGGAGTGAGTTCGCCCACCGCCACCCGCAGGGTTACCTGTACTGCTTCCGGGGCGGTCTGCGCTCGCAAACCGTGCAGCAGTGGCTGCGGGACGAGGGTATCGATTACCCGTTGGTGCGGGGTGGCTACAAGGCCATGCGCCGCTTTTTACTGGAGGAGCTTGAGCGGTCGCTTGAGCGCGCCGAGCTTATCCTTATCAGTGGCAAGACCGGCACCGGCAAGACCCGGGTCATCAAGCGGCTGTCGCGCAGTGTGGACCTGGAGGGGCTGGCCAACCACCGCGGTTCAACCTTTGGTCAGTTGCCCGAACCCCAGCCCGGCCAGATCGATTTCGAGAATGCGCTGAGCATCGCCCTGCTCAAATTGCTCGCTTCGGAGCAGACCCGGGTATTTGTCGAGGACGAGGGCCGCCTGATCGGTCGCCTGTACCTGCCCGAGTCGTTGCGGGAGCGGATGACAGGCAGCCCCATGGTGGTGGTCGAGGAGAGCCTGGAACAGCGGGTGGAGGTGATCGTCGCCGATTACGTGCTGGACCTGGGCCGGCGATTCGCGGACCTGTACGGCGATGATGGCCCGGCCCTGCACGGACAAAAACTGCAGGATGACCTGGGCCGGATTCGCAAGCGCCTGGGAGGCCAGCGCTACCAACAGGTGAGCGATGTCATGACCGCTGCTTTCGCCGCCCAGGCCGCAGGCGGCGACCTCGCCCTGCACCGGCAGTGGATCGCCACCCTGCTGGCGCAGTACTACGACCCCATGTACGAATACCAGCTGGCCCAGCGCGCCGGCCAGGTGCTGTTTTGCGGCAGCCGCGAGGCCGTGGTCCACTGGGCGGCGGGAGCCGGCTGAGGCATGTTGGCGCCAACTGCAATTGCCAGGGACCTGGTGCTGGTGGGCGGCGGCCACAGCCATGCGCTGGTGCTGCGCATGCTGGCCATGCGCCCGGTGGCGGGCCTGCGCATCACCTTGATATCCCCGGCCAGCCATACCCCCTATTCCGGCATGTTGCCGGGCCTGGTCGCCGGTCACTACCGTTTTGAGCAGACCCATATCGACCTGGCCCGCCTGTGCCAGTGGGCCGGGGTGCGTTTTATCGCCGGGGAGGTCACCGCCCTGGACCCGCAGGCGCGGCGGTTGTCCCTGGTGGGCCGGCCGGACATCGAGTACGACCTGGTCAGCATCGATATCGGCTCCCAGCCGGAGCTGGACCCGGTGCCCGGGGCGCGGGCACATGCGGTGCCGGTCAAACCGGTAGCGGGCCTGTGGCAGCGCTGGCAGGACCTGTTGCAACGGCTGGCGGTCCTGCCGCCGGGGACCCGGCAGCGCATCGCGGTGGTGGGCGGCGGTGCCGGCAGCGTGGAGCTGGCGCTGGCCATGGCGCACCGGCTGGAACACAACCCGGTCGATATCGAACTGTGGTGCGGCGCGCCGGAGATACTCCAGGGCTATAACAGCGGGGCTCGCAAAGGCGTCATGGCGGCACTGGCGCGCCACGGCGTTGCGCTGGAACTGGATGCCCGGGTGGTGCGGGTGGAGGCAAACCGGCTGCTGCTGGCCGATGGCCGCCAGGCCTCCTTCGATGAGCTGTTCTGGTGTACCGGCGCGGCCGCGGCGCCCTGGATCGCCGCCAGCGGCCTGCCGGTGGACGAACGCGGCTTTCTCGCGGTGACGGACAGCCTGCACTCGGTGGCCGACGCGCGGGTATTCGGTGCCGGCGATATCGCCACCCAACTCAATCACCCCCGTCCCAAGGCCGGGGTCTACGCCGTGCGCCAGGGGCCGGTGCTGGCCCACAATCTGCGCGCCGCCCTCATGGGCAAGCCCCTGCGGGAGCATCGGCCGCAACGGCGATTCCTGTCACTGGTGTCGCTGGGGGACCGCCTGGCCAGCGCCGACAAGGGGCCGTTCAGTGCCACCGGCCGCTGGGTGTGGCGCTGGAAAGACGCCATCGACCGCACATTCATGGCCCGTTTCGAACAGCTGCCGGCGAGCATGCCGCAGGGCGACCGGGGCAGCGTGGCAGAGGTCGAATCAGGCCCCGCGCAACAGCCCTGCGGCGGCTGCGGTGCCAAGGTGGGGGCCGATCCCCTGGCGCGGGCGCTGGCGGAACTGGCGCTGGAGTTCCCCCGCCACTGCCCCTCTCCCGGGGTGGCGGACGATACTGCGGCTGTTCCCGGCAGCGGCAGTGCCGCGATCGTACAGAGCCTGGACCTGCTGCGGGAACTGGTGGCCGACCCGTGGCTGATGGGGCGGATCGCCGCCAACCACGCCCTGAGTGATGTGTACGCCAGCGGTGCCAGGCCGGTATCCGCACTCGCCGCCATCACCCTGCCCTTTGCCGGGCCGGCCATCCTGCGGCGGGAACTGAAGCAGTTGCTGGCGGGTGCACTGCACGAACTGGCGGCGGCAGACTGCCCGCTGGCGGGGGGGCACAGCATGCAGGGCCCCGAACTCACGGTCGGTTTTGTGGTCAATGGCATCGCCATGGCGGGCGATGGTCGCCTGCTCGGCAAGCGCGGGCTGGCGATTGGCGATCAGCTGATCCTGGCCAAACCGCTGGGTACCGGCGTGCTGTTTGCAGCCCATATGCAGCGCTGCGCCGACGGCCGCCATATCGGCGCCGCCATCGACTCGATGCTTGTAAGTAATCGCCTGGCGGCGGAGTTAGCGCTTGCTAATGGCGCCAGCGCCTGCACCGATATCACCGGCTTCGGCCTGCTCGGTCACCTGCTGGAAATGCTGGGGGAGGCGTGCGACGCCCGCCTGCAACTGGCGCGGCTGCCGCTGCTGGACGGCGCCCTGGCACACCTGCGCCAGGGACTTCGCAGCAGCATGCACCCGGCCAACGCCGGTGCCCGCGAGGGGCTGGAGTTGACGGGCCGGGTGGATGAAGACCTGCTGCAGATCCTGTTCGACCCGCAGACCAGCGGCGGACTGCTGCTCGGCGTCGCGCCGCAGCGGACCGGCAGCTTGCTGGAAGCGCTGCGCGGCGGTGACTACCCGCAGGCCAGTGTCATTGGCGAGGTGGTGGCGCGCGCCTCGTCGGCTGCCGGCCGCGTCGCTGTCGGCTAGCGCCGGTTGATCCTGACTGCCTGGCCGTCGCGCAGGCGCTCCGCACCGCGCACCACGACCAGTGCCCCCGCCTCCAGGTCGCCGGCGACCCCGATCTCGGTGCCGTTGCCCGGACTGGTGGTGACGGCCACCTTGACGGCGGTATTGTCCGCGGACAGGGTGTAGACGAATACCTCCTGGTCGCGCAGCACCAGGGCGTCCCTGGGCACGCTCAGGGTATCGGCCCTGGCGCTGTCGGCCAGTTCCACCGTTACCGCCTCGCCGATAGACCAGTGCCCGGGCGCGAGGCTGAGGCGCAATTCCATCATCCTGGACAGGCTGTCCCCCACCGGCACCAGCGCCCGTATCCGGGCGGTCGCCTGCTGGCCCTCGCCGTACACCGGCACCTGGGCCTCGGGCCGGTTGTAGCGCGCCGAGCGCAGCGGGGCGTTGACGCTGATCTCCAGCGATTCGGTATCGACCAGGCGCAGCAGCGGGTCGCCGGGCTCGGTGTACTCACCGAGGTCTGCGTCCCGGCTCACTATCACGCCTGAAAACGGTGCGCGGACCCGGGCGCGGCCAAGGTCGTACACGGTGCGGTCCCGGTTCACCTCGGCGATGCGCTGCTCCTGCAGCAGCATCTGCAGCCGCGACTGCATCTCGTCCAGGCCCGATTTGGAGGTGTTGTTCTGCTGCGCCAGTGCCTCGAGTCGGGCGATCTGCCGCTGGTTGTATTCGATATCGGCCTTGAGTCGCTCGATCTGGGCCCAGTCGTTGCGCAGCTGCAGTTGCAGCAGGTGGTCGTCGATAATAGCCAGCGGCTCGCCCGCGGCGATATGCTCGCCCACCTCGGCAACCCAGACCAGGCGGCCGGTCACCTCGGCAGAGAGTTGCGCGTCCTGCTTGCTGAGCACGGTGCCGGGCAGCTTGAGTACGGCCATGCCGCTGCTGCGGCCCACTTCAGCTACCTCGACAATTGCTGGCGGCTCCGTGGCACCCAGGGCAGTCCCCGCACAGGCGCCGAGACCCGCCACTGCAAAAACCAGTGCGCCGAAGTACTTCATGTTGTGGTTCCCTGTATATGGTTCATGCGGCGGACTCCAGGCTGTCCGGATGCGTTTCGCCAGCACCGGCGACATTGTCGCCCTGGTGTTCCCCCATGCGCAGCAGGCAGGGCAGCAGCACCAGGGTGAACACGGTGCTGACACACATACCTCCGACGATAACCGCGGCCAGGCCGCGATAAATCACACTGCCCGCGCCCGGCAGCAGCAGCAGCGGCAACATGCCGAATATGCTGGTGAGCGTGCTCATGAAGATCGGCCGCAACCGTGTCTGCAGGGCCTGTTCGACAGACTGCTCCCGGGACAGTCCCCCGCGCTCGGCGGAGCGGGTCTGGTGCACCAGCAATATGGCGTTGTTGACGACCAGCCCGAGCAGGATCACAAAACCTATCATGGTCAACAGGTCCAGGGGCTGGAAGGTCACCAGGTTGAGCAGCCGCAGGGCGATGACGCCGCCGACCGTGGCCAGCGGCATGGCGAGCACCACCATGGCGCTGTCGCGGGGCGAGCGGAACAGCGCGGCCATCAGCAGGAACAGGACGATCAGCGCGAGGGCAAAATTCCCCGCCATCGACTTGATCGCCCGGGTCAGGGCGTTGGCGCTGCCACCGTACAGAATATTGCCGTCGCCGGGCATGACCTCCTTCAGGCGAGGTTCGACCGTGGTTTTGACGATCTCAAGCACGTGCTCCAGCGACATCTCATCCGAGGGGTACACATCGAGGGTGATGGTGCGGCGGCTGTCGATACGCACCAGCTGGTCGGGGCCCACGGTGCGCCGGAGTTCCACCAGCTCCGACAGTGGCACGACGGAACCGTTGCCGGTAGCCACGGGCATGGACGCCAGTTTTTCCGGGGAGTCCCAGGGCTGCGCGCGCAGGATGATATCCATGCGCTTCTCGCCGTTGAAATGCTCGCCGACATACTGGCCCTGGCCCAGTGCCCGCACCAGCACACCCACATCCGCCCGGCTCCAGCCGGCCTCGGAGATGCGCCGGTCATCGGGTATCAGCTGCAGTTCCGGCTCGGCCTGCTCCAGCGAGGGATTGGCTATGATGCCCACGTCCGGCAACGCCTCCTCCAGCAGGGACTGGGCCAGCTGCGCCGCCGCGGCCAGCGCCGCCCGGTCTCTTGATTGCAGGTGGATCTTGATCATCCGGTCGCCGCCGAAGCCGGAAAACAGGTTGCCCTGGGCGGCGTAGTGTTTGAGGTCCGGCAGATCGGCGAAGATTTCCTCGTCCATGATCCGCTCCAGCTCCTTTACCCGGTCCTGGTCGAGTACGCGGGCGCCGATGGCGCCGCCGCCGGGCCAGTTCAGGATGTAGTAGTTTTTGAGCGCGGGCTGGCGTTCACCGCTCATATAGGGCGCCAGTCGCTCGTCCAGCACCTGCAGGTATTCACTGGCGATGGTGTGCTCACCGGCGCCCGGGGGAAACCAGAAGTAGGCGTCGACCGCATCGCGCTTTACCGGCGGCAGGTAATCCAGCTCGGGCAGCAGGGCGACGCTGAGCACCAGGGGCAGGCTGACCATGCTCACCACCAGCGCCCAGCGCCTGGGCGCCGTGGCGGTGATGGCCATGATCAGGCCGGTAATGCGCTGCCATAGCGCCTGGTTGTGGTCCTGCAGGGATGCGCCGTGCAGCCAGGTCCTGGCCGCCAGCGGAATGATAGTCACCGCGACCACGGTGGATACGATAACCGCGATGGCGATGGTGATGGCCAGGTCGGCGAACAGCTGGCCCTCGACCTCGCGCATGAACAGCACCGGCAGGAATATGGCCACGGTGGTTGCGGTCGAGGCCAGCAGCGCGCCCCATACCTGGCTGGAGCCCAGCAGCGCCGCCTCGGTGGAGGTCAGGCCCTTTTCCCGCAGGCGCACGATGTTCTCCAGCACCACGATGGCCGCGTCCAGCACCATGCCCACGGCAAACGCCAGCCCCGCAAGGGAGATGACGTTGAGGCTGCGCCCCGCCGTATTCAGCACGATAAAGGTGGCGAGCAGCGAGATGGGAATGGCGATGGCGATAATGAGCGTGGCCCGCAGGCGACGCAGGAACCACCACAGGATACCGATAGCCAGGAATATGCCGAGGAATATGTTGCTCGCCACCAGGGAGATTGCCCGGTAGATGAACACGGAGGCGTCGAACGACTGGGCCATCACCAGCCCCCGCTGCTGCAGCTCGCCGGCGTTGAGTTCTTCGACGATCCCCTTGACGGTATTCAGTGCCTCCAGAGCGTTGGCACCGTTTTCCTTTTCGATACGGATGCCTATCGCCGGGTTGCCGTTCTGGCTGGTGGTCAGGACCTGCTCGCCGCGGGTCACCCGGATGTCGGCGATATCGCCGAGTTTCACTGGCCGGCCATCGCGCCAGTCGAGCACGAAGCCGGACAGCTCCGCCGGCTCGTACCTGCCGGTGAAGCGCAGGGTGTACTGGCGCCTGCCCACCTCGACAAAGCCGCCACTGACATCATTGGCCTGCCCCAGCCGTTCGGCGGTCGCCGGCAGGTCGATGCCCAGCTGTGCGGCGCGGTAGGGATCGAACAGGATCTCGAGCACCTGTTCGCCGCGCCCGTTGCCCAGCGAAGCGGTGACCCGAGCGACCCCGGGCACGACTTCCAGGGCCGGCCGCACGGTGTCCTCGATAAATTGCATGTAGTCGCTCACCTGACCGGGGGTGCCGGGCAGCAACTGCAGGAAGAAATAGGTCAGGGCGGGCGTTTCGTCGCTGTCGCCGCCCAGCATGATCAGCGGCTGGGTGGCATCCCGGGGCAGGGGGTCCAGCCGGTTCATGCGCGAGATAACCTCTATCAGGGTGCGCTGCATGTCGGTTTCCAGGCCGAACTCGAGGTTGATCCAGCCTTCACCCGGGTTCGCCGTCGCCGACATTTCCTTGAGGCCGGGGAGACCCCGCAGCACCGCCTCGATGGGCTCGATGATCTCCGACTCAATCTCCCGTGGCGAGGCCGCTCGCCAACCGGTGTGGATGGCGATCTTGGGGGCTTCGATATCCGGAAACAGCTGTATCGGCAGGCGCACCAGGCTGGCGATGCCGAACACGAGGATGATCGTGACTGCCACGATAACAGCCGCTGGATTGTTCAGCGAACTGGCGGTGAGTTTCAAAGGTCAGCCCCGTCTGTTGGTATCGTTATGTCGGCTTGATGGAGCGTATTGTAGGTAAATGCAGGGCGTTATTCAGCCCGAGAGGGAGGTTATGGTTATTTTTACGTCTTTTTTCTGCACATTTGGTCGAAATTACCGCAACTGTGCGGTCTTCAATTGAGCCAACTGCCGGTCGTGCACTCCAGCCAGGCTGAGCAGGGCGACAATGGCGCCCAGCAGTGCCATCGCCATGTCGGACTGGGTGTCCCAGATATAGCCCTGGGTTCCCAGGAAGGCCTCAGACGCGGTTCCCGTGGCGATGGCGACCCACCATTCCAGCATTTCGTAGAATGCGGAGAAAGCGAGGCAAATGCTGACAACGAACAGATTGCGCCAGGCGCTGGACGCCACCACGGCCTTGCGTACCAGGATTTCCCTGGCGAGTATCGCCGGCACGAAGCCCTGCATGAAATGGCCGAGCTTGTCGTAGTTGTTGCGCTCCCAGCCGAATACCGGCTTGAGGTAATCGAACAGGGGGACCTCCGCGTAGGTATAGTGCCCCCCCACGATCAGCACGACGCAGTGCGCCAGGATCAGGCCGTACAGTAGCGGGGTCAGCCGGAAACTACGGTAGGTAACAGCCATGATGGCCAGGCCGATGACCGCCGGTGCCACCTCCAGGGCCCAGGTGGGGTAGTCGCGGGGGTCGATGGCCGACCACAGCAGGGTGAGAAAGAAAGTGATCAGCCAGAGTGCTTTCATGGTAGTCGCCACCTGAGCGCTCGCGGCACCCGTATGCTCATTGCCAGACAACAGCCCCGCCGCGACACCGGTTTAGTCCCTGTCCCAGTAACGCGTCATTTCCAGGTACAGGAAGGACGCGGTCCAGGTGATCAGCACCAGCCCGGTCAGGGATTCCAGGCCGGCCAGGTAGCGCACTGCGCCATGCGGCGCGATATCGCCGAAACCCAGTGTGGTGTAGGTGGTAAAGGAAAAATAAACGGCGTCGAGCAGGCTGCCCTCGAAGTTGCCCTCGAAAAAACCCCAGCCGGCCGCGTGGTGCATCCAGTAAAAGGACAGCGCGAAAATCCAGACCTCGAGCGCGTGGGCGGTGAGGGCGCCGAAAACCCCGAACACTATCCGGAAGCGGTGCCTTACCTTGAGGTGCGGCATAAGCAGGGTAAAGCGGTACATGAACTCGTAGTGAATGATGACTACCGTGGCGATTACCACTATGTTCACGGCGAAAACGATCAGCACTGGCAAGGGGCTCCCTGGTCGACCAAGTGGTGATAACTTTACCGCGTTATCGTTCGTGCCGCATCGTCGGCCTAATCCCTTTCCCGTGGCAGTGCATCCGTGAACGGGAACCAGCTTGCCTGCGATTCACAGTGCACGTGCGCCGAGGGCGCAGTGTCGATATCGCCCTGGATATTGGTGCGCACGATGTGCATTTGCCCGGCCCACCGCTGCGAGCGGAAAAACAGGGTGGTGCCGCAGTGGGAGCAAAAACCCCGCTCGGAATCCGCGGAGGAGCGATACCAGCGCAGGGCGCTGTCAGAGGTAAAGCGAAACTGTTCTTCGGCCACGCCCACCCATGTCACCAGCGGCGCGCCGTGGGCGCGCTGGCACAAGGAGCAGTGACAGTGGGCGCACCACAGGCCGGGGGGTTGGTATTCGAAGCGCACCTCGCCGCACAGGCAGGCGCCGTGAAAGTTGTCCATGGATTCCGGCCCTCTAATGGCTGCTTCAAATGGCAGTGTAGGTTACCGGTGGACACCCGAAAACTACAGCTAATTCGGGGTGCAAAAGGCGCGTCCGGAGATGGCGGGGGGTGGAGCCCGGCGTGTTTGGGAAATGGTGCCCGGAGACAGAATCGAACTGCCGACACGGGGATTTTCAATCCCCTGCTCTACCGACTGAGCTATCCGGGCGGGATCGCGGAATGCGAGAGGCGCGTATTAAACCCGCAGCGGCCTATCGAGTCAAGAGCCCGACCCGAGCCTGGTCCACACCTGGCCAGGTTCGGAGCCGATCCGGAAAGGAGCTGCTACAAAAAGGCCGCAAGGCGGGCGCGCCGGCTATTTTTTCGGGGGAACATAGCCCTCGGCCTTGTCGTACTCCTGCCCTGACAGGAACTTGTCCATCTCCTGTTGCAGGTATTTGCGCGCCTCGGGGTCCGCCAGGCTCAGGTGCTTTTCGTTGATCAACATGGTCTGGTGCGCCTGCCAGTCCAGCCAGGCCTGCTTGGACACCGACTCGAAAATATCCTGACCCTTCGGGCCGGGATAGGGCGGCGCCGCCAGGCCTTCGAGTTCGCGCTGGTACTTTTTGCAGAATACGGTGCGGGACATGGTGGGGCTCCATCAATAGCTATGAGCCGAGCCGGGCCAGCAGGCTCGCAACGGGAGCCGCCAGGCCGACGGCGGCGGGTAGGCCCCTGTTATACCAGAGCTGGTCCGGGGCTTCCATGACGGCGGCCGGGAGGCCGGGCAGGATCACCCGTACCGGACGGATGTCGAGGTGATAGTGGCTGAAAGTGTGGCGAAACTCCGGCCAGATCTCGATCGAGTCCGGTGCCACCCCCCAGCGGTCGATGCACCAGTCGGCGGCCCGGGCGGCGTCATCGAGTTCGGGAAAGCACCACAGGCCGCCCCAGATGCCCGCGCCCGGTCGCCGTTCCAGCCAGATATCACCGTTGCTGGTGCTGGCCATCAAAAAGGACGTTGATTTTACCGGCAGGGTCTTGCGCGGTTTGCGGCCCGGGAATGATTGTGGTTCTCCCTGCGCCAGGGCCTCACAATCCGCGGCCAGCGGGCAGCGCTCGCAGGCGGGCTTTGCCCGGGTGCACAGGGTCGCGCCCAGGTCCATCATGGCCTGGGAGTACTCGCCGCAGCGACCGGCGGGTGTGTACTGGTCCGCGACCCGCCACAGCTGCTCGTGCACCGCGGCCTGGCCCGGCCAACCGGGGATGGCTCCGTAACGGGCCAGTACCCGCTTGACGTTGCCGTCGAGGATGACCGCCCGGCGGCCGAAGGCGATGCTGATAATTGCGCCGGCGGTCGAGCGGCCTATCCCCGGCAGCGCGCACAAACCCTCCACGGTGTCCGGAAACCTGCCCCCCAGTTCAGCACACACCTGTTGTGCGGCGCGATGCAGGTTGCGGCCGCGGGCGTAGTACCCAAGCCCTGTCCACAGGTGCAGTACCTCATCCTCGGTGGCCGCGGCGAGCGCCGCCACGGTGGGCAGGGCCTGCATAAAACGCTCGAAATAGGGTATGACGGTTTTGACCTGGGTTTGCTGCAGCATGATCTCCGACACCCACACCCGGTAGGGGCTGGTATCGCGCTGCCAGGGCAGATCCTTGCGGCCGCTGTGGTCAAACCAGTCGAGTACGCGGCCTGCAACGTCCTGGGTAGAGATTTTTCTGGCGGGCATAGCGGGGCAATCGGGGCTGGCAATCAGCTCGACAGGGTAATATCCAAAGGTACAAACCGCCAGTGAATTAAGCCGCGCATTCTTTTATAATGGCCCGCTTTTTCGGGGGATCATCCCCACAGGTGGAGAATCGGATGGCTGCGCGCAAGGCCACAGTAGAGAGAAACACGCTGGAGACCCAGATCACCGTGACGGTGAACCTGGACGGCACGGGGCAAACCTCATTTGAGACCGGCGTGCCCTTCCTCGAGCACATGCTGGACCAGGTCGCGCGCCATGGCATGGTGGACCTGGACGTGAAAGCGGTGGGTGACCTGCACATCGACGATCACCACACGGTTGAGGATATCGGCATCACCCTGGGCCAGGCATTCGCCCAGGCCGTGGGCGACAAGAAGGGCATTTTCCGCTATGGCCACGCCTATGTGCCGCTCGACGAGGCCCTGTCGCGGGTGGTGATCGACTTCTCCGGCCGGCCCGGGCTGGAGTACCACATTCCCTTCACCCGCGCCGCCGTGGGTGGTTTCGACGTGGACCTGTTCCTGGAGTTTTTCCAGGGCTTCGTCAATCACGCCCAGGTCACCCTGCACATCGACAACCTGCGCGGCGACAACACGCACCACCAGGCGGAGACCGTGTTCAAGGCCTTCGGTCGCGCCCTGCGTATGGCCCTGGCGGAGGATCCGCGGATGGCGGGACAAACCCCCTCCACCAAGGGTGTGCTCTAGGCCGGCCCGATGAGTGGTGTGGTTGCCGTCATTGATTACGGCATGGGCAATCTGCATTCCGTGGCCAGTGCGTTGGCCCACGCAGGAGCGCAGCAGGTGGTCGTTACCCACGATGCCGATATTATTCACAACGCCGATCGCGTGGTGTTCCCCGGCGTGGGCGCCATTCGCGACTGCATGGCAGAGATTCGCCGGCTCAAGTGCGACCAGTTGCTGGCGCAGTCACTGGCGGACCGGCACAAGCCGGTGCTCGCCATCTGTGTCGGCATGCAGGCCCTGATGAGCCACTCGCAGGAAAACGGCGGCGTGCCCTGCCTCGACATCATTCCCGGCGAGGTGAGGTACTTCGGCAACCCCCTGGTGGACAGTGCGGGCGAGCGCCTGAAAGTACCGCACATGGGGTGGAACGAGGTGCGCCAGGTGCGCCCGCACCCACTGTGGCAGGGTATTGATGACCTCACCCGCTTCTACTTCGTGCACAGCTTCTACGTCGACGCGGTTGAGCGGGAGCTGGTAGCCGGCAGTGTGCGGTACGGGGTGAGCTTTGACGCCGCGCTCGCCCGCGACAATCTGTTTGCCGTGCAGTTTCACCCGGAGAAAAGCCACACTGCGGGGCTCAGGCTGTTGCGTAATTTTCTGGAGTGGAACGGCCAATGCTGATTATTCCCGCGATCGATCTCAAGGATGGCCAGTGCGTACGCCTGCGCCAGGGCCTGATGGAAGACAGCACGGTCTTTTCCGACGAACCGGTGGCGATGGCCCGGCGCTGGGTGGCGGCGGGTTGCCGGCGGCTGCACCTGGTGGATCTCAACGGCGCGTTCGCCGGTGAGCCGGTCAACGGCGAGGTGGTCACGGCGATTGCCGCCGCCTGGCCTGACCTGCCCATCCAGATCGGTGGCGGTATCCGCAGCCTGGAAACGATAGAGCACTATGTGCGGGCGGGTGTCAGCTACGTGATTATCGGTACCAAAGCCGTGAAGGAGCCGGCCTTCGTGGCAGAGGCCTGTGCCGCCTTTCCCGGCCGTATCATCGTCGGGCTGGACGCGAAAGACGGCCTGGTAGCAACCGACGGCTGGGCCGAGGTCTCGACCCTGAAGGCGACCGACCTGGCCCGCCGGTTCGAGTCCGACGGCGTGTCCGCCATCGTGTACACCGACATCGCCCGCGACGGCATGATGCAGGGTGTCAACGTGGAGGCGACCCTCGCCATGGCGCGCGCCTCCAGCATCCCGGTGATCGCCTCCGGCGGTATCACCAACATGGACGATATCCGGGCGCTGAAGGCGGTGGCCGACCAGGGTATCTGCGGCGCGATTACCGGCCGTGCGATTTACGAAGGCACGCTGGATGTGGCCGCCGCCCAGCGCCTGTGCGACGACCTCGGCGCCGGCGAGGTCTGAGCATGGGCCTGGCCAAGCGCATTATCCCCTGCCTGGACGTGGAAAACGGCCGGGTCGTCAAGGGCGTCAATTTTGTCGATATCCGCGATGCCGGTGACCCGGTGGAAATCGCCATTCGCTACAACGAGCAGGGCGCAGACGAAATCACCTTCCTGGACATTACCGCCAGCCATGAAGGCCGCGACACCACGGTGCACACGGTGGAAAAAATCGCCGAGGAAGTGTTTATTCCGCTCACGGTGGGGGGCGGCATTCGCAGCGTGCAGGATATCCGCACCATGCTCAACGCCGGTGCGGATAAAGTCAGTATCAACACGGCGGCCATACACAACCCGGAGCTGGTGCGCGAATCCGCCCAGCGTTTCGGTTCCCAGTGCATCGTGGTGGCGATAGACGCCAAGCGGGTGGCGGATGTGGACGGGGCGCCGCGCTGGGAGATATTTACCCACGGCGGGCGCAAGCCAACCGGCATCGATGCCGTGGCCTGGGCAGTGCGCATGGCGGAACTGGGTGCCGGCGAAATCCTGCTCACCAGCATGGATCGCGACGGCACCAGAAACGGCTTCGAACTGGGCGTGACCCGGGCCATCACCGATGCGGTGGAAATACCGGTTATCGCCTCGGGCGGTGTCGGCAATCTCGATCATCTTGTCGACGGGATCCTGCTGGGCGGCGCCGACGCGGTGCTGGCCGCCAGCATCTTTCACTTCGGTGAGTTCAGCGTACCCGAGGCCAAGGCCTATATGGCTGCCCGTGGTATCGAGGTGCGCCTCTAGCCGTATCGAACGGGTTCGGCGCGCAAGACCAGCCGTTCCCCCCGGATATTTTTGACGGGTTTTTACCCGTCTTTGCGGGGCACTCTATTCCCTGCGCCAGCTGGCCTTACTGAACAGTCGGTGTCGCTTCCCCGGCCGCTCTCCGGTCCCGCAGGCCCAGTATGTTGATGCCCTTCAGCAGCGCCAGCGCCTCGTACAATTGGTTGTCGCTGGCCAGCAGTTCGGCGGCAATCCTGGCCGAGGATGCCCGCGTCTTCTTGGCGTCACTCTCGGCGCTGCTGTTGCCGAGGTGCCCGGACAGATCCGCCTCGGTGATCTGCCCGGCGTTGTCATAGGCTGTCACCTGGGCGCGCTCGACCAGGATATCCGGGACTATGCCCTCGGCCTGGATAGAGCGGCCGTTGGGGGTGAAATAGCGGGCGGTGGTCAGCTTGATTGCACGCGACTCCGACAGGGGCAGTATGGTCTGCACTGAGCCCTTGCCGAAACTGGTGGAGCCCATGACCACGGCGCGGCCCCTGTCCTGCAGGGCGCCGGCAACGATTTCCGAGGCGCTGGCTGAGCCGGCGTTGATCAGCACGACGATCGGTGCCCCATCGGTGATATCTCCGGGCTGGGCGTTAAAATGCATGTCCGAATTGGGCAGGCGTCCCTCGGTGTACACCACCGGCCCGCCATTGAGAAACAGGCCCGCCACGTTGACGCTGGCACTGAGTACCCCGCCCGGGTTGTTGCGAAGGTCCAGTATCAGGCCTTTCAATTTGCCCTCCTTCAGCAACTTATCCAGTGCTTTCTCCACGTCCTCGCCGGTATCGAGCTGGAACTGGGCGATGCGGATATAACCGTAGCCAGGCTCGAGCCAGCGGCCGCGTACACTGGCAACCTTGATGGTGTCGCGCACCAGGGTGACGGAGAAGGGCTGGCTTTCGCCGGCGCGGCCGATGGTCAGCTCGATCTCGCTGCCCTTGGGACCTCGCATCAGTTCGATGGCCTCGTTCAGTGTCATGCCCTGCACCGGGGCATTGTCCAGTTTGAGTATGACATCGCCGCTTTGCAGGTTGGCGGCGGCGGCCGGCGATCCGTCGATAGGCGAAATAATGGTGATATAGCCGTCCTGGATACCGACTTCCAGGCCGAGGCCGCTGAACTCCCCGGAGGTGCCTTCCTGCAATGCGCTGAAGTCGTCCTTGTTCATGTAGACCGAATGCGGGTCCAGGCCCATCAGCATCCCCTGGATCGCGTACTCCAGCAGGGTGCTGTCATCGATCTCCTCGACATAGCCAATGCGGATCTGGTTGTACACATCGGCAAAGGTGCGCAGTTCGTCGAGCGGCAACTTGCCCTGCGCCTCCTCCGTGGCCGCCTGCAGCGGGGTTGCCGACAGGGTCAGGGCAGCCGTGGCCGCCAGCAAAATCGAGTTGAGTGGGAGACGCATGCATACCGCCGAAATGGCCAGGGGCCGAAAGTGCCAAAGGGCGGCTAGTTTACCCTATTCGCGGGACCGATACGAAAGCCCTTGCGGCCCGCGACGCGACGTCTCAATCCCTGCACCACTGGGCGGGATCGGTGGGTTTACCCTGGTGGCGAATTTCGAAGTACAGGGCGGATTGTTCCTGCCCGCCGCTGTTGCCCACCGTGCTGATGGCCGTGCCCGCCGTCACCCATTCGCCGACCTCGCGCAGCAGGCTCTGGTTGTGGGCATAGAGGCTCATGTAGCCATCGCCGTGATCGACGATCATCAGCAGGCCGGAACCGCGCAGCCAATCGGCGTACACCACCCGGCCATGGTGAATCGCATTGACTTCGGTACCTTCTTTGGCGGGAATGCTGACGCCCTGCCAGCGCATTTTGCCGTCGTTGCGTGGCCGTCCATAGCTGTTCGCGCGCTTGCCGGCCAGGGGCCAGGGCATCGCGCCCCTGGCGGACTTGAACGGCTGGTAGTCGTCAGGCACTTCCAGGTCCGCCACTGCCTTTTCGATGGCCGCTATCAGCCCCTCCAGTTCCCTGCGGTTCTGTTCCATCTGTTTGAGCTGCTCGGCCTTGGAGTGAATGCTGTCACTGAGTTCCACCACGGCTTGCTCGCGGCTTGCCTGGGCGGTAACCAGTTGGGCCTGCTGCTGTTCCAACGTGGCCTGCTGGCCCGCCAGCTGCTCCAGGGTGCTGGCAATGCGCGTCTCCAGTTCCTGCAGCTGGCGCAGGGTGTCGCGGTAGCTGGAGACCAGTTCATTGCGGGCGTGGAAAAAATAGCGGTAGTACGCCAGTGCCCGGGCGACCGTGTGCGGGTCTTCCTGGTTCAGCAACACTTTAACCTGGCTTTGTTGCCCGAGTTGCCAGGCGGTTTTTAACTCCAGTGCGATGCGGGCCTGCTGCTGGTCCCGCGCCTGCTCCAGCCCCTGGCGCTGTTGCTGCAGGTCTGCCAGTTGCTCGCGACTGGCGGTTATGGCGCGCTCATTGGCGGCAGTCTCGTTGCGCAGGCGGCCCAGTTCCAGTTCGGCTGCCCGCAGCTGCTGCTGCAGGTCGTTCTTGCGGGCGCTGTCCGAGGATATTTCGCCGCTGATCCGCTTTATTTCCGTCAGCAGTTGTTCGAGTTTGCCGCGGGCGGCCTGTTCATCGGGCCCGGCCAGCACAACACCTTGTGGCGCGGCAAGCGCGAGGGCGAGCAGCAGGCATCGGCACAGGGAGCGCTGCGGCCGCACAGGGTCAGTCGGGGAGACGGGCCAGGTTGGCCCCGGACATTTCCGGCGGTTGTGGCAGGCCCATCATTGCCAGCAGGGTCGGCGCAATATCAGCCAGTTTGCCGCCGGCCGGGTCAAGCTGAACCCGGCGCCTGCCGATGTACACCAGGGGAACAAGGTCGGTGGTGTGCTGTGTATGGTGCTGCCCGGACTCGTAGTCGAGCATCTGCTCACAGTTGCCGTGATCGGCGGTAACCAGCGCCTCGCCGCCCACCTCCAGCAGTGCCTCTTCCACCCGCCCCAGGCACTCGTCCAGGGCTTCCACCGCCTTGATGGCCGCGGCCAGGATACCGGTATGCCCCACCATATCGCCGTTGGCGTAGTTGCACACAATGAGGTCGTACCTGCCCGAGCGAATCGCCGCGACCAGTTTATCGGTCAGCTCCGGTGCGCTCATCTCCGGCTGCAGGTCGTAGGTGGCCACCGCGGGGGATTTGATTAACTCGCGATCCTCGCCCGGAAACGGCTCCTCGCGACCACCGCTGAAGAAAAAGGTGACGTGGGCATATTTTTCGGTTTCGGCGATGCGCAGCTGTGTCATCCCCTGTTGCGCCAGATAGTCACCCAGTACGTTGCTGAGGCTTTGCGGCGCAAATGCGCAGCTGGCCTGAATATCCGCGGCGTACTCGGTCGTCATCACAAAATCCGCCAGCCTGGGTACCACCCTGCGCGCGAACTGGTCAAAGCCGGGCTCGACAAAGGCGCGGGTCAACTCGCGGGCGCGGTCGGCGCGGAAGTTCATGAACAGGACGCAGTCATTATCCGCCACCAGGGCTGCCGGCTGATCGTCGGCCCGGATCACGGTTGGCAGCACGAACTCATCGTTTTCATCGCGCCCATAGGCGGCTTGCAGCGCGGCCATGGGGTCGGCGGCACGGTGCTCACTGTTGCCCTCGGTCAGCAGCCGGTAGGCCTTCTCCACGCGATCCCAGTTGTTATCCCTGTCCATGGCGTAGTAGCGGCCGGTGATGCTGGCCACGCGGCCACAGCCAAGTTCGGCAAACAGGGACTCGGCTTGTTCCAGCGAGGCGCCGGCACTGCGCGGCGGGGTGTCGCGGCCGTCGAGGAAGGCGTGCAGGTAAACCCTTGTTGCGCCGCGCGCGGCGGCCAGGCGCACGGCGGCGAAGATCTGCTGCTCATGGCTGTGCACGCCGCCGGCGGACAGCAGGCCAAGGACGTGTACTGCGCCCCCGGCGGCGGTCGCCCTGTCGATCGCACTGCAGTAGGCCGGATTGCGGTCAAAGCTGCCATCGGCGATGGCCTGGTCAATGCGGGTGATATTCTGGTAAATCACCCGGCCGGACCCCAGGCTCATGTGGCCCACCTCGGAGTTGCCCATCTGCCCCGCGGGCAGGCCCACGTCCAGGCCGGAGCCGGAGACAAGGGTGTGCGGGGCCTGCTGCCACAGCCGGTCCCACACCGGCGTATTGCCCAGGGCGATGGCATTGTCACGACTGTCTTCCCGGTAGCCCCAGCCATCCAGTACGATCAACACAGTGGTTTTCCTGTCGCCTTTGCTCATCTTCTATCCTGTTGGAGCCGGCCGCAGCCGCGGTTAGTGACGTGGGTGTAAATGTAACAATCTGGGTGACTGGGCACGCTGGCGCCGCATTTTACCGTGTCCGGACCGGGAGCGCATTGCCTATCTGGGCTGGGCCGCAGCCCCCGGGGCTGGTTGCGCCCAGCGCTAGCCTGTATACTTGCCGCCTTTTTGAGCAGCCCCGTCCGCCGGCGGACGGGCGGCCACCGCCGATGTTATTTGCCACCCACTCAACGATTGCTTTGCTATGGCCTTATTTCTCGAGTTTCTGACCCAACAGTGGATGCTGGCACTGGCGCTGATGGTCGTGGTGACGCTGTTGGTGTTGCACGAGGCCCGCAAATCCGGTCCCTCGGTTTCGCCGCAGCAGGCCATCAACCTGATCAACGCCGAGCAGGGCGTATTCGTCGACCTGCGCGACAGCGCGGATTACAAGGCCGGACATATCGTCGAGTCCCAGCACATTCCCGCCGCCAAGCTGGCCGCGCGGATGGCTGAGCTCGAAAAGTACAGGGACAGGCCCGTTGTACTGGTGTGCAAGATGGGGCAGCAGTCCGGCGCCGCCGGCAAGCAATTGAAAGCGGCCGGGTTCAGCCGGGTCTACAAGATGACCGGCGGCATGATGGAATGGAGCAATCTTCAGTTGCCCGTGATCAGTAAATCCTGACCCTGTATGAGCACTCGCGTAGTCATGTACTCGACCCGGTTCTGCCCCTATTGCATACGGGCGAGGGGTCTGCTGGAGAGCAAGCAGGTCAGCTTTACGGATATCGCGGTCGATGGGCAGCCGGACCGGCGCCAGGAAATGGAAGTGCGCAGTGGACGGTACACCGTGCCGCAGATCTGGATAGGTGAACACCACGTGGGCGGCTATGACGACCTTGCACTGCTGGAGAGGCAGGGCCGCCTCGACGAATTACTTGCAATGGCGTCCTGAGCGCCGCCAAATCAATCCCACCCAATGGAGGACGGCTCGATGGCCGATGAACAGGTAGCAGGCACACAGGAACAAGCACAGCAGCAGTTCTCACTGCAGCGTATCTACACCAAGGATATCTCTTTGGAGTCCCCTGCCACGCCCGCGGTATTCAAGAAGCAGTGGCAGCCGCAGGTCAGCGTCGACCTCGGCACCAAGAGCGACAAGATCGACGAGAGCGGTAACTTCGAGGTGGTGCTGACCATTACCATTACCGCCAAGGTCGACGGTGAGACCGCTTTCCTGATTGAGGTGCAGCAGGCCGGCATCTTCTTTATCACCGGTTTCGGGGCGGAAGACCTGCGCCGTATCGTCGCCACCGCGGCGCCGAATATCCTGTTTCCCTACGCCCGTGAGTGCATCGACAACCTCTGCGTGAAAGGCGGCTTCCCGCCGGTCATGCTGGCACCGATCAACTTCGACGCCATGTACCAGCAGGCGCTGGCCCAGGCCCAGGCTGGCCAGCCAGCGGGTGAGCCCGCAACGCACTGATTCATGCGGCTGGCTTGAAAAGGGGCTGCGGCCCCTTTTTTAACGCCCAACTATCTGCACTTTCGGTGGTAGTCCCGAGTATGGCGGGCTGGATCGCCGGACTGTGTGGGGCATGGATGCCGAGCCCAAACCCCCATGGATGGGTTTACGGCGGGTCCGGCGATCCAGCCCGCCATACTCGGGACGGTGAGGTATTCGCTATAGATCCGGAGCGAGTATCAGAGTAATGCGGGAAACCCCAGCTGCCGCAGCCCCTCGTACGCCACCACGGCGACGGCGTTGCTCAGGTTGAGGCTGCGGCTGTGGGGCAGCATGGGGATGCGAAAGGCGGACGCCTCGCCCAGAGCATCCAGCAACTCGACCGGCAGGCCCCGGGTTTCCGGCCCGAACAATATGGCGTCCCCCGTCTGGAAATCGAGCTGGTGGTAGGCCCGGGTGGCGCGGGTCGTGGCAGCGTAAAGGCGCGGATGCTGGTTGCGTTGCAGGAAAGTGTCCAGGTCCGGGTAGAGTTGAATGTCGGCATACTCCCGGTAATCGAGCCCGGCGCGGCGCATCCGGCGATCATCCAGCTCGAAGCCTAGCGGGCCTACCAGGTGCAGTGAACAGCCGGTGTTGGCGCACAGGCGGATGATATTGCCGGTGTTGGGCGGGATTTCCGGCTGGTAGAGCACGATTCTGAGCATGGCGCATGGTAACTGCCGGGACAGCCGGAGGCCAGTTACTGCCCCGGGTCGGACAGGCCGAGTTCCTTGAGTTTGCGGGTCAGGGTGTTGCGGCCCCAGCCCAGCAGCTCGGCGGCGTCGCGCTTCCTGCCCTGGGTATGCTGCAGGGCGACATCGATCATGACCTGCTCAAAGGCCGGCAGGGCTTCGCGCAGAATCTGTTCCTTGCCCTGGAGCAGTTCGTTGCGTGCCCACTGGGACAGTTGGTCACGCCAGTCCGAGGGGCTGGCGGTGTTCGTCCGCGGCGAGGTCTTGCCGAGTTCCGGCGGCAGGTCGCGCAGGTGGACCTCCCGGCCGGAGGCCATGACGGTAAGCCAGCGGCAGGTGTTTTCCAGCTGGCGCACATTGCCGGGCCAGTCCAGGTTCGAAAGGAACTCCTGGGTCCTGGGCAGCAGGATCTTGGTATCGCCGCCCAACTCCTCCGCGGCTCGCTGCAGGAAATACTGCATCAGGCGGGGAATATCCTCCCGCCGCTCCGACAGCTTGGGGATGTGGATACGGATGACATTCAGGCGGTGGAACAGGTCTTCGCGGAAATCACCGCGCTGCACCAGCGCCTCCAGGTCCTGGTGGGTGGCCGCGATGATGCGCACATTGGCGTGTACCGGCAGATGGCCCCCCACCCGGTAAAATTCGCCGTCCGCCAGCACCCGCAGCAGGCGGGTCTGGGTATCCGCCGGCATATCACCGATCTCGTCCAGGAACAGGGTGCCGCCGTCGGCCTGCTCGAAACGGCCGGTGCGCCGGGTGTTGGCGCCGGTGAAGGCGCCTTTCTCGTGGCCGAACAGTTCTGACTCCAGCAGGTCTTTGGGTATGGCCGCCATATTCAGGGCGATAAAGGGGTTGTGCGCCCGCGGACTGTGGCGATGCAGCGCCCGTGCCACCAGTTCCTTGCCAGTGCCGGATTCACCATTGATCAGCACAGTGATGTTGGAGTGCGCAAGCCGGCCGATGGCGCGAAATACCTCCTGCATGGCCGGGGCCTCGCCGATGATCTCGGTCTGGGGCAGCAGCCCGGCTTCGGGTTGGTCGCCGCGCTTTTCCCGGGCCTGGGCCAGTGCCCGCTCGGTAATCGCCACCACCTCGTCGAGATCGAAGGGCTTGGGCAGGTATTCGAACGCGCCGCGCTGGTAGGAGGCCACGGCGCTGTCGAGGTCGGAGTGGGCGGTGGTGATAATCACCGGCAGCTCCGGGTGCCTCTCGCTGAGTATCGACAGCAGTTGCAGGCCGTCGGTGCCGGGCATACGGATATCGCTGATGATTACGTCCGGTTGTTCGGAGGCCATACGCTTGAGCAGTTGGTCGCCGTCGGCAAAGCTCTCATTGTCGATACCGGCCTGGTTGAGGGCGCGTTCCAGCACCCAGCGGATCGAGCTGTCATCGTCCACGACCCAGACCCTGGCTTGTTTAGGCATGTTGCTGTCCCATCGGTAGGTATAGAGTGAAGCGGGTGTTGCCCGGGGTGCTTTCGCACTCCAGCAGGCCGCCATGGTGGTTGACCACGGACTGGGCTATGGCGAGCCCGAGCCCGGTGCCCTCGGCACGGCCCGTGACCATGGGCACGAAAATGGCGTGCTCGATGGCGGCGGGTATGCCGGGGCCGTTGTCGATGATATCGACCTGGCAGACCAGACGGTGCAGCTCAGCGCCTATGGTGAACTGGCGGCGCGAGCGTGTGCGCAGGGTGATAACGCAGGCGCGGGGGTCGGGTGCCGCCTGCAGCGCATTGCGCATGATATTGAGCACGACCTGGATCATCTGGGCGCGGTCAACAGAGAATTCGGGCAGGCTGGGATCGTAATCCCGGACCAGCTCCACGGTATTGTGCGATTCCGCCAGGATCAGGTTGCGTACATGTTCGAGCACTTCATGGATGTTCAGGGACTGCAGCTGCAGCTGTTGGTGGGGCCCGAGAAGCCGGTCCACCAGGTCGCGCAGGCGGTCGGCCTCGCGGATGATGACCCGGGTGTACTCCGCCAGATCCTCGTTGGGCAGTTCTCGCGCCAGCAGCTGGGCCGCGCCGCGCACCCCCCCCAGCGGATTCTTGATCTCATGGGCGAGGCTGCGGATCACGGCCCGGGTGGTCTCCTGGGCATGCAGCAGGCCCTCCTCCCGGCTGATTTTCAGCAGCCGGTCCACCGGCTGCAGTTCCACCAGCAGCCGGCTGTCCCGCTCGCTTCCCACCGGGGTGATGATCAGGTCGACATGGATCTCCTCGCCCGTGTGCAGGGTCAGCGGCATGCCGCGACGTGTCAGCGGGTGTTTGCTTGCCAGCACCTGCCGCAGGCTTGCCAGCCACTCGCCGGGGTCCAGCACGAGTTGACGGGCATGCACCCCCAGGGAGCGTGTGGAGGACGCTTTCAACAGCGCCTCGCCCGCCGTATTCAGGCTGGTAACCCGCAATTCCGCGTCCAATCCCAGCACGCCTGTGCTGATGTTATCCAGTATGTCCTGCTCCATCACTGCCCCATATTCGAACGCCTTTGCGCGGTCAGCACCTACAAAAAGCAAAAATAGAGCCAACAAAGCGTGTTGCTGGAAATTAAGACAAACTAATTGTTATAAAAGGGTTGTGAGGTAAGTAAGTGCTCGCATATTTTGGATCAGTGCCGACATTTCAGCCATTGCCGCAATCCGGGCAGCGGCATGAGCACCCCTTGGCCCCGTCGCGCACCATAATGGTGCAACAAGGGCGAGGGGCTGTCCAGACTTATTGCCGTCCGGTTCTAGTGGGGGGTGGGACGCGGACGCGACTTGTTGGGGGAGTTGACCGATGGCCGCAATACATACACCCGGACGGGTGCGGAGCTTGCCAACTGCTCGCCGCTGGCGCCAATGACGGCCACGGTGATGTCGTGGGCGCCGCGAAAGACGTTGGTGAGCCCCCAGGTATTACTCGTCTGGGGCGTGCCGGAGGGCGCGCCATCCACGAACAGCTGCAGCAGCGTGCCCTCGGCCAGCGCCGGCTCGACCGATGCGCTGACGGAAAAATTCCCCGGCCCCATGGCAATGGTGGTTTCGTTGGCGGGTGACGCCACCGCGACGCTGTAACTGACGGCGGCGGGGTCATCCGCGGCGGTTTCGGCGCCTCCAGCCGGGGCCTCCGGCATCTCGGGGGGCGGGGCACTGTTGGTTTCCCGCAATTTAACTTCTTCGGACGGCCCGCTCGCCGGCGGTGTGTCCGAATAGCTCACGTTGCCGTACTGATCGACAGTCTTGTAGATCTGCGCCAGGCAGAGCTGCGGAAGCAGCAGCAATGCGGCCAGCAGTAAGCTTCTCATAACGGTCACCGTAATCGTCCTGTCAACAGGGCTCACACTAGCAGAAAAGCCCGGGCATAAAAAAGCCCGCTCGAATGAGCGGGCCTCGGTACTGCCCGGCCGCAGATTACAGCGAGTAGTACATCTCGAACTCGACCGGGTGAGTGGTCATGTTCAGGCGCTGAATCTCGGTTTCCTTCAGCTCGATGTAGGCTTCGATCATATCCTCTGAGAATACGCCGCCCGCTGTCAGGAAGGCGTGGTCCGCTTTCAGCGCTTCCAGCGACATTTCCAGGCTGGAGGACACCGTCGGGATCAGCTTGCCCTCTTCCGGGGGCAGGTCGTACAGGTCCTTGTCGGCTGCTTCACCCGGGTGCATCTTGTTCTGGATGCCGTCCAGGCCAGCCATCATCATGGCTGCGAAGGCCAGGTACGGGTTGCCGGTGGGGTCGGGGAAGCGAACCTCGATCCGCTTGCCCCTGGGGCTGGGCTCATAGGGGATACGGATTGAGGCGGAGCGGTTGCGGGCCGAGTAGGCCAGCATCACCGGTGCTTCGAAGCCGGGTACCAGGCGCTTGTACGAGTTGGTGGACGGGTTGGTGAACGCGTTCAGGGCGCGGGCGTGCTTGATGATACCGCCGATGTAGTACAGCGCTTCATCCGACAGACCGGCATAGCCGTCGCCGGCGAACAGGTTCTTGCCGTCCTTGGAAATGGACTGGTGCACGTGCATGCCGGAACCGTTGTCGCCAACGATGGGCTTGGGCATGAAGGTGGCGGTTTTGCCGTAGGCATGCGCCACGTTGTGCACGCAGTACTTGAGTATCTGTACTTCGTCGGCCTTCTTCACCATGGTGTTGAAGCGCACGCCAATCTCACACTGGCCGGCGGTGGCCACCTCGTGGTGGTGCACCTCGATGTCCAGGCCCATCTGCTCCATGGCGGTACACATGGCGGCGCGGATATCGTGCAGCGAGTCAACCGGCGGCACGGGGAAGTAGCCCCCCTTCACGCCGGGGCGGTGGCCCGTATTGCCTTCTTCGAACTCGTGGTTCGATGACCAGGCGGCTTCCTGGGAGGAAATCTTGCAGGTGGCGCCGCTCATATCGATCTGCCACTTGACGTCGTCGAAGATGAAGAACTCGGGCTCGGGGCCAAAAAAGGCGGTGTCGCCGATACCGGTGGTCCTGAGGTAGGCCTCCGCGCGCTGGGCAACAGAGCGGGGGTCGCGATCGTAGCCCTGCATGGTCATGGGCTCCACCACGTTGCAGCGCAGGATGACCGTGGCGTCGTCGGTAAAGGGGTCCAGCACCGAGGTGCTGTCGTCGGGCATCAGCACCATGTCGGAGTCGTTGATGCCTTTCCAGCCGGAGATGGACGAGCCGTCGAACATCTTGCCGCCTTCAAAAAACTCTTCTTTTACTTCCTTGGACGGGATGGTGACGTGTTGCTCTTTGCCGCGGGTATCGGTGAAGCGCAGGTCAACCCAGCGCGCTTCGTTCTCTTTTATCAGGTTCAGAGTTTGCTCTGACATCTCAATTCCTCCATGGGATGGTATTCGGGCCAGCCGGACTGGCCTGCGTTCTTTGCTCTGGTCGCATCGGGCGGTGACCAGATGTGCTAGGCAGTTTCAACGTTTGCAAGAGCTGTGCCAAAAAGGTGCTGAAGCTAACTCTCTGAAACAGAGGGTATTTTTGCGAGGAGTTGCCTTGATCATTCTGGCCGCGCACCAACAAAGAGCGTTAATGCACTATGATGGTGCGAGCCGTGGCGGCGTGATCGACTTGCCTGCCTGAACTGCACAAAACCCCGTTCCGAGCCCGTATACTACGCCCCCGACCGGACGCGACGTTATGACGCCTATGAAATTCGTTGTCAAGTACTTCTCGGAAATCGCCATCAAGAGCAAGCCCGTGCGCCGCCGCTTCGTCGCGCGGCTGGCCGGCAACCTGCGCGAGGTGCTGCAGGAGATCGACCCCGGCGTGCGGGTGGACCGCCAGTTCGACCGCCTGCGGGTGGAGACCGCGCTGGCAGATCCCGCCGCGGTGGCGCGGCTGGTGGAGGCCATGCGCCATGTCTCCGGCATCTCCCATATCCTGGAGGTCAGCGAATTTCCGCTGCCGCCGCTGGCGGAAATAGCAGATCGGGTCTTGCCCGTTTACGCCGAGCGCCTGGCGGGACGGTATTTTGCCGTGCGCTGCAAGCGCCATGGCAGCCACCCGTTTACCTCCATCGATGTCGAGCGCGAGGTGGGCCGAGCGTTGCTGGCGCGCAGCGAGGCTGCCGGGGTGAGACTGGTTGAGCCGGATGTGACCGTGGGCCTGGAGATCAGCAAGAACACGCTGTTTGTTATCGGCCAGCGCCATCGCGGCCCCGGCGGTTACCCGATCGGCAGCCTGGACCCGGTGCTGTCGTTGATCTCCGGCGGCTTCGACTCACCCGTAGCCAGCTACCTGACAATGAAACGCGGCATGCGCACCCATTTCCTGTTTTTCAACCTGGGCGGGCGCGACCACGAAATCGGGGTGAAGGAAATCGCCCTTTACCTGTGGCAGAAATACGGCTGCAAGCAGCGGGTGTTGTTCATCACCGTGCCGTTTGAGGAGGTGGTGGCGGAGTTGCTGGGCAAGATAGAGGACAGCCAGATGGGGGTGATCCTCAAGCGCATGATGTTGCGGGTCGCCGACCGGCTGGCCGAAGACCTGGAGATCGACGCGCTGGTCACCGGCGAATGCGTCGCCCAGGTGAGCAGCCAGACCCTGCGCAACCTGTCGGTGATAGACCGGGTAACCAACCGCCTGGTGCTGCGGCCGCTGATCGCCACCGACAAAGAGGATATCGTGCGCATGGCCAATGCCATCGGTACCGGGGAGTTCGCCGCCAATATGCCGGAGTACTGCGGCGTCATATCGGTCAACCCCACCACCCGGGCGAAATTGGGTCGGGTCGAGGCCCAGGAAAAACTGTTCGATATGACGATTCTCGATCGTGCGATCGCCGGCGCAAGCCAGACTCGCATCGACCGGCTCGCGGACGAGGAGCTGGCCCGCAGCGAGGTCGAGGTGCTGTCGGTGCCGCTGGCGGGCAGCACGGTTATCGACATTCGCCATCCCGACGAGGCCGGACTGTGCCCGCTCGAGCTGCCGGTGCCGGTACTGCATATCCCGTTCTATGAGCTGCACAGCGCGGCGGCGGGCCTGGCCAGCGGTACCTATATGCTGTACTGCGGCAGGGGCACGATGAGCCGTTTGCACGCCAGCCACCTGCAGTCGTTCGGGCGGCTGCAGGTCAAGGTCTATGCGCCATAATTAGCCTGTGCCTGATGCAGGTCAATGGGGTATAATCCGCGCCCTTTTTATGCGCAGGACCTACAGTACATCGCCCGGGCAGGCGCGCCTGCCCTGATTTACCGCCTGCACCAGCGGCGATGTTCTCCGGCAACGAGAACCGTCTTAATTTCTAATCGGGCATCTTTGCCCCGAGGTAACCCCTTGATCGACAAGCTTCGCAATATCGCCATTATTGCCCACGTGGACCATGGCAAGACCACCCTGGTGGACTGCCTGCTGCAGCAGTCGGGCACTCTGGACCGCCGTTCCGAGGGGTCTGAGCGGATCATGGATTCCAATGACCAGGAGCGCGAGCGCGGCATCACCATCCTGGCCAAGAACACGGCGATCGAGTGGAATGACTACCATATCAATATCGTGGACACCCCCGGTCACGCCGACTTCGGCGGCGAGGTGGAGCGGGTGCTGTCCATGGTGGATTCGGTGCTGCTGCTGGTGGACGCGGTGGACGGACCCATGCCGCAAACCCGCTTTGTGACGTCCAAGGCCTTTGAGCAGGGCCTCAATCCCATTGTGGTGATCAACAAGATAGACCGCCCCGGCGCGCGTCCGGACTGGGTGGTGGACCAGGTGTTCGACCTGTTCGACCGGCTCGGTGCCACCGAGCAGCAGCTGGATTTCCCGGTGATTTATACCTCTGCTATCCAGGGCATTGCCGGCCTCGACCATGAGAAAATGGCGACGGACATGCAGCCCCTGTTCGAGACAGTGGTGGAGAAGGTGCCGGCGCCGGCGGTGAATTCGGACGGTCCCCTGCAGATGCAGATCAGTGCCCTGGACTACAGCAGTTACGTGGGCGTAATCGGCATTGGCCGTATTACCCGCGGCAAGCTCACCCCCAACACCCAGGTGGTGGTGGTGGATCCGGAAGGCGCCACCCGCAAGGGCCGTGTGCTGCAGGTCATGGGCTACCTGGGGCTGGAACGGCTCGATATCGAGTTCGCCGAGGCGGGTGATATCGTCTGCATTACCGGTATCGAGGGCCTGAATATTTCCGACACCCTGTGCGATCCCGCGCTGGTGGAGGCCATGCCCCCCCTGTCGGTTGACGAGCCCACGGTCAGCATGACCTTCCAGGTCAATGACTCCCCCTTCGCCGGCCGCGAGGGCAAGTACGTCACCTCGCGCAACATCAAGGAGCGCCTGGAGCGGGAGCTGATCCACAATGTGGCGTTGCGGGTGGAGCCGGGTGACAGCCCCGACAAGTTCAAGGTGTCCGGTCGCGGCGAGTTGCATCTGTCCGTGTTGATCGAGAACATGCGCCGCGAGGGTTTTGAGCTGGGTGTTTCCCGACCGGAGGTGATCCAGAAAGAAATCGACGGCAAGATGCACGAGCCCTTCGAGCAGCTGGTTATCGACTGCGAGGAGCAGCACCAGGGCGCGGTGATGGAGGAGCTGGGACTGCGCCGGGCGGAGCTCGAAAATATGGTGCCCGACGGCAAGGGCCGGATAAGGCTGGAATTCATGGTGCCGGCCAGGGGCCTGATTGGCTTTCGCTCGATGTTCCTGACCATGACGTCCGGTTCCGGCATCATGACCCACGTGTTCGATCATTACGGCCCGGTCAAGAACGCCGACATTGCCGGACGTGCCAACGGGGTACTGGTGTCCATGGTCAAGGGCAAGACCCTGGGCTACTCCATCTTCAACCTGCAGGACCGCGGCCGTATGTTCATTCCGCCGAATATCGATGTCTACGAAGGCCAGATTATTGGTCTGCACAGCCGCAATAACGACCTTGCTGTCAATCCCACCAAGGGCAAGCAGCTCACCAACGTGCGCGCCTCCGGCACCGACGAGGCGCTTACTCTCACCCCGCCGGTGCGCCACACCCTGGAGCAGGCGCTGGAGTTCATCGAGGAAGATGAGCTGGTAGAGGTGACACCCCAGAGTATCCGCCTGCGCAAGAAGCTGTTGCAGGAACACGAGCGGCGCCGCGCCGACCGCGGCGGCTAGCGGCGCGCGATGAAGGCGCTCCTGCAGCGGGTGAGTTGCGCCACTGTCAGCGTGGCGGGCGAGCAGGTGGGGGCTATCGGTGCCGGCCTGCTGGTGTTGCTGGGTTTCGACGCGGGCGATGACAGGCCCGCTGCAGACCGCATGCTGGAGCGGTTGCTCGCCTACCGGGTCTTCGCTGACGGGGATGGCCGCATGAACCGCAGTGTGACGGATATCCAGGGGGGGGTGCTGCTGGTTTCGCAATTCACCCTGTCAGCCGATACCGGCCGGGGCTTGCGACCCGGCTTTTCCCGGGCGATGCCACCGGCGGAGGCCGAGCTGTTGTACGATTACCTGCTGGCCGGGTTGCGCCGGCGTCACCCGGCGGTGGCGGCGGGCGTGTTCGGCGCCGAAATGCAGGTCAGTCTCACCAACGATGGCCCGGTCACCTTCCTGCTGGAGTCAGGCTGAGCCGCGGTAGACCATCTGGATGTGCGCGATGCCATCCTCCGCGAAACTATCGCCCTCGGCCACAAAACCCAGCCCGGTATAGAAAGTTTCCAGGTAGGCCTGGGCGTTGATGCGTATGCCCTGCCCCGGCCAGCGCGCCAGGTTGTAGCTGATACCGCGCCTGACCAGGTCCACGCCCAGCTGCCGCCCGCGAGCCGTCGGGTCGACCACGATCCGCCCCAGCGCGCTCTCGGCGAAATGGACGGCCGGCGCGAGGCAGCGCTGGTAGGCCAGCAGGTGGTCGCCCTGCCAGCAGAGCATATGTATGGCGCCCTGGTCCAGGTTGTCAAGATCGAGGTAGATGCAGGCCTGTTCAACGACGAAAACCTGCTGCCGCAGCCTCAGCAGGGCGTACAACTGGACCGTGCCGAGGTCGGTAAATTCACTGGTCTGCCACCGGTAATCCATCGCTGTCGTGTCCTCGTGACAAATGTTCCGGCAAGCGTTCTCCCCTGCTGGATTAGTTGCTACTATAGGTTTCAAACCGCGGCGGGAAAAGGTATTCACCCTCCCGTGACAGCGTAATAACGGGGTGCGTTCTACCGGGGCACAGGTTGCATCCGGGGATATTTCGGACAGGGGTTTGCCGATGTTGGCCGATGCTGAACTCGCGCAAGATTTTACGCTACTTTCCCAGCAGTACCGCGAGCTGATCGACGCCCTGCTCGGTGTTGTCGGCATGCCCGGCATCCCGATGGAAGTGGCGCCGGCCGGGGAGGGTAATTTTCGCGGTTATGACGGCAACCAGTTCTATGTGGTGCAGCGCGGGACAATCAGCGCCTACTACCACAGCAAAATTGTCTACACGCTGGAAGAAGGCGACATACTGCTGCCCGATATCGCCGGCAGCGCGGACCACGAAAGCACCGTCTATTACCGCAGCCTGGCGGGCGCCCGGCTGCACAGCTACCCCGCGCTGGAGTTCATGCGCCGTGTGTTCAATGAGCCGGCCGCCATGCGCCTCTGGAGCAGGCTGCTGGTGACCTACTCCGGCCTGATGCTGCGTATCACCGCCGCCCATGCGCCGGAGGAAGCGCCGGCGACGCCTGGTTTCGAGGATTACGCCCCGGGGGAGATTATCATCCGCCAGGGTGAGCGGGCGGATTACGTGTTCAATATGTCCAGCGGCGTGGCCGAGGTACTGGTCGACGATGTCACCGTTGGGCGGATTGGCGAGGGTGAGATTTTCGGCGCCATGGCCGCACTCACCCATGCCGATCGCAGTGCCACGGTGCGCGCCAAAACCGCCTGTTCCGTGGTCAAGGTTCCCAAGGAACAGTTTACCGAGCTGATCAAGAGTAACCCGGCCACTATCCATAGCCTGTTGGTCGATATGGCGAACTCCATCGTCAACCTTAACGAGCAACTGGTGGGCCTTCACGCCAACCATGTTGTAAATTGAAAGCTGGCCGCGCCGCCACTCACGGTGCAGGTTGCGGAGCCATTGCTGGCGCCCCTTCAGGGGTGAAGTAGCGTAACTGGAACCGCCGGCCTTGCCGGCTACCCGTCACAGGTATTCCTTTCGGCGTGATTCCCCGCTTAATTTGGCACTTAACTCAACAAAGACAGGTTAGTTGTAATGTCTGAAATTCTCGAAATTGATAACGACGGCATCGAGCAGGTGTCGCTGATGCAGTATGCGGAGAAGGCCTACCTGGACTATTCCATGTACGTCATTCTCGACCGCGCGCTGCCGCATGTCGGCGACGGGCTCAAGCCCGTGCAGCGCCGCATCGTGTACGCGATGAGCGAGCTGGGCCTGAAATCCAGCGCCAAGTTCAAGAAGTCCGCGCGTACCGTCGGCGATGTAATCGGTAAATTCCACCCCCATGGCGACAGCGCGGTCTATGAAGCGATGGTGCTGATGGCGCAGGATTTCAGCTATCGCTACCCGCTGGTCGATGGCCAGGGTAACTGGGGCTCGCCCGATGATCCCAAGTCCTTCGCGGCGATGCGCTATACCGAATCCCGCCTGACCGTCTATGCCGATGTGCTGCTGGCGGAGTTGGCCCAGGGCACCGTGGAGTGGGCGCCCAACTTCGACGGCACCATGGACGAACCCCGGGTGCTGCCCGCCCAGGTGCCCAATGTGCTGCTCAATGGCACCACCGGTATTGCCGTGGGTATGGCGACCGATGTGCCGCCCCACAACCTGCGGGAAGTGGTGAGCGCCGCGATTCGCCTGTTGGAGTCGCCGAAGTCCAGCGTGGCTGAATTGTGCGAGCATGTACTGGCGCCGGACTTCCCCACCGAGGCGGAGATTATCACGCCCCGCGAGGACATCGTGGCGATGTACACCAGCGGCCGCGGCGGCCTGCGTATGCGCGCGGTGTGGGAGCGCGAGGGCAGTGATATCGTTGTGTGCGCCCTGCCCTACCAGGTGTCCGGATCGCGGGTCCTGGAGCAGATCGCCCAGCAGATGCAGGCAAAGAAATTGCCCATGGTAGCCGACCTGCGGGATGAGTCGGATCACGAGAACCCCACCCGACTGGTCATCGTGCCCCGCTCGAATCGCATCGATGTCGAGGGCCTGATGAGCCACCTGTTCGCCAGCACCGACCTGGAGCGCAGCTACCGGGTCAACCTCAATATGATCGGCATTGACGGCCGGCCCGGCGTGAAGGGGCTGGACCGTATCCTGCGTGAGTGGTTGTCGTTTCGCACCGAGACAGTGCGGCGCCGGCTCGAGCATCGCCTGGAGCGGGTACTCAAGCGTCTGCACATCCTCGAAGGTTACCTGGTCGCGTTCCTCAATATTGATGAGGTGATCCATATCATACGCACCGAGGACAAACCCAAGCCCGCGTTGATGCAGCGTTTCGGGCTCAGCGATCCGCAGGCGGAAGCGGTGCTTGAACTGAAGCTGCGCAACCTGGCGAAACTGGAAGAGATCAGTATCCGCGGCGAGCAGGACGAGTTGGCGACTGAGCGGGATGAACTGCAGAAAATCCTGGGTAGCGCCGCCCGGCTCAAGACCCTGATCAAAAACGAACTGCTGGCGGTGGCGGAAAAGTTCGGCGACGCGCGCCGTTCCCCCCTGGTACTGCGGCCTGAGGCCAAAGCCTTCAGTGAGCTGGAGATGGTGAGTGCCGAGCCGGTCACTGTGGTGCTATCCGAAAAGGGCTGGATCCGCGGCGCCAGGGGGCACGATATAGACCCCGCCACTCTCAGTTACAAGTCCGGCGACAGTTTCAAGATGGCGGTACACGGGCGCAGCAACCAGCCCGCGATTATCCTCGACTCCACCGGTCGGGCCTACACCGTGGCCAGCCATAACCTGCCGTCGGCCAGGGGTCAGGGAGAGCCGCTGACCGGGCGTATCAACCCGCCTTCAGGTGCCACCTTCGAAGGTATGGTAATGGGGCGCGAGGACCAGCTGTTCCTGCTCGCCAGCGACGCCGGATACGGCTTTGTGGCGAAGCTGGAAGACCTGCAGACCAAGAACCGCGCCGGCAAGGCCGCCATCAGCCTGCCCAGGGGCGGCAGGGTCTTGCAGCCGTCGACAATCCCCGCCGTCGAGGGCGCGTGGGTGGCCGCCGCGAGCAATGAGGGCCGCCTGCTGATGTTCCCGCTGGCAGACCTGCCGCAACTGGCCCGCGGCAAGGGCAACAAGATCATCGGTATCCCCTCGGCGAGAGTGCAAAGCCGCGACGAATTCATGGTGGGGGTGCAGGTGCTGACGGAACAGGACAGCCTGGTGGTGGTCGCGGGCAAGCGCCACATCAAGCTGAAATTTTCAGAGCTGGAGCACTACCGCGGCGAGCGCGGCCGTCGTGGCAACAAACTGCCGCGAGGATTCCAGAAAGTGGATGCGATTCGGGTGGAGCGCTGACGCCGCGTCACCGCCGGGCGGGGCCTATGAGGCGTTTGAGCATCAGGCGCAGTTGTCGCTCGAGTAAGTCCTGGTAGGGTTCAGTGAATTCCTCCAGCATCGCGAAGTCCATCACTTCGGTCGCCTCGTGTTGCAGGCGGCTGGCAATGTCCGGGTCCTCGCAAACCACGGGGGCGAGCAGCACGCGCGGCGGCCGGTTGGCGCAGATCGTCTCGAGTTCGTCCAGGGTGTGCTGGATATAGAGGCCGGGGTATATGTCCCCCCTGTCTCCCGCGCCCAGTTCGCTCTGTGATATCGCCATGGCCATGGACAGGGTCCGGCGTATCTGCTGCTCGATCTCGCGACTGGCCGCCTGTATCAACCAGGCGCAGGAAGCCGCGCGGAATGCCGCGCTGCCGGCGCTGTTGGGGCCGCTGAAATACACCACCAGGCCGAACTGGCGGGCGACTTGCAATTCTCCCGCGTAAAAATTTGCCGCCGCCAGCACCAACTGGTGCAACTGGTCGGTGTAGCGGTGCAGCGCCTGTTCATCGAGCGTGTCTATATAGTCCGCGAGACTGGTCAGGTGCAGGTAGAGTACCGCCGTGGTGCGGTAGTTCTCCTCCCTCGGGTTGGTTTCGCTGCGGGTGCGCAGCAGGTCCATGGGCAGGGCGTCTATGTTTCGCGCGAGCAGTTCCACTTCGTTGCGGGGCGGCTGTCCGGCGGCCTGGTCTTCAAGGGCAATGGATTGTGCGAGGCTGCCGAGTTTGCTGGCCAGTCGTTGGCTGAAACGCCGGGTAGTGATGTAGACCGCCAGGCTCAGCAGCACCGCCAGTCCCAGCAGGCTGAGCACGAATTGCAGGCGAGCGGCGCTGGCCGTGTCGGTACTGATGGTGATGACCACCTGGCCGGCAATGTCTGACTCGACGCGTACCGGTGCCCTGTACTGCTGGAGATTCTGGCCCAGGGCTTCGCCGGCCTGCCCCAGTGCCTTGCCCTCGACGTCGAAAATTGCCACTTCTTCCGCCGATGACGTTTCGACGAATCGCTGCAGGGAGGCGGAAACACTCAGCAGGTCGCCTGTTTCCAGGGCCGTGCTGATGCGGGTGGCGATCTGGCGAGCCTGGGCGGAGCCGTATTCCTCCTGCTGCTGCAATTGCATATGGCGGGTAGAGATGGCCGCCAGGGTGACCAGCGCGAGGCTGACCAGCAGGCACATACCGGCTGTGAGCAGCGCCAGTTGTTGGCCTAGGCTGCTGTTCTGGAGCGGGTTCTTCACGTGAGCAGGTTACCGTTCTGGGACGCGCGCCAGTATAAACCAGACCCGCCGCCGGGGGAGACTTTTGTACGTGAGTCGCCCAGTCCCCTTTGCTTCCCAGTGCTTGGCGCGAACGGGTAGAATACGGGCCTTGCAATTATCCCGGGACATCTTCAGTGAATGACATACTGCTGATCAGTATTTCCGGTGAGGACCAGCCGGGCCTCACTGCCGGGATTACCGCGATTCTGGCCAGGCATTCGGTCAACGTGCTTGACATCGGGCAGGCTGTCATCCACGCAACGCTGTCCATGGGCGTGCTGGTTGAAGTGCCGGACAACTGCAACAGCCAGGGCATGGTTGAGGCGGTAGAGAGCTATGCGCAGGGCCGCGGCATGCAGGTGCGCATCACGCCGGTCTCGGCCGGCAGCTACGCGCACTGGGTGCAGGCCCAGGGCCGCGCCCGCTATATCATCACACTACTGGCGCGCAAGATAACCGCCGACCAGTTGTCCCGCGTCACCGCAGTGGTATCCCGTCACGGCCTGAATATCGACAGTATCAATCGTCTGTCGGGGCGCATTCCACTGGGTGAACTGCCCGCCCTTAGCAAGGCCTGCGTCGAGTTTTCCGTGCGGGGCCCGCTGCAGGATTCGGGCTTGTTCCGGCGGGACCTGCTCGAGGTTGCCTCGGCCCTGGATGTCGACCTGGCTTTCCAGCAGGACACCATGTACCGGCGCAACCGCCGCCTGGTGGTGTTCGATATGGATTCCACCCTGATCGAGGCCGAGGTAATCGACGAACTGGCGCGGCTGGCCGGCGTGGGCGAACAGGTCAGTGCGATCACCGAGCGGGCGATGCGCGGGGAGATCGATTTCAGCGAAAGTTTTCGGGCCAGGGTGGCACTGTTGCACGGCCTCCCGGAGGAGGCACTGGCGCGGGTGGCGGGTGAGCTGAAAATCACCGAGGGCGCCGAGCACCTGCTGGCTACCCTGCGCGCCCTCGGTTACAAGACGGCGATACTGTCCGGCGGGTTCACCTACTTTGCCCGATACCTGCAGGCGCGACTGGGTATCGATTATATCCATGCCAACGAGCTCGATATCGCCGACGGTGTGGTCACCGGCCGGGTTGCGGGTACCATCGTTGACGGCGCCCGCAAGGCGGAGTTGTTACGGCAACTGGCCAGGGAACAGAATATAGATCTGCAGCAGGTTATAGCGGTGGGTGACGGCGCCAACGACCTGCCCATGCTGAGCATAGCCGGCCTGGGCATTGCGTTTCGGGCGAAACCGCTGGTGAAGCAATCCGCCGAGCAGTCGATTTCTACGCTTGGACTGGACGCGATACTGTATTTGCTGGGTCTGTCTGACCGCTACCAGAACCACGCGACCGCCAACCCCTAGTTTGCTCAGATATTGGTCCACAGTGAGTCGAAGGAGGCATCGCGCGGCCGACTCTTGTCCTCCGCCAACACTTCTCCCAGCTGTTTGATATAGCGGAATTCGAACTGCACGAAGGCGCCGGTGATCGCAACCTGGCGGGTCAGCTGGATGTAGAATTCCTCACCCTGCCTGGACAGGATGATTTTTTGCCGTTCCCGAAAGCCCGCGCGGGGTGTGATCAGGGTGGGGGATTGGCCCACCAGCTTTATCCCCGGCAATAGCAATACCCGCATCGGCTCGGTTTCTTCGCCTTTTACCGCCTGTTGCATGCGCGCGCCATAGGGCTTGGCGCCGGGGCTGAGCAGTTCGAGCCCGATGAGGGTCTTGCTGTTCTCGAGCTGGCTCATCCAGCGGATTGCCGCCAGCGCCCAATGGGTATTCTGGTCCTCGCGCACACACACGATATCACCGGTCTTGACGCTGCCCGGCAGCTCAGCGGTCCATTCCAGGCAGTAGCCGCCGGGGCTGGCATCGAACATGGTTACGCTGTGGGCGGGGTGGTGCTGTGGGCTGGGCGGTTCTGCGCCCCCGTCGAGCGCGTCCAGTGCCGCCAGGGTTTCACGGTCGACCTGTACTTCATGCGCGAACTCGTCGTTACCCCGGGCATAGGAGTCCCCGCTGAAATCCTCTTCCGGGTTGGCCTGTTGCCAGACATCACCACTGACCGGCCTTTCCATGAACACGTTGCCGCCGACACGTTCGGCTGGTGTGGGCAGGTAGTTGTCACCGTGCAACAGCTGCTCAAACGATTTTTCTCCCGCCAGGTAGTAGTGGCAGGCGCTCAGCCCCATCGCCACCCACATGGTTTTGCCCATGCGCTTGCGCGTGAAGTTGCGCATGCTCATCTTGCTCAGGGAGGCGATCAGGTGATTGAGCAGGGCCGGGCTTACCACCGTGTCCTTGTCGAAGACCACCCCCTGCCTGTCATTCTGCGCCGCCAGTTTTTCCAGGTGCTCTGTCAGCGGCCTGGTGTTGATATACCGCGTCCTGGGGCCGGGTGCGTCCTGGTAGAGCTGGCTGTACAGGGCCGGCAAATCGCTGTCCAGATCGATCAGGAACAGGCTGTTCGGGTCGGCATCGCGTTGTATCTTGAGTACGGCGCTCCACTCCTGCAGGCCGCGGTAGATGGCGGTGAGGTCACTCTGGCGCAACTGGTTCGGCTTGCAGCAACCCAGCATCAAAACCTGCAGGTAAGCAGTAGTAATGGTGCCGCTGCCGGATAGCTCGTCCTCGACGTTCAGCTGGCTGAGTTGCTGACCTTCCGCCAGGGCAAACAGCTGGTGCAGCGCCAGCCAGCCGCGCAATTCCACGGGGCGGTATAGCTGGAAAGTTTGCAGCAACCGGGCGCCGGCAAAACGGATGGCGCGGTGTATCGATTCGCAGGCCAGCCGGGCCGCGTTGACCTCCCGAATACTATTCCGGCGCTGGATGGCCTGAATCGCCACGATGGTATAAGCGGTGCCGGCCAGGGTGTGCAGCAGGTCGGCCAGCTCTGCCATCTGGCGCGGCTCCTCCGGCATGACCAGCGGTTGCTTGAGAAAGCGCCGCGACAGGCTTGCCGTGGTCACCAGCAGTGCTGGCCGCAGCTCCTCCAGAATTCTGAAACGCAACTCGGGGGCGAGCTCGACGCGATTCAGCTGGGCAAGCACCGCGCGCAGCTGCTGTGCGACCTGGCTGGAGCTGGTGACAGGCAGGGCGTGCGCCCACTGGCGCGCGGCCTCGGCCGACAGCGGGAAAAAATCGAATTCCTGTAAATCCTGGCGGGGAATTCGCAACTTTACCGGTTCTTTACTGCTCATCTACTGGGGGCCCGTTTCGTTATTGGGTGCTGGACCATGACGATAAGAGTATCGTACAAATAACACCGGCCGCCAACGTGAATATCCCCCATCTGCCATTGGCTGCCCGCCTGAGTTATCATTGGCGCCTTTTCAGGCAGACACGAGAACGCCATGGCTACTTTTTCCACTAATGATTTTCGCTCCGGTCTCAGGGTCATCCTTGACGGCGAGCCCTGTACTATTCTCGAGAACGAGTTCGTCAAGCCCGGTAAGGGACAGGCCTTCAACCGGGTCAGGCTGCGCAACCTGAAAACCGGCAGGGTCTGGGAGCGTACTTTTCGCTCTGGCGAAACGCTAGAGGGCGCAGACGTGGTCGACCGCACCATGGAATATCTCTACAGCGACGGCGAATTCTGGTATTTCATGGAACCGGACACGTTCGAGCAGCACCAGGCTGACGCCAAAGCGGTGGCGGGTGCCCTCAACTGGCTGAAGGAACAGGATCCCTACGAAGTCACGCTGTATAACGGTGTTCCCCTCTCCGTCCTCCCCCCGAACTTCGTCGAGTTGGAAATCGTTGAAACCGATCCCGGCCTCAAGGGTGATACCGCCCAGGGCGGCAGCAAACCCGCCAAGCTGAGTACCGGCGCCGTCGTGAAGGTACCGCTGTTTATCAACCGGGGCGAGGTGATACGGGTCGATACCCGCAGCGGCGAATACCAGAACCGCGTTTCAAAATAATCCCGGTCCAGGGTGTGGACTGGCAGCCCCGGGCGACTCTCGGACTGCTGCGCGCGCGGGCCGCGCTGCTTGACAGAATCCGTCGGTTCTTTGCCAGTCGAAATATCCTTGAAGTGGAAACCCCGCTGCTTTGCCACAGCGGTATCACCGACCCGGCGATTGAACCGTTAATGGTGGAGCGCGGCCGGTCCCTGCGTCGCCCGCGCTATTTGCAGACCTCGCCTGAATACGCCATGAAACGTTTGCTCGCCTGTTACGGTGAGCCCATTTTCCAGTTGGCCAGGGCGTTCCGCGACGGTGAAGCGGGTGGCCGTCACAACCCGGAGTTCACTCTTCTGGAGTGGTATCGGCCGGGTTTCGATCATCATGCCCTGATGGCGGAAGTGGCCGAGCTGGTGCGCCACTGCCTGGGCGACCGTCCCGTGCACAGCTATCGCTATCGCCAGTTGTTCCGCGAGGTACTGGCACTGGACCCCTTCACCGCATCGACTACCGAACTGGAAGCCCTGGCGCGCGCCAGCTTAGACCCCGGTTCGATGACGGGTGATCGCGACCTGTGGCTGGATCTGCTGATGAGTCATCTCATCGAACCGCAACTGGCTGGCCGCGGCATGTGCTTTGTCTATGACTACCCCGCTTCCCAGGCGGCTCTGGCGCGCATCACTGAGGTCGATGGTGTTCCGGTCGGACATCGCTTTGAGCTGTATGTGGATGGTATGGAACTGGCCAACGGTTATCTTGAGCTGCTGGATACAACAGAGCAACGTCAGCGCTTCGAGAGCGACAACGCCCGTCGGCGTGAAGTGGGACTGCCAGAGCGCGCACTGGACGAACACCTGCTGGCGGCACTGGATCACGGGATGCCCAGTTGCAGTGGCGTGGCGCTGGGCGTCGACCGACTGTTGATGCTGGCAACCGGGGTCGAGGATATCCGCGAGGTACTGGCGTTCGACTGGGACCGCGCCTGATTTGTTCGATTACTGGCTCCGATCCGGCCGCCTGCTTCGGTGTTCAACACCAGCTCGCACCCGCCTTCGGCTGCCTGGCCAATTCCTCGATATTGGCGTTGAGAATGCGGTACCCCACATTGCCATAGAGTACCTGGCGGCCGTCGTTGAGCACCCAGGTCGGGCTGCCCCTGACACCCAGCGCATTGGCGCTGCGCTGATCGTCGCTCAGGGCAGCCATGGCGCTGCCATCGCGCAGCGCGGCCTCAAGCAGGCGCGGGTCACATTCTCCGGTGCTTGCGATATCCAGCAATGTGCTTGCGTCACTTATGTCCGCTGCTGCCGAGAAAAAGGCCCGGCGAATCCGCCATGCCACAGATTCCACGACGGCCTCGCCGGCGACCAGGGCCACGGCCCTGAGCACCAGGTGTGCCTGTAACGACGAGCGGGGGCGGACTTTTGTCCAGAGGTCGGGATGTAACGGGAGCTGATCGAAGGCGGCCACCGATTTCGCCACATGCGCGCCGAACTTCTCAAAGCCATCAGTGGCCCCCCACTGCCCGGCAATTTTGCCGTGACTGTCGCCGAAGATGTCGAGGTAGCGATGTCGGATAGCGATCCTGTCTCCCCACTGGCGATGCAGTTCTTCCAGCCGGGGCTGCGCGATCCAGGCCCAGACACACAGCGCGTCGGAGTAATAGTCGATGGCGATTGGTGAGGCAGTATTGCTCATATAATCAGTTCCCTGGTTCTCTCCATGGATCACCCATTCAGGTCCATGAGAGCGCAACATTTCGCTTCATTGCCCCACTTTGGGGCGTTTTTTGTCCGCAACTCACCCCGGGCGAATAGTGGCAACACCTACTGGACCGCGCCACCAGTTTGCTACCTGTGGTCAGCCAACACCGCCGGCCCGTAACCCGTCAGGAACTCCTCGGGCATGCGCCTGGGCCGGCCGCTGCTGACTTCTATACAGGCAAAACGCATGCCCGCGCGCAGCAGGGTGACGCCGTCCGCCGGACGTATGACCTGGAAGCGACGCGCCATCGTCAGCTTGCGATCCCAGCCCACGATCCAGGTCCCCGCCACTACCTCGTCGCCTTCGCGAGAGGCCTGCAGGTAGTCGTATTCACTGTGGGTTATCGCCATCGCCCGGTCCAGCGCGCGGTAGCGTTCGAGGTCCAGCCCCAGGCTGACCGAGTGGGACCAGGCCACCCGCTCGCACCATTTTACGTACACCGTGTTATTGGTGTGATTGAGCCCGTCGATATCCTCGGGCAGCACCCGGGTGCGGTAAGTGAAGGGGTCGGGATGATCCCACAGTGCTGCCAGTTCAGTCATGGCCTGATCTCCGGAACTGCCGGTGAGTCCGCCGGTTTCAGGGCGAAGCCGGTAAAGCCATAGATAATAGCGATCAGCGGGCACAGCAGGTTAAAAAATGCGAACGGGGCGTAACTCAGGGTGGCGACTCCCAGGGTGGCCGACATATAGGCACCGCAGGTATTCCATGGAATCAGGGGCGAGGTCAGGGTGGCGGAATCTTCCAGGGTGCGCGACAGGTTGAGGCGCGACAGGCCGTGGCGCTCATAGGCGCCACTGAACATCCTCCCCGGCAGGGCGATGGCGATGTACTGGTCCGCCGCGAGGGCATTGGTGCCGATACAGGTCACCACGGTGGTGGTGATGAGTGAGCCGTTGCCCCGCACCCGCCGCAGGGCCAGTTGTAACAGGTAGCTTAAGATCCCGGTGCGCTCCAGTGCGCCGCCGAAGCCCAGCGCGCAGACGATCAGCCAGACCGTATTGAGCATACTCGCCATGCCGCCCTTGCTCAGCAGCGCGTCGAGGAACTCGTTGCCGCTGTGGGAGGTATAGCCGCCGAACAGGCTCATCCAGATACCCTTCAGCAGGGAAAAAAAGCGTCCCTGCAGGGGGGCATCCGCCAGTCGGATAACCGCTTCGGGCTGGAATAGCACGGCGAACAGCGCGCCGGCCAGGGCGCTGAGCACGATCGCGGGATACGCGGGAAAGCGTCTGTATACCAGCCAGAGCATGAAAACCAGCGGCAGCAGCAGGTGCAGCCCGATATTGAACTGTGCCGATAGTGACTGTTGCAGCGCTGCAATTTCGCCGGGCGTGGTGGCGTTGGCGCTGCCCAGCAGCGCGAATATGAGCAGCGCAATGGCGAAGCCGGGGATGGTGGTCCACAGCATGTGGCGAATATGGTCGAACAATTCAACGCCGGTGGCGGCGGAAGCCAGGTTGGTGGTATCCGACATGGGAGACAGCTTATCGCCGAAATAGGCGCCGGAGACGATGGCGCCCGCAGTGATGGTGGGTGAGAGTTCAAAACTGCCGGCGATGCCCATCAGTCCTATGCCCAGGGTGCCGGCCACGGTCCAGGAACTGCCGATACTGAGCGCGACAATGGCGCAGATGGCGGCGCTCGCGGCGTAAAAAATGTTGGGGTTGAGGATTTGTACCCCGTAGTAAATCATGGCGGGTACCGTGCCGCACAGTATCCAGGTGCCGATCAACATGCCGACCGCGAGCAGGATCAGCGTGGGCCCCAGTCCGAGGCCGATACCGTGGACGATGCCCTCCTGGGATTCGCGCCAGCTTATACCGACCCTGCGCCCCACCAGTGCCGCCACGCAGGACGCCAGCACCAGGGCGATCTGGTTGGCCCCGTAAGAGGAGTCGGATCCGAACAGGTACACCGAGCAGGCCAGCAGGGCAACCAGGAAAATGATCGGTGCCAGGGCCAGGGCGGGAGTCAGTTGTCGGCCGGGGACCGGGCTTTGATTCAAGTCGGTGTTTTCTCATCTGGGGCAGTTGCATGCGGGCGACGGCCGGTGGTACGAGCAATCGCGCAGGCGGCGCGAGTGTCTGCCAGAATGCCTTAAAAGCCGGGGGCGGTACAGCCTCGCGGCGCACGAAGCGCGGTGTGCTTACCGGGGCTTTGTCATCGCGGATACTTACTCCATGGCGGGGATGGCGTAACATATGCCCGCAGTTTCCAGGTCGGGTATACCGGCATGATTGAGGCTATGCAGGCAGACCGGCACAAAAATCGACAGGCGCTGCTCTTCGGACTGGCAGCGGTGCTGCTGTGGTCCACCGTAGCCACCGCCTTCAAACTGGCGCTGCGCGAACTGGATGTGCTGCAGCTGGTTGCCTACTCGGTGTGTTTTTCCACCCTGGCCCTGTTCCTGCTGCTCTGGCGCCAGGGTCGGTTGGCGCTGCTGACGGGGTATGCCCGGGCAACCCCCGGCTATTTCCTGCTCATGGGCCTGGTGAATCCCTGCCTGTATTACCTGGTGCTGCTGCGCGCCTACGACCTGCTGCCGGCGCAACAGGCGCAGGCGATAAACTACACCTGGGCGATCAGTCTCGCGGTGTTGGCGGTACCGCTGCTGGGGCACAAGCTGCACCGGCGTGACTTGCTCGCCCTGGCAATGGGTTACTGCGGGGTACTGGTTATCGCCACCCGCGGGCAGGTGCTGCAGCTGCAGTTCGACAGTATCGAGGGGGTCGGGCTGGCCCTGCTGAGCACCCTGATCTGGGCGCTGTACTGGCTGGTGTCCACCCGCAATCAACGTGACCCCGTCGCCTGCCTCTGCCTGAATTTCGCGGTGGCCGCACCGGTGTCGCTGGTCCTGTGCGCGGTGTTTTCCAGCCTGGTCGTGCCCGGTTGGCGGGGACTCGCCGGGGCGGCCTGGGTCGGCCTGTTTGAGATGGGAGTCACCTTTGCGCTCTGGTCCACCGCGCTGCGCCTGTCCAGCGGTGTGTCCCGCATCGGCAACCTGATTTTCCTGTCGCCGCTGGTGTCCCTGGTGTTTATTGGCACCATCCTGGGAGAGGCTATCCATCCCGCCACGCTGCTGGGACTGGCGCTGATTATCCCCGGCGTGTTGCTGCAGCAGCGCGCTCAGCCCGCCCCCCTGGTGTAGGGGCCGGATATGGAGCCCAGCGCCGGTCCGGCACTCGCGCCGCACTATTACCGCGACAATTTCCTCCTGCTGTGCGACACCGTCGAAGCCCAGTACAGCGACTTGCTGACACCCGCCGAACAGCGGTTTCTGCAGTGCTATCGCGAACTTCCCTTCGAGGCGCAGTGCCTCTACGTCAGGCTGGTATCGCGAGTCGGACCCTGGTTTCGCGAGAGCAAGCTGGACTACGCGGAACTGGGGGCGGTAGCACCGCTGGTCGACAGCCTGGTTGCGGTGGGCATGGCGGAAACTGCCGGCGAACTGGCAGTGGCGGAGCTGGGCGGACTGTACACCCGGGCAGAGCTGCTGCGGGCTTTTGGCGCCAGCCTGGGCGAGCCGGCGCCGCGCGGCAAGTCCGCCCTGCTGGCGGCGATCGAGGCGCTGGCCCTGGACGAAACGCGGGAGCTGTTGTCTGCGGTCGACGACAGCCGCGTTATCGCCCCCTGCGGCCTGGCTGAGGTGGCGTTGTTTCAGTTGCTGTTTTTCGGCAACCGGCGCCAGGGCCTGACCGATTTCGTGTTGAGTGACCTCGGTGTCGCCCGTTACTACCCTTATGTGCTCGACCGCCAGCATCGCCTGTTTGTGCAGCGCGCGGCCGTGGAGGAATACCTGGCCTGTGCGACCCTGGGCGATTGTTGGTATGAGCTGCGGGAGGGCGGGGATGCCGAGTCGCTGGTGGCGTTTGCCCGCGAGCTGGCCGGGCAGCAGGTGCAGTTCCCCTCCAGCCGGGGGCGCTGGCACCGCCTGTGCAATGGCCTGGCGCGGGATATCGAGCGCCTGGGGGAGTGGGAGTTGGCGGCGCAGTTGTACGCGCTGAGCCAGCGCCACCCGGCGCGGGAGCGGCGGCTGCGCATGCTGGAGCGGCTGGAGGACTGGCCCGCCGCGGCACTGCTGGGCGAGGAGATTCTGGCCGAACCCTGGTGCGAAGAGGAGCGCGACGCCACCGAGCGCATACTGCCCCGGGTGCGGCGCCGCCTGGGCGAGACACCGCAACCCCGGCGGCGGCATGACTTTCCCCGCCTGGCCCTGGACCTGCCGCGGCGGGAGGCCCCGGTGGAAATGCTGGCCGCCGGCGAACTGCAGAGCAGCTGGGCCGCCGTCCACTACGTGGAAAACAGCCTGATGAACGCCCTGTTCGGGCTCGCGTTCTGGGAACAGATCTTTACCCCGGTGCCGGGTGCCTTTCACAATCCCTTCCAGGGGGCTCCCGCCGACATGTACAGCCCCGACTTCAGGCTGCGCCGCCAGCACTTGTTGGAGCGACGCCTGGCGGAGCTGCGCGCGGGGGAGCTCGGCCGGATCCTGCTGGAAGCCTACACCAGCTATTTCCCATTCCAGTGCCGCTGGGTGGATTGGCGCTGCATTGACGAGGACCTGCTGGCGGCGGTGACCCGGATTGTGCCGGCTGAGCACCTGCTGGCCATCTGGGAGCGCATGCTGTTCGACCCGGGGGAAAATCGCCGCGGTTTTCCCGACCTGCTGGCGCTGGGGGAGACCCCGGGGGATTACTGCCTTATCGAAGTGAAGGGTCCCGGTGACGCCCTCCAGGAGAGCCAGAAACGCTGGCTGCGCTTTTTTGCCGGGCAGGGGATTCCGGCGGCGGTCGCCTGGGTCTCCTGGGCGGACGACCCGCAGCCGAGCCCGGGTACGAGCGCCTGATGATCGAGCTGACAATGACCGTGCGCGAGCTGGTGGCCTTCTGCCATCGCGCCGGCGACATCGATCACCGCTTTACGTCCGCCCCCACCGGCGTACAGGGCGTGGCGGGCCACCAGCGGGTCTACCGGCGCCGGGGCGAGACCTATCGCAGCGAATACCCGGTGGACTACGTCCACCGTGAGGGCAACCTTGAGCTGCGCCTGCGCGGGCGGGCAGACGGTTACGACCCCGCCGCGGGGCTGGTGGAGGAAATCAAGACCTGCAGAATCAGGCCCGCCCTGATCCCGGCTGCGGTCAGCCGAATGCACCTGGCGCAGGCGCGCATCTACGCGGCGCTTATCGCCATCGAGCGGGACCTCGACCGGGTGGAAGTGCGGCTGACCTGGTTCAATATCGACACTGGCGAGGAAACCCCACTGTCCCAGGCGTACAGCCGGGACGAACTGGAGGGCTTCCTGGCGTCGTCACTGGCCATGGTGTCCGGGTGGCTGGTTGCGCTGGCCGGGCTGCGCCGTCAGCGGGACCTGGGCCTGCGGTCGCTGGCCTTCCCCCACGGCGAGTTTCGTCGCGGCCAGCGCGAGATCGCCGAGCTGGTGTACAAATGCATAGACCAGGGGGGCGAACTGCTGCTGGAGGCGCCCACCGGTATCGGCAAGACCGCGGCGGTGCTGTACCCGGCGCTCAAGGCGCTGGCAACCGGCAAGCACGACCGGATCGCCTATGTGACCGCCAAAACCGTGGGCCGGCGCACCGCCGAGGAAACCCTGGCTATTTTCCGGCGCGCGGGCCTGAGCCTGCTCGCCCTGAGCCTCACCGCCAGGGAGCGCATCTGCTTTTCGCCGGGCAAGGCCTGTCACGGCGATGACTGCCGCTACGCCCGGGGCTATTACGACCGCCTGCCGCAGGCGCTGGCCGCCGCTGTCCGGGTACCCGCCCTGCGCCAGGCGGATATTGAGGCCCTGGCCCGGCAGTTCGACATCTGCCCCTACCAGTTGTCCCTGGACCTGTTGCCCTGGGTGGACCTGGTGATCGCCGACCTGCACTACGTTTACAGCCTCACCGCGACCCTGGGTGGCCAGATGCAGGGCGATGGCCGGCGCTGGAGCGTACTGCTGGACGAGGCGCACAACCTGCCGGACCGGGCCCGGCGGATGTACCGGGCGAGCCTGGCCAAGGCTGACCTGATGGCGATAAAGCGGCATTCGCCGCGGGGACTGGGAGCGGCACTGGAACGCATCAACCGGGTGTTGCTGGTACTGCAGCGGCAATCGTGGCTGGAAGACTCGTTTGACAGCCGGGCCGAGTTGCCGTCAGCGCTGCAGCAGGCGCTGGCGGATTTTGTCGCCGCCGCGGGCGAGCTCGTGGCGCAGGAGCCGGCGGTATTGCACCGTCAGCCGCCGCTGCTGGATTTTTACTTCGGGGTCCTGCAATTCCTGCGGCTGGCGGATAACTGGGGCGACGATTTTCGCTTCGAACTCAGCCGCGATGACGGCCGCCAGAGTCTTCGCGTCACGCTCAACTGCCTCGATCCGGCGCGCCTGCTGCGCGCCAGGCAGGATTTGCTGCACTCCCTGACCGCGTTCTCCGCCACCCTGTCGCCGCCCGACTGGACCCGCAACGCCCTGGGCCTGGCGGCTGATGCGGTATTCCGGCGGGAGTCTTCGCCCTTCGATGAGGGCCAGCTGGAGGTCTACCTGGCCACCGCGGTGGATACCCGATACAGCCATCGCCAGCAGTCATTGCCGCAACTGGCCGCTACGCTGCTGGCCTGGCTGCGCAGGGAAAGCGGCAACTGCATTATCTATTTCCCCTCCTACCGCTACCTGCAGGATTGCCTGGCGCAATTGCGGCCACTGGGTCTGGATGCAGTGCGACCCCACCTGTGGGTGCAGGCGCGGGAGCAGGCGGATGCGGGGCGCGATCACTTGCTGCAGCTGTTGGAAGAGCGGCGGGATGTCGCCGCCCTGTGCATTCTCGGTGGGGTCTTCGGCGAGGGCATCGACCTGCCCGGCGAGCGGCTCACCAGTGTGGTGATCGTCGGTGTGGGCCTGCCCCAGTTCAACCGCGATACCGAGCAGTTGCGCGGCTGGTTCCAGCGGCGTTACGGCGCGGGCTTTGAATACGCCTACCTGTATCCGGGCATGCAGAAGGTGGACCAGGCCCTGGGCCGGGTTATTCGCGGCAGCACAGACCGGGGCCGTGCACTGCTGATCGACAGCCGCTACGGTGAGCGCCAGTACCGTGAACTACTGCCGCCCTGGTGGAATTATCAGCCCTGGGTAGTGCCACCAACCCTGCCGAGGCCGGCAGATCAAGCTCTGGAGCCAAAGGGCTAGAATTGCACCACGGCTGTTGGGGTTGAGCCTGGGAAAGATACGTCATTTTCATAGCGGTAATGGATATCGACACTGAGCGATTCGCCGTCTTCTCCCCTGATATTGCTGATACCGCCAAAATACAGCAACTTCCTGTTTTCACGTGAATAGGACAGCGCAATCGGGCTTGTCAGCTTGCCGAGCAACCAGGAATCCAGACTGACTTCCAGGCATAGCTCTGCCGGGTGGCAGTCACCGGATGTTTTAAGATCAGCTCGCATATTGATGGGCTCGTCGAAGTCGGCCAACAGTAAGGGGAAATGCACGCTTTCGCCGCGCGCCAACTGCTCCCAGACGCTGCGTACGTAATTGTCGAAGCCGGCATCGACGACGATGTTCTCCTGCTCGCTGGTCGGCAGGTTCAGTTCGAGGCCCAGACGATAATCGGTCATTGTCATTGCAGGACTGAACCGGCCCGCCCGGTAGTCCAGGGTTTTCTGCGCGATCATGCCACCGGAACTGTCGCGATACTGCACCGTGCAGATACGACCCTCGTCCGAGCAAAAGTGGCGTTCTGTGTACAGGAGGCGCCCACTGTCGCGATCATAGGCCGTGCCGACGACGGTAGGTATATCGGCAGAATCCGACAGAACGGCAGAGGAAAATACAACCAGAAAAACCAGCGACCAGGCAAGCTTATGACGCCACATAGTGCTCCCTCCCGGATTCAGTATTCATGATCCTGGCCACTGCAAGCATGGCGGGGAACAAGACCGCCCACAGCAGTGCCATAATGATTGGCCCCCAGAACACGGAACCAAATTCAACATCCGTCAAACGGGTGCCCGCGGTGTAGGACGCTGCGCCGCCCAGGGCCCCGAAAATTGTGGCCAACAAAATGTGCTGCTGCAGGCCTCTGAATGCATGCAGCAGCGTGGTCCCCAGTACGGGCCATAGGCAGCTCATCCATACAGGAGCGGCCGCCGACGCCCCTTGTAGGGCAAATACGCCCAGTACAAACAGTATCTGGTCCAGGATGGCACCGAACAGGGTAAGTCCCAATATCAATCGGGCCTCTGCAAATCTGCTGGATATCAAGCTGAAATGGAGGGCGAGATGCGCTGCCGTGATGACCAGTGCCCACAGCGCGGAGTGGGTGTAGACCACGGCAAGCCAGGTGATATTGAACAGCACGCCATTAATGAGCTTGCCGGCTGTCATCGATGTTGGTAGCTGTACTCCAGCCGCAGAAGTCACGCCAGAAAATTCTCTTCGGTGTATTGAAGACTATACGTCAGCCAGCGATTTCGGATCACCTTCATGCATAAGCTGATGACAGCCAGGACCAATCCATTGCCCACAATCCGCCGTACATTGTCCTGTTACCTGCAGGGCTTCACCATGTCAAGAAAGATGTTTCTAGGCCTGATAGTCATTCTGGCCTCGGGTTGTTCCCCGGTTAGCGTAAATGACTACAGCGCGTTTGAGCCCCGGTTGGTTCTGCAAGATTTTTTCTCTGGACCTCTCACAGCCCACGGCGTGGTCAAGAATCGCAACGGTCTGGTGATCAGGACGTTCAATGCCGATATACAGGCCTCCTGGACTGATGGAATAGGGACATTGGACGAATATTTCCTGTTCGACGATGGGGAGCGGCAGCGCAGGGTATGGACTCTCATCCCTAACGGTGATGGCAGCTACCGTGCCGAGGCCGGCGATGTCGTGGGAGCGGGCCGCCTACAGCACTTTGCGGCCCGTGGCAGCAACAAGAGGTGGACAGCTTTCTAAGCAGCGCAAGTCTGCCTATTCGGTTATCGACTGTTGCCCCCGACGGTTTTCCCCGGGTGATATCCCTGTGGTTTCTCTATCAATCCCCTAAGTTTTACTGCGTCACTCACCGCTCATCAAAACTGGTGCAACTGCTACGGAAAGAACCTCGTGTTGGCTTTGAGGTAGCCCCGGACGCTCCGCCCAGGAACGCACCGCGAGTCCGGGCGTCCGTCTTGAATAATCCTCCCAGGGATGTAGTGCGAGTTTGCGAAGTACTGGGCATAACACTCCCGACTCGTCCGGCGCTCAACTGATCTGGCCAGTGCCAGCAGCGAATCGGTAGCCGGGCTTGGCCAACGCCAGCTGTACCGTGCCGATGATGCGCTCGCGAAAACCCCCCTCGCAGTAGGCCAGGTAAAATTCCCACATGCGGATGAAGGTCTGGTCGAAGCCCATCTCCTTCACCGCAGCCTGGGCGGCAAGGAAGCGCTCGCGCCAGCTGGCCAGGGTGAGGGCGTAGTCCCGGGTGATATCCCGCAGGTGGATCATCTGCATATCGGTATCGCGGGCCAGGTGGTCGGCGATAACAGCGACACTGGGCAGGCTGCCACCGGGGAAAATATAGCGCTGGATAAAATCCACAGAATCGCGGGCGGCGGCGTATCGTTGGTCGGCGATGGTGATGGCCTGGATAAGCATTTTGCCCTGCGGTTTCAGCAAGCGGCTGCACTGCTGGAAATAGCTGCTGTAAAAGTCGTGGCCCACCGCTTCGATCATTTCTATCGAAACCAGTTTGTCGAAGCTGCCGCTCAGGTTGCGATAGTCCTCACACAGTACTGTTACCCTGTCCTGCAGGCCGGCCGCCTGTACTTGCTGTAGCGTGTACGCGTGCTGTTCACGGGAGATCGTGGTCGTGGTGACGCGACAGCCATAATTGCGGGCCGCGTGGATCGCCATGCCGCCCCAGCCGGTGCCGATTTCGAGCAGGTGGTCGTCGCTGCTGAGCTCCAGTTGCCGGCACAGTTCCTCCAGCTTCGCGACAGAGGCATCCTCCAGCGTCGTTTTGTCGGTAGCGAAAAGCGCCGCCGAGTACATCATGGTGGGATCGAGGAACAGTTCGAAGAAATGATTGCCCAGGTCGTAATGGGCGGAGATGTTCTTGCGCGATCCCTCACGGGTATTGCGCTTGAGGGCGTGGGACAGCTTCAGGCCCAGTCGCACCAGCCAGGACCGTTGCGACTCGAGCAACTCCAGGGTGGCCAGGTTGGCGCTGAACAGGCGCATCACCGCTACCAGGTTGGGGGAGGTCCAATGCCCGCTCATATAGGCTTCGCCGGTGGCGATACTGCCACCAGCCAGTATTTGGCGGTACAGGCTGCTGTCGTGCACATGCACCTCGGCGTGGGGCTGCGTAGAATCATCCGGGTCGCCGAAGTGGAAAGTTTCGCCGCCATCGTGAATGGCCAGGCTGCCAACCCTGATATTGGCCAGCACCCGCAGGCACAGTCGCCTGGCCAGTCGGTGGCGCCCGGGCAGCTTGCGGTCGGCCCGGGGCATGCCGAGGCTGCTGGCGGTCATGTCGCTAGAGTTGCTCATTGTTAGACTCCGGAAGGTCTACTGCTGGGATGGGAATACACGGGCGCCCGCTTGATAAACAGGCGCAGTGCCTGCCAGTAGATCGCCAGGGCAATCCTGGCGGTCATCAGGGGGTAGCGCCACAGGGTGCGGTTGAGATTCGCTGTCGTCATCGGTCTGGCAGACAGGGACAGGCTGGCGTCAAAGACTTTCCTGCCCGCGTCGGAATTGGCCAGGTGCAGCACCAGGCGGTGGTCCGGGGTACTGCTGCGCCAGTGGTAGCACATGTCCATCGGGTTGAAGGGCGATACATGGAACTGTTTGTCAAACTCGGTTTTCAGCCAGCGTCCCGACTCCGGGCCCGCCAGTACGTAGCTGTGGCGCTCGTTCCAGGGCGTGTTGTTGACCTCCGCCACCAGGAACTCCAGCCGGGATTCATCCTCGCTGAAGCAGTAGTAGCAGGCGATGGGGTTCATGCTGATACCGAAGTACCGCAGGTTGGCCAGCAGGTAAATGGGGCCGCGGTGGTCCGCCCCCGTCTCCTCGCGAATCCGGCGGCGCAGCTCCTGCTGCAGGGGCAGCCCGGGATCGCCGAGAAAATCACTGCGCCTGAAACAGGCGGGCGCGATGCCGCGGGCCGACCACAGCCAGTTGTCGTCGAACAGTTCCGGCAGCTCATCCAGGCAGATATACGGCATGAACACCCGGTAGCTGAATTCGTGCGGAGTCGGGTGCAGCCGCCGGTGTCTTACCACACCCTCGTACAGTCTCGATCTCATGCGGCGACCTGCTGCCGCTGGTTGAGGGCGTTGGCCACCCGCAGGGCACTGACCACGCCATCCTCGTGGAAGCCGTTGTTCCAGTAGGCCCCGCAGTACCAGGTGTTGCGCTGGCCGTTGATTTCCTGCCAGCGCTGCTGGGCGGCGATGCCGGCCAGGGAAAATACCGGGTGGTCATAGCTGAACCGGCCCAGGATTTTTACCGGGTTGATCGCGGCGCTGTTATTGAGTGTCACGCAGAACGTCTCCGGCGCGGTGATGCCCTGCAGGATGTTCATATTGTAGGTGACCACCGCCCGTTCCCGGCCGGTGCCGAGGGTGTAGTTCCAGCTCGACCAGGTTTTGCGGTTGCGCGGTAGCAGGCGGGTGTCGGTGTGCAGCACCACGTCGTTGGACTGGTAGGGTAGCGCCCCAAGCACATCGCGCTCCGCCGGGCTGGCTTCATCCAGCAGTGCCAGTGCCTGGTCGGAATGGGTGGCCAGTACCACCTGGTCGAAGCTCAGCCTGCGGCCGTCGGCCAGCACCAGAATTACGTGGTCAGGCTGGCGGACAACACTCCGCACAGCGCAGTCGGTGAAAATGCGCTGCTCGAAGCGTTGGCAAAGCGGGCGCAGATACTCCCTTGAGCCTCCCTCTATGACCCGCCACTGGGGGCGGTCCTGCACCGACAACAGGCCGTGATTGCGGAAAAATCGCAGGAAGAAGCTCAGGGGGAAATCGAGGATGGTGGCGCAATCGGCGGACCAGATGGCGGAACCCATGGCGGTCAGGTACTGGCGCTGGAAGGCCGCGCCATAGCGGTTGCGCTCCAGGTATTCACCCAGGGTCTGTCTGTCGCTGACCCTGCCGGCCTCGAGGTCCGCGACTGATTCCCTGTTGAAGCGCAGGATGTCCCGGACCATGCCGATAAAACGCCGCGACAGCAGGTTGCCGCGCTGGGCAAACAGGCTGTTGAGGTTGGTGCCGGAATATTCCAGCCCGGTTTGCTCGTCCCGTACGCTGAATCCCATGGATGTCGGCTTGCTCGATACGCCCAGGCTGTCCATCAGGGCGATGAAGTTGGGGTAGGTCCAGTCGTTGAACACAATGAAGCCGGTGTCGATGGCGTAGCGGCGGGTGCCGAGTTTGACGTCAACAGTCGCCGTGTGGCCGCCGATCTGCCTGCCCGCCTCAAACACCGACACTTCATGGGCGGCGCTGAGGTAGTGGGCGCAGCTCAAGCCGGAAATGCCGGATCCAATGACAGCGATTCTCACAATGCCGGTCTCCTTGGCTAGTTTCGCCGGGCGATTGCCTGGCTGGGGATTGGATGGTGTGTCCGTTTCTACGGCCGCTGGAGGATTTTGGATCTGTGCCGGGTCGGCCCGTGGATTCAGTGTAGAACAGGGTGATCCGCTCCTCCCGCCGGGGCGTATACTCACCTGCAAACCACCCGACAAGAGAGAAAATCGCAAGTGGCAGAGATTCCCGAGGGAACACGGTCCGATTCGCAGGGCCTGGTTGGCAGGCGCACCGACGAATGGAGCGAATGCCTCACACTGATAGCGGCCAGTCAGGACAGGGCGGCGTTTACGCGCTTTTTTCGCCATTTTGCTCCGCTTATCAAGGCTTTTGCCCTCGCGGGTTCCAGCCTGTCGGCATCATTGGCGGACGAATTGGTACAGGAGGTGATGCTGAAGGTGTGGCAGAAGGCTGGCGGGTTTAACCCCGAGAAGGCCGCGGCCAGCACCTGGGTGTACACCATTGCGCGCAATTGCCGCACGGATATGTTCCGGCGTTTGCAGAAATTTGACACCCCCCTGGCGGAGGAGGATGTCTTCCCGGACAGGGAGTCGGAGGAGCCCTTCGCCATGTTGCAGGGTCGTCGCGGCGAGGAGCGTGTGCGCGAGCTGATGAAGAGCTTGCCGGCGGACCAGATGCAGATCCTGGCGAAGGTCTATATGGAAGGCAAATCACACGCGGAAGCTGCCGCCGAACTCGACCTGCCCCTGGGTACGGTCAAGTCCCGGGTCAGGCTGGCTATTCAGAAACTTCAAATACAGATAGATCGTTAACGCTATGGCTAAATTTCATCCCGACCTGGATCTTCTGACCGAACACGCGGCGGGCAACCTGCCCCTGGCCCAGGCGGCCTGCGTGTCGGTTCATATAAACTACTGCGAGCAGTGCCGGCGCACCTCGGCCCGGTTGCAAACCCTGGGCGCCGCGCTGTTCGACGGCCTGCACGGTGAGCCGGTGGGCGACGTCCTGCTCAACGCGGTGCTGGCCCGGCTCGATGATGCGCCGCCGCTGAGCTATGCCAGCGCCAGCCAGTGGGCTGCCGGCAGCACGCCGGCCATCCTCCAGCGCCTGATGAACGGCGATTTTACCGACCTTGTGTGGAAGAAAATCACCAGCACCCTGAGGATCAGCTACCTCAAGACCGGTGATCCCAATTATGAATTTGCCCTCTATCACATCAAGGCGGGCGGCAGGATTCCGGAACACACCCACCGCGGTTCGGAAATGACCCTGGTGCTCGAAGGCGGTTTTTCGGATGCGGATGGCAGTTATGACCAGGGTGATTTCCTGCTGCGCCAGCCCAGTGACGTCCACGCCCCGACCGCGCTGCAATCGGAAGATTGTATCTGCCTGGCGGTACTCGACGCGCCGCTGAAATTCACCGGCTGGAAGTACCGCTGGATGAACCCCTTCCTGCAGCTGCGGGCGGGCTGAATCCTGGCCCGGTGGCCGGCAAGCCCACCTCCACAGCGTATTCGCCCGCGCAGTTCCGGCCAGGCCGCTCCCCGCGCTGTCGCCCAGGGGGGCGCTCAGGCATAATCTTATACACCCTGTTCATCCGGCGAATAATCGCCATGATTCACCCGAACAGTCGGTTGTGCTACAGTCGGCGGCTGCTCGTGTCCGCGGCAGCGGGCCAGTGCCAGTTTCAATGACCGCCACCCCTGCCGCGGCGGGCTGGGTCGGTGCAGTGCAATAGTCTGGCCGCACTAAAAAAATACACAGGTACGGGGGTACACACCGCAATGCGCATCGCCATTCCCAAGGAGAGTCACCCGGGCGAGAACCGGGTTCCCATCACGCCTGAATCGGCCAAAAAACTGTGCCGTATGGGCGCGGAGCTGGTTGTCGAGACGGGTCTGGGTAGCGGATCCGGTTTTGCCGATTCTGAATACGTCGAGGCAGGGGCGACTGTCAGCGCAGATCGCAACGAGCTCTTCAGGAGCGCCGACGTGTTGCTGCGTCTGCGCAAGCCCGCCCCGGATGAAATCAGGCTGATGAAGCGCGGCTGCATCCATATCAGTTATCTCGACCCCTTCAATGAGCGCGAGTTGGTAACGGCGCTGAAAGAAGCGGGTATTACCGCCATCAGTATGGAAATGATCCCGCGCACCACCCGCAGCCAGAAGATGGATGCCCTCAGTTCCCAGGCCAACCTGGCCGGGTATGTCATGGTACTGCAGGCCGCGACCCACCTGCCGCGTATCTTCCCCATGATGATGACCCCCGCCGGCACCCTGAAGCCGGCGAACGTTTTCGTCATTGGCGCTGGCGTGGCCGGCCTGCAGGCAATAGCCACCGCGAAGCGCCTCGGCGCCCGGGTGACCGCCTTCGATACCCGACCCGTGGTCGCCGAGCAGGTGCAGTCGCTGGGTGCCAAGTTTCTGGAGATCGACCTGGGCGAAACCGGCCAGACTGCGGGCGGTTACGCCCTCGAACTGACGCCCGAACAGGTGGAAAAACAAAGGCAGGCCCAAAAAGATGTGATCGCCAAGTCAGACGTGGTGATTACCACCGCCCAGGTATTCGGCCGCAAGCCGCCGGTGCTGGTGACCAAAGACATGGTCGAGGGCATGGCGCCGGGTTCGGTGATTGTTGATATGGCGGCTGAAACCGGCGGCAACGTGGAGGGCTCGGTGCCCAACGAGATCGTCAAAGTGGGCGGTGTCACCATAATCGGCAAGGGCAACCTGGCCGGCGAGGTGGCGCGCCACGCCAGCCAGATGTACTCCGCCAACCTGTTCAACCTGGTGGAGGACAACTGGAACGAGGAGCAGAAGCAGTTTGTGGTGGATTTTGACGACGACATCCTGCCCGGCTGCATCATCACCCATGGCGGTGAAGTGGTTAACGAGACGATCAAGAAAATCATGGAAGGGGGTGCGTAAGATGATACCGGCAGAAGTTTTCCTGACATTTATCCTGATGCTGTCCATCTTCCTGGGCTTCGAACTTATCAACAAGGTCCCCGCGACCCTGCACACACCGCTGATGTCCGGCGCCAATGCCATCTCCGGGATTACCCTTGTGGGTGCGATCAGCCTGGCCGGTAACGGCGAACACAACATGGCCGAATGGCTGGGTGTGGCCGCCGTGGCGCTGGCCACTATCAACGTTGTGGGCGGTTACCTGGTCACCGACCGCATGCTCGCCATGTTCAAGAAGAAGGGGGGCTGAACGCCATGGACAGCCTGATTCAATACAGTTATGTGGTAGCGGCCGCCCTCTTCATTTACGGCCTCAAGCTGCTCGGTTCGCCAGCTACCGCCCGGCGCGGCAATATGATTTCCGCTGTCGGTATGTTGCTGGCAGTGGTGGCGGCCCTGTTGGCCCAGGGTATTGAGTACCAGTGGGTCGCCCTTGGAATACTGGTGGGCGCTGTCATTGGCGGCGCGGCGGCGCGGATGGTGCAGATGACCGCCATGCCCGAGATGGTGGCCCTGTTCAACGGCTTCGGCGGTATGGCCAGCCTGCTGGTGGGCTGGGCGGCGCTGGTGCCGGGCTCGGCCACCTTTACCCTGGTCACCATCATCCTGTCCATCCTTATCGGCGGTGTCACCTTTACCGGGAGCATGATTGCCTACGGCAAGCTCAGCGAGCGCATCGGCAGCGGCGCGGTGCTGTTCAGTGGCCAGCAGATTGTCAACAGCCTGATCGTGCTGGGTATCCTCGCGGGTGCGGTCATGTTCTGCCTGCAACCCGACAACCACCTGTGGCTCTACCTGGTGGTGGTCCTGTCGCTGGTATTTGGTGTGATGGCGGTCATCCCCATCGGCGGCGCCGATATGCCGGTGGTGATCTCGCTGCTGAACTCCTACTCGGGCCTGGCGGCCTGCGCCGCGGGCTTCGCGGTGAACAACAATATCCTGATCGTGGCCGGTGCGCTGGTGGGCGCCTCCGGCATCATCCTCACCCAGATCATGTGCAAGGCGATGAACCGCTCTCTGGCGAATGTCCTGTTCAGCGGCTTCGGCAGCGGCAAGGTGGAGCAGACCGCGGTAGAGGGTGAGATCAAGCCGATTAATGTCGAGGACGCCTACTACATCCTGGAGGCGGCCAGCAACGTGGCCATCATTCCCGGCTATGGCATGGCGGTAGCCCAGGCCCAGCACGTGGTCAAGGAACTGGCGGAACTGCTCGAGAAAAACGGGGCGGAGGTGAATTTCGGCATCCACCCGGTGGCGGGCCGGATGCCGGGCCATATGAACGTGCTGCTGGCCGAGGCCGACGTGCCGTACGACCAGTTGCTGGAGATGGACGATATCAACCCGCGCATGGAAAATGTCGATGTCGCCATTGTCATAGGCGCCAACGACGTGGTCAACCCGGCGGCCCGGGAGAACGAGGGCTCGCCCATCTACGGCATGCCGGTGATCAACGTCGACAAAGCGCGCACCGTTTTTGTGCTGAAACGGTCAATGGCCTCTGGCTTTGCCGGCATCGAGAACCCATTGTTTTACAAGGACAACACCCGCATGCTGTTCGGCGACGCCAAGGAATCCATTGGCAACCTGATACGCGAATTCAGCGGCTGACAGTCCGCCATCGCCCAGGCAGCGCCGGCCCCCGTGCCGGCGTTTTACTGTGTGTGCGATAGATCAGGGCGGCCCGGTGGTTCAGAAAGTCGTGCCGTCGCCCGGATGAGGGGGGCCATGAGCCGGATCAATGATTTACCGCTCTGGACAGGCTAGTCTCAGGCCTTATGCTGAGGCAAAGCTTGCCGGAGATGTCATCATGGCCGCCAGAAAACAGAAAGTTGCAAAAAAGCCCGTACGCGCCAGGAAAAAGGCCGCGCCTGCCAGGACGACCGCCACCCGGCGCAAGCCGGTATCCGCTTCAGCGGCACCGGGCTCCAGGCCAGCGACACCACCGCCGGCGAGCGAGACCAGCGCCGGGATGCAGCCCCCGCTGCTCAAGACCCTCTACGCCGAACACCGGCATATCGCCAGTGTGATGCAATTGTTCAGCGAGCAGCTGAAGGCCATCGAGTCGGGAGAGTGGATAGACACCCATGTGGTGTACGAGATCATGGACTACATGGTCACCTGGCCGGACCGCTTTCACCACCCGCGTGAAGACCTTATCTACGGCCGCGTGGCCGAGCTCGACCAGGGGGCGGCCGACAACGTCGACAGCCTGCAGCGGGATCATGACTTCATGGCGAAATCGGGTCGCCAGGTGCTGCGCAACATACAGCTGTGGCGCGATGGCGAGATCGACCCCTCGGTACTGGTGAAAAGCGGCCGCGGCTATGTCGACCATATGTACGAGCATATGAATAGCGAGGAAAAGCTGGTTTTTCCGCAGATCGAGGGGATGCTCAGTGCCGAGGACTGGCTCGAGCTGGCGCAGGACGACCAGTTGCGCCCGGTGGCGGACCCGGTCTTCGGGCAGCGGGTACAGCGAGAGTTTCGCAATATGGCGCGCAAGCTGCGCAGTAACGTGCGGCGGGGTGTCGAGCGGGGCACACTGGTGGAATGGCTCAGCGTCGAGGCGTTTATGGAGTCGCTCGACGTGGTCAGCCAGGCCTATGAATCTGCCCGCAATACTGCCGGTGAACACGCGCGCCTGGCCTGGGACGAGGGCGTGGAACTGGTGCGCGAATCAGCTGTGACGGCGCCCTGGCATCTGGCGGCCAACAACGCGCGCCTGGGCTTGCGCCTTATCCAGGAGGTCGCGGAAATCTCACGGGATGCCCTGGGTGATATTTCCCGCGTCAACCGGGAGCGAAAAGCCCGGATTCGGCTGATGGATAGCTGACCGGGTCAGGCTCCCGGTCGGTTTCGCGAAATTGCAGGCTGGCCAGGCGCTGGTAGAGTGCGCAGTTTTGCATCAGTTCGGTATGGGTGCCGGTGGCAATCAGCCGACCATGGTCGAGCACGGCAATATTGTCGGCGTGCAGGATGGTCGACAGCCGATGGGCGATGATGACCGTAGTGCGGTTTTTCATCAATTCGTGCAGCGCCTGCTGGACCTGGTATTCGCTCTCGGTGTCCAGCGCGCTGGTAGCCTCATCCAGCAGCAGGATTTCGGGATCATTGAGTATCGCCCGGGCCAGGGCAATGCGCTGGCGCTGACCCCCTGAAAGGCGTACACCCTGCTCGCCCAGGTGGCTGCCATAGCCCTGGGGCAGGCGTTCGATGAACTCGTCTGCGTGAGCCGCCCTGGCGGCGGCGACCACCTCGGCGTCGGAAGCGTCCGGCCGGCCGTAGCTGATGTTGTAGCGCACGTCACCGGTAAACAGTGCGGGCTGTTGCGGCACCAGTGCGATATGGCTGCGCAGCTGCTGCAGGCCAAGTTTGCGGATATCTTCGCCATTGAGCAGTACCCGGCCCTGCTGGGGATCGTAAAATCGTTGCAACAGCTCAAATAGGGTCGATTTGCCGGCCCCGGACGGCCCCACCAGCGCCAGGCTCTTGCCCGCCTGGATGGGTAGGGAAAAGTCCTGCAGGGCGGCCTGCCCGGGCCTGGTCGGGTAGTAAAAGGTAATGTCGTCCAGTGCCAGCTCCGGTCGCCTGGGCTGCCCGGACAACTCCCGTGGGCCCGGATCATCGATCAGGCTGCGGGTGTTGAGGAGCTCGATCAGGCGTTCAGCGGCGCCGGCGGCGCGCTGCAGTTCCCCCCAGACCTCTGAGACGGTGGCGATGCCGCTGCCCACCATAATGGCGTAGAACACGAAAGCACCGAGCTCACCGCCGGTCATGCGGCCATTGATCACGTCCTGTCCGCCCTCCCAAAGCATGCCCGCCATACCGCTGAACACCAGCAGGATGGCACCCCCCATCAGCAGGGACCGCTGCCAGATTCGGCGCCGGGCTATGCCGAAGGCGCGCTCGACCTCCCGCGAGAATGCGGTGGATTCGAACGCTTCCTGGGTGTAGCTCTGGACCACCCGGATATGCTGGATGACCTCGCCCGCGTAACTGCCCACGCTGGCGATACTGTCCTGGCTCTGGTTGGACAGGCGCCTGACGCGGCGACCGAAATACAGGATGGGCAGCAGTACCAGCGGCACGCCCACGGCGATGATCAGGCTGAGTTTGAGGTTGGTGATGAACATCATAACCAGCGCCCCGATCAGGGTGAGGCTGCTGCGCAGGGCCATGCTGAAGGAGGAGCCGATAATCGTCTGCAGCAGAGTGGTATCCGTGGTCAGGCGCGACATGATCTCGCCGCTGCGATTGAGCTCGAAATAACCCGGGTGCAGTCGCACGATGTTGTCGAACACGGCCTTGCGCAGGTCGGCGCTGACCCGCTCGCCCAGCCACGACACGAGGTAGAACCGGATGAATGTACCCACCGCGATGGCGGCGGCTATGGCGATCAGCAGGCTGACAGCGCCGGCCAGGTCGGCGCTGTCACCGTTGCCGAATCCCTGGTCGATGAGCACCTGCAGGCCCCGCCCCATGGACAGGGTGGCACCGGCGGTGAACAACAGCGCGACACTCGCCCCCGCCAGGCGCAGTTTGTAGGGTTTGAGGAAGCCGACCACTGGCAGCAGTGAGGGCAAGCTTGCCGGCCCGGGTTTAACTTCCATCTATTCGTTTCCCGAGGGGTCTGTTTTTTTTCTGTTGCGGGTAATAAACCGGCCAAAATACACCCCCAGCTCGAACAGCAGCCACATGGGCACCGCCAGCAGGGACTGGGAGATCACATCGGGCGGGGTCAGCAGCATGCCGACGACAAAACAGCCGACGATGATGTAGGGTCGTTTATTCGCCAGCTCCTGCGGGGTGGTAACCCCTGTCAATATCAGCAGGACAGCGGCGATAGGAATCTCGAAGGCCAGGCCGAAGGCGAAAAACAGCTTCAGGACAAAATCCAGGTAGCTGTTGATATCGGTCATGATGGTGATGTCGGCCGGGCCAGTGCTGGTAAAAAAGGCGAATATCAGCGGGAATACCACGAAATAGGCGAACGCCGCCCCGGCGTAGAACAGCAGTATGCTGGAAACCAGCAGCGGCACCGCCAGCCGTTTCTCGTGTTTGTACATGCCAGGTGCGATAAAGCTCCAGGCCTGGTAGAGCACGTAGGGAATGGCGAGGAACACGGCGGTCACGAGAGTGAGCTTGAACGGGGTCAGGAATGGCGAGGCCACCTCGGTGGCGATCATGGTGGCGCCTTCGGGCAACAGCTTTCGCAGCGGTTCGGACACGAAGGTGTAGATCTCGTTGGCGAAGGGGAACAGGCCGATAAAGACCAGCAGGACGGCCAGCAGCGCGCGCAGCAAGCGGTCGCGCAATTCTGTCAGGTGAGCGATCAGCGGCAGCGGCTGGTCGGTGCTTTCAGGTTCGCTCATTGGTCGTTTTTATCCGCCGCTGGCGCCGCTGGCGCCGCTGGCGCCGCTGGCGCTGCCGGTTCGGCGGGCGGGGCATCGCCCGCGACGGGTCCTGCCAGGCTGTCCCGGGTGGCTTCGAGGCTCACGCCAAATTCATCGGCCTGGGATTTGAGCTGTTGGCCGGTCCTGCGCAGTTCCTGCATCACCTCGTCGTTGTGCAGTTCCTGTTGGACTTCCCGCTTGATGTCATTGAAGCCGCGCTTGAGGCGGTTGAGCCAGAGGCTCGCCGTGCGGATAGTCCCGGGCAGCCGCTCCGGCCCGATAACCAGCAGTCCCACCACGCCCACGAGCACCAGCTCGGCGAATCCGATATCAAACATTCAGGTGGTCTTTACTTGTCCTTGTCGGCGGGGGACCCGGCTGTATCGGCAGGATCGTTGCCCGCCGGCTTCTCCGCTCCGCCGTCGTCCTGCATGCTCTTGCGAAATCCTTTCACCGCGCTGCCCAGGTCGCTGCCCAGGGTGCGCAATCGCTTGGTGCCGAACAACATGATGACGATCGCCAGGATGATCAACAGTTGCCAGACGCTGATTCCACCAATACCCATACTATTCTCCCGCTCTTGTTTGACTCGATGACCGGCCGGTGCGCCCGGCTTTTTCGGCGATTCCGGAATTGCCGAAACGCGCGGCCAGGCAGTCGGTGACCTCGCTGATGTTCACATCCAGGTGCGATAACATCACCATGCTGTGAAACCACAGGTCCGCCACCTCGCCGACGAGTTCGGCCCGACCGGCGCCGCGCTGTACGTCCTTGGCGGCGAGTATCACCTCGGTGGCTTCCTCGCCCACTTTTTCCAGAATCCTGTTCAGCCCCTTTTGGTGCAGGCTGGCGACATAGGACGTCTCCGGGTCAGCCGCTTTACGCAGCCTGAGAGTGGCTTGCAGTTGTTCCAGCACATCGCTCATGATGATTTCCCGTATATGGCCTCCGGCGACCGGACGACCTCATCGGTCACCTGCCAGGCGCCCTGATCGTACCTGCGGTAAAAGCAACTGCGGCGACCGGTGTGGCAGGCTATGCCGCCCAGCTGCTCCACCTTGATCAACACGGCATCGGCGTCGCAGTCGATGCGCAGCTCCTTCAGCTGTTGCACGTGGCCCGACTCCTCGCCCTTGCGCCAGAGCGCCTGGCGGGAGCGGGACCAGTAAATAGCCCGGCCCTCGCTGAGCGTCAGTTCCAGGGCCTCCCGATTCATCCAGGCGAGCATCAGCACCTCCCCGGTCTGCCAGTCCTGGGCGATGGCTGGAACGAGCCCCTGGTCATTCCAGCTGATGTCCCGGGTTAATTCGCCCGCTGCGTTCATTACACTACTCTCCGTGGCCGCATATTATGACACAGGGCCGTTGCCGGCACATGCTCAGTTGTCGCGCGGCCACAGCAGGGCCAGTGCCAGCCCCCCCAGCAACCAGCTGACCGGAGGCGCCGCCGCGAGCAGCTGCCAACCGCCGGGAACCGCGGTTATCGCCGCTCCCAGGCAGGCCAGGCCCGCCAGCAGCTGGCGGCGATGGCGGCGGGTCTTCTCGCCCGACTGCAGCTGCTGCGTCTCCTCCCGGTGCTGAGGCCGGGCAAAGCGGAGGTCGCCGTCGCGGGACTGCTGCAGGTTGTCGAGCACCACGTCGGGCAGCTGCGGTAACTGCTCAAGCCAGGAGGGCGCCTGGCGTTGCAGGCGGCGCAGGAAGGACTGGGGCGAATAGCGCTCCTGGACCCAGTCCTCCAGGAAGGGCTTGGCGGTGTCCCACAGGTTGAGGCCGGGGTAGAGCTGCCGCCCCAGGCCCTCGATATTGAGCATGGTCTTCTGCAGCAGCACCAGCGACGGCTGGATGTGCATGTCGAAGCGCCCGGCGGTGCGAAACAGGTAGATCAGCAACTGGCCGAAGGAGATCTCGCCGATGGGGCGCTCGAATACCGGTTCGCACACCGCCCGCATGGCCGACTCGAAATCCTGCACCCGGGTCTGGGGGGGAACCCAGCCGCATTCCACGTGCAGCTGGGCCACCTCGCGGTAATCGCGACGAAAAATGCTGAGCAGGTTGCGGGCCAGGTAGTACTGATCCGAGTCGCTGAGGCTGCCGATGATCGCGCAGTCGACGGCGATGTAGGTGGGGTCTGCCGGGTCTGTAGCATCGACAAAAATATTACCCGGGTGCATGTCAGCGTGAAAGAAGCTGTCGCGGAACACCTGGGTGAAAAAGATCTCGACGCCGCGTTCGGCCAACAGTTTCAGGTCGGTGCCGCGGGCCTGCAGTGCGGCCATGTCGGTGACGGGGATACCCGAGATCCGCTCCATAACGAAGACGTTGCGGCAGGTGTAATCCCAGTACACCTGCGGCACATAAACCAGCTTACTGTTCTCGAAGTTGCGGCGCAGCTGGCAGGCGTTGGCCGCCTCCCGACCCAGGTCCAGCTCATCCAGGATAATGAATTGGTAGTCGGCCACGACTTCCACCGGACGCAGGCGCCGGCCCGCCGGCACGTAGCGGGCCACCAGTCTGGCCAGGGTGAACATCAACGCGAGATCCTGGCGGATGATCGGCTCGATGTCGGGCCGGATGACCTTGACCACCACTTTTTCGCCGCTGTGCAGGGTGGCGGCGTGTACCTGGGCGACCGAGGCCGATGCCATGGGCCTGGCGTCGAAGCTGGCGAACAGTTCCGCCACGGGCTTGCCCAGCCCCTTTTCAATAATGGCGATGGACTGCTGCTCCGGAAAGGGCGGCACCTTGTCCTGCAGCATGGCCAGCTCATCGGCGATGTCGGCCGGCAACAGGTCGCGGCGGGTCGACAGCATCTGGCCGAACTTGATGAAAACGGGCCCGAGTTCCTCCAGAGCCCGCCGCAGGCGCACGCCGCGGGGCAGCTGCGGTACCTGGTGCAGGCGCCAGGGCATCAGGGCCAGTGCCAGGCGGGGCGCCCGGCCCAGGCGTTCGGTATCGACGAGCTCGTCCAGCCGGTAGCGACCGACGATGCGAAAAATAGTGACCAGGCGGGTTATGCGGGACATGGCCGGTTCGTCTACCCGCGCAGTTGCTGCAGGCGCTTGCGCAGGCGCTGGGTGCGTGACTGCAGTCGCTCTACCCGCAGGCCCAGTTGCTGGACGTCGCGGTAGAAATCCTCCAGTTCCAGTCGGGGAGGACTGAGTCGGGCCTCCTCGTGGATAAACTCCTCCAGCTGCCGGCCGAGGCCGGTTGATGCCTGCCGCCCCCAGCCGTAGGCGCCGCGCAGCAACTGCGCCAACTGGTGTCCGGCCACATCGCCCAGGGTGTCCACCAGCGGTGCCTCCCAGTCGATCTGCAGCGCCGCGATAATTTTCTGCAGCTCGATCAGGGGCGCGCTGTCCCCTTTCAGTTCGATACACCCATTGATCAGGGTGGATGCGGGGTCTTTTGCGCTCGCCAGCTCGGCAAAGTCCGAGGCTACCCCCCGCACGCTGGTGGTAACGGGGCCCTCGTAGATTCCCATCAGGCGCACTTTGCCCGCTCCGGGCTGCAGGTACACATCCAGTGGTGGCGCTGTGCAGTGCACTGCGAATACGCAGTCGGACAGCGCATCGAGGCCGGCCGCGCTGTCGGGGGCCAGCGCCAGTGCCCGGTTGATCACGCGTTCCACCGCGGCCAGGATCGCCGTGTGCAGCGCGGGGTCAATGACTGGCTTCATACTTTTGTTTTCACAGCTGGCCCAGGCATTGTCAGCAGGCGGCTAGGCCTTGACTCCCTTGTGCAGCGCTACCACGCCGCCGGTCATATTGTGGAATTCGCAGCGGCTGAAGCCCGCATCCTCCATCATCTCCTTGAGCGTCTCCTGGTCGGGGTGCATGCGAATGGACTCGGCCAGGTACTGGTAGCTTTCGGCGTCATTCGCCACCAGCCTGCCCATCAGGGGCAGCACCTTGAAGGAATAGGTGTCGTAGGCCTTGCTCAGCAGGGGATTGGCCGGCTTGGAGAATTCCAGTACCAGCAGGCGCCCGCCGGGCTTGAGCACGCGCAGCATGGAGCGCAGCGCGGCGTCCTTGTCGGTGACGTTGCGCAGGCCGAAGGCGATCGTGACGCAGTCGAAACTGTCGTCGGGAAAGGGCAGGCTCTGGGCGTCTGCCTGCACAAACTCGAGGTTGCCCAGCAGGCCGTTGTCGAGCAGCTTGTCGCGCCCAACCTTGAGCATGGAGTCGTTGATGTCCGCCAGCACCACGCGGCCGGTGGGGCCGACGATCTCGGCAAAGCGGGCGGCCAGATCGCCGGTGCCGCCGGCGATGTCCAGCACCGCGTTGCCCCGGCGCACACCGCTGAGCTCAATAGTGAAGCGCTTCCAGACCCGGTGAATACCGGCGGACATGAGGTCATTCATCAGGTCGTAGCGCGAGGCCACCGAGTGGAACACCTCGGCCACCATGCTCGCCTTGGCCTGGGTGTCGACCTCCTTATAGCCGAAGTGTGTCGTGTTCTTGTCGCTCATGGGGTTTGCGCCCTGCCGCCGTGGAGCGCGTATTGTAGCGCGATGTAGCCGTCCGGGTCAGGTTGCTTTACGGCGACGGTTCAGGGCTGGAACTGGATGACCTGGACGTCGGGATCGCGACTTGCGCCAGCCTGCTCCAGGCGCTCGAGATAGTCCTGCCAGCGCTGGGCCTGCCCGGTACACAGCTCGTACAGGTAATCCCAGGAGTACAGGCCGGTGTCGTGGCCGTCATCGAATACCAGTTGCAGGGCGTAGCGGCCGACGGGATTGATCGCGGTGATTCCGACGGTCAGCTTGCCGGTTTGCAGGGTCTCCTGACCGCTGCCATGACCCCGCACCTCCGCCGAGGGGGAATAGACGCGCAGGTACTCGCAGGGCAGTCGATAGCACTCTCCCCCGGCGTAATCCAGTTCCAGTTCCCGCGAGCGCTGGTGCAATTTGATGCCTACGGGTCTGCAGTCGTTTGCCGGCATGAGGCGGTCCTCCTTACAAGATGAAGCGGGACAGGTCCTCGTTGGCACTCAGTGCCTCGAGCTGGCTGTCGACGTAGGCGGCATCCACCTGCAGTGGCTGGTGTTTAAGGCCGGAGTCCGCGGCGGTGAATGAGCTCTCCTCCAGCAGGCGCTCCATCACGGTATGGAGGCGGCGGGCACCGATATTCTCGGTCCTTTCATTCACCTGCCAGGCGGTCTCCGCAATGCGGCGCAGGCCGTCGGCGGTGAACTCCACCTGCAGTCCCTCGGTTGCCAGCAGGGCCTGGTACTGTTCGGTCAGGGAGGCGTTGGGCTCGGTCAGGATGCGTTCGAAATCATCCGGCGTCAGGGCGGAAAGTTCCACCCGGATCGGCAACCGCCCCTGCAGCTCGGGAATCAGGTCCGACGGCCGGGCCAGGTGGAAGGCGCCGGAGGCGATAAACAGGATGTGGTCAGTCTTGATCATGCCGTGCTTGGTGCTGACCGTGGAGCCCTCGATCAGCGGCAGCAGGTCGCGCTGCACGCCCTCGCGCGAGACATCGGCGCCGGCGCCCTCGCTGCGCTTGGCCACCTTGTCGAGTTCGTCGATGAAGACGATGCCGTTCTGCTCGGCCGCGGCGACGGCTTTTTGCTTGAGTTCGTCCTCGTTGACCATTTTGGCCGCTTCTTCGTCAACGAGCGCCGCAAGCGCGGCCTTGATCGGCATTTTCCTGGTTTTCGACTGTTGCCGTGACATATTGGAAAACATGCTCTGCAGCTGGTTGGTCATCTCTTCCATACCCGGGGGCGCCATGATTTCGACCGCCGAGGCGCGCGTACTGATGTCCACCTCTATCTCCTTCTGGTCGAGCTCACCCTCGCGCAGTTTCTTGCGCAGCAGCTGGCGGGTACCGGCGCCCGATTCCGCCTCGGCGTTGCGGGCGGGCGGCAGCAGGATATCCAGGATGCGCTCCTCCGCCATCTCCTCGGCGCGAAAACGCACGCGGCTCATTTCCTGCTCCCGCAGCATTTTTACCGACACATCCACCAGGTCGCGCACAATGGAGTCGACGTCGCGCCCGACATAGCCCACCTCGGTGAATTTGGTGGCCTCCACCTTGACGAAAGGCGCGTTCGCCAGCTTGGCCAGCCGGCGGGCGATCTCGGTTTTGCCGACGCCGGTGGGTCCGATCATGAGAATGTTCTTGGGGGTGATTTCCGCCCGCAGTTCCTCCGGCAGTTGCATGCGGCGCCAGCGATTGCGCAGGGCGATGGCCACGGCGCGTTTGGCCTCATCCTGGCCGATGATGTGCTTGTCGAGTTCGTGGACGATCTCGCGGGGGGTCATATCGGACATAGGGCTAAAAATCCAGTTGTTCTATGGTGCGGTTATGGTTGGTGTAGATACAGATATCGCCGGCGATACCCAGGCCTTTCTCGACAATCGACCGGGCATCCAGGTCGGTATTGTCCAGCAGGGCCCTGGCCGCGGCCTGGGCGAAGGGGCCGCCCGAGCCGATGGCTATCAGGTTGTCCTCGGGCTCTATCACGTCGCCGTTGCCGGTGATGATCAGGGAGGTGTTCCTGTCGGCCACCGCCAGCAGTGCCTCCAGCCGCCGCAGGGAGCGCTCGGTGCGCCAGGCCTTGGCCAGCTCTACCGCCGAGCGCACCAGGTGCCCCTGGTGCTTGTCCAACTGGGCCTCGAATAGCTCAAACAGGGTGAAGGCATCTGCGGTGCCGCCGGCAAACCCGGCGATGACCTGGTCCTTGTGCAGGCGCCGCACCTTGCGCGCATTGCCCTTCATGACGGTATTGCCCATGGAGACCTGGCCATCCCCGCCTATCACCACGCTGTTGCCGCGTCGTACCGAGAGAATGGTTGTACCTCTGAATTGTTCCACGCTGGTTCTCCTGCCCTGGGCGCCCGTCAAATAGGTGAAGACCCGAAACCTCCCCGGCCCCCGGTCAGGCAGATATGGGGAGCGGGCCCTGAAAATTCAAGGTCCGCGTCCGGGTACATCAGGGTGTGCCGCGTTTCAACAGCAGCGTGTCGATGTCCTGCGCGGCAGTCAGGCTGCGCGCCCGGGTCATTTCGGGGTGGGACGAAAACGGACCCAGGTAGACCCGGAACCAGCGGCCGTTGTCGCTGCTGGTCTCTTCCACGCTGGGTTCAAGTCCCAGCAACAACAGCTCGGCCCGGCGCCGGTCGGCGTCTTCGCGCTGGCGGAAAGAGCCGGCCTGCAACAGGTAGGACTCCTGTGGCGAGCCCGGCGGCGGGTTGGCTACTTCCGCCGGCTCGACCGGCCCGTCGAGGGTCTGCTGGGGCAGCATGGTGTAGAAGTCGAAATGCGGCTTGGGCGGCTCGGCAGGTACGGTCGCCGCCGCGTTCGCTTCGGGCCCCGGCGCGGGGCTGTCAGTGGCGGGCAGTGTGCCGAGGTACAGCAGGAAGCTGAAGAAAATACCGCTCAGCAGTCCCGCGAAATAGAAGCGCCAGCCGCTGCCGGGACGGGCGCCCGGGCTCGTCCTGGAGGATCCTTCCTGGCGTTGCCGGGGGGACTTCTTCGCTGCCGGCGCCCGGGTACCGGGGCGGGTCTTGGCGTAATCCCTGGCCATGGCTTACATCGTCTCCGGGGCCGAAACCCCCAGCAGGCCGAGGCCATTGGCAATCACCTGGCGCACCGCCTCGCACAGGGCGACACGGGCATTGCGCAGGGCGGGTTCATCCACCAGTACCTTGTGGGCGTTATAACAGGTGTGAAAGTCGCCCGCCAGCTCGCGCAGGTAAGTGGCGATGCCGTGAGGTTCGCTGGCGGTCGCCGCCGCCGCCACGATTTCCGGGTACCGGTCCAGTTGCCGCAGCAGGGCTTTTTCCTGCTCCTCCGCCAGCGCTGCCAGGTGCGGCAGGGCTGCGGTGGCGTGCCATTCCCAACCCTGCTCGGCCAGTTTGCGCTTGACGCTGCAGGCCCGGGCATGAGCGTACTGGATGTAATACACCGGATTGTCGTTGCTCTGGGACAGTGCCAGATTGATATCGAAGGTCAGCTGGGAGCTGGCCGAGCGCGCCGCGAGGAAGAAACGCGTGGCATCGCGCCCCACCTCGTCTATCAGGTCCCGCAGGGTGACGTAGCTGCCCGCCCGCTTGGACAGTTTGACCTCCTCGCCATCGCGCATCACGGTCACCATCTGGTGCAGGACGTAATCCGGCCAGCCCTCGGGAATCCCCGATTCGAGTGCCTGCAGGCCAGCCCGCACCCGGGTCACCGTGCTGTGGTGGTCCGCCCCCTGCTCATTGATGACCCGCTCGAAGCCCCGGTTCCACTTGTTCAGGTGGTAGGCCACATCCGGCAGGAAATAGGTGTAGCCACCCTCGCTCTTGCGCATGACCCGGTCTTTGTCATCGCCGAAAGCGGTTGTTCGTAACCACAGGGCCCCGTCCTGCTCGTAGGTATGTCCGCAGGCGATCAGGCGTTGTACGGTGGCGTCCACTTCGCCGTTCTCGTACAGGGAGGACTCCAGGAAGTAATTGTCGAAGTGCACCGCGAACGCCTGCAGGTCCAGGTCCTGCTCGCGCCGCAGGTAGGCCACCGCAAAGCGGCGGATGTCATCCAGGTCGTCCGGGTCGGCAGCGCTGCTCACGTGCTGGTCGGTCGCATCGATCCGGTCGCCGCGCAGGTAGGCTTTGGCGACATCCTCGATATAGTCTCCGCGGTAGCCGTCCGCCGGCCAGCCGGGGTCGTCCGGACCCAGGCCCCTGCAGCGGGCCTGCACCGACAGGGCCAGGTTGCTGATCTGCTGGCCCGCGTCGTTGTAATAGAACTCGCGGCTGACGTTCCAGCCGGTGGCCTCCAGCAGGCGACAGATGCAATCGCCGACCGCCGCCCCCCGACCGTGGCCCACGTGCAGCGGGCCGGTGGGGTTGGCGGACACGTATTCCACCTGCACCTTGCGCCCCGCCCCGGTGTCGCTGGTTCCGAAGGCTTCGCCCTGTGCCAGGATGCGTTCCACCACTGCCAGGTTGCTGGCGCCGGAGAGGAAGAAGTTGATAAAACCCGGCCCCGCAATCTCGGTGCGGGCGATAAAATCGGCTTGCGGCAGGGCCTGGCAGATCAGGGTGGCAAGGTCGCGGGGTTTGCGCCCCGCCGCCTTGGCCAGGCCCAGCGCAACGTTGCTCGCCAGGTCACCGTGGCTCGGGTCGCGGGTCCGGTCAATCTGAACCCGGGTAGGGATATCGCCGGGCAAATGACCCTGGACCACCAATGTGTCCAGCGCCTGCAGTATGAGCTGGGTAAGTTGTTCCTTCATTGCGAGGGAGTACACCTGAGTTTCTTCGTTGGGTTGCCGGGCTCCCGGAGCCCGGCGGGCCATTATCCTTATATGGGCGGGCTGTGGCTAGACTAAAGCGCCCGGCGGGCGGGACGAGCCGCCGGGGCCATCGTGCCCCGGCGTCAGTACAGGTCCTGCGGGTCTACATCGACCGACCATTTGAGGCCGTGGCGCGCGGGCATCACTTCTGCCTGTGCTACCAGGGCACCGGTTGCAAGCTGCACCGTCCTGCGATCCGGCGCCAGCAAAATCAGTTGGCAGCGGAACTTGCCGGCCCGCCGTTGCATGGGCGAGGGCAAGGGGCCAATCAGTCGGGCACCGGGGGGCAGCGCGACCCTGTCGCGCAGCGTTTGCAGGAATTTTTCACCGTAGGCGGGGTCGCTGCAGTCGCTGCGCACTATCATCAGCTGGCCCGCCGGCGGCATGCCCGCGGCCTGGCGGTTGAGCAGCATCGCCCGCGCCTGGTCGCCGTATTCCACGTTCAGCATGGCCTGCACCGCCGGATGATCGGGGTAGTGGGTTTGCAGCATGACCTCGCCCGGTACACCCGCCCGCCCTGCCCTGCCCGCGACCTGGGTCAGCAACTGGGCCATCCGCTCTTCACCGCGAAAATCCGCGCTGAACAGCATTGCATCTGCGTCAATTACCGCCACCAGTCCGACTGCGGGAAAATGGTGCCCCTTGGTCAGCATTTGCGTTCCCAGCAGGATTCCGGGCTGTCCCTGATTGATCTTTGCCACCAGCTCGCCCATGGCATGCCGGCCCTGCATGGAGTCGCTGTCCACCCGAAAAATCGGCCACTGGCCGAACCGGTGGCGCAGGAAGTCCTCGGTTTGCTCGGTGCCCAGTCCGGCCGCCATCAGGCTGGCGCCATGGCAGTCGGGGCATTGCCGGGGTATTGCGTGGGTGGCGCCGCAGTGGTGACAGCGCAAGCACGCCGGCCGGCGATGTACGGTGAGCCTGGCATCGCAGGCGCGACATTCGGCGACCCAGCCGCAATCGTGGCACTGCAGTGTGGGGGCGTAGCCCCGTCGATTCAGGAACAGAAGGACCTGCTGGCCCGCAGCCAGCCTGTGCTCAATGGCGGTGAGCAGCGGGCCAGACAGGCCCGCCTGCAGTGCCTGTCGCCTTAAATCGACAGCTGCGATGGTCGGCAGGGCGCTGGCACCGGCCCGCTGCCGGAGGCGGTGCAGCTGATAGCGCCCGGTGCCGACATTGTGGAGGCTCTCCAGCGATGGCGTGGCACTGCCCAGGAGCACCGGGACATCTTCCAACTGGCCGCGTTTCACCGCCACGTCCCGAGCGGAGTAGCGAAAACCATCCTGCTGCTTGTAGGAACCGTCGTGTTCCTCGTCGACAATAATCAGGCCGGGCGCGCGCAGGGGGGTGAATACCGCAGAGCGGGTGCCGATGACGATATGCGCGCTGCCGTCCCGGGCGGCTTCCCACGAGCGGTAGCGCTCGGCCTCCCCCAGGCCGGAGTGGAGGACGACAATGCTGGCATTGAAGCGCGCGCGGAAGCGATCGAGCGTCTGGGGGGTGAGCCCGATTTCGGGTATGAGCACCAGCGCCTGCCTGCCGCGGGCCAGGCAATCGGTGATCAACTGCAGGTATACCTCGGTTTTACCGGCGCCGGTCACGCCCTCGAGCAAATGGCAACTGAAACCCTCCCGGACCCCCAGCAGGGCGGACAGGACGGCGGCCTGTTCGCGGTTGAGTGTCAGTCCGGGGTTGCTGCTGGGCACCATCGGCGCCTCTGCCAGCGTGCATTTTTCAACCAGTTCCTTGCTGCACAGCTCGCGCAACACCGCGGCGCTGATCCCGCATTCCCGGAACCGGGCGTTGCTCACCGCCGGTGCAGTTTGCAACAGTGCCAGCGCCTCGGCCTGCCGCGGCGACCTGGGCAGCCCGCCCACGGGCAGGCCCATGCCCCGGGTGGTCAGGCGCCAGCCGGGGTTGCCGGCGGGCTGGTGCGGCTTTCCCTCTCGCAGCGGGCGCGGGAAGGCGGCACCCAGTACCTCGGCCGCCGGATGGTGATAGTAGCGGGCGGCCCAGTCGCACAGTTGCAGCAGGGTGGGCGGCACCAGCGGTACGGTGTCCAGCAGTGCATCGGCATGTTTCAGCTTGGCCAGTGGCAGGTCGCTGTCCTCGCATACCTCCACCAGGTAGCCGGTGACCTTGCGCCGACCGAAGGGCACGGACAGGCGCAGGCCGGGTTGCAAACCGGCTGCTTCGCTACCGTTCATGTCCCTGGGGGGCAGGTAGTCGAACAGGCGGCGCAACGGGGACGGTATGGCGAGGCGAAGTACGGACATTGCGCCCCTTGGCGGGCTGGCGGTTAACAGGAGGTGGCAGTGTACCAAAACCGGCGGGGCAAAAGCGCTCGATGCGACCGGTTGCTGGCATGGTGCCAGGTGCTGCAAAACGGCTATTGCTTCTGTGGCCGTGTCTGGTAAGATGCGCGGCTATTTTTCGGCGCGGTGCCCGGCAGGGATCGGGTGGCGGCGCCGCTGACGAGGAGTTCATTATGAAAGCTGATATTCATCCCAAGTATGAGGCTGTGACCGCAACCTGCAGCTGTGGCAATAAGGTTATGACCCGCTCTACCCTGTGCGCGGATCTTCATATTGACGTCTGTTCCGAGTGTCATCCGTTCTTCACTGGCAAGCAGAAAGTGATGGACACGGGAGGTCGCGTGGACCGCTTCAACAAGCGTTTTGGCAATCGCGGCACCAAGCGCTAGCCAGCTCGCCCGGCGCGCTACGCCGACCTTACAGCAACAAACGCCAGGCCGAGTGGCCTGGCGTTTTTTTATGGGCATTCCACGGCTAAAGCGGCCTCAAACCCGGATAACCGGGCTGATGTAGTGCCGCATGGGCCGGGTTTCGGCAGTGGCTGCCCGCCTGTATACCCGGCCAATGAACAGGTCGTTGGCGCCCCGGTGGCGAACACGCCTTGTTACCGACCGCTCTTTTCTATATTCTTTCTGACCTTTTTTCCACAAGTGAAGCAAATGCCCAAGGATTTCAAACAGGCGGCGCTGGATTATCACTCGGGTCCGGTTCCGGGAAAGATCAGCGTGGAACTCACCAAGCCGGCGGAAACCCAGCTCGACCTGGCCCTGGCCTACAGCCCCGGTGTTGCCGAGCCCTGCCGCGAAATCGCCAGCGATCGGGAAAACGCCTACCTGTATACCGGCAAGGGCAATCTGGTCGCGGTCATCAGCAACGGCACCGCCGTGCTGGGACTTGGCAATCTGGGCGCACTGGCGAGCAAGCCTGTTATGGAGGGCAAGGCGCTGCTATTCAAGCGCTTCGCCGGCATCAACTCGATTGATATAGAGGTCGATACCGAGGACTCCGCTGACTTCATCGATACCGTGGCGCTGATAGCCGGTACTTTCGGGGGTATCAACCTGGAGGATATCAAGGCACCTGAGTGCTTCGAGATCGAATCGGCCCTGTCGCGGCGGTGTGACATCCCCGTGTTCCACGACGACCAGCACGGCACGGCCATTGTCACCGCCGCGGGGTTGCTCAATGCCCTTGAGGTCCAGGGCAAGCAGCTGGATGAAGCCGTCATCACTTGCCTGGGTGCGGGCGCCGCGGCCATTGCCTGCATGCGCCTGCTGGTCAGCCTGGGGGCCAGGCGCAGCAATATCTACATGCTGGACCGACGCGGGGTGATCTATGCCGGCCGCGAGGGGGTCAATGCCTACAAGCAGGAATTCGCCAACCAGACCAACAAGCGCAGCCTGTCTGATGCCATCGACGGCGCGGATGTCTTTATCGGCCTTTCCGGGGCGGATTTACTGAGCGCCCAGATGTTACTGTCGATGGCCGATCGCCCGGTGGTGTTTGCCTGCTCGAATCCCGATCCGGAGATCCGGCCGGAACTGGCGCTGGCCACCCGCGATGACGTCATCATCGCCACGGGCCGGTCCGATTATCCCAACCAGGTCAACAATGTGCTGGGATTTCCCTTCATATTCCGGGGTGCGCTGGATATCCGCGCATCCTGTATCAACGAGGAAATGAAGATCGCCGCTGTGAAAGCCCTGTGTGAACTGGCGCGGGAAGAAGTACCTGCCGATGTCCTGGCAGCCTGCGGCCTCGACGCCCTGTCATTCGGGCCCGGTTATATTATTCCCAAGCCCATGGACAACCGCCTGCTGGGGCGCATAGCGCCGGCGGTGGCGCGGGCCGCGGTCGCCAGCGGGGTGGCTCGCCTGCCCTATCCCGACGGTTATTCTCCCGGCCTGTAGTCAGCGGGACCGCGGGGCCTGCGCTAGAAAATATCCCTTACCAGTTCCTCGGTGCCCGGATTGCCCGGGCCTGATCCCGTGTTTGCGCCACCCTGCCCCGGCACATTTTCTTTCAGGAAATACTCGAAGATAGCATCGCTTTGGCCGGGCCTGGCCAACAGGCCGGTATCGGGGTCTATCCTGACACTGACAATGCCCGGGGGCAGTGGGCGCTGCACCTCGGGGCTGTCGCGCAGGGCTTCACGCATGAAATCTATCCATATGGGGAGGGCCGCGGTGCCGCCGAATTCCCGGCGGCCCAGTGGGGTGTAGTTGTCGAAACCTACCCAGGTAGACGTCACGACATCGGGGTTGTAACCCGAAAACCAGACATCCATGGGACCGTTGGTGGTACCCGTCTTGCCGGCGATGTCGCTGCGTTTTAACACCAGGGCCCCGCGCCCGGTTCCCTTGGTAATCACATCCTTGAGAATGCTGTCGATGATGAAGTTCACCCGTGGCTCCATGATTCGCGGTGCGGGCGGCAGGGTGGGTTCCGCGGCGGCGGCTGCGGCCAGGATCTGTTCCATGCTGAGCTCGGCGTCTGCCTCAACTGGCTCCGGGATAGCCTCGCAGTCGCGACAAACCGTCAGCGGTCGTGCCCGGTAAATCTCCTCGCCGTCCTGGTTCAGAATGTGATCGATAATATAGGGGTCGACACGGTAACCGCCGTTGGCCAGCACGGCATAGGCCTTGGCGACGTCCAGCACGCTCATCACGTGGGTGCCCAGTGCCAGCGACAGGTCGCGGGGGAAACTGGATGTATCGAAACCGAAGCGGCTGACGTATTCCAGCAGTTTGTCGACTCCCAACTGTTGCAGCAGGCGGATTGATACCAGGTTGCGTGATTTTGTCAGGGCCCAGCGCAGCCGAGTGGGGCCGTAGAATTTGCCCTCGTCATTCTCGGGCCGCCACATGCCATCCTCAAGCGACCCGTCCTCCACGACGACGGGGGCATCGTTGATGATACTGGCGGCGGTAAAGCCCGACTCCAGTGCGGCGCTGTAGAGGAACGGCTTGAAGTTGGAGCCGGGCTGCCGCTGGGCCTGGGTGGCGCGGTTGAACTTGCTCAGCTCGAATCCGAGGCCGCCGACGATACTGATAATGGCGCCATCGTCAGGGCGCAGCGAAACCAGTGCGGCCTGGGCGGCGGGCACCTGGCTGAGCGACCAACTGCCATCTTCCTGGCGGCGCACGCGAACCAGGTCACCCACGGCGAGGACATCGGCAGGCGCTGCCGGCCTCCTGCCAACCGCGTTTTCGGAAAGATAGGGTGCGGCCTGGCGGATCCCGTTGTCCCACAGTACCGATCCCCGGCTGCTGTCGGCCAGCAAGATGGCAACCTGGTCGTCACTTACTTCGGTGACGACGGCGGGCAGAAGGTCGGCGATGACGACAGTCTGTGCCAGCACCTCGAGCCAGCCCTGCTCAGGGTCTGCTTCCCCCGGCGGCAATTTCTGCTCGGGCCCCCGATAGCCGTGGCGCTCGTCATAGGTGATCAGCCCGTTAAGCACCGCGGTGCGCGCAACCTGCTGCAATTCACTGTTGATCGTGGTGTAGACCTGGTAGCCGTCGTTGTAAGCCGCCATGCCATAGCGATCCAGCATTTCCTGTCGCACCATCTCCGCCGCGTAATGAGCCGCGAAACTCAGTTGTTCGCCATGATGGGTCGCGGTGTCGGGTTCAGCGACGGCTGTGGCGTACTGTGCCTGGTCGATGTAGCCCAGATCACGCATTCGGCCGAGAATCCAGTTGCGCCGCTGTTTGCCCGCCGTGGGGCCACTGATCGGGTTGTTGCGCGAGGGTGCCTTGGGAATCCCCGCCAGCATCGCGTGCTGGGCGAGATCGAGATCGGCAATGCTTTTGCCGTAATAGACCTGTGCCGCCGCCTCGAAGCCGTAGGCTCGATGACCCAGGAAAACCCGGTTGAAATAGAGTTCGAAAATCTCGCGCTTGTCCAGTGCCCGTTCGATCTCTATCGCCAGCAGGATTTCATTGAACTTGCGCATGAAAGTGCGCTCGAGGCTGAGGAAGTAGTTTCTTGCGACCTGCATGGTCAGGGTACTGCCGCCCGAGCCCTTTTCCCCCGTCAGCACCAGCTCCGAGACCGCCCGCAGCAGCCCCGCCACATCAATCCCGGAGTGGCGGAAGAAGTTGGCGTCCTCGGCCGCCAGCAGGGCCTGGATAAACTGGGGTGGTATTTCCTCAAACGGCAGCGGGCTGCGCTTTTGCTCGCCAAACTGGCCGATCAATTGCCCGTCACGGGTATACACCCGCATGGGGGTCTGCAGTTTTACGTCGCGCAGGGTCGCGACATCCGGTAAGTTTGGGCTCAGGTATAAATATATCCCTGCAAGCAGCCACAAAGCACCAAAAAGTCCAAATATTGACAGGCGTAAAAGCGCGCGGAGGATTTTCATTTATCCCTTTACAAACAGTGGCTTGTATTAGTTTTACGGAGAGAAAGGCCAGCTCGTTTGGTAATTATATGCTTTTTTTCAGTTTGGATATATTTTGGACTGTGTTATATCTAACAATTAATGTAGCTACACATAAAAATATCCTAAGTTAGTGATACTGATAGGGAAAAGACGTGTTCGGGCGAATGGGGAAAAGAAAAACAACGCCGGTCCTGGGGCTGGACGTGAGTTCAACAACCGTCAAATTGCTCGAATTGAGCTATACGGGGGATCGCTATCGCGTGGAAAGCTACGCGGTCAGCTCGCTGCCTCAGGATGCGGTTATTGAGAAAAACGTCAATGACGTCGACGGCGTGGCCAATGCCATTCGCAGCGTCGTGGCCCAGTCCAGGACCAAACTCAAGACGGTCGCGGCGGCGGTTGCAGGCTCTTCGGTCATTACCAAGTTGATCGACATGCCACAGGGTCTCAGCGAGGATGAGATGGAAACACAGCTCACCCTTGAGGCCGACCAGTACATTCCCTACCCGCTGGAAGAGGTCTCGATAGACTTCGAGGTGCAGGGCGTATCCCCGGAGCGAGACAATATGGTCGAGGTGCTGCTGGCGGCTTGTCGCCGGGAGACCATCGACACCCGGGTCGAGGCCATCGAGGGGGCGGAACTCGTCCCGCGCATCATGGACGTGGAGGCCTACGCCATGGAGCGGGCGTTCTCCCTGATCCGGCACCAGTTGGACCTGGAAGAAGAGAGCACTGTCGCCGTGGTTGACATCGGCGCTACGATGACGACGCTGAGCGTGCTCAATAACGGGCAGACAATATATACGCGCGAGCAGTTGTTCGGCGGCAAGCAGCTTACCGACGAGATCATGCGGCGCTATGGCCTGCCGCTCGAGGAGGCGGGGCTTGCCAAGAAACAGGGGGGACTGCCCGACGACTACGAGCCCGAGGTACTGGAACCCTTCAAGGACGCGGTAGTACAGCAGGTAGCGCGCTCACTGCAGTTCTTCTTTTCCTCCAGCCAATATAATGACGTCGATTACATCATTCTTGCCGGCGGTGTGTCCTCCATGGAGGGGCTGGCCGAGTTGGTGCAGGAAAAGCTCGGTACGCCCGCGACAGTGGCGAACCCCTTTGCCAATATGTCGATATCACCCAAGGTCAATGCCGTGGCCCTGAGCAGCGATGCGCCGGCGATGATGATCGCCTGTGGCCTGGCTTTACGGAGCTTTAACTAATGGCGCAGATTAACCTACTTCCCTGGCGGGAAGAGCGGCGACAGGAGCTCAAGAAAGACTTTCTGGTGACGGTCGGGCTGGTACTTGCACTCGGAGTTGGCCTGGTTGCCCTCGGCGACCGCATCGTAAATGGCCAGATCCAGAACCAGAACGCGCGCAACCAGTACCTTGCGGATAATATCAAGGTGCTGGACGAGCAGGTGGCGGAGATCCGCGAGTTGCAGAAGAAGCGCAACCAGTTGCTGGACCGGATGCGTGTCATCCAGGAACTCCAGGGCAACCGGCCTATTATCGTACGGGTGCTTGACCAGCTGGTGCGCACGGTGCCCGACGGTGTGTTCTATACCAGTGTGCAAACGAGCGATAAGACCATCAACATCAAAGGCGTGGCCGAGTCCAACAATCGGGTGTCCAGCCTGATGCGTCGCCTGGATGCCTCGGACTGGCTGGCCAATCCCACCCTGGATGCCGTAAGGGCCGCCCCGGAGTATGGCGACCAGGCCAATACCTTCAACTTGACGGTGCAGATACAGGCGCCGGCTACCGAAAACACGTCAGGGGAGGGTTGAGCGATGGCACTCGAAGATACCATGCGCTCATTGCGCGAGTTCGATATCAACAGCCTTGACTTCGATAATGTCGGTTCCTGGCCGCTGCCGGTAAAACTGTTTATATGGGTGTTGCTGCTGGCTATCGTGCTCGCGGCCGGTTACTACTACCACATCCAGGATCTGCAGTTGCAGCTGGCAGGTGTGGAAGCGCAGGAAGTCGAGCTGAAAAAGGACTTCGAGAAAAAAGCCTTCCAGGCCGCCAATCTCGATGCCTATCGGCAGCAGATGGTGGAAATGGAGGAGTCGTTCGGTGCCCTGGTCAGCCAGCTGCCCAGCGACACCGAAGTGCCGGGTCTGCTGGAAGACATTACCAACAAGGGTCTGCTCAACGGGCTGGAGATCTCCAGTATCGACCTGCAGGCCGAAAGTGCGAGGGAGTTCTATGTCGAGCTGCCGATTGCAATCAGCGCCTCGGGTTCCTACCATGACCTGGGGGCGTTTATCAGCGGCATGGCGGGCCTGCCGAGGATCGTAACGCTGCATGACTTTACGATAACCTCGAGTGGTAAAGACGCCAATCACCTGAATATGAGCATCGTGGCCAAGACATACCGCTACAAGGATGGGGATGCCTAGTTATGACCAGCTTTCCCCGTACATTACTGGCGATACTGTCCCTGGGAATCCTGTTATCGGCTTGTGCGAGAGAGAATTTCTCCGATCTCGACGAGTTTATGGCATCCAAGCGCGATCGGCCGGGCGGCGTCATAGCGCCCATCCCGACTTTTAAAGCCTATGAAGCGTTTTCCTACAGTGCGACCACTTTGCGCAGCCCCTTTGATCGCCCGGTAGAGGTGCGGGAAATCGCCCAGCTGCAGGCCATCAGTGCGATCAAGCCGGATGAATCCAGGGCCAAGGAGTTTCTGGAACAATACACTTTTGACTCTTTGCGGATGGTGGGCACGCTGGAGCGTGACGGTGTCAGCTGGACCCTGATAGGCGATCCCGAGGGCGGGGTGCATCGGGTAACATTGGGCAATTATCTGGGCCGCCATCACGGCAAGATCGTGGAGATGACCGACAGTTATGTGGCGGTAGTGGAAATCGTGAGTGACGGCACCAAGGATGGATGGGTGGAGCGCCCACGTACAATCAAACTAAGTGGCGTATAAGCCAGGGCCATGGGTGATAGCCATGACAAGTAAAAACAAATATCTGGGGAAGAAGGCCGTGGGGAAAACAAAAGAGAGCATCGGGAAGAGCCTGTTGGTGGCTGTTGGTGGCCTGGTGGTGGCAGTGATGTCAGGTGCGGTTCAGGCCACGACAACCATCACGGATATCGAGTTCAGCTCCAGACCCGAAAGCAAGTTTGAAATCCGTATGGATTTCGACGGTACACCGCCGGATATGAAAGCCTACACCATCGAAAAACCGGCCCGTATTGCCATAGATTTCCCGGACACCAAGAGCGGGCTGGATCGCAAGCGCTATTCGCTTCCCTATGGCAACGCGACCGGCGTTGTAGTGCTTGAGTCCGGCGACCGCACACGCCTGGTGGTAAACCTGGTGAAAGTCGTTCCCTATGAAACCCGCGTGGAAGGCAATAGCCTCTATTTCATCGTCGGTCAGGAAAATGGCGGCGACTATATCAAGCCGGGTTCGGATCCCAACAAGGTGGCCACCAAGATTGAGCCCGTGGGGGAAATTGCCTCAGAGATCACTGACCTGCAGTTCCAGCGAACCGGCGATGGCGAGGGCCGTCTTACCCTTGAGCTGACCAATCCCTCGGTTGATGTCAACGTATTCAGCGAGGGTGGCGATATCAAGGTACAGTTCGTGGACACGAATGTCCCGGAGCGCCTGATGCGTCGCTACGATGTCACTGATTTCGCCACCCCCGTATCCAGTGTGGATGTGAATACCACAGAGCGTGGCGCGACGCTGACCCTGAAAAACACCGGCGATTTCGATTATCTCGCCTACCAGACGGACAATAAATATGTGCTCAGCGTAAAGCCGCTGTCGAAAAAAGAGGTCGAAGAGCGCAAGAATGAATTCACTTACGTCGGCGACCGTATCTCCCTCAACTTCCAGGACATCGAGATCCGCGCGGTACTGCAGCTGATCGCCGATTTTACCGAGCTCAACCTGGTGGCCAGCGACACCGTAAGTGGTCGCATTACCCTGCGCCTGCAGAATGTTCCCTGGGACCAGGCATTGGAGCTGGTGTTGAAAACCAAGGGACTGGACAAGCGCCAGATCGGCAACGTATTGATGGTGGCGCCCGCCGCCGAGATAGCCGAGCGCGAACGCCAGCAGATCGAGGCTAACAAGCAAATAGCCGAACTCGCGCCGCTGGTATCGGAGTTTGTCCGCATCCGCTACGCGAATGCCGCGAATGTGGTGCAGTTGTTCGAGGCCGGGTCGGAAGAGGGCGGCAGCCTGATCTCCGCCAGGGGTTCGGTAGTTGTGGAGCCGCGCACCAACTCGCTGATTATCACCGAGACCGCACCGAAACTGGCGGAAATACGCGGCCTGATCGAGTTGGTGGATATTCCCATCCGCCAGGTGATGATCGAGGCGAGGATTGTTATCGCCCAGTCTGACGCCACCAAAAACCTGGGTATTGAATGGGGCGGCGCCTACCTGGATACCAACAACGACAATATCACATCCGTCTCCGGCAATACCGAGAACGTGGTCAACCTGAATGAATCGGTGATCAATGGCACCCAGCCGCAGGTGGATTATCCCGGCGCCCTGCTGGTTGACCTGGGCGTCACCAGGAGCAGTGGCTTCGCGGTGGGCTTCACCAGCGGCGACCTGTTCCTGACCGCCGAATTGTCAGCCCTGGAAGCGGCAGGTGAAGGCGAGGTCGTGTCACAGCCCAAGGTGATTACCGGCGACAAGCAACAGGCGTCGATCAAGTCGGGTACCGAGGTTCCCTACCAGGAATCTTCCGCCAGTGGCGAAACCACTACCAGCTTCAAGGATGCCGTGTTGTCGCTGGATGTGACGCCCAATATCACCCCGGATGACCGGATCATGCTTGACCTGCAGGTCAACCAGGACTCTATCGGCGAACTGGTTCCCAGCGGCCAGGGCGGGTTTATCCCCTCCATTGATACCACGCAGCTGAATACGCAGGTGCTGGTCGGAAACGGGGAAACCGTAGTACTGGGCGGTGTATTCAAGACCGAGGATATCGAATCGGTCAACAAGGTGCCTTTCTTTGGCGATCTGCCCTATATCGGCGCCTTCTTCCGCAATCAGTCCACCAGCCACAAGAAGACGGAAACGCTCATCTTCATTACCCCGCGTATTCTTGCGGAAACTCTGCTCGATTAGGGTTTTCCTGACGCAAGATGCCCAGACTCCAAAGGATTTTTCTGGTCGGCCCCATGGGGGCCGGCAAGTCCACTATTGGGAAATACCTGGCGCAGCACCTGAAATTGCGATTCGCGGACACCGATACCGAGATAGAGGCGCGAACCGGTGCGGATATTCCCTGGATTTTCGACGTCGAGGGGGAGGTGGGATTTCGTGATCGTGAACAACAGGTGGTGGAGGAAATGACGCTCTGGGAGGACATCGTGCTGGCAACAGGTGGCGGCGTGGTGATGCGACCCGAGAATCGGCAGGCGCTGGCTGCCCGCGGATTCGTTGTCTACCTGCATGCGACGGTGGACGAGCAGGTGCGGCGCACCCGGCGAGACCAGCGCCGGCCCCTGCTACAGAAAGGCAACCCCGAGGAAGTTCTTCGCTCGCTGATGGCTATCCGGGACCCGTTGTACCGGGATATTGCCGACCATGTCATTGAAACCGACGGCTGCAGCCCCCGGACGGTGGCCCAGCGCCTGGTACGGGACCTGCAGTAAAGACAGGGACTGTTGCCGAGCGGTATCATCTTAGGTATCCGACACAGAACCGAGGATTTCAGGTGCCCCTGCTAATGCATACCTTGCACGTTGAACTCGCTGAGCGCAGCTACCCCGTTTATATCGGCCGTGACCTGCTTGCCGATCCGCAATTACTGGCAAAGCATATAGCCGGCTCCCAGGTGGTGCTCATAAGTAACGATACCGTCGCCCCGCTTTACATGGACCGGGTCAGGCAGGGCCTGGGCCCGGATAAACGGGTAACCGAGGTGTTGCTGCCCGACGGCGAGCAGTACAAGACCCTGGTCACGCTCAGCGAGATTTTTGACCAGGTACTGGCCGCGGGGCATCACCGCACCACCACATTTGTGGCCCTTGGGGGCGGCGTAGTGGGTGACATAACCGGCTTCGCCGCCGCCTGTTACCAGCGCGGCGTCGATTTTGTGCAGATCCCCACGACGCTGTTAGCCCAGGTGGACTCTTCGGTTGGCGGCAAGACCGCGGTCAATCATCCCCTGGGCAAGAATATGATCGGCGCGTTTCACCAGCCACGAGCGGTGTTGATCGACACCAATACCCTGCAGACACTGCCGGCCCGCGAATTTTCTGCCGGACTGGCGGAGGTGATCAAGTACGGTTTGATCGGCGATGAATCCTTTTACCGCTGGCTGGAGCAGCATATCCCCAAGCTGATGGCGCGGGAGGAGGCCGCACTGGCTGAGGCAATAGAGCGCAGTTGCAGCAACAAGGCGACGGTAGTCTCCGCAGACGAGCGCGAGGGTGGCCTCAGGGCTATCCTGAACCTGGGGCATACGTTTGGCCACGCCATCGAAACCGCCCAGGGTTACGGGCAGTGGCTGCATGGTGAAGCCGTTGCCGTGGGTATGGTGCTTGCGCTGGAACTGTCGGCGCGCCGCGGGCTCATACCCGGGTCGGAGGTGGCGAACCTTTGCGCCCTGTTGCAGACCGCCGCACTGCCGACTGCGCCGCCTGCCGACATGTCCCCGGAAACGTTTGTTGAACTGATGGCCCGCGACAAGAAAGTGGTGGACGGGCGCCTGCGCCTGGTGCTGCTGGCTGCCATCGGCGAAGCCTGTATTGTTGACGATGTTCAGACGCGGGAACTCATCGAGCTGTTGCAAAAACGGCCTTAAAACGCCGCCAGGGCAGCGGCCGGGGCGTTTGTCCGGCGGCGCCCGACTGTGTAGAATACCACCCCCCCTTTTTTGCGCGGCACCTGCCGTGGCGTCGGGTGTTCCGCTTTAACATATTGTTTTTGCTGATTATTTTGGACTGATTATGAGCACAGGCCTGTTTAGACCTGAAGAGTTCCGCGACAATTGCGGCTTCGGCTTGATTGCCCATATGGCCGGCCATGCCAGTCATCGCCTGTTGCTCACAGCCATAGAATCCCTGACCTGTATGACACACCGCGGCGGCATAGCGGCGGACGGCAAAACCGGCGACGGCTGTGGCCTGTTGATGCAGATGCCCGATCGCTTTATGCGCACGGTGGCAATGGAGTGCTTCGGTACGGCATTGGACGACAATTATGGTGTCGGCCAGATATTCCTCAGCGACGATGCACAGCGTGCCGCCAGCGCGCGCAATGCGACCGAAAAAGCGCTATCGGACCAGGGCCTGCGCATACTCGGCTGGCGTGCGGTGCCGACCGACAGTTCAGTCTGTGGCGACATTGCACTGGCCAGCCTGCCGGCGATCGAACAGGTATTTGTAGACGCTCCGGGCATCGCCCGGGAGGAACTCGGCGCGAAACTGTTTGTGGCGCGACGCAAGGCGGAGATCGCCAATGCTCAGGACCGTGATTTCTATATCTGCAGCCTGTCCGGCCGGGTAATCGCCTACAAAGGCCTGGTCATGCCGGTTGATTTACCGCGGTTTTACCTGGATCTGGCTGACGAACGGCTGGAGACGGCGATCTGTGTATTTCACCAGCGCTTTTCGACCAATACCATGCCGCGCTGGCCGCTGGCGCAACCCTTCCGCCTGCTGGCCCACAACGGCGAGATCAATACCATCGAGGGAAACCGCAACTGGGCCGACGCGCGCACGGCGCGATTCGAGACCGACCGGCTGCCCAATATCCAGGATATCGCACCACTGGTAAACCGCACCGGCTCGGACTCGTCCAGCCTGGACAATATGCTGGACCTGCTGCTCACCGGCGGCGTGGACATGGCACGGGCGCTGCGCATGCTGATTCCCCCGGCATGGCAGAACATCGAGTCCATTGACCCCGACCTGAAGGCGTTCTACGAGTACCACTCCATGCACATGGAGCCCTGGGATGGACCGGCCGGCATCGTTCTTACGGACGGTCGGTACGCCGTCTGCCTGCTCGATCGCAATGGCCTGCGCCCGGCCCGCTGGGTTACCACCCGCGACGGTTTCATAACACTCGCGTCGGAAGTGGGAACCCATGGCTACAGGAGCGAAGACGTGATTGCCAAGGGCCGGGTTGGCCCGGGCCAGATCCTGATGGTGGATACCCATACCGGGGAATTGTTGCAGAACGCTGAGATTGATAACCGGCTGAAAGCCAGGCAGCCCTACAAGCGCTGGCTCAGGGAAAAAGCCCGCCGCATCGAGGGAACCTTTGCCGGTGAGATGGCGGCCGATATCGATGCGGCCAGGCTGAATACCTACATGAAAATGTTCCAGGTGAGTTTTGAGGAGCGGGACCAGATATTGCGGCCCCTGGCTGAAACCGGCAATGAGGGTGTCGGCTCCATGGGGGACGACACGCCCATGGCGGTACTGTCGCGCCTGGAGCGCTCCCTTTACGATTATTTCCGGCAGAAATTTGCCCAGGTGACCAATCCGCCGATAGACCCCCTGCGCGAGACTATCGTGATGTCACTGGAGACGGACCTGGGGCGCGAACGGAACGTGTTCCAGGAGGGCCCGGAACATGCCGACCGTGTAACCCTGTCATCACCTGTGCTGTCCCAGGGCAAGTTTACCACCCTGCTGACGCTGGATCGCCCCGGTTTCACCGCACAGAGAATTGACTGTACCTATAAACCCGCCGAGGCCAACCTCAGGCAGGCCATCGAAGACATGGTGGTCTGTGCCGAACGCGCCGTGGGCGCCGGCGCGACGATCCTGATTCTTTCCGATCGGGCTATCGAGCAGGATCGCCTTCCCATTCACAGCCTGCTGGCAGTGGGCGCAGTGCACCACCACCTGATAAGCAGGGGTTTACGGGTCGATGCCAATATCGTGGTCGAGACCGCCAGCGCCCGGGACGCGCACCAGATAGCCTGCCTGCTGGGCTTTGGCGCCACCGCTGTGTATCCCTACCTGGCGTACAGTGTGCTGGAAGAACTGATACGCACCGGCGAAGTATTGGGCGAGCCCAGCGCCTGCTACAAGAATTACCGCAAGGGCATCAATAAGGGGCTGCTCAAGATCATGTCCAAGATGGGCATATCCGCCGTCAGCTCTTACCGGGGCGCCCAGCTGTTCGAGGCTGTCGGCCTCGCGCGGGAAGTGGTGGGTCTTGCATTTCGCGGGGTTTCATCGCGCATCGAAGGCGCCGATTTCCACGAGCTGGAGCAGGATCAGAAAGCGCTTGCCCGCAGGGCCTGGACGGTGCGTAAAACCATCGAACAGGGCGGCTTGCTCAAATATGTGCACGGCCAGGAGTACCACGCCTTCAACCCGGATGTGGTGACGACACTGCAGCAGGCGGTGGCTGGCGGCGACTATGCGGTGTACCAGCGCTACTCCTGCCTGGTCAACACCCGGCCCGTTGCCACGCTGCGGGACCTGCTGAAGCCGGTGGAGGCGGCCGTGCCGCTGTCGCTTGACGAGGTGGAGCCGGTGGAGAAGATCCTGCCGCGGTTTGATTCCGCTGGCATGTCCCTGGGTGCGCTCAGTCCCGAGGCCCACCAGGCGCTGGCGGCGGCCATGAACAGAATGGGCGCACGTTCCAATTCCGGCGAGGGTGGCGAGGACCCGGAGCGGTTTGGCACCGAGCGGGTTTCCAAAATCAAGCAAATTGCCTCCGGCCGCTTCGGCGTGACCCCACACTACCTTGTCAATGCGGAGGTCCTGCAGATCAAGATCGCCCAGGGCGCCAAGCCCGGCGAGGGCGGACAACTGCCTGGCGGCAAGGTCAACGACCTGATAGCGCGCCTGCGTTATTCAGTGCCCGGGGTGACCCTCATTTCACCGCCCCCGCACCACGATATCTACTCGATAGAAGATCTCGCCCAGTTGATCTTTGATCTCAAACAGGTCAACCCGCAGGCGCTGGTCTCCGTCAAGCTGGTGTCAGAACCCGGTGTGGGGACGATTGCCGCCGGCGTTGCCAAGGCCTACGCAGACCTCATCACCATATCGGGTTACGACGGCGGCACCGCGGCGAGCCCCCTGACTTCGATCCGTTATGCCGGCTCACCGTTTGAGTTGGGCCTGGCGGAAGTTCAGCAGACCCTGCGCGGCAACCACCTGCGGGGACTGGTTCGACTGCAGGCGGACGGCGGCCTGAAAACCGGCCTCGATGTTATCAAGGCGGCCATCCTGGGCGCCGAGAGTTTCGGCTTTGGCACCGCCCCCATGGTCGCCCTTGGCTGTAAATACTTACGTATTTGTCACCTCAACAACTGCGCTACGGGGGTGGCGACCCAGAACCAGAAACTGCGCGAAGATCACTTCAGTGGCACCGTTGAAATGGTGATCAACTTTTTCACATTTGTCGCCACGGAGACCCGTGAGTGGCTGGCCCGGCTGGGGGTGCCAACGCTGGAGGCGCTGATCGGCAGGACTGACCTGCTGGAATTGCTGCCCGGCGAAACAGCCAGGCAGGGCAAGCTCGACCTCGCACCGATCCTGCACAAATCGGTGGAAGCCGAGGGACAGCCGGAGTTTTGCCAGGTGGCATCCAACGCGCCGTTCGACCGCGGCGAAAAGGCCGAGATGATGCTGGCGGCCACACTGCCGGCCATCGATGCAAAGAGCGGTGGCGAGTTTGCGTTCCAGGTGACCAACTGTGACCGTTCCATCGGCGCACGCCTGTCGGGTGAGATCGCACGACGGCACGGCAACACGGGTATGGAACCTGCCCCGGTGGTATTGCGCCTGACGGGTACCGCGGGCCAGAGTTTTGGCGTGTGGAACGCCGGCGGCCTGCACATGTACCTGGAAGGAGATTCCAACGATTACGTGGGCAAGGGCATGGCCGGCGGCAAACTGGTTATTTACCCACCGAGAAACAGCCGGTTCAGCTCCCGGGATACGGTGATCATCGGTAACACCTGCCTTTATGGCGCCACCGGTGGTCGCCTGTTCGCGGCCGGTATCGCCGGTGAACGGTTCGGCGTACGCAACAGCGGCGCGCACGCCGTAGTCGAGGGCGCGGGCGACCATTGTTGTGAATACATGACTGGCGGCGTTATCACGGTGCTGGGCCCCACCGGGGTCAATTTCGGTGCGGGAATGACCGGTGGCTTCGCCTACGTGCTTGACCAGGACCGCAGCTTTATCGACAAGTACAATAGCGAATTGGTGGAGATTCACCGGGTCAGCGCAGAGTACATGGAGCCCTACCGCAATCACCTGCGCAGCAACATCAGGGAATTTACGCTGGAGACACAATCTTCGTGGGGTGCCCACCTGCTGGAGAACTTCGAAGACTATGTAGGCAAGTTCTGGCTGGTGAAACCCAAGGCGGCTGACCTAGATCGCCTGTTGTCGCGTTTGCGCGATACCGATTAGGCATCTGATAGCAGGAGCGGGCCATGAACAAGCGTTTGGAAAATCATTTTCAATTTATTGATGTCGGTCGCGGCGATCCCGACAAGAAGAGCCTGCGCACGCGTAAAACCGAGTATGTGGAAATATACCATCCATACACACAGGAACAGGTGGCAGATCAGTCCCATCGCTGCCTGGAGTGCGGCAATCCCTATTGCGAGTGGAAGTGCCCGGTGCACAATTTCATTCCCAACTGGTTGAAACTGGTCGCCGAGGGCAATCTGTTTGAAGCGGCGGAACTCAGTCACCAGACCAACACGCTGCCGGAAGTCTGCGGCCGGGTCTGTCCCCAGGACCGCCTGTGTGAGGGCGCGTGTACGCTCAATGACGGCTTTGGCGCAGTCACTATTGGCGCCTCCGAAAAATACATCACCGATACCGCGCTCGCCATGGGCTGGCGCCCCGATATGTCGGGTGTGGTGGCAACGGGTAAAACCGTGGCGATTATTGGCGCCGGCCCGGCGGGACTCGGCTGTGCGGATATCCTGGCGCGCAACGGCGTGAAGCCGGTGGTGTTTGATCGCTACCCGGAAATCGGTGGTCTGCTGACGTTCGGCATTCCCGAATTCAAGCTTGAAAAGGAGGTCATGGTTCGCCGGCGGGGAATATTCGAAGGCATGGGAATCGAGTTCCGGCTCAACACTGATGTCGGGAAGGACATTACCATCAACGAGATCCTGGAGCAGTTTGATGCCGTATTCCTGGGCATGGGTACCTATAGCTACATGCGTGGAAACTTTCCGGGGGAAAACCTGCCCGGGGTCTACGAGGCACTGCCCTACCTCATCGGCAACGTGAATCATAACCTGGGGTTCGAACAGGCTGCCGATGCCTACGTCAACCTGAAAGGCAAGCGCGTTGTCGTGCTGGGCGGCGGTGATACCGCCATGGATTGCGTTCGCACCGCGGTGCGCCAGCAGGCCGAGCATGTGATTTGTGCTTACCGCCGGGACAAGGCCAACATGCCGGGTTCGCGCCGCGAGGTGCAAAATGCCCGCGAGGAGGGCGTGGAGTTCCTCTACAATCGCCAGCCGCTGGAAATAGTGGAATACTTCGGCCAGGCCTGCGGCGTGAAAATGGTAAAAACTAAAATGGGCGAGCCGGACGTGGATGGCCGTCGCCGCCCCCGCCCTATAGCCGGCAGCGAGGTTGTACTCGAGGCGGATGCCGTTATTATCGCCTTCGGTTTCCAGCCCAATCCGCCCGAGTGGCTGGGGGAAATCGCGGTGCAGACCAACGACTGGGGCGGCGTGGTCGCGGCGGAAGTCCAGCCGTTCAAGTTCCAGACCACCAACCCGAAAATATTTGCCGGCGGCGACATGGTGCGCGGTTCCGACCTGGTGGTTACCGCCATCTGGGAGGGGCGCCAGGCCGCCGAGGGCATTCTCGACTTCCTCGAAGTTTAACCCGCGGCATAAGGCGATAGTCCCCAATGAATGAACTGAAAAATGACAGATTCCTGCGCGCCCTGTTGCGCCAGCCGGTAGATCGCACACCGATCTGGATGATGCGCCAGGCCGGCCGCTACCTGCCGGAATACCGGGCGACGCGCCAGCGGGCCGGATCGTTCCTGGATCTTTGCAAGAATGCGGAACTGGCCTGCGAGGTGACGCTGCAGCCACTGCGTCGTTACCCGATGGATGCGGCGATCCTGTTTTCCGACATCCTCACCGTGCCGGATGCGTTGGGCCTGGGACTTTACTTTGAAGAGGGTGAGGGCCCGCGTTTTCGCAAGACCGTGCGCAGCGAGGCGGACCTGGCAGGACTGAATCGCATCGTCGCGGAGGACGACCTCGGTTATGTGATGGCCGCAGTGCGCACCATTCGCCGCGAGTTGAACGGCGCCGTCCCACTGATAGGATTCTCCGGCAGCCCCTGGACGCTGGCCACCTACATGGTGGAGGGCGGTTCCTCAAAAGATTTCGCCAGGGTGAAGGCCATGGCCTATGACCAGCCGCAACTGATGCACCGGTTACTGGCAGTGCTGGCGGATGCAGTGGCCGACTACCTGTCGGCGCAGATTCGCGCGGGCGCCCAGGTTGTACAGATTTTTGATACCTGGGGTGGCAGCCTGAGTGCGGCCGGCTACAAGGAATTCTCGCTGGCCTACATGCAGCGGATCATCTCACGCTTACCGGCAGAGGCGGAGGGCCGCAGCGTGCCGGTAATCGTCTTCACCAAGGGCGGCGGCCAGTGGTTGAATGCGATTGCAGGCAGCGGTGCCCACGCGGTCGGTATCGACTGGACTACGGATATCGGGGCGGCCCGCCAGTTGATTGGGGATCGTGTCGCCCTGCAGGGCAATATGGATCCCAGCATGCTGTTTGCGTCACCTGTGCGTATTCGGGAAGAGGTGGCTACCATCCTTGCCGCTTACGGCCCGGGTTCCGGGCACGTGTTCAATCTGGGTCACGGTATTACTCCCGGTGTTGATCCGGAGCATGTCACTGCGTTTGTGGACGCGGTGCAGGAACTGTCGCCACGGTATCACCAGGCGGGCTGAAACAGCGGGCGAGCCGCGTCGCCTTGATCACCCCGCTTTTTGCTGTGCCGCCGCCTCGTCGCAGCAAAAATCGTGATCCATCTCCAGCGCGGGCTGGTCGCTGGCCGGACGCCCCACCACTTTTGCCGGCACACCGGCGACTGTGGTATGAGCGGGTACGTCTTCCAGCACGACACTGCCGGCGCCCACCTTGGCACCCTCCCCCACCCGGATATTGCCCAGAATCTTGGCGCCGGCACTGATCAGCACGCCGTCGCCTATTTTCGGGTGGCGATCGCCTTCATCCTTGCCAGTGCCGCCCAGGGTGACCGATTGCAAAATGGAGACATTGTTGCCGACCACGGCGGTCTCACCAATGACCAGCCCGGTGGCGTGGTCGAGCATGATGCCCTTGCCCATGCGCGCCGCCGGGTGGATATCCACCCCGAATGCGGTGGACATCCGATTCTGGAAGAACAGTGCCAGCGATTCCCGCCCCTGTTGCCACAGCCAGTGCGCCACGCGCTGGGTCTGGAGAGCGTGAAAACCCTTGAAATAAAGAAAAGGAATGTACAGTTCGTGGCATGCCGAGTCCCGATCCAGTACGGCCTGCAGGTCTGCCCGCACCGCCTCGCGTATGGTGGGGTCGCTGTTGAACGCATCCAGTATGACGTCGCGCAACAACAGTGACGAGGCCGTCGGGCTGTCCAACTGGTTGGCGAGGTGGAAGCTCAGGGCACCCTCGAGTTGGGCGTGGTTGAGAATTGTCGCGTGCAGGAAACTGGCCAGCATGGGCTCGTCACTGGCGTGCCCGACCGTTTCCTCGCGGATGCGCTCCCACAGAGGGTCGTGAATTGACGTAGACATAAAAAACCTCGGTATCGATAAGGCACTTTAGCCCAGATGGGCGGTTTCGTCACGGCCGGACCCGGCCGGTGTGAGTCCCGCGGTGCCGCCGGGCGCAAGATCATCGCCCCCGGGTGAGAAGCGCCGGCCTGCTGTCGCAGTAAAAGCCCATAAAGCGTGGCCGCTGTCGCGATACTTGCGTTCAAACAGGCTGATGGCTGATTGGGGTGAGACCCGGGCAACGATACCGGGGAATCCCGCCAGGTGCATCGCCACGCCGAACTCCTCCACATAGGTTTGCCAGTTGCTGCGCAGCTCGATCCGGACGGATCCCGGGCTGTGCGGTAGTTTGGAGCCCGCAGGGTTACCTGCAGCGAGCTGGACTAACCAGGCAAATCCGGCTCCCCCGTGGATCCTGCGCTGCAGGTGTTTTGCCTTCGGCCAGGGGTTGGGATAGAGCAGGTAGTGCTGCTCAACGCCCATCCCCGCCGCTACCAGCAACCGCCAGAAGTCTTCACACTCGGCCTGTAGCAGCAGGGAGTTGGCGGACTGGTTGTGGGGGTGCCTGCCCAGCCTGTGGCGGGATTTGTCGATGCCCACTACCAGATGCCCCGGGTAGTGCCGGGCCAGCGTCGCCGTGCTGTGCCCGGTACCACAAAATGAATCCAGTATCAGTGGTCGCGGCCTGGTGGCCAGTTCAGCCAACAATGTATTGAACGCAGCCACGTTATGCGGCGCCACGGGCTTAAGGGACTGTGCCTTGAGATGCCGCTGCACAGTGCGCGCCAGCTTGGGATGCAGGTGCCGCTGGTTGCTGGAAGGCTCGCGAGAGGTGGAGTGCACGGGCAGCGGTTTCCTTCACTGTGGCTGCGAAAAAAAGCGATGGGTTTGATGTTGGTCGCCGCCGCTGCGATGATACCGTCCGACGATCATCACATCCACCACACAGGGAAAGCAGTCGATGCGCCAGGACTTGCGACCATACTGGTTAAAAAAATGTTACCTCGATTTTCGCCGCTGGTACGCCGAGTATTTTCTGCGACCCGAATGCGCATCCCTGGGGCCGTACCACACCATCATGAAACCCTGGTACGTCCACATTTCCGGCAATAACATTTCGATCGGCCGCTGTTTTACCGCCATTGCGGAACCTGGCCAGCGCGTGGAAATCGGCGTGTGGGGGCGTGCCGACGGCGAGGGTCGTGTCAGCATCGGTGACTGTGTCCTGATGAGCCCCGGTTCGCGTATCAGCGCCAGCGATGAGGTCACTATCGGCAACGGGGTGATGATGGCAAACGGCAGTTATGTCACAGACTCCGACTGGCACACCCTGTACGACAGGACCATCCGCGATGAAAGAGTCACGCCAGTGACTATCGGCGATAACGTCTGGCTGGGGGATCACGCCACCGTGCTCAAGGGCGTGACTATTGGCGAGAACAGTGTGGTTGCGGCGCGCGCCGTGGTGACCAGGGATGTTCCCGCCAACGTGGTGGTGGCGGGAAATCCCGCGAAGGTGGTAAAGGAACTGGACCCGCAGCGCGGCTTCGTCACTCGCATGGATTATTTCCGGGATCCTGTCGAGCTCGAGCGCTTTTTCGATGCGATCAACCGTGAGGTGCTGGCGGGGAACAGCTTCTGGCGCTGGTTGTGGTCGGTGATTTACCCGGGGTCGCGTGGACGATTGTAAGCCTTTGACAGCCCATTCACTCGGATAGCAATTCGATAATTGCGGTAGTGCGCCTGCATCCGCCTGTTTCGGCGACATCGTTACATCAACCGCAACGGCTCCTCCTGCAACGCCGACATCTGCTCCCGCAGCTCCAGGATATGATCCGCCCAGTAGCGCTCGGTGTTGAACCAGGTAAAGCTGCGGGGAAAAGCCGGGTCGTTCCAGCGCCGGGCCAGCCAGGCCGCGTAATGGGTCAGGCGCAGCGTCCGCAACGCCTCCAGCCAGCGCAACTGGCGCGGGTCGAAATCGCAGAATTCGCCGTAGCCCTCGATCAGCTCGGCCAGTTGTAACTGGCGGTAGGGCCTGTCGCCGCTGAGGAACATCCACAGGTCCTGTATCGCCGGGGCGGTGCAGCAGTCGTCCAGGTCGACAAAATGGGCCGTGTCATCGCGCCACAGGATATTGCCCACATGGCAGTCGCCGTGAAGCCGTATCATGTCGCCCGCTTTCACTTCGCTATAAATAGCGGACACCGCCTGCAGCAGATCGCTGGTCAGCGTACTGTAGGCCGGCACCAGTGATTGGGGGATGATACCCTCCAGCAGGAATTCCCGACTCTGGGTCAGCATGCGCTCCACGGTGATTTGCTGCCTGGCCTCGAACCTGCCGGCCCTGCCCACCGCGTGGATACGCCCCAGGGTCCGGCCCAGCACCAGCAGGTTATCGAAATTGTCGAGCTCGGGCGGGTGGCCGCCGCGGCGCTGGAACAGGGCAAAGCGAAACCCGTCGAATTCGTGCAGTGTTTTCCCGTGCGCGTCGACGATGGGAGCCACTACGGAAATTTCCGCCGCCTGAAGTTCGAGGCTGAATGCATGTTCTTCCAGGATCTGGGCATCACTCCAGCGTTCGGGGCGATAGAATTTTGCGATCAAGGGTGTGTCGTCTTCGATGCCGACCTGGTAGACGCGATTTTCGTAGCTGTTCAGCGCCAGCAGTCTCGCATCACTGAGATAGCCGGCTGACTCCACGGCGTCGATGACCAGGTCCGGCCCCAGGCGGTCGTAGGGATGCTCATTCATTATGGTCGGCTGACTCCATCAGCAAAGCGGCGCTCTTGATCTGGGCGAACAGGGGGTCGCCCACCTTCAGCTGCAGTCGATTGGCGGATTTGCGGGTGATGCGCGCCAGCAGGTACTGGCTGCCGAGGGCGAGCCGCAGCAATACCCTCGCGTCGCCGTCTTCTTCCAACTGGGTGAGCGTTACCGGGAGGATGTTGAGAATACTGCTGTCCAGCGGCCTTTGCCGACACACGCTGACGTCCCGCGCCGGAACGCGCAGGCGTCGCTGCTGCCCCGCGGGCTGCTGCCGGCTGCCCAGCAACAGGGTTTCCCCCTCAACTTCGAGCTCGGTCAGAGCGAAGTCGGGGTCGTGAGTACCTATGGTCCCCAGCAGGATCGCGGCGGCCTGCTCTTCATGGGAGAGCCGCGAGTCCAGCCGGCCGCAGAGGTCCAGCAGCGAGCCCTGGTCAACAATTCTGCCCTGCTCGAGCAATACCAGGTGATCCGCCAGTTGGCTCACCTCCTCGATGTCGTGGCTGACATACAGCATTGGCAGCGCCAGTTCCCGCGCGAGATGCTGCAGGCAGGCGAGACACTGCTGGCTGGCGGCGTGGTCAAGATTGGCAAGCGGTTCGTCCAGCAACAGTAGCTTTGGTGCACTCAGCAGGGCGCGACCGATGGCCACCCGCTGGCGCTGGCCGGCGGACAGCTCGGCCGGGTTGTGATTCAACAGTTCCCCCAGTGCCAGCCAGCGCACCACTTGTTGCATGCTCGTGCCGCTGTTGGCGGGGCAGCGGCGGCTGGCGTACTCCAGGTTTTGTTTCACATCCAGGTGCGGAAACAGGCGGGAATCCTGGAACACGTATGCCACGCGCCGCAACCACGGGGGTACAAACAGGTCCGGCGACAGCCAGTCTTCTCCCTGAAAACGGATAAGGCCGCCGGGTTCCGGCCGCCGCAGGCCCGCGATGCAGTCCAGCAGGGTGCTCTTGCCGCCGCCGCTGGAGCCGTAGATTGCGGTGACGCCGCTGCCGGGCAACTGGCAATCCAGCTGCAGCCGGAAACTGTCCTGGCCGCGGCAGTCAAGTTGCAGGGTCAGGTCATTCATGCGCGCATTCGCCAGCTGTCCCGCCGGTCGCGGCGGTAGAGCAGGAACAGCAGTGCCATCGAAAAGACCACCAGCCCCGCCGCCAGCCTGTGCGCCTCGGCAAACTGCAGCGATTCCACATAATCGTACAGCGCGATCGACAGTACCTGGGTTTCCCCCGGGATATTGCCGCCTATCATCAGCACCACCCCGAATTCACCCACCGTGTGGGCGAAGCCCAGGCTGGCGGCGGTGATAAAACTGCGTCGGGTCAGGGGCAGGACGATCGACCGGAACTGGTCCAGCGGCCTGGCGCCCAGCGTCGCGGCAGCGTGCAGTAAACTTTCCGGTACCCGCTGGAATGCGGTTTGCAGCGGTTGCACCACAAAGGGCAGGGAGTAGATGACGGAGCCCATCACCAGCGCACTGAAGCTGAAGGCCAGCCGGGTCCCGGTCAGCCTTTCCCACGCAGAGCCAAGCGCGGTATCGGGGGCAAACAACAGCAGCAGATAGAAACCCAGCACTGTCGGGGGCAGAATCAGCGGCATCGCCACCAGCGCTTCCACCCACGCCGGCCAGCCCGCCTTTTGCCGGGACAGCCACCAGGCTAACGGGGTACCCAGGATCAGTAGCAGCACCGTGGTGATCGTGGCCAGCGCGATGGTCAGGTAAATCGCATCGAGTTCGGCAGTACTCAAGGGCAAGGTTCGTAGCCCGCATCCAGAATCAGTGTGCGCACCGTATCACTTCTGATCCAGTTCAGGTAGCTGGCGAGGGCGGGGTTGTCCGCCGCCGGAGACAGGGCGATGGCAAACTGCTCTACCGGCGGGTGCCAGCCTGCGGGCACGGGGGTTGCGTCCAGCGCCAGCGCCCTGGGTACCAGTCCGAGGTCGGCCGCCCCACTGTGCCAGAACTGGTAGGCCTGCACGGCGTTGGTCCCGCGCACGAGCGTGCGGCCGGCTCCCGTGGCAAATTCCGGCCGCGCCAGTACGGCCATGGCCGCCACGCCGTAGGGCGCGGTCACGGGGTTGGCGATGGCGACACTCAGCCGGGGATCGGCCAGTTGTGCCAGTTTGCCGTCGCCGCCGACCAGCGCGAGACGGCCCCGGGCATAACAAAAGGGCTCACCCCCGGAGGCGCCTGCAGTGCCGGTCGCCAGCTTCACGGCCGAATCCCTGTCTGCAGCGAAGAACAGGTCAAAGGGTGCCCCATGCGTTATCTGGGTGTACAGCACGCCGGTCGACCCCGAACTCAGGACCACGCGAATGCCCGTGTTTGTTTGAAACAGGTCGCTTGCCTGCTGCAGGGCGGCGCGGAAATTGGCGGCGACCGCGACTCGCAGGGGCTCGTCGGCGTGAGAGTGAACACCGGTCAGTATCAGGAGCAACAGGAGGTGACGCATGAGCGATTCCGCTGGCGGTGTACAGGATGGGCCAGGCTCAGGCTCCCGGGGCGGGTGTTCTTGCCAGGCACCACACTTCGATGTGGGCCGCACCAGCGTTGCGCAGCGCAACCGCCATGGCGGCAGCGGTGGCTCCGGTGGTGAATACATCGTCGATGATGGCGACCCGCAGGTTGTCATAGCGCCTGTGTGCTGTAAAGGCCCCCCGCAGATTGACAGCGCGCCGGGCCGCGGCCATACCGGACTGGGCGGGGGTGGCGCGGCGACGGCGTATGCCGCGGCGGTCCAGCCCAGCTGCAACATCGCCCGGTGCCAGCGCGCGCAACTGCCGGCACAGGAGTTCCGACTGGTTGAACCCGCGCCGCCACAGGCGGCGCCAGTGCAGGGGAACCGGAATGAGAGCGTCCACCGGATCCGGTTCGTACACCTGTTGCAGCCACAGGGTCGCCAGCAGAGGCGTCAATTGCCTTTCCCCGTGGAATTTCCAGCGCCGGATCAGGTAGGCCATGGTCTCGCAATACAACCAGGGCGCGATGGTGCGCTGGAAGGGCGGCGGCGCCTGCAGGCAGGCGCCGCACTGGGTCGGGGAGTCGGGGCCGGAGACGGGCGGCAGCGGAATCGCACAGCTGTAGCAGCAGGCGCTGTTTACCTGTAGCTCCCGCTCGCAGGCCAGGCACAGCGGCAGCGAGCGCATGCTGCGCAGGCCGCACAGGCGGCAGTAGTCCGGGAATACACCGTCCAGAATGGAGCGGAGTATCTTGTTAACCATTGCGCACCCCGTCGGTTGACAGAAAAATCGATGGCGGTATCATGAAACCCCTTTCCTCCCCGTATTTTTCCAGGTTTGTTATGACGTCAGCAGCCACCGTTGCGCCCTCCGAACTCGCCCACGTGCCGGGCGATATCCGTCACGACTGGTCGCGCCAGGAGGTGGAAGCGCTGTTTGACCTGCCGTTCAACGATTTGCTGTTCCGTGCCCAGAGTATTCATCGTCGCTATTTTGACCCGAACCGGGTCCAGGTGAGCACCCTGCTTTCCATCAAAACCGGCGCCTGCCCGGAAGATTGTGCCTACTGCCCCCAGAGCACCCGCTACGATACCGGGCTGGAAGCCGAGAAGCTGATGGCAGTCGAAAAGGTACTGGAGCAGGCGCGGGCCGCGCGGGAAAGTGGTGCCACGCGGTTTTGCATGGGTGCCGCCTGGCGCTCGCCGAAGCAGCGGGACATGCCCTACGTGGTCGCCATGGTCAAGGGTGTGCGCGAGCTGGGGCTGGAGAGCTGCATGACGCTGGGTATGTTGAGCGGCGAGCAGGCACAGGAGCTGGCTGAGGCCGGGCTGGACTACTACAACCACAACCTCGATACCTCGCCGGAGTTCTACCGCGACATCATCACCACACGCACCTACCAGGATCGGCTGCAAACCCTGGAGCATGTGCGCGGGGCGGGTATGAAGGTGTGCAGCGGCGGCATCGTGGGCATGGGCGAACAGGTGAGCGATCGCGCCGGCCTGTTGCAACAACTGGCCAACCTGCCGCAGCATCCCGAGAGCGTGCCGGTCAATATGCTGGTGCGGGTGGAGGGCACACCGCTGGCGGAGCAGGCGGATCTCGACCCCTTCGAGTTTATCCGTACCATCGCCGTTGCGCGCATCATGATGCCGGCCTCCCACGTGCGCCTGTCCGCGGGCCGCGAGGAGATGAACGAGCAGATGCACGCCCTGGCGTATTTCGCCGGCGCCAATTCCATTTTTTACGGCGAGAAACTCCTGACCACGCCCAATCCCCGGGCCAATTCAGACATGGCCCTGTTTGCGCGACTGGGCATTGAGCCCGAGCAGCGGCAGGTGGCGAGCGCCCCCGCAGTGCCCAGCCCCCAGTTTTACGATGCCACCGCCGGTACCGCCGGCAGTGCCCGGGGCGTCCATTAAGCCGCAGTCATGGGGCTGTTAGCTGATCGCCTGGAGGCGGGCCTTGCCCGGCGCCGGCAGGATCACCTGTATCGCCAGCGCCTGACCCTGCAGTCGGCCCAGGGGCCGGTGGTGCAACTGGACGGCAGGCCGTACCTGAACTTCTGCAGTAACGACTACCTCGGCCTTGCGGCCCATCCCCGCGTTATCGCCGCGTTCCAGCGCGCGGCCGCGCAGTATGGCGTCGGCAGTGGCGCCTCGCACCTGGTCTGTGGCCACAGCACAGTACACCACCAGCTCGAAGAGGCACTGGCGGAGTTTACCGGCCGGCCCCGTGCCCTGCTGTTCTCCAGTGGCTATATGGCAAATATGGGCATACTGACGACGCTGCTGCGCCGGGGTGACCATGTCATCGAAGACCGGCTCAATCATGCTTCCCTGCTGGACGGCGGCCTCCACAGCGGCGCCCGCTTCCAGCGTTTTACCCACAATGACGTGGCGGCGCTGGAGCGCAAGCTGGCAAAGGCGAGCGGGGTAAAACTGGCGGTGGTGGACGGCGTGTTCAGCATGGACGGCGATTCGGCGCCGCTGCCCGAGCTGGCCGCTGCCTGTGCCCGGCATGACGCCTGGCTTATGGTGGACGATGCCCACGGTTTCGGCGTGATGGGAGAACGCGGCGCCGGCAGCACTGAACTGGCGGCGCTGGACTGCTCTGGCGCGCAGGTGCTCATGGCCACGCTGGGCAAGGCACTGGGCACTGCCGGCGCTTTTGTGGCAGGCACCGAGACGCTGATCGAGGCGCTGATCCAGCAGGCCCGCACGTACATCTACACCACGGCATTGCCGCCGGCGATAGCGGCCGCCAGCCTGGAATCACTCGGCCTGCTGCGGGAGGAATCCTGGCGCCGGCAGCACCTGGCGCATTTGATCCGCCGTTTTCGCCACGGCGCCGGGCAGCTGGATCTGCCGCTGATGAACTCCGGCAGCGCCATCCAGCCGCTGTTGGTTGGCGACGCCGCAACAGCCGTTACGCTCAGCACCCGGCTCGGGCAGCGGGGGCTGTTGATTGGCGCAATCCGGCCGCCCACGGTCCCGGCGGGCACCTCCCGCCTGCGCATCACCCTCAGTGCCGGCCACAGCGAGGACCAGGTAGACCAATTGCTCGAGCAACTGGGCGCCTGCTGGCCCGGAACCTGATGAGCGTCGAATATCTGCCCGCGAACCGGCCTCAACAGCTGGAACTGGTGTTGCTGCACGGCTGGGGCAGCAGCCGGGAGATCTGGCGGCCACTGCTTGCGCACTTGCGGCCGTGGGCGAATATTACCCTGCTGGACCTACCCGGCTGCTCCCCGGGCTTGGATACAGGCAGGCAATGGGAGCTGGCGGGTTTGCTGGAGGCGATCCTGGCCGTGGCGCCGCGCAAGGCGGTGTATATCGGCTGGTCCCTGGGGGGCCAGCTGGCGCTGGAGCTGGCCACCCGCCATGTCGAGCGGGTGGCGGCAGTAGTAACCCTGTGCAGTAATCCACGCTTCGTCGCGCAGCGCCGTTGGCCCGGTATGGATGCCGCTGCATTTGCCAGCTTCAGCGCCAGTTACCAGTCCGATCCCGTCGCCACCCTGCAGCGTTTCGGCAGCCTCCAGGCCAGGGGCGCCAGGCAGCCCCGGACCCTGCTGAGGCAATTGCATGGGCGCGGCCGTGGAACGCCCGGGCCCGAGCTGGAGGCGGGGCTGGCGCTGCTGCAGCGGCTGGATCAGCGCGCGCAGCTGGCGCAGTTGCAACAGCCCCAGTTGCACCTGCTGGCGGCCAATGACGGACTGGTCCCGGCGGCGCTTGAGCCGGCGCTGGTCGGGCTGCTGCCTGCCGGGGACGGCGCGCGGGTGCAGGTGCTGCCGGGGGCCAGCCACCTGGCCCTGCTCGACTGCGCCGATCGGCTGGCCCGGGAAATCCACGACTTCCTGGCCGGTACGGGCCTGCCGGGCGCTGGGATGGGCCGCTTCGCCGGGCCGGACAAGCGGGAGGTGGCGTCATCGTTCAGTCGCGCCGCCACATCCTATGACGCCGTGGCGAAACTGCAGCGCGACGTGGGAACTCGCTTGCTGGGTTACCTGGACCCGATGGGGGAGGCACCGGCCGTCGTGCTCGACCTGGGCTGTGGCACCGGCTCATTTCGATTCGCGTTGCAGGCGCGTTGCCCGGGGGCAAGCTATATTGGCCTGGACCTGGCACCGGGCATGGTCGGGTATGCGCGCGCCCATGGCGGGGCCGACAGCAGCTGGTTGCTGGGCGATGCCGAGGCGCTGCCGCTGGCTACAGATTCCGTGGACCTGGTATTCAGCAGTCTGGCGATCCAGTGGTGTCATCGCCCCGAGCAGGTGTTCGCTGAAATCGGCCGGGTACTGAAACCGGGGGGACGCTGTGTTTTCACTACGCTGGGCCCGGACACACTGAAAGAGCTGCGGCAGTCCTGGGCTGCCGTCGACGCCCACCAGCACGTCAATGAATTCCTGCCACTCGCCACGCTTGCGGCGGCGGCTGCGATGGTGCCCGGGCTTCAGCTCAACATGAAAACCGAACTCCACACTATGTATTACCAGCGCGTGGGCGAGTTGCTCGCCGAACTTAAAGGCCTGGGCGCCCACAATATGAACCGGGGCCGGCCGGCCGGCCTGACCACGCGCGGGGCGCTGCAGGGGATGTTGCAGGCATATGAGCGCTGGCGCTGCGACGACCAGTTGCCGGCAAGCTACGAAGTGTTTTTTGGCGAGGCGACAAAAATATGACCAGAACATGGTTTGTAACCGGTACCGATACCGGGGTCGGCAAGACGGCCGTGAGTTGCGCATTACTGGCCGCCGCGGGCAGGGCCGGCTTGCGCACAGCAGCGATCAAGCCGGTCGCCGCGGGTTGTGACGATTTGGGGCACAATGAAGATGCGTTGCAGCTGATGCGCTGGATGACAGTGTCGCTTGATTACGCACAGGTAAACCCCGTCGCGCTGAAGGCGGCCATTGCGCCCCACCTAGCCGCCGGGCAGGAGGGCCGTTTGTTGCAGGCCAGCCGTCTGGCCGGCCTGTGTCGCGGGGTGATGCTGGGTGGGGCCGATGTCGTGCTGATCGAGGGGGCCGGCGGCTGGCGCGTGCCGATCAGTGCTCGCGAGACCCTGGCCGATGTGGCGGTGCAATTGCAGGTGGCGGTGATACTGGTGGTGGGGATGCGCCTGGGATGCATCAACCACGCCCTGCTGACGGCAGAGGCCATTGCGCGCGACGGCCTCAAGCTCGCAGGCTGGGTCGCCAACCAGCCCGGGGAGACGATGCAGAACTACGCGGGCAACCTGGACAGTTTGCGGCGTTTGCTGCCGGCCCCCCTGTTGGGAGAAATACCCTCGATGCCGGCTTTCGATGCCGATCAGGCATCCGAATGTCTTTCGCTCGAAACCCTTCTGGGTTAATGAGCGCTCACTTCGAAAAAGTTTGATCCAGATCTATATAGCCGCTTTCTTGGCCCGGCGAGCGTCCGGATACTAAAAATCTATTTGACTTCCGGCGAGAAAGGCAGACAATGTATGCGCTGAACACATGGCTCTGTCTCCCTGTTTCGTTCGTGGGATGTCCCGCGGAGTCTGCTCAATAACCAAGAGGTAGTTATCATGCCAGCCTACAAGGCGCCCCTGCGCGATATCAGCTTTGTTGTAAACGAGTTGCTCGAGTCCGAGCAGCTCTACCAGACGCTCCCCGGTTATGAGGAGGCCACGGCCGATCTCATGAGCGCCATCGTGGAAGAAGGCGCCAGGTTTGCCGAGAACGTGCTGTCGCCGCTCAACCAGCCGGGCGACGAGGAAGGCTGTCACTGGACCGAGGAGGGAGTGACGACACCCAAGGGATTTGCCGATGCCTATCACCAGTATGTGGCCAACGGTTGGCCGGCGCTGAGTGCGAGCACCGAGGTGGGTGGCCAGGGCATGCCTAACCTGATGGGCATTGTCATCAACGAAATGGCAGGTACCGCCAACTGGTCCTGGCTGATGTACCCGGGCCTCAGCCACGGTGCAGTGAAAACCATCGAAGAGCACGGCGACGCGGAGCAAAAGCAAAAATACCTGACCAAACTGGTCGAGGGCGCCTGGACCGGCACCATGTGCCTGACCGAAGCGCATTGCGGCAGCGACCTGGGCCTGTTGCGCACCAAGGCCGAGCCCCGGGCCGACGGCAGCTATGCCATCACCGGAACAAAGATTTTCATCAGCGCCGGCGAACACGACATGGCCGAAAATATTGTCCATATCGTGCTGGCCCGCTTGCCGGATGCGCCGGAGGGCACCAAGGGTATCTCCCTGTTCATCGTGCCCAAGTTCACGCTGAACGACGACGGGGGTGTCGGTGATCGCAATGCGGTTACCTGCGCGTCCATCGAAAAGAAAATGGGCATCAAGGGCTCCGCCACTTGTGTGATGAACTTTGATGGCGCCACGGGCTATCTCATCGGGCCGCCCAACAAGGGCCTGAACTGTATGTTTACCTTCATGAACACGGCCCGCATAGGGACTGCGGTTCAGGGGCTGGCGCACGCCCAGTTGTCCTATACCGGCGCGCTGATGTATGCGCGCGAGCGCCTGGCCATGCGCAGCCTCACAGGGCCCAAGAACCCGGACGGTCCGGCTGACCCCATCATCGTCCATCCCGATGTGCGCCGTATGCTGCTGACGCAGAAGGCGTTTACCGAGGGCAGTCGCGCGTTCCTGTACTTCCTGGCGCAATTGGGCGATATCGTTGACGGCGGTGACGAGAAGCGGGCCAAGGCGGCCGATGAGCTGCTGGCGCTGCTGACGCCTATCGGCAAGGCCTTTGTTACCGAAGCCGGCTTTGAGTCTGCCAACCTCGGTGTCCAGATTTACGGTGGCCACGGCTTCATCCGGGAATGGGGCATGGAACAGATCGTGCGCGATGCGCGGATTTCCATGCTGTACGAAGGCACCACCGGGATTCAATCGCTGGATTTGCTGGGCCGCAAGGTCATCGGCAGTGGCGGCAAATTGCTGCTCGGATTCACCGCGTTGATTGATGAGTTCTGTGTCGCCAACGATGGCCCTGAAGATGCCGAGTTCATCAGCGTGCTCAAGGCCTACAAGGATGAATGGCTGGGGCTGTCCATGAAGATCGGCGAGTCCGCCATGCAGAATCCCGATGCCGCCGGGGCGGCTGCCGTGGATTACCTGATGTACAGCGGTTACGTGACCCTCGCCTACTTCTGGGCGCGCATGGCCGTACTGGCCAGGAAAAAAATCGCTGCTGCGGACGGGGACGTATCGTTCTACGAGGCGAAACTGATGACCGCCCGCTTCTACTTCGATCGACTGCTGCCGCGTACCCTCAGCCACAAGACTGCGATGGTGTCCGGTCCTGATAACCTGATGGAGATGCCGGTAGAGCTGTTCGAACTCTAGTCAATCAGTTGCTGCTCGGAAAGCTCGCCCGAACAGGTGACTTTCCTGCTTTAAGGGGAGAGAATACGTTTAGCTGTTCTCTCCCCATTTTTTTGATAGTGGAAATGAAAGACGACAAAGACAAGAGCTACCAGAACCGGTTGTACCCGGATGACCAGGCCAGGGTGGATGAGTTTATCAAGCGCGGTGTCAACGCGGTCGAGCGCAAGCCGTTCCGCCCGCTGCGCCTGCTGATACTGCTGATTGTGGTTGTGATGGGCCTGAGTATCTTCAGTCAGTATCTGGCCCACTGGGCGGGCGTGTACTGACGCCCGCCGGCATAATCGCCGCCATGGCGAAGGCATTGGTTCCGCCTGACTCTTTTGGTATAGTAGCGCGCCCTCAATAATCGGTGTGTGGCGCAGCCTGGTAGCGCACTTCCTTCGGGAGGAAGGGGTCGGAGGTTCGAATCCTCTCACACCGACCAATTTTCAAAGGTGTATTCCGGACACATGGTTTACCGTTCCGGTACAAGAGGATTGGTGGCGGGTTCCACCCGGGCCTCCTCCTCATCAAAGTATCCTGGATCATAATCCATAAAACTGACCAGCCATATTCTGTCAGCTACCTCGCGTATTCCCACGACATGGCCGGCAAAAACGGTACTGGGATTCACTTTCCGATGCCCAATACAGATCCGCCCGCATTGCGGACGCTGAATGGTCCGATCATAAAACGGGTGCTCGGGCGGATCGGTTATTGGGCAGCCCGGCCATGCTGCCTGGCCTCTTCCTCCCCAATTCACCCCGCCAGGATACTTTTTGACGGTGCTCCCGCCGTCTCCCGCACCAGTTTCGGTACCAGGTAGCCCGGCAGGAGTGCGCCTGTTTCAGCGATAAGCTCACGGGCTCGCTCCTCGGGTACATCGAAATGGGCGGCGCCCTGTACCTTATCCAGCAGGTGCAGGTAGTAGGGCATGACCCCCGCCGCAAACAGCCGCTCACTGAGGGCGGTCAGGGCCGGGGCCGTATCATTGATTCCCGCCAGCAGAACCGCCTGGTTGAGCAGGGTGATGCCGCGTCCGGCCAGGCGCGCCAGCGCCGCGTCAACCGATGCGTCGATCTCGTTGGCGTGATTGCAGTGAATGACGACCACGGTCTGCAGGTGCGGCCGGCTGATGGCGTCGAGCAGCCCGGGGGTTACGCGATCGGGAATCACCACGGGCAGCCGGGTGTGAATACGCAGGCGGCGCACGTGGCCGATGGCGGCAATCGAAGTCACCAGTTCATCCAGGTATTGATCACTGGCCAGTAACGGGTCGCCACCGCTGAGGATGACTTCACTGACATCGGTATTGGCGGCAATATACGCCAGCGTCTCGCGCCACTCCCGCCGGCTGTTCTGGTTGTCCGCGTAGGGAAAGTGGCGCCTGAAGCAATAGCGACAATTAATGGCGCAGCCGCTGCTGACTATCAACAGCACGCGGCCGTGGTACTTATGAATAATTCCCTTTGTGGGATTGGCGGCGCCGGTCTCCCCCACCGGATCCTCGCTGAACCCCGCCGTCACCCGCATTTCCTCCCCCCGGGCCAGCACCTGTAACAGCAGCGGATCGGCGGGATCGCCGATCCGCATCCGCCCGACAAATGCCCGCGGCACTTTCAGGGCAAAATCCCGGCAGGCGGCGTCGGCGTAGTTTACATCCGCCGGTTGCAGCGCCAGCAGGTCGAGCAACTCCCGGGCCGAGCTGACGACATTGCGCAACTGGCTTTGCCAGTCGTCCTGTGGGCGTATTGCCAGGGTTTTCGGTATCACGGGGGCAGTCCAGGATTAACAGGCCGGTCCAGGCGGTGGGGGGCATTCTAGCAATGAATCGCCCGGCTGTATCAGCGACCGATAACCCGGGTTGCGACAGCGCGCTCCCCGAGGCGGGTTGCGCCGGTCAGCCGATACTGTCCCTGAGCTTGTAAAACAGCATGCCGGCCACCAGTCCCGGCCACCTCAGCAGGGTGCCGCCGGGAAAGCGGCTGGGAGGTACGCTGGCCATGACATCGAAGCGCTCGGCGGTGCCGCTGATGACTTCCGCCAACAGTTTGCCGGCGAGCGTCGCAATGGGCACGCCGTGGCCGGAATAGCCGTGGGCGTAAAATGTGTTGGGCGAGAGCCGGCCGAAATCGGGCATGCGCTTGAGGGTAATGGCCAGGGTTCCGCCCCAGCCGTAATCGATGCGCGTATCGGCCAGCTCGGGGTAAACGCGCAACATGTACTTGCGGACAAAGCCCTTGAGATCGGCCGGGAATCGACTGCTGTAGGATTCCCCCCCGCCAAACAGCAGTCGGTTGTCCGCTGAGAGTTTCCAGTAATTGATCACGAAGCGGCTGTCGGAAATGGATGTGTCGTCGCGGATAAGGCGACGCGCCAGTTCCTCCGACAGGGGCTCGGTGGCCAGCATGTAGTTGTTGATGGGCATGATGTGGCCGGCGGTGCGCGGCTCGAGCTTTTCGAGATAGCCATTGCACGCCACCACCAGGAAGCGGGCCCGCACTTCTCCGCGATCAGTTTTTACCGAGACTTTCTCGCCCTCGGTGTAGGACAACACCCTGCTGCCCTCATGCAGTTGGGCGCCCAGCGCCAGCGCGGCCCGCGCCAGGCCCAGTGCGTAGTTGAGCGGGTGCAGGTGGCGGCAACCGCTGTTCAGCGTCGCCCCGCCGAACCCCCGGGCCGAGGTCATCTGCTTCAGCTCGGCGGCGTCGACATAGCGAATCTGCTGGTAATCATAGACTTTTTGCAGGTGTTCCACTTCACCCGGCAGGCTGGCGATGTCACTGGCCTTGGATGCGACATGCAGGTTGCCCTGCTTCAGCTCGCAATCAATGTCGTGTTGTTCGATCAGCTGGCAGACCGTGTCCACGGCCTCCAGGCCCAGTGCCCACAGCGCCCTGGCGTGGTCCAATCCCAACCATTTTTCCAGCTGCTCCTGGTCGAGTCGCTGGCCGGTGCCGACGTGCCCGCCGTTGCGTCCGGACGCCCCCCAGCCAATTTTGTTCGCCTCCAGCACGGTAACGCTGTAACCGAGCTGGCGCAGGTGGATGGCGGCAGACAGTCCGGTATAGCCCGCGCCGATCACACAAACATCGGTAACTACCGCTCCCTGCAGTGGTGGGAGATCCAGTTTCAGGTTGGCAGTGGCGGCATACCAGGAGTCGACATGAGCTTGATTTTGCATGCCGCAACTATACCGTTTTGTAGCCGTGCTGAGGCATAACACGTTAGGGGTAGGCTATCGGAAAAGCCTTGAAGAGAACTTTCCTGTACTGCGATACTGGCGACTTTAGGTCACCAGAGGGTTGTATGGACGCTGAAACGAAGGCCATCAAGGATTGGCTGAAGCGCCACAAAATTTCCGAAGTTGAAGTGCTCGTGCCGGATATGACCGGCAGCGCGCGCGGCAAGTTTATCCCGGCCCACCAGTTTCTCAGCAGGGGCAATCCCCGGCTCCCGGAAAGCATCATGATCCAGAGCGTGACCGGGGAGTACTCCGACAGCCACTGGGACTTCGTCGAACCAACCGATGCAGATATGATCCTCCGGCCCGACGCCAATACCATGCGAGTCGTGCCCTGGGCGCGCGAGCGTACCGCCCAGATCATTCACGACTGCTATACCATGGATGGCAAACCCCATCCCCTGGCGACCCGCAATATCCTGCGCAAGGTGCTGTCCCTGTACGAGGCGGAAGGTCTCAAGCCCGTGGTGGCACCGGAAGTGGAGTTTTACCTTGTCAGCAAAAACCTGGACCCGGACTATGAGCTGTCGGCGCCCAAGGGAAGATCGGGTCGCAAGGAGTCATCGCGGCTGTCTTACAGCATCGACGCGGTCGCGGAGTTTGAGGACTTCGTGGAGGACATGTACGAGTTTGCCACCGCGCAGGAGCTGCAGGTCGATACACTGATCCATGAAAACGGCGCTGCCCAGATGGAGATCAATTTCCTTCATGGCGAGGCGCTGAACCTGGCCGACCAGGTATTCACCTTCAAGCGGACCGTGCGCGAAACTGCCTACAAGCACGGGATCTATGCGACATTCATGGCCAAGCCCATGAAGGCGGAGCCGGGCAGTGCCATGCATATACACCAGAGCGTGCTGGACGCCGGCACGGGCAAGAATATATTTGCCGATCGCAGGGGCCGACACTCCGATGCCTTTCTCAGTTATATCGCCGGCCTGCAGCGCTATACCCCCGAGTTGATCAGCCTGTACGCGCCGAATGTCAATTCCTACCGACGCCTGGCGCCGGACATTGCCGCCCCTATCAATCTCAACTGGGGCGTCGATAACCGCACCACCGCATTCCGGGTGCCCCAGTGCGAGCCCGAAAATACACGGGTCGAGAACCGCTTCCCCGGTGCCGACGTCAACCCCTACCTGGCCTTCGCCGCAACACTGGCCAGCGGTTACCTCGGCATGAAGGGCAAGCTCAAGCCCACGGCGCCCCACCAGGGCACCGCCAATGAAGAGGACGTGGAGGTGGCACGCACCCTCGAGGAGGGCTTGCGCCACCTGCAGGATTCGCCGGAGGTGCAGGAAGTGTTTGGTGACCTGTTCCTGCAGGCTTATGCCGCGGTGAAGCTGGACGAGTTCGAGGAGTTCAACCAGGTGATCAGTTCCTGGGAGAGGGAACACCTGTTGCTGCAGGTGTGATGTCATGGGCGAACTGATGGCGGACGGCAACACGTACTTCGGCAACAGTGCCCGGTTCCGTCTGTTCAAAATCGCCAAATACATCGTTTACCTGCTGCTCAGTTTCAATATCTACCTGTTCCTGCAGGAAGAACTGCTCGCCCTGTCTTTTACCTTTGCCGACGGGATAGAGCCGGGCCAGCTGATCCAGGCCTTTTCCGCCACGATTGATACCGCGGCCTGGGTCATTCTGCTGCTGATGTTTGAGCTGGAAACGGCGGTGCTCAGCGACCGCCGTATCCACGGCCTGGTCAAGTGGGGCCTGCACGGCCTGCGGGGCCTGTGCTATATCGCCCTGGTCTACGCCTTCACCGGTTATTACCAGGAGCTGGTGACCCTCTACCAGGTCTCCCCCTTGTCGGTGGCGGACGTCTGTTCCCTGGCGGGAGGCGATTATTCCCTGCTGGTCGACCTCGACGAGTACGTGCCGCTGGATGCCATCAATTGCGCCGGCCTGGGCCAACCGGTGTTCACGCTGGATGGCTTCAATATCCTGGTGGACGAACAAACCCTGCGCTCTGCCGAAATGCTCGCCTGGGTGGACGTGATCAACGCGGCCGACTGGCTGCTGGTGGTGGTTGTGCTGGAGGTGGAGGTACGCCTGCAGCTGCGCGGCGACCTCTCGGACCAGGTGATGAATGCCACCAAGGTAGCCAAGTTGATCATTTACGCGATCCTGTTCGCCTGTGCCGGTTACTGGGCCTATGCGGGAGATTGGCTCGATTTCTATGATGCCGCGCTGTGGCTGTTCGCTTTCATCTTCATCGAGCTCAACGTGTTCGAGTGGCAGTACGAAACCGAATCAGAACACCCCGTTGCCGCCTGACCGATCGCCCGCCGTGACGCTCTCCGTGCCCCCCACTGAAGCGTTGTGCAGCCTGCGCTGGAATGCCGAACGCCAGGTCGTGGAGATCATAGACCAGACTCTGCTGCCTCATGGATTGCACTGGTGCGAGTTGCAAAGTCTCGAATCCTACTGCCATGCCATTAGCACCATGCAGGTGCGCGGCGCGCCGTTGATAGGTATTACGGCGGCGTTCGGCCTGGCCCAGGCGCTGGCGCTCAACCCCACAATGGAACACCTCCAGCGCGCCAGCGCTGCCCTGCTGGCGACACGCCCGACGGCGGTCAACCTGCGCTGGGCGTTGGAGGCCGTGACGGCGGCGGTGCACGACCTGGAACCGCCGAACCGGGCGGCTGCGGCGCTGGCTGCAGCCCAGCTGCTGCGCACCCGGGACATCGCGAATTGCGCACGTATCGGCGAGCATGGCCTGTTGTTATTGCGGGCAATAAAGCCTGCCGGCCCATTGAACATCATGACTCACTGCAACGCCGGCTGGCTGGCAACCGTGCAATGGGGTACGGCGCTGGCGCCGATCTACAAGGCGCATGCCGCGGGTATCCCGGTGCACGTCTGGGTTTCCGAAACCCGGCCGCGCAACCAGGGCATGCACCTGACGGCCTGGGAGCTGCAGCGGGCGGGTGTGCCCTGCACCCTGGTGGCGGACAACAGCTGTGGCCAGCTGCTGCGTCGCGGCGCTGTGGACTGTGTGCTGGTGGGCAGCGATCGCACCGCCGCCAACGGCGATGTCTGCAACAAGATCGGCACCTATCTCAAGGCGCTGGCGGCCCGCGCCAACGGTGTGCCGTTCTACGCGGCGTTGCCGGAATCCACCATTGACTGGCGCTGTGCCAGCGGTGATGACATACCCATCGAGGAGCGGACCGAAAGCGAAGTACTCGCCGTGACCGGCGTTGACGCACGGGGCCAGCGGCAGGAGTTGGTGCTCGCCGGCAGTGGCGCCAGGGCCCACAACCCGGCCTTCGATATTACCCCGGCGGCCCTGGTGACCGCCCTGGTGACCGAGTACGGTAGTTTCGAGGCCAGTGCCGAGGGCCTGGCGCGGTTGCGATCTCAGATGTCCTCATCCAGCCCGATGTGAACGATCCGCGGGTATTCCCGCCACTGGAACGATTGCAGGTGGTTGCAGATCAGGCAGCGGTGTTCGATGTCGCCGCTGACGGGATCCATTTCGCCGGACCGGACCATCATACCCTGGCCGCAGGTGTCGCAGACGTAATTGACCTCGATCGGGCGTACTTCGCGTTTGATTTCGGGCATGGGCTGGGCTCTCTGGTTATCCGACGGTTTATGCTAACGCTACTATCGGGCGTTCTGAAGCGTTTTCATGGCGTGGCGCGCCGGGTGCTCCCTGCTGCGCCAGCGTGATGGAGCCGCCCAGCCAACTGCCGCCATCGGCGCTGTGCAGGATTTCCCCGACACCACCCGGGTGGTGAATCTGCAGGGTCCAGTCTCCCGCCAGCTCGGGCGACGCTGGCGGCAGCTCCATGGCGGCGAGCGCGCGCTGCACCGCGTGCGCGTCATAGCCAAAGTGTGACTGCAGGGTATGTTCCCCGCCGTGGCGCGGGCAGAGGGCTTCGTCGAGCCACAGCGCCTGCAGCGCCGCCTCCGGGTTCTTGCCCTGATCGCGGTAGTGCCGCTCAAGGGTCGCGGCCGCGGTCCGGTATAACAACTGCCGCTGGGCGAGGGCGGCGAGGTAGAGCCGGTCGCGCTGCTCATAAACCGACATCCTGTCTGCCAGGCTGCTGTCCCCCAGCCCCGGCCGTAGCAGTTCGACCAGCTCACGCAGGATATCCCTGAGCAGGGGTGACACCGGCACGTCACCTGCCAGCGCCAGCAGGCGGGTAGTGAGTGGCATGATGTGTCCGTGTACCAGCAGGATGTGGGCTGTGATCAGGAAATAGCCCTCTTCGCCCTCGTCGCGGCTGAAACTGTGACAGCCCACCACGTATTCCCCCTTGGCTTTGCCGTAACCGGCTACCGGGATGGCTTCGATGAGGTATTCATCCCGCCGGGCATAGAATTCCGTGCCTGGCAGCAGGGTGTAGCCAAAAATATTGATGTTGGGAAAGGTGGCGAGCAGCTGGTCCAGGTTGCGTTCGAAATCCGCCAGGTTGTCGCCTGGCAGGCCCCAGATCAATTCCGCCGCGATAGGCACCCCCTGCTCCGCCATGGACTTGGCGATCGGCCCGTATTCATTTGAGCCCATGTTCTGGCGATTGCTCAGGCGCAGCGCTTCCGGTGTCAGGGTTTGCAGGGCCAGCTGGTAGTGGGGCAGCAGGCGGTTGCGGTGCAGCAGCAGCGCGATCTCCTGTACCTGCCGGCTGTGTTTCTTCGACCAGGAAGTGGCGAACGACAGCGGCAGCCCTGTGCGCTGCTTGAGCGCCACAATCAACTCCGCCTTGTCGCGATCCAGTTTAAGGGCACCAAAGTTGGAATCTGCCAGCCAGATGTTCTTTATACCGGCTGCGACGATGGCCTCCCAGTCATCGCGGATTCGCTGCAGGGGCCACTGGTACATTTTGCTGCCGATGGCGCCGGTTCCCCATTCGCAAAAAGCGCACTTGAAAGGACAGCCGCGGCTGGTTTCATAGGCGATGGATTCGTACAGCGGAGCACCGGTGGCGTCGGTCAGCGTCAGCACATCCAGTGGAGAGGGGAAGCGCTCCAGTTCGCGGCAGCGCTCCCGGGCGGGCGTGGTGACCATGGTGGTGCCGTCCAGGAATGCCAGCCCGTCGATATCGGCCCAGCCGGCCCGGTCCGGGCAATCCAGGAATTGCTGGAAGCTGACCTCGGCCTCGCCCAGGAAAATAACGTCAATGGGGTCAATGCCCAGGTAATCCCCGGCCTGTTGCACATGGGGTCCTCCCGCGACAACCAACAGTCCGGGTAGGAGTTGTTTCAGTTCCGCCGCGAGGGCGAGAAATTCAGCGGCGTTCCAGGTGTAGAAGCTGAAACCCACGACCGGGCTCAATCCCGATTGCAGGGCCTGCGCGGCTGTTGGCAGGCACTCCTGCCGCCAGCGCGCCAGCCAGCCGGCGATGTCGGCGCCGGACTGGAAGTGCACCAACTCAGTGGCGGTAGCGGCAGCGCTGTCGCCATACCGGCGAAAATACGCGACCAGGGCGGCCGTGGTGGTGGGCGGGGCATTGAATTGCTCGGAATCCATGCTGAGCAGCCAGACGGGGCGTTGCAAACGGCGATCTCCTGAACCAGTGTGTTTTCCGGAATGTATAGGAATGACCGCGATTTGCCCACTGTTTGCGGTCCTGACATGACGTCAAGCGCGGCCGGGTTGCGCTGGCTGCACCGGGCCGGTCTCAATAGCCTGTTGCGGATTCGGGTAGGCTGCGGGGTGTGACAGTAAGAGGTAACGTATCTGCTAATGACGCAGGTCGGGGACAGTGCTGGTCGGCGCCCCGGGGGGCGCCGGGAAGGTGGCCGGGCTTAGAAGTCGTCCAGTTGCAGATCGTAGTAGCCGAGCTCATCCCGCAGGCGGCGCTCTTCCAGTCGCTGCTCGGCGCGGCGGCGCTTGGCTGCCAGGCGCTGCTTTTCAGATGAAACCGGTACCAGGTCCTGCAGGTCATCGTCGGACAAATCGCCGATAACCGGCTCAAAAAAATCGTCTACCGGCTCCGCTGCGACACTGTCCTGATTGCGTTCCGCCATAAATCACCTCCGGATGATTGGATACAGGCATTTCGCGGCAATATCACTCAGGGTTTTGGGTGTGTAAATGTTTTTTTTAAGAAATTTTTTACAAATTACCTTACCGAATGCCGCGCCAAACGACTGCGCGGAGCGGTAATCGGCGGCCTGCCTGCCATCCCTGGCAGTCCTGTGCTCTACCCCACATCCTTGTGGTGGCCGTCCGTGGCTCGTTTTGCACCCCCGGCAGGCCGCCTTGAATGACTTAAAGCAATTCCCGTGCCAGCGCGTTTTGGCGGGCGCGGTATGCGGTTGCGGGCATGGCTGTCCCCGGCAGCTACCGATTGGACACGTCCGGACGCGTCCACGCCTGAAGTGACACGGGTGAAAGCAAAGGAGTGACCGGATGGGAGTTCCGGCGCGGTCTGCGCCATCGGGCTAGGGCGCCCGACCCAGGCCCCGCAATATCGCCACCGCCACGGCTTCCGCCGTGCCGCCGCCAGCGTCGACAACAAGGTCGGCGTAGCGCCGGTACAGCGGGGTGCGCTCGGCGAAGATATCCGCGTAGCCCTGGCTGGCATCGCAGGCGATGCCCCGCAGCGGGGCGGCCGCCACCCGCTGTTGCAGCATGGCCAGATTGGCCTCGAGGTAGACCACCGGCCCCGCCGCCTTGAGCCTGTGCATAGCGTCATTGCTATAGACCGCGCTGCCGCCGGTGGCGATGATCGCACCGCCCAGATCGATGGACAGCAGTACTTCCTGCTCGAGTTCCCGCAACCGCAGGTAGCCGTCGCGTTCCAGCAGCTGCTGCAGGGTAGCCCCCGCGCGCACCTGGATATCCAGGTCGGTATCGACAAAGCGCAGGCCGCTGAGCTTGGCGAGCACTACACCCACGGTGCTCTTGCCGGCGCCGGGCATGCCGATCAGGCTGATGGTGTCTGCGCTGCTGTCAGGGGAAATCACCCGGGTTGTATCCTGTGTCTCGGCGTCGGGGTGATTATCCCCGTGTCGGCGCCCGGCACCAAGGCCTTATCTGCCTCCCGCACTTTCGGGTCTTTGCCTTGCGCCTGTTTCCGCAGCTGGTTAGAGTGGCGTCCGGATCGATGTTGCCACTGCCGGCGGAGGATTGAATCGTGACCCTGTTGACCACACCGCTGGACGCGCTGCACCGGGAGCTGGGTGCCAAAATGGTGCCCTTCGCCGGCTATGATATGCCAGTGCAGTACCCCACTGGGATTATCAAGGAGCATTTGCACACCCGTGCCGCCGCCGGCCTGTTTGATGTCTCCCATATGGGGCAGGTGGTCCTGAAAGGGGCTGGGACAGCCGCCCTGCTGGAGTCCCTGGTGCCGGTGGATGTGGCGGGGCTGGGGATCAACCGCCAGACCTACGCGTTGTTTACCAATGAGCGCGGCGGTGTACTCGACGACCTCATCATCACCCGCTGGGATGACGAGACCTTCTTCCTGGTGGTGAACGCCGGTTGCAAGGAGCAGGATGTCGCCCACCTGCGGGCCCACCTGGATGGCCAGTTGCTCACAGTGCTGCATGAACAGGCATTGCTGGCCCTGCAGGGTCCGGGCGCGCGGCCGGTGATGGAGAGGCTGTGCCCGGCCGTGGCGGGCCTGGTGTTCATGCAGGGCTGCCATGCTCAGATCGATGGTGTCGACGTATACATCACCTGCTCCGGCTACACCGGGGAGGACGGTTTTGAAATTTCGGTGCCTGCCGCACAGGCACAAACGCTGGCCCGGCTGCTGCTCGCGCACAGCGCGGTGCTGCCTGTTGGCCTGGGTGCGCGGGATTCGCTGCGCCTGGAAGCCGGGTTGTGCCTGTACGGCCATGAGCTGACGGTAGATATCGACCCGGTACAGGCGGGTTTGATGTGGTCGATCAGTAAGGCGCGCCGGCCCGATGGCGCGCGGGCGGGCGGTTTTCCGGGGGCGGAAGTGATTTTCCAGCGCATGGTTGCCGGTGCGCCGCTGCGCCGGGTCGGCCTGGCGGTGGCAGGCAAGCGCCCCGTGCGTGACGGTCAGGTTGTGCTGGATGGCCAGGGCCGCCAGGTGGGCGTTGTCAGTTCGGCCTGCTACGGCGCCAGTGCGGGCGGGCCTATTGCCATGGCATATGTAGAGCGGGCGCTGGGTGAGCCCGGCACCGAACTCGGCGTCGATGTGCGTGGCACGGTGTTGCCGGTTGTGGTCACACGTATGCCATTTACTCCCCAGCGCTACCACCGGGGTTGAGGCGCTCCGGCAGTGCCGGCTGCCGCAGGGTGTGAATTTTCCGCCGCAGCGCGGTGAGGGCCGACCGCAGGGAGAGCAGCGCCTGCAGGGGAAAAAACCTGCGCGCCAGCCAGAACAGGCCTGCCAGCAGGGCAATGCCCGCCGCTGCCAACAGCAGCTGGCGCGGTGACAGGGCTCGCGCGCTATGTTCCGGCCCGGTCGCCGCGCCTGCCCCCGCGCTGACCTCGGTCGCGGGCAGTGAAAGTACCTGCAGTTCTCCCCGGCTGGTGTCCCACCAGAAGAAATCCATTGCTGGCAGCTGGTATTGTCCCCCGGCCTCGACCACGTAGCTGATGCGCTGCCGGCGGCTCGCCCTGACCTGGCCCCGGTTACTGGTGTTGTCGAGTACGGGCGGCGCCGGGTAGGCGGCCAGTCCTGGAATCTGCCCGGCGGCAACCGTCGGCAGCATCATCGCCATGACATCGCTGGCCTCGAATACGATCTCCCGTTCGAACGCGTCTCCCACCTGCAGGTTTTCCAGGGAGCGGTCGAAAATCTGGCTGACGGTGTACTCCGGCGCGGCCACCCACTGCGCCACATCGGCCAGGGCGGCGGGCAGGGTGACGGTAAATTCCACTGCCGGACTCCTGATCGTACCCTCTACGTCACCCGCCTCGCCGGCGTTGACCTGCACCCGTGCGGTAATCGGCGGCACGGTGAAGACCCCCGCCCGCTGGGGATAGACGTCCAGGCTCCAGCGCTGTACTACCCAGTCCTGGTCGCCGCGTCGCTCACTGGCGTTGGCGGCAAACTGCTCGGTCTGGAGAGTCACCAGCCCCGGCACTTCAGGCAGGCTGATGCGTGTGCCGCCGCTGAACCAGCGGTCGGTGGCAATTTTCAGGACCAGCGTCAGTTTCTGACCGGGCACAATGGTACCGGTCGTCGCCAGCCTGGCGTCCACTTCCAGGCGGCCGTCGGCGACCAGCTGGCTGGGGGTCATGGCAGCGCCGTATACGGCAGCCGCGGCCGACACCAGCAGCATCAGCAGCGAGCCGCGCCACACGGCAGATCGAACCCGGCGCGTCATTCGCGACCCTCCTCCTGCTGCAACTGCATGCCAAACTTGATGGCCAGGAAGTTGGACGGGTCCTGCTGCACGCTGCGCAGCCACATCTCGCCGGTGGCGGGGTCCTCCAGGATCTGGTCCGCCGTCAGTTTCACGGTCTTCGCCTGTTCCCAGGTGAGCTCCTCGGCGCCCTGGGCAGGAATGGCGTCGTCGCTGCCCAGCTCCTTGTCCTCACCGCTGACGCCGGGTTCCGCCTGCTGGCTTTCGCTGAGCCGGTTGATCTCGTCGATCAGCGCCTGCACCCGCTGCCGGTTCCGGCGGGCGCCGGGGTAGTCGGGGTTGCGGGCCAGCAGGCGGTCGTAGCGGCTGGCTGCACGCAGGTAGTCACGGGCCTGGGCTCTCGCATTGGCCTCGTTGAACAGCGCGTCATCGCTGTCGCTGCGGGAAAAGTACTCCGCCGCGAGCATGAAATCCTCAGCGTAGTAGTAGGCCAGCCCCTTCCACATCGGGTCGTCGAAATGGGCCGCGGCCGACCGGTAGTCACCGCCCTGCAGCAGCAGGCGGCCCTGCTGGTCCGCGGTGAGCCACAAGTCGGCAAACCACTGCAGCGGTGGCCATGCACCGGTTTGGGCGGCAGTCGCTTGCGCCTGTGCGGGCTGGGGGTTGCCCGTCAACAGCAGGGGAACCAGCAGCCAGGTCCAGGTCAGGGTCCAGCCCCGCCGGAACCACATCAGGAACAGCGCCATGGCGGGGAATACCAGCACATAGCCACTGTCGAGCCAGGGCAGGGCACTGTCCTGGATAACCACATAGTGGCTGTCGATGCGGCGGTTGAGCGTGCGCACATCGCCGTCATCGACCGTGATGTCCAGGTAACTGCCGCCGGTCGCGCTGGCCAGCTGTGCCAGCGAGCGGCGTTCCAGCGGCGCCAGACCGGTCTCCTGTCGCTCGGTGCCGACGCCGACGATCAACAGTTGGTCTCCGGTTTGTTCAAAAAAGCGTTCGAACTCGCCGGCACTGCCCCCGCCCAGGCCGTCGGTGAATAACACCACCGTGGCCGGGGCGCCGGATTCCCGCAGCGCGTCTTCTACCAGGGGCAGGCTGTACTCCGGGAATTTGCCGGCGCGGGGCATGATGGCGGGGGTGATGGCCGCCAGGTACTGCTTGAGTATTTCCTGATCGGCGGTCAGGGATAACACGGTGTGGGCGCTGCCGGCGTAGACAATCAGGGCCGCTTTCCGGTCGGGGCGCAGGGCCAGCAGATCGCCGATTTTCTGCTTTGCCCGCTGCAGGCGGCTGGGCTGTATGTCGGTTTGTTGCATGGATGAGGACACGTCAAGCAGGATCAGCAGCGCGGCTTCATCCTGGCTCAGGGGCGAGGGCTGCTGGCGCCAGCTCGGTCCCATCAGCATCACCAGCAGGAGCACAGAAATCAGGCGCGTGAGGTTGACGGGATTGAGCCAGCGCGCATCGAAGCGCTGCAGCCTCAGGTGTTCCAGCAGGTGGGGCGCGATGATACCGCCGAACATTTCGCGGCTGGTCTGGCGCCGTTTCTGTATCAGCGTGATGACCAGCCAGGGAATAATCGCCAGCGCCCAGGCGGGACGCAGGAAATGCAAGTATTCCAGGGCGGCGAAATCAGGCAGCACGGGCTGACCTCAGCCGGCGCCACGTCCGCCACGCGCCGGCGCCGTGGTAAATCAGGTACAGAACGAGGGCCGCACCCACCGGTACCCAGTGCAGGCTCTGCCGGGGGCGGAAGCTGATGGTTTCGTACAACTCGGGTTCGAGTGCGTCAACGGCCTCATAGGCACTGGCCAGTTGCTCGCGGTCAAAGGCCTGGAAGTAACGGCCCCCGGTAATTTCGGACACCCGCTGCAGGGTGTCGGTGTCCAGCGCTTCTTCGCCCACTGTTGCCGGGTCGCCGATGGCGATGGTGTAGATACGAATGTCCTGGCTGGCGGCCACCCTGGCCGCATCCACCGGGGGTACCATGCTGCCGGTGTCGTTGCCATCGGTGAGTATGATCAGCACCCGGTTGGCGGAATCGCTTTCCCGGAACAGTTTGATGGCCAGGCCAATGGCGTCGCCGAACGCCGTGCTCTGGCCGGCCATGCCGATTTGTGTTTCTGCCAGCAACTGGGCCCATATCTGGTGGTCGTCAGTGAAGGGGCTCTGCAGGTAAGGCGCGTTGCCGAACACGATCAGGCCCAGCCGGTCCGACGCGCGCTGGTCCCCCAGTTGAGCCAGCACGTACTTGACCGCCTCCAGCCGATCGACGTTGCGGCTGTCCGGCAAAGTGAAGTCCGCGGTTGCCATGGAACCGGACAGATCGACCGCGATCATCAGGTCACGGCCCGATTTCTGCTGTTCGATCGGCGGCCCAATCCATTCCGGCTTGGCCGCCGCCAGCACCAGGCACAGCCACATGAAGTTCACCAGGAAGTGCTGGGCGAGATCCCGCTGCAGGACCGTGGCGCCGGTTTCGGGACGCTGCTCGCTCAGCTCCACCAGTTTGTCGAAAAACGGTACCCGGATGGAGTCCCTGCTCTCCCTGTACGCGGGCAGGAGACGCATCAGTAGCGGTAGCGCCAGCAGCACCAGGGCCCAGGGATGCGCCAGCTCAAGCATCCCGCGGGTTCTCGTGTTCGCGCACCCAGGCCAGGCTCGCGGTCAGCAACTGGCGGCCGGTGTCGCCCTCTATCGCCCTGCTGGTATACCCCGCCAGTGCCAGCAGTTCAGCCTGGTCGGGGGAAAAGGGCGGCGCCAGGCAGCAGCGGTTGAGAAAGCTCACCCATTCCTCCCCCGACAGGCGGGCCACCTGCTCGCGGGAATAGGCGACCAGCGCGGTCAGCTTGAGCAGGCGATTGATATCGGCCACCAGGTTGTCGGCATTGGCGGCCGCCGCCAGCCGCTCAAGGCGCGCAACTGCCTCGCGTCGGTAGCGGTTGCGATACCAGCGATGCAATGCCCGCCAGGCGCGGTATGCGACCAGACCGGTGAGTATGGCGCCCAGCCACGCCCAGCCGGCGGTCTGGGGCCACCAACTGATGGCCGCGGGCGAGACCACTTCGACGAAATCCCCCAGGGCGTAGTTGCCGAAGGCCTCCGGCAGCGGCGGCGCACTCATAGCGATACGCTCACTGCAACACTCTCTGGCCACCCAGTTTTTCCTGCAACTGGCGGGTGACCGGGGTTACGGTATCGACTGGCATCACCAGGATATGGTGGCGCTTGAGCTCGCTTTGCACATGGGCATATGAGCTTTCGAAGCTGGCCTCGAATTTCTTGCCCAGCTCCTGCTGGTCGGGGTCGATTTCCAGCTGCAGCCTGCCGTCACTCACCACCAGCTTGCTCGCGCCGGAAATATCCCGCTCCAGCGGGTCGTACACCAGGGCGCAGAGGATATCGTTGTGCTGGTTGATACGGCAGATGGTCTTGAGCGCGTCATCGTTCCAGCCGTGAAAATCAGAAATCAGCACCACCAGGTAATCGTGGCCGATACTGCGCTCGAGCATACGCAACGCGTCGGTCAGGCCCGCGGGGTTGCTGCTCTGGCCCGGCGCGATCGACAGTTCGTTATTCATGGTGGCGAGATCGCCCAGCCAGCCGATTACCCGGCGCTGGTTGCGGGTGGGCTTGATTTCCAGGCTGCGGCTGTCGTTGAACAGGATCGCGCCCACCCGGTCGCCCACGCCCAGCACCCGCCAGGCGGTGAGGGCGGCGACTTCCGCGGCGATAACCGACTTCATCTTCACCCTGCTGCCGAAGAACATGGGCAGGCGCTGGTCTACTACGACGACCACCGGCCGGTCGCGCTCTTCGGTGTACACCCGCACATGGGGTTTGCCGGTGCGGTTTGTCACGCGCCAGTCCATGGTGCGAATATCGTCGCCGGGACGGTAGTTGCGCAGCTCGTCGAAATCGAGGCCGCGGCCGCGCAGGCGCGAGCGCTTGCGCCCGCTCAGCAGCGAACGCACCGGCTGGTGAGGCAGGTAGCTGAAGCCCCGCGCGCTGTAGCGCAGCCGCATCAGCGCCCGCAGGCTGGTATAGATGTCATCGCCATCGGGAGCGGTCACCGGCTCAGCCCACGGCGACCTGTTTGATGATCTCATCGATAATGGCATCCGGCGTGACCTGGTCCGCCAGCGCGTCATAGCTGATGATCAGGCGGTGGCGCATGATCGCGTGCAGCACCGAGCGCACGTCGTCCGGGGTGACGTAGTCGCGGCCGTCCAGCCAGGCGCTTGCGCGACTGCTGCGGTGCAAGCCGATGCTGGCGCGCGGACTGGAACCGGAGTCGATCCAGTGGCCGAGCTTGTCGCCGAATTCCGCAGGCCGGCGGGTGGCCATGACCAGGTCGACGATATACTGCTCAACCGGTGCCGCGACCCGCATCTGCTGGATAGCGGAGCGGGCTGTGAAGATGTGGTCCTGGGAAATCATGTCCAGCGTATCGCCCTGCCGGCCCTCCTCCGCCTGCAGCAAGCGCACTATCTCAAGTTCCGCCCCCGCCTGCGGGTAATCCACCGAAATCTTCATAAGGAAGCGGTCCATCTGCGCTTCCGGTAGCGGGTAGGTGCCCTCCTGTTCTATGGGATTCTGCGTGGCCAGCACCATGAACAGTTCGGGCAATCTGTAGCTCTTGCCCGCCACTGTTACCTGGCGCTCTTCCATGGCCTCGAGCAATGCCGACTGCACCTTGGCGGGCGCGCGGTTGATCTCGTCCGCCAGCACCAGTTCACTGAAGATAGGCCCCGGCTGGAATATCAGCTCCGATTTGCCCTGGTTGTCCTGGTAGATTTCATTGCCGGTGACATCAGAGGGCAGCAGGTCCGGGGTGAACTGGATGCGGCCCAGTTTCGCCTGCAGCACCTGCGACAGGGTTTTGATGGAGCGGGTTTTGGCCGTGCCCGGCAGTCCCTCGAGCAGGACATTGCCATTGCACAACAGCGCCAGGGTAAGGGTGCGAACTACCTCCTCCTGGCCGATAACCGATTTGTCCATCTGCCGCATCATGGAATGGATGGCGCTTTGGTATTCGCTGGACAATGGATTGCTCCCCTTCGTGAAGAGATGGGCCGTGTACACAGGCGCTAACGGTAGTGGCAATTATAGCCGTAATCGGGGCGGGATTTTCAGCACGTATAACTTTTGTGCGGGCCCGGGGCCGCGGGGCAGTTTGTCAGCTCGCCCAGGCACGCAGCGCGCGAAACTGCTGCGACAGGTAGTCCATCTGATCAGCGAGTATGCGGTCCTTGGCGAGAAAGTGCCATTCGAAGGGATTGGGCTTGAAGGGAATGGCCAGCAGGGGCATATGCGCCTCCTCGGGGGTGCGATTGTCCTTCTGCCAGTTGCAGCGCTTACAGGCTGCGACCACGTTTTCCCAGCGGTCAGTACCACCCCGGGACGTGGGCAGCACATGGTCGCGAGTCAGGTCCGCACGGGCATACTGCTGGCCGCAGTAGAGACAGCGATGATCGTCGCGGCGAAACAGGGTGCGGTTGCACAGGGGCGGACTGAAGCCGTTGAGAATTCTGCCCTGGATGGCGACAATGGGTTGCAACTCTATGCGGGAGCGAACCCCTGTGAGTCGCTGTACTCCGCCAAAATACGGCGGCAGGGTGGCCCCGATGCCGTAAATGACATCGCCTTTGGCGTAGGCGGAAATCGCCTCGTGGACAGTGATCCAGCCGCGCGGCTGGCCAGCCACATCCAAACGCAGGATTGTATGCATGGTCTCCCACTCGCACACTTTCAGGGGTGGCTAGAAACTACTGCAAAAACGTGAACTTAACAATCGGCATTTTTTTGTCGGCGCTGCCGGGGTGGCGACTACTGCGCTTCCCAGGCGGCGCTCACCAGGACCTTGTCGCCCGCCAGTATGCTGCCCTCGAAGCGATCGCCCCGGTGGACAGCACCCACACCCTCGGGCGTGCCGGTCATGACCAGGTCGCCGTCCTCCAGAGTGGTGAATTTGCGCAGTTCCCCCAGGATGGTGGCAGGGGGGTAAATCATCAGGTCGACCCCGCCGGCCTGGCGGGGTTGTCCGTTAATCTCCAACCGCAGCGCCAGGCTGCCGATGTCCGGGGGCAGCGGCACGAATTGGCTGAACACGGCGGCGCCGTCAAAGGCTTTGGCCCGCTCCCACGGCAGCCCCTTTTTCTTCAGCTTGCCCTGTAACTCCCGCCGGGTGAGGTCAAGGCCAAAGCCCACGGCGGCAAATTCCCCGCCCCTGACCAGCAGGACTATCTCGCCTTCAAAGTGGAGGGCCTCGCCCCCCGCCATCGAGTGCAGCACCGTGCCGATGGCTGAGTTGGGCTTGTTGAACACCACCATCTCATCGGGCAGATCATTGCCCAATTCCAGGATATGGGCCACGTAGTTGCGGCCGATACAGACGATTTTCGAGGGTGTTACGGTCGCGCCGCTGACGGTGACTGTTTGCATGGTATTTAATCCCGGGATGATTGGGTTTTGGGTGCCGCGCGCCCCGGCAGGGCATAGGCGAGCAGGTGATCGGCAGCGCCGGACGGGCTGCTCCAGTGGCTGCCGGCGGCGATAACCACGATCTGCCGGCCATCCTCAGCCAGGTAGGTCATGGGTGTGGCGGCGCTGCCTGTGGGCATGCGGGTACGCCACAGTTCCTCACCGGAAATAGTGCTGAATGCCCTGAAGTAGTGGTCGCCGGAGCCGGCGATGAACACCAGGCCGGAGCCGGTGACAGTCGGGCCACCGATACCCGGAGTGCCCTGGAAAAACCAGAACGGAAAGGGCGCCATGTCGCGGGTGGTACCCAGCGGCACGCTCCACATTTTCTGGCCGCTGGTAAGGTCTATCGCGTCCAGGGTATTCCACGGCGGTGCGGTGCAGGGCAGACCCCAGGGCGACAGCAGAATCTCAGGGGTCACGCAGTAGGGGGTGCCCTCCTGTGGGTGAGCGCCCGGGTGCTGGTCGCATTCGGCCCGCGGTATCAGGTGGATGATGCCGGCGATATGGCTGGTGCGCAGCACAATGATCTTGCGCTGCGGGTCGATGGCGGGAGAGCCCCAGTTGTTGCCGCCACCCTGGAAGGGATAGGCGATGGTGCCCTGTACACTGGGCGGGGTGAAAATGCCCTGCCAGCGTGCGGCGGCGATGCGGTCCCTGCAGGCGCTTTCCTCCCAGGGCGTCAGGCCCCAGGCGGTATCCGGGGCTATAGTCTCGGGCACCAGGGTGCCGGGCAGGCTGGGAAAAGGCTGGGTGGGGGCGTAGTACTCACCCGGCACATCGCCGGCGGCGACCGCTCGCTCCTCCACCGGGAACAGGGGTTCGCCCGTTTCCCGGTTGAGCAGGAACAGGTGCCCCATCTTGGTGGGCTGGGCCAGGGCCGGTATGGTTTTTCCGTCCCGGCCAATTTCATACAGGGTAGGTTGGGACGGTGTGTCGTAATCCCACAGGTCGTGGTGTACCGCCTGGAAGTGCCAGACGACCTTGCCGCTGCTGCCGTCGAGCGCAACGACCGAGCTGGAGTAATAATCCAGCCCTTTGTCCAGCGTGCCTCGCAGTCCGCCGTAGTAGTCAGGGGTGCTGTTACCCGTGGGCACAAACACCAGTTTGCGTTTGGCATCGACGGAGATGATGGACCAGACATTGGTCGTGCCCTTCTGGTAGTGCTGCCCGGCATCCTCCAGTTCGGTGTCTGCTCCCGGCGGCAGCGGGTCCCAGGCCCAGCGAAGCTCCCCGCTGCGCACATCGAAAGCGCGGACCACCCCGCCCGGGCCGTCGGTGCGGCGATTGTCGAGGACCATGGCGCCGGTGATGACAAGGTCGCCCAGTATCGCCGGCGGCGAGGTAATGCCATATTCGCTGCGAACGTGCTCCCCCAGCCCCTCGCGCAAATCGATCTCCCCGCCGCGGCCAAAGTTCTCGCAGGGTTTGCCGGTGGCGCCGTCCAGCGCGATCAGACGGCCGTCGAGGGTGCCGGTAAAAATGCGGTGATCGCAGGCTTGCCCGGCAGGGACAGGGTTCTTCCAACTGCTCACGCCGCGACAGTTGGTGAGCGCTACCGGGTCGGTCTCCACACCCGGGTCATACACCCAGCGCTCGCGACCGCTGGCGGCGTCCAGGGCAAACACGCGGTTGAACGGGGTGCAGTAATACAGGGTGTCATCCACCACAATCGGTGTCACCTGCATCGCGCTTTGCGGGCGCGGGCCGTCCCGCTCGCCAAATTTGCTGCCGGCAGCGCCCTCACGGGCACTGCGGAAGTCGCCGGAGCGGTGCTCCCACGCCAGCTCCAACTCCTCCACGTTGGCCGGAGTGATCTGGGTGAGCGGGGAGTAGTGGCCACCGCCCGGGCTGCCGCCATAGCTTCGCCACTGTTTCTGGCCGTGCGCCGGGCCTGCCATTGCCAGCATAAAAGCGAGGCAGGTGGCCGCTGCACGGTGATGGTCGCCAGGCCACACCATCAGTCTGGCATACACTGGCGCACGACACCCAGGACCGCGGCGGTGCCCCAGTCCAGGTGGTCCCTGGCCGGCGTGGGGTAGCTCGACCGGTATCGCCACACAGCGTTATTGATTTCGTAGATGAACATTCCGATCCGCCGCAGTCGCTTGCGGGGCAGGGGTGAGCCCAGTTGGTGCAGTACGTCGGCCAGGCTGCTGGCCATTGTTTCCCGGTGGGCCAGCTCCAGTGCCATCAACTCGGGAAAGAGCGCGAGCGCGTTTTCCAGTTCACTTTCTATATGGTCACGCGTTTCCTGCCGGTATATGGCCTTGATAAACGACGTAAAGAAGTCTTCCCAGGGCTGGTCCAGTCGCTCTGCGGCGACGAACTCATCCAGCACCCTGGTGATATCGGCGAGGTAGTCTTCGTATAGGGCGCAAAGAATCTCTTCCTTGTTGGGGAAATATTGGTAAATGGAACTGACCGGAATGCCGGCCCGGGCGGCGATGGCGTTGGTCGTCACGGCGCCGATACCCGCCGTACGCAGAATCTCGCGAGTGGATTTCAGGATCAGCGACACGCGCTCCTGGGAGCGTTGCTGGGAAGGGTTGCGACGTTTTTGCAATGCCTTGTCTCGAGGATTGGAACGAATAAGCCTGCCGGAGGTGGAGGTTAGCGTATGTGCGGGACAAATTCTAATATGAGTAATAATTCATATTCATTGACTTTCCCTCCGGCGCGGAAAAAAATGGCCGTGATATTGAATGTCCAAAGACCGTCTTATGCAAAGGGAATCTCGCTCATGAAAAAACCCGTCTCAGTGCTGCTGGGTGCCGCGTCGATGTTGGCATTTGTCGGCTCCGTCGAGGCCCAGGCCACTCTCGAAGAGGTCGTAGTCACGGCACAAAAACGCACGGAGAGCCTGCAGGATGTGTCGATCGCCATTGCCGCCTTCGGCCAGAAGGAACTGCGCAGCCTGTCCATCGCCAACCTGGAAAACCTGACGGAGTCGGTGAGTGGCGTGGAGCTGTTCGACGAGCGTGGCTCGGGCCAGCCGACCTGGGTGATTCGCGGCGTGGGCCTGGCCGACTTCAACGCCAACAATACGCCGACCGCGGCGATCTACTACGACGAGTTCTACCTGACCTCCAATGTCATGGGGGGGCTGGGCATGTACGACCTGGACCGGGTGGAGGTCCTGAAAGGGCCCCAGGGTGGCCTGTACGGGCGCAACACCAGCGGTGGTGCGGTCAGGGTGTTGTCGGTCAGGCCCGATCTCGAGCAGGAACTGAACGGCTTTATCCAGGGCAGTTATGGCCGCTGGGACCGCTCCATCGCAGAGGGCGCCGTGGGAGGCAAGATCACTGACAATTCGGCTTTCCGCCTGGCCGGCATGACCGACCAGAACGGTGGCTGGCAGGACACGCTGGCGACGGCAGGTGATGACGACTACGGTGACCGGGATTTCACCTCCGGGCGTGCCCAGTTGCTGTTCCAGCCCACCGACAAGCTGGAGCTTCTGCTCAAGGTCGATGCCGGTTACGACAAATCTGAGACCACCCTGGCCTATTCCCGGGCGCTCTATGACCCCGATGCCGCTGATGCCGGTGTGCTCGATTACTGCCCAAGTGCCTACGCAGGTACCCTGAACCAGCAGGACTGCGTCACCCTGTCAAATATCACCAGCTACTATGTGTTGAGCCCGGGAAACCCCGGCCCGCTCGCTTCGTCACAGAAACGGGACGGAACCCGGGTGATGTCCAACCCCATCAACAAACTCGACAACTCCTGGAGCGGCGTCAATTTCCAGCTGAACTGGGACCTGGGCTTCGCCATGCTGACTTCCATCAGCGGCTACCTGGATTACGAGAACAAACAGGTGTTCGATTACGATGGTTCGCCGCTGGTCCTGTTCGAGGAGGACGGCAAGGCCGACCTGACCGCCTGGTCCCAGGAGTTTCGCCTGGTGTCACAGGCAGAAGGCCCCTGGAACTGGCTTGCCGGCGCCACCTATGCGGAAGACGAGGACAAGGAGCATCGGTTTGGCAACACCCTCGACAATGTGCTGATTTTCCCCAGCCTGACCGAGCGTGGATTTGTCCAGCAGAACGATTACTGGTCGCTGTATGGCCAGCTGGCCTACGACCTGACCAGCGCGTTGACGGCCCATGGTGCGCTGCGCTATTCGGATGAAAACAAGACTTACAAGGACGGGTACACCCGGGATCTGGTAGGCGAATTCTACTATTACCAGGATGTAAGGAAATCCTACGAATTGCAGGAGAACTGGTCCGGGGATGTGGGCCTGGACTGGTCGGTCACCGAAGATGCCATGGTGTACGGGCGCGTTACCCGCGGCTACAAGACCGGCGGCTTTCCCGGCGGCTTCGCGTTTTCTCCGGAGGAGTTGAATTCCTATGACGAGGAAATCGTGTGGTCCTATGAACTGGGCTTCAAGTCGACCTGGCTGGCCAACACGCTCAGGTTGAATGGTGCCGCCTACTATTACGACTACCAGGACGTGCAGGGCTATACCCAGCGTGTCAGCCAGGAGACGGGTACCGTGGTGTCCGCGCTGGGTAATCTCGGCGACGCGGAGCATATCGGTGCCGAACTCGATACGGAATGGTTGCCGGCCGCGGTGGAAGGCCTGTCGCTGCAGGCATCGGTTGCCTGGCTGGATGCCGAGTACAAGTCGAACAGTTACGCCCTGGACCCCGCCGATGTGGCAGTTGACCTGGATGGCTATACCCGGCCCTACGCGCCCGAGTGGAGTGCCTACGTGCAGGCGCGCTACGAGTGGCAGATCAGCGGCTCGCTGGGCGCCGGCACGCAGCTCAACTACAGCTGGCGCGACGATATCTATGGCGAGGACGCCGCCATAACCCCGCTCTCCTACGCGGCCTACAATGTGAACAGTTACGGCGTACTCAATGCCAGGGCCTGGATCGGCCCGATGGACGGCACCTGGGAAGTGGCGCTGATTGGCAAGAACCTGACGGAGTCAGAGTACTGGACCAGCGCCACGGGCGACGACCTGGGCAGCTTCGTCAGCACGCCCTCCCACCCGATCAGTTACGCAGTGGAGGCTACTTACCACTGGTAACAGGACCCGGATTGCTCCGGGCAGCCCGAACTAATCATAAACGGTCGGGCAGCTCGACGAACTGGTCAGGGTTGCTTCATCAGGTGCTCGGCAATGGCGTGCCATATCTGCGGCCCCTCCACCTCGTTCGCTTCACTCTCGGCCTGGGGGTGCGATGACTGCTTGACGATGACCATCTGCGCTACCGGGTCGATATAGATAAACTGGCCGAACACGCCTATGGCGCTGACCGGTTTGTGGGGCGTGGCGAATGTCCACCACTGGTCGTGGTAGGCAAAACCTATCTGCTCATACCAGGGATCCTGGTACAGACGATTGAACGGGGCATGGTCGCCGCTTTGCAGTATTTTTTCGGCGACCGCCATCGGGATCACCTGCTGGCCATTGAACTCGCCCTTCTGCAGAATCATCTGGCCGAAGCGGGCGGCGTCCGCCGCGGTGATGTTGAGACCGCCCCCCGCCATTTCCTCGCCCAGCGCATCCAGCCACATATAGCCGTCGCGTTCGATGCCCAGCCGCTGCCAGATGCGCTGCTGAAGCTGCTGGCTGACGGACTTGCCACTGACCCGGCTGCTCAGCCAGCCCAGTACGTCGGTGTTGGGAGTGACATAAAGAAAGCCTTCCCCATGCGGGCGTTTGGCGCGCTTGAGCGTCGCCAGGTACTCATAAATACTGGCGGGCCCGCGGTAATCCGCAGGCGGTACGGAAATGCCGAAGACGTAACCGTACTTCCAGACATCGGCGTCCGGGTCCGCGTAGTCCTCGTTGAATTCGATGCTGGTTGTCATGTCCAGCACCTGTTGCACGGTGGCATCGCCGAAAGCGCTGCCGCGCAATTCCGGCAGGTAATCCTGGATGAGTTTGGCCGGGTCGATGGCGCCTTCATCAATCAGGCATAACACCAGGGTGCCAACGAATGATTTGGTGGCTGAGAACATCTGGTGCTGCGACGGACGCGACATGCCGTTGAAATACCGCTCGTACACCAGTTTGCCCTTGTGCATTACCAGGAAGGAATCAGACACCGACTCTTCCAGCCATTTCTCCAGGCTTATCGTTTTGCCGCCCACCAGCGTGAAACTCAGGCTGTCCAGGTCAGCCGGGGCTGTCGCAATGGGTGTCACAGGGCCGTCTCCCCGGTACATGTCGCGGGTCGGTTGCAGCTCCCGGATATGCTGGAACGCCCAGCGACTGTAGGGATATTGCATAAAATTTTCCCGGCTGACGCGTTTGTCCGGGGCCGTCGGAAAACCTTGCATCAGGCCGAGCTCCGCCGCCGTTACCGGCACGGTTGGCGGGGCTGCCTGGACTGGTGCTGCCAGCAGCGTCGCGATGGCGGCCAGCCTTGCCAGGCGAACCCCCCCTCGTCCCGGGCCTTGCCCTGCTGTTGGATTGGTCATGTCTGCCACCTCCTGGTGATATTGGCTAAACGTCATATCGCGCCGGTCGCAGGTACTGTCAGCCGTCGCTGTCGTGCGGGTGCGATTCAAATCAAGAGCACAGGCCGGCAAGGTTCAGGCCTGCGCCGCAGTCGGATACGCATGTGATTGTTATGTGAATATATATTCATATTTATTGAATAACAATAACCGGCAAGCGGATTGCTACTGCACCATTAACGCGGCGGATCCGCCCGCCCGGCGGTGGAACTGTTCACCCGGTACCAGCCGGCTATGGAAAAGCGGTCGCGGCCGGCGGGCAGTACCTCGTGCTCAAACTCCTCGCTGAGGAAGACTGCCACAGTGCCCAGCGCCGGGCTTATCCTGAGCGCCCCGGTGTCGATTTCTTCCGGGTAGAGCACCAGTTCGCCGCCGTCCCCCGGCTGCCAGTCGGGGTTGAGGTAGGCCACCAGCGAGACAATACGGTTGGACTCGCCCTTGAAGGCATCGAGGTGTCGGCGGTAAAACCCGCCCGGCGGGTAATGGGCGAAGTGGCTTTCGAAGGAGAACAGGCCGAGGAACAGCCGGCGGTTGAGATACGCGCGCAGCTCGCCGGCCCACGCCAGCCACCGGCGCCCGGCGTCCGATTCGCCGTTGATCCAGCAGATTTCATCCTTGCGCACCTGTCGATTGAGCATATGCTCCTGCTCCCGGCCGATGCCGGCCGGTACGAATTGCTGCGCCGACATGGCGTGAAGGTGCTGCAACAGGTCGTTGGCGAGCCCGCCTGGTAGTGCGCGGGGGTTGATGCTGTAGCCCCGCGCGAGCAAATCCTCGGCGATAGTGGCAAACAGCCCGGTGCCACTCGTGCTGTCGTCACTGTTCGCGAGCTGGTCCAGCGCTATTGTCATCGATGCCCTCCCCTAAAACTGCCACAGCAGCAGCGGCGCGTGCTGCTGGGCGCCGTAGACATCCCGGTCGCCCGGAGCACCGGATGAAATCGCCCGCGGCAGGCAAATCTTGATCGCCAGGGCCGGGTCGAAGTAGATCACGTCCAGCACCTGCTCCCGGTCGATACCGTACAGTCCCGCGATCAGCCCCGCATCAATCAACCGGCCCGATTTGAAGCGCGCGTAGTCGCCGGCGTCCCGGAATATGATGTCCAGGCAGTAGGTGAAGGGGCTGGTGTTCTTGCTGCGAACCACCAGGGCGATATCGGCCAGGGTCGTCATTGCCCCAGCTCCCGCACGGTGAGGGGAAACAGGCCCAGCGGGTCCGCCCGCAGCAGGTGGTATACGGAAAATTCATACACTGCCCCGGCCCGCAGGTCGGAAGGCGAAAATGGAAAGGCCAGGTTGCCGGCGGTGGCGATGCGCGCCGGGTAGCCGAAGTGCAGCAGGGTCGACCGGGTGAGGCTGCACAGGGTATCCGCCGCTTCCGGCGTTGGGCAGACGGCATCGATTACAACACCCAATTCGTGGGCTGAATGCCCGCGCATGGGTTCGCCGGGACCCATCACCGCATCCCTCCCGTAGACGTGGAAGTGCAGGCTTCCGGGCTGAGCCGCCGCGGGCAGCAGTGTGTCGACCCGGGTCCGGACCTGCTCGAGAATCTCGCCGATCGAGGCGATCATGATGGGGTCTCGAATCCCGGCGATGGAAATGCAGCGGTAACCCACAAGTCGCGCCCCCTCGATCTTCAGGCAGTAGTCGCTGGAGGCGGTAAAGCGGCTGCCGGATACGGCCACCCTGCCGCGGCCAATATCCTCGAAATGCACCTCCCGCAGGTCCAGCTCACCACCGGGGCCCGGCAGGATACAGGGGTTGGATTTCTCGTAGAGGGTATGGGCTGCAACCGATGCCGGGGTGAAACAGCGGTCGTCGCTGAGGGCCTGCAGCACGAACCGGTCGTTTTCCAGTATGCCCAGGGCGCAGTCCGCGCCGGAGCCGGGGCTGGCGGCGATGGCGGCGCATTCCAGGATCTTGCCCAGGTGCAGCGCCAGGCCGGGATCAAACCCGCGCAGAATGGGCAGGGCGGCAAACACCGCCGGGTCGTAGGCACGACCGGCGACCACAACATCGCAGCCGGTGGCCAGGGCGTTTTGCAGCGGTTCAACGCCCATCTGGGCCACCAGCGCCGCCGTCTCATCGATGGCTTCCGCGGTAAGCGGCGGCGCGCCGGTGAGGGGTTGAACCCCGCCCTGTTCAAGACCCGCCCTCAGCGTTTCCGGGTTGATATCGGCGGCGATAACGCCCAGCCGGAACGCCAGCCCGAGTTCCTGGGCGAGCTGCTCTATGATGTCCACGGTCCACTGCAGGTGAGGCCGGGCACCGGCGCCGCCGGCACTGCCGATCACCAGCGGGATGCCGCGCTTTACTGCGGCGGGCAGCAGGTGGCCCAGGTCGCGGCGCACCGCGGCGCGATCGGTAAAGGACTTGCCTGCCCCCAGGTAGTATGGCCCGGGGTCGGCCGAGCCCGCGTCCACGGCAATCAGGTCAGGGTTGCAGGCCAGGCCGCGTTCGAAAGACGCCTCGGGAAAGCCGTAACCCAGGATGGCGGTGGGTGACAGTATGGTAAATGTCGCCATGGAGCTCCTTTGAAGCAGATCTGTCATACCGCGCGGAAGTGGTCGGCGCGGGCGCACTCGCTGCACCGGGCGGCCTTACACTTGCCGTAAAACAGTCCGAAGGTGTTGATTTCAGTGGAATTCTGTTTTTTTGGGGCAGGCCAAACGCGACACTGCCGCGAATTGACTTCAAAAGGCAATACACTTATCGTTGCCTGCTGTTTTTTGAGCAGGTTTGCATGCTAATCCCGGCTCCGGGAACATGCAAATCCATTACGGTGGAAAGACCGGCGAGGTTTGCGCTGCCGGGCCTGCCAGCTGAAACACGGGCTATCCGGCCTGGATCAATCGCTAGCGGAAAATGGACGAACCATATGAATGCACAGAGCCCGGCAGGGATAATTGCGACTCTGGAAAACCCGTTTGCAGAACGGGATGAGCAGGCTTTCACGGTGCCCGGGCAATTGGCTACCACGCCCGGCCCCTATGAAGAGTCGCTGAAGGCGGGCTGGGAGCTGCAGCAGCGCCCCTACCAGACGGCCGGCGTGAAAAATATCCAGCGCCAACACCAGAAAAACCGGATGACCATATGGGAGCGAATTCGCTTCCTGAGCGATGGTGAGCCCACTGTGCTCTACCAGAACTGGGGTCCGAACCTCGACGGCGCCTCACTGGTGACCGCGATTATCAAGGTCAACGGCCGCGACGTGGCCCTGTACGGCCACGACTTCACCGTGCGCGCGGGCTCCATGGATGCCACCAACGGCGAGAAACTGGCCCGGCTGTTCGAACTGGCCGCCCGCCAGCGCATCCCGGTGGTGGGTATCAACGACAGTGCCGGCGCCTACATCCCCGCCGGGGTGGGCGGCCTGGACGGGTATGCGGAGGCATTCGCCGCCCTGCGCCGAATCAGTGGTGTGGTGCCCAGCATTATGTGCATGTTCGGTTTCAACGCGGGTGGTGGCTCATACCTGCCGCGCCAGGGCAGTTTCCTGATCCAGCCCAACGAGACGTTTTTCGGCCTGACCGGCCCGGGCGTGGTGAAATCGGTACTGGGCGAGGACGTCACCCCCGACGAACTGGGCGGTCCGGCGGTTCACAGCAAGAGCGGCGTGACCGATTTCGTGGTCAAGGACGAGGTGGCGGGCCTGCGCAAGGTGCGTGCATTGCTCAACTACCTGCCCAGCTATAACGGTGAACTTGCGCCTTACCAGCCCAGTTCCGACCCGATCACCCGCAAAACCTGGGACATCGATATCCTGCTCAAGAAAGCCTTTAATTCCCCTACCGGCTTCAACACGCCCATCGACGTCACCATTCTTATCCAGCAACTTTGCGATCACGGCGACTTCCTGGAAATCCAGCCCGACCGCGCCCGCAACACGGTGACGGCACTGGGTCGGATGGGCGGCAATGTCATCGGGTTTGTAGCCAACAACTCGTCGGTGGCCTCCGGCCAGGTGGATATCGACGCCGCTTACAAAAACGCCCGCTTCATCCGCTTTTGCAATTTGTACAATATCCCGGTGATTTTCCTGGAAGATACCACCGGCTTCCTGCCGGGCAGGGAGCAGGAGAGCGGCGGTATCGTGCAGGCCGGCCGCGCCATGCTCGACGCGATCGTCGATTTGCGCACGCCGCGTTTCCTGGTGCTGGTGCGCAATGCTTACGGCGGCGCCTACGCCGCGTTCAACAGCTTCCCGGTGGGCGCCGACTTCGTGGTCGCCCTGCCGACCACCCGGGTAGCGGTCATGGGCCCGGCCGGGGTCGAGTACGTCTACAAGGACGAGATGCGCAAGATCCGCGGTGAGGTTGCCGGCAGGATAAAGGCGGAGACGGCGGCGCAGGTCGCTGCCGGTCTCTCCGAGGAGCAGGCAACCGCGACCGCTTCGGACCTGGTCACAGCCTGGGTGAAAGCGGAGGAGGCCCTGTTGGCCAAGCGCTACGAGCGTGAACTGATGAACCCCAACGAGGCGCTCAGCCTGGGTTCGATCTCCCAGATCGTCATGCCCTCTGATTTGCGCCAGGTGCTGGCCGAAAACATGGCGTTTTACCTGCGTCGCTACCAGCCTGGCCCGCTGCAGTCTGTACAGCGCGAATTCCATTGATCCGAGCTGCGAACAAATACTGAGGAAACCAGGCGTGTCCAACGAATATTACCTGCATAACCCGCTCATTCACCGCGATCGCAAGCTGGGGCAAAGCCGCAGCGCCTGGGCGAGGCAGTTTGACTGCACCCATATGCGCCCGCTGATTATTTGCCGGGGCCCGATTCGCAAGGAAGCCATGGATGTGTTCACCGAAATGGGCATAGCGCATTTCGGCATCCTGCTGTCGGAAAAAGATTCCATTGTCTATCGCAACGCGCTCGCGCCGGAATTGCGCTCCCTGACGGACCCCGACCGGGTACACCGGGTGCCGGATTACAGCGGTGCCAACAAGGAAGAGCGCGAGGCGCGCATCAGGCAGATTATCAATATCGCCCGGGACAACAATTACAACTCGATCTTCGCCGGTTACGGCTTTATGGCCGAGGACGAGATGATGGTGGCCGCCATGGAAGCGGCAGGGCTCAATTTTATCGGCCCCTGTTCACGTACCGTGCACGATGCCGGCCTCAAGGACGAAGCCAAGCGCACCGCCCTGAAGACGGGCGTATCGGTCACCCCTGGTATCGATAATGGCACTGCCCTCACCCTGCTGAAAAAGTACCCGGACGTCGTCGCCCTCAAAGCGCTGGTGGCGGAGCGCCAGCTGGCCGTTGCGGAGGAGACGCTGGACGATAATGCGATCACGCTCGAGGACAAGGCCGATATTGTCCTGGCGGCTTCCTACGACAAGGGAGTCGACCTGTACACGGTAGCAGAGTTGTGCGACACCCTCACCGAGGCGGTGAAGAAAATGGCGGCCAACTACCCGGAAAACCGGGTGCGCCTGAAGGCCATCAGCGGTGGCGGCGGCAAGGGCCAGCGCATCCTCGGGATAGGCGATTCCGCCCGCACCGGCGAAATGGTTCGCGAGATCCTCAACGAGGTAAAGACCACCGGCGTAGGCGACAACAAGAACGTGCTGGTAGAACTCAATATCGAAACCACCCGCCACCAGGAAATCCAGGTCATCGGCAACGGCGTGTGGAGCATGAGCATGGGTGGCCGCGACTGCTCCCTGCAGATGCACGAGCAGAAGCTGCTGGAAGTTTCGGTGACGGTGGAGTCGCTGCAGGTGGCCATCGAGGAGGCCGAGCGGAGCGGCAAGAAGGAAGAGGCGCGAGTGCTGCGCCAGGACCTGCTCACACTGCAGGCGATGGAAGACGAGGCGGCGCGATTCGGTGAGGCAGTGGGGCTGGATTCTGTGTCCACCTTTGAATGCATTGTCGATCGCGACAAACATTTTTTTATGGAGATGAACACCCGTATCCAGGTGGAGCACCGTGTCACCGAATTGTGCTACGCCCTGAAATTCAGCAATCCGGACAAGCCCGAGGAGCATTTCGTGGTGGAGTCGCTGGTGGAGGCGATGGTGCTGCTGGCAGCCCACGGTGAAAAGCTGCCGAAGCCGCAGCGCCTGGTGCGCAATAACGACAGTGTTGAAGCGCGCCTGAACGCCACAAACCAGGCACTGCAACCCCACGCGGGCGGCGTGATCGAATCCTGGAGCGATGCCACCAACGGCGAAATTCGCGACGACCAGGGCATCAGCCTGCACAATCCCGACACCGACGTTTTCATGAAGTACACCCTGGCCGGCGCTTACGATTCCAATATCGCCCTGCTGCTGACCGTGGGTAACAGCCGCCTGGAAACCTACCAGCAGATGGCCGAAAGCATTCGCCAGACCAGGATGCGTGGCAAGGACCTGGCCACCAATCTCGAGTTTCATTACGGTCTGGTCAACTGGTTCATCGCCCAGAATGTCAACGCCAGGCCGACCACCCGGTTTATCGTGCCCTATCTCACTGCGGTGGGCGAGCTGAAACAGCGCGCCAATGACATGGATCTCGAATACGCCTACCGGTCGGTTGGGAAAATGGCGCTGGCCGGGATGGAAGGCGAGGCTGCGAGAGCACTTTCGGAGGCCCTGCAGCTGAAAGAGTCGCTGCTGCTGCGACCGCTGCAGACCCTGTTGCGTGAACCCCATGTTCTCAGTGGCTGGCTCAGCATCAATCGCGATTGCTATACCGTGATAGAGGGCAAAATCTGCTGGAATGAGAACCCAATCGAATTGCTGGCGGACACCTATCACTTTCTCAATATGGATGACGAGAATGACGAGGCCGATGCCGCCGCCACGATCATCTGGGACCACGACGACAGGATCCTGCAGGAGGCTATCGCCTTTTACAATGAATTGAATAACCGGGTGGAGGCGGGTGACTGGGTGGAGCTGTGTTCCATTCTCGACAGCGAGGAGACGCCCGCGGGCATGGATGCCGCAACCTGGAACAGGGTGCGCGGCGCCCACCTGGGATTCCAGGCCGGGGTCGACATTATCGCCGTGCTTCCCAGCATCGCGGAGGCGACCGGCTTCTACGACCTGCGGGTGAACCCGGATCTCACAATACACATTCCCGCACGCCTGAATGAACCCGGTTTGCAGACGGCCATGGCGAAGGTACTGGTGCCGCCGCCGGTGGCCAAATCGGATGAGATCCTGGCGGAGAGCGGCGGTATGTTCTACTCCCGCGAAACCCCGGAACACGATGTCTATGTGAAAGAGGGCGATCATTTCAACGCGGGTGACCCCCTGTTCATCATCGAAGTCATGAAGATGTTCAACAAGTTTTACGCGCCCTTCTCCGGCACTATCGAAAAAGTGCTGGTGGACTCAGACGGCACGATCATCCACAAGGGGCAGGCTATCTTCAAGATTACGCCCGACGAGCGCCCTGTTTTCGAGTCGCCCGAGGAGATAGCATCCCGGCGCCACGAAGCCACCGGCAAGTTTTTGCAGCAGTTGTAAGCCGCTATTTTTTTAAGGAAGGAACCACATGATCACAGCCCTGGACCATATCGCCGTCGCCGTGCCCGACCTGGAAAAAGCCATCAAACGCTTCATGGAAGACTTCGGGTTGCCCATGGGGGGTACCGAGGAAGTGGCGGCGGCCCAGACCACCGCCGCGTTTTTTCCCCTGCCGCCGACCAACATCGAGCTGGTTTATCCGCTCGAAGGCAAGGGACCGATTGCCACCTACCTGGAGAAAAAGGGGGGTGGCCTGCACCACCTGTGTTTCCGCTCCGACAATATCGATGAGGATGTGGCCAGGCTGCGCGCCAGGGGCTACCAGTTCCTGGCGGACGCGCCCACCCCCGGTGCGCACGGCTCCAGGGTGATTTTCATTCATCCCAAAAGCTGCGATGGCGTTTTGATAGAGATCAACCAGCCCGCCGCGGACCATCACTGAGCGCATTGCGAGGGTTTCGTTCATGACTGACAAGATTTACGACAAGAGCAAGGCGACCCCGGAAGCCTGGCGTGAACTGGCGGCCAAACAGATGCGCGGCGGCAGTGTTGACGACCTCGTATGGGACACGGCCGAGGGCATACCGGTAAAGCCCCTGTATACCGCCGCCGACGTGGCCGACTTGCCCTACGCCAACACCATGCCCGGCATGTCGCCGTATATTCGTGGCCCCCAGGCCACCATGTATACCGGCCGCCCCTGGACTATCCGCCAATACGCCGGCTTTTCCACCGCCGAGGAATCCAACGCCTTTTACCGCAAGGCACTGGCCGCCGGTGGCCAGGGGGTATCGGTGGCGTTCGACCTTGCCACCCATCGCGGCTATGACTCGGATCACCCGCGCGTGGCGGGCGATGTGGGCAAGGCCGGTGTGGCGATCGATTCTGTCGAGGACATGAAAATTCTGTTCGACGGTATTCCGCTCGACAAGGTATCGGTATCGATGACCATGAACGGCGCCGTGCTGCCCGTGCTGGCAGGCTACATTGTCGCCGCAGAAGAGCAGGGCGTGCCCCAGGCGCAGCTCACCGGCACGATCCAGAATGACATCCTGAAAGAGTTCATGGTACGCAATACCTACATTTACCCGCCCAAACCGAGCATGAAAATTATCGGCGATATCATTGCCTATTGTTCCAGCCACATGCCGCGCTTCAATACCATTTCCATCTCCGGCTACCACATCCAGGAAGCCGGCGCGAACGCGGCGCTGGAACTGGCCTACACCCTGGCGGATGGCAAGGAGTATATTCGCACCGCGATCGCCGCGGGCCTGGGTATCGACGATTTTGCGCCCCGGCTGTCGTTCTTCTGGGGTATTGGCATGAACTTCTACATGGAGATCGCCAAGATGCGTGCGGCTCGCCTGTTGTGGGCGCGCATCGTCAGCGAGTTCAATCCCAAAGACCCCAAAAGCTCCATGCTGCGAACCCACAGCCAGACCTCGGGCTGGTCGTTGACCGAACAGGACCCCTACAACAATGTGGTGCGCACCACGATCGAGGCCATGGCGGCGGTATTCGGCGGCACCCAGTCGCTGCACACCAATGCCCTGGATGAGGCCATAGCCCTGCCCACGGAGTTCTCCTCAAGGATCGCCCGCAACACCCAACTGGTTATTCAGGAAGAGAGTGGCATCACCCGCGTGGTGGATCCCTGGGGCGGCTCCTACATGATGGAAAGCCTTACCCAGGAAATGGCCGACAAGGCCTGGGAGCTGATCGAAGAGGTAGAGCTGGCTGGCGGTATGGCCAGGGCAATCGAAACCGGCATGCCCAAACTGCGCATCGAGGAAGCGGCCGCGAGGAAGCAGGCGCGCATAGACCGGGGTGAGGACGTGATCGTCGGCGTCAACAAGTACCGGCTTGAAAAAGAGGACGCGGTCGAAATCCTCGATATCGACAACGAGGCCGTGCGTCAATCCCAGTTGGCGCGCCTGGCCAGCATACGCGGCAGCCGCGACGAAGCGGCGGTGGAAGCCATACTTGAGGATATCTACCAAAGCGCGGTGAGCGGCAAGGGCAACCTGCTGGAGCTGGCCATCGAGGCGACGCGCCGGCGCGCCACAGTCGGGGAGATTTCATACGCCATGGAACGTGAATTCGGACGCTTCAATGCCCAGGCACAAACCGTGTCGGGTGTGTACGGTTCTGCTTTCCAGCAGGACGAGGACTGGCAGGCCATCAGCAAGGACATCGAGGCATTCGTCGCGAAGCACGGCCGTCGCCCCCGCATGCTGGTATGCAAGATGGGCCAGGACGGGCACGACCGCGGCGCCAAGGTAGTGGCCACTGCCTTCGCCGATGTCGGCTTTGATATCGACCTGTCACCGATGTTTTCCACCCCCGAGGAAGTCGCCCGCCAGGCCATCGAGAACGATGTGCACGTGGTCGGCGCCTCCTCATTGGCCGCGGGACACAAGACGCTGGTGCCACAGCTTGTGGAGGAGCTGCGCAAGCAGGGCGCGGACGATATCGTGGTGATCGCCGGCGGGGTGATTCCTCGCCAGGACTATGACTTTCTCTACAATGCCGGGGTCAAATGTATTTTTGGGCCCGGCACGCCGATTCCGGTGGCGGCGCGGGATGTATTGGACGCGGTGAATGCGGTGCAGGCCGGGTAGGCCAAATCGCCGACCCGGTCGGTATATTGCCACCCAATGACAAAATTCAACCTACAGGCACTCCTGGACGGCAACCGCCGCGCACTCGCCAAGGCTATCACCCTGGTGGAGAGTAAGCTCGAGAGTCACCGCGAGCAGGCCCAGCAGATACTTGAGCAGGTGCTGCCCCACAGCGGCAACAGCATCCGCATCGGCATCACCGGCGTACCGGGAGTCGGAAAATCCACTTTTATCGAGGCCTTCGGGCTCTATCTCATATCCCAGGGCAAGCGCGTAGCCGTGCTGGCGGTTGACCCCAGCTCGCCGATTGCCGGCGGCTCGATACTCGGTGACAAGACGCGGATGGAAGAGCTGTCCCGGCGCGACGAGGCGTTTATCCGCCCCTCACCTGCCGAAGGCAACCTCGGTGGTGTTGCCCAGAAGACCCGCGAGACCATGCTGCTGTGCGAAGCCGCCGGCTACGACGTGATCCTGGTCGAGACCGTGGGGGTAGGCCAGAGCGAATACCAGGTCGCAGGCATGGTGGACTTCTTCATGGTGCTGATGTTGCCGGGCGGCGGTGACGAGTTGCAGGGCATCAAGAAAGGCATCCTGGAACTCGCCGACGCGCTGGTAATCAACAAAGCCGATGGCGAGAGCGAGAACCTCGCGAAGTTGAGCAAGACACATTACACGAGCGCCATGAACCTGCTCCGCCACACCAGTTTCTGGACACCGCGGGTGATGACATGCTCGGCGATCAAGTCGGTGAACATCGACGCGGTCTGGGGCATGGTGGTGGATTACTATTGTCAGGCGCGGGAACAAGGTGCATTTGACAGCAAGCGTGCGCACCAGAATCGCGATTGGATGCACCAGTTGATCAATGAGATGCTGCTGTCCCGGTTGGCGCAGAACCCGAAGGTGCAGAAGATGCGGCCGCTGCTCGAGCAACAGGTGGAAAACCACGAAATCACCGCTTACGTGGCCGCCAGGCGCGTCATGGACCAGTTCTAGATAGAGTGGCCGGACAGTCATGCGTTTTTACCCGCTGGAAAAACTGATCAACCTTCACGATAGCTACTCCCGCCAGTTCAAGATCGATAACCTGCAGCTTCTGTTGCTGCAACGCGATGGCGAGCTGTACCTGATCGAGGGCCACTGTCCCCATCGCGGCCATCCGCTCGATGTGGCTACCATCAATCGCGGCGTTATCCAGTGCGCACTGCACCACTACCGGTTTGCCATAGCTGACGGAAGCCTGCTGCAGGCTACGGAGGAACGTTGCCGCGGACTCAGGACTTATAGCATTGTGTACGAAGGCAATGAAGTCGGGGTCATGCTCGAGGGCTGAGCCGGGTTTCGAGACAGCCACAGACCCGGGAAAATATTTCTTTCCCGAGACTGTCGTGTAGCACTTGCCGATCACAATCAGGACGCGCCAGCTTATCCCGATGGGTCATTCGCCGCATTCGGCAGGTCACAGAATAAAATAAATTGAGAATCCGGCAACGCGTATTTTGGCATAAAGGTTATGCCAAATAGTTATTTCCTGCGGCTTGCCCGGATTGCTGTTCGAACGGTCAGCAGTCGCCGTGGTTGGGCCTCGAAAGCATGATATAAGGAAGCGATAAAGCACTGTATTTACAGTGTTTCTATCCTTTTCGTCCCGGTCGTAACCGATGTGTCGCGAGGCCAGAACCGGCTGCATTTCCCACCGCTTTCACTGCCTTTTCACCGCTCCAAAGTCGTTCGTACCTGTCACCACATTACATTTGGCCGGCGCAATTATTTGCCCGCTCCGCGTTGTTTTCAGAAATCTCCAGATAACTGCACAAAATTCCTAAAGTTTGAATTTGCCACGTCGCTACCAAATTGAAGACACGCGTTTTGGCTACCGGGAAACGTTCAGGCCCTGGGTAAAGACGCGAACCACAAATGACCTGACAGACGAGTTGACACCATGAAAATCGCAATAGCTGGTCCTGTACTAACGCTTCTCCTTTGCGGCTGTGCCGGTGACTGGGGTGATTACAATTACGGCCCCGGCGATTGGATAAACGACAATACCGCGCTGACCATCGACACGATGTACAACTATGCGCATCTCGCGGAGCCCACTATAGAGATTCACCACGTGGAATCGGTGGCGAGCCATTGCGGCACGATGTGGGCGCAGGGCTGCGCGGTGGTGAAAGATGGTCACTGTGACATATTTGTCGGAAAAGTCGTCTCCCGGGATGTGATAGCTCACGAGGAAAGGCATTGCCGGGGCTGGGATCATTACCGTCCGCAATTCGACATGTTCGCGGTGATGGGAAAGGAGTTCCAGGTTCAGGAGATCGAGCGAGCAAGAGGCTGGTTCCCGATGGAAGATACTCTCACGGTAACCGCGATGGCGCGAAACCCCGGCGAGTAGGATTTCGCCGGTTCATTGGAACGAGCCTGACCCCACCGCCGGCTTCGCGTGGGTCTCCAGGTCGCTTCGAATATGGACATCCGGCAATGAAGTTGTCAGTATCGGTCATACAGGTCATCTCCATTTTGTGGCAGTCCTATGATCAATATCCCACCGGTGCCGGCAAATACTGAAATTCGAGGACCGCTGATACCGGATGTGACGAAAGCCTGGAAACTCGGGCAGCTGCTGAATGCGACCGTCGCAAGAGATGCCAGTGCCAACGATACTGTCCTGATACGCATGGGACTGACTACCCTTGAAGCGAAAACCCCGATCCCGTTGCGGGCGGGCGAGACACTGCAGTTACTCGTCAAGGCCCTGGGCGATACCCCGGTACTGAGCGTACAGACCGGCGCCAGCCCGCCGCAGGTGGCCGCGCAAAACCTCAAAAACTTTATCTCCCGGCAGCAGGACCTGACGGCGCTGCTGGCTGCCAGTCAAAAAGTCATAGCCGATCCCCTGGTTTCCAGGCAGCTCAAGCAACAGCTTATCGATCTGGCCGGTAATATGCCCGACCTGAAGCAGGGCGCCCAGGCCGACGTGCTGAAGCTCCTGATCAAAAACAGCGGAGTATTTCTCGAATCCAAATTGCACAACGCCCAGGCAGGCACGCTGCCGGCGGACGTGAAGAGCCAGCTGCTGAGAATTGGCGCCCAATTGGAAGCTGCTGCGCCGGGCCTGCTGACCCGGCCGCAGGCGACGACACAGGATGCACTTCTGGCCATCCTCGCATCGTTCCAGAAGGGCGAGATAGACCCCGCCCAACTGTCTGTCACGCTGACCAACCAGCTTTCGAAAGAGGAGCAACGGAAGTTCCGGCAAGCACTCGCCACAGCCGAGAGGGGCCTGTTACCGCGGGGACTGGTCGGTAGCTACGATGCGCTTATGGCCTTTATTCATCAGCAGGCCGATGCCGGGAAGCTGCGGCAGCATTTGTCCAGCCTGCTTGAAACCATGGCGCAGCTTCAGCAGATGAAATCAGCTTGCGAGGGCGCCCTGGCAAAGATCACCTCGCAGCAACTGACGCCACTGACCCGCGAGTCCGAGCAGCCCCTGTTACTGTTTGATCTGCATTTCAAGGACGGATCCGCCTATCATTTGATCAATTTCCGCATGGAACGGGAACCGGCCGCTGTGAATCAGGGCGCCCGGGGCTGGACAATCACCCTTAGTTTCGACTTCGAGGAACTCGGTCCGGTGGCGGCGCGACTGCACCTTTGCGGCAACGATATCCACACCCTGATAAATGCGGAAAAGGACAGTACGGTGGCGCTGATGGCGTCACATATCGGCCTGCTTGAAACCGCCCTCGGCAGGATCGGCTTCGATCAAATCAGGGTGGGAGTCGCCCAGGGCAGTATCAGCCCGCCCAATGATGTTGCTGAAGGCGTTCAGTTGCTGGACGAAAACGCGTGATTATCGGTACCGGTCACCGCATCGCCGTGGCGCTGGAGTACGACGGCCAGAATGCACCTACCGTGACTGCCAAAGGCGTGAACGATGTCGCCGACAGGATAGTTGAAACCGCTATCGAGTACGGTGTGCCGCTACAGAGAAATGACGGTCTGGTGGGCATACTGGCGAAGCTTGAACTGGGTGATGAGATTCCTGAAAACCTGTACCGGGCGGTCGCGGAAGTGATCGCCTTTGCCTACCTCGTAAGGGCGCAGATGTAGCGACCGCCCGCGGCCGATTCCGACCCGAAGGCACCGGGAAAGTGCGGCAAAAGTGGCGTTTGGTGTTAAAAGTACCCTAAAGTTTACGGCAAAAGCGTCGATAAGAAGGTTAGAGCGGTACCGGCCAGGTTTACCCCGGAGCCGCAGAAACCATAAAGGGACAGACGGTAGCCATGTACCGCCGCAGTACCGACAACACCATTGCCTACACCGCTGAAGATCTCGTTCTCTTCAGGGAGTCGCCTTTTGCCAGCTGGATGGAGCGGCTGACCCTGGAAAACCCGGACCATGGCATCAGCCCGGACACTGGCAGTGAGTCCGTCGGGCAGGGGTTGAACCCGGTACAGGCAGCGGTGGTGCGATCAGTGGCGCAGGGACCGGGAGTCGAGTCGCTGGCCTGGCGTGACTTTATCCTGGGCGATAAGTCGGCCTGCCTGAAAACGACCTGGTGGCCGCAAAAGACGGACGATGTCGCCGCCGCCGGCGACCACCTGGCGTTTGTTGAACCCCGGATGGAGGAGGCACAGCGGCTCGCCGATACCCTGGATGCGATGCGTCGCGGAGCCGCGTTTATCGTCAACGGACAGTTGGGGGTCGGGCAGCTGTCAGATTCGGTTGACCTGCTGATGCGAAGCGATGGCTGCTCGGAACTCGGGAGCTATCACTATACGCCCTGCGATACCCGGCCCGAGGACGGTTTGCACGCCCATTTTCGCCTGAGTTTCAGCGCCGATCTACTCGATCAGTTGCAGGGAAAATTGCCGCCCCGGATGCTGGTAATTCGTGACAACACGAACCTTCTTTCCCTGGAAACACAGCACTTTATCTATCACTACAGGGCGGTGAAGCAACGCTTTGTCGCCGCCCAGGCCGCCTTTCGCAAACACCGCATGCCCGATCCGGCGGAGTCGGCCAGCTTTGGGCGCTGGTCCGACTGCGCCAACGCGGTGCTCAGGCAGCGCGCCATCGCCAGGCAGAACCAGGCGGCGCCCGTCGCCGACAGTGATGCGGCCCCGGAAAGACCGGCAGCGGAATTGAGCCGGGCTGCGGCGCCCCTGCCGGAGGTCCGGTCCGGCGCGATGACGGCGGACACCCCGGAGACGGCGGGAACCGGATGCATGATGAGCCCGCAGCGGCGGTCGTTGATCGACATGGACTGTCCCGATCCCCGATTGTTTACCATGACTAAAGCGGCAAATTTACCGTTTTCACCGGGCTCTTACGATACCGACAGCGTGTTCGAACGATTCGAAGGCAGGCCGTTCGACAGCACCCTGAAGACCGGTGCAGGCGGCGACTGGTAGAGCGCGAGTCGCTTCCGACCGCTTGCAGCCCAATGAATGTGGATAAAATCAACAAATAGCCAGGAATGTTATCAAAATGAATAAAGATGAATTGTTAAAGGCGGTACTGGGCTCCGGCGACCTGCCGACATTGCCTACCGTGGCTTCCAAGCTGGTCTCCCTGACCGCGCGCGACGATACCACGTTGTCTGATGTTGCCGAACTGGTGTCACAGGATATTGGCCTTTCATCGAAGATACTGCGAGTGTCCAACTCGGCGTTCTACAATTTTCCGCAGCAGATCGGCTCGATAAACCAGGCGATATCGATGTTGGGAACCAATGCGGTCCAGAGCCTGGTATTATCGTTTTCGTTTCTGGGTATCAACAAGAGCAAGCGCGGAAATCATTTCGATTTCACCAAATTCTGGGAGCGCTCGCTGTCGGCCGCCGTGGCCTCAAAACTTATCCTGGAACGTGTGCCCAAGGCAGATACCGAGGAAATACTCGTGTCGGGACTTCTGCAGAACCTGGGAGAACTGATACTTGCCTGTACCATTCCGGGTGAATACGAGAAGGTGCTGGTAGCCGAGGAGCAACATCCGGGCGATCCCTGCGCTGCGGAGCGTTCGATACTTGGAGCCGACCACTGTTACATCGGTTGCGAAGTCGCCAGGCATTGGAATTTCCCGCCCTCCATTTATCTTCCTATTCTGCACCATCATAACCCGCTGGCTTATACCGGCGACGATAAGAAGATTAACCTGTCCACCAGGGCTATCTACCTCTCGGACTTGCTGCTCAATATCATTCACTCTGAAAAGCCGGAGGAGTATCACCGCCGATTCAGGGCCGAGGCCAGGAAACTACTTGGCCTCAAGCCTGAGTGTATCGAGGAGATACTGGATCAGGCCCATATCGAATTTGACGAGGCAGCAACCCAGTTCGGGCTCAAAATGGCCGAAACCAAGCCCATCCAGAAAATTTTGCAGGAGGCGAATATTCGCCTCAGCCTGCTGAACCTCGACTACGACCAGATGAACAAGCAGCTGGTTGAAGCCAAGGCCTCCCTCGAAAACCTGATGAAGGAGTTGCAGGAAAAGAATGAAATACTGAAGAAACTGGCGGATGTTGACGGACTTACCGGAGTTTATAATAACCGGTACTTCCAGAATGCGTTTGACCGGGAGCTCAATCGTTCAGCCCGCAACAAGAACTGTCTGTCGCTGGTACTGATCGATATCGATCATTTCAAGAAATTCAATGATACCTATGGCCACCTGGTGGGAGACTTTGTGCTGGCCGAATTCAGCCGGATACTGGGCAGCAACCTGCGGGAGTACGACACCCTGGCCCGCTACGGCGGCGAGGAATTTGTGGTTATCCTGCCGGAAACCTCGGTCGAGGACGCCTGTGTAGTCGCCGAAAAATTGCGCAACGCGGTGGAATCGGCAGTCCTGCGCGAAGGTTCGCAGGAGTATCGCGTCACCGCGAGTTTTGGTGTTTCCTGTGCCCGGCCGGAAGACCTGGGCGAGATCGGTAAAACTGAGCTGATCAAGATGGCGGACGAGGCGCTTTATGATGCCAAGGACCGGGGCAGGAACCAGGTAGCCACGTATGGCCCGAAAAAGAAATGGTTCAAGTTCAATTGAACCTGGGCTCAGTTGCCCGCATAGCTGCGAATGTTGTGCCGTTGCAGCTGCATCAGGGCCTGGTGCAGTTTGCGATTGCTGGCACCCTGCACCTGGCGGAATTCGATACCCAGCCGTGATTCGTTGATAACAGCGACGTGCTGGTGATGTCGAACCGTGGCCTCGCAGCTCAGCAAGCCAAGGCCAACCAGTTGAATTTCGCAACGGATATGGTTGTCGATAAACTCCAGTGCCGAATGGTTGCCCTTGAGGCGTATGCAGGCGCCACTGGTCGATATGTTCTCCAGTCGCGCCTTGCAGGTTTGCCCCGGCGTGATCGCGACATTGACCACCGGCCTGTCCGCGAGCTTCGGCTGGACGCGATAACTGGAACGTTTTTCCGAGTACGTGACCTGTGCCGGCCGGGATATCTGGTGGTACAGGAAGCCGGAGCTGTCCACGGCCTGGGCGACGTGATCCGAACGGAACAAGTAGGCGATGCCCTGGTGGTTGAGACGAATGTCGATAGCCTGGCCGGGTTGCAGCAGCTGGTTGCCGATCTCTGGCATCAACTGGTCTATGTGTAGCTGCTGCTCGTCAATGCTGAGGATGTACGACGTATAAATTTGCTCGGAACGCGGTATGGTCAGTGACAGGGGGATGCGCCTGGTGCGAAAAATATCCAGGAAAGCGGCCACTGCTTCCGGCGATTCATTGTGTTGCGACAGTTCCGGCATACCTGTTCGGCCCATATCAGGCTTTGCCCAGCGACCGGGTGGCCTGGGCCGCCATGGTTTTGCCCTGGCCGGAATAGGTCGGGGTGGCGCTGCCGGTCTGCCGGATCACATTGAGGGCGCCGCGGGCCTGCTCCTGCCTTTGCATAATCAATCGCCCGTTTGTGCGGTTGCCGGCCCGGCACTGCAGCGCCAGGGCATTCAATCGCGCATAAGCGTCACCGATCTGTTCGCTGTTTTCGCAGTGGGCTATCAATTGCTGCAGGCCCGCCTCCGAGTTGTCGAAGCTGGACAGTGAGACCAGGTGCTGACGCGACTCGGTGACCTGCGCCTGGCTTGCCAGCGCCTCATTTTTTATAGCGGTCGCGTGTTCAATGCCGTCGATGTCCCCGGCCAGTAGCGCCGCGTGCTCCTGCCCGAGGATGTCCAGCAGCTGTAGCAGGCACTCGGTTTCGTGCGCCAGTAGGGTGTTCAGTTGTTGCCCAAGGCTCATTGTCTAGCGCAGTTCCTTTTCGATCTTGAGCAGGCTGTCGACGATCTTCTCCGGGTCGATCCGATAAGTCCCCTGGTCGATCGATGCCTTGATAGATGCGACTCGCGCACTGTCGATGTCGGGAATTTTCGACAGGCTCTCTTCCAGTTTGAGCATTTCCGCCGCGGTACTGGTAAAGGTAACCGTATCGCCGCTGACACCGGCGGCTTTCTGTACCGGTGTCGAGCCGGCGCCGGTCGTAGTGCCCGCGACCCGGTTCGATTGGGCTGAACCGGGGTTGAGATCACCTCTTGGGGGTTTGACGTTCATCGTCTTGTCCACGTTATCCATATAGTAAGATGGCCTTTACAGTACTATCGACTGATTGTCCAAAAACTTTAGCCCCTTTGTCATTTATTATGGCACGCTGACCGTGCCGTCGGAATGTGCAGTGCCCTCAACCTCCCTGCCCGAGCTGAGGTTGCTTACCGCAACCCGTTCACCTTCTGCCGCATCCCCCAACGCCTTCCCCTGAATTCGGACCTCCAGGCCGTTGAGGCCACTGGTCAATGTCACCTGCTGCCCGCGTTTGATAATTTTTGGCGAGCGCAACTGGTTCAGCCTGATGGTAGAGCCCGCGTTGAGGGCCCGGGTCAGTTCCATGCCGACAATCCGGTCGGGATCCAGAATGACGCCATTGGCGGCGGACTCCAGGGGCTGGTCGATCATTTTGAGATCTTCCCGGGTAACCATAGCGTTGCGCGGCAGCGACCTTGCCAGCACCGGGATCTCCTGCCGCGCGCTGACGCTGGTGCGCACATAGATTGTCCAGGGTTCCGGGCCGCGACAGCGGACGCCGACACTGGCGGCCCCCAGTACCTGCCCCGCCTGGGGTGAAAAGCTCTCGAGCGGCTCGTCGCACAGCGGCAGGCGCAGGCGATCATCCAGTGGCCTGACCTCCACGGCCACGTTGTCGTAGCCCTGCTGCAGGGCCCGCTCCTCACTGGCGGCCACGGCGGCTGCCACGATGGTATCGGCCGGCTGGACCGCGTCGGCCGCCGCCGCGGGGCCGCCCGCACAAATGGCGCCAAGCAACCCCCCGCCAACCAGTAACCGGCGCCAAAATATTGACATGTCCCGCCCGAAATTCCGCATCACCCAGATTAAAGCATCATTCGTGCCAGTTACCCCTGTGTCCCCTCCCGCGGTCACGCTGGTGGCGCTTTTGCGGCTTCCCGGGCGGCAAGGATTGCCGCCGTGGTATTTCCTTGCCGTCGCCGGGCTCGAAAATACCCGCGTAAAATCTAGTAACTATATGAAATATATACAAATAAAGCTTCTGGCACGCATTGTGTATCAGATAACGCACAAGGAGCTTGCGATGAACGTGATCGAACAAGAATTTGGTGTTTCCCCCCAGGCACTGTCAATCAGGTCGCAGCGGTTTGAATTGATCTCCGCCAATCTGGCGAATGCCGATACCCCCGGCTACAAGGCGAGGGATATCGAATTCAGCGACGCCCTGGCCAGGGAGATGGAGCAGCCCGCCAGCCACAGTACCGCCCACCCGATGCACATCGATATTGGCAGCGCCGGCCAGGAGGTGATGTATCGCCTGCCTTTCCAGGCGTCCCTGGACGGCAACTCGGTGGAAACCCAGCAGGAGCATGCGGCATTTATGGATAACGCTATCCGCTACCAGGCAAGCCTTAATTTTCTCGACGGCCGCATCAAGACCCTGATGCTGGCGCTGCGCGGAGAATAGTGATGAGTCTGTTCAATGTATTCGATATCGCCGGGTCTGCCCTGTCGGCGCAGAGCATCCGCCTGAACACCATCGCCAGCAACCTGGCTAATTCGGAGGTCGTCAGCGATAACCCCGACGCGGTATATCACGCGAGATACCCCGTCTTTTCCACGGTTTACGACGGCGAGATAGGGGGCTCCGAGGCGGGGCGAGTGCGGGTGGACGACATCATCGAGAGTTCGGCCGCGCCCCACCAGGAGTACTCTCCCGGTCATCCGCTGGCGGATGAAGAGGGTTTTATCTATATGTCCAACGTCAATGCGGTAGAGGAGATGGCGAACATGATTTCGGCCTCGCGTTCCTACCAGAGCAGCGTCGATGCGATGAACACGACCAAGCAGCTGATCATGCGCACCTTGAGCCTCGGCAGCTAAGTAAACAGGAGATGGCAATGGAAGCGACACCCAGTATCTCGGAATTGTTCCCCAACACGGCCACGGCGAGCAGGACGAAGTCCCAGGGTGAGCTGGGGCAGGAAGACTTTATGCGGCTGATGGTGGCGCAGTTGCAGAACCAGGACCCCACCAAGCCCATGGACAACTTCGAGTTTCTGTCACAGATCGCCCAGTTCGGCACCGTGGACGGTATCCAGGGGCTGCAAAGTGGTTTCAGCGAGCTCACCAGCCTGATGAGCTCGAGCCAGACACTGCAGGCCGCCGGACTGGTCGGCCACAAAGTGGTGACGCAGTCCAACCTGGGCGTACTGGCGGCGGACCAGACCCTCGACGCTACCGTGACCTTGCCTCGAAACAGCTCGGCCGTGCACCTGTATATACAGGACATGAGTGGCCGCCTGGTGCATACCCGAACCATGGGGGCCGCCGCGGCCGGGGAGATCAATGTGCAGTGGGATGGCATGACCGACGCCGGGGACCCGGCGCCAGCGGGGCAATACCGCGTGAGTGCGGAGGCAGTGATCAATGGTCAGGCCCAGGGCGTGCCGACCTATGCCCACAGCCTGGTGGAATCCGTTACCGTCGACCAGACGGGCACGGGCGTGAAGTTGAATCTGGCGGGCGGCGACAAGGTGTCGCTGGCCCAGGTCAAGCGCATTTTATAACTACAGACGTTAACAGGTCAGGAGAAAGGATATGGCTTTTGATACCGCGGTGTCAGGGATCAACGCAGCAACGGCGGATCTCGGTGTTATTGGTAACAATATCGCCAACAGCTCCACCACAGGTTTTAAAACCTCAAGGGCGGAGTTTGCCGATGTTTACGCCAGCAGCCTGCTCGGGGCCGGTGGTAATGCCATCGGCAAGGGGGTAAGCCTGGCCGGGGTCACCCAGGAGTTTACCCAGGGCAATATCAGCTTTACCAACAACGCCCTGGACCTGGCCATCAACGGCAATGGGTTCTTCCTGCTAAGCGATGACGGCGCGGCGCTTTACACCCGGGCGGGTAATTTCCAGGTCGACCGGGAAGGTTTCCTGGTCACCAACGAGGGCCATCGCCTGCAGGCCTTCGAAGTCGACAATACCGGCACGGTCAACGGCCAGACCGGCGATCTGCAACTGGATACGTCGCTGATCGACCCCAATCCCACCGCGCTCACCGAGCTTACCGCCAACCTGGATTCACGCCAGGTGCCGCCTACGGTGCCCTTCGGCGGGCCATTCGATGCGTTTGCGACGCCGCCGACGGTGCCTGATTCGGCGTCATTCAATGCCACGACCTCCAGCACCATCTACGACGGGCTGGGCAATGCCCACGTGATGAGCCTGTACTTCGTCAAGACCGCCAATGCCAACGAATGGGAGGTCCATACCCTGGTGGACGGGGTGACCACGTCCGGGCCCGACCTGCTGAACTTCCAGTCCAACGGTAAATTCGACCCGCTCACCCTGCCGGTGGATATCGACATCACCGGCTGGAACCCGCTCAACGGCTCCGGCCTGCCAACCGGCGCGGACCCGCAGGACCTCACGATCTCCCTGTCCCAGTTCACCCAGTTCGGAGCTGAGTTCGCGGTCAGCAGCGCGGTGCAGGACGGTTTTACCACCGGGCAGCTTTACGGCCTGGAAATCGATGACAGCGGGGTGGTGTTCGCGCGCTACACCAACGGCCAGGCGCGAGCCCTGGGGCAGGTCGCCATCGCCGGCTTTTCCAACCCCAATGGGCTGCAGCCGCTGGGTGACACCAGCTGGGCGGAGACCTTTTCCTCCGGGGCGGCAACCCTGGGCGCGCCGGGCAGTTCCGGCCTGGGGGTACTGCAGTCCGGCGCGCTGGAGGGTTCGAACGTGGATATCACCGAGCAACTGGTCGACATGATCATCGCCCAGCGCAACTTCCAGGCCAACGCCCAGGTGATCCAGACGGAAGACACGATCACCCAGACCATTATCAACCTGCGCTAACGTATAGGACCTGAGCGATGGATCACCTGGTATATGTTGCAAGCTCGGGCGCCGGCCAGGCGATGCTGGCCCAGGCCGCTAACAGCAACAATCTCGCCAACGCCTCAACCGCGGGGTTTCGCGCCGATCTCATCCTGGCGCAAACGGCGCAACTGGCGGGAGAGCAGGCCGAGAGCCGCGCCTACACGAGCCTGTACGGCACCGGTATCAACTTTCGCGAGGGCTCCGTGAATGTCACCGGCGGTGACCTCGATGTGGCGATAAACGGCGAGGGCTGGATCGCGGTGGCAGAAGTAGACGGCACCAGGGGTGTCAGTCGCCGCGGCGACCTGCGGATAAATGAGGTGGGGCAGTTACTGGACGGGGCGGGACGGCAGATCCTCGGGGACTCGGGCCCGATTGCGCTGCCGGATTATTCCCATGTGTCGATAGGCTCGGATGGCACCGTGACGATCGTACCGTTGGGCGAGGATCCCAATAGTGTGACTGAGGTAGATCGGATCAAGCTGGTCAAGCCCGACAAGGCGGAACTGGTCAGGGGTGCCAATGGCCTGATCCAGATGCGCAATGGCGAGGAGCCGGTGGCCGATGCCGGTGTAACCCTGATCGCCGGTTCGCTGGAATCCAGCAATGTGGACTCGGTGGGTTCGCTGGTGCAGATGATCGAGCTGGCCAGGGAATTCGAGTATCACACGAAAATGATGAAAGTCGCCGAAGAACTCGATGCCGCTTCGGCGGAACTGATAAGTCTGAACTGAGGAGTTGAGGAATGAACCAGGCACTTTGGATCGCCAAAACAGGGTTGGACGCGCAACAGACCAAGATGTCCAACATTGCCAACAATCTCGCCAATGCCGGCACCACGGGCTACAAGCGCAGCCGGGCGATTTTTGCCGACATGCTTTACCAGAATGTGCGCCAGGTGGGGGCGCAGTCCTCGCAGGATACCCTGCTGCCGTCGGGCCTGATGCTGGGAACCGGGGTGCGCACCGTGGCCACCGAGAAATTGTTCACCCAGGGCAATCTGCAACAAACCGATAACCAGCTTGACATGGCGATCCAGGGTCGCGGCTTCTTCGAGATACTGCTGCCGGACGGCTCCCAGGCCTACTCCCGGGACGGCACCTTCATGATGGACGACCAGGGGCAGCTGGTGACGGCCTCGGGTTTTCAGCTGCAACCGAACATCACCATCCCCGAGGACGCGCTTTCAGTCACCATCGGTGGCGACGGCACCGTGTCGGTGCGCCTGCCGGGCTCCAGCGGCGTCAACCAGATCGGCAATGTGCAGCTGTCAGATTTTGTCAACCCGGCGGGGCTGCAGCCGATCGGCGACAATCTCTATGTCGAGTCCAGCGCCAGCGGCTCGCCGCAGTCGGGCAACCCGGGACTGAACGGCCTGGGTGTGGTGATGCAGGGCTATGTCGAAAGCTCGAACGTGAATGTGGTAGAGGAACTGGTGGATATGATCGAAACCCAGCGCGCCTATGAAATGAATTCGCGCGCTATCTCGACCACGGACCAGATGCTCCAGTACGTGTCGAATAACCTGTAGGTGATCCGCATGCGTTTCGCGCGAAGCTTGTCGATCCTGGTGGCGGTACCTGCATTGCTGGTGGGTTGCGTCCTGCCGCCGGAGCCGTTTCACGACGATTTCATGGCGGAGGAGCCGCCGGAGGGTTACTACCCGGAGCCGGAGTCGCTGGTGCCGACCGGCGCCATCTACCAGGACCAGGGCCATAACCTCGCGCTGTTCGAGGATTTCCGGGCGCGCCGGGTAGGGGACATCCTGACGGTGCTGCTGGCCGAATCGACCGATGCCGCCAAGAGCAGCGACACTACCCTGGACAAGACCAACTCCACCCTGATTGCCAACCCGGTGCTGTTCGGCCAGCCGCGGTCGTGGGGTGACGACAACAACCTCGCGTTTGAATTGTCCTCGGACAGCGCGTTCGACGGCGGCAGCGCCAGCAACCAGAGCAACAAGTTGCAGGGCAGTGTCACCGTCACCATCGCCAAGGTGTATCCGGGCGGGAACTTCTACGTCAAGGGTGAAAAGTGGCTTGAGCTCAACCAGGGCAAGGAGTACATCCGCCTGCAGGGCATTGTGCGGCCGGTGGACATATCGGCCAACAACACCATTTTATCCACCAAGGTGGCGGACGCGCGTATCTCCTACAGTGGCACCGGCGCCACGGCGGATGCGAATAAAGTGGGCTGGCTGTCGCGCTTCTTCCTCACGCCGTTCTGGCCTTTCTAGGGGTGTCCGGGATGACCTTCAAGCGCAGGCTCAGGGCGATCACCGCTACGTTAATGAGCAGCTTTATGCTGCTGTCGACGCCGGTCGCTCTGGCCGAGCGGATCAAGGATCTGGCCACCATTGACGGCGTGCGCGCCAACCAGCTGATCGGCTATGGCCTGGTCGTCGGCCTGGACGGATCGGGTGACAAAACCACCCAGACCCCGTTTACCGTGCAGAGCGTGAAAAGCATGCTGGCGACGCTGGGCGTGGTGGTCAACCCGGGCCTGAACCCGCAGCTGAAGAACGTGGCCGCGGTGATGGTGACAGCGGAACTTCCCCCTTTTACCAAGCCGGGACAGTCCATCGACGTGACCGTGTCCTCGCTGGGCAACGCCCAGAGCCTGCGCGGCGGCACCCTGCTGATGACGCCACTCAAGGGTGCCGATGGCAACATCTACGCCATGGCACAGGGCAGCCTGGTGGTGAGCGGTTTCGGCGCCGAGGGCGCCGACGGTTCCAGCGTCACTGTCAATGTCATGAATTCGGGCCGTATACCCAATGGCGCCCTGGTGGAGCGAGCGGTGCCCAGCGCTTTCGGCGATGAGCCAATGCTGGTAATGAGCCTCAACTCGCCGGATTTCACCACCGCGTTAAGGGTGGCCAAGAGCATCAATGACAGTCTGGGCCAGGGCGTGGCCCGACCCGTCGACAGCGCCACCATCGAGGTGGCAGCGCCTGCTGACCTGGCGGCAAAAGTGGCATTCGTTTCCGCAGTCGAGAATCTTTCGGTACAGCCGGGCTCTGCGCCGGCGCGGGTGATCATCAACTCCCGCAGCGGCACAGTGGTGATAGGCAGTGAGGTTCGCCTGCTACCGGCGGCGGTGGCTCACGGCAACCTGACGGTGAGTATCGCGGAGGACTATCAGGTCAGTCAGCCCGGTGCATTTGCACGGCGCGGCAATACGGCGGTGACGCCCAACTCCGATGTGTCCATCGAGGAGGGTAGCGGACGGATGTTCTATATCGAGCCCGGTGTCACCCTGAAGGACCTGGTCGCGGCGGTCAACAAGATAGGCGTCGCCCCGGGTGATCTTGTGGCCATCCTGCAGGCTCTGGAGTCAGCGGGCGCGCTGCGCGCCGAGCTGATAGTGATCTAGGGGCGCGGGCTGATGAGTGTAGCGGGTGCAGCGATCTACCACGACTTCCAGGGCCTGTCCGACCTGCGGACCCGGGCCGGCAACGCGCCGGCCGAAGCCCTGGGCGAAGTCGCGGCGCAGTTCGAGTCGCTGTTTGTCCAGATGATGCTCAAGGCGATGCGCGAGGCAACCATCGAGGGCGGCCTGTTCCAGAGCAACCAGATGGAAGTCTACCAGGGCATGCACGACAGCCAGCTGGCGCTCGCTCTGTCCAGCCAGGGTGGGCTGGGCCTGGCAGAGGTGCTGGTCGAGGATCTGGGCGGCGCCAGGTCCGCCGGCGAGCGCAGCGCCGAGATGCAACCGCTTCCCACCCAGGTATTGCCTCCACTGCATACCCTGCGCCCGCCGTCATTGACCGCGGACCCGGCCGATGCTGCGGTCGGCGCCACCGAGCCCGTTGGAGCACGTCCGCCCGCGCGGGCCGCGGCGAACGACAGCGTGAACTGGCAACCCGCCTCCCCGGAAGACTATATCCGCGGGGTCTGGGACCACGCGGTGGAAGCAGCCGGCAAGCTCGGCGTGGACCCGGCGGTACTGGTGGCCCAGTCGGCGCTGGAAACCGGCTGGGGCAGGAAGGTGGTGCAGGCCAGCGACGGTGGCAGCAGTTACAACCTGTTTGGCATCAAGGCGGACAGTGGCTGGGATGGTGCGGCCGCCGCGGTGCGATCGCTGGAGTTCCGCGACGGTGTGGCGGCGCTGGAAAAGGCCAGTTTCCGCGTTTACGACTCCCTGTCGAACAGTTTTGACGACTATGTGAGCTTTCTCCAGAACAATCCGCGCTACCAGCAGGCGTTGGCGAAAGTAGCCGATACCAGGCAATTCTTGACCGAGCTGCAAGACGCGGGATACGCGACGGACCCGCATTATGCGGACAAGATCATGGGAATTGTCCGCCAGATCGACGTGGGTGCAGTCTTCGGCGACCTAAAGGTTTTGTGAGAGCTGCCGCTAACAATGCATAACGGTGAAAAACCGTAACGCTTTACAGGTAAATAATCGTGTCAGATCTGTTGAATGTAGGAAGTACCGCGCTGTTGTCGCTGCAGCAGGCTATCGCGACCACAGGGCACAACATCGCCAACGTGAATACCCAGGGCTACAGCCGCCAGCGGGTGAATTTTGACACCCTGCCGGCCCAGTTCCAGGGCGGCAGTTACATTGGCAGCGGCGTTACCATCGATTCGGTAGAGCGCTCCTACGACCAGTTCCTGACGGCGGATGTGCGCACTCGAACCGCCTCGCAGAGCGGGTTGCAAACCTTTTACGAACTCTCCAACAGGCTAGACGGCCTGTTGGCCGACCCTGCGGTGGGCCTGGCCCCGGTGCTGGAGAATTTTTTTGGCGCGGTCCAGGATGTCGCCAACAATCCGGGCTCTTTGCCGGAGCGCCAGGTGTTGCTGGGCGAAGCCCAGGTGCTGGCGGATCGCTTTCACTATCTCGACAGCAATTTCCGCAATATCGATGCCGAGCTCAACGGCAGGATCAAGGCCGCTACCGGCGATATCAACGCCCTGGCCCGCGGTATTGCCGACCTGAACAAGCAGGTGGTCCAGGCGACGGCCAGGGCGGGCGGGCAGCCGCCCAATGACCTGCTGGACGCCCGTGACCAATTGCTCAACGAACTGGCGCAAAAGATCGGTGTTGCCACCTTTGCCCAGAGTGACGGCGCGATCAACGTGGCGATCGGCAACGGCCAGCCCCTGGTGGTTGGCTTTACCGCGGAACAGCTGCACGCCGGGGCAGACCCCTATGACAGCACCCGGCTTATCGTCGGCGCGGCCAGCCCCAGCGGCAATATCACCGATCTCAGCCGCTTCCTCAGCGGTGGTGAACTGGGAGCCCTGCTGGACTTTCGCGAGCAGCAACTGGATCCGGCGAGAAACCAGCTGGGGCTGGTAGCGACGGGGCTCGCCGCCACATTCAACGAGCAACATCGGCTGGGACTCGATCTCAATGGCCAGCCCGGGGGTGATTTTTTCCTGCCGCTGGAGGCCACATTCTCGGCCCACCCGGGAAACTCGGGCCTGTCTTCGCTGAATGTGGCTATTGGCGATGCGACCGCCCTGACGGGCGATGATTACAGCCTGCGCTTCGACAGCGGCCAGTGGACGCTGACCAACCTGGGCACCGGCAGCAGCCAGACCGGCGGCGGCCCGTTCGCGGTTGACGGCCTGACCATCGACGTACTGGGCGCCCCGAGCAACGGCGACGCCTTCACCATACAACCTACCCGGCAGGGGGCTACCCTGTTTGCTGTCGCCCTGAAGCGGCCCGCGGATTTCGCCGCTGCATCGATGCTGCGATCGGAGCAGGCGCCGGGAAATTTTGGCTCGGGGGTAATCGACGGCCTGGTCATTACCGATCCGCAGGTGCTGCCCCTGCCCGGGCAGGTCAGCCTGACCTTTAACCCCGATGCGCTGGGGGCGGGCATTCCCGGATTTGACCTCACCGGTATCGGCGGCGGCCCGCTGGCCTACAACCCGGCGCTGGACGGTAACGGCAAGACGTTTTCACTCGCCGGTTTCGACCTCACCGTGCGCGGTAACCCGGAAGCGGGTGACGTGCTCTCGGTCGAGAACAACTCCAATGGCACGGGCGATAACCGCAATGCACTGGCTATGGGGGGGCTGCAGATGTCATCCCGGTTGATGGGCGGCACCGCCAGCTATCAGGACGCCTATAGCAACCTGGTGGCGGATGTCGCGGTGGGCACCAGCCAGGCCAGGTCCGGCGCCGCCACCGAGAGCATATTACTGGAGCAGGCCAGGGCGGCCAGGGAGAGCGTGTCCGGGGTAAACCTGGATGAAGAAGCGGCCAACCTTATCCAGTTGCAACAGGCCTACCAGGCCGCCGCCCAGATGATTGCCGTGGCCGACCAGTTATTTCAAACCCTGCTAGACGCAACCCGGCGATAGGTACAGCTCATGCGCATGTCCAGTGTCCAGATTTTCCAGCAGGGTATCTCCAGCATCCTGGCGCGTCAGGCCGAGGTGAGCCATACCGAACAGCAACTGGCCACGGGCCGCCGGGTGCTGACCCCCGCCGACGACCCGGTGGCTGCGGTACAGATTCTCGATATCACCGAAGACCTGGCGCAGGTCGACCAGTTCCAGCGCAATGGCAACCTGGCCCAGGGTCAGTTGGCGCAGGAAGATACCGTACTGGCAGACGTGGGCAATGTGCTGCAGCGCGTGCGCGAGCTGGTGGTGCAGGCCAATAATGCCAGCCAGAGCCCGGAAACCCGCCGCAGTATCGCCACTGAGGTTAACGCCCGCATTGATGAGCTGCTGGCACTGGCCAACACCCGTGATGCCAGCGGGGAATATATCTTCGCCGGATTCCAGGCGAAGTCAGCGCCGTTCGCCCGCCAGGGCGGCGGGTTTGCCTATAACGGCGATGACGGCCAGCGCTTCCTGCAACTCGGCGCCAGCACCCAGGTTGCCGTGCGTGATTCCGGCGCGGACGTGTTTATGTCGATTCCGGCGGGCAATGGCGTTTTCGTCATCGAGCCGGCTGCCGGCAACACGGGCACGGCGGTGGTGGGGAGTAATTCGGCCAGGGGCGGCTTCGTGCGCGACAACTACAGCATCAGCTTCAGCCAGCCCACGCCCGGCGACCCCGTGACCTACCAGGTGACAGACTCAGCAGCGGCAGTGGTGGCCAGCGGCAATTACGTTGCCGGTGGGGCCATCGAGTTTGCCGGCGCCAGTTTCAGCATAAACGGCGCGCCGGCCGACGGCGACAGCTTCAACCTGGCACCCGCGCCCAGGCAGGATATGTTTACCACCCTGAAGAATATCGTCGACTCGCTCAATGGCGCCGGCCCGGCTCCCGCCGCGGTGGCCGCGGTGAATAACGCGATGGGCAGGGCCTTGAGCGATATCGACCAGGCGCTGGGCAATGTGCTGCAGGTGAGAGCGGACGTGGGAGTGCGGCTCAACCATGTCGACAACCAGGTCGATATCAACGAGAGTTTTTCACTGCAGCTGCAGGAAACCCTTTCCGGCGTACAGGACCTGGACTATGCAGAGGCGATCAGTCGCTTCAACCTGCAACTGACCGCACTGCAGGCGGCCCAGCAGGCCTACGTCAAAATGCAGGGCCTGTCGCTGTTCAACTACATGTGATGTACCGACCCGGCCTTTGTGATCGGGCCGGCAAAGCAGTTTTTCCCCGCTCAATAACCCCCTTTGTTGCTACTTTTTCCCATAAATCACTCCTTTAGCCTTTAAAACCTGAAATTCCCCTAAAGTTTTCCCTCGCGCTGTCGACAAATCGGGTGTCGGCAGCAGTGAATAAAACCGACAGACAAGATCAACAGGAAAAATTAAAGCCGTTAAAACTGATCAACGCTGGCAGAACGGTGAAACCTAGAGGGATAACCCAATGGCACAAGTAATCAATACCAATATCGCTTCACTCAATGCGCAGCGCAATCTGAACAGTTCGCAAGGCGCACTCAACACTTCACTGCAGCGCCTGTCGTCAGGTCTGCGCATCAACAGCGCCAAGGACGACGCGGCTGGTCTGGCGATCTCCGAGCGGTTTTCGTCCCAGATCCGCGGCCTCAACCAGGCGGCACGAAATGCCAGTGACGGCATTTCCCTGGCGCAAACGGCTGAGGGCGCGTTGAGTGAAGTTACCAACAACCTGCAGCGTATCCGTGAGCTCGCGGTACAGTCTTCCAACGCCACCAACTCCCAGACAGACCGGGATGCATTGCAGACGGAAGTTTCGCAGTTGCTGCAGGAAATTGACCGGGTGGCCAACCAAACCCAGTTTAATGGCGTGAAATTGCTGGACGGCAGCTTCTCCGGCGCGGTGTTCCAGGTCGGTGCAAACGCCGGCGAAACAATTACCGTGGCGTCCACGACTGACGCGAATACGGCGGCGCTGGGTTCTGTCACTCAGGCCAGTACATCTGTTTTTGCCACCGGCCTGACCGGGTTTGCCACCGCTCTCAGCGCTGGCGATATGCTGGTAAATGGCGTCGATATTGGCGCAGTTGCCTCGGCTGGCAGTGCCCTGGAACGGGCCGGGCAGCTGGTAAATGCGATCAATAATGTTTCATCGCAAAGCGGTGTGGGTGCGACGTTCAACAATTCAACGGGCGAAATCACCCTGACCAGCGGGTCGAATATCGCTTTCACTGGCGCAGCTTTAGCGGCGACTACCACGGGGTTTACGGCGGCCGAGAACGCCACCACCACAACCGCAACGGGTATTGATACTTTGAGTGTGAGTTCTTTCACCAACTCCCAGCTGGCGATTAACCTGATCGATAGTTCATTGACATCGATTAACTCTGCACGGGCTAATCTGGGTGCGATTCAAAACCGCTTTGAATCAGTAGTGACAAGTGCCCAAACGGCCGCCGAAAACCAGTCAGCTTCCCGTTCGCGGATTGTGGACGCAGATTTCGCGGCAGAAACCGCCAACCTGACCCGTGCGCAGATTCTGCAGCAGGCCGGTACGGCAATGTTGTCCCAGGCCAACTCCGCTCCGCAGAACGTGCTCGCGCTGCTGCAGTAAGCCGGGGAACGGTTGGATCCTGAGCAGTACAGGGGGCGACTATCGCCCCCTTTTTCCCCAGATTGGCAGTAACAATGTTTTAAGGATGAAAGGGTGTTGCAGGTGGAGGGTAGTGAGATGTCGATTTCAGTCATCACGAATCAAAATACGCTTACTCACGCTGTATATCCGGGCAAGTCAGTCGATTCACACGCTGCCGGTGAGCGGCAACATGCGTCTGCAGGCGGCAATGTCTTACCGCAATCAGCGCAAACTGAAGTAGCCGGCAACGATGTTGCCAGGGCGCTTCGCAAAATTCAGGAACATGCGCCGATCCTGTTGAGGCAGCTGCAGTTCCAGGTGGATGAAAATACCAGTAATGCCGTTATTACGGTGCTGGATGCCAGCACCAACCAAGTAGTGCGACAAATCCCGACCGAGGAGGTAATCGCTATTGCCGAATATCTCGCGGCGTCCGCGCCGGATACCTTGAGCGGCTTGTTGTTGGATGGCAGGGGGTAGTAATAGTTGGGTCAGCATGACCAATGTGGCATCAACATTGCATTTGTTAACGCTAACGCTGAGTGCCAGCTTCTTGTAGTCGAACGCCGCATAACTTTGGATCGGGGGAAATAAATGTTAACAGCGACAGGTATAGGCTCGGGGCTCGATATCGAAAGCCTGGTTACCCAGCTGGTTGCTGCCGAGCGTGCCCCCACCGATAGCCGGCTGACCAGGCAGGAGTCACGGCTGACAGCTGAGTTATCCGCTTTTGGCGCGTTCAAAGGTGCGCTTGCAGGGTTTCAAAACAGCCTGGCGGACCTGACTAATCTTGCAAAGTTTGGCCAGTACACGGCCACTTCCAGTAATAGCGAGCAGGTCGGTGTCAGCGCTGGCAGCAAGGCAACGGCCGGCAGCTATGAGCTGGCTGTCAGCCAGCTGGCCCGGGCGCATTCACTGGCCAGCGGCAGTTTTGCTGCGACCACGGACGCTGTGGGCACGGGCACACTGACTTTCCGTTTCGGTACGACCGATTACACGCCGGCCGACCCGGGACCGCAAAGCTACAACGGTTTCACAGTGAATGCCGGACGCGGGGTCGCCACCATCGCCATCGACGCCGGGAACAACACCCTTGCGGGTGTGCGCGATGCGATAAACGAGGCCGATATCGGGGTAAAAGCGGCAATTGTCAACGACGGCAGCGGTTATCGCCTGCTGCTCAGCTCCGCCCAGACTGGTGCCGCCAACAGCCTGGAAATAACGGTTGATGATACCGGCGATGGCAATCACGTTGACGCCGCCGGTCTGTCAGCGCTGGCCTTCAACAGTGGTGCCGCCAACATGGGCCAGACCGTGGCGGCCCAGGATGCCCTGTTCAGTATTAATGGCCTCGGTATCAGCAGCGCGGAAAACCAGGCCAGGAACGCGATCGATGGCGTCACTATCACGCTCAAGGAACTGACCGGGACAGCGCCGGTGACACTGACCATCGCCGAGAATCGCGACAGTGTAAAGACTGCCATAAGTAATCTTATCGCTGGCTACAACAGCTTTAATCAAACCATGAACTCGTTGACGGCATACAATGCCGAAACGCGTTCGGCGAGCCCATTGCAGGGTGATTTTTCAGCACGCTCGATTGCCAGCCAGCTGCGCCAGACCCTGTCCAATGCGGTAGCCGGATTCAACGGGCCTTTCAGCAGTCTCAGCGAAATTGGCATTACAACGGAAAGTAATGGCAATCTCAAGCTGGATAGCGTCCGCCTGGATAAAATCCTGGTGGAAAATTTCGACCAGATTGCCGGCCTGTTTGCGCAGGTGGGTTTCCCCGGTGACAGCAGCATTTCGTACGTTTCAGCCAGCGACAAAACTGCAGTCGGCAGCTACCTGGTCAATGTCAGCCAGCTGGCCAGCAAGGGGCAACTGCTGGGTGCGGTAGCGGCGTTTCCACTTGATATCGACGCCGACAATGACAACTTCTCGATCAAAGTAAATGGTGTTGATAGCGCGAGTATTTCCCTGACCCAGGGCAACTACGCCAACGGCGATGCCCTGGCGGCGGAGATACAGTCCCGAATCAATGGTGACAGCGCGCTGGCCGCGGCGGGGATAGCCGTATCGGTGGTATTCAACGGTGATCACCTGGAAATCACATCGAGCCAGTATGGTTCCGCTTCCACAGTTGAGATCACTTCGGTCGATACCGCCACCACCGCCGAGCTGGGCCTTGCAACGGGAGTGGGGACCACGGGATTGGATGTGGCCGGGACCATCGGCGGCGCGACCGCGACCGGTAGAGGACAATTGTTGACCGGCGGCGTCGGTTCCGGCAGCGAGGGCCTGCAGTTGTTGATCGAAGGCGCTCTCACCGGCAGCAGGGGCCATGTGGAGTTTTCGCGGGGCATCGCCTTCCAGCTCAATGAATTGATCAGCGGCTATTTAGAGCCGGATGGTGTGCTGGCGTCCCGTACCGACGGCATCCAGGGCCGGGTGGAGGATATCAGCGATAAGCGAGAGGTGTTGGATCGCAGAATCGAGGCGCTTGAGATTCGCTATCGCGCCAAGTTCAACGCGCTCGACACGCTGCTGTCACAACTCAGTACAACCAGTGACTTCCTGACCCAGCAGCTGGCGGCCTTGCCGAAAGCCGGGTCTTTGCTCGGCAACAAATGAATAACTCGTAGGGGGTAGGATATGAACCAGGCTGCATTAAATCTCTACAGGAATACGGGTGTCCAGGGCGGTGTGATCGATGCAAGCCCGCACCAACTGATCCTGATGCTGATAACGGGCGCCCAGGATCGGATTGCTTCAGCCAAAGGGTCGATTCTGCGTGGGGAGGTCGCCCGCAAAGGCGAGATGTTGTGTAACGCCATCGCCATTATAGATAACCTGCGGGCCAGCCTGGATCACGCGCGTGGCGGTGAAATCTCAAAGAATCTGGCGATGTTATACGACTATATGGAAAGCCAGCTGGTGCAGGCAAACCTCGCATCTGATGCGAATATACTCGACGAAGTCAGTTCGCTGTTGGCGGAAGTGCGAGCTGGCTGGGAGTCAATCCCGGTCGACGCAAGGCGGTTCTGAGCGTGGGCCTGTCGCGCGTGTATGCGGTTCACGATATGCAAGAGCAAGTGGATGTGAGGTTGGGGATGAATCAGTCGGTACTAAGTCACGGTAGAAATGGGAACCCGGGAGCGGGCGAGGCAGATCAATCCTCCCACGAGATGGTTGCCCTGTTATTTGACCGTATTCTGGAAAAAGTGGCTGAGGCGAAAGACGCTATTGAATACAGGAACCTGAAATTCAAGGGTGAGTTGCTCGGCAGCGCCATAGCCATTATCGACGGCATACGTGAAAGCCTGGATTTTGAACAGGGCGGCGATGTGGCCTACAACCTGTCGTTTCTGTATGACTACATAGAGCGTCTGCTGGTGGAGGCAAATGTGCTGGGCGATACCATGCTGCTGGATGAAGTCAGCGAGATGCTCGAAGAACTTAAATCAGGCCGGCAGCCGCTGCCGCGTGACATGAGGTTGGTATGATTATGGTCGCCCTCAAGCCCGAACAGCAGATATCTGCTCAAGTTGAACAGTGTCGGCGCCTGGCGTCGGTGTTGACGATGACCCGGCAGATGCTGGTCGATGCCGGCAATGGCGAATGGGAGCAGGTGGCGAAACGGGAGCTGGAACGGCGCGAGGATCTGGCGGCGTGTTTTAGCGACCCCGTACCCGCGGCGGATGTCGAACTGGTTGCCCAGGCCATGGCGGCCTTGTTGCATCTCAACGAGGAATTGATGGCGAAGCTGAAAATCGCCCGCACCGAGGTAATGATGCTGGCGCGCGAGCATACCCGCGGCCAGCATGCCGTGGATAGTTACCAGGCAGTCGACGCTGGGCTCCGGGTTATCTCCTAGCCTCGCCGCCCCGGTTGATTAACGCCGGCCATCTCTGACAGACTGCCGGTATACCCGACAGGAGGGCGAGCAGCGATGTCAGCCGAAAGCGAAACACCGAAGGCCGGGCTCAACTTCACCGACAATATCTCCATAGACTGGCGGCCGGTGGCGGATTATCCGGACGACGCCCGGCTGGCGCTGGTCAACGAATCCAATGAGGCTTTCCTGCGGGCGGTGTCTGCCATTGGCGCGTTTGCGCCCGAGCCGGCCGAGGACGGCGTGGGCATATCACAGGAAATTGCCAGGCTCGATCTCAAGATCAACCTGTTGCTGGATCTGGTGAGCCAACTCATCTACAAGCAGCTGGATATTCCCGAGCGCTCGCTGGTGACGATTTCCTCCGGTGAGATCTCATGGTCCAGCCCCAGGGTGCCCGAACCCGGGGCGGTCGTGTTTGTGCAGGTTTATATTCAGCACGGTACGCCAAAACCCCTGTGCTTTTACGGCAAGGTGATCAGCACCGGGCAAGAGTATGAGGCCGGTTGTGCCCGAGTCAGTTTCCTGGGGCTGGCCGGCTCGGCGCAGAGTTGGCTCGACAAGCTGATCTTCCGGCACCACCGGCGCGCGGTCGCATTCGGGAAGTCAAAAAATCCGGTTGCCTAGCCGGGTGCCCGCCAATTATTTAGCATACCCACCCTCGTAAAGCTGTTTCCGACTCCCACCACTTGCTAAGATGGCCCGTCATCGCGGATCAGTCATTTCGGACGCAGACGGAGTAATCTTGAGCCAGATCAAGCGGGCCTCAGTTTAATCAGCCGGTGGTAGCGCCATGGCGCCGCCACTGCGAAATTCATGTCGACGGGAATTGATATATTGGGCGAATATGTATAGGTTTTTAGTGCAGGTGGGGCCACGTTGGGCGCCATAAGTAATACTACTTATACCCCGCAGAGCAGGGATTCACGGATGTTATCAGGGCCAACATCTATTCCGGAACAGAAAGTCTATGTTGTCGATGACGACATCGTCATTCGCATTCTGTTGGAAGAAGTGTTCAACGCCGCGAATCTCCCGGTCGAAACCTATGCATCGGCTGAAGAGTTCCTGCTGGCTTACGACCCGAATCTCCGCGGTTGCCTGGTGCTCGACAATTTGATGCCCGGCATGAACGGTATTGAACTGCAGGAAGTTCTCGCGGCGCACGGCAATAAGGCACCCGTAATTTTTCTCACGGGCGCCGGCGATGTCTCGATCGCCGTCAGGGCGCTCAAGGGCGGCGCGCTGGATTTCCTGGAAAAACCGGTAGAGCCCAGGCGCATGCTGAGTTGCGTCACCGAGGCCCTGGAACTGGATCGGAAGAATCAGCAAAAACACCTGGAGGGCCTCGAAGCGCGGCAGCGGATGGCGCAATTGACCCCCCGCGAATACGAGGTCATGGAGTGGCTGTTCCAGGGCAAGCCCAACAAGGCTATCGCCCAGATACTGGGAATCAGCAGTCGCACCGTGGAGATTCACCGCAAAAAAGTCTTCGAAAAAATCCAGGTCGATTCGGTCGCCGACCTCGTTCAGTTGGTACTGCTCGCCCGCAACTGAAGCGCTTCGTATACGTATTATTACTAGGCAGTGGATACGTAGAAATACGGATTCGGAAAAACCCCGGATAGTTTATGGTTGCCCCCATGTGTATTTCGCCATTTCGCCAGAAAGGGCTTGACACAAAATGATCTATTCCTAGGGGGGTTGGATTAATGTTCAAGATTCGCTTCGACACTTGGGCCGTTCGAGCGAAATTGGACACGATGGTTTTCCCGGGGCAAGGGAAACTCTCGACATGTCTCTCGATCGGAACGCCGGGGCTACAACAAGGCACTAATTACCCGGCTTCCCATTCATATCGCTACTCACACTCCCGCGGAATTGGTCTACGACAACTGAAAAAGGTCATTGCCTGGCGGACATGATCTGACATCGGCGGCAGTCCGCCGGATGTGCTGTTAACTCAATAGCCAGGAAAAAAAGACGCCTTTTTAGGGTTCGTGTAAAAGAGGGGAGCTGTCGATGCCAGATCAAGATTCATCGGTTGTAGTGATTGATTCTGATCAGAACACTGCCGAACAAACCGCTTCGCGCATACGGTTTTTGGGATTCGACGCGTGTATTGCAACGAATCCCTCGGCACTGCCGGCGCTGATTGCCGAACAGTCGAAAATTGTCGCTGTCCTGGTCACGGCGGACAGGGATTACCAGGCACTGGCCGCGGCGCTGAAACTCAGCGCGGACGCCGGCTTGCGCTGCGCATTTTTCCTGATGGAGCGCAAGTCCGTCAGCGTCCCGCCCCCCGCGGCGCTGGGTAACCGGTTGCAGGCGAGTCTCTCTACCCGGGTCGGTTACCAGGAACTGCTCGCCGCGTTGCATGATGCCGAGATGTATACCCGCATCGGGATTGATCCGCGCAGCGGCAGCGGTCAATTATTTCGCAATCTCGTCGGGGTCAGCAGGGAAATGCAGGAGGTTCGCGACCTGATCAAGCAGGTGGCGGGGACCGAGGCCACAGTATTGATCACCGGGGAGTCGGGCACCGGCAAAGAGGCGGTGGCGAGTAATATCCACGGTTTGTCGCCACGGCGCGACCGCCCCTTCGTACCGGTCAATTGCGGTGCCATACCCTCCGAGCTACTCGAATCTGAATTGTTCGGACACGAGAAGGGCGCGTTCACCGGTGCCATCAGTTCCCGCCAGGGACGGTTCGAGATCGCCGAGGGGGGCACCCTGTTCCTGGACGAAATCGGCGATATGCCGATGGATATGCAGATAAAATTGTTGCGGGTTCTGCAGGAGCGCACGTATGAGCGGGTTGGCAGCAACAAGACGATGCGGGCGGATGTCCGTATTGTCGCCGCCACCCACCAGAACCTCGAGCAGTTGGTCGCCGAGGGCAAGTTCCGTATGGACCTGTTCTACCGCCTCAATGTATTCCCGATCCAGGTGGCGCCGCTGCGAGAGCGAGCCGGTGACATCCCCCTGCTGGTCGAAAGTTACATCAAGAAACGGGAATTCGAACGGCTCGGCTCACTCAGGCTAAGCGATTGCGCACTCGCCAGCCTTGCCAGGTATTTCTGGCCGGGGAATGTGCGGGAACTGTTTAACCTGCTTGAGCGGCTTTCCATACTCTTTCCCCGGCAGGTGGTACGGTGGTCCGATCTGCCGGAAAAATTCCGCCCCAACCAGGAGTTGTTTGTCGATGCGCCCGCCGAACCGGCGCAACCGATGGGCCAGGAGTTTGCGCCCGGTGGTCACGCGGTCCTGCCGGTGGGCGGTATCGATCTGCGGCCGCACCTGGCCAATATTGAAACCAGCCTCCTGACCCAGGCCCTGGCACAATCTGACTGGGTGGTCGCCCGCGCCGCAAAACTGCTCAACCTGCAGCGTACGACGCTGGTTGAAAAGATCCGGAAAATGGACCTGCGGCGGCCAAAGGAACTGACGGATTTTTGACTCTTCATTTGCCGCTATTGTGTTAACGCACTGATATTTAACGCTATTACTGTTTGGGCACACTTCTTGCAATTTTTCTTGTCAGCACCCGAAAGCAGACGGGCTGACAACAGAGAGATCAAGTATGAGCCAGGCACGGCCGCTGTCAGTGAACGAGTTGGAGCAGGCGTTTGAGGTTTTCAACCGTGTCTCCGTCGAACTCGATACCACTTATCGCGAACTTGAGTCAAAAGTCGACGGGCTCAGCCGCGAGCTCGCTGCCGCCAGGTCCGCAAGACTAAAAGAGCTTGCGGAGAAGGAGCGGCTGGCGCACCGCCTGTCTTCCCTGGTGGCCGCACTACCGGGGGGCGTGCTGATCCTCGACCCGCGCCAGGTCATCCGCGACGTAAATCCTGAAGCCATCCAGTTACTGTGCAACCCGCTGATCGGCCTGTCCTGGGGCGAGGTACTGTTTCGTGTGTCCGGCGCGCGTGAACTGCAGTCGCGGGAAGTACTGCTGACCAGTGGCCGACGAATCTCCGTTGTCAGCCGCCTGCTGGACGAATCGGGCGAGCGCGTGGTGCTGATTACCGATGTCTCGGACATCCACCAGTTGCAGGAACTGCTGGGCCGCAAGAAGCGATTGACTGCACTGGGCGAGATGGCCGCCCGGCTGGCCCACCAGATACGTACGCCGCTCAGTTCGACCACCCTCTACCTGTCCCAGCTGGGCAGGCCGGACCTGCCGGCCGAGCAGCGCCAGAATATATCCGCCCGGGTGGCTGAGCGTCTGAGGCATATGGGCAAGTTGCTGGACAGCATGCTCAGCTTCGTGCGAGGCGAAACACCTGCTACTGAAATGATCTACCTGGATGAGGTGCTTCAGGACTTTCGCTCAACCGTACTGCCGCAGTTTGAAAAATGCGGTTCCACTGTAACGGTGCCCTCCGTGGACAACACCCTGATGATCATCGGCGACCGGGATGAACTGGCGGGCGCGCTGTGCAACCTCGCCATGAATGCACTCGAGGCAGCCAATGGTCCGCTGGAATTGCAGCTGTGGGTGGGGGCCCTCAACGACGACTGGCTGCAGATACGGGTGATGGACAATGGCCCCGGGATTGGCGAGGACATCCTCGATCGGGTATTCGACCCATTTTTCACCACGCGCGCCCAGGGCACGGGGCTGGGCCTGGCCGTCGTCGCGATGACGGTGAGCAACCACGGCGGCGAGATTTCAGTGAAGAACAGGCCCGAGGGTGGGGCTGAATTCCTGATAAACCTACCGATAAAAATACAGGACATCCCGACAAGGAGCACAGGTAATGCGTAATCAGGGCAGTGTGCTGGTGGTGGAGGATGACGAGGCGCTGCGCGCCGCGTTGTGTGACACCATACAGTACGGCGGCTATCGGGCGGTCTCCGCCTGCAACGGCGCGGAGGCCTTGCAGCGGCTCGAATCCGAGTCGGTGGACATGGTTATCAGCGATGTGCAAATGGATGTGATGGACGGCCATACGCTGTTACGCAATGTGAAATCGCGCAGGCCGGATTTGCCCTTCGTGCTCGTCACTGCCCACGGCAGTATCGCCAAGGCGGTGGAGGCTATGCGCGAGGGCGCCACCGACTACCTGCTAAAGCCCTTCGAAGCCGAGGTATTGCTCGAGATGGTGAGCCGGCTCAACCCCGGCGGGCAGGTCGATTCAGCGGGAATGGTTGCCGAAGACCCGGCCATGGTGGGTATCTGCGAGTTGGCCCGTCGCGTGGCGGCGACATCCGCGACGGTGTTGATCAGCGGTGAATCCGGTACGGGCAAGGAGATAGTCGCGCGCTTCATCCACCAGCATTCCGCTCGTTCGGAACAGGCCTTTATCGCCATCAATTGCGCAGCGATTCCGGAACCGATGCTGGAGTCCATGCTCTTTGGCTACGAAAAAGGTGCCTATACCGGCGCTTACCAGTCCCGGGCAGGAAAATTTGAACAGGCCGCTGGCGGCACGCTGCTGCTTGATGAGATTTCGGAAATGGACCTGGGCCTGCAAGCAAAATTGCTGCGGGTGTTGCAGGAAAAAGAGGTCGAAAGACTCGGCGGAAACAAACTGATACCGCTGGACGTGCGCGTGCTGGCCACCACCAATCGCAACCTGCGGGAGGAGGTGGCCGCGGGCAGGTTTCGCGAGGATCTCTACTACCGGCTCAATGTGTTTCCGGTGCACATCCCGGCTTTGCGCGATCGCCCGAGGGACATTTTGCCGCTGGCCAGGGTGTTGCTCAAGCGGCATACGCCTGACCGGGAGATCACCTTTTCGGCCGAGGCCGAGCAGCGACTGTTGGCCTACAGGTGGCAGGGCAATGTGCGCGAGTTGGAAAACTGCGTACACAGGGCGGCCATCATGGCTGCGGGAAACCGGATTGCCGCCGCTGATGTCTACTTCGAGGACGCGATAGCGCCAGCGGCGGATCAGTGCGCAGCAGCGCCTGATCAGCAGGACAGGTTGCTTGACGGTGGATTAAGGGACAGGGAAAAACAGCTGATAGTGAACGCGCTGGAGAAGGTCGAGGGCAGTCGCAAGGACGCCGCCAGCCTGCTCGGTATCAGCCCCAGGACCCTGCGCTACAAGCTCGCGAGATTGAAAGAGCAGGGTGTGCCGATTCCCGCCGCCGGCTGAAAGTATTGAATGAAGGAGCGCGATAGTAATGAGTGACATGGATATCAACCTGGTGCTGGCCCAGATGAGGGCGATGTCGACGGCGGCGAGGGGGTCGGAGACGGAGCAGGCAGTGGAAGGTGCGTCGAAAGTGGACTTTTCCACAGTGATGAAAAATTCGCTGGAACAGGTGAGCGAGTCACAACTCCAGGCCAGGGAACTGGCCACCGCGTTCGAGTCGGGTGATACCTCGGTCGACCTGCCGGAAGTGATGATTGCCCTGCAAAAAGCCAATATTTCCTTCCAGGCCATCACGCAGGTACGCAACAAACTGCTCAACGCATACCAGGAAGTAATGAATATGCAGGTGTGAACCCTGCCCCAGGTTGATCAGGAAAACAACAAAGAGACATTATGGCGATAGACCCCCAGCAGCTTCTCAATCGCTTCAGTGCGATCAGTCGCCAGCCCGCGACCCGGCAGCTCAGGTTGCTGTTGGGGCTGGCTGCCAGTATTGCCCTGGGAATCGGGCTGGTGCAGTGGGCGATGACCCCTGATTTCACCCCGCTCTACGGCGAGCTGTCACCTGCTTCGGCGGCGGAGATCATCCAATCCCTGGAGCGCAGTGGGGTGAGCTACAAGGTCAGCAGCCAGTCGGGGATCATCAGCGTGCCAAGCGATGTCGTGCGGGAGATGCGGCTGAAGCTGGCCGGCGAGGGGCTGCCCCAGGGCCACACCAGCGGTTTTGATGCACTGCACCAGGAGCAGCAACTGGGGGTCAGCAGTTTTATGGAGAAGGCCCGGTTCGACCGGGCGCTGGAGCAGGAACTGTCCAGCTCAATCGCCTCGCTGGACAGCGTCAAGGCCGCCCGGGTGCACCTGGCGCTGCCGGCGCAATCGGCATTTGTCCGCAAAAAGAATAAACCGGCCGCCTCGGTACTGGTGAGCCTGTACCCGGGGCGTCAATTGACGGAGAACCAGTTGGCCGGGATTGTGCACCTGGTCGCTTTCAGTGTTCCGGGACTCGAAGCCGATCAGGTGTCGGTGGTTGATAACCAGGGCAAGCTGCTGTCTTCCCAGGGCAATGGCGATGAATTTGCGTCCACCAAGGAAAATTTCCGCTACAGCCAGCAACTCGAGCAGAGTTACGTGAACAGGATTACCGAAATACTGACGCCCATCCTGGGCGTGGGCGCCGTCAGGGCCCAGGTGGCGGCGGAACTCGATTTCACCATCGTGGAAAGCACCAGCGAGCGCTACGAACCGGAAAAACTCGTGCGCAGCGAGCAGCTGGTGGAGGAGCTGACGACAGACGGTGGCGCCAGCGGAGTTCCGGGAACGCTGTCCAACCAGCCGCCGCCGGAGCCGGTGGCGCTGAATTCCGACGGCGAACAGGAGCCGCCGGTACTGCCCAGTCGGTCCAGCAAGCGTGAAGTGCGAAACTTCGAACTGGACAAGACTATCAGCCACACCCGTGAGACACCGGGCGCTGTCAAGAAACTGTCGGTCGCCGTCGTCGTCGACTACCTGGAAAAACTCAACGACGAGGGCGAAGTGGAGCGGGTACCGCTGTCCGAGGAGCGACTGGCGGAAATCACCGCGTTGGTAAAGGAGGCTGTCGGCTTCAACAGCGAGCGCGGTGACCGGGTCAATGTGGTGAACGCATCCTTTGTCGCGCCGCCCGAATTTGAGCCCATGCCCGCGCCGACGCTGCTGGAGCAGGAGTGGGTATGGCGCTCCGGGAAATTCCTGTTGGTGGGTGTGTCAATCCTGGCGACGATTCTTATCGTCCTGCGGCCGCTGCTGCAGGCCTCACCCCTGCCGGCCGCCGGTACACCGGCCCTGGCGGGCCCCGGGGGCACGATCGCGGCGGACGGATCGGCGATGGCTGAGGACAGGGTAACGCTGGGATACCAGCAAAATGCCGGCCTGATTGGGAGCCAACCGGCTTACCAGCAGCAACTGAATATGGCCCGCTCGATGGTGGAGGGTGAACCGGAACGGGTAGCACATGTGGTGAAGAGCTGGGTCGCTGCCGATGGCTGATATGAGCGCTGAATTATCCGGGCCGCAGCGCGCGGCTATTTTCCTGCTCGGCCTGGGGGAGGCGGGAGCAGCCGCGATCATGAAGCACATGGCGCCCAGGGAAGTTCAGCGCGTGGGCGAGGCCATGGCGTGCCTGCAGGATGTCTCCAACGAACAGATCGCCCTGGTGGTACAGGAATTTTCCGACAAGATCAGCAGGGTGAGCCCTATTGGTGTCGGTGCCGGCGATTTCACCCGCCGGGTAATGGTGGAGGCGCTGGGTGAGAACAAGGCGCGGAATATGCTCAACAGGGTGATGCAGGGCAGTACCACCAAGGGAATGGACGCCCTGAAGTGGATGGACGCCCGCTCGGTGGCGGCGATCATCAAGGGCGAGCACCCGCAGATCATGGCGCTGGTGCTGGCCTCGCTGGAGGGTGAGCAGGCGGCCCAGGTGCTGACCCTGCTGCCGCCGGAGATCAGGACAGACGTCATTCTGCGGATTGCCAGGCTGGACCTGATCGATCCCGCGGCGTTGCTGGAACTGGACCAGGTGCTCGAGAAGCAGCTGGGCAAGGGCCAGGAGTTTCCCCCCGCATCGGTAGACGGGATGAATACGGCGGCCGCCATACTCAATCATATGAACTCCAGCGTGGAGGCCGAACTGCTCGAGTCGGTAAAACGCGCGGACCACAGTCTCGGCGAGCGAATCCACGAGCTGATGTTTGTCTTCGAGAACCTGCTCGCCCTGGATGATCGCGGCATGCAGCGCCTGATCCGGGAAATTTCGGTCGACAGCCTGGTGATCGCGCTCAAGGGTGTGGACGAAAAGGTAAAGCAGAAATTTTTCGACAATATGTCCTCGCGGGCCGCCGACATGCTGCGCGAGGACCTGGAGGCCAAGGGGCCGGTCAAGCTGTCCGACGTGGAGGCCCAGCAGAAGGAAATTCTCACAATCGCCACCCGGCTGGTAGATGAGGGCGAGATATTCCTCGGCAAGGGAGGCGGCGAATTTGTCTGACACGGGCGAAATCATCCAGCTGTGGCAGGCGCCGTTTTTTGAGCAGACCGAGACGCCGCAGGTGGAAATACCGGTGGCGGAACTCCGGGCTGTCGCACAGGCGCACGGTTTTCAGTCCGGCAGGGAGGAGGGCCTGGCGCAGGGCCTGGCGGAGGCAAAGGAGATCGTGCATCGCATGGCCGCCGTGGCTGACGAGCTGGCGCAGCCCTTCCGCGGCCTGGATGCGCAGGTCACCCGGGAGCTGGCGAGAATGGCGATGTTACTTGCCCAGCAGATCGTCCGTCGCGAACTGGCCATCGATTCAACCGTGGTGGCGGATATCGTTGCCCAGGCGATGTCGACTTTGTACAAGCTTGACGGTGAGTTGGTAGTCTTCCTGAATCCCGCCGATGCGGCCTGCGTGCGGGAGCTGACAGCCGCGTCCGGGGTTCTGGATGGAAAATCCTGGAAGATAGTGGAAGACGCTTCGTTGTCGCCCGGCGGCTGCCAGGTGAAAACGCCCACCTCCTTTGTCGACGGATCGGTTGAAAAGCAGATGGAAGTGATATTTGCCAACCTGATCGATGCCTGCGACAACCTGCCGGAGCCCTGACCATGCAGTCGGCCGCCGCCGAATACAAAGCCCAGCACAGTGATCGGGTAGCCGGTCACCTGAGGCAACTGGCCGACAGTGTCTCCGCGGTAACACTGCAGGAAGAAGGTTCGCTGGTGCGCATGATCGGGATAAAACTGGAGGCCATAGGCTGCCAGGCGCCCATCGGGCGCCGCTGTCGCATCATTACCGATGAGGGCGGTTCCATCGAGGCCGAGGTGGTGGGATTCTCGGACGGCACTCTCTACCTGATGCCCGAGGGCAGCCTGCGCGGGGTAAAACTTGGCGCGCGGGTAGTGCCGTTAAAATCCGGGGGTGTGGTGGCTGTCGATGAGCAGCTTCTGGGCCGGGTAATAGACGGTGCCGGCAAGCCCATCGATGGCGGTGGCACCCTGCGTTGCAGCCATCATGTGCCCTTGCGCGGGCCGCCGCTGAACCCCCTGCAGCGCAGCCCCATAACCGAACCACTGGATGTGGGGGTGCGGGCGATCAATGCGCTGCTCACGCTGGGCAAGGGCCAGCGACTGGGCCTGTTTGCCGGCAGCGGGGTCGGCAAGAGCACCCTGCTGGGAATGATGACCCGGCATACCGAGGCCGATGTGATTGTGGTGGCGCTGGTGGGTGAGCGCGGCCGTGAGGTGCGCGAGTTCGTTGACGATATCCTGGGGCCGCACGGTATGGCCAAGGCGATAGTGGTGGCGACGCCGGCGGACGACCTGCCCCTGATGCGTGTGCACGGTGCCTGGCGGGCCACGGCGATTGCTGAATACTTTGGCGCTCGTGGCAAGAAGGTCCTGTTGCTGATGGATTCCCTGACCCGGGTGGCCCAGGCGCAGCGCGAGATCGGCCTGGCAGTGGGTGAGCCACCGGTTTCCAAGGGGTATCCGCCCTCGGTATTCTCACTGCTCCCGGCCCTGGTGGAGCGGGTGGGCAACGGGGTCAACGGCTCTATCACCGCGGTGTATACCGTGCTGGTGGAAGGGGGGGATTTCGATGACCCGGTATCCGATGCATCGAGGGCGATTCTCGATGGGCATATCGTCCTGTCCCGAGAGGTGGCTGAATCGGGATTGTTTCCCGCTATCGACATTGATTCCTCGGTCAGCCGCCTGATGACGAGCATTGTCGATGAAGATCAATTGCTGATGGCGCGGGAAATAAAAAGCCTGTACTCGAGTTACCAGCAAAACCGCGACCTGATCAATATCGGGGCCTACCAGAAGGGGACGGATGAGCTGATTGACCGGGCCATCGTGGCTGCGCCCCGAATACGAAATTTCATTGCGCAGGATGAGTCGGAGAAAACGGATATGAACGAGAGTCTGGCGGAATTGTCCGCCTTGTTTGCAAGCTCAGCTGTTGTGATGGCCGGAGGTAAGTCGTGAAAAGAAAAAAAATGGATAAAGTGGCGGCGGTGGCAAAAATCGCGGAACAGCAATCGGCCCGGGAGCTCAACGTGGTCAGGCAGAGTCACGACGAGAAAAGCGACCGCCTGGAGCAACTGGTGCAGTTCAAGGAAGATTATGAAACATCGCTTGAAACCGCGGCAGAAAAGGGGATGCCAGCCAAGCAGTTGCAGGATTACCGCTTGTTTATGAGCAAGCTCAACCAGGCTATAGACAAGCAGTCCAGGGAGGTTGAAACCACGGGACAAAGCCTGGAGGAGGTGAGGGAGGAATGGATTTCGAAATCCCACCGCAAATCGGCGCTGGAGCATTTACTGCAGGCCCAGCGCCGGGAGCAGTTGCTCGCCCGGGAGAGGGCTGAGCAAAAGGAGTCCGACGAAAACACCCTGGCCCGGAAAAGCGCCAACAGGGAACAGTAAGCTTGGCATGGCTATTGCAATTTTCAGGTAGGACTGAAAAGGAATAGCGGTAGTGATGCCAACGATGAATAGCGTGCCCCTGGTGGCGACCGGGAGCGACAGGGCGCAAACACCAGCCAAAAGCCCGGCAGAAGGCCTTGGTAGCCATCCTTTTGGCGAACTGCTGGGCCGGGAGGCAGCGCCGGTGCCGGTCGATTCCGTATCGACTGGCGGGTGCGGCGAGTCCGGGCAAAGCGGCAAGGAATTGCAGCTGGACGGCAAGGAGTTGCCGCCCTCCCCGGACTCACCTGTGCCTGAACCCGACACCCTGATTGCCGGAATGACGCTGCCGGTCGCGGTTGCCCAACCCCAGGAGACACCGGCCGGCGAATACGGCCCGGCGATAACGCCGGCCCAGTCCGGTGATGCACTCTCGCTTGAGCCCGCCCTGGCCCCTGCCGCGGGACAGGCGATATCCCTGCCGCCGGGCTCCGACGCACCGCCGCGGGAGCGCACAGTGCCCGTGGCGGGCGCGGTGATCGCAACCGGGGAAGCCCAGGCGGGTATCCCGGATATCGACCTGCCAGCCCCGGACGGGGCGGGCATCGGTCGGTCCGACGCGGCAGCTGTCCTTGACCTCGTGCTGCCGCGTCAGCCGGTTTCCCACCCGCGTGCGCCGGGAGACGCCGTCCGGGTAACCGATGAAGCCGTCACAGGATTGGGTGCCGCGAATACACCGGGTGACAAAACGACTCTCCTGGCCACCGCGACCGCCGCGGTTAGCGGTGATGCCGATGCGATGACGCAACATGGCGGCAGGCCGGATGCTCCTTTCAAGGCCCTTGATAGCGTCAAATCGCCGGAGTCGCTGCTGCCGACACCGACACCGACACAGCCACCGACGGACCAGGCCGGCACCCTGTCGGGCAGCGTACCGCCGCGCACGGAACTGCAATTGCCCGCTGGGCTCAAGCTGGCTGCACCGGCGACAATGAGCGCGCCCCCGGGCCATCCGGGCTGGAGCGGCGAGATGGCCGGTCGCATCAATCTCATGATCAGCGGTGGCACTTCCGAAGCCAGCCTCCAGCTTACCCCGCCTGAACTGGGACGGCTGGACATCAGGATATCTACCGACGAAGACGGCGCGAAAATCCTGTTTACCGTGCAGAACGCGCATGCGCGAGAGGCTATAGAAAATTCACTGCCCCGCCTGCGGGAAATGCTCGGCCAGAGCGGCTTGCAACTGGCCCAGAGTACCGTGGCAGACCAGTCGGGATCGCAGCAGCGACACGGCGATCTCGCCCGGTGGCGCGCTGACTTCGGCGATGCCGCTCCGGAGCCCGGCCCGGTCGGGTCGGTGCGCGAGGCGCTGGTACTGGCATCCAATTCAACCGTCGACTATTACGTGTAACACGGTGCCGGCAATCGGGCTCCTTCCCCGGGGCCCCGGGTCCGCCTCCCTCTGCAGGGCGTCAATTATCTGACAACCGCTTTTGCTTGCTTCGCCAACCTGTTGATAAATATAGAAAACAGGTAGTTGGTATACCTCTTGCAGCCTGCCCTTGCAGGCGAATGGAAGCCAACGGGTAACTGGGGAAGAGGCGGGTATGAAAAAAATTATTATTATCGCGGTGGTGGTATTGCTGCTGGCCGGTGGCGGCGTGGCCGCCTATATGCTGCTGGGCAAGGATAGCTCGACGCCGGCTGTCGAGGGTGCGGGCACCGGGCCCGATCAGGCTGAGCAGCCGCAGGAGGTAGAGGTCGACCCGATTTACCTGGCGCTTGATCCGGCATTCGTGGTGAATTTTGAGAATAACGGCAGTCTTCGCTACCTGCAGTTGAGCCTGCAGGTCATGGCGTATGACCAGGCCGTGCTGGACAAGGTCGCGGCCAATACCCCCGCGGTTCGCAACGAGCTGATTATGCTGTTCAGCGGCCAGGACTACGACCGGCTGAACACGCTGGAGGGGAAGGAAGGCCTGCGCAAGAGCGTGCTGGATTCCATCAACCGGGTGGTGAAATTAAAGGGTGATGGTGTCGTACAGGACGTGTTTTTCACCGGCTTTGTGATGCAGTAACCGTCGATGAGCAGTGAGGATGTTCTGTCGGAAGGTGAACTGGATGCGCTGATGGAAAGCGTGGCCAGCACGGCGGATGTGCCGGATGAAACCGGCAAGCAGCCACACTGCAAGCCCTTCGATTTCAGCACCCGGGAGCAGACATTACTGGCACAGATGCCAGCGCTCAAGAACCTCAACGAAAAACATTGCCTGGCACTGGCCCAGGGAATTTCCCAGCTCTACAAAATCGCGGCCCAGGTAGAGGTCGAAAAAATACAGCCGGTCAAGGTGGACGACGCGATAGCCGGAATCCGGCTTCCCTCGGGCATCAATCTGCTGGAGATCGCGCCCCTCAATGGCATTTCATTTCTGGTACTGCCGGGCGAGTTGCTCTCTTTCATCGTTGACCAGTTTTTTGGAGGAGGCGGCAATGGGGCTAATTCAAGCGCCAGTCGCACGCACCTGACGCCCACTGAAAAACGCATCAACGATGTGCTCACCGAGAAATTTCTCCTCACGCTGCAGGAAGCCTGGAAGGAAAAGTTGGCGCTGACGCCGCAATTGGCCGCGTTCGAAACCAATCCTGAGTTTCTTCAGGCGGGCTCGCCTTCCGAGTTCGCACTGCTGTTTCCTTTCACCGTCACGGTGGGTGACTGGCAGTCGTCTATTGCCTGGATAGTGCCCTATGCGGCGCTGGAGCCGTTTCGGGCGAAACTGGGCAACCCCGCCGCGGAGCTGAGGCCACCGCAGGGTAACACCGACTGGGCGGCACATTTCCGGCGGGAGCTGCAATTTGTCGACCTGGAAATAAGTGGCCGCTTTATTTCAAGGCCTGTGAGTATCGCTGAAGTGTTGAAACTCGGTCCCGGCTCGATAGTGCCGCTCAGGACACCCACGGAAGTCACAGTGTACATAGGGAACCAGGCGTTCTCGACGGGCGAACACGGCGCGCTAAACGGCAACAAGTCTATCAAGATCAAGGAGATCATCAGGAATGAACGCGATAGTGTCTGATTCAGCCGGGGGTTGCCCATGACCGACGCGCCGGATGCCACCCTTGGCAAAAGTATCGAGCAGGCGCTGCAGCCGAACCCGGCCGCTGGCCGCGACAAGGCCTCCCCGGAGCACTCGGGCGGTGAGATCAATCTCGATGTGTTGATGGATGTGCAGGTGCAGTTGTCGGTCGAAATCGGCCGCAGCAAGGTCCCGATCAAACAGTTGATCAGCCTGAGCCAGGGCTCGGTTATCGAGCTTGATCGCGGCGTCAATGAGCCGCTGGACCTGCTGGTTAACGGCACCCTGATGGCGCGGGGTGAAGTGGTCGTCGTAGACGGCCAGTTTGGCCTGCGGCTGATCGACATCGTCAGCCCGCCGGAACGCTTGAAGAAGCTGAAGTGATCCGGTGTACCCCTATGAAGTATTCGCGCCGTGCATGTATTCCCGTGCTGGCCCTGCTCCAGTGCTCGAGCGCCCTGGCCGCCCTGGGCGGCGCGGAGCGCCCGCCGATGTTTGATAGCGCTTACCTGGTGCAGGTGTTCGGCGCGTTGCTGCTGGTGTTCGGCTGCCTGTTCGGCCTGGCTTTCCTGCTGCGGCGGTTCAACAACCTGCCCGTGAGTGATCGCAAGTCAATCAAGGTACTGGGCGCGGTAAAAGTGGGAACAAGGGAAAAGCTACTGCTGGTAGCCGCGGGTGGGCAGCAGCTGCTGCTGGGGGTGGCGGCCGGGAGTGTGCGTACGCTGTATGTATTTGACCAGCCGTTGGACGATGTAACCGCTGTCCACAGCGGTGCGCGCGGCGACTTCGCTCCCCTGCTCAAGACCCACGCGCCAGGCAAGACGACGTCATGAGATATGCGCGCGCCCTGTTGTTGCTGGTGCTGGGCCTCTCGCCTGCGTTGGCCGCTGCCCAGGCAACCATTCCCCTGCTGACGGTGGAGCCCCTGGCCGACGGTGGCAGCAATTACTCTGTCAGCGTTCAGCTGTTGATGCTGATGACCCTGTTGAGCCTGTTGCCGGCGATCCTGCTTGCCATGACGTCGTTTACTCGCGTGGTGGTGGTCCTGGCGATATTGCGCCAGGCGTTGGGAACGGCGCAAACACCCTCCAACCAGATCATCATCGGGCTCGCGCTGTTTCTCAGCCTGTTTATCATGGCTCCCGTGCTCGAACGGGCCTATGAGGACGGCCTCAGGCCTTACCTGGATGAAAAAATTGAATTCGATGCGGCGCTGCTCAAGGTCGAGGCGCCCTTTCGCGAATTTATGCTGAACCAGGTGCGCGAGGCAGACCTGACCATGTTCGCAGAACTGGGTGGTTACGATGGTTTCCAGGACGAAGAAGACATCCCGCTGAAGGTGTTGCTGCCTTCCTTCCTGACCAGTGAGCTCAAGACCGCGTTCCAGATAGGCTTCCTCATTTTCATCCCGTTCCTGGTTATCGACCTGGTCGTGGCGAGTGTGCTCATGTCCATGGGCATGATGATGCTGTCGCCCATGCTGATTTCCCTGCCATTCAAGCTGATGCTGTTCGTCCTTATCGACGGCTGGTCCCTGATTGCCGGGACGCTTGCAGCAACTTTCGTGACCTGAGGGGGAAGCCATGACGCCTGAAGCGGTAATCGACATCGGCCACGAAGCGCTGTTCCTGACCATGATGCTGGCCGGGCCATTGTTGATCTCCGCCCTGGTCGTGGGCTTGCTCATAGGCGTTTTCCAGGCGGCGACCCAGATCCAGGAAATGACGCTCAGCTTTATCCCGAAACTGATGGCACTGGTACTCGCGCTGTTTATTGCCGGGCCCTGGATGCTGCGGGTGTTGACGGATTTCTCCCTGCGCCTGTTCCTGGCCATACCCGGACTGCTGGGGTGATGTCCTGATGTTCTCCGCAGACGCGTTGACGGCGTGGAGCCAGCAGTACTACTGGCCCTTCCTGCGCATCTCCGCCCTCTTTCTCGCCGCGCCCATCTTCAGTGCCGGTTCAGTTCCAGTTCGGGTGCGGGTGCTGATCGCGGTGTCTATCACGGCATTGATTACGCCGATGTTACCGCCCGTACCCGAGGTGGATATGCTGGGTCCCGCGGGCTTTGTGGTGGCGGCCCAGCAAATCCTGATAGGCACGGCGATGGGGTTCACCCTGCAGATGGTATTCGCGGCCGTGGTGATCGCGGGGCAGTCCCTGGCCATGACCATGGGCCTGGGCTTTGCGATGTCGGTTGATCCCCAGAACGGGGTGCAGGTGCCGGTCATGAGCCAGCTCTATACCATCCTGGCCACCCTGATCTTCCTGGCCGTGGATGCTCACCTGAAACTGATCGAGTACCTGGTGGAGAGCTTTTCCCTGCTTCCCGTGGGCCTGTTCGGCTGGCGCGATGATTTCGGCCTGGATGTCGCCCTGTGGGCCAGCCAGATGTTTGCCAGTTCGCTGCTACTGGCGCTGCCGGTACTGACGGCGGTACTCCTGATCAACATTACCTTCGGCGTGATCACCCGGGCCGCACCGCAGCTGAATATTTTCGCGGTTGGCTTCCCGGTGACGATCCTGGCCGGTTTCGTGTTCATTTATATCACCTTGCCGCCAACCTTCACGCTGTTGATCCGCATGATCGATGATGGGCTCCTGCAGACACTGCAGTTGTTGCGTTAGGACATTTCATGGCCGAGCAGCAGACATCGCAGGAACGTACAGAACAGCCCACCGAACGGCGGAAAAAGGAAGCGCGGGAAAAAGGCCAGGTTCCGCGCTCCAAAGAGCTCAATACCATGTTGTCCCTGCTGGTTGGCGGCTTCGGCCTGGTGGCGCTTGGCGGATATATGGCGAGCGACTTTACCGATTTGTTCAAGGCAGCACTGACAATCGACCGGGACCTGGCCTTTGACAAGGCGGTTCTCGCGCCGCGACTGGTCGGCGTGATAGTGTCGGCGCTGGGCATCCTGGCGCCCCTGTTCGCAGTGCTGATTGCCGGCGTTCTGGTCGGGCCACTGTTGATCGGCGGCTGGTCGTTCAGCCTGGATACCATGGCGTTCAAGCTGGAGAAGCTGAGCCCGCTCAAGGGACTGGGCCGGATCGTGTCGGCCAAGGCTTTGCTGGAACTGGTCAAGGCGGTCATCAAGTTCGGGGTGCTGAGCGTCACGGCGATTATCTTCTTCAGTTTGATGCTGGACCAGATTATTGCGCTGGGCAGCCTTCCCGCCGCGCAGGCGTTCGGGCACGCCGTGGTCATTCTGCAGTGGGGTCTGCTGGCGGTGAGTTTCGCGATGATCTTCATTGTCGTTTTCGACGTGCCGTTCGAACTGTGGAATTTCAATCGGCAGCAGATGATGACCCGGCAGGAAGTCAGGGATGAGATGAAGGACAGCGAGGGACGGCCGGAGGTCAAGAGCCGCATCCTGGCTCTGCAGCGCGAGATGGCACAGCGGCGGATGATGGAGGCTGTGCCCACGGCGGATGTGGTGATCACGAACCCGACGCATTTCGCGGTGGCGCTCAAGTACGACGCCGTATCGGGTAAGGCGCCTGTGCTGGTGGCCAAGGGCCGCGACCTGATCGCGCTGCAGATCCGCAGCGTCGCCGAAGAGCATGAGGTGGCGATCTTCTCTGCGCCGCCGCTGGCAAGGGCGCTGTATGCCTCATCCGATATAGGCGATGAAATTCCCCAGGATCTTTACCTGGCGGTAGCCAAGGTGCTCGCCTACATCTTCCAGTTGCGCTCCGGAGGTGGTGGCGCCCCCGCGGTGATGCCGGACGATATCGCAGTGCCGGAAGAATACCGGGATCTATATGCACAGGACGGGCGCAATGGCGACGAATGACGTGGTGGGTGCCGTTTCGGGCGCGGGAGCACTGCGTTTATCCATGCTGACCGGCCTGGGTACTCCGGTACTGCTGTTCCTCATTCTTGTCATGATGATTTTGCCCCTGCCGGCCTTCATGCTCGACCTGCTGTTTACCTTCAACATCGCCCTGGCGATGATTGTGCTGCTGGCCTCGGTGTACTCGTCGAGGCCGCTGGATTTCGCCGCGTTCCCCAGCATCCTGTTGATCGCCACGCTGCTGCGCCTGTCACTCAATGTCGCCTCAACCAGGGTGGTGCTGCTCGAGGGGCACAATGGGACCGGGGCGGCTGGCAAGGTTATCCAGGCCTTCGGTGAGTTTGTCATCGGCGGTAGCTACACCGTGGGTATCGTGGTTTTCGCCATCCTGGTGATTATCAATTTTGTTGTTGTCACAAAGGGCGCCGGGCGGATATCGGAGGTCACCGCGCGGTTTACCCTGGACGCCATGCCCGGCAAGCAGATGGCGATCGATGCCGACCTCAATGCCGGGCTTATCAACCAGGATGAAGCCCGGCAAAGGCGTAGCGATGTCGCCAGGGAAGCCGATTTCTATGGCGCCATGGACGGCGCCAGCAAGTTCGTTCGCGGCGATGCAGTGGCCGGTATCCTCATTCTTTTTATCAACGTGATTGGTGGATTCTCTGTCGGCGTTTTGCAGCATGACCTGAGCGCGGCGGACGCGGCCAACAATTACGTGCTGCTGACCATTGGTGATGGCCTGGTAGCGCAGATTCCCTCGCTGCTGCTGTCGACCGCCGCGGCCTTGATCGTGACCCGGGTGGCCGACTCGCAGGACATGGGCAAGGAAGTCGTGTCCCAGCTCTTCGGCAACCCGAGGGCGCTACTGGTTACCGCTTTCATGATCGGCATCATGGGGCTCATCCCGGGCATGCCTCACCTGGTGTTCCTGTTCCTGGCAGCGGTGTTGGGCGCCCTGGGCTACCTGCGCATTCAGCAGGACGTCGTGGAACCCGAGGAGCTTCGCGAGAGCCCCGTCGAAAGGGCGACCGAAGTCAGGGAGCTGAGTTGGGATGACGTGCTGGCCGTCGATGAAATCGGGCTGGAAGTGGGCTATCGCCTGATTGCCCTGGTGGACAGGAACCAGGGCGGCGAGCTGTTGAACAGGATCAAGGGGGTGCGCAAGAAGCTGTCACAGGAGCTGGGCTTCCTGATTCACTCGGTGCATATCCGCGACAACCTCGATCTTGCGCCGAACGAGTACCGCATCAGCTTTCATGACGTGACCGTCGGCGACGGCGAGGTCTACCCGGGCAAGGAACTCGCAATCAACCCGGGCGGCCGCATTTTTGCGGAGTTGGAGGGGCTGAAAACCAAGGACCCGACGTTTGGACTGGACGCGGTATGGATAGAACCCTCGCGGCGCGATGATGCGCAGGCGATGGGCTATACGGTGGTGGATTGCGGCACGGTGATAGCCACTCACCTGAGCCAGCTGCTGAAAAATCATGCGCACGAACTGGTAGGCCAGGACGATGTGCAGCAACTGCTGGACAAACTCGCCAAGACCTCGCCGAAACTGGTGGAGAACCTGGTGCCGAAACTGCTCGGCCTGGGCGAGGTCACCAAGGTTATGCAAAACCTGCTCGAGGAAGGTATTCCTATTCGCGATGTCAGGACAATCGCCGAAGCATTGGCGGAGCATGCGGGTAAAAGTCGGGAAATTGACGTTCTCACGTCCCAGGTGCGGATATCCCTTGGGCGTACCATATTCCAGGTGGTCAATGGTGTCGGGCGCGAACTGTCCGTGATGACCCTGGACAGTCAATTGGAACAGATATTGCAAGGTGCACTGCAGGGAAGCCAGGGCGGTCTCGAGCCTTCCCTGATAGAGCGCACTATCAATCAGATTATAGAGGCCTCCGCCAGGATTGAAGCAGAGGGCAGAACACCGGTCATGCTGGTCGCAAGTAACATCAGGCTATTCCTTTCGAGGTTGCTGCGCAGCAGGATGCCCAGTTTCTACACGCTTGCCTATGAAGAAATTCCCGCCAGTAAAACCATCAAGGTCATAGCCACAATTGGCAGTGGTCAGCCGCGCCTGCAGCAGAACAGCCGATGATACCGGTGCCAGTGGCGACGAACTACAGCGGAAGGATTGTCGAATGAAAATCAAGCGCTTCGTGGACAAGGACAGCCGCAGTGCCATGGCCCAGGTGAGGTTCGAGCTGGGTGCTGATGCGGTAATCCTGTCAAACAAGAATGTCGATGGTCGGGTGGAGATCGTTGCGGCCATCGACTTTGATGAAGCGGCACTTGCCGGCGATGAAAGGCCGAACGCGCAAGCCCCGTCGGTGCTCCCGGCGGTTGATATGGACAGCCCGACGCTGACGGACCTGCAGCGGGAGCTGGGCAATTTGCGCCTGATGCTCGAGGGTAAGCTGTCACAGCTGTCCTGGCGGGAGACGGCCGGACGCCCGTCGGTGAAGGCAGCGCTGCAAAACCGGCTGGTGCGCCTGGGCTTGTCGAAATCCCTCTGCGGGCTGATCTGCGACATGGTTCCCGATCAGGGTGACCTGGAGTCCAGTTGGCAATCGGCCCTGTCCATGCTGGCCAGCCGCATCCCGGTGACGGCAGGGGACAGCCTGATAAACAACGGCGGTATCGTCGCCCTTATGGGGTCAACCGGGGTGGGGAAGACCACCACGATTGCCAAACTCGCCGCCCGTTTCGTCATGCGACACGGCAGGAAGGACATCGCCCTGGTGACCACGGACTGTTACCGCATAGGCAGCCAGGAGCAGTTGCAGACCTTCGCCGATTATCTCGAGATTCCGATGGTGGTGGCGACGGACGGCTCGCAGCTGAAGTCAGCCTTGCGCCAGCTCTCTCCGAGAAAACTGATCCTGATAGATACCGCGGGCATGAGCCAGCGGGACCTGCGTCTGTACGAGCAATTCTCCACGCTCAATTCCGTGGGTTACGACATCGATACCTACGTGGTGCTGTCTGCGACGGCACAGCAGGCAGCGCTGCACGAAGTCGTGAATGTCTTCGGGCCGTCGGCACTTGCCGGTGCCATCGTCACCAAGGTGGATGAGTCGGCGGCGCTGGGCGGTGTGCTGGATGTCGTTATCGAGAACCGCCTGAAGATCGCCTATATAAGTGAGGGACAAAAAGTACCTGAGGATATCGTTCCGGCGCGGGCCGATTTCCTGCTGGGCAGGGCCCTTGAGTTGATGGAACAGGACACCGGCAAACCCGCGGAAAAGAAGCAGAAATCCCGATCAGCACATTCAGTAACGGTATAAAAAAGCATGAATAATCAAGCGCAAGGACTGGCCAGGCTGACGAGCGCCGCTGCCATGAATGTGGTGGCGGTCACCAGCGGCAAGGGCGGGGTGGGCAAGACCAGCGTCGCGGTAAACCTGGCGGTGAGCCTGGCATCCCGCGGCCGCGAAGTGGTGTTGTTTGACGCCGACCTGGGTTTGGCCAACGTGGATATCGCCCTGGGCCTCAAGTCCAAATACGATATCAGGCATGTCGTTTCCGGGGAGAGAACCCTGGAAGAAATACTGTTGGAGGGTCCGGAGGGTATCCGTATAGTCCCGGCGTCATCGGGCATTTCGAGTATGACTGACCTGTCCAGCCAGCAGCAGGCGGGGCTGGTAAGGGCATTCAGCGAATTGAGCTTCGCGGTTGATACGCTGATTGTCGATACCGGCGCCGGTATCGACAAGAGTGTCCAGACTTTCAGCAGTGCCTGCCAGACGGTGATAGTTGTAATCTGCGATGAGCCGACATCGATCACTGATGCCTACGCCCTGATCAAGGTGCTCAACAAGCAATGTGGCGTCAAGAAATTCCAGTTGCTGGCAAATATGGTTGAAACCGAGGCCCAGGGTCGGCAGCTGTACGGGAAAATCTGCAGTGTGGCTGATCGGTTCCTGGACGTGCACCTGGGCTACCTGGGAGCTGTTCCCATGGATGATTTCCTGAGAAAGTCGATCCAGCAGCAGGGCGCGGTAGTCCAGCTTTACCCGCGCAGCAAATCGGCGCAGGCGCTGACCCAACTGGCGAAAAATATTGATTCGAGTGCAAGCCCGCAGGAAGGCAGCGGCGGGCTCGGCTTCTTTGTCGAGCGCCTGATTCGTCACCGCAGCCAGGTGATCGGGGTCTGAAAGAAATGGAGTCATCGGCTTATACCCGGAACCAACGGCAGGGTGTCGAGAACCTGGTGAAGGAGTATCTTCCCCTGGTCAAGAAAATTGGCCTCCATCTGGTGGCGCGCCTGCCGCGGGAGGTGGAACTGGACGACCTGTTACAGGTGGGCATGATGGCGCTGGTCCAGGCTAACGCCAATTACGATCCGGCACAGGGGGCCAGTTTTTCAACCTACGCCGGAATTCGTATCAAGGGGGCAATGCTGGATGAAGTGCGCCGCAACGACTGGGTGCCGCGTCCGGTACAACAGAATATCAAGCGTGTCGCCGATGCCTTAAAACTGCTGGAGGCCCGTTTGGGGCGTTCAGTGACTGACAAGGAAATAGCGGCCGAACTCGGCATGCCACTGGAGGAGTATCACAAACTTTCACGGGAATTCGTCTACAGCCGCATGACGTCACTTGAGGACACCGCCGACGCCGGCGAGAGCGAAGAACTCGACCCTTTCGCCCAACTCGAGGACGCCCAGAAAAGGCAGTTGCTGGCCCGGGCCATACTGACCCTGCCGGAGAAGGAAAAATTGATGATGTCACTGTACTACGTGGAAGAGCTGAACCTGAAGGAAATTGGCGAGGTGATGGGTGTTTCCGAGTCGAGGATCTCGCAGATACACGGCCAGGCACTGGCGCGGATAAGGGCGAAGGTGAGTGAATGGGGCGGCTAGCGGGGGTGGTAGCCAGTGGCTGCAGGTAGCCGCCAGACAGTCGATTACCTCTCCATTGCGGGCGTCGTTTTATCGCTGCTGGCGGTGATCGGCGGCAATATGCTGGAGGGCGGTCATACCGACTCCCTGTTTCAGCTTACGGCTTTCATAATCGTATTTGGCGGCACCCTGGGTGCGACGCTGGTGCAAACACCGAGAAAAGTGTTTGTCCACGGACTGCGCCGAGTCAAATGGGTGTTCCTGCCGCCAAAAATCGAGCGCAACGAAACCCTCAAGAAAATCAATCACTGGAGCAGGACGGTGCGTAAGGACGGCCTGCTCGGCCTGCAGAACATTGCGGCGAAGGAGCCTGACAAGTTCGCCAAGAAAGGACTGGAACTGCTGGTGGACGGTAACGAGCCGGAAGTGATTCGCAAGATACTGGAGATTGAAATCGACAGCAGTGCTCGCAGTGAGATGAACGCCGCGAGAGTGTACGAGGCCATGGGGGGGTATTCCCCAACGATCGGTATTATAGGCGCGGTGATGGGTTTGATCCACGTCATGAATAATCTCGCCGACCCCGCGGCGCTGGGGCCGGGTATTGCGGTTGCATTTGTCGCGACCATTTACGGCGTGGGCCTGGCGAATTTCTTTTTCCTGCCTATGGCCAGCAAGCTCAAGACCATCGCCGGCGACCTGACCCAGTACCAGGAAATGTTGCTGGACGGGGTCGTCTCAATAGCCGAGGGCGAAAATCCCCTGGCGATCGCCAGTAAGCTCGAAGGCTACCTGATCTAGAGGCGCGTGGTGTATGGCCAGGAAGCAACGGTTGGAAGAACATGTCAATCATGAGCGTTGGCTGGTTTCCTACGCCGATTTTATTACCCTGTTGTTCGCCTTTTTCGTCGTAATGTATTCGATCTCTTCGGTCAATGAGGACAAGTACCGGGTTCTGTCCGACTCAATGGTGACAGCGTTCAGCGATCCCAGGTCGCCCGCCAAAACGGTCCCGGTCGGTAACCTGGTGGGGACTTCTTCCCCCCTGGTTGGCCAGATGCTGGGCGCGGTAGACAGGCCATCGGTCATACTCGCTACCCTGAAGGAGAATCCCGGCAAGCAGGCAGAGAAAGAAACGCCGCCTGAGCCCAAGGATCAAAATTTTTCAGCCGAGGTGCTGGACCTCGCCGAGGCCGAGGTCAACACGATAGCCGATGATGTTGAGCACAGTATGGAGTCCCTTATCGATGATGGCATCATCGATGTAAAGCGAAACAAGTTCTGGCTGGAGGTGGAAATAAAGTCCAGCCTGTTGTTTCCCAGCGGCAGCAGCGCGCTTATCCCGGAGTCGGTACCGCTGTTGACGAAGCTGTCCGATTCCTTTGTGGGCCTGCCCAACCGGCTACACATAGAAGGATTTACCGACAATGAACCGATCAATACCGCGGTGTTTCCCTCCAACTGGGAGTTGTCGTCGGCCAGGGCCGCCGCGGTAGTCAGGCTGTTTGAACGCAACGGAGTAGAGCCCGCTCGCCTCGCCTCGATAGGGTACAGCGAGTTTCACCCCATCTCGGACAATGACACAGAGGAAGGCCGGGCCAAAAATCGCCGGGTGGTGATCGTCGTGATGGCCTCGCTGGAAGGGCAGCAGAGCGACCGGATCTATGAATTCGAGTTACTGAAGGAAAAGTCGCTGCTGCAAGGTGTAAACTAGCGCGGCGTGCAGCGGAAGAAGGTCCGTTGCCTCACTCGCTGGCGTTTTCCCTGCCCAGTTGCGCGTAGTGTTTTTGTACCACATGCTGAATCAGCTGTTCCCGCGCGCTCGGATTGTTGTCATCAAAGCTGATTCTCACCCAGTAGGGCCGGTCTGCATTATCCCCGCTGGTTTCACAGGCGACTACCCTGGCGGTTAGCTTGAGCTGTATATTTGACGGTTTCAGCACCACGGCGACGCGCAGCATCGTGCCCGGCTGCAGCTGCTCCGCGCAGTAGAAGGCGAGGCCGCATCCGCTGATACTCACCATCAGCTCTTCGTAGAATTCCAGGGTCTGGTCATTGCCCTGCAGGCTATTGGCGGCGATAAGTGAAATCTTTTTGTTGAGTGCGCCCAGCGCCTCGGCGACGGTAGGATTTTCCTGCCAGAGAATGTTGACTGCCTGGCTGAATTTGCTGTCGATTTCGGTCAGGAGGTCCGCCAGTGGCACACCCATTTCCCCGACGCTCCCGGTCGTCAGGGCCTCGTCGTCTCCGAGGGTTGAGTAGGTCAGGCCAATGAGGTCGTTAATGCGAAAATAGGCTCGTCTTTCTTTCATTGTCGTCTCTGTCATCGTCTCTACAGGGTGCCGGGGTCTTCTGGCATGATGTCGGCGTCGATACCCAATTCGTCCATGACATCGGGATTGTCGCGTTGCAGCTGCTTTATATCCGTCAGGGTGGAGTCGTCGAAACCCTGGCGTATGACTATTTCCACCCGCCGGTTATAGGCGCGGTTTTCATCAGAGGTGTTGGGCTTGAACGGCTGGGTATCGGCGCGGCCCACTACCATGAAACGGTCGCTTTCAAGCACATTGTCGTTCACCAGTTCGTGGGTGACGGACAGTGCGCGAGAGGAGGACAAATCCCAGTTCGACCGGAATTTCCCACTGGTGATCGGTACGTCGTCGGTGTGCCCCTCTACCGCGATTTTTCCCGATATGTCCTGGAGCGCGCCACGCAGCGCGCCGATGGCCGGGATGAAATCGGGATTGAGGTCGGCTGATCCCGAGGGGAAGGAGCCCTTCTCACGGATACGAATGGTGATTGAGCGATTGTGTGACTCGATATCAATCTTGCCTTCGTCTATTTCCTTGCCGAGCAGGTCGCGCAGCTTCTCGGCGTCCTCCCTGGTCTTTTCCTTCAGCTGTTTTACTTTTTCCTCGACCAGTTGCTTGAACTGTTCGCTATCGACTTCCTTGCCGTCTGCGGTAAGCGCCGTGGGGTTGCCGACCTGTAATGACGGTTTGGTGGTTTCCGTGGTGAACTGGTTTACGGTGTCCACCTGGGTTGGCTGCGGACGGCCGGGGCTGAACTCCTGGGCAATAATGCTGGTGCCCTTGGGAATGTCCATCACCTTGACCTGGTTCTGCACGCCGAAGGCGTTCTTCATCGAGCCGGCCACCTGTTTGTACTTCTGCAGGTCCATCTCGGAGAAGGACAAAAGCAGTACAAAAAAGCACATCAGCAGGGACATCAGGTCCGCAAAGGTCGCCATCCAGGCCGGTGCGCCCGGCGCAGCTTCGTCCTCTTCGATCATGGGCATCAGGCGACCGCGGCTTCAGTCGAGTCGACGGGATTATTGTCGCCGCGTTTCTTCGGCTCAATATAGGTCTTGAGCATGGATTCGATAATCCTGGGGTTCTGTCCCTCCTGTATCGCGAGGACGCCGTCGATGCACATCGACTTGATCCGGCCTTCCTCGGTCTTCCTCAGGTTCAGTTTGTCGGCTATCGGCAGTGCCACCATATTGGCGAGCAGGGCGCCATAGAGGGTGGTCAGCAGCGCCACCGCCATCGCCGGACCAATCGACTTGGGATCGTCCATCGCGGAGAGCATCTGCACCAGGCCGATCAGGGTACCGATCATACCCATGGCCGGCGCCACATCGCCGGTGGCGGTAAAGACTTTGGCGCCCCATTTATGGTGGTCTACAGTTTGCTGCAGGTCCTGGGTCATCACTTTACTGATGACATCGTGTTTATTGCCGTCGATCAGCATTTTGACGCCTTCGTTGAGGAATTCGTTTTCTATCTCCTCGTTCTCCAGCGCAAGCATGCCCTCCTTGCGGGCGATGTTGGCGAGATTGACGATGGTAGTGATCAGCTCCTGGGGGCTTTCGAGTTTGAATATGAAGGCCCGGGCAGCGACCTTGAAAGCGCCAAAAAACTGGGACATGGAGAACTTGATCATGACCACCATGAACGTTCCTCCCAGCACAATAAGCAATGAGGGTATGTTGACAAAAACCAGTGCGGAGCCACCGAACATCATGGCCGCCAGGACAATCCCGATGGCGCCAACCAGGCCTAATAGTGTTGCCAAATCCATACCTGAACCTCGCTGAATAAATGCTTTTGTAGCCGCCGACGAATACCGGTCGGGCGGAGTTTACAGTGTGCCCCGGGTCGGGCCGTTCGCAATGATCACACTGCTCGAATGGACCTTCCCGGGCGCGTTATTCACTTTTCCATACCGACACGCTCTCGAGTTCGGTCTGCTCCATGAGTTGTGTGGCAATCACTTCGGCCGATGCGCGGTCTTCGAAGTTGGCCAGTATCAGTTCGTGGGTCGGTGTACCGCCCCCGCTGCCGGCTTTAATCTGGGCATCGAAGCCCAGGGCCTGCAGGCTTTTCTGTACTTCCACTGCTGCTTTGTTGCTGGGGAAACTACCCAGGTCGACATACCAGCTCCTGGCCGCCGCGGGGGTGGCCGCCATCGCCGGGGTTTCCCCTGGCGCGCGTGCCCCTGGGGTGGTTTGCGTCGCCGTCGCGGGTGCCTGGTCGGGCCGGGCCTGCAGCTGGTCGCCGATACTCTGGTACGCCGAGACTATGAGCTGCTGCTGGGCGTTGGCCGCCACCTGTAAATCTGCCAGCTGCTGTTCCAGGGTGGTGATGCTCTGTTCGATTCTGGCCAGGCGCGGCGCGATATCGGCTGGTGCGGCAGCGGGCGAGGCCGGCAGGCGATCGGCGAACCCGGACAGCCAGACCCCGGCCAGCACCAGGAACAGCATATTCGCGGTCGCGATACAGGCGGCGGCCATCCCCGGCCGGGAATTTGCAGCCGGTTGCCTGGATTTCGCCGCCGCCTTTTTGTTCGCCCGGCGGGCGCCGGCGGGCGCTGCGTCGTGCCGCATTTCGCTATTGGCGGGTTTGCGGTCGCGGGCGATGTTTGACGGCAGCAAAGCTCGATCCAGCGACAGATTGAGATCTTTGGTGGTCATACGGTGTCCCCGGGCAAGTTATCCCGGAAACATGCACAAAACATGCCGAAAATATCCTTTCCGTGTATTGGGGTGAAAAGACCTTGCCGTGGGCCGGCAGGCGGCGAGAAACCGCCAAAATTCTGTCATCTCCGGGTTGGAAAAATGGCGGCGCCAGAGCTGCGGCAGGCCGCCTTCCGGCAATTCCGTGCCGGTTTACGCGATTCGAGGCCGCAATCTGTGATCCCTTTCCCAGATCGGAGGCGATTTTGAGATTAATCGACTATTTTGATTAATAGTGGTGGGCCATCGGACCATTGCCAGGGGGATTGTCGACTCGACCGGGCGAACGGAATGTGACCAGACAGGGTATGAAGAACAGACGTAACTACTATCGAATACTGCATGTGCAGCCGGATGCCCCCAGGGAGATTATCCGCTCCAGCTATCGTGCCCTGATGCAGAAAATGCGCCTGCACCCCGACCTGGGCGGTGACGCCATGCATGCGGCGATGATCAACGAGGCCTATGCGATCCTGACAAACCCCGAAAACCGCGCCGCCTATGACCGGACGCGACCCCGACCCGAGCAGTACAGGCCCTCGCGGGCGCTTGCTGAACCGGTCCAGGTCACTCCCGCCCCTGCCCTGCAGTGCACTTTTTGCGGCACCCTGAATGAATGCAGCGAGCGGGCACGTGCAACCGAATTCTGCGGCAATTGCCGCAGTCCATTGACCCTTGCCAGTCAGCCGCCGATGGAAGACGACGGCCGGCGGTCCATCGTGCGTGTGCCCAGGGACCATCCAATTATTTTTTGTACACACTGGCCACAAAGTGAGCCCTGCTCAGGCCGCACCAGCGACATTTCCCTGCGCGGCATGAAATTTCAGTCGAATACCGGTTTGTCCACGGGGCAGATCATCAAGATAGACTCGGCGATACTACGGGCGGTGGCGAGGGTTGCGCGCAGCAGGCCCGAGCCCGACGCCTGGGTGATTGGTGTCGAGTTCGTCAGCCTTTGCTTTGAACGGTCCCGCGGTTCTTTCATCGCGGATCGAGTCTAACGCCCCGCCAGGGGGTTCCGGTGGTAGCCGATGCCCGCCCCGTGCGTCAGTCCAGGCGCTCCACCATCACCCAGATTTCATCCTCGCCCTCGTCGATCCTGGATTGCGGCAGCCCGTAGGTGCCAGGTCGCTCCTCTCGCGGTACGTCGGCCCCTCCCAGCCGGGTCCACTGGCCGATCTCGACCGGGATCGTGGTTTCTATGGCGGTGCTGTCGATAACACCGCCCGCCTGCTCGGACCAGCGGTCGCTGCGAGCGCTGATATCGAGCAATAACGCATCCCCGTCAAAGCGCGGGCGCACCGCGAAGCCCCGCTGCAGGTCCCGGTATTCGAGGGCGACATAGGGGTAGCCGCCCCGGGCGGGCGCCGCGGCACCGAAAGCGGCCGGGTAGGGTACCGACTCACTGTGGTTGATGTAGGCGGTGTGGCCCTCGAGCACCCGCACCTGCCGGGTTTCGGCACGGCTGGGGGTGCGGTACACGCGAACCTGGTGCCCGGCATCGTCCTGCCCGCGGTCATCGTAGCGGCGGTAGGAACCCGCGGCGCCTTGTTCGGCGTCCATGTCTTTGCCGGAGCGCACACTGACCAGCAACTCGACCGGTGGGCGATCACCTGCGGGCAGGGCGGGCTGCGGCGGCAGGAGGATCTCCCGGGGCGCCGACAGGGCGAGCGCGGCATGAATCGCACAGCTTGTGATCACCGCCGTTGCAATCAGACGCCACGGCTGGCGGCTGGTAGGATCATTTCTGGGCATGGACGCTCCGGGTTACCAGGTGAGTTAGCCGCCAGACACCGCCCCGACGATTCGCAGGGGCTGTTCGCCGCATGCGACCGAGTCTGGCAGGACGGTGTCCGGAGCGGTATGGGTCACATCCTTGTTATCGGCAAAAAAGCGGATGCGGGGGCGGTTGCGCAGTGACAGATGTTCTCGGATGGTGCCTCGCAGCATGGGGTAGAGGGCCTCCAGCGCATCCAGCACGCTGCCCACGGTGACCGCGCCGTCGACGGCGACGGTCACCTCCCGCTCGCAGCCGGCCAGCGTCTGCAGGTGAAACGGCAGGATCACCCTGATCATGGCAGGGTTTGCACTTCTACCGACAGCACGGCGGGCAGGTCGCGTACTATGGCCTCCCAGGTGTCACCGCTGTCGCTGGAAACGTATACCTGGCCACCGGTGGTGCCGAAATAGATGCCGCAGGTATCGAGGGTATCTACCGCCATCGCATCCCGCAGCACGTTCACGTAACAATGCTCCTGCGGCAGGCCGCTGGTCAGTGCTTCCCAATCCTCACCGCCTGACCGACTGCGATAGACGCGCAGCTTGCCTTCGGGCGGATAGTGCAGCGAGTCACTCAGTATCGGTATGACGTAAATCGTTTCCGGTTCGTGGGCGTGGACAGCGATGGGAAACCCGAAGTCACTGGGCAGGTTACCACTGATCTCGCGCCAGGAGTCGCCGCCGTCGTCACTGCGCATTACATCCCAGTGTTTTTGCATGAACAGGGTGTTGGGTCTGGTCGGGTGAATCGCGATGCGATGTACGCAGTGGCCGACTTCGGCGGTCGGGTCGGGGATGTATTCCGAGTGCAGGCCCCGGTTGATGGGCTTCCAGCGCTGGCCGCCATCGTCCGAGCGGAATGCGCCCGCCGAGGAGATCGCGCAGAAAAGACGCCTGGGGTTGGTCGGGTCGAGCAAAATGGTGTGCAGGCACATGCCGCCGGCACCGGGTGCCCAGACGGGTCCGGTAGCGTGACCGCGCAGGCCGGCGAGTTCATGCCAGCTCGCACCGCCGTTGGTGGTTCTGAACAGCGCGGCATCCTCGACCCCCGCGTAACAGGTGTCGGCATCATCCAGCGAGGGCTCCAGATGCCAGACGCGGGCGAACTCCCAGGGATGTTGGGTGCCGTCGTACCACTGGTGGGTGGTCAGCGGTTTGCCTGTCGCCGCGGATGTATCGAAAACAAACAGGTTGCTGTCACCCCCGGAAGGCGCTCCGGTAGTACCGGGCGCCGCTGCACCCGGCGCCGGTTGCGCCCAGGTCCTGCCGCCGTCGTCCGAGCGCTGGATGACCTGGCCGAACCAACTGGAGGTCTGGGAGGCGAAGATGCGGTCGGGGTTCACCGGTGATCCTTTTACATGATAGATTTCCCAGCCGGCGAAATGGGGCCCATCCACCGCCCACTTTTTGCGCCCGGCGTCAGATGTCAGGATAAAAGCGCCCTTGCGGGTGCCGACCAGAACACGGATGGCTGTCATAAAGGGTCTCCTTATACTGTCAGTCTGTATCGTACATCGGCCCCTAGCTTCCCACGTAGCGGGCGTAAATACTGCGAGCCACGCCGGGCTCGCTGGTTCCCCTGATGATTGCGCGTCCGTTCGGAAACAGGGTGATTTCGTAGCGCCGGTTGCCGTCGTTGATCTGCGTCCGCAGTATGAATTCGTTGCATTCGACCGTCCCGTGCTGGCGCAGGCGTCTGGCGATTGCCTCCAGGTCGACGTGCTCCGCCTCACGGCGCTGGCGCAGCTGCACCGCGTCCCGGCCGCACAGGGCGGTGGTGCTGGAGCCGGCCCCGCCGTCCAGGTAATCGAAGCTCCGCCGTTTGCAACAGGGGCAGTCGCCGCTCTCGCAGGCGTTGCTCACCTCAAGCTGCAGGATCTCGTTCGCCCACAGATCCAGGTTCAGCAGAGTTCTGCTTACCCGGGCGTAATTGCCGGTGAGTATCTTGAGCGTTTCCGCCGCCTGGAAGTTGGCGACGATGCCCACCGCGGGGCTGAGCACGCCGACGGTATCGCAGGTCGGGCTGGTACCCGCGGGCGGCACCTCCGCAAACAGGCAGCGCAGGCACGGCGTGGCCAGTTCGATCTTCCCGTCTTGTTCCCAGGGAGTATCGAGGCCACTGTGTGGCAGGATGGAGAACGCCATGCCGGTGGAGCCTACCGCAGCGCCATAGATGTAGGGAAGGCCGTTCTGCACCGCGAGGTCGTTTGCGAGGTAGCGCGTCTCCAGGTTGTCCAGTCCGTCCACCAGGATGTCGACGCCGGTGGCATAACGCTCGATATTGGTGTGGTTGATATCATCGACGATGGCGCTTACCCGCACCCCGGCATTGACGCTCCCCAGCCTGCGCTGCGCAGCCACTGCCTTGGGCAGGGATTGGGCCGCGTCGTTTTCATCGAACAATACCTGGCGCTGCAGGTTGCTCAGCTCGACAATATCGCGGTCGATGATCACCAGGTGTCCAACCCCTGCCCGGGCGAGCAGGTCCGCGCTGACACTGCCCAGTGCTCCGCAGCCCAGCAGCAGGGCAGTGGAGCCGAGCAATCTCCGCTGTCCGGCTTCGCCAAAACCGGGTAGCAACATCTGGCGGTGGTAGCGGGCGAGGTCGGGACTCATGACAGGGTGTAGCACTCTCCGTCCGGGGGAGTGTCAGTATAGTTCAGCCGGAAGCGAAAAGCGGCACAGCCTCGCCACGGCCGACCCTGAATCAGCGCGCTCCGACCGCACCGGCCGTCGTGTCCTGGGGCACGCGATCCAGCAGCGGCGCCAGGGTGGGCATCAGTGCCCCCAGGAGCCGTACTGGCAGACCACTGGTGAACTCGTACTGCGCGGCCTGGGCACCCGGCACGTAAGCTGTAATCGTGCCGTAGAAACGGTCGTCAATCATAAAGACGAAGGTGGCGACCCGATTGACCACGCGGGAGGAAATCAACCGACCCGGCGAGGCGTATACCTCGAAGCGGTGATCGCCGGTGCCGGTTTTGCCACCCACCAGGTGGCGCGAACCGTCGGCGCGCTGCACAAAACCCTGCAGCGCGCGGGCCGTGCCGTTCAGGGTCACGTCGATCAGCGCCGTGCGCACCACCGCCGCGATCGCCGGATCCATCACCCTTCGGCCGGCAGTCGGCAGGGCGATAAACAGGGTTTCATAGGGTGTCTGGCTGGCGAAGTGCAGGTTCTCCACCAGGCGTGCGGGATACCTTATGCCGCCGTTGACGATGATGCCCATCAGCTCGGCGAGGGCGGCGGGACGGTCGCCCGAGCTGCCGATAGCGGTCGCCAGGGAGGGCGTCAGCGATGCGAACGGATAGCCCAGGCGCTGCCACTGCTGGTGCAGTTGCTGGAACGCCTCGATTTCCAGCAGGTCGAGAATGCGCCGGTCCTGGGCGTGCCTGCGGCCGGTCTTCATCAGCCAGCGATACACCTCCTGCCGCGCCTCGGCCGAGGCGGCGAGCACCTCATCGATCGGTGCCCCGGGGTGCTGCAGCAGGTAGTCGATCAGCCACAGTTCGAGCGGGTGTACGCGGGCCAGGTAACCGCGATCATTGAGGTTGAATTTTTCCGGCGGGTAGCGGTTGAACAACTGCTCCAGCGCGGTCGCCGTGTAGGTCTCATCGGGTACGTAGCGCGCCATCCACGGGCCGAGGTCAGCAGCCTGCATCTGGGGCCATACCGAGCGCAGTGCGACCACTACCGCCCGCGGTGAGACGCGTACCCCGTCGAGCAGTGCGGCGAGTGATTCATCCCGGCTTTTGCCGCGGTACTTCTGGTAGAAGCGGCGCAGGAAAATACTGCCCTCCCGGTCGGCGAAGCGGCGCAGGTATTCGCTGCGCTCGGGATCGGCCTTGTTTTCCAGCATGCGCGCGGTGGACGAGGGAGCGCGGTACATATAGTGATCGGCGACCTCTCGCATAATGCGGATGAAGACGAGGTTAACCGAGCGCCGCAGGGCCTCCGCCACGGTCAACACGCTATGGTTATCCTTTGCCTCAAAATTGTCGAAGTGGTGGGCGCCGCCGCCGGTGTAGAACGTTTGGGTGTTGTCCGCCGAGTAGCGGCGCTGCATCGCCGCCGCCAGGGTCGAGGGCAGGTCCGCGTGCGGATTGGTGCGCAGGTATCCAGCCACCCAGATGCTGAGGCGGTCGCGCGGGTGCGGCGCCACCCTGGCCAGTTCGGCGGGCGCCAGGGCGCTGTATTGCGTATGGGCCTGGGCTGTCAACTCCAGCCAGCTGATGAGGGTGCGCAGTTTCGCGGTGGAGCCGAGGTCCAGCTTCGCGCCGGTGTTGATATCGAGCGGCTGGTCGAGGTTGTCGGCATTGATACGCAGCCGGTTGTAGCCGGAGCCGCGCTCATACAGCGTCAGGCTGTAGATCACCTTGGCCGGATCACTGGCGCGCAGCAGGCGCGCGCCGGTCAGGCCGAGTTCCTCGATGCGCTCGCGTTTGGCCAGGGAGCGCAGGAACTCGGTGACGCCTGACTGTACCCGGGCATCGAGCGTGGTGGCCGCCGTGAGATCGAGCCGGTCGAGTTCGTACAGGCTGCGCACACCCAGTAGCCAGAGCAGACCGGTGCGCGCGAGATTGACGCCCTTCTGGCTGGTAAAATCGATCACCGGCGAGGCGTCGGCCCGCTCGCGCAGCGTGAGGGGCACCGCCAACGCGGCGTCCGCAAGGCTCTGCGCGATAACCCCCTCGCTCGCCATGCGACGCAGGTAGCTGTCGCAAAGTCGCGCCAGCGCGGAGGTGTCGCGCCGCAGGTAATAACTTGGCCGGCGCACTGACAGGATCAGGCTGAGTGCCTGTTTATAATAGAGCGCGCGCTCGGCCAGCGGTGTCGAGGGTGAGGACAGCGCGCGATTGACCGCCTCGAAGTCGCTGCCGTACCAGGCCTGTAGCCCATCCCCGAGGCTGCTGATTTCACCGTACCCCGGCTGCGCCGCCAGCGGCAGTGAATTGAGGTAGTCCAGTACCAAATCGCGCCGCGCCTGCAGTGTGTAAGGGCCTCCGCGGTAGACGCGCAAACTTGCCGCCGCCATCTGGAAGAGCTTATCGCGGGCATCCCGGGTGATACCGTCGGGCGCATGGCGGAACTTTTCGAGTTGAGTGGCGAGGGTGCTGGCGCCGATCACCTTGTGCTCGCGTCCCAGGCTTTTCAGCCCCTGTTGCGCCACAGCCATTGCCAGGCGCTCCCAGTCGACCACCGGGTTCATGGTGGGGCGCGTATTATCGAGCAGTTCCCGGTCCTCGACGTACAGCAGTGCCTGGACTACCGGCGCGGGTATCGCTGCGAAGTCCGGGTAGACCTTGCGCGGGTAGCGCGCTTTTTGTATCACCTGCCCGTTCATATCGAGCAATTCCAGCCCGGCCTGGGTTTTCTCAGGGTACACATTGAACACACCGCGAGCGGCGAGTTCGCTCAGCCGGCGCGAGGGCACAGCCTGACGGGCGATACCGTAACCCTTCTGCAGCAGGCGCTGTGTGAAACCCGGCAGCTCCGCGTAACCGAGCCGCACATCCCAGGGACCGCGATCAGGAGCAAGCGGCGCGCGCGCCGGCCCCCGCTCGACGTGATAGCCGATGGTCGCGGCAAAATCTGCCAGCACGCGGGACTGGAAGGTGGCGTTGCGCATTTCATCCCATGCGAGGTAACCCAGCGCCAGCGCGCCGCCCAGCACAATCACCCCCAGCGTCACCCGCAGCAGTGGCGCAAACACCTTTTGCCACAGGCCGGCGCGCTTGCGCCGCGCCGCGACCGGGGGGCGGTTGCCGGGAGCAGGCCGGAGGCGTTTGCGCTGGTACTGGCTTTGGCTCAATGGTGGGTCTGCACTGCTGGCCGGATGTCGGCCAATGATACACGGGGCACCCGGGCGGCGCTAAGCCTGCCCCGGCCGGGCACGGTGAGCCCTAACCGCCTGTTGCTCCGGTTTGAGCGTTTGCTGTTCCGGAGTCAGCCGACTAACCTAGGGGGTACCCACTCCAATGGCAATGCCCGTCAACAGGAGCAGGAGCACTGGGGCTCGGAACCCGCAGAACGGTGAAACGGAGGGAGTTATCCAATGCGAACCGCCATCACCAGGTGCCTGGGCGTGTTGCTTACAGCGCCCTGGTTGCTCGTCGCTGTTGCACAGGAGAAGTCCCTGCCGGCGGCCGCGCCGCCGCCTGCGGACGCAATTCTTATCCTCGACGCCTCGGGTTCCATGTGGGGACAGATCGATGGCGTCAACAAGATTGTCATTGCCCGTGACGTGCTGGAGGAACTGGTGCGCAGCCTGCCCGCGGCACAGCGCCTGGGCCTGGTGGCCTACGGCCATCGCACCGAGGGCGATTGCACGGATATCCAGACCCTGGCGGACGTGGGCGCTGCCCGCGCCGATGTCATTGCCGCGATTCGCGGTGTCTCGCCCAAAGGCAAAACGCCGCTGACCCAATCGGTGGAACACGCCGCCGAAACCCTCGATTACAAACGCCATGCCGCCACGGTAATCCTGGTGTCGGACGGACTTGAAAACTGTGACGCGGACCCGTGCGCACTGGCAAGGACGCTGGAGCAAAACGGGCTGGATTTTACCGTGCACGTGATCGGCTTCGACGTCACGGTCGAGGAACGCAAGGGCTTACAGTGTATTGCCGGTGAAACCGGTGGTGAGTTTCTCGCCGCCGACAACGCCGCCGAACTGACCGCGGCGCTGTCGCAGGTCGCGCTGGCGGCGAGTGTTCCGGCACCACCCGTCGACGCACAGGCAGTGCCCTCGTCCCTCGCCCTGAAGGCGACTGTACTGGGCAGCGGCCCACAGATCCTGTCGCAGCTGTCCTGGACGGTAAGCCCGCAGACCGGCGGCGATGTGGTGTTCAGCAAGGAAAATACCGGCGCCGTCGAAACCGAAATACTGCCCGGTGACTACGTGGCAGAAGCAGTGTGGTCGGGTTGGCGCGACGGCGCCCCGAAGAAAGGGCGCGTGGAGTTCACCGTCAGGCCACAGCAACCCCGGGTGATCACCGTTCCCATCGATCTCGAACTGCCGGTGAGACTGGAGGCGCCGGCGCAGACAGCCGAGGGTATCGCCATACCGGTGACCTGGACCGGCCCGGACGCCCTCAATACCACCATCAGTGTCAATAGGCCGGATGATGACCCGCTGCGCAAAATCTACTTTTTCCCGGCGCAGCGCGCCCGCGACAATGACGACACCGCCGCCGATACCGATGGCGACGGCGACATCGACGCGGACGACAAGGCCACCGCCCTGCTGGGCGCGCCGACCATTCCCGGCGACTATGAAATCCGCTATGTGTTGAATGATCCTGTCGTCATCCTTGCCCGGAAACCGCTGACCGTGACTGACAGCCGGTACGAATTGGTTGCGCCGACGAGGGTGTCGGCCTCGGCTGCACTGGAGGTGGCATGGACCGGGCCGGCCGAACCGGGAGGGGTCATCACCCTTACCGACAGGGATGCCGCGGCGGCCGTCAATAATAGGAACTATGTCCGCGCTGCGGCGGGGATGCCTGCCAGGCTGACGGCACCGGCGGAGCCCGGGGACTACGAAATACGCTATGTCATGGCGGGCGGCTACACCACCTATCCGGGCATGGAGCGTTCGGTGCAGGCCGTGCTGCCAATTACGGTTGCCGACGTGTCGGCCAGCGTCGCGGGTCCTGCTTCAGCCGTGGGCGGCTCGACTATCGAAGTCACCTGGCAGGGCCCCGCCGACGACTGGCAGGACGATGTGATTTCCGTCGTTGAGCCCGGCGCCGAAAAATTTAATCGCGACAGTCGTGCCCAACTGGTGTCGCGGGCCGGCGCGGCGCTTAACCCGGCGCCGATCCGCGTCCCCGCTATCGAGGGGCAGTACGAAATCGTGTACGGCATAGAACCGGGCGGGCGGATTATCGCGCGCCAGCCCATCGAGGTAACACGGGCGCAGGCGAGCCTGGATGCCCCGGCGAGCGCGAAGCTGGGTGAGGATATACCAGTGGTCTACAGTGGGGACGGTTTTGCCGGCGACCGTGTGGTCATTGTTCCCGCCGATACACCCGACTCAAAAATGTGGGGCGTGGGTGTGAATTACGGCTTCATCGCCACCGCGGGTGAAACCTCGGGCACGCTGCGGGGCGCAGCGGTCAAGGTGCCGGGCAGGTATGAAGTGCGCTATGTCACCGGGCTGCAGCACCTGGTGCTGGCGCGGGACGCCATGGTGATCCAGCCGTAACACCGGGTAACGCCGGGTGTTTCCCGGCGCGGTAGCCATTGTGCGCAGGCTGTGTGCAGCCCTGGCCACCCGCGCGGTGTCGAGCCTCAAAACCCGTACAGCGCTTTTCGCTCAGGATCCTTGTCGGCGATCAGGCGAGCGAGGTCGACCATCACCTTGCACTGCTTCCAGGACGCGTCGTCCTGCATCTTGCCATCTACCATCACCGCGCCGGAGCCATCCGGCAGGGCTTCCAGTACCCGCTTCGCCCAGCTCACCTCGTCGGCGGGCGGGCTGAACACGTTCTTGGCGATCTCGATCTGGCTGGGGTGTAGCGACCACGCCCCGACGCAGCCCATCAGGAAGGCGTTGCGGAACTGGTCCTCACAGCCCAGCGGATCGTCGATAGCGCCGAAGGGCCCATAGAAAGGCAGCGCGCCGACACTGACGCAGGCGTCGACCATGCGGCCGATGGTGTAGTGCCACAGGTCCTGGGCGTGGGTGCCGCGCGTGGCCTCCGGGTTGGCGGGGTCGGGGTCGTTGCGCACCAGGTAGCCCGGGTGGCCGCCGCCGATGCGTGTGGTCTTCATGCGCCGGGAGGCGGCGAGGTCCGCCGGGCCCAGGCTCATACCCTGGATGCGGGGACTGGCATTGGCGATCTCCTCGACATTGGCGACCCCCAGGGCGGTTTCCAGCAGGCAGTGCAGCAGGATGGGTCGTTTCAGGCCGGCTTTTGCTTCCAGTTGGGCGATCAGTTGGTCGGCGTAGTGGATGTCCCAGGGACCCTGTACCTTGGGCAGCATGATGACGTCTATCTTGTCGCCGGCTTCAAGCACGATGCGGGTGACGTCCTCCAGGAACCAGGGGCTGTCCAGGCTGTTCACCCGGGTCCACAACTGGGTATCGCCAAAGTCGTTGGCGCGGGCGATGTTGATCAGGCCCTCGCGTGCCGCCACCTTGTTGTCGATGGCAATGGCGTCTTCGAGGTTACCCAGGATGATGTCCACCCGGGCGGCGATAGCCGGCACCTTTTCCGCCATTTTAGGGTTGCTGGGGTCGAAGAAGTGAATCATGCGGGACGGGCGCACCGGGATATCGCGCAGCGGTGCGGGCGCTCCCAGCGCCAGTGGCTTGAAGAAATCTCGTGGGCTTCGCATTGTTACCTCCTGGTTTTGTCCCTAAGAATGAATTCCATCCAGCAGGCGCTGTCGCAGCGCCTGCTGTTGCTCGAACAAGGACAGGTCCTGCTGCGCTGCCAGTTGTTCTAAAATGGCCCGCTCACCGCCCAGCAGGGCGAGGCCGTGGCTGCCGAATTCGTCCTGCAGGCGCTTCACCAGCCAGTGCGCGCGGTAGCCCCGGCGGCGTCGATGTAAGCGCTTACTGTCAATAATAACCTTGTAGTGCCGCGTCAGGGTGTCCGCCAGGGCCTCGATGCCGGTGCCGGAAGTGGCGCTCGCCGAGAGCACCGGGACCTCCCAGTCACCGTCGGTGTGAGCCCGGCCCACGGCGGTGCCCAACTCTGACAGGGTGCGCCGTGCCACCGCGCCCATGTCCTCCTTGTTGACCACCAGCACATGCGGTACCTCCAGGATGCCGGCCTTCAGGAACTGGATGCTGTCGCCGGACCCGGGCTGCGCGACAAAGCAGGTCGTGTCGCACATGCGCGAGATATCGATCTCCCGCTGGCCCACGCCTACGGTTTCTACCATCACCACGTCGCAGGCGGCAAGCATTACCAGGCTCATCGGCCACACCTCGGCGCTGAGGCCGCCGAATTCGCCGCGACAGGCCAGCGAGCGGATGAATACGCCGTCGTCGTCGGCGCTGGTTTTCATCCGCAGGCGGTCCCCCAGCAGGGCCCCTCCGCTGATGGGGCTGGAGGGGTCCACCGCCAGTACCCCCACCCGCAGGCCACGCCGGCGCCACACGGTGATCAGCGCGGCGGTGAGGCTGGATTTGCCCGCGCCCGGGGGGCCGGTCATGCCTATCAGGTGGCCGCTGTCATCAGTGTTACCGGCCTCCAGTTGGCGCAGCAAATCTGCCGCAAGCCGGCGCGATTCGCTGCGGCTGTCATCCAGCAGGTTCAATGCCCGGGCCAGTGCGGCGCGTTCACCGCGCCGCACCGCAGCGGCGAACTGGACCGGGTCTGCCGTGATTGCAGGCTGCGCCACCGGTGGGGCTACGCCAACTCGTCCAGGCCGTTGCTGCAACGAATGATATTGACCATCCTGGCCATGATGGCGTTCATGTCCACATCCTTGGGGGTGAACACGGCCTGCACGCCCCGGGCCATCAGTTGGCGGGCATCGTCCTCGGGGATAATGCCGCCGATGATCAGCGGCAAATCAGCGGCGCCGATTTTTGCCAGCTCAGCCTGGATGTCTTCCACCAGTTCCAGGTGGCTGCCGGACAGCACGGACAGTCCGATCAGGTGCACGCCCTCCTCCTGGGCCGCCCGGGCGATCTGCGACGGGGTGAGTCGAATACCCTCGTAAACGACCTCGAAGCCGGCGTCCCGGCCCTTTACCGCTATCTGCTCTGCGCCGTTACTGTGGCCGTCCAGGCCCGGTTTGCCGATCAGCAACCGCAACGGCCGGCCCAGTTCCTCACCGGTCCTGCGAACCCTGGCGCGCACCTCATCCATCGCCGCCGAGCCGGTCTGGCCCGCCAGGGTGATATCGATGCCGGTGGGCGCGCGGTATTCCCCGAACACCTCCCGCAGCACCTCGCTCCATTCGCCGGTGGTGACCCCGGCGCGGGCGCAGGCGATCGAGCTGGGCATGATATTGTCGCCGCTCACCGCGGCGGCGCGTAGCTGCGCCAGGGCGTTATCGACCGCCGAGGGATCGCGGCTGGCGCGAAATGCCTGCAGGGCGGCGATCTGTTCGCGCTCGGCCTGTACATCCACTTTCATGATGCCGGAATCGGTACCGGTGGTGAGAGGCGATTCGGCCGTCTCACGATAGCAGTTCACGCCGACGATTTTCAGTTCGCCGCTCTCGATGTCACGCATCCTGCGGGTATGGCTCACCACCAGCTCGCGCTTGACGTAGCCGCTCTCGATGGCCCGCACCATGCCGCCCTGTTCATCTATGCGGGCCATCTCAGCCTCGGCGCCCTGGATGAGCGCCTGCACTTTAGCCTCGATCACCGGGGAGCCGTCGAACAGGTCGCCGTATTCGAGCAGGTCGGTTTCCAGTGCCAGCACCTGCTGCATGCGCAGCGCCCACTGCTGGTCCCAGGGCCGTGGCAGGCCCAGTGCCTCGTTCCAGGCGGGCAGCTGAATTGCGCGGGCCCGCGCGTTTTTCGACAGGGTGACCGCCAGCATTTCCAGCACGATGCGCTGTACGTTGTTTTCCGGCTGTGACTCGGTCAACCCCAGGGAGTTGACCTGCACGCCGTAGCGAAAACGCCGCTGTTTTTCATCGCTCACGCCGTAGCGCTGCGCCGCCAGCCTGTCCCACATGGCGCCGAAGGCGCGCAGCTTGCAGGTCTCCTCGACAAAGCGAATGCCGGCATTGACGAAAAAGGAAATGCGTCCCACCACCGCGGCGAATCGGTCTGCCGGTATCTGGCCGGAATCCCGCACCGCGTCCAGGATGGCAATGGCGGTGGACAGGGCGTAGGCCAGTTCCTGGGTGGGCGTGGCGCCGGCTTCCTGCAGGTGGTAGCTGCAGATATTGGTGGGGTTCCACCGGGGTATGTTTTCCACGGTGTAGGCGATCAGGTCGGTGGTGAGGCGCACCGACGGCCCGGGCGGAAAAATATAGGTGCCCCGTGACAGGTACTCTTTCAGCACGTCGTTCTGGGTGGTGCCCTCCAGCTGTGTAGTGTCGACCCCCTGGCGCTCCGCCACCGCCACGTACAGCGCCAGCAGCCAGGGCGCGGTGGCGTTGATGGTCATGGAGGTGTTCATCTGGTCCAGGGGTATATCGTGAAACAGTGCCTCCATATCGCCGATATGGTCTATCGGCACGCCCACCTTGCCCACCTCGCCCCGGGCCAGGGGATGGTCCGAGTCGTAGCCGGTCTGGGTCGGTAAGTCAAAGGCCACCGACAGCCCGGTCTGCCCCTTGCCCAGGTTCATGCGGTACAGTTCGTTGGAAGCCTTTGCGGAGGAGTGTCCGGAGTAAGTCCGCATCAGCCATGGCCGATCGCGTTTCACAGTGTCCTGGCTCACAGTCATATCCTCAGCGGGGGCGGCGCCTGATCAACAGGCGCCGCTCGATTTCAAAGATCTTGGCGGGAATCTTGTCCTTGCCAAGCTCGCGTTTGCTGTCTTCCTTGATGAACAGGTCGGCGCCGTACTGCTCCAGGGCTGCGGCGGCGGCAATATTTTTCACGCCGATCAGCTGCATGGTGACCGCGGCGTAGCCCGCGGCGCCGGGCACATCCTCAACGGCGAGGATGCGGCTGAGCGCGCCCACGGTGTCGCCGGCGATGGCGGGCTGGGTGTGGTAGCCCTCGGTGAATCCCAGCTCCCACACGGCATGCTCACTCACGTCGCGACTGGCCAGGCCGTCCAGCCAGGCAAACACCAGGCCGCCGTAAACGATGGGGTCGCCGCTCATCTTGCCGGACAGGCCGCTGGAGAAAACCCGGTCGAAGTGCAGGGGGTGGCTGTTGCCCACCAGGTAGGTGAGCGCCATATGTTCTTCGGTAATGGTGCGGCCGTTGGCGTGCACGATAATATCGCCCGGGCTGAAGTCCTCGGCATAGGTGTTCGGTCCGGTCAGGCCCGCAGCGAAAGTGCCATCGGTCAGCGGCAGCTCAAGCGTGGGCGCGTCCTCGCCGGGAAAGGCCACCGTCACGGCCGGCGCCGGCGTGGTCGGCAGGCGATCGCCGCGCCAGCCCACCATGATCTTGCGCTCGTACTGCAGTACCACCTTGTCGTCCTGGTTGACGCCCACGGTGCGGATACGGGCGATGCCGGGTTTGTCCGGCCCGCGGTCCTTGCGCTCAAGTACCCTGGTGAACGCGCGCAGGGTGTCCCCGGGATAGACGGGCCGCAGGAACTGCACCTGGTAATAGCCGAGGTTGGCGATGGCCTTTTCCGAGTCGTTCTGCACCCCCAGCGACAGGGTGACGTTGAACACCATCTGCGGGCTGGCCAGCAGGTCCCTGAAGCCGTGGCCCACAGCATACTGCAGGTTGAGGTACAGCGGGTTGGTCTGCATGAAGGTGCGGGCGAAAGCCAGCATATTGCCGCGCTCGAAGGTAAAGCCCCGGGGGTGTTCGAACACCTGGCCCGGCTCGAGTTCGTCCAGGTAGCGGCCGTACTGCGGCCGGCGCGTGCGGGCCAGGTCCACCGGCACCTCGGCGGCGATTTCCGGCTGGGTTGTCAGTTGCAGTGAAAGTGCCATGGATCGTCTCCTCAGGCAGCGTTTTCTATCAATGAGCGGGTGATGACTTTCAGCGCCAGGGTTTCCTCGGCGCCCTCGAAAATTGACAGCACCCGCGCGTCGACAAAGTAGCGGCTGACCGGCACTTCTTCAGCATAGCCCATGCCGCCGTGAATCTGCAGGGCTTCGCGGGTAACCCACTCGGCGGTCTTGCAGGTAAACAGCTTGGCGCCGCTGGCCTCCATGTCGCCCTTGCCCGCGTCCATCAGGCGGGCGACCCCGTAGGTGATCTGGCGGCAGGCAGCCAGGTGGGCGGCCATGCGGGCCAGCTTGACCCGGGTGAGCTGGTAGTCACCGATGGGGTGGCTGAAGACCACCCGTTCTTTCGAATAGGAGATCGCTTTTTCGAAGGCGGCGCGCATCACCCCGACCGCCCGTCCGGCGGTCTGGATACGGCCGCCGGCAAAGCCGGCCATGGCGAAGTAAAACCCTTTGCCCTCGCCTTCACTGCCGCCGAGCATGTGGTCTGCGGGCACGAAGAAATCGTCAAAGAACAACTCGTAGGAGTGCATGCCGCGATAGCCGATGGTGGCGATGGCGCGGCCGGTGAGCTTGCCGCCGGTGTCAGGCGTCACCTCGAACTCGTGGCCATCGCTGCTGGGTTTTTCCACCAGGAACATGGACAAACCCCTGTAGCCCTGGGTGGGGTCGGGATTGGTGCGTGCCAGCACCATCAGCACGCCCGCCTTGCCGCCGAAAGTACACCAGGTTTTCGCGCCGTTGAGCTTCCAGCCGCCCTCCACCGGGCTTGCCCTGAGCTTGACGCCGGCGACATCGGAACCGTAGTTGGGTTCGGTCACCGCCACGGCGCACAGGGGTTCGCCCACCGCAAGTTGCGGCAGCCAGTGTTGTTTCTGTTCCTCGGTGCCGCCCTTGAGCAGCGCCCTGGCGAGAATCTCGGGACGGGTGATCAGGCTGCCGGCGGCGCCCAGGGAGCCGCGGGACAATTCCTCGGTAACCACGATCATGCCCATGGTGTCTTCCCTGTCGTCCTCCTGCAGGCCGCCGTAGCTCTCCGGGATGGACAGGCCGAACACGCCCATCTCTTTCAGCGGCTGCAGGATGGCGTCGGGAATGATCAGGTCGTGGCGATGCACTTCTTCCGCCAGCGGCACAACGACTTCGTCGGCGAACTTGTGGAAAGTGTCGCGCATCATGGTGTAGCGCTCTTCCAGCAGGTCGGGGCCGAGATTCGCGCCGCGGTCGATCACATCCTGGCCGATGGCGGCGATGTTGGCGGCGCTGAGCTGGCTGGCAAGGAATACCGTATTGTCGTGCAGCACGGCGGCGATATCCGCGTCGGCGAGCGCAAAATCCGCGAGCCGGGCGCGCAGCCGGGCGCAGCAGGCGGTGACGGCTTCGGCGCAGAACAGGGCGCAGAGGCGGCTGGTGAATTCATCCTGGCAGCGGCCGGAGTGGTCCAGCATAAAACGGGCGGCGCAGCACTCGGCCCAGCACAGCGAGAGTTCGTATGACACCAGCTGGTGGGCGTCCAGCTTCGCATTTGACAGCTTGCCGCCATCGAGGGTTTTTGCCTTGAGGGCGCTCAGCGCGCGGTCGATCAGCCCCTGGGTGCCCTGCAGTGCCCGTGTTGCCTGCTCAAGTAATTGCCCGCCTGTAGTGGAGACGTCGGTCATTGTGCTTCCTGCCTTTGTGGTGAAAGGGGTGACGGCAAGGGGGCTGGTTGGGAACAGACTGCGCCAGCCCCGCCTGCTGGATAGAGCCAACTATTTTATCGCCCGCGGCAGGGGCATACAACCGCGAAGATGAATTGCAACTCCCGGAGCCAAGGGCGCAAAAGCTGGCTGGAACCTGGACCAAGGCGGGTGAGAGCAGTAACGGGAGGCATTCAGAATGACATAACCCGGCCGGGGCCGGGTTATGCGTTGAACCGGGGTGCGACTTCGCTTGCGTGAAGTCGCGAGCTTGCGCTTACCAGTTGAAACCAACACCAATGGTGTAGTTGTAAACACCATCGTTCGACTTGTTTTCGAAGCCGTCGGTGTCGTCGAACAACCATGAGTACTCTATGCCGAAGTTGATGTAGGTCTTGTCCAGTACATACAGCTTCAGGCCGGTTTCGAGGCCGGCGCTGCCGGTGTTGGAAACTTCCTCACCGTAAATACCGCCCAGGTTGGCGCCGATGTAGGGACGGTAGGTGCCATCCAGGAAGTTGTAGTCGATATAGCCGCGGGTGGAACCGGCCCAGCGGTTACCGCTACCGTTGCCGTCGACGCCTTTGCCGTCGGTATCAATACCGTTGACGCTCTGGCGAATACCAGCTTGCCATTTGTCGGTCAGGAAGTAGCCCAGCTCGCCGGACACGCCGTAGGCGTTTTCATCGAAATTATTATCGCTCGAACCGCTACCAGAAACAGTGAAGCTCTTGTCTCCGGCCACTGGGCCAACGGCGAAAGCTGCCAAAGGGGCCGCCAGCAGAGCGGATGCTACCAATACCAGAGTCTTGTTCATTGCGATTACCTCTAAAAATAAAAATGAAAATTTCCGACGAGGCAGTGTGCCCTGTCAGTGGTGCGCATCCTGCGGTAATCAGGCAGCAAAAAATAGTAAATAATCCGTGGCTGACCGTGTAATTTTTCACACATTTCCGCGGCGCTTTTGGGTGATCGAAATCAATTTATCGCCCTTGAAATTGACAGGTTCAGGCCCCATGGTTCGCCCGGTTGTCCTCGAACGGACCGGACGGCGCGTTGGAGTTGCCTCGGCGGCGCGGGTTTCTGTATGCTGGCAGCCCTTCGAGTATCGCTTGCCCACCCGCTGTTGCCCCAAGGAGTCCCAGCATGAAGATCAGGCCCCGTCGTTCGCTTCTATATATGCCCGGTTCCAATGCGCGGGCCCTGGATAAGGCCAGGCAATTGCCGGCCGACGGCCTGATCCTGGACCTGGAAGATGCGGTCGCGCCCGATGCCAAAGCGCTGGCCCGCGAGCAGATCATTGCCGCGCTGGCCGAGGGCGGATACGGCCATCGCGAGTTGCTGGTGCGCATCAACGCCCTGTCCACGCCCTGGGGTGCGGATGACCTGCGCGCGATAGCCGCCGCCGCTGTTCCGCCCCACGCCATACTGATTCCCAAGGTGTCGACCGCAGCCGACGTGATAGCGGCAATCAGCGCGTTCGATGCCGCCGGCGGCGCAGCCAGCGTCGATTTCTGGCTTATGATCGAAACACCGCTGTGCATCCTCAATATCAAGGAGGTCACCGGCGCCCACCCGCGCTTGAAAGGTATCGTGATGGGCACCTCGGACCTGTCCAAGGACACCCGGGTGCGCCACACCCCGGATAGGCTGGGCTTTATGACCGCTCTCAACCTGAGCGTTTACGCGGCCAGGGCGCATGGCCTCGAGGTGATAGACGGTGTGCATCTGGACCTGGATGACGATGCCGGCCTGCGGGTGGCCTGTGTGCAGGGCAGGGAGCTTGGGTTTGACGGCAAGAGCCTGATACACCCGAAGCAGATCGCGGCGACCAACGCGGCGTTCGCCCCGGATGAAGCCGAACTGGCCCAGGCCCGGGCGATCATCGAGTGCTGGCAGCAGGCGGAGGCCGAGGGCAGGGGCGTGGTCGTGCTCAACGGCCGCCTGGTGGAAAACCTGCACGTGGAGGAGGCCAGGCGCCTGTTGGAGCTCGGCGCGGCTATTGCCGCAATTCAGTAGGGTCTTTTCAGCTTAAACATTGATCCAGTCGCTACACGTCCGCGCCCGCGCGCGCTAGTGTTCGACTGTCGAGTGCTGGCCCGGAGGCCCCATGGAAAAGCTGAGTTCACAGGATGCGGGCTTTCTCAGGATAGAATCCGCCCACTGCCCCTTCCACGTCGCCGGGTTGATGATCCTCAAGTCGCCCGCCAATGCATCCCGGGATTACCTGCGGCAGCTGGCGCGCAAGTGTGACCGGCTGAACGAGCTGTGGCCGCTGTTCAACAAAAAGCTGCTGAACCCGGAAAACCTGGCCGACGCGGCCTGGGTGCCCGCCGATGACTACCACCCCGAGCGGCATGTCTTTCACTACAGCCTGCCGCAGCCCGGGCGGATGGACGACTTGCTGGCGCTGGTCACCCGCGCCCACGAACGCCCCCTCGACCGGTCGCGGCCGCTGTGGGAGGTGCATGTCATCGAGGGTTTGGGTCGGGGAAAATTCGCACTGTACTGCAAGGTCCACCATTCCCTGGTAGACGGGGTGGGTGCCATGAAGATGATACAGGCCCTGTTCAGCACAAGCCCCGGCAGGAAACTCAATTTTGACACGGCCCACCCCGAGTTCGAAAAGCACGCCGGCCACCACTCGCTGTTTGCCAACCTGGGGGATATGACCAGCGGTTTGTTGAAGCAGTACAAAGCCCTGCCTGAGCTGTCCCGCCTGCTGGCGCATATGGGTTCTGATGCCCTGCGGGGTAAAAAGGATGCGATGCGCCTGCCATTCACCGCCCCGCGCACCATCCTGAACACGCAACTGGACTCCCGCCGCGCGATCATTATCTGCGACCTGCCGCTCGCCGGTGTGAAAAAAATTGCCCGCGGGGCCGGGGGCTCGATCAACGACGTGTTGGTGGCTGCCTGCGGCGGTGCGCTGCGGCGCTACCTGGTTGAGCAGGACGCACTTCCCAAAACCTCCCTGGTGGCGGGTATGCCGGTATCCCTCAAGTCAGCGGGCGACGAGGCTGGCAATAAGCTGAGCTACATCATGAGTCCGTTTTTCACCGATGAGGGCAACGACCTGCGCCGGTTGCAGCGGGTTATTAAAGTGACCCGCGCAGCGAAGGCGGAGCTGGGCCAGATGTCGACCACGGCGGCGCAGGATTACTACGCGCTGATCATGGCGCCGACGATCCTGCTCACGGTGACGGGCAACGCCACCAGGGTGCGGCCGGCGACCAACGCCATCCTGTCCAACGTGCCTGGCTCGAGAGAAAAACTCTACCTGGAAGGCGCAGAGCTGGAATACCTCTATCCGCTGTCGATTGTGACCGACGGTATGGGCCTGAATATCACTGTTGTCAGTCACACCAATAAGCTGTGCATCGCCATGATCACCTGCCCCACCGAGTTGCCGGGTATCGAGGCGCTGGGCAAGTTCCTGAAGGAAAGTTTCCGCGACCTGCAGGCGGCGGCCGCAGCCTAGCGGGCTGCCGTCACCCTGTCGCCTGGCCAGCGCTCGCCTCGACCAGCCAGCGCAGTTCGGTCGCGCCGCGACCGGGGGCCAGTCGGTTTGCCACCGCGGGCAACAGTGCCGCGAGGGTGTTGTCGATTTGCCACGGTGCGTTCACGATAGCCATACCGGAGCCGTACATGCCACTTTGGTCTGTTCCGTCGGCCACGGTGAGTTCGGTCAGCAATATCCTGGGCATGCCGGATTGCTCCAGTGCCGCCAGCAGTGCCCGCTGCCTTGCCGCCGGCAGCAGCGGGTACCAGATCGCGTAGATGGCGTTGGCCCAGCGCTTGTGCGCGCATACTGCCAGTGCGGCAATCTGCCGGTACTCCTGTTTCACCTCGTAACTCGGGTCCAGCAATACCAGGCCGCGCCGGATGGGTGGCGGCACGAGCGCGGTGAGTCCTTCGTAGCAGTCCCGGGTGTGCACGCTGATGCGCGAATCTTCCCCAACGTTCTGTTTCAGGCGCTGCTGCGCTTGCGGGTGCAATTCAAGCAGCAGCGCCCTGTCCTGGGGCCGCAGCCACTGTTGGGCGAGTGCCGGCGAGCCGGGGTAATAGCGTAACTCGCCGTCCGGATTGAGCCTCGCGACGGCGTCGAGGTAGGCGGCAACCGTGCCCGACGCCGGCTGCGTCCGGCATTCCCACAGCGGCCCTATGCCGCCGGTGTACTCCGCAGTTTTGCGCGCCTCGGGGCCACCGAGGTCGTAGCGACCCGCCCCCGCGTGACAGTCGATATAACAAAATGGCTTGTCTTTCCTGCACAGCGCCTCGAACAGCACCCGTAGGCACAGGTGCTTGTGGACGTCGGCGAAATTGCCGGCGTGGTATTCATGTTGGTAACTCAGCATGGGCCGGATTTTAGCATGCACCCGATTGTGCCGCGCCTGCACAGTTCACCAATCGGGTGCAGGCGTGCACAGCGGTATTGCCTATCGGTCGGCTTGTAAGTTGCCAGTGTGGGGCCTGACCCCCGCCGAACAAGGCGTCCGGGGAAATGGCGCGGTATTTGCTTTACTACGGTGTCCTGCGATCACCCAGAGCAGCGAAGCCCCTGCACTCGCAAACCGTGGCGAGGGCCCGGGGCCTGTTAATGCATAGCAAGGAGTACGGTAATGTCTACAGCTATCCGGCATCGCGTAACTCTGGCGGGCACGGCCATGGGCATGACAGTCCTGCCCGCGCCAGCGGAGCAATCATTCGCCGCCGGGTCCCGCCGTTTCAGGTGATAACGAGTGGATAAGCAACCCCGCCTATCACGGCTCATTCTGGTGGATGATGATCGCGCGCGCGCCGCGGTGGTGGAAGCCAAGCTGCGACAGGCGGGCTTTGCCGTGCTGGCAGTTATTCCAACAGGCTCCGGTTTGCTCTTCCAGGTGGCGCAGCACGAGCCCGACGTGGTCATTATCGCCCTCGATTCGCCCGACCGGGATGTGCTCGAGAGCCTGGCGATCGCTACCAGCCACAATCCGCGGCCGGTGGTGATGTTCTCCGGCGCTGGCGACCAGGGCTTCATCAGCGATGCCATACGCGCGGGGGTAAGCGCCTACCACGCGGAGCATATAAGCGCCGACCGGGCCAGGGTGGCGATCGATGTCGCGGTGGCCCAGTTCAGGACATTCAATGATCTTAAGCGTGAGCTGGATGATACCCGGCGGCAGCTCGATGACCGCAGACTGGTGGAGCAGGCCAAGGGCCTGCTGATGGCGCAGCACAAGATCGCGGAAGAAGAGGCATTCCACGCCCTGCGCAAACTCGCCATGGACCGGCACCGCAGCCTGGGGGACACCGCCCGGGAGGTGATAGCCGCAATGGAAAAATCAAAACCCGGCCGGCGGCGCCCCGGGAATCGTGGCCCGGGCACTCGGCCCCGGACCTGTACCTGACGCCCTGATGCGTGCACCGGTACGGGGCGCCCTGTACCGCAAAGGTGCAACAACGGCGCCCGCGGCTCCTGGTCTCGCTGCGCCTGGCCTGCAGGTTACATATTAACTATATGAAATCTAAAAAGAATATTCTCTGTGGCACGCCTTTTGTTACGTACTAAGTAGTTTTTTCACACACTGGTTTTCTCCCCGGGCAACGACGTCCTTGCATTCCGGCTGGCTTCAGCGGGGGTGCGGGGCACTGCCCGGTGTGTGCATGCAACAGGTCTTCAAGGGGTAACGCATGATCCACGATCTACGGGTTTCACTGACTTCTTTGTGCCGCCGGGCTGTGCCGTTGATCGGTGCCTTCTTCATGGCTTTTGTGCCGGTGCTGGCGGCGGAGGTGGGAGAACCGGAGAAAGACGAACTCACCTTCGGCTTTATCAAGCTGACCGATATGGCGCCGCTTGCGGTGGCCTACGAGCAGGGTTATTTCGAGGACGAAGGCCTGTACGTCACGCTGCAGGCGCAGGCCAACTGGAAGGTGCTGCTGGACGGCGTGATCGACGGCCAGTTGGATGGCGCCCACATGCTGGCAGGCCAGCCGCTGGCGGCCACCATCGGTTTCGGCACCAGGGCGCATATCGTCACGCCGTTTTCCATGGACCTGAACGGCAACGGCATCACCCTGTCCACCGAGGTGTGGGAGCAGATGAAACCCCACCTGCCGAAGATGCCCGACGGCAGGCCGGTGCATCCCATCAAGGCGGATTACCTGAAACCGGTAATCGATAAGTACCGCGAGCAGGGCAAGCCGTTCAAAATGGGCATGGTATTTCCTGTATCCACCCACAACTACGAGTTGCGCTACTGGCTGGCCGCCGGCGGCATTCACCCCGGCTATTACGCGCCGGCAAAGGGCGACACCTCCGGCCAATTGAGCGCCGATGCCCTGTTGTCTGTCACCCCTCCCCCCCAGATGCCTGCCACTCTGGAGGCGGGCACCATCTACGGTTACTGCGTCGGTGAGCCCTGGAACCAGCAGGCGGTGTTGAAGGGCATCGGCGTGCCGGTCATTACCGACTACGAGATCTGGAAAAACAACCCTGAGAAAGTTTTCGGGATGACGAAGGCATTCACCGACAAGTATCCCAACACCACGGTGCACATTGTAAAAGCCCTGCTGCGCGCCGCGCACTGGCTGGATGAGAACAACAACGCCAACCGCCCGGCCGCGGTGGAGATCCTGGCGCGCTCCGAGTACGTCGGCGCCGACCGCGAGGTCATCGCCAATTCGATGACCGGCACTTTCGAGTACGAGAAAGGCGACAAACGCGAAGTACCCGACTTCAACGTATTCTTCCGCTATTTTGCCACCTATCCCTATTACTCCGACGCCGTGTGGTACCTGACCCAGATGCGCCGCTGGGGCCAGATCGCCGAGCCGCAATCTGACGACTGGTATTTCGATGTGGCCAAAAGCGTCTACCGCCCGGATATCTACCAGCGCGCGGCCGAGGCTTTGATCGAGGAGGGGACCCTGAAGGCGAGCGACTTCCCGGCGTTTGGCAGCGAGACCGGGTTTCGCCCGCCCCAGGCGGAATTTATCGACGGGGTGAGCTACGACGGCACGAAGCCCAATGCCTACCTGCAGCAGTTCCCTATCGGCCTGAAGGGCGATGAGACGATCTGAGCGACAACACCAGACCAGGAAACGAGACGATGCCAGACACGATGTCAGCGAGTAAACCGGACCAGCGGTTTGAGCAGATGGTTGCAAGCCTTCGCCCGGGGCGCCTGGCGGATGGGCTGATCCTGCCGGCACTCGGGATCGTCTGCTTCCTGCTGGCCTGGCAGTTCTCCGCCAGCCGCATAGAAACCTCGCTGGGCCTTTTTCCCGGTCCGGTACAGGTCTGGGAGCAGCTTAAGACGCTGGGCCGGGAACATGTGGCAGAGCGAACGAAGGCGGAAAAATTCTACCAGCGCCAGCAAGAGCGCAATGCGAACAAACTCGCCGCCAACCCGGATGCCGCGGTGAAGTGGCGCAAGTACACAGGCAAGCCGACCTTCGTCGACCAGGTGCTGACCAGCCTGGTCACTGTGGCGGCGGGCTTCCTGTTGGCGAACCTGGTGGCGATTCCCCTGGGCATCCTGTGCGGGCTCAGCGGCGGTGTGTACAAGGCGGTCAATCCCCTGATCCAGATATTCAAGCCGGTCTCGCCGCTGGCCTGGTTGCCTCTGGTCACCATGGTGGTGAGCGCCACCTACAGTGTGTCGGATCCCATGTTCGACAAGGCCTTTCTCAATTCCGCGATCACCGTGGCCCTGTGTTGCCTGTGGCCGACGCTGATCAACACTACCGTGGGTGTCGCCGGCATCGACCGCGACCTGGTGAACGTGAGCCGGGTCATGGCCCTGTCGCCGCTGGTGCATGTGCGCAAGATCGTGATCCCCGCCGCCATACCCATGATTTTCACCGGTCTGCGCCTGTCGCTGGCCACCGGCTGGATGGTGCTCATCGCCGCCGAGATGCTGGCCCAAAACCCGGGCCTGGGCAAATTTGTCTGGGACGAATTCCAGAACGGCAGTTCGAATTCACTGGGCAGGATCATGGTGGCGGTACTTGCCATCGGGCTGGTCGGATTTATGTTGGACAAACTCATGCTGACCCTGCAGAAGCGGGTGAGCTGGGACAAGCAAGCGGTTTTGCGTTGAGCGAAGGAGCAGTGTTATGAGCATGACCTACCTGGACATCACCGGCGTGGGTATCGAGTTCGATACCGGTGGCAGCAAGTTCCGCGCCCTGCAGAACGTCAACCTGAAGATGAGCAAGGGCGAGTTCATCTCGCTGATCGGGCATTCCGGTTGCGGCAAGTCGACCGTGCTGAATATCGTCGCCGGACTCTACCGGGCCACCGAGGGTGGGGTGGTGCTGGAGGGAACCGAGGTAACCGAACCGGGCCCCGACCGGGCGGTGGTGTTCCAGAACCATTCGCTGATGCCCTGGCTGAGCGTTTACGAAAACGTGGCGCTGGCGGTAAACCAGGTATTTCGCCGCAGCAAGACCCGGGCCGAGCGCCGCGACTGGATAGAGCACAACCTGCGGCTGGTCAATATGGAACACGCCATGGACAAGCTGCCCGGGGAGATCTCCGGCGGCATGAAACAGCGCGTGGGAATCGCCCGCTGCCTGGCCATGCAGCCCAGGGTGCTGCTGATGGATGAGCCTTTCGGCGCGCTGGACGCCCTGACCCGGGCGCAGCTACAGGATTCACTGATGGCCATCCAGGCGGACCTGGGCAATACCGTGATGATGATTACCCACGACGTGGACGAGGCGGTGCTGCTGTCCGACCGCATTGTGATGATGACTAACGGCCCCGCAGCGACTATCGGCGAGGTCCTGCCAGTGACACTGGCGCGCCCCCGGGACCGGCTCGCACTGGCTGAAGATCCGGAGTTCGTGCATCTGCGCCAGCAGGTACTGGAATTTCTCTATGCGAAACAGGGATCGCGCCATGCCTCGTCGGCAGATGTCGTTGACTCTGCGGCTCCCAGGCTGGCGCCAGTGGCGGCGCCGGAGCGGTTGCCGGCAGGCTCTGGCGACCTGGGCAGCGGGAGCGAGGCCGCCTGATGCGCCAGCGCCTGTTGATCATCGGCGCCGGTATGGCGGCGGCCTACCTGTTGCAGGAACTCGGCCGTGCCGGGGCGGATATGGACATCACCGTCGTCGGTGAAGAGCGTGATACCTGTTACAACCGGGTTTTGCTGTCCAACATACTGGCCGGTGACAGCGTCGAGGCCGATCTGCACATGATCGAAACGGGGACCGGCACCGGGACAATACAATTCCTGTCGGCTACCCGGGTCGCGGCGGTGGATATTGAACGCTGCCGGGTGGTCACCGACCGGCAACTGGTGCTTAGCTACGACCTGCTGGTATTTGCCACCGGCGCCACAGTGGCCCGCCCCGCCCTGGCCGGCGATGGCATTCGGGGGGTGGAACAGTTTCGCACGCTGGACGATGCGCGGCATTTGCGCAGCCTGGCCGGGGCCAGCCGTCCCGCGGTGGTGGTGGGCGGCGGGCTGCTGGGCCTGGAGGCGGCCCACGGCCTCAACACCCTGGGCTTTGCGACAACGGTAGTGCACCGCCAATCCTGGCTGATGAACCGGCAACTCGATGCCGAGGGCGGCAGGCAGTTACAACAGGACCTGCAGGGCAGCGGTATCCGCTTCCGCCTGGGCGATACCCTGGCGGCAGTGAATGCGGCGGCGGGCGTGCTTACGGGCGTGGAACTTCGCAGTGGGGACGCCCTCCCCTGTGAGCTCCTCGTGTTCGCTACCGGCATCACGCCCAATGCGTTACTGGCCAGAGAGGCAGGCCTCGCGGTCGACCGCGGCATCCTGATTGACGGGCATATGCGCGCGTCGGTACCCGGGGTATTCGCACTGGGGGAATGCTCCCAGCTCGGCGCCGAGTGTTTCGGCCTGGTGGCGCCCATCAGGGAGCAGGCGCGGGTACTCGCACGCTCCCTGATGGGGGTAGGTGGCGACCTGTTTCGCGCCGAGCGCAGTCCCACGCAATTGAAAATCTCGGGTATAGACATTTTCAGCGCCGGCGACCTGGACGCTGCGGCGGAACAACTGGTCATGCGTGACGAGGCCGCGGGCATCTACCGCAGGCTCGTATTGCGGCACGGGCGACTGGTGGGTGTGGTGCTGGTGGGGGACAAGCGTGGCGGTACCTGGTACAGCGAATTGATCAGAAGTGGTAGTGATATTTCGGGTTTCAGGTCGGGCCTGATATTCGGTCGGGAAGTAAGCGAGGCACTGCAGCAGACGGCCCGGGCCGCTTGAGCAGGAATGGAGCACACAATGAGTAAACGCAGGATTATCGTGGTGGGCAACGGTATGGTGGGCCACCATTTCGTGGAATCCCTGGTCGCCCGGGGTGGCGATTATGCCATTACCATTCTCGGCGAGGAGCCGCGGCCCGCCTACGACCGCGTGCATCTGTCGGATGTCTTTGCCGGGCGTTCGCCGGCAGACCTGGCTCTCGCCACGCGCGATACCTACCGCGGCTGGGGGGTGGATGCCTGCTTCGGTGACCCGGTGCTGCGGATCGAGCGCGCGGGCCGGCGGGTGGTGACGGAAAACGGCAGGGTGTTCGAGTATGACAAGCTGGTACTTGCCACCGGTTCCTATCCCTTCGTGCCGCCGGTACCCGGCGCCGACAACAAGCGCTGCCTGACCTACCGCACGATCGATGATCTCGGTGAAATCAAGGCGAACGCGCTGGACAGCAGGATCGGTGTGGTGGTCGGTGGCGGCCTGCTCGGGCTGGAATGCGGGAATGCCCTGCGCAACCTCGGGCTCGAGACCCACGTAGTGGAATTCGCCCCGGGACTGATGGGGGTACAGCTGGACGACGGTGGTTCAGCCATGTTGCGGCACAAGATCGAGGCTCTCGGTGTGCAGGTGCACACCGGCAAGAACACCAGAAATATCGCCAGGGGTGCAGAGCGGGCACTGCAGATGGAATTTGCCGACGGCAGCCATCTCGAGACCGATATGATCGTGTTTTCAGCGGGGATACGCCCGCGCGACAACCTGGCGCGGGATGCCGAACTGGCCGTAGGTGAGCGCGGCGGCATCGTGATCGACTACAAGTGCAAGACCACCGACTCTGATATTTATGCGATTGGCGAGTGCGCGCTCTTTGGCGGCCGTATCTACGGCCTGGTGGCGCCGGGTTACCGTATGGCAGAGGCGGTCGCGGCTCAGCTGGTGGGTGAAGAAGCCCAGTTTACCGGCGCGGATATGAGTACCAAGCTCAAGTTGCTGGGGGTGGACGTGGGCTCCATCGGCGATGCGCACGGCCGCAGCGCCGGGGCCATGTCCTTTGTCTTCAGCGATGGCCGCGAAGCCTGCTACAAGCGCATAGTCACCAGTGCCGACGGCAAGCAATTGCTGGGCGCGGTACTGGTGGGAGACTGCTCCGATTATGACACCCTGCTGCAATACCATCTCAACAATATCGAGTTGCCGCCGGACCCGCAGGGCCTGATTGTACCTACCGTGGGTGACAGGCCCCTGTTGGGAGTGGGCGCCCTGCCGGCCACCGCCACCATCTGTTCCTGCCACAACGTTACCAAGGGGGATGTCGTCAGCGCACTGGACAGCGGCTGTTGTTCTTTGGTTGAGGTCAAAGGGGCAACCAGCGCGAGCACCGGCTGTGGCGGCTGCGCCGCCATGCTGAAAAACCTGGTGGAAGCCGAACTGCTTGTCCGCGGAGTGTCGGTCGACAAGAGTATCTGCGAGCACTTTCCCTATACCCGGCAGGAGCTTTATCACCTGGCCCGCATCGGCGAAGTTAAAAGCTTCGCGACTATGCTGGCGGACCACGGCCGGGGCCGCGGTTGCGATATATGCAAGCCCGCCATTGGCTCCATCATGGCGTCGCTCTGGAACGAGCACGTGCTGGACCTGAAGCACGTTGGCCTGCAGGACACCAACGATACCTTCATGGCCAATATGCAGAAGGACGGGACCTACTCGGTGGTGCCGCGAGTGGCCGGTGGTGAAATCACGCCGGACAAGCTCATCGTGCTGGGTGAGGTGGCGAAAAAATACGACCTGTATACCAAAATCACCGGTGGCCAGCGGGTGGATCTGTTTGGCGCCCGCCTGAACGATCTGCCGGCAATCTGGGAGCAACTGGTCGGGGCCGGTTTCGAAACCGGTCATGCCTACGGCAAGGCACTGCGCACGGTAAAGTCCTGCGTAGGCAGTACCTGGTGTCGCTACGGCGTACAGGACAGCGTGGCCATGGCCATCCGGATCGAGGAGCGCTACAAGGGTCTGCGTGCACCGCACAAACTCAAGTCTGCGGTGTCCGGCTGCACTCGCGAATGCGCCGAGGCCCAATCCAAGGATTTCGGCGTTATCGCCACCGAACGCGGCTGGAACCTGTACCTGTGCGGCAACGGCGGCATGAGGCCGCGGCACGCCGACCTGTTCGCCACCGACCTCGATGACGAATCCCTGATCCGCTACATCGACCGTTTCCTGATGTTCTACATCCGCACCGCCGACAGGCTGCAGCGCACCTCCGTCTGGATGGACAATCTCGAGGGCGGGATCGACTACCTGCGGCAGGTGGTGATCGAGGACTCACTGGGAATTGGCGCGGAGCTGGAGGCGCAAATGGCGCATATCATCGGCACCTACCAGTGTGAATGGCAGGCGACACTGGCGGATCCGGAAAAGCTCAAGCGCTTTCGCCAGTTCGTCAATTCGGACCAGCCCGACAGCGGCGTGGTGTTCGTCAGGGAGCGGCAGCAGGTTCGCCCGGCGCGGGCGGAAGAGCGCCTGCGCCTGATATCGGTAGCAAAGTAAGCGGGGTAGCGCAATGACAGCGGTGGAGAAACACGATTGGGAAGTGATATGCCAGCGCTCGGACCTGGTGGCAGGCAGCGGCGTTTGCGTCCTGGTGGGGTCAGAGCAGGTGGCCTTGTTCTACCTGCCCGGTGAGGGCCCCGAGTTGTATGCACTCGCCAATCGGGACCCCATCGGCAAGGCCAATGTGCTGTCGCGTGGCATCGTGGGCGATATCAACGGCCAACTGGTCGTCGCCTCGCCCCTCTATAAGCAGCACTTCAGCCTTGTCAACGGCGCCTGCCTGGAGGAAGAGGGGGTGCGGGTGGAGGTGTACCCTGTGCAGCTCGAGGGCGACCGGGTGCTGATAGGGCGGCGATGAGCACCTGCAATACCACCTGCCCCTACTGCGGTGTCGGTTGCGGTGTCACGGCCGAACTCGAAGGTGATCAGCTGATAGCGGTGAGGGGGGATGTGAGCCATCCGGCCAATGCCGGGCGGCTCTGTGTCAAGGGTACCACCCTGGCGGAAACCCTCACTGCCGACGGCAGATTGCTGCACCCCATGCTCAGGGGGGCGCGCACCGACTGGGATACCGCCCTGGACCTGGTAGCCAGGCAGGTGGCCTCGGTCCGCTCGGAATACGGGCCGGAGGCGATCGCTTTTTATCTGTCCGGGCAGTTGCTGACGGAAGACTACTACGTGGCCAACAAGCTCATGAAGGGCTTCCTGGGCAGCGCCAACGTCGATACCAACTCACGGTTGTGCATGGCTTCCGCGGTGGCGGGCTACCAGCGGGCGTTCGGCGCGGACTTTGTGCCCTGCTCCTACCAGGATCTGGAGACCTGCGACCTGCTGGTGATGGTCGGCTCCAACGCGGCCTGGACCCACCCGGTACTCTACCAGCGCATAGCCGAGGCCCGTAAGCAAAGCCCGCACAAACGCGTGGTGGTGATAGACCCGCGGCGCACTGCCAGCTGCGACATCGCCGACCTGCACCTGCAGATTGCGCCGGGCAGCGATGGTTTCCTGTTTGCGGGCTTGTTGCGACAGTTGCAGCACGATGGCCGGCTGGACGATGCCTATATCGCCGCACAGACCGCCGGCAGCGAAGCCGCGCTGGCCGCGGTCGCAACCTGGACGCCCGAGCGCGTCGCCGCCCGCACGGGGCTGGCTCCTGAGGATCTCGCGCAGTTTTACCAGCTGTTCGGCGCCACCGAGAGAACGGTGACCTTTTACTCCCAGGGCATCAACCAGTCTGCGACCGGCACTGACAAGTGCAATGCCATCATCAACTGTCACCTGGCGACTGGCCGCCTTGGCCGGCCGGGCATGGGGCCGTTCTCCATCACCGGCCAACCCAACGCCATGGGCGGGCGCGAGGTGGGCGGCATGGCCAATCACCTCGCCGCCCACATGGACTTCCGCCGCGACCACGTCGAACTGGTGGCCCGGTTCTGGCAGGCGCCGGCAATGGCCAGCGCGCCGGGGCTCAAGGCGGTGGACATGTTCCAGGCCGCGGCGGAGGGCAAAATCCGCTTCCTCTGGATCATGGCGACCAACCCGGTGGTCAGCCTGCCCGACAGCGCCATGGTGCGGCGGGCGCTGGCTAACTGCGAGTTCGTTGTCGTCTCCGATTGCGTGAGCGATACCGATACCGCCGCCTGCGCCGACCTGCTGTTGCCGGCGATGGGTTGGGGTGAGAAGGACGGCACGGTAACGAATTCGGAGCGTTGTATTTCGCGCCAGCGCCGGCTGGTGCCGCCTGTGGGGGAGGCGCGAGCCGACTGGTGGATGGTGACCGAGGTGGCCCGGCGACTGGGCTTCGGGCACTCTTTTGACTACCGCGGGCCAGCAGACATTTTCGCGGAGCACGCCCGCCTGTCCGGATACGGCAACAACGGCAGCCGGGCTTTCGACATCAGCGCTCTGGCCGACCTGGACCAGGCCGCCTACGATCAGCTGGCACCGACCTGCTGGCCCCGCCCGGCGATACCGGTTGCGAATGAGCCGCAAGACGCGGGGCGTTTTTTTACCGTATCCGGGCGAGCGCAGTTCATCGCCACCCTGCCCGCCATGCCGGACAGCGGGGGTGCGGGCGGGGAACGGCTGCAGTTGAATACGGGTCGGCTGCGCGACCAGTGGCACACCATGACCCGCACCGGCCGGGTGGCCAAACTGATGCGGCACAGGGACTTTTTCAGTATCGGCGTAAGTACGGCGGACGCCCTGGTCAGGCAGTTGCGCGACGGCGACCTGGTCGAGGTGTGCAACGAACTGGGCAGCATCCGGGGCGTTGCGCGGCTCGAGGACGAACTGCCGCCGGGCCAGGTGTTCAGCCCCATCCACTGGAGCCGGCAGTTTTCCGGCCGGGCCTGCGTCAGCGAGTTGATAGCCGCGGTGACGGATCCGGTATCGGGACAGCCCCAGAGCAAGTTCGCCCGGGTTGAAGTCCTGCCGCTGGCGACGTCCTGCTGGGGCCTGTTGCTGACCCGGCGACGACCCGTACTGCCGCCGCTGGGCTACTGGTCCAGGGTGGTGGTCCCCGGCGGCTATCTCACGCTGCTGGCGGGCGCGGCGTCAACCCGTCCCGGTGAGCTCTATGCCTCGCTGCAGCGAGCGCTTGGCAGTGAGCCGTTGCGGCGTTGCAGTTATCACGACGAAAGCTGCGCTGACTATCGGGAAGCAGGTTTGGAGGACGGCGAGATCGGTTATGCACTGTTCCTGCACAGCAAGCGCGCCAGCTTGCCCTCCAGGGACTGGCTGGCGGGGGTGTTCAGGACCGGCCTGCCCGCCGATCCCACCGTTCTGCTGGCGGGAGTGAATCCCGGCGCAGCCGACAACGGTCGCCTGATTTGCACCTGCTGGGAAGTGGGGGAACGGCAGATTGCGCAGGCCATAGGCGCCGGCACCTCTACCGTGGCTGGGCTGGGCGCCCAGTTGCGCTGCGGTACCCAGTGTGGGTCCTGCGTGCCCGAACTGCGGCGTTTGCTGCACGCGGGGCTGAACAACAAGGTTGCCTGAGCGGTGTGGAATTGCTCGCCGGGCCCAGCCGCGCTGCCAGGAGCGCGGCTGGCTGTCTACCCCGCCTAGTTCTCCTGAATCTCTGTGCGCGAGCCACCGTCGAAGCAGGCGTTGCTGCCGTTTTGCGGGCATATCACCACGTAGGTGGCTCGCTTGCCGCAACCGGACACGCCCACGTTATAGACCGCCCGCTCCGGCCCTGCAAAGGCAATGGCGCGAATCTCGGGCTGCATGATTTCGCTCGACAGCAGGGATGCGGTGGCGGTCGGGCAATCCATCTCGAAAGCGCCGCGGCGCTGGGCCTCGGAAATCGCCTGGGGCTGCATCTGCTGCAAAAACTGGGTTGTGGACGTACAGCCGGCCAGCAATACGGGCAGGGCGGCCACTGCGAATTTGATACGGGCGGACATGGTGAGACTCCTTGTGGAATGTGATGGGCAGGCGTCAATGCCTTCGGCGGATAGTAGTCGGGATCATTGAATCGTTCAAGGTGGCGCTGGTGTGGCCGCCACCGCACCGGTATCGGGTTGAGTGCCGGCACTTACCTGGCCTGGCCGAAACCCGGCCGATGAATGGTGCAACTGCTGATGCGGCGCGCGATCTCGCTGTCCACCAACGCATAGGTGGCGCTGTCCAGGTCCTCGTACCGGTGCCTGAATTCGAGTTCCATCAGGCCTTCCGGGAGCTTGTCAAAGCCCGGCATATAGCCTGACTCGCGTAAGTTGCCAGCCATGTAGGCCTGCAGCGCGCCGGCATTTTTTCCCATGGCCACTTCGGCCATCGCCACACCCGCCCTGTCCGCCAGCAGGTCGGCGAAGCTGAAGCCCGAGCCGCCGCGCGAATCGTCCATCTCCTTGAAAATGCCGATACTGTCCGCCAGGGCGCTGCCGCCACCGGCTGAGATGGCCGCCGATATGGCAAAGTGCAGGGCGAGGTCCTGCCTGCCTCGCAGGACCAGGTTCAGCGGTACCCCGGCAGGCAACGCGGCGCCGTCGGGTTTGCCAACGAGGTGCTCCGGGGAGTGGCCGCTCAATGCCACCCCCAGTGCCAGCAGCAGGCCGCGGTTTTCCGCCCCGGGGTCGGTGCCACGGGCGCTGCGCTGCTGCGCCAGCTCGAACAGCGGCTGTAGCAGGCGGTCCAGGGAAGTCGTGGCGCCATCCAGGAGGCGGGATTGACGCACTAGTTCAGCGTAATAGGTGACGATGCGCTCGCGCTCCGCCGGCGACAGCAACAACTCGCGCCCGGTGGCCTGCAGGCGCTCCGCCAGGCCCGTTTGCCACTGGTAGACAATCTGTATCGCGTCGGGTTGCAAGCGTATTTCCCGCAGCGCCGACCTGGCGTCCTCATATTCCGCGGACTGGTCCCGCAGCCAGCGATCCGCGGCGGCGAGCAGGGGCGAGACCAGCCAGGTGGGCACCGCGGTGTCGCCAAATTGCAGCTGTTGCAGCGCCGGAAGCGAATTGTCCTGGCGCAGCCGGGCCGAGATGTTCAGATACTGTCCCAGCGGGTTGGCGGGCAGGGCCAGCGTGTACAGGACGCTGGCCTCGCCGTCCTCGAGCGCTACCTGTATGCCCTGCCGCCGTGGCAGGGGCAGCACAGATGCCAACAGCAGGTTCAGGTCCGGGCCGACAATTTCCAGGGTATGAATCTCGCCATTCCCGAATTGTCGCGGGTCGTTCTGCTTTACCAGGCCTTTGATCCGGCTGATGTTGTCGTGCCGCATGCCGCCCGCTGCGGTCACCAGCGGGTCCGGTTGAAGCGCTGCAAACAACAGGAATGAAGGGACAGCCAGGAGGGCGAGCAGTAGCAATGCCAGCGCGGAAACTATTCTCAACACGGCTGGTAATGCGCGTACGCGGCCACCACCTTGCCCGAGGTGCCGAAGTGGAATATCTCGGCGGACAGTCCGCGCAAGCCGTTATAAATGATCGCCAGGCTATTGGCGCCGGGCAGGGTGTGTAGTAACTCGAAGTGCAACTGCGGATTGCGCTCCAGCGCGAGGCTCCAGTAGGCGCCGATGGCCGTCTTTCCCCGCAGGGTTCCCGACGGTTCGCCCATCACCTGCGTGATGATGGGCGAGGACATCTCGAAGTCGTCTTCATAGTGCGCGAGAATCCGCTCGAGATCATGCGAGTTCCATGCCGCGATCCATTCCTCGGCGAAATGCCGCGCCTGCTCCCGGTCCATCACGGCATCGACACCCACATCAGTCCGACGGCTCTTCGTAAATGACATAGACTTTGCGGGTGGGCTCCAGAACCTCCCACTCACCCTCAAAGCCCGCGGGAACGCAGACCTTGTCGCCCGGCTCGAGCACCATCTCGCCGCCCTGCAGATCCCGCAGAATGGATTTACCGCTGAGGATGTGAAAATATTCGTTCTCGGTATACCGGACTTTCCAGCAACCGGTTTCAGCACCCCACTCGCCGGCGAAAAAACGGTTGTCGGCTGCAAAGTGCAGCGTGTTGTGCTGCTCGGGTTGTCCCCTGACCAGGCGATCAGCCGGCGTGGGGTATCGTTCTGTAACGGCCTTGCTGGTGGCGAAGTTGACGAGATCGGCGAGAGTTTTGCTCATGCTGGCTTCCTGCAACAGCTGCACACGTTGAATGCGCCATGGTGAAGAAGGCGCGGCGACTGAACCATAACCCCAAAGGGTAGTGTATGATCCGCGTCGCCGCGTAAGGCGGGAGGCCGGCCTGGATCCGCTAGTGTGCGACTGCGTGGAAAATATCGGTAAACGAGTTGGCACGCTCGCTGATAACAACCGGGGTATTCATGCGCCTGGCTATTTCATTGGCCGAGACGATACCCCTGACACAAAGGCTTTGCATGTCGACCACCAGGATATGGTGCTCACCGTACTTTTTCATCGTCGCCACCAGATCGCCAATTTTCGCCACGGCGAAGTCCGAGATATCGATGGCCCGCAAGGCACTCCTGGGTGTCATCACATGGCCCACCGTCAGCTCATTTCGCCGCAAACCCGACGCTTCCATTGCGCGCAGGACTTTTGCCGACATCAGGTCATCCAGGGTCAGAACTCCCCTGAACGATTCCTGCGCGTCGATAACGAGTTTGAGTTTGACATGGGTCCTGGCCATCATCTCCAGTGCGTCCTGAATGCCTGTGCTGCGCTCAATCATCAGGGGGCTGTGCCTGGCAAAGTCGGTAAACACGTCGGTAGCCCGGCTGTGCATGGACAGTGATTCCCGATCCACGGGTTGTTGAATGCTTTTGATCGAAGCGGTTGAGACTGTATGTACTTCCTTGAATAAAGGCATGAGTATTTTGCTCCTGACCGGAGGCGGGTGCGCCAGCAGCGCAAAAGGCACGCCGGTCATTAAATTGTCCAGTGGGAAGATCCTTGCTTGGAGGTATCAGGACTGGGGAGGAGCGCGGGCCTGGCTGGCGGCGAATACCCGGCTCGGGACCGGCGCCGGATAGTGGTTGATTGCTGCAGTGGATTGCTCAAACGGAATGATAATCGAGGCACTGGTGTGGCTGGCCTGGCCTTCTTCGCCGTCGGGTTTGCAGATGTCATAGCCCGGGAGTCCCAGGGCGGAGGTAATGGGGTTGAGCGGGGATACACCGTGGTCCGGATAATGGATGGACAGGCCGGACAGCAGCATGACCAGAAGCAGGGCAAACAGCGCTGCCGGTATCAACGGTCTTGCGAATTGAATGCTTACCTTCACAGAGGGCTTGTGGGCCTCCACGGGCGTGATCGCCACTTTTGAAGAAGTGAGTATAGGCCCTCTGTCACCGGGCCACACTTCTGGAACTCGCTTATTAATGGGAATAATGCGCCTTTCGCTCAGCGGGCCGGGCCGGTTGGCGAGATCATGCGCCGCCGATTCACGTGGCACGGTACCGACATTTGTACAATAATACATCGCGCTGGAATGGATGGACCGGTTCGGGGAAGATGTTTGCATGACCTGTTCCAGCGCGCTGCAGGCGGTGGTTTCAGCCCTGGGTATTGTCTCAGGTCAATATCCCCGTTCCCGGACTGGCACATAATGGTTTGGTACAAGTTACGGGCCAATTGGCGGATTATGCGTTTCGGTGGTTGGCAATTCCTTAAGTTAAAAAATCAGGGAGATACACCATGGCTAAAGCGAAAAAAGCATCAGGGGCGAAAGCCGCAACGAAGAAGAAGTTGAGTGGCCTGGATCTTGGAAAGTACCTGGAAGACGTCAAGATTGGCAATTTCAAACTGGACGACGTGTTTGAGGGTACCGGCAAGAATGTGCAGGCGATCGCGGATGCCAACCGCGCCATTGTCGATGGCTACATCGACATAGCCAAGCGGCAGTTCGATATGCTCAAGGGCTTGCTGGATGACCTCAAGAAAGTGGGTGGCGAGCGCTCCGATCTGGTCAAGGAGCTCAAGAAAGTGGTTGAGCAGGCCAGGAAGGACGTGCAGGTCCTGCAGAAAATGGCTGCAAAAACCAATTCGGCTGCGCAGAAGATCGTCAAGAAGCGTTCTGAAGCGAATATCAGGGCATGGAAGAAGTTGGTAGCCGACGCCAAGAAATCGATCAGCAAGAAAGGCACCGCCGCCAAAAAGCCGGCTGCGAAGAAAAAGGCAGCGGTGAAGAAAAAGCCTGCAGCGAAGAGAAAAGTGGCGGCGAAGAAAAAGCCTTCAGCGAAGAGAAAAGCGGCAGCCAGGCGCAAGGCAGTGGCAACCCCGACCGCCGGCGAATAAACACCCGTTTTTTTCCGGTTACCTACCGGCATCCGGTGCCGCAATGGCGCCGGGCGGCGGTTCCTGGCAAACGCCCGGCCGGGTCTTTGCCCATGCGGCCCCAGGGTTTCCCGGCCTCTGGCAGCGCCCGTTTATACACGCGGCGAAACACCAATAAAATATTTATAATCAATGGGTTATGACACTTAGCTTGCTGCCTCCACGCAGCTATCTGGCGATACGTTGACCTGACGCAACGACAGCAATCCGGCCAAAGAGCAGAATACGTCCACCGTTCGCGGTGCGAACCTTTTGCTTTTTTTGATCCGGAGGTGATATATGCAACCCGCTGCTTCTGCCCGGGAAAATCCCGCTCCTGTACCCACCCCCGTGCGCGTGCGCAGAAAGTTCAGTGAGGCGTTTGAGCAGGTTGAGGAACGTATCCGGGAGCTTGCGTACCGGCTCTTCCTGGGACGTGAGCCGGACGAGGGTGATTCAGTCAGCGACTGGCTGCAGGCGCAGGCGCAGGTGCTCTCCCCCATAGCACTGGTGGTGAAAGACCAGAAGAAGCGTATTGTGGTCGAAGGCGACCTGAAAGGATTTAACCCCGGGGATATCGAGGTTGAAGTGGGCGCCAATGAATTGAGAGTATTCGGGTCGCATACTGAAATGACAAACGCGAAGAAAGCGGGAGGTACCAATACTTCCACCCGCGAGAGCCACTTCTACCAGTCCCTGCCATTGCCCTGTGAGGTGGATTTCGATGCCTGCAAGGCGACGCTGCTGAAGAATGGCAAACTCAAGATCACCCTGCAGAAAAAGACCGATGCCAGGTAGGGAGTACCCTCCTGCCCGCTACCGGATTCAATCCGGCATGGCGAGCTTTGCCAGGTCAGCCGCCAGCGATACATCCGGCACGTCGAGGAAGTCCGGCACCGCCTCGATAACCAGGTCGGCGCCCGCCGCCGCGGTTGGCCAGGTCAGTGGTAAAGGACAGTAGTGAGCGGGTAGCGGCGATGGAATCTGCGCTGGCAGCCAGCAGGCTTGCGCTGTAAATCCCGGCATAACCCTGCTGGGCCTGGTGGCATTGCTCCAGGCTGCTCTCGTACAGGTCATAGACGACCACCGTCTTGCCCCTGAAGGCGCTTTGCCACGCTATCTGGCCGCCCAGCACACCGGAGCCCCAAGCAGGGATACCCCGGTTATCTGCAATGGCGCTTACCTGGCCTCGTAACTGTATTTTTGCCCCGCCAGTGCCGCCTCGTACATCAGGCCGCCCTTGGCGACGGTAAATACGGCCATGCCCTTGTTGTAGCCGTGTGAGACGGTTGAAGCATCATTCTCACCGCCACTGGCGCCAGCTGAACTGCCGCCCCCCGTAGAGCTCTGGGCACTGGCGGCCGCGGTAATCGCCACTGCGGCGGCCTGGGCGCTGAACTCGAAATTGCCCGAACTGAAATCATCGAAGGCGCGTCTGTCTTCGAAGAAAATGATCTGGCTGTACACCTGGCCGCCCAGCTGGAACCCGATCGACAATTGGGTCATGCTGCTTTTTCCGACTTCCGCACCCCCGACGAATACTTTGCCGTCACCATAGGCGCCGCCAACCCCGATACCGCCTTTGCCGATACTCGGGAACAGCGCATAACCATAGCTGTGGCTGAAGAAGGCGCCGCTTTCTCCGGCGTCCTCGAATACTTTCCTGGCCTCTGCATACTCGTCCGCGAGGGCGAACTGGCTGGCGACGACGAGCGTCAGCATGGCGAGCATTGAACTGAGTTTGATCCGCATGGGTAAAATCTCCTGTGTGCCTTGTGCGACGCGCCGGTCAAGTCTGCAAATGCATCGTCACGGGATGCTAAGCCTCGGTCATTGCGGGGGATTTTGCAATAGTCGCCCGGGCACCGGCGCCCGGCTGCCCGGGTCGGTATTGCCGGAACGGTCAAAGTGCCCGGCCGGCTGGCTTTGTTAATAATTAGCAGCGCTAAAGCCAGGGTTTGTAAGATAACTCAGCGGTGTACGCCGTCTCGCAGCGGGGCGGGAATTTGACTCACGGCCTATCTGGGCTATACCCATAGGGGGTAGGCCTGGATGGGTTCAGGTGCTGCCGTGACCGAGGCGCCCGCGATGACTACCGAACAGTACTACACAATTCCCCCGAACTCTCTCGATTGGAACCTGGAGCAAAAATTCACCACGAAGTTCCGCTGGGAGTACCAGGACGGCCGTGAATCGCTGCTCAGCCTGTACGAAAAAGGCAAAATCAAGCAGTGGAATGCTTCCGAGCGAATCGACTGGTCACAGGAATTGGACCCGGAAAATCCCGAGCAGATGCCGGATGAATCCATGCCCATCTTTGGTTCTGCGCCCTACAACCGAATGACAGAAAAGGAAAAAGTGGAGGCGCGCACCCATTTCCAGGCATGGCAGTTGTCCCAGTTCATGCACGGCGAGCAGGGTGCGTTGATCTGTACGGCCAAGATCGTCCAGCAGGTGCCGGGCATTGATGCGAAGTTCTATGGCGCCACCCAGGTGATTGACGAGGCTCGCCATGTAGAGGCCTACTCGCGATTGTTGCACGAGAAATTCCAGCTGGCCTACCCGATTACACCCACCCTGAAGAACCTGCTGCAGGATGTTCTCAACGACTCACGCTGGGATATGACCTACCTCGGCATGCAGGTACTCATCGAGGGGTTGGCGCTGGCGGCGTTTGCGTCGATCCGGGACACGGCCCAGAACCCGCTGGCGGCGTCGGTCAATGCCTATGTCATGCAGGATGAGGCCCGCCACGTCGCCTTCGGTCGACTGTCGCTGCGGGACTACTACCCGCGGTTGAGCCAGGCGGAGCGGGACGAGCGGGAGGAGTTCGCCGTGGAGGCCTGCTACGCGATGCGCGACCGGTTCCTGGCAGAGGAAGTATGGGAGCGACTGGGTTTACCGGTGGATGAATGCGCCGAACACACCAGCAACTCCAGCTTCATGCAGGGCTACCGCAGCGACCTGTTTACCCGCATCGTGCCGATGATGAAAGATATCGGCCTGTGGGGGCCGAAGATCCGCAAGGCTTACGAGCAGATGGGGATCATCGGTTACTGCGATACCGATGTGGAGCAGTTGTCCGCCAATGACCAGGTTGTCGCGGAGCAGTTTGACCGCGATATCAGGGCCAGGATGCGCGAGATCGAGTCGGTGGCCGCCGGCTGAACCCGTTGATCGCGCGCCGGGCGTCGGGCCAGGCGCCTTACCCCGACCACGAAGTGGATATCCCCCATGATGCTGGGGGAGGCCAGGACCGTGCACCCGTTATCGCGCAGGCTCAGGGATCTCCGTGATACCCTGTCGATTAAAGCGGCTGTTGCCGGCATGGTCGCCTGCCTGGAAGCCGGCGGGCATGTCATTTGATTTCGGAGCAACACATGCACACTGCAACTGACAAACAGGTCTGCCAGGTCGCCTTCACCGCCCTGAACGCACCGGCATTGCGGGAGTGGTACGCGAATGTGTTCGGGCTGGTCAGGGCTGGCAGGATGTTGTTTTTTCCACCCGCCACTTCGCGGGTGCAGGGCATACCCGGCGCCTGGGAAAAATGCAGTTGGCTGATCGATTCGCAGGATTACTTCCAGCTGGAGTTTTTCCAGTTCTGGACGCCGCGCGGCCAGTTGAAATCCGCTGACTGGTCCCCCAGCGATATAGGCTACAACATGGTCGGAATTGCGGTGAACGACTTCGACCAGGTGCTGCGCAATATCGGCGCCTTCTCCGCCATACCGGCGCCGAAACCGGTCGGCTCCCAGGGGGCGCGACGGGTCTGCGTCACCGACCCGGAGGGCAACTGGGTGGAGGTGTTTGAGCAGGACCCCCTGGACCTCATCGAAGGTGCCAGCGCTGATCTGCGTCGGCCCGAGGTGCCGGCGCTTGTACGCACCGTGCGCGTGTCGGTGCCCAGCCTGGAAGACGCCCGCGCTACGTTCGTGGATGCCATGGGTCTTGAGGTGGTGGACGATTTTCAGCTGCATACCGCCAGGGATGAAAAAATGTGGGGATTGACCGGCGTCAAGGCCACCTCACTGGTGTTGCGCGGCACCAATTTCCTGCTGGAGCTGGTGGAGTATAAAACACCCCAGCCTCGATCCTGGCCTGCGGGCTATTCCCTCGCCGACCAGGGAATTATGAATATCGCCCTGGGCTACCGCGATCCGCTCGACTATGAAAGGAATTATGCCCGGGCTGCGGCGAATGGCATGCGAGCCAATGGCAAGGTGCTCGATGCGGGCCTCTTCCAGGTGATGTACGTGAATGACAAACACGGTTTCAGTGTTGAGATGCTACACGCGCGCAAGGCCTTGTGGTCACTCACTGGATTCAATCCCGCCGAGGGCTATGTGGAGAATGAAATTGAAATCAATGCGCCCGTCGGGGATGTGTGGCGCCAGCTGACCGACCATGCCGGTATTGGCAACTGGAGCCTATTCAGTGGCGGGGTGCTGCGCGCCGGACGGCCGGATCCCAACGGCCTGGGTTGTATCCGTGAACTGACCGCGCCGGGCATGCGCATCACCGAAGAGGTGACTGCCTGGGACGAACATCGCCACTACGCCTACCAGTTGCGCACCGGGGCCCCGTTCCGGCGGCACCAGGGGGATGTTTACGTTTCCGGGGAGAACGGTTGTACCCGGGTCCGATGGTCGATCCGCTTTGATAGCTGGATTCCGGGCAGCAACAGGATTGTTTCCTGGCTGCTCGGGCTGGTCTTCCGGCAGGCACTGCGGAAACTGAAGAGCCGGATGGAGACCTACCAGCCCGAATCACAGTTTTGAACCGCGTTGCGCAGTGCTGCCATAGCGAGACGGTGGTGTGTTGATTCGCCGGCCCCGCTCAGCTGACCAGTTTGAAACAGGGCGTATAGTTGCTCGAATCCAGTTTCATCCGGCCCTGCTCGACGAACGCGGTGAGCAGGCTGCCGAGGCTCGCCACCACGTCCGTGTCTCCCTGCAATTGGTAGGGGCCATGCTCTTCCACCGCCCGTATGCCGACCTCCTTTATATTTCCCGCCACGATCCCGGAAAAGGCGCGGCGTAGTTCCGCCGCCAACTCGTGCACCGGCTGCTGCCGATGGAGCTTCAGTGCCGCCATATTGGCATGTGTGGGTTCGAAGGGCTGCTGCAGGTCGTCCGGTATGGCCAGCCCCCAGTTGTAGCTGAAGGATTCCTGCTGCGCCATGCGGTATTCGCGCACTTTCTTGATACGTTTTTTCAGGCTTTTCGCCACCGCAGCCGCATCGCCGCAGATAATCTCGTAATGCCTGGCCACATCGTCGCCGAGCGTGCCGCGCAGGAATGCATCGATCTGCTCAAAATAACCCGCGCTGGAGGCGGGGGCCGCCAGCACCACAGGCAGCGGTATCTCGCTGTTGGCGGGGTGCATCTTCACACCCAGCAGGTAAAACAGCTCCTCGGCGGTGCCGGCGCCGCCGGGGAAGACAACCACCCCGTGGGCCAGGCGTACGAACGCCTCCAGCCGCTTCTCGATATCGGGCAGGATAACCAGCTCGTTCACCAGGGGGTTGGGTGACTCGGCCGCGATAATGCCGGGCTCTGAGATACCGACAAAACGGCTGGCCTTGTTCAGCTGCTTGGCGTGGCCGATGGTGGCGCCTTTCATCGGCCCCTTCATGGCGCCCGCCCCGCAACCGGTGGCGATGTCAAAGCCGCGCAATCCCAGCTGGTAGCCCACCTCCTTGGAGAAGTCGTACTCCAGCCGCGAGATGGAATGACCGCCCCAGCAGACCACCAGGCGGGGTGGCAGGTCACTGCTGACCACGCCGGCATTGCGCAGGATGCGAAATACGGTGTCGGTGATGCCCGGCCCGCTGCTCAGGTCGAAGTGCTGCTTTTCCACCAGTTTGTGATAGGTGAAAATAATATCGCGCAAGGCGGAGAACAGGTGGCTGCGGATGCCCTCGATCATCTTGCCATCGACAAAGGCCTGGGCCGGGCAGTTGTGCAGCTGCAGTTTCAGGCCCCGGGGTTCCGGGATAACGGTGATCTCGAAGTCACTGTAGAGCGTATAGAGTTCACGGGCATCGTCCACGTCGGAGCCGGTGTTGAGTACGGCCAGTGCGCATCTGCGGAACAGCTGGTGTATCTCCTCGCCCGCAGAAGCCAGACTCAACATTTCCTGCTGCGACAGCAGATTCAGGCTTTGAATCGGCCTGACGGAAGCAAAACTGATTTTCTCTGGCATGAGGCTATCCCGGGTGTTGGTTGAGGTCGCGGTGCTCAGCTGCCGAACAGGCGCTGGGCTGCGGCCCACAGATCGTCGATCATATCCCAGCCAGCGGCATTGGTTTCCTCGTAATGGTCCTCCGGCTCCCCAAGCTCCCGACCCAGCCCCTGGCCATAGCGGCAGATCGCGGCGACCGCATCGGCATCAGCGCCCAGTGCGGCCAGGGCAGAGGGGTCATCGGTAATCGTTTTGCAGGTGCGCCCCCCGACCCAGTCGGGAGCCTCGATCACGCCGCGCGCCGCGAGGTCTTTGCAGCTGGCGCCCCCGGGCATCACCAGGTCGAGACAGCGTAGGCGGTACTCGTCAACCGGCACGTAATAGCCGATCTGGTCACCGCCCAATCCCACTGTCAGGGTAGTGGATTCATCGACCAGCGACAGCAGATGCCCTGGCAGCTTGTAGTTACTGCCCACCGCGTGCAGGTGGGGTTGTTCGTAGTACTTTTCCGGTGGGGCGGTATTGAAGTCTGCCGGCAGCCCGTTCACCAGTTCCGGCGGCAATTCGCCGGGCATCCAGAGAATGCCGACATCGCCCAGGTCGAGGTGGGCCAACCGGGTTTGCAGTACGTCGCCGCGGGTGATCTGGCTGCCCAGTACCGGGGTGATCCAGGGGTCGTCCACCAGTTCCATCCCGGCGGAAGTGCAGGTCGCTTCGGATAGCGGTGTGCCCTGGCAGTTGTACAGCTCGGTCGGTTGCCAGCCGATGTCGCCTTCAGCGATCAACAGCCGGAAGCCGATATTGGTCAGGCGTGTGAAGAAGGGTTCAACATGGACCGTCAACTGCCTGACATCTATTGGCTGGGCCTGTTCCAGCAACCCCGAGACAGCATTGGCCAGCTCCGTGCCGATGGAGTCGGTCTTGGCGAAACTGCGGCACAGGTAGGGATCACTGCGGTTGCAGGTCGTCAGCGGAAGTGCACCGGCCGGTACCGTGTGTCCGTCGCCTACAGGGTGCGCCTCGTCCACCACCCAGGTAGGGGCCGAACCGGGTCCGATCTGGTTGCCCAGCGGCCCATTGAAATACAGGACTTCGCCGCCGCGGGAGTCGGCCAGCCGCTGGCGCAAAACACCCGGGTAGTCCGCGCTAAAATACCGGCCCTCGGCGGTGCAATCTCCACCGCTCCAGCCCTTGGCGGCACAAGCCTCCGCCAGGCCCGCGGCCTCCGCCGGCGGGTGCCAGCCGAGAGTGGATTCCGGGTGGCTGGTCCACTGTACCAGGGTGGCGATCGCGCCGCCGCCGTCAACGGCATCGACCGAGATGACTTTCAGCCGGTCGTCGGGAATATTGGGGTCGCGCTGGTCGCTGACGCCATAGCCGTGCATGCCCGATGCGCTGGACATCGTTGCCGGTTGCAGGGCGGCGACCGCATCCTCGGCAGCGAATGCCAACTGGTCTGCCAGCAGGGAAAACCAGTCGTCGTTGATGCTGAAGGCGGTATCCGGACCATGGTGATTGTGGGTGGCTGACACCAGTACCGGCGCGTCCTGCCAGTCATCCGGCAGGCGGCTTCGGATGCGATCCACCATGACCGCGATATCGGAGGAGAAGAATGAATACGCGTCGGCCATCACCAGGATCACCTGCTCGTCGGCCAGTGACAGGGCCAGCGCGGTGATCTTCAGGTCATCGTGCACCCAGGCCGAATCCGAGCGGCCGTTGCCGACGTCCACCTCGCCCTGGTCCCAGTTATCAATAAAAACGCCGGGATCATTGGGGTCGACAGTCCCCGGTGCGGGCCAGCCGGGAGCGTCCACCAGGTAGTCCCTGCCGCCATTGACCGTCGGCAACATGCTGCGGCTGGCGGCGCCGGCCATCAACTGGGTTTCCGGTTCGGGTGTCGGCGTGGGCGTGGGGGAATTATTGGAGTTGTTGTCGCAGCCCGGCAGCAGTAGTGAGCATAGCAGGCTAATGAGGAGGAGTCTGGCCTTCATGGCAGGTGTCCGGATTATTTTTTGTGCAGGTACGGTAGCAACTCCCTCCTGCGGACTCAAGCGCGGGTCGCGCGATAGGCATGACGACGCCTTTGCACTCAAATCCCTGTGCCAGATCAACGGTTCATGCGGCTATTGCTATACAATGGCCGCAAAAATTAAGGTGATCCATCATGAAAGCAAAGCAATACCCCCGTACCGTGCTCGCTCTGGCGATACTCACAGCCTCCGGCTCCGGCGCGATACAGGCGGCAACCGACACCCCCGTGGCAGCAGGTGAACTTGAGGAGATTGTGGTTACCGCGAGCCGGACGCGGCAACGCATTTTCGACAGCCCGGCGTCATTGAGCGTTATCAACGAGGCCGAACTGGCGCGTGCAACCGCGCCCAGCCTGGCGGAGCTGATGCGGGATGTTCCGGGTATACAGGTCACCGATTCCGGGCAACCGGGGCTGGGCCGTATCCGCATTCGCGGAGAGGAATCGCGGCGTACAGCTATCCTGGTCAACAGCCAGGAGATCACCGACCATTACGAGGTCGGTACACCGTTGAGCCTGAACCCGGCCATGGTGGAGCGGATAGAGGTCATGCGCGGCTCCGGTTCCGTGCTCTATGGCTCGCAAGCGCTCAGCGGCGTGGTTAACTTCTTCACCAAGAAAGGCGGCACCGAGCCCCTGCAGGCCACTGTGGAGGGCGGCTACGACAGCGCAACCGACGGTTACAACAGCTTCGCCAGCCTCTATGGCAACCTGGATGGCTGGGAGTACCGGCTGGCGGGTTCGAAGAGTGACCATGACGATCGCGCCACCCCCGCCGGCAGCATGGACAACACGGCCTATGACAACGACAGCGTGTATCTCTACGCCGGCCGGGGCTTTGGCGACCAGCGGCTGGAGTACACCTACGAAAAGTACGAGAGCAGCAGCAATGTCTATGTGGAGGAGGAGGTCAAAAGTACCTACCCACTGACCGATTTCTACGTGGAATCCCCCAGGCGCGACCGGGATAAGCACGGCCTGTTCTACAGTTGGGAGGTGGATAACAGCTGGCTGCAGAGCCTCTCGGCCAATGCCTTTCAACAGCAGAACGACCGGCATTTCTACACCTACACTGAAACCGTCTGGTACAGCCGGGACATCAACAGCTACAGCACCCTGGATACGGATGGCGCCCTCGTGCAGATGGACTTTCAGCCGCTGGGGAATCACCGGCTGATCGCCGGCCTGCAATACCTCAATGATGACGTCGACCAGACCCGGCACGTGGATACGGTGTCATGGACTCCCGCGATCGCGCCTACCGGCATCGAACAGATCCGCGACAAGGCCAGTATCGAGACCTGGGCCATGTTTTTACAGGACCAGTGGGAGATAAGCGACCGCCTGTCGCTTACCGCCGGCCTGCGCCAGTATTACGTGGACGGCAAACTGGACTATACCGATCGCGCAAGCCTCGAACCCGGCAAGCTGGGCAGTGACGATGAGCTGATCGGCGCGCTGGGCCTGGTATGGGGTGTCCGTGACGACATCAACCTGAGGGCAAATATTGCCCAGGGCTACGTCTACCCCTCCCTGACCCAACTGGCGACCGGCGCCTATGCCGGTTCCAACTTCGTCAATCCCGATGCCGGCCTGGACCCGGAAACCTCCATCAATTACGAAGTGGGCATGCGCCTGCAGCGCAGCGACATCACCCTGGATGCCGCCGCGTTTTATTCGAAGTCAGACGATTACATACACCACCTGGCCTGTACCCCCGAAGACAACTGCCCCGGGCGGCGCGATCGGCTGTACCAGAATGTCGGCAAATCCAATGCCCATGGGGTTGAGCTTTTCCTGGCCTATGGCGGGCTGCCCTATGACCTGGAGCCTTACACCAGCCTGACCTGGATGAAACGCGAAATCGAGTATGAGCAGTTCTCAACCTGGGATACCGAGGTACCCGATTTCAGTGGCAGGCTCGGGCTCAAGTGGCAGGGCGCGCTCATGTCAGTCCCCAATTTGTGGGCTGATTTTTTCCTGCGCGGTGAAACCTCGTCAGAACTGGCGGAGCCCGGGACTGTGCGCAGTGAGCTCGATGATAAATCCGGCTGGGTAACCGTCAACCTCTCCACCGGGGTGGAGTTTGGCGGCAGGAGCCAGTACCAGCTGTCCGTCGACCTGTTCAACCTCACCGACAAGGAATACATCGCTTCCACCGAGAACCTCTATGGTGCCGAGCGCAGTGTGGCGATGAAGTTGTCGCTGAACTGGTAGGCGCCGGACCGGAGGTGCATGTCACCTCCTCGCTCCGGAGCCGGGCGACGAGCAGGCCGCCCTGGCTCAGGCTTCGCCCCGGGATATCGGTGAGGCGATAACCACCTCCGAGGCCACACCAAACGCCACTACCACAGTGTGAAAGCGAATGCGCCAGGTGTTGGGCGGGAGTCGTTCGCTAATGCGGGCCGGGCGGCAGCCGCCAACCCAGCCCGGATTTCGCTCAAACACCCACTGCCAGATATTCATGACCAGTCGCGACAGCGGCGTAACACCCGGCGTGATTCCGGTGAGGCAGAGCAGGCCATCGGGGTGAAGCAACCGCCTCGCCTCCGCAAGCATTTGCTCCTGGTCATCGGCCGACAATAGGTCGAGTACATAAGTTGCAATGAAACGATCGATACTGGCAGGCTCCACCACCGGCGGCGCAACCCGGTCGCCTGCGAGTGTCACGGCGGCGCGCGGGCTGAACGGTGCCAGCCTGCTGGCGGCGAGATCCACCATGGTGGTGCTGATGTCTGTTGCGTAGTAGCGCGCGTCAGCGGGCAAATGGTGCCGCAGAAGATCGAACGCGAACCGCCCGGTGCCGCAACCCGGCTCCAGTACCGATCGGGCCCTGGCAAGATCTGCATTGGCGCACAGTGTCCGGAGTGCGCCCTCCTCGTAAAATGCCTGTTGGTCCTGCCTGGCGCCGAACTTGTCGTAGAACGCCTTCGCTTGTTCGCGGGTCAGCGTGCGCATACGTATCTGCCATTTCCTGGTGCCCGCGGCGGTCCGCGGCGACACCGGCGCCCGGCTGAGTGCGGGGGCCGGGCTGGCTGTGGGCCATTCCGGCTATTGAAGACAATCGTCACGCGCTACCTCCATAAAAAAACCGGCGCCACTGGCGCCGGTTCCGGTTTACCATCCTTCAGTCGCGACTAGTAGATATCCTTGCGGGTATTGTAGACGTTGAACTTGCCGGTCGGAGTGATCAGGCGCTTGTCCTTGATGACCTTTTTCAGCTTGCGCGTCTTGTCATCGACAATCACGATCGCAGACACCTGGTCCTTGCCGTTCCACACCGAGAACCACACCTCGTCACCGGCGGCGTTATACTCGGGCTGTACCACCCGGGCGGGGCCTTCGCCCACATCGGCCCACTCGGCGATCGGCAGAATCTCGAAGCCCTTGTCCAGGTTGTTGACGTCGTAGACCGCAACAGACTGGCTGACCTTGGCGTCCGGGTGCAGGGTGTTATCCACCCACAGGTTGGTGGACTTGGGATGGGTTTTCACGAACAGCGAACCGCCGCCCTGTGAAGGTACTACCCGCACCACTTTCCAGGCGCTGTCCGGATGACCTTCCGGATCGGTGCCGATAAAGTTGATATTCTCGTTGCCCAGGCCTGACGTCACCCATACCGGGCCGAACTGCGGGTCGACGATGTTGGCGCCGCGACCGGGGTGCGGGATCTTCTCGGCGTCAACCAGGGCGACAACCTTGCGATCCCTGGAGTCCACCACCGCTATCTTGTTGGACTGGTTGGCCGCTGTCATAAAGTAGCGATGGGTGGCATCCCAGCCGCCGTCATGCAGGAAGCGCGCCGCGTCCAGGCTGGTCACGGTGAGTGCATCCAGGTTGCTGTAGTCCACCAGCAGGATCTTGCCGGTTTCCTTGACGTTGACGATAAACTCCGGGTGCTCATGCGAGGCCACGATAGCCGCCACACGGGGCTCCGGGTGGTATTCCTGGGTATCCACAGTCATGCCGCGGGTAGACTCGATCCTGATCGGCTCCAGGGTGTCGCCGTCCATCAGCACGTACTGGGGGGGCCAGTAGGCGCCGGCGATGGCGATCTTGTCTTCGAAACCCTTGTACTTGGAGGTTTCAACCGAGCGACCTTCCAGGCCGATCTTGATCTCGGCCACCACCTGGGGCGGTTTCATGTACAGGTCTATCATATCCACCTTGGCGTCGCGGCCGATGGTGAACACGTAGCGGCCGGAGTGCGAGGAGCGGGAAATATGCACCGCGTAGCCGGTTTTGAGAATTGAAACGATCTCCTTGGTGTCGCCGTCGATCAGTGCGACCTCGCCCGAGTCCCGCAGGGTGACTGCGAAGATATTGTCGATATTGAACTTGTTCTGGGGCTTGGTGGGCCGCTTGTCGACCGGCACGAAGACCTTCCAGCTGTTCTTTATGTCCGCCATGCCCCATTCGGGCGGCGTGGGCGGCTCATGCTGCAGAAAGCGCGCCATGACGTCGATCTGCTCCTCGGTAAACTGGCCCGAGGTACCCCAGTTGGGCATGCCGCCGGGGCTGCCGTAGTTGATCAGCACCTTGAGAAACTCGGTGCCGCGTTCCTGGGTGATTTCCGGAGTGAGCGGCTTGCCGGTCGCACCCTTGCGCAAGACGCCGTGGCAGCCCGCGCAGCGCTCAAAATACAGTTTGGTCGCCAGGTCGAATTCCGCCTGGGTCATATCCGGTGCGCCAGGTGTAATCACGCGCTTCATTTCACCCTCTGGCACCGGTGCGCCTTTGTAGGCCATCTCGCCCGGGGTCACACCAGGGTGGTCGGTTTTGTCCTGGGCCAGTGTGGCCGACGCCGACAGTGTTAATCCGGCGCATACGGCCGCGATGGGCAGGAGTTTGCCCCAGTACTTGGTCTGCTTTTTCATTGTTGTTCCCCTCCCCGGGAATTATGATCGGGTAATCTAGCGCGCAGTGTATGCTTCTGTCACGTAATGGCCTTGACGCATATCAACAAAAAGACCGAGGTCTCTCAGGCATCGGATGCGATCACGCCGCGGGCCCTCTTTTCTCTGGTCTCGCGCTTTTTACGCTTGTCCACCAGTGGCGGGCACTGGCGGTCATCCCAGTAGGTCACCTGGCACTCCAGGCAGTAGTGGCACTCATTGTCGATGATTTCGCCCGTGGGCTTGATAGCGGCGATCTGGCACTGGTGGGCGCAGGCCTGGCAGGGCTTGCCGCACTCGCGCCGTCGGCGCAGCCAGTCGAAGATACGGAAGCGGGTGATAAAGCTCAGGCCCGCCCCCAGCGGGCAGATGTATTTGCAGTAAAACTTGCTGTTGATGGCCGAGATGGCCAACAGCGCCACCGCGTAAACCACGAAAATCGGTTCGCGCATGAAGCGCAGGATGAAGGTCGTCTTGAACGGTTCCACTTCGGCCAGTTTAGCGGCGTTCACCATGGAATCCAGCGACAGCCCCACCAGGGCGATGAGGATGAGATATTTAATCGCCCACAGTCTCTCGTGCACCATCTGGGGTAGGCGGTAACCCTCGAAGCCGAGCCGATTGGCCAGCTTGCTGATCAGGTCCTGGGCCGCCCCGAAGGGGCACAGCCAGCCGCAATAGACCCCCCTGCCCCACAGCAGGATACTGACGGCTACGAAGGCCCACAGCAGGAACACCGCCGGCTCGATCAGCAGGGTGTCCCAGGAAAAACCGCTGGTGAGGCTGTGGAAAAAGGCCAGCAGATTGATCACCGACAATTGGGCGGAGCAGTAGAAACCGATAAAAAATACGGTGAATAACAGGTAGACCACCCGCAGCCGGTGAAACAACACCGTGTGTTCAACCAGCCAGTCCTGGAAGAACAGGATCGCCGTCAACAGTACCAGGGCCAGCGAGATAACCGCGAGTTCGAGGGAGCGATCCCGCCACAGCTGCTTCCAGGCGGGCTCGTCGGCAACCGGCCCGCCATCGTCGCTCGCCGCCATGCCCGGCATCGCCGGCGAGGTGCCGCGGGGAATGCCGTAGGCGCTGGCTACCTGCTGTACCGATTTGTTGACAGAACTGGTCAGTACCATGGTGGTAATGGTGGCGCCGGTGATGCCGTCTATACCCACATAACCCGGTCGTCCCTGGGCGCCGACCCGGATCTTGTCGGTGCTCTTCTTACCTTCGAACTGGTCGATGAACTGCTTCAGGTCGGCATCGGAGATGCCGATCACGAGAATCGGTTCCTCGTGATGGAGGATGTCCACGCCTTTGATCAGTCCGTCCTCCCCGAGTGCTACCACAGAGTCGATCGGTTTGCCGGAGTAGGCGGAGATGGGGGCGACATCCCGGGTGTTGAAGGCGTAACCCAGTTGACCTCTTTCGTCCCGGACCAGGTATGCGGGGGCCTTGCCATTGAGGGGCGTGATGGAGCGCGCCGTGGGGAATACCCGTTGCACGTCGGTCAGCGTTAGCTCCTGGGCCGTGACACCACCCGAGCAGGCGAGCAGTGCGATAGTCCAGAGCAGGAGAATGTGGCGAACGGGCATAGGATAGTTTCCGCCGGAGTGCGGCTGGGCTTTCATTATATAAACTATTCATGCTAGCGTCCGGGATTATTTCCCCTCTTGATCTGTATCAACGGGAACGAGGCTATTTCAGGGACAGAAAGGGTAGGGTTTTGCTGCGACGTCTGATTACCTCGTTTTTCCTGTGTCAAATTGCCCTGGCCGATTCGACTTCAAACGCGGTCAATGAGCGGATTCCCGTATCCAGTGCGGCGCTGGAAGCCCATTGGAACATTGATTGTCAGTCCGCCTGGTCGACCCTGGAAACCATGGTGACAGAGGTGGCGTCGGGCGGCCACTGCGCCATCGACAGGGAGACCCGACGAGAGATTCAGCTCTGCGCCTTTGTATACCAGCCACCGGGTGAGGAACAATCCCGGTCCTGTCCCGACTACCGCGCCGCGCTGAGCCTGATCACTGAAGCCGACGCCGCGAACAGATGTGCCGCTCTTGCGCGGCTACTGCAAACAGCGCAGACCTGCTTCACGGGTGATTCACCCGGGCGAATACCCTAGTGTTTCTTTCAACTATACGAGTTTATTGACAGGGATCAATATCTTGCTTAAAAGGGAGAGTACCATGTGGCAAAGTGTCGCACCAGGCACGGTGCTTTTGTCCCGGTTGTTCAAGGAGAATAGAAATGTCAGATCACGATTCCGATCAATCCGGCCCTGTGCCGATGATGCAAAAACTGCTGGACAACCCCTTCCTGCTGCTTTTTATAGGCGTTGCCTCCCCCGCACTGATATACCTGGTCTGGGGTCTTGCGGAAATTTTCACCGTACCCGCCCGTTAAGAAATAACCACAGAATAAAGAGGGTTTAGATTATGTCCAGCCTGTCACCTCCCGCCAAGAAACTCTGGTGGAACGAGCCCATTCACAAGTCCGAGCTGATGTGGATTTCACTGGTTTTTGTCTGGGGCCTGGTCATGACCTTCATGATGCCTTACTGGCACGTGGTGGGAAAACAGAACCTGGGCACGGAAACCTACAAGACCACGCCGGCGAAATTCCAGGCAGCCACTGAAGCTTTCGCCGAGAAGTTCACCGTACGCACCGAGGGCCCGCGTAATCACCCCGTGGTGGCGCCGCCCGCCGGCGGTGACGTGTACATGCTGGGTCGCTTGTGGGACTGGTGGCCCACGGTAGAGCTCAAGAAGGGTGAAACCTATCGCTTTCACCTGTCTTCCCTCGACTGGCAGCATGGTTTTTCCCTGCAGCCGGCCAATATCAATATCCAGGTCGTGCCTAATTACGAGCACGTATTCAGCCTGACGCCGACTGAGGCGGGTGAGTATTCGGTGATCTGCAACGAATACTGCGGTATCGGTCATCACCTGATGATCGGCAAGATATTGGTTGTGGAATAGGGGAACTGACATGGCTAATACGACACAAATGCTGAATACAGTGTTCCGGACTTGCCCGGACACCGGCCTGAAATTCCACGGCCCGGCGGAGAACCTGATCAAGGCCAATGCGGTAGCCGCGGTGGTGTTCCTGTTAATAGGCGGCACTTTCGGCCTGCTGGTGGGCCTGACCCGCTGGCAGGCGGTACATTTGCTGGGCGCCGAGGACTTTTACCTGGTGCTTACCGCCCATGGTCTCAACGTGCTTATCTTCTGGTTGATATTCTTTGAAATCGCGGTGCTCTATTTCTGCTCGGCCGTTTTATTGGGTTGTCGCATCGCGACACCCAAATGGGCCTGGGCCGGGTTTGCGCTGATGGTGATCGGTGCGGTCATGAACAACGTGGTGGTGCTGCAGGGCAACTCCAGTGTCATGATGACATCGTATGCACCGATGGAGGCGCCGCCACTGTTCTACCTCAGCCTGATCCTGTTCGCGGTGGGGGCGCTGATTGGCTGTTTCGTATTCTTTGGTACCCTCGTGGTCGCCAAAAACGACAAGTCCTACGAGGGCTCGCTGCCGCTGGTGACGTTTGGCGCGATGACGGCGGCGATTATCGCGGTGTTCACCATAGTCAGTGGCGCTATCATCCTGATCCCGACGTTTCTCTGGAGTGTCGGCCTCGTGGGCGAGATCGATGCCCTGGCCTATCGGCTGATCTGGTGGGCATTCGGACACTCGTCACAGCAGATCAACGTCGCCGCGCACGTGTCGGTCTGGTACGCCATCGCCGCGATCCTGTTCGGCGCCCGGCCACTGTCGGAAAAAGTGAGCCGTACCGCGTTCCTGATGTACATCCTGTTCCTGCAACTCGCCAGTGCCCACCACCTGCTGGTAGACCCCGGTGTCAGTTCAAACTTCAAGATGTTCAATACCAGCTATGCCATGTACCTGGCGGTGATGGCATCCATGGTGCACGGCCTCACGGTGCCCGGTTCAATCGAGGCGGCCCAGCGAGCCAGGGGACACCGGGCGGGTATGTTCACCTGGTTGCGCAAGGCTCCCTGGGGCAATCCGACCTTCTCCGGCATGTTTATCTCTCTGGTGGGTTTTGGTTTCCTGGGCGGCATCACCGGGGTGGTTATGGGCGCGGAGCAGATCAACCTGTTGATTCACAACACGCTCTACGTGCCAGGTCACTTCCACGCGACGGTTGTGCTGGGCACTACCCTGGCGTTTATGGCGCTGACGTATTGGCTGGTGCCGGTACTGTTTCGGCGTGAGATCATATTCAAGGGTCTGGCGCGCTGGCAGCCCTACCTGTTCGGCCTCGGCATGACCGGCGTCTCCCTGTTCCTGATGGGCGCTGGCACCCTGGGTGTGCCGCGCCGCCACTGGGATATCGGTTTCGCCGGCACCGGTGGCATCACCCACGAGTTTCCGGCTGCCGCGTATACCATGCTGGCACTGAACGGACTGTCCGTCATCGTTGCGGTGATCGGTGGCGCGGCGTTCTGTGTGATCATTGTCGGCTCACTGTTGTTCGGCAGGAAGCTGGGTGACCAGAAGATGGAGCAGGCGTGGATAGCCAAGCCCGTTACCGACGAGGAATACAACGCCAATGGTGGCAGTGCATACGCAATACCTGGCACTCTTGCACTGGCGATGATATTTTTTGTCAGCTTCGCGCTGTACTATTTCATCAACTGGAAATACCTGGCTGAAACCTGGGGTATCAGCTAAGTCGTCTTTCCCCTAGAAGGTCACAATGCTCAAGTTTTCCTGGCCGGCTTTCGCCGGCCTTTGCTTTCTTCTGAACGCCACTTTTTCACACGCAGCTGCCGAAATTGGGGGGTTTAGCCGAGAGCAGGCGCTCGCATTCAGCCAGGCGGCTATCGGCAAGACCCTGACGGGGGTCACGTTGCTGGATCCTGACGGACAACCGGTGGCGCTGGATGCGTTCCGGGGGAAGCCGCTGGTGATCAGCCTTATTTTCACCAGTTGCCACCATATCTGTCCCAGCACGACCCAGCACCTGCAACAGGTGGTGAGCAAGGCTCGGGATGCGCTGGATGACGACAGTTTCGCGGTGATCACCGTGGGTTTTGATACCGCCAATGACAGCCCGGAGCGTATGGCCGAGTTTGGCAAAAGCAACGGCGTGAACGATCCATATTGGCAATTCCTGACGGGGGATGAGGCGGCTATCGAATCACTGGTGAACCAACTTGGCTTCATCTACACGCCCTCCACCGGCGGCTTTGACCACCTGATCCAGTCCTCGATTATCGACGCCGACGGGAAGGTTTACCGCCAGGTGTACGGCATTACCTTTCCCACGCCGCAATTGATCGAGCCCCTGAAAGAGCTGGTTTTTGGAACGCCGCGTGTGCAGTCTTCACTGTCTCACCTGGGTAATCGCATTCGCCTTTTCTGTACCGTTTACGACCCGGCCACAGATAATTACTATATTGATATCTCGGTGTTTATCGGTACCATCGTCGGCGTGATAACTTCACTCGTGTTCGGGCGTGTCCTGATCAAGGAGTGGCGCAAGAGTATCAGGGCGGGTCGATGAAAACTTTGCTGAAAAAGGGCTTCAACCAGCTTGACTCCCTGTTTTCGAAGGTGTTTACCCCGGCGTGGAATCCCATGTATCAGTTGGGGGCATTGGCGTTCTTTTATTTCTGGGTCGTCGCGGTCACCGGGGTTTACCTCTTTATTTTTTTTGAAACCAGTATTTCAGGCGCCTACAGTTCGATCGAGCAGATAACCGTCGGGCAGTGGTACCTCGGCGGCGTGATGCGCAGCTTTCATCGCTATGCCTCCGCGGCCATGGGTATCACTGTAACCCTGCACCTGCTGCGGGAGTTCGCCTTGGATCGCTACAGCGGGCCGCGCTGGTTCAGCTGGGTGTCCGGGATTCCATTGCTGTGGCTGTTGTTTGCCTCCGCCATCGGGGGCTACTGGCTGGTGTGGGACCAGCAGGCCCAGTACATCGCTGTCCTCACCGCCGAGTGGTTTGACTGGCTGCCCATCATGGTGGACCCGATGGCCAGTAACTTCCTCAACGAATCAACCCTCAGCGATCGTTTTTTCTCCCTGTTGGTGTTCCTGCATATCGGTATTCCGCTGGCCTTGCTGCTGGGCATGTTCATCCACATCAAACGGGTCACGGCGGCTCGCAGCAATCCGGCGAAGGGGCTGGCGGCGGGTACATTGCTGGCGCTGCTGGCGATTTCCCTGTGGCAGCCCGCTCTCAGCCAGGCGCCGGCCAACCTGGACGTGGCGGTTACCAAGGTCGGGCTGGACTGGATATTCCTCAATCCCTACCCACTGATCAACAGTTGGGGCCCCGGGCAGACCTGGGCGCTGCTGGTGGGCCTGTCGACCCTGCTTACCGTGCTCCCGTGGCTGCCGTCAAGGCGCCCCAAACAGACCCCGGTCGCGATGGTCTATCCGCCTGACTGTAACGGTTGTGGCTGGTGCCTCGCCGACTGCCCCTACGAAGCGATTAGCATGAAGGAGCACGACTATAAGCCCGGGCATAAGCAGTCGGTGGTGGATCCGGATCTGTGCGTCAGCTGCGGTATTTGCGCCGGCGCCTGTCCGTCCTCTTCGCCGTTTCGCCATGTAGACGAGTTGACCACCGGAATCAGTATACCCGGCCTGCATATCAAGGAACTGTTGTCCCTGACAGAAACCAAACTGCGTGAGCTGGACGTCGGAGTGCCGCGCATCATGCTGTATGGTTGCGACCATGGCAGCGTGGTGGAGGGAATGCAGTCAAATAACGTTGCCACTATAAGTATGCCCTGCTCCGCACTGGTGCCGCCGGCCTTCGTCGATTACGTGTTGCGCCAGGACCTGGCGGAAGGCGTGCTGATCAGCGGTTGCTGCGAGGGGGACTGCTATCACCGTCTGGGCAATACCTGGATGGACCAGCGCTTTGCGATGGAGCGGATGCCCATGTTGCGTACCCGGGTGCCGCGGGAGCGGGTGCGTCTGCGCTGGCTGGGCGCCCAGGGGACCAGAGAACTGGGGCGCGAGCTAATCGATTTCCAACAGCAGTTGGCCGAGAATTCCGCCGATGTCGATCTGCTTCAATTGCAGGAGGTGGGCAATGACTGATGTCGCTCGCTACCTGGGGCAGGGCCTGTTCTATGCGCTGTTCTTCCTGCCGATTGTCTACCTTACCCATCAGCCCCAACATCAGCACCTGCCCGAGGGCATGGCCGAACTGAAGATCGCGGTACGCCATGCCGGCGCCACCATTGGCGAATGTACCGATGTGCAGGCCGGTGTGTATACCCCCTTACCCGGCAACAAGCAGCGGCCGCAAATCTGCCCCCGCGAGCGCTCTCCGCTGCAACTTGAGTTGCTGATGGATGGCAAGCCCTTGTACCTTGCCACGGCTTTCCCCTCGGGTCTGCACGACGATGGTGTAGCCAGCATTTATCGCCGCTTTACCGTGCCCACGGGCAGGCACAAGCTGCAGTTGCGGATGAACGACGACGTGACCGTGGAGGGTTACCCCTGGGTACTGGAGGAGGATGTAGACTTACAACCCGCCCAGGTGATGGTGGCGAGCTTCAAAGACGGCTTCAGGCTACAGTGACGCCCGATACAGATTACAGCCTGGAGGTGCCGCAGGATTCGCGGCGCCTGCTGGCACTGGGCTGGCTCTGGTTGTGTGTGCTGGCGCTGCTCGGGGCGGGCGTATTTTCCTTGCTGCTGGTGGCGTCCCGCACGCCCTTCGTGTCGGAGCATATCCCCTGGATCGATTTTTTTCACTCGGCGTTGGTGGTGCATGTCGACTTGTCGGTACTGGTCTGGAGCCTCGCCTTTGGCGGCATCCTGTGGAGCCTGAACCAGCGTCCCGGCCGGGCCTGGCTGGCCTGGGTTGCGCTCGCGTTCGCCTGCGTCGGCGCGCTGGTCATCATGGTGTCGCCCTTCGTACGCGATGCCCAACCCCTGATGAGCAACTATGTGCCGGTCCTGCAACACCCACTGTTCTTCTCGGGCTTGCTGCTGTTCGCGCTGGGGTTCAGCCTGCTGGTACTGAACAGCATGTTCTTCATGGCGCCGGTGGGGCCCTGGATGAGCGCCCGGGGCGCCCTGCGCTTTGGCCTGAACGCCGCCGCGGTGTCGGCGGCCGTGGCGATAATCTGTTTTATCTGGTCCTACCTGCAGATGCCCGATTACCTGATGGGCCAGTCGTTTTTCGAGTTGCTGTTCTGGGGTGGCGGCCATGTGCTGCAGTTTACCTATACGCTGCTGATGCTGGTGTGTTGGCTGTGGTTGTCGCGGGAGGCGGGGCTGACGCTGGCGGTCACCCCCCGGGTCGTGCTGGTGATTCTGTTTGTGGGCCTGGCCTGTGTATTCGTCTCGCCCCTGATATACCTGGCCTACCCGCTCACAACGCCGGAGCATGTGCTGTTGTTCACCTGGCTGATGCGCTGGGGTGGCAGTCTCGGCACATTGCCGCTGGCCCTGGCCGTGCTGGTGGGCCTGCTCCGTTACGGCGGGGCGTCGCAGTCGGAATGGGAGGCGCGCTCGGCCCTGCAATGTTCACTGTTCCTGTTCGGTATCGGCGGTTTGATCGGCTTTCTGATAGCGGGCAGCGATGTCACCATCCCGGCGCATTATCACGGTTCGATTGTCGGCGTGACGCTGGCCATGATGGGCGTGTGCTACGTGTTGCTCCCCCGGCTGGGCTACCCCCTGCGCAATCAAAAACTGGTGATCTGGCAGCCGATAATCTACAGCGGCGGCCAGTTGCTGCACGTGGCGGGGCTGGTGTGGTCGGGTGGTTACGGGGTGCAGCGCAAGGTGGCGGGTGCTGAACAGGGGCTGGATTCCCTGGAGCGGGTGTTGGGCATGGGCTTAATGGGGTTGGGTGGACTGGTCTCGTCCATCGGTGGCCTGCTGTTCCTGGTTATCGTGCTGCGGGCTCTCACCGGGGTACAACAGGCTGCTCATCAGGTTGAACGTTGACAGCGACAGCGCCAGGATCAGTACGAAAAAAATCACATTCCGACCCGGCAGGGGTTCGCCGTGCACCTTTTCCAGCAGTGCCAGCAGGCGGTCGCAGGCCAGGTAAAGCACAATTCCCACACCAGTGAAAAGGATAATTTCCATGTATTCGCTCCAGTTTCCGCAAATGGTGCAACAAACCAGCAGGCAGGACAATGACGTATAACATAACATTCCCTATCCGCTGGCGCCTTGCCCTGCTGATCTTCAGCAGCGTCCTGGTGGCGGGGTGTGGCGAACAGCGTTTTCTGGCGCCCGACGCCCCGGACTTTTCCCTGCCCGGCCTCGCGGGGGGTGAAACTATTACCCTCAGTGACTATCGAGGCGATGTTGTCTACCTTACCTTCTGGGCGTCCTGGTGTGCGCCCTGCCGGGAGGAGATGCCGCTGCTGTCTTCCCTCTGGCAGGCCCATCGCGACGAGGGCTTCCAGGTGATCGGCATCAATGTGGACGAAGACCCGGAAGCGGCACGGCAGTTCGCGCAGGACATGGGGCTCGAGTTTCCGCTGGCGTACGACGCCGATCGTGCCGTTAGCAGGCTTTACCGGGTGGCGGGCTACCCCAGCCACTACGTGCTGGACCGGCGCGGCAAGGTGCGGTTTTCCGCCCTGGGGTTTACCGAGGCCGATGCGCTGGCGGTCACCCGGGAGGTGGAGACGCTGCTGGCGGAACCAGCCGATGCAATAAATTGATGCAAGCCAGTAACAGCAGCGCCGCCAGGCAGTTGTGCAGGGTCAGTAACAACAGCGGTAGCTGGAACCAGACCGCGCTGATCCCGACGACCAGTTGGCCGATCGAAAACAGCGACAGTGCAATCACGGTACCCGCCAGCAGTGGCTGTGGTTTCATCTTGCGCACCAGCCAGGCCAGGTAGCCCGCGGTCAGCAGGGCGAACAGGCGGTGGACGATACTCAGCACTGCCAGCGAGTCGGGGCGAATCACCTGGCCCTGATCGTCCAGTGCAATTCTGCGCAGCGGATTGAATGCGTCCGCCAGGTAGTCGGGTCGGAATATTTCCCCCTCGCAACTGATCAATCCCGGGCAATTGGCCGAGGCGTAATTGGCGCTGCTCCAGCCACCCAGCACGATTTGCATGATCACCAGAGCGAGCGCGACCATGGCCAGTGGGCGCAGGCCCGCCTGAGGGCTGGAAACCTCGGCGCCTTCAGTTTCCCGTTGTAATAACCACCACAGCAGCCCCAGCAAGGCCATGCCGCCCAGCAGGTTGCCCATGGTGATAAGCGGGTTGCTGCGGGTTGGCGTATAGTATCCCAGCAGGGACAGGAATACGGTAATGGCGAAAATCGCCAGGGGCACGAGCAGACTGGTGGAGCGATCTTTGCCCTGGCGCAGGGCGACCGCGAAAATGGCGACAATGAACAGGCCCAGGATACTGGCGATATAGCGGTGCGCGACCCTGGCGCCATAATGCGCCATGTCGCGCCCCTGGGGAGTCAGTACGGTGATACCCTTTTTTTCGACCCCGGGATCCAGTTGCGCATAGCACCCCGGCCAGTCCTCGCAGCCTATGCCCACTTCTGCCAGGCGAATATAGGCGCTGAGAACAACAGTGAGCAGGGTCAGCAGCAGCGAGAGCGAGATAAGCGAGCGGTAGATGGCGATGATCTCCGATGATGGGGGCTTTGCGGGCGACAGGTCGCTGCCAGTTTAAATCAGGGCGGTCGCAGCGGCCAGCGCCAACCGCCTGCGGTAAAGGAGTCCGCCGTCCCGGTTGTGCGAATGATCTTTCTGGCATGAGGAAGAAGTGACCATGAGACTGCCCGCGCTAATCCTGCTGATTGCAGGTGTCACCGGTGCCGCGGCTGCAGCACCCGGCGCCGAGGTGTCCCGGCAATACCTTGCCCTATGCAAAATGGATCTCAGCCAGCGCTATGGCGAGGGGACCCAGATCAAGCTGGTGAGCATGCGCCGCAGCGGCCAGGCTGTCTTGTTGAAAGTGGCCGTGAGGGTCCAAAGTGGTGCGGCGGATATGGAGAGGGTGGAATTCACGACCTGCCGGGTCGAGCGCGAGCTCCCCCCGGCGAGGGAGGAGAAAACTTGCGCCGATAATCCCGGGCCGGCGATTGGGCAGGCCGCTACACCGATGGAGTGAGGGGGGAGCGCGGTGCCCGCGCGAAAGTGTCAGCAGCACCTGCATGTCCATGGAAGACGCCTTTTCAAAGGCCCGCTCTCCCAGGGGTATTCGAAACCTGGCATGCTGTGGTTGTTCCGGTTGGCGATTACTTTTTCTTGGTCGCCTGGTCGAGATAGCCCATGGCGAAAGCTGAAAGAACGAAAGTCAGGTGGAGAATCACATACCACATGATCTTGTCGTTATTGACGTTCTGGGCGTTCATGAATACCTGCAACAAATGGATCGAGGAGATCGCCACGATGGAGACGGCCACCTTGTTCTTAAGGCTGCCCGAATCCATTTTTCCGAGCCAGTCCAGGCCGTTGTCGGGGTCCACCGAGTCCAGGCGTGACACAAAGTTCTCGTAGCCGGAGAACATCACCATCACCAGTAGGCCGCCCACCAGGGCCATGTCGATAAGACTGAGAATGACCAGCACCAGTTCCGCTTCCGACTGCCCCAGGATCATTGGGAAGACATGCACGACTTCCTGGAAAAACTTGATGCCCAGCATCAGGATCGCCAGGCTCAGGCCGAGGTAGATGGGGGCGAGTAACCAGCGGGCTGCGTAAATTGCGCGTTCGACCAATTGTTCCAATGTGCGTCCTCCGTTGATGCGGGGTGGCATTGTATAGAGTTTCATCCGCCGGAAAAACTCTGGCCACGCCGCGTGCTGCGGGTAGACATGGCTACAACCTGCCGGGGGGCTGCTGTAGAATCAGCGGCAGTTTCCGGAGGCCAATATGGCGTACCTGGCATACACTGGTAATTCTCACCCCGGCGCGGCCGGGGCGGGACGCGCACGTCCTGATTGCCGCTGGTATCGGCCGTGGACAGGTACCGGTGGGCTGGACATGCTGCGGGCGTTGCGCTGGCTTGGCGGCGTGTTACTGCTGTCGCTTTGCATGACCCCGGTTGTTGCCCAGGACGAATCGGTCGACGGTGTCGTCGCGTCAGAGACAGCCGCGGCGCCCTGGGGGCCGCTGCTGATCCTGGATCACGCGGTACTGCCGGGCAATAAGAGCGCTTTCCTGCTGGAGGAAGACCAGGATTTCGACTCGTCCTTCGTCAATTCGTCAGTCTGGGTGGTGCACGGACAGGCCGAGGGGCCCGCATTGTGCCTCACTGCCGGTATCCACGGGGACGAAATCAACGGCGTGGAAATCGCGCGACGCGTGTTTTCTGAACTCGATCCCGCCGGTATGAGCGGCAGCGTGATTATCCTCCCCATGATCAACCTGTCCGGCATTCGCAGCGGCGAGCGTTACATGGCGGATCGCCGCGACCTCAACCGCCTCTTTCCCGGGCGCCGGGATGGCAGCCTTTCCTCCATCGTCGCCGGCAGCGTTTTCAAGCTGGTGAGCACGCATTGCAAGGCCCTGATCGACCTGCACACCGGATCCTTTTCCCGGCTCAACACGCCCCAGATACGGGTGACGGTTGATCGCCCCAGCGCCGTGGATATGGCCCGGCACTTTGGCAGTGGCGTGGTTGTGCTGGGCGACGGTCCGCGGGGAAGCCTGCGGCGCGAGGCCAGCGAATTTGGCCTGGATGCCATTATCTATGAAGCCGGCGGACCCCACCGGTTTGACCCCGAGGCAGCCCGGGTGGGGGCGGACGGCGTGCTCAGCGTCATGGCGTGGATGGGCATTCTGCAGACGCCGGCGAAAACGATACCGTTCAACAGTATTTTTCGTCGCACTTACTGGGAGCGGGTGCCACTGCGTGGCGGTGGGTTTTTCTTTCCCGAGGTGGATATCGGGGCCAGGGTGGAGGCCGGAGACAAACTGGGTACGATTCACGCACCGGGTTACGACAAGGAAACCCCGATCCTCGCCCGCAGGGGGGGTACCGTGATCGGCATGGCCGTGCCCCAGATCGTGTTGTCAGGCTATGCCCTGTTCAACATCGGCATCGAGGGCAGCGACGTATTTCCGGGCCTGCTGCTGCAGGAGAGCAGCGATCCCAGGGCGCCTGAGATAGACGGCTGACCAGGCAGCAACCCGGCCTGCCGCATCACAGCAGCAGGATCAGGCCGTAGCCCACCGAGTACGCCACCACCAGGTGCGGGGTAAAGCGCAGGTAGCTTATAAAGCCCAGTCCCTCGATTTTGCTCATCATCAGAACCCCCGCGGCTGAACCGATCGCCAGCAAAGAGCCGCCCACGCCGACGCTATAGGTGAAGCCCAGCCATTCCCTCAGCGGCATATCCAGATTTGATTTCAGTACCGCGGCCGTGAGGGGCACGTTGTCGATGATCGCCGAGATGCAGCCGATCAGGAAATTGGCGACAGAGGGAGAAAATGCGTCATACAAATCGGTAATGGCGTTGAGCGTACCGATTTCTTTCAGCATGCCGACCACCAGCAGGATTCCCAGGAAAAACAGCAGGGTATCGAACTCGATCTTGCGAATGTAATCGATGATGGGCAGTTCGGACTCCTCGCGGGACATAAACCGCGACAGCAGGAATACCAGGGACAGTCCGAACATGAAAACCAGCAGCGGCGGCACATGTACTACCAGGTTTATCAGCAGTGTCAGCAGAATCGTCGTGATAAATATCACTGCCACGCAGGCATCAAAGGGTGAGGCCCGGGTGACGACGCGTTCCAGCTTGAGCTGGCCCTCGAAGCCCGGCATCAGCAGGGTGGCAAGGAGCAAACAACCTGTCAACCCGGGCCCGATGATGGCGAAGAGGTCGCCTATGCCCACCTTGCCCGAGGTGAAAATCATCAGGGTGGTGACGTCACCGGTGATCAGGGCGGCGCCGCCGGAATTGATCGCGAACACGGCCATTACCGCCAGCTTGATATTGTTCCTCGCGGGCAGCCGCAGGGACTGGATCAGGGCGACTGTTACCAGCGTGGTGGTGATGTTGTCGCAGAACGAGGAGAAGACGAAGGCAAAGACGGCGACGAACGGCAGCAGGGCTTTTTGCGGCATGTTGGCGGGCAGCAGGCGATAGACCAGGGCCTCCACCATGCCATGCTGGTTGAGGTAGGCCACAAAGGTCATGGCGGCAAACAGGAATAGCCACAGCGAGGCGATATCGAGAATATTCTCGGAAAACGCGGTGCTTACTGTCTGGTGGTCGTGGCCGAGGGTAAATAGCAGGATCCAGCTGAGCGTACCCAGGAAGAGTGTCGACTTGGCCTTGTCGACGTGAATGGCATCCTCCAGCACGATGGCGAGAAAGGCCAGCACAGCAAGACAGATCAATAGCGTATCAAGCACCGGTTTTCCCCTGACATCCTGGGCTATGGCCCGTCGGCGCGCGATATTACACGCATGATCGGCCTGGCGATATGGTGAAAATACCGGGCGAGGCAGGCCACGGTTGTCAGTGGCCGGGCACCCTGCCGCCGGACCGGCCTGAACCGGTAACACGCCGCAAATGAGAATAAAGGTGGCGCACTTTGTGTGCACTTCTTCACAAATTTTGCCGCCGGTGGGTGCCTGGTCCTGCCATAACTGCTATGAAACTGACTGGTAACAGGCCTTTCCGGGTGATGGTGGACCATGGAGCAGGGATTGAGCAAGAAGTGCGAGGGGGAATCCGCGGATACCTTCCTGGGGCGGATGGAAGCGCAGTGCAGCCATATCCGCAGGTACCGGCGCGAAGTGATGCGCAGGGAGGGCCGGCGGCTCAGCTACGATGAGGCTGCGCTGGAGTGGATTGAGCGCTATGCCGAGGATTTCGCCCGGGACCAGCCGGCCCCCGGGTCCACCCAGGGATAGCAGCGCATCCCTGGTTTCCGCATGGGGGCCAGGGGGTTGGCGAGTGCCTGCCGCAGTGCGTTTACGGTATCACCTGTTTCCCGCTGCGCGTGGCGGTTGTCGCGTTACCGCGCTGGCATCGCGGACCTCCTTGAACTCAGCTGCCGGATACCAGTCCGGAAACGTCGACTCCATACTCAATCGCAGGCCGATATCGAAATAGAGCATGATATCCAGCGCCGCGCCACTGAGGTCCCAGGTCGGGTCGTAGTCGTCGTGCACAGTATGGTAGCGCTTGTCGGTGTACTCCTGCGATTGGCTTGCGCCCCACTCGGCGCCGTGATCCAGGCTGTCCTCTCCGGACTTTGCATACAGGGCGGGCACCCCGTGGCGGGCAAAATTGAAATGGTCGGAACGGTAGTAATAGCCGCGCTCCGGATGAGGTTCCGCGGCCACGTAGCGACCTTTTTGCCTGGCCACCGCCGCGGCGAGGTAATCCTCGAGTTCGCTGTTGCCGTATCCCACGATCACCATGTCGCGCATGGGACCGTAAACTCCCAGTCCGTCCATGTTCAGGTTGGCCACGGTCGTCGCCAGCGGGTAAAGCGGGTTGTCGGTGTACCACCGGGAGCCCAGCAGGCCGGCTTCCTCGGCAGTAACTGCCAGAAAGACGACCGTGCGCTCGGGCGGCTCCGGCAGTTCGCTGAACAGGCGGGCCAGGGAGAGCAGCCCCGCGGTGCCGCTGGCATTGTCCTGGGCACCGTTGTAAATATTATCGCCCGCTACCTGTGGGTTGGTCCCGAGGTGATCCCAGTGCGCCGTGTAGATGATCGTTTCATCCGGTCTTTGGCTGCCGGGGATAATCGCTATCACGTTATCTGACGTCGAGTTGCGCAGGGTATTGCGCAGGGTAATGCTGGCCCTGAAGTCCCCCAGGGGCAGCGCGCGAAAGCCGGGCCTGGCGGCGGCCGCCACCTGCTCGTCATAGTCGATGCCCGCGGCGGCGAAGAGGCTGCGCGCCGACGCCTGGGAGAGCCAGCCGATAACCTCGCTCTTGTCCCGGTTACTGTCAGCCGCGGTAAGACTGATTTGCGGCCCGGACCAGCCGTTGTACACCACCTCCCAGCCGTAGGCTGCGGCGCCGGTATCGTGGATGAGCAGGGCGCCGGCGGCCCCTTGCCTGGCCGCCTCCTCGTACTTGTACACCCAGCGGCCGTACCAGGTCATGGCATTACCGTTGAACAGTGACTCATCCTGCGTCGCATAGCCGGGGTCGTTGACCAGGATCAGGACCGTTTTGCCTTTCACGTCCACGCCCGCGTAGTCATTCCAGTTCCGCTCTGGCGCGACTATGCCGTAGCCGATGAACACTATTTCGCTGTCCACAAGGGCGGTGCTTACTACCTGGCGCTCGGTGCTGACGACCATGTCATCGCCAAACGTCAGCTCCGCGTTGAAGTCCCTGCCTCGCACCGCAAGGGAGACATTTGCATCCGTTCTAAGCTCCGTTACCGGTACGGGCTGCAAGTAGCTGTCGCCGTTGCCGGGCGCCAGGCCCAGTGCCCTGAACTGCTGTACGAGATAGGCGGTCGTCAGCGCCTCACCTTCAGTGACCGGAGCGCGGCCGCCGAACTCATCCGAAGCCAGGACGGCAATGTGCTCGTGCAACTCTGCGAATATGTCTTTCAGGTCATCCTGTCCCAGCCGGCCGAGCCGGCCGATGTTGCCTTCGTCACTGCCGGAGCAAGCGGCGATGAACGCCGTCAGCGCCACTATTGATACTGTTTTCCTGAGCAAAGTCATGACTCCTGTCCGCGCTGGTTGGCAGCGGAGCGAAACACGAAGCGTTTGTTGAAAAGGAAGGCGTACACCGGTACCAAACCCACCGCCAGCGCCAGCGCCAGCCAGTTGGGCGCGTCCAGCACCTGTCGCGCCAAGGCCAGTAACAGATAACTCAGGGCCAGCCCGCTGAGCGAGCCCAGCACGAATCGCGGCAGCTGCGAACTATGGGATATGTCCTGGGCGGCCAGCCGGAAGGAATACCGCTGGTGGCCGAAATAGGAAATGGCGACCGCGGCCATGTAGCCCAGCAGGTTGGCGCCGTACAGTGTGATATGGCCGGCCGACAGCAGTGCGATCACATAGTGGGTGCAGGAGGCCAGGGCGCCGACCAGCGCGAATCGTGTCAGCTCGCCTGGCAACTGCCCCGAAATGCTGTCCGGGCGGGCCGTCCCGCCGGTGCGCTCAGCGGCACTCATGCGTCAGGATTCGCCATCCGGCGTTTCGGGATCACTCGGGGCGAAGTGGTATATCCGATCGACCAGGTAGACCGGGCGCTGCTTGACCTCGATAAACACCCTGCCAAGATACTCCCCGATAACCCCGAGGCTGATCAGCTGTATGCCGCCCAGGAATAAAATCACGACCATCAGCGAGGCATAGCCGGGCAGATCGACCCCGGCCACGAGGGTGCGGAATATCAGGAAGGTGGCGTAGAGAAACGACAACACCGACACACCGAGGCCGACATAAGTCCACACCCGCAGCGGCATGGTCGAAAAGGAGGTGAGACCGTCCAGGGCGAAGTTCCACAGCTTCCAGTAACTCCACGCCGATTGCCCCGCTTCCCGCCCCGGCCGGTGGTAGGCAATGGCGGTGGACTTGAATCCTACCCAGGCAAACAGCCCCTTCATGAAGCGGGTCCGCTCGGGTAGTTCGCGCAGGCGATCTGCCACCCGCCTGTCCATCAGCCTGAAGTCGCCGGCGTTTGCCGGCACCGGCGTCGGGGTCAGCCTGTTGAAAAGACGGTAAAAGCCGTTGGCGGTGATGCGCTTGCCAAGGCTGTCGTGGTCGCGTGACTGGCGCACGCCGTACACGACATCGTAGCCCTCGCGCCACCTGGCCAGCATCTGGCCAATCAGGGACGGCGGGTCCTGCAGGTCCGCATCGATGAGCACCAGGACATCCCCGGTAGCCGCTTCGATGCCCGCCGTGAGGGCCGATTCCTTGCCAAAATTGCGGGACAGTTCAAGTACTTTTACACGCGGGTTCGCCCTGGCTTCGGCGACCAGGTATTGCAGTGTGTGATCGCGACTGCCGTCATCGACACAGACAATTTCCCACTCGGCCTCGATGCCTTCCAGGGCGTCGGCTAGCTGCCGGAAGAACTGCTCGATCGCCGGTTCCTCGTTGAAAAAAGGGACAACAACGGAAATCAATGGGCTGGCGGTTGTCCTGTCCACGGTGTTTCTGTTCACGGCAAATACATCCTTCTGGCTTCGCTTTGGGGCCGGGGCGCCACGGCGGCACCGGGCCACGCCCTTCGGCCCGACCCCGGGGCAACAATACCAAGTTTCCACCGCCGTGGATGCAATTGCGGATTAGTTTTAGCAAAGGTGGTTTTTGTATTCTACCGTTTTTCGCCCGGTTGTAAGGTAAGTGACATTCCCTGCAGTCTGAACCGCGCTACTGCACACGGCTCAGGGCCGAACTTTATTTGTGTTTCAGCAGTTTTCTCTGGCGGCCTGTGGCGTGGATCAATCGGCTGCGACAGCAAAGTGGGTGACCGGCGCGAACGTGGTGCGGCGGTGTGAATACTGCTTGGCAGTCGGGCGCTGCTGGGGTATTTTCCCAGCTTCAAATTGTCTGCTGTACAACCCACAAGAGACCGTCACGTGAAAATTGAGTCCGGAACCGTCGTAAGTTTCCACTACACCCTGCGCAACGAGGCCGGCACGGAGCTGGAGTCGTCGCGCGGGTCCGAGCCGAATGTGTACCTGCACGGTGCAGGTAACCTCATCCGCGGCCTGGAATCCGCGCTGTCCGGCCGGGAGGCGGGCGATGTTTTCACTGCCCGTCTCAAGCCCGCGGAAGCATTTGGCGCGCGCGACCCTGGAAAAATCCAGCGCGTGCCGGTCAAACACCTCGCTTTCAAAGGCAAATTGCAGGCGGGTAACGTCGTGCAGTTGAATACCGCCGAGGGGATGAGGGCCGTCACTGTCATCAAGGCAGGGCGCCATAACGCCGATATCGATGCCAACCACCCGCTGGCCGGGCAGAACCTGGAATTTGATATAGAAATCCTCGATCTGCGGCCGGCAACGACAGAAGAAATCTCGCATGGTCACGTTCATGGCGCCGGCGGGCATCATCATTGATCGGAAGATGTCGGTTTTTCCCCGCCCTTCGCTCACATCGCGCGACGGGGAGCATGTTCCAGCCTTATTGGCCCCGCTGACAATCGATTGCCGCTGGTTGCTGCGGTGAAAAAAACGCTCTATAAACCCCTGGGAATGGTTTTTCTCGCCCTGGCCGTGCTGGGGGTTGTGCTGCCGGTCTTGCCCAGTACGCCTTTTGTGCTGCTGGCGGCCTGGTTTTTCGCGCGTTCGTCAGAGCGCTGGCACCGTCGGCTGCTGGACAGCGAATTGTTTGGTCCCATGATCCGGAACTGGGAACTCGATCGCTGTATTTCCCGCCGTACCAAGGCTGTGGCGCTCGTTTCCATGTTGCTTGCGGGCAGCGGTTCGATCATATTTGCACTGGACGATGATCGCCTGCGCATGGCTACCGGTTTGCTGATGCTGGTGGGTTGCGCAACAATTCTGTTGCTCAGGACTTGCCAGGCCTGCGACGACAAAGCGAGCTGAGCCCTCCTCCGGTAACACTCATCGCGTTACAGCTGCGGCACTTCCGCGAGGTTGATTGGCAGTTCGGCCCGGCCAATGCGGGCGGCGCGGTCCAGCAGCGTAGCCTCAGCGCCTTCCAGGCCGATCATGATGATAAAGCGCCGCTCGGCGATGCCCTGCAGGCAGTAGCGCGCCAGTTCGTCGAGGTCCTGTATCGGCAGTTCCATGCCCGCAGCTTCGGCCGCCACCTTGAAATCCTGCACGGTTGGCACCGGCGCGTAGGGTTTCTCCCGCGCCAGATCAGCCGGCCGGTTGCGGTCCGTGGTCCAGATGCCGGTGTCGAGCAGGCCGCCGGAGGGGTAGAAAATGGAGGCCCCCAGTTTTGTGCCCTCGGTTTGCAACTGCGCCGCCAGGCATTCGGTCAGGCACGAAACCGCCGCCTTGCTGGCGGCGTACACCGACTGGTAGGGCAGCGGCGAAACACCGCCATCGCCGGACGAGGTGTTGATGATGTGCCCCTCCTCGCCCGCTGCGATCATGCGCGGGACGAAGGCGCGGATGCCGTGCATCACGCCGTGCACATTGACGCCGTGAACCCAGGTCCAGTCGTTGGCGGTGGTTTCCCAGACGTTGGCCGACGGGGCGGCCACGCCGGCATTGTTGAACAGCAGGTGGCAGGCGCCATGGGTGGCGTACACTTTCGACGCCAGAGCCTCGCAGGACTGTGCGCTGCGCACGTCTGTTACCACGCCCATCACCTCACCCGACGCGGAAAACTCCTTCAACACCCGATCGAGCGCGCTCTGCTCCACGTCGGCGATCACTACTTTCGCGCCTGCGGCGAGCAGTTCCTTTACCAGCGAGCGGCCTATGCCGCTGGCGCCACCGGTGACAACCGCGACTTTTCCTGCAAAATCTTTCATGCTCTGATACCTCCCGTCAGTCAATGTGTGCGCAAGTGTTACATACACGATCGGGAACGGTCCACGACGTGGGGAGTGATACCGGCATCGATCGGCTTACATCATTGAACTGCCCGACAATAAATCTCGTTATTGACAGTAATAGCCGCCGCTATGCAAAACAGGCCAGTCCCACCGCGCTCGTGGTAAATAGCTGCCTGGTCGGTGAATGCATCGATTGCTACGCTTCGACGGACCCGCGATTGTAGACCCGCGGCGCCAGCGGCGTAGGGTTAATTCAACTGCTGGCTGGTGAGGAGTAGTATTGCACCGGTGGAATGCATCCGGTTGCGGACATCACACCGCCATTTACTGCAGAGGAATAACGACAGCCATGTTTGATGCAAAGTTCAGCGCCGGCCTGTGGCGCCTCGCGGACCCGAAAATCAGTATTACCTCTGCCGCGTCGATGTCCATTGGCGCCGCGCTGGCAGCGGGTCACCCGCATTTTTCCTGGGCCTGGCTACTGGTGCTCGGGCTGGCCATGTTTTGCATGGAAGTCGCGAAGAATGCCTGGGGTGATGTTTACGACTACGATTCCGGCACCGACCTGGCGGTGAAACCGGAAGATCGCACCGATTTCTCCGGCGGCAAGCGGGTACTGGTGGACGGCATCCTTACCCGGCGCCAGACCTGGGCGATCGCCTTCGGCTTCGCTTTTGCAGGCCTGGCACTGGGTGCGCTGATGGTGTTCGGGCGCGAGCCGGCCCTGTTCTGGCTGGGTGCAGTGGGCCTGGTGCTGGGCTGGTCCTATCACGGGCCGCCGCTGCAACTGGCCTATCGCGGCCTTGGCGAACTGGACGTGGTGATCTGCTACGGACCCATTATCGCCCTGAGTACTTACGTGCTGATGACCGGTCAGTATGCGGCCGATCCCGTCTGGCTGGCCGTACCCCTGGGCGTGCTGATCGCCGCCTTCCTCTGGGTTAATGAGTTCCCGGATTACCATGCCGATCTCGGTGCGGGTAAAAATAATATGGTTGCCCGCCTTGGCAAGCAGCGGGCGGCACGCCTGTTGCCCCTGATCTACCTTGCAGGCTTCGCGGCCCTGGTGGTCCTGCCCGTGCTCACCGGTATGTCCGCGGCGATTCTGCTGGGTTTCCTCGCCGCCCCGGCTGCCGCCATGGCCTGCTACTGGACCTGGCGGGACCCGGAGAGCTTCCATCGGCACAAGCCCGTGCAACCGGCGGCTCTGCTGGCCTTTGTGCTGTACTCCATCGGCGCCACCGTCGGCGTGCTGGCCGGTGGCTGACGGCCCTGTACGCCCCCGGTCGGGGGCCGATGCGGTGTTCAAGCGCCTGTTTGATTTCGTGGCGGCGGGCCTGGGGATTGGACTGTTGTTACCCTTGATGGCCCTCCTGGCGCTGTTGGTTCTGGCCGTTGACGGGCCGCCTGTGCTGTACCGGGAGCAGCGGTTAGGCCGTGGCGGCAGGCTGTTTACCCTGTACAAGTTCCGTACGCTTCGGCCCGGGACCGGGACGATCAGCAGCGTTGCCCCGGAGGATGACCCGCGCATTACCCGGATCGGGCTGTGGCTGCGACGCTGGCGCCTGGACGAATTTCCCCAGTTGGTGAATGTGCTGCGCGGGGATATGAGCCTGGTGGGTCCGCGCCCGATGCCGCCGACCCATGCAGTGGCCCTGGCCCGTGATCAGCTTGACAGCTTGCTGTCCGTGCGCCCGGGCATCACCGATCCCGCTGCCCTGTATTTCCTGGCCGAGGATGCCGTACTGGCCGGGCAGGCCGGGGCCGAAACGGCTTATCTCGAGCGCTTTCAGCCGGCCAAGGTCCATATGCAGATCGACTCCTTGCAACACGCGAGTTTCTGCGGCGACCTTGCCGTCCTTGCGCGTACCCTGGCGCTGTTGTGGTCCCGCTCCGCCCGGGAGGAATCGGCCCGGGCCATGCGCCGCCTGTTGTAACATTTCCGCGCTAGGCAGTCCCGCCGACTCTGCACTATGCTATGTACCCGGTTTATCCCCCAACCCGTTCCAGGAGTTAGCAACAATGAGCAATCTGATGTATAAGGCTTCCGCCCAGGTGTTTGTCCACAACCTGAAAAATCTCTCCGCCATCCTCAAGTTTGCCGCCAGTGATGCCAAGACCAGGGGTATCGATCCCGCCGTCCTGCTGAATGCGCGCCTGGCGCCCGACATGTTCGCTTTGACCCGGCAGGTACAGATCGCGACCGACCACGCCAAGGGCTGCAGCGCCCGCCTGGCCGGGATTGAGCCGCCGGTCTTTGCGGACAATGAAACCACCTTCGCCGAGCTGCAGGACCGCATCAAGCGCGTGCTGGATTTTATTCGCGGCCTGAAGCCGGCCCAGTTTGCAGGCAGCGAGAGCAGGGAGATTGTCATCAAGATGCCGATAGGGACCCTGGCCTTCAACGGCCAGGATTACCTGAACGGCTGGGTGCTGCCCAACTTCTATTTCCACTACACCTCGGCCTACAACATCCTGCGCCACAATGGTGTGCCGGTGGGCAAGGGCCATTTCCTGGGCGCAGTGCCGGGCATGCAGATGTCCGGCAAGATCGCGAAGATGATGGCTGGCAAGACCGGTGCCAGGGCGAAGAAAAAGCGCTGAGTCAGGCCGTCCGATCCGGCGGATGAGCCGGACGCACACGCGCTGGCAAACCCGCCGTTAACGCCCGGGCATACCCGGCGCAAGGGGTACACAGTCTGTCCCCCTACAAACTATCCACACAGGACTTGAGCGAATGAAAAGTGAACGGGAAATCGGCATCGTCGTCTACGGCGCAACGGGCTACACCGGCAAGCTGGTCGCCGAGTACCTGCACAAACAGTACGGGGACAACGGCGCTGTCAGCTGGGCGCTGGCGGGAAGAAGCCTGGCGAAGCTGGAGAGCGTGCGCGCGGAACTGGGTATTTCCGCGACAATCCCGTTGGTCATCTGCGACGCGGATGAGCCGGCATCCATCACCGCGATGGTGCGGCGGGCGGCGGTAGTGATCACCACGGTAGGCCCTTACCAGCTCTACGGTTCAGAACTGGTTGCGGCCTGTGCCGCCGCCGGCACCGATTATGTGGACCTCTGCGGCGAACCCACCTGGATGAAACAGATGATCGACGCGCACACCGCGGCGGCTGCAAAAAGTGGCGCCCGCATCGTGTTTTCCTGTGGCTTCGATTCCATTCCCTTCGACCTGGGAGTCATGTATTTACAGGACAGGGCGCAGCAGGCGTTTGGCAGGGTGCTGCCCCGCGTCCGGGGCCGGGTGAGGGGCATGAAAGGGGTGTGGTCTGGCGGTACCCTGGCCAGTTTTAAGGTGACCATGGCGGCGGCGGCAAAGGACCCGACCCTGGGCGCGCTCCTGATGAACCCTTTCGCCCTCACCCCCGGTTTTACCGGCCCCGGGCAGCCGACGGGGATGAAACCCGAGTACGACGAGGTGCTGGGCAGTTGGGTCGCCCCTTTTGTGATGGCAACTGTCAACACCAAGAACATCCACCGATCCAACCTGCTGCTGAACCACCGCTATGGCGTTGATTTTGTCTACGATGAGATGTTCCTTACCGGGCCGGGTGACGAGGGTGAGGCCATGGCCAGGGCTATTGCCGGGGACAAATCCATGGCCACAGACCCCACCCGGCCGGGAGATGGGCCGACCAGGGAACAGCGGGAAACCGGCTTCTATGACCTGCTGTTCGTCGGCGCAACAGGCCAGGGTGAAACCCTGCGCGCCAGTGTGAAGGGCGACATGGATCCGGGTTATGGTTCGACCTCGAAAATGATCGCGGAGACTGCCGTGTGCCTGCTCAGGAATCCACAGGCCGCTGCCGGGGGTATCTGGACGCCCGCAGCGGCGCTGGGAGAGTTGCTGATCGACCGCCTGCAGCGCAATGCCGGGCTAACCTTCGCGCTGGAACAGGGCTGATACCGCCTGGTTGCTGGGCTGGCGCAATAGCCGGGGCAAACTCCAGGCGCCCGCCATCGCCATGACGGCCATTACCCAGACGATCAACGCGCCGGTGGGATAGTCGAGCACCATCGACAGGCCGATGCCGCCGGCATAGGCCAGCAGCCCTATACACCAGGCTGCGGGCAACTGGTGCCGCGGGGCCAGCCTGCGGGTGGCCAGCGCCGGGACAATCAGGCTGCTGAATACCAGGTAGACGCCCACCAGCTGTACCGAGGCTGTGATCGACACCGCAAAGACCAGGTAAAAGCCGAGGGTGGGCATGCGACTCCCCAGCCTGAACCAGACCGCCAGCAGCAGCGCATACACCGCCGCGATGGGCAGGAGCTGCCGGTAGTCCACCCACAGGATCTGTCCCACCAGCAGTTCCTTGAGGTGTTCGCCGCCGTGGGGGTTGTCGGCCAGTAGCAGGACGCTGGCGGTGGCGGCCAGAACAAAGAGCACACCGATCAGGGCCTCCTGGATATCGGGCCAGTGCTTTTCCGTCACGTTCAGGCTGAGGGCGGCGAGCATGGCCGCACCGACCGCCACCAGCTGGACCTCCCAGCCGTGTGCTTCCCAGCCGAGGTTGTTGGCAAGGATGACACCGACCCCCGCCACCTGGGCGATGGCCAGATCGATAAAGATAATGCCGCGCTCAAGCACTCTTTTGCCCAGCGGCACATGGGTGGACAGCACCAGCATACCCGCCAGCAGCGCCGGCCCGACGATCGTGAAGTCAAAGTCACTGCCCATTCGCGGCTCCTGTCTTGTCCAGCAACAGCCGGATGGTGGTATCGAACAGGGTGTACAGGTCGGTCGCATCGCTGGTTCCGCCTACGGTGAAAGGCAGGGCGACATTGGCTATGCCTGTCTGTTTGGTCAGCCATTCGGATGGCTGCGGGTCGTTGTAAGGGGTGCGGATGATCAGCGCTGCCGGTGCCGCCTGCAACTGCTGCAGCAGTTCATTGAGGTGGGCCGCGCTGGGCGGCAAGCCGGGCTTGCTTTCCAGCATGGCTGCTTCTTCCAGTCCCAGCCAATTATCCATGTAGACCCAGCTGCGGTGGTGCAATACCACGCGCTTGCCCCGCAGCGGCGCCGCCCGTTCCTCCCACCCGGCAATGGCCGCACGCCACTTTTCCTCAAAGGCCGCGAGCCTTGCGCCGTAGGCTTCTGCATTGGCCGGGTCTATCTGCTGCAGCCGCTCAGCCAGCACCCGGGCGACCAGGGTGATGTTGCGCGGGTCTGTCTGGATATGTGGATTTCCCTGGGCGTGCATATCGCCCTGCGCCCGGTCCAGCACAGCCGGTATTTCCAGCCGGTTCACATACTGGCTGGCGACGAGGTTACCGGGCTGGCCCGGCTGTAGCTTCGGGTTGTTGCCCTTGCGCAGCAGCAGGGGCAGCCAGCCGTCTTCCAGCCCCGAGCCGGAGCAGACCAGCAGGTCTGCCTTGCGAACACCGGCGATCAGGCTGGGCCTGGCCTGGATGTAGTGGGGATCCTGCAGCGCGTTGGTGGCCGAGATGACCTCGACGCCCTCGCCGCCGACCTCCACCGCCAGGGCCGCCCATTCCGGTTCGCAGGCGAACACCTGGACGGCGGCCCGGGCGCTGTTGGTGGCGAGCAACCCCAGCAGCAATCCAGCGGCCAGCACTGCGGGCGTGTTGCGAAGTTTGAACACTGTCTGGATATTCATGGCGTCGTCCTAGAATTCGTGGGCGCCGTGGGCGCCCAGGCTCATGATGTACTGCAGGGTGAGCTGGTTGTTGTTCTGCAGCCCGGTCTCGTCGCGTTCGAACTGGAGGCGAATGCGGGAAAACTCGCTGTGTGAGTAATCGAACATCAGGGTATAGCGCAGCGGGTCATCGCCCAGGGCTTCCAGTTGGCTGCCGGTAAATTGCGGGCCGGGGTCGTCCAGGCTCAGGCCGTCTACCCGCACCCCCGCGCGCCAGCCCGGCTGCCACTGGTAGATCAGCTGGGCGTACCAGCCGGAGGTGTCGGCATCGATCGGCACGGGGGTGTCCGGTGTTGGCAGCAGGTAGTCGCCGTTCTCGTTGCGCCACAGGTACTCGGTCTGGAAGACAAGGCTGCGGTCGCGGATGTTGCCGTTGGGCGCCCACTTCCAGACAAGGTCAGCTATCAGTATTTCGGTGGTGCCGTCGAAGGCCAGGGGGTCATCCTCATCGCCGGAATCGCGGTCCCGTGCATCGGCGTTGAACCAGGACAAACCGGCCGTCCAGCTGTTGCTGATGCCGACGTCACCGCCGATCTTGCCGAACACGGTCTGGGTGCCCCTGCCATTGTGGGCATCGCCCGCGGCGGGATAGCTGGCGCCGCGGAATAACTCCGCGCCCAGTTCCACGTACAGGTCGGTCGGTGCCAACCAGCGCAGCTGTATACCGTCGTCACCGTACTGTGTACCCATAAAGGCGCTGTAGGGCAGCGCCTGGTCGGCAAAGTCCCAGCTGTGGACGTGCTTGTCGTTCAGGTAGCCCACCGAGGAGTAGAAGCGGCCGAAGCGCAGGGTGGTGTTCGCCGGCAGGCTGAGGGTATCGAGAAACGCCTCCTCGATGCTGGTATTGAAATCGCCATCCTCCTGCTCGATAGCCGCGGTCACGCGGCTGAAGAACCAGTCGTCCACGTTGGCGGTAAAAACGAATTCCGATTCGCCGATACTGAAGCCCCGGTCCGGTAGCCCTGTTTCGCCGCCCAAGGGAAAGCCGGGGATGGCGTAGTCCTCGGGATTATGTTCATAGGCGCGGTAGGCGCCGTTCAGAATGATCCCCATGGCCGGATTGAACTCGTTGCCCGCGCTGGCGTAACTGTTGGCGGGCGCTGGAACGGGTACCGATGCGGGCAGCGTTGCCGGGCCGGGCGCCGGCGCGGCGGCGTAGTTCGCGCCGGCTTCCGTCGCCGGCGCCTGTTGTTCATCGGCGAGCTGCTGCTCGGCGGCGCTCAGGCGCTGCTCCAGTAGCTGTATGCGTGTTTCATACTGCGCTTTCAGCGCCGTGAGCTCGGCCCTGATGGCGTCGAGGTCCTGGTCGGTCTGGGCGTGTACAGGCAGGGTCGCAAGCAGTACTGCCGGCAGCGCACCGGGCCAAAAAATAGCGCGATTCATTGGGGTTCCCCTTTTTCAAAAAAAAGCATCCGCTGCCGTTTTTACGGCAGCGCCCGGATAATCAGACCGGGAGCAGGGGAGGGGCGCGGCTCTGGTGGGAGAAGGTAAGAAACGCCGGCGCAACCGGAGCTGTATAGCACTCAGGACGAATCGGGACGTAGACGGGGATATCGTTTGCGAAACCGCTGGTGGGCAGGGCGGCGCCGCCGACGGAGGTTTGCAGGCAGATCTGGCAATCCGACGAACCGCCGGGATCGTGCACCACGCTGTGGCCCGCGTACAGCGCCTGGGCAAATACCAGTACGGCGATCAGGGCAAGTCTTGTCGGCAGCGGGGCGAGCATGGCGGCAGTATAGCCTGAAATGCTGCGGGAGTTCAGGGGGGTGTCAAACACCTGTTGGGCCAAACCCCGGTTGCCGCCTGATCAGGATTTGACAATGCATACCAGCACAGGCTTTGCGCGGCGCGGTGCTGAGGTAGCCGCGCCAGGCGGGTGTATTTGTGTGGCACCGCGAGTATCTTTAGGGATTCAAGAAAACATTAAGAGGCAGGCGCCATGTACGATCTGGTGATACGCAACGCTCAAATTGTCGATGGTACGGGCCGGCCGGCCTTCGGTGGGGACCTGGCCGTGACCGGCGGCAGGATTGCTGCAGTAGGTGTGGTCGCGGGTCAGGGCCGGCGGGAAATAGACGCCGGCGGCAAGCTGCTCACCCCGGGCTGGGTGGATGTGCATTCCCACATGGACGGCCAGGCCACCTGGGATCCGTTGTGCAGCCCGGCGGCCAATCACGGTATCACCACCCTGATCATGGGTAATTGCGGTATCGGCTTTGCCCCCTGTGAGCCCAGCGACGAGGCCCACGACCGCCTGATCGCGGTGGTTGAAGACGTGGAGGACATTCCCGGCGCCGCACTGCACGAGGGGGTGCAGTGGAACTGGGAGAGCTTCCCCGAGTACCTCGACGCAGTCGAGCAGTTTCCCCGCGCCATCGACGTGGGTGCGCAGGTGCCCCATTGCGCGGTGCGCACCTATGTCATGGGTGATCGCGGCACCAACAACGAGCCCGCGACCACCGAGGACGTGGCGCGCATGGCCGCCATCGTCCGGGAGGGGATCGAGGTGGGTGCCCTGGGCTTCACCACCTCCCGCACCGAGTTGCACACTACCCGCGCCGGCGGCGCCATGCCGGGCACCTACGCCGATGAAGCGGAGTTGATGGGCATAGGCAGCGTGATTGGCGAACTGGGCGGCAAGGGCATCTACGGCCTGGTATCGGACTTCAAGGACTGGGAAAAAGAGATGGACTGGATGAAGCGCCTGTCCATCGACAACCAGTGCCAGATCAACTTCGTGTTGTTTTTCCGCGAAGAGCAGGACTGGGAGCGGGTGCAGAGGCAGTTGGAATACGTGCGCAAGGCCAACGCCGAGGGCGCCCGGCTGGTGCCACACGTTGGCGCCCGCCCGGTCAATATCCTGCTGAGTTGGGATGGCACAGTGAACCCCTTCAGCTTCCACAGCAATTACGCGCGCCTGTCCATCATGTCTCACGAAGAGCGCCTGGCCGAGTTGCGCAAACCTGAAGTGCGTGCGGCTATCCTGGCCGAGCCCCTGCCGCTGATGGGCGATGCATTCATGGACACCATCATCGGCGGCTACGACAAGCTTTACGAACTGGGTAATCCGCCCAATTATGAGCCGGCCCCCGGCGACAGCATTGCGGCCAGGGCAGCGGCAACCGGGGTGTCGCCCCAGCAGTACTGCTACGATGTGATGATGAAAAACGACGGCAGCAACGTGGTCTATTTCCCCTGCTTCGGCTACGGTGCCAACGACCTCAGCCGCCAGGTGGCGCTGCTCGAAGACGATACAACGGTGCTGTCACTGGCCGATACCGGCGCCCACTGCGGGGTGCTGTGCGACGCCAGCGTTCCCACCCAGATGCTCAGCTACTATGTGCGCGACCGCCAGCGCGGCCATCGCTTCGGCCTGGAACAGGTGGTGAAAATGCAGACCCACGATACCGCCCGCTGCGTGGGGCTTGGGGACCGCGGCACCCTGGAAGTGGGAATGAAGGCCGATCTCAATATTATTGACTTCGACCAGTTGCAACTGGAGCCCCCCGGGATCATCTTCGATTTACCCGCCGGCGGGCGCCGCATGTTCCAGGGCGCCCGGGGTTATGTGGCGACGATAGTGGCCGGTGAGGTCATTATGGAAAACGGGCGTTATACCGGCGCGGTGCCCGGCCGGTTGATCAGGGGCAGCCAGGTGGCGGGGCCACTGCCTTAGGGTCACCGGGGCTCAGCTACATCTCCGCGTAGGGCGGGGCGAGCCAGGGGTAGCAGGGCGCCGAGCAGCCCACGGCCTGGTGCCCAACGGTATAAGTATTTCAAACAGCCGGCCAAAAGGTTTTCAGGCGGATCAATGAATGTTGCATTCATCCGGCCAGTAAATTAATTTGTATACATATGTGCAAGTTCAAGTCGTGACCGGCACGGTCACTCTCCGGCCAATAATTGCGAGTATCCGCTGATGTCTGATCGTCTGATCGTGGTTTCCACCGATTGCCATGCCGGCCTGCCTATCGCCGACTACAAACCCTATGTGGAAGCCCGCTACCACGCGATGCTGGACATGGCCGTGCCGGTGCAACTCGAGATGATGGAAAAGGCGAGCAGGAGTTTCCTCATCCACGAAATCAACGAGGCCTGGCGGGCGCCCATCCGGCAACAGCTGACCGGGGCCTGGGACTATGGCGAGCGCCTCAATATGCTGGCGGGCGACGGCATTGCCGCCGAGGTGCTGTTTCCGGACGGCATCACCGAGTTCAACACCCCGCCCTTCGGTGCCGGCCTGGGGCTGTCGCCGCGGGATGCTGTCCCTGAACTGCAGTGGGCCGGGGCGATGGCGCACAACCGCTGGCTGGCGGAATTCTGTGCCAACGATCCGGTGCGACATCTTGGCGTGGCCTCCATTCCGCTGTTGTGGGATGTGCAGCAGGCGGTGGAGGCCGTGCGCTGGTGTGTAGACAACGGCCTGCGGGCGGTGATGATCCCCACCCTGTGGGGTGAGCATCCGCCCTACCACCACACCCGCTACGACCCGTTCTGGGAAGTGTGCGAGGACCTCGGTGTGATTGTTCACTTTCACTCCGGGCCGGCGCCGCACCCGGAATACTTAGGCCAGAACTGGCCGGTGGAAGACAGCAGCGAACAGCTGCCCGGTGCCATGGGTGTGTATGTCTCCGAGGTCATGTGGTGGCTCTACCGCCCGCTGACGTTCATGATCTGGGGCGGAGTGTTTGAGCGTTATCCAAAACTGAAAGTGGTTATCGTGGAAGGCGGCACCATGTTCATGCTGCCACCGTGGTTGCGCCTGCTGGATCACAACTACCGCGACGTGCAGTTTTCCGCCAAGCTGGGTGATTTCCGCTCCCACCTTTCCATGGCACCCAGCGAGTACTATCGACGCAATATCGCCATCGGCGCCTCCTGCGTGCCCAGGGCCGACCTCGAACTGCGGACGGCTATCGGCACGGACCAGATCATGTGGGGCAGCGATTACCCGCACCCGGAGGGCACCTGGCCCAATACTGCGGAGTATTTCAAGACAACATTTTCGGACTTCCCGGAGGCCGATGGCCGCAAGATCCTGGGCGACAACGCCGTGCGCTTCTACGGCCTCGACCGCGCGAAGTTGCAGGTGGTGGCGAACAGGATAGGGCCCGATGCGGCCATGTTCGCATGAGTCGGCTCCACGCGGACCGGTATGACGTTCACCCCGTAACAGCCATTCGCCTCTCCATTGGGCCGTTCGACCCAGGCGCCCGGTCGCGCAAACACAGCGCGGGAGCCTGACGCTTGCGCCAGTGGTTGCCCGCTTTCAGCGGCATGGCCTGCCTCGGCTTCGGGGTGGGCCTGCTGGGCATCTACGGTTTCTTCGTGGAACCGCTGTCGCGTGAGTTCGGCGTGGGCGCCGCCACCATCAATATCGGCCCGGTCGCTCTGCTGCTGGTGCCCGCGTTCGCAGCCCCGGTGGTGGGCAGGCTGGCCGATCGTGTGTCCATTCGGGCCCTTGTGCTGACGGGCATATTTTGCGCGATGTTGTCGCTGTGCCTTATCAGCCTGGCGCCCTCCCTGTGGCTGGCGGCGGCGGGTTTCCTGGTTTTCGCACTGGGGCTGACCATGTACGGCCCCGTGGTGATCAATGGCCTGCTGGTGAAAATCTACCCCGGGCGGGAGGCGCGGGCGCTGGCCATGGCCGCCATGGGGATCAGCGTCGCCACGATGTTATTGCCGCCATTGGTCGGTGTGCTTATGGCGCAGTTTGGCTGGCGCCTGGCGCTGCTGTACCTGGCCATGGGGTTATTGCTGCTACTTTGCGTGCTGGTGCTTGCGGGTATCCCGGCCAATACCGCAGCCGCGGCAGCCCCCGGTCACGGCGGGACAGAGGCCGGCATCTACCGTCGGCCGGAGTTCTGGCTCATCGGCTTGTGCGTGGCGATGGCGCTCAATGTGTCGCTGGTGATCGGCATCTGCTACCCGCCGCATTTCGTGCAATCGGGCTTCTCCATCTCCGAAGCGGGGTTGTTTCTGTCCGCCGGCGGCATGGGGGGGATGGTGGGTAAGGCGGGCGTCGCCTGGCTGGGGGATGCAGGGCGGGCCTGCGCTCGCTGGATTGCGGCGGCGCTGCTGCTGCTCCAGGCGGGGGGCATCGGCCTGTTGTTGATGGCGCAAAGTCCTGCCGCCGTTTTTGCCGCGGTCGGTACGATAGGGTTTGCCGCGGGTAGCTTCATACCCATGCATCCGTATCTCAACTCTCGCTATTTTGACGCGGCGAATATTGGCCAGGTCAACGGTGCCCAGATGCCACTGTTCCTGCCTTTCGGCCTGGTGGGCGCCCCGCTGGCGGGTTACGCCTACGACACCCTCGGCAATTACCAGTTGGTGTTACAGTGCCTGGCCGCTACGCTGGTACTGGCGGCCGGCCTGGCGCTGGCACTGCCGGCATCGCGCCCGGCATCCGGAACGGCGACGGGTCGCTGAGATTGTGTTATCGGCAGGTTTTTCCCGGAAGTTATATCGCGACATTCCGGAAATGTTATTGGAGAAAGTCCGCCGGGCGTTTCTCCCGGGTTGAGACAACATGAATAAATGGATAAAACTGGCCGCCGTCGAGATTCCCAATAACGGCGGGACGCTTACCCTGGCCCGGCGCGACAAGGAATTTTCCATTCGCCTGTCCGGCATTCGCGGCGAGTTGATGAACAGCCGGGTACACGGTTCGGAGGAGGCGCTGGCGGAACTGGGCTGCGCGCGGTTGAAAACAGCGGCCGGCGCCAGGGTGCTGGTAGGCGGCATGGGTATGGGTTTTACCCTGGCGGCCGCACTGCGGATGCTGCCGGCTTCCGCGGTGGTAACCGTGGCGGAACTGATACCCGCAGTGGTCGACTGGAACCGGGGGCCGCTCGGTGAATGCGCGGGCCAGCCATTGCAGGACAGTCGCACCCGAGTCCACATTGGCGACGTGGCCGGGTTGGTGGCGAACGCGCAAAACGCCTTCGACGCGATACTGCTGGATGTCGACAACGGGCCCGAGGGCCTTACCCGGGACGATAACCAGTGGCTGTACTCAGTGGCCGGGCTGAAGGCCATGCAGCGGGCGCTGGGCCCCGAGGGGATGTTGGCCGTCTGGTCCGCCGGGCCCGACCCGATGTTTGTCATCCGTCTGAAAAAAACGGGCTTTCACACCTCGGTACGCTCCGTGCGGGCGCGTCCGGGCAAGGGCAGCCACCACACGATTTTTCTCGCTAAAAAGGGCTCGGCACCACTGTAGCCGGCGCCAGGACAACACCGGTGGGCAATACCGCATTGCCCTGAAATGACTCGAGCGCGCACGAAACTGGTGCATGGCCGTGGCTCAGCACTGTTGAGTTGCGGTTCAGGTGCCCGGCGTCAGGCCGTATTACCTGTACAGGCCTTGTCCCTTTCAACATTGCTGTATTCAGGGGCCGTTGGCTCGAAAATTGCTGCCAATGCCTGTTCTTTCCTGTTACAGGCTGACCACTCTTGAAATCCCCTGTTGATCCCGCCGCCATTCAGGCTGCGTTGCTGCAGCAACTGGGCTGGCGCACCCGCCCGGGTATTCTGGGCCGCCACGCCGCCAGTCCCCAGTCCATTCATGCCCTGCTGGGCTACTTCCTCAATGACAGGGATTCGCCGACGCCTTTTCCCGGGCGGGATATGCTGGTGGACAGTCGGCTGTTCGAGTGGGGAGTGGCACCGCCGCTGGAAAAAGTGATCAGTTCGCGGCTGGAACTCGACCTGCTGTTGGGCCTGCCGGAGATCTACCGGCACAGCGTGGCGGTGATAGAGCCCTGGCAGCACGTTGGCATCAACCTGCAGGGGGAGGATGTCAGGGCCTCAAAGAATATCGCCTATATTCTGCAGCAGGTGGCCGACGCCGACACCATACTCTTTCCGGTCTGGCACAGCGGGGTGTCCAATAACAAGCGGATCGCCAGCGTCCTCGGCGCCGGTATAGCCACCATAGTGCAGGGCGGCAACCCTTCGGTGCACGACGCTGCCAGTTTCAACGGCGCCAACGCCAGCCTGGAGGACGTGCTGGGCCTGACTGATGAACTGTTGCTGCATCGCTACCCCAGCAGTGGTCCCAGTATTTTTATCTGCCTGGGGCACCAGTTGGCGGCGGCCTCCCATATCCGCCTGATCAAGCGGGCGGTGCGCGAGGTGGCCGATCTGGTTCACCTGCCCCTCGATATGGAGCGGACCGCCATTACTTCCCTCCAGCGGGTGTGTGAGCGAATAGCGGCTGTGGCCGCGGCGCTGCCTGTGATAAAGGATGGCAAGACGCTGGCGAAGGGCTGGCATGACACCCTGTTCGCGGTGGCACCCAATGAACAGGTGGAGGTGGGTACCCGGCGCCTGCTGCCCTATCGCCGACGCAGCGGCGCCGGGCATATTCCGAGTGAACTGCACGAGGCGCATGCGCTGGTGGCCGACGAGTTGGAAGGCGTGATCGATACCATGCTGAAAATGGAACGGGAGCTGCAGATCGAGATGTTCCATAGCGACGAGGTAAACGAGGAGGCCGCCCTGTTCGCCAACTGGGCCTACAAGCTGTTACACGACACTATCGTGCCTGTGCGCTACCAGGTCGCCGTCAGCCCGCTGTCGTGGATGCTGAACCTGCCCTATGCCGTGGAAATCCTGTCGCAAACCGCGGTCGACTCGACCAACTGGACCGAGGTGTCCACCACCTGCATTTATTACAAGGATTGGGAAACACACAGTATTCGCCGCTCCTTCACGTGCCAGTTCCACCCCGAGCTGATGGCGGATATCCGCGACATCGGCAAGCGGGATGGCCCGCGCTATGCGGAGCTCAAGCAAAATGACGGCGCCCGACTGCTGGTCCGGTTGTTGTACCACGGCATGCAGGAATAGGCGCAATGGCCCGAGACGGATCGCCCGGTTCCCGGCACGCATCGTTGCCCCCTGCCGGGCGCATCGGGGGTTACAATAGCCCCCGGATCGTTTCCCCGAGCAGGTAAGCCATGACCCGCGTTGCCCCAGGCTGGCGCCACCATTACGCCATTATCAATAATATCCAGATGCACTACGTGGAACAGGCCGCGGCTGCTGCACCGGGCCGATCGCGAAATGGCGTCGCTACCGGCAAGCCCGCGGTGGTATTGTGCCACGGCTTCCCCATGCTCTGGTTCAGCTGGCACCGGCAGATCCCGGTGCTGGCCAACGCGGGCTATCGCGTGATCGCCCCCTCCATGCGCGGCATGGGCCAGAGCGAAGCACCGGATGAGCCCGAGGCCTACGGCGTCGATGAGATCACCGCCGATCTCATCGGCCTGCTGGATCACTGTGGGATCGAGCGGGCGATCTTTGTCGGTATCGATTTTGGCGCCTTCGCCATCCAGGACCTGGCATTGCGCCACCCGGAACGGGTGCAGGCGATTATCTGCCTGGAAAACCCCGCCGCGCCGCACAATCCCGATAAGTCGCCCCTCACCGAGTACCGCGAGATGGGCGAGCAGCACTTTCTCCATATCGAGTATTTCCGCGAGCCGCCCCGGGCCGATGTCGAATTGGCCGCCGCGCCCAGGGAGTTCCTGCGCAAGGTGATGTGGATACTGAGCGGTGCGGCGAATTATTTCGACGTGTTCAGGCACCCGCCCGGCACCGCTTATATCGACGCCATGCCCGAGCCGCCGCCATTACCCTGGCCCTGGCTGAGCGAACTGGAACTCGAGTTTTTTGTGTCAGAATACAGTCAATCGGGTTTTACCGGGGGACTCAACTGGTACCGCTCGATGGACATCAAGTGGTTGCAGCGCAAACCCTTCGAAGGGGTGCGCAGCGAGGTGCAGGCCTGGTTTATCGGCAGTGAACGCGACGTGGACCTGGAGGGCTTTCACGGCGAGGATCCCATCGGCCTGATGCGGGCGATCTTCCCCAACCTCGTCGATGTAAAGATGATTCCGAAGTCGGGGCATATGTTGCCGCTGGAGGCGGCGGACGAACTCAACGCCATCCTGCTGGATTACCTGGCGCGTATCAGCTAGCCCCCGATTCAACCGGGTAGCCGTTCTCGATCCACTGCTGCATGCCCTTGTCCAGCGCGACCGCACGGGTAAAGCCCATCTCCCGCAGGGTGGCGGTGGCCAGGGTGGATACCCTGCCCACCTCGCAGTACACCACGATGCGCCTGGTTGGGTCCGGCAGGGCCTGGTTGACCCGCAGTTCCAGCTGGCCACGAGGAATGTGGGTCGCCCCGGGTATGTGGCCCCGCTCAAAGGCGTCGCGCTCGCGCACATCCAGCAGCATTACCCCGGGGTCGTCGGTCGCTATGCGCCGTCGCACCTCCTCCAGTGACATGAACGAAACATTGCGGGCGGCCGCGGCGATCAACTGCTCGACAGTCTTGCCGCCGCTGAGGTTGGTACGCAATGCCTCCGACAGGTGATCGGGCTCCCTGAGGCGCAGTGTGCGCATCTGGGCGACAAAGTCGGCCCGCTCTTTCAGTTGCAGGCGCGGGTTGTCGGCCATTTCCTCCGCCAGCGTGGAGTGCTCGCGGTTATTGTAGATATGTGCCGGGTAGACCCTGGTGGCCGGGTCGAGCAGTAACAGCTTGTTGAACAGGCTGTGGTACAACTGCTCCGGGTCACCGCCGGGCAGGTCGGAGCGGCCGCAGCCTCCGATCAACAGGGTATCGCCGGTAAATACCCGGTCTTCAAGGTGCACGCAGATCGAGTCGGCGGTGTGGCCCGGGGTGTGGAGGATATTCAGCGACAGCTTGCCGAGGTTGATCTTCTCGCCGTCATCCACCCGCAGGTCGACATAGGGCGCGGGGCTGTCGCGGTGCATGATCACCGGCACGCCCAGTTCCCGCGCCATCTCGATGGTGCCGGAGAAATGATCGGCGTGGGTGTGGGTGTCCAGCACGTAGTGAATGCGCACCCCGTCCTGTGCCGCAAGGCCGAGGTAGCGGTCTATCAGTGTTTCCTCCGGGTCGATGACGATAGCCGTACAGGCATGCTCACAGGCAATGAAATAGGATTGGCAGCCGCGTTCAGTGGCAATCTGGTGGAATAGCATGTCGGTTCTCCGGCGCGGCTGTCAGTCAGAGCATAACCCAGTGTGGAGGAGACGTAACTCCCCCCGCAAAAGAGGGTGGGTATGGCCGGCTTCTCTCGCGAAATTGCCGGTGCGCTAGCGTTTCGCTTCCCGCCGGAAAAAGGCTATTGCCTCGCTGTGACCGGTATGGGGAAACATATCGACAGCGGCGGCCCGTTCCAGGGCAAAGCCGGCTTTTTGCAGCAGGCGCGCATCCCTCACCAGGGTCGCGGGGTGACAGGAAACATAGACCAGCCGACTCAGCCCGGTGCCGGCCAATACTTCGCAGACCGCCTTCGCCCCGGCCCTGGGCGGGTCGATCACCGCGATATCCGCCTGCGGCAGCACCGGTGATTCCGCCATCAGGTTAAGCGTGCTCGCCCGAATATTCTGGACGCGATTGCGCGCTGCGTTCTGGGTTAGCCTGCAGGTCATGCCGGCATCACCTTCCAGGGCTTCAACCGATCTGACGCGCCGCGCCAGCGGCAGGGAAAAATTGCCGATGCCGGAGAACAGGTCGAGTGCGCGCTCGTCGCTTTTCGGCTGTAACCAGTCCAGCGCAAGGGCTACGAGCGCCGCGTTGACCTGCCAGTGAGTCTGGGTGAAATCCCCCGGCAGATAAGCCAATTCCATCGCGTTCAATTCGGTTTCGCCGTCGCCGCCGGGGCATTGCAGGCGAAGGCACATCTCGCCTGCGGCATACAATTCCTGCCACTGGGCCATGTCCTCCCCGGCATCATCCCACTGCTCGTCGCGGCGGGATTTTTTCGACACGGCCTGTCGCACCCGCAGCGCGACTATGGGTGTTCTAAGCAGCGCCGCGCGCAGGGACGCCAGGGCCCTGTCGCCGGGATTGGCAGCGAAATAGCAACACAGCCCCACCTGCCCGGTGCTGTCACTGTCGATCTCGATTTCCCGCAAGCCCTGCAGCTCGGGTACGGTTGCCAGCATGGTCGGCAGGCAGCCCAGCACCGAGTTGACGGGGGTGTTCGCCACCAGGCATTTGCTCACCGGTACCGCCTCGCGGGTGCCGCGCCGTCGCATGCCCAGCCAGCAGGTCTTATCGGCATTGCGCTGGACACGCATTCGCAGCCGGTGGCGGTATCCGCTCGCGGCGCTGGTCACAGGCGCATCCAGAACGAGGCCCGGTGCAATTGGCTGGAGCATCGCCAGCAGGGCGGCCTGTTTGTGCAACTGTTGTGCCGGCAGTGACCAGTGCTGGAGGGTACAGCCGCCGCAATCCTGGTAGCACGGGCATTCCGGCGCGACGCGCGCCGGGGCCGGATCGCTGCCGGCGACCAGGTCGAGCATGGCGGCCTCATCATAATCGCGCTTTACCGCCGTGCACTGTACCCGTACCCGTTCTCCCTGCAGGGCGTCGCTGACGAATACCACCTTGCCCAGCCGGGTTGCGATGCCCCGGCCCTCCTGGCTCATACGCTCTATCAACACTTCATCCTTGCCCCACAGGCGAGGTTGCGGGGCATGGCGCCCTGCCTTGTTGAAGCGCTTGCGTGGGGGCGGCGATTTGGCCACTGGGAGGTATCCTGGGAGTCAACTGGGGAAAGCCACTATAAACTACGGTGGGGCAACACCGTAACCCATGTGCGTACAGGGCGCCGGCTTGATCAGAATGTGCCACTGAAGGCGACGCCAACATAGCGCGGACTGGCCCGTCGCGCCACCTCGCCCGCCCCCACATCCTGCTTGAAAATCAGTACATCTTGGTCGAACACATTGCGTACGATAAGGTCGATCCGCCAGCCCTCGCCCGGGTAGAAATAGCTGAATTGCGCGGTGCTGCGAAAAAAGTCGCCCTGCCGGTCCTGCCGCGTATTTTGCGCCGTGAAATAGAGCTCGCCCTGGTAGTCGGTGCGCCACATCAGGCCCAGGCGGCCCCAGTCGTAGTGCGCGCTGGAATAGTCCAGGCCGAGGTAGCCGCTGTGCTGCGGTGTGAGGATGGTACGGTTGTTCCTGAGATTGCCCGCGTCGGTTGCAAAATCCTTGAAGCGGGCGTCGGTATAGGCGTAGGCCAGCTGCAGTTGCCAGTGCGGGCTCAAGACCACCCGCAACTCGCTCTCGGCACCGTAGCCCCCGACCCCATCCGTGTTTACGGTGCGCGCGAGACCGTTCTCTATCACCTGGATCTGGTAGTCATCCACGTCGTAGGCATACAGCCCGGCCTGGTAACTAAGCTGCTGCGCCCACAAATCGCCGCGCACACCCAGCTCGGCGGACAACGCCTGTTCGGGGTCGAATACGGACAATTGCGGCGTAGCGGCGGGCTCGAAACCGCCGGCCTTGTAACCCTTGCTCACCGAGGCGTACGCGCTGGCCCGGTCGTTCACCAGGTAGTTGAGCGCCAGCCGTGCCTCCAGGTCATCCCAGTTGTCGTCGACATGCTGAGCGCCGGTGGTGGAGTAGCCCAGCAGGTTGCCGGCGGGATTGAGTGGCGCGGCATTGAGCGCGTTCAGCGCCGAGGTCACACTCGCCACCGGCGCGGAACGGTATTGGAAGTCCTTGTCGTCCGCGCTGTAGCGCAGGCCCGCGGTGACAGTCAGTGTCGGGTCAAGGGTCCAGCTGGCGTCGCCATAGATGCCGTAGCTGAGGTAATCGCCCTTCTGGTCGGACAGCTCTTCCACGCTCGCCTGGCAACTGCCAAACAGCAGGTCGGAGGTGGCGTCGCAGAGTTCAAAGTCGGGCAACGGCAGGCCAAAATCGGCGGGGGAGACCGGGCGCCCGGAAAGCACGTTGATGTCCGAATAGGTGAGGCGAACGGTGGTACTCACATCCTCGTTGAATAGTATTGCGCCCGCCACCCAGTTGACCGTGTCGCCGGTACCGGTTAATCGAAACTCCTGGCTCAGGGTCTCGCTGTGGCGGTTGATAAAACCGGCGGTGGTCAGGAAAACGGCGCTGCCGTCGACATCGAACAGGTTGGGGCTGTTGTTGTCGTGGTAGGAGGTCACCGACAGCAGCGACACGGCCGCGTCCGGCTGCCAGAGTACTCGCAGCTGGCCATTGGCGTTGCTGACGTCATCATACGTCCTGGTGTCGGTCGCCAGCCGGTCATCAAAGGGATCAGGCGGAACATCGCCGGCAGACGCCAGGGCCGGTACCAGGGTCTCGTAACCCAGGCCATTGGTATTGGTGCGCTGGTAGCCGTAGGCAAGGTTGATATCGAAGTCCCCGGCCATCGACCGCAGCGCCAGGCGCCCCCCCAACGTGTCCTCGTCGCCGATATTTTCAGCCAGCCAGCGGTTGTCCAGGTCGCCGTCGTTCCGGTAGCTGAAGCCGCTGGCGCGCAACATCAACCGTTCGCCCAGCAGCGGCTGGTTGACCGTCAGCACCGCCTCGCGATCGTTGTACTCTCCCGTCGCCAGCCGGTAGTCGCCCTCGAATCGGTCCACGGGCTGGTTGTTATAGATAATAATCGCGCCGGCGGTCGCATTGCGCCCGAACAGGGTGCCCTGGGGTCCCCGCAACACCTCTACCCGGTTCACATCCACCATGGTGAGCGAGGTGCTGTTGATTCGCCCGACGTAGCTGTCATCGACAATAACCGCCACGCTGGCCTCGCCACCGATGCCGAAACTGTTGGTGCTGATTCCCCTGATCGCATAGATGGGCGTACTCACACCCTGCTCCCAACCGCTCAGGCCCGGGGCCAGGGCAGTGAAGTCCTCGATCCGGGTGATGCCCTGGCTCTGCAGGGCCTGGCCATCGAGTACCGTAATGCTGATGGGTACATCGGCCAGCGACTCCTCCCGGTGCTGGGCCTGGACGATGACTTCTTCCAGCGCCTGGCAAGTGGCGGCGGCGAACAATGCCGGTGTGATTATGCAGGCGTATCTCAAGGTATTTTTCCTGTTGCTTGCGGCGGCTGCCTGATGAGGCGCACATACTACCCAATCGTTGGCAGACACCAAAAAAATGGTACGACCGGAAACCGGGTACTGCGGGGCAGTCGGTAATGCGCTGCCCCGGGACAACCCCGGGGCGCACTGCCACCACCCACTGTGTTGTAATCTGCAGTCACGTTAGCAGATTTTCCGGGCATACTGGTAACTGGCGCGACCATGACAAGCTTGCGCGCAGAGTGTGGACACAGGGAACAGTATGAGACGCATCGGCAGTAAATTCGGCCCCGGGGTGTTGGTGACGGCTGCCTTTATCGGGCCGGGCACGGTGACCACCGCGAGCATTGCCGGTGCGCAGTTTGGCTTCGCCCTGCTGTGGGCGCTGGCTTTTTCAGTGCTGGCGACCATCGTGCTGCAGGAGATGGCGGCGCGGCTGGCGCTGGTGACGAGGCAGGGTCTGTCACAGGCGCTGCGCAGCGCCTATCGCGACCGTTGGCTGGGCTCCGCGTCAGTGATCCTGGTGATCGCGGCGGTGGGTATTGGCAACGCCGCCTACCAGACCGGCAACATAACCGGCGCGGCGCTGGGCCTGCAGAGCATCAGCGGGATCGACCTGGGCTGGTGGGCGCTGTTGGTGGGCGCACTTGCCGGTGTGCTGCTGGCAACCGGTGTCTATGCCCTGATCGAAAAGCTCCTGATCTCCCTGGTACTGCTGATGAGCCTGGTATTCCTGCTGACGCTGGCGATGGTGCGGCCCTCGATCGGCGCCATGCTCGATGGCCTGCTGCTGCCCACGCTGCCGGCGGGCTCTCTGCTCACGGTGATGGCCCTGATCGGTACCACGGTGGTGCCCTATAATTTGTTTCTTCACGCCAGCGCAGTGCAGGAGAAGTGGCCGCCGGCGCTCAGCAAGCCCACAGCCCTGCGCGAATCGCGCCTGGACACCTGCGTTGCCATAGGGCTGGGCGGGCTCATCACCCTGGCAATCATGAGCACTTCCGCAGCCGCTTTTTTTGGCGGCGACCAGGCGTTCTCGGCGGCGACTATGTCGCAGCAACTGGAGCCCCTGCTGGGGCCGGCGGCGCGCTATTTCTTTGCCGCCGGCCTGTTTGCCGCCGGCCTGAGCAGCGCGGTCACCGCACCACTGGCGGCGGCCTATGCGGTGTGCGGCGTGCTGGGCTGGCCTCGTGATTTACGCGGTGGGCGCTTCAGGGCGGTGTGGGTGGCGGTGCTGGTGTGCGGTACGGTTTTTTCTGCGATCGGTATCAAACCCCTGGCGGCAATCCTGTTCGCCCAGGCCGCCAATGGTTTCCTGTTGCCATTCTGCGCGGTATTTTTGCTGTTGATCATGAACCGCCGCGATATGCTGGGTGCTTACACCAATAAAACGCTTGCCAACACCCTGGGCGTGGCAGTGGTACTGGTGACGGTTGCGCTGGGGATCATCAAAATTCAGCAGGTTCTGGGCGCTATCCGGGGTGGCTGACCCGTACCACCACTTTACCCTCGACCTTGCCGCCGACGGGATCATAGATCACGCTTGCCCCCTTACCGTCCGTGAGTTCCCGGGTGACGGCGGTAATGTCCTGTGAACGGTGATCGATCACCGCGTCGGCCCCCAGGCCCAGGCAAAACGCCGCTTTTTGCGGGCCGCCCGCGACGGCAATCACACGAGCGCCCTCGCCTGTGGCGATGACCCTGCCGGCGGCTTCCACCTGTACCTTCACCTGGCCCGGACCCGGTTCGAACTCTTCGGCATTCTCATCGAGGGTGAGCAACTCGGCGGGAAGGCCGAACTGCTGTACTTTCCAGGCGCGCATATGGGTCTCCTATCCCAGCTCGATTTGCAGTGTTTCACCGCCGAATTTTACGATGTCGCCGCTGACAATTTGCCGGCGTTTCCTGGTCTCGACCTCTCCATTGACCAGCACGAGACCATCGGCGACCGCGTTCTTGGCCGCGCCGCCACTGTCCACCAGTCCTTCGAATTTGAGTATCTTGTAGAGCTCGACCGGCTCCCGTGCGATTGTCACGACTTTCATCTTTGCCCCTGCTGATATCCCGACCGGGCCGTGGTCGGGGATGGCATTGAGTTTAACCCAGTAGTACCCTGTTGCCACACTGCGCATTATGGCGGCCCGTTCTGGCCAGCTGGAAAATGCCTGAAAAGTAGTGGGTATGAAAGCGCGCCCGTTACCAAAAATACACAGGAGCAGGTGATGAACAGCTTATTGCGCGTCTTGTGTACCCTTGCAGCCGTTTTTTTCGTGGTGATGGGGCTGCGCTGGCTGGTCGACCCGGCAGGTGTCGCGGCAGTGCTGGGCATGCCACTGCTCGATGGCGCGGGGCGCAGCACCCAGATTGCCGACCTGGCGGTATTTTTTCTGGCGGTCGGCATGATGATTCTGGTCGCGCTGCTGACATCGCGCCGCCACTGGTTCCTGGTACCGGCGCTGATGCTGCTGGGAGCGGCTATATTCAGGATTCTCGCCTGGTTGGTGCACGATGCCTCGTTTGCCGGTGAGTCGGTAGCGCTCGAGATGGTGGTGGCCTGCCTGCTGTTCTTATCCTGCGCCCGGTTGGCGAGCGAGCAGTAGGCCATGATCTGCTCGCTCAGATCAGGCGGCGCGCTGCTGTCTGTCCTGGCGGCGCTGTGGCAGGCGCCGTTGGCCCTGGCATCCCGTCCCAATATTGTCCTGGTACTGGCGGACGACCTGGGCTTCAGCGATATCGCCCCCTACGGCAGCGAGATCAGTACGCCCACCCTGAGCGCGCTGGCGCGCAACGGCATCAGTTTTTCCAACTACCACACCGCGGCCAGCTGCGCGCCCACCCGGGGTATGCTGCTGACCGGTGTCGACAGCCATCGCAATGGCGTGCCCAATATTCCCGAGACGATTTCGCCGGAGCAGTCCCAGCATGCGAATTATCGCGGCTGGCTGAGCCACGATGTGGTGACCGTCGCCAGCCTGCTGCAGGACGCGGGCTATCACACCTACATGGCCGGCAAGTGGCACCTGGGCCAGCAGCCCGACATGCTGCCTTATCGCCGCGGTTTTGAGCGGACCGTCACCATGGCCGATTCCGGTGCCGACAACTGGGAACAGAAACCCTATATCCCCATATACGCCAGGGCCAACTGGTATGCCGATGGCGAGCGCACCACGCTGCCGGCAGATTTTTACTCGTCGCGATTCCTGGTGGACAAGACCATTGAGTTTATCGATTCAAACGGTGCCGACGGGCAGCCGTTTTTTGCCTATCTGCCCTTCCAGGCGGTGCATATTCCGGTGCAGGCGCCCCAGGAGTTCACCGACCAGTACATGGGTGTATACGACGCCGGCTGGGACGTCCTGCGCGAACGGCGTCGGGACCGGGCCCGGCAGCTGGGCATTGTGCCGGCGGACGCGAACATGGTGCGCATGTCGACCACCGACAACTGGGAATCGTACTCGCCCGAGATGCGGCGCTACCACGCCAAGCGCATGGCGGTGTACGCGGGCATGGTGGCTGCCATGGACCACCACCTCGGGCGGCTCGTGCAGCACCTGAAGGATATCGGGCGCTATGAGGATACGATTTTCATCTTCACCTCCGACAATGGCGCCGAGGCCAGCGGCGGGGATGATGTGCGCAGTCTGCTGATGCGATTGTCGCTGCGTTACAGCGACTACAATAACGACTACGACACCCTGGGACTCAAGGGCAGTTTCAACACCATCGGACCGAGCTTCGCCAGTGCGGCGGTCGGGCCGCTGGCCTACTACAAGTTTTACGCCGGCGAGGGCGGCATGCGCGTGCCCTTGATTGTCGCCGGCGAATCCCTGCCCCTGAAGGACCAGTGGACCAGCGCGTTTGCCTGGGTCACGGATATCACGCCGACCATTCTTGATTTGGCCGGCGTCGATGCCCCGTCGGGACACTATGGCGGGCGACGGGTAGAACCCATGACAGGCCGCAGCCTGCTGCCCTTGACTCGCGGCGAGGTGGACAGGGTGTATGCCGCGTCTGAGGCCGTCGGCTACGAACTTGCGGGCAACTCGGCGTTGTTCCAGGGCGACTACAAGATCGTCCGCAACCGGGCGCCGGTGGGCGACAACCGCTGGCATCTTTACGATATCGTCAATGACCCCGGTGAAACCCGGGACCTGGGCGATGCCATGCCCGGGCGCTTCCAGGCGATGCAGGCGGCGTATGAGGCGTACGCCGAAGACAATGGCGTACTTGCGCTTCCCGCCAGTTACGACCAGGCCTTCCAGGGCGTATATAACGGCATACGTGAGCGCTATACCCCGCAGATCATGTTGGCCCTGCTGACTGTCCTCACCCTGCTGCCTTTCTATATCGTTTACCGGGGCGCCGGCAGGCGGCGGGGTTAGCTGCCGCCGGGTCAGCGTTGGCGGGCGGCATAGGCATGTGCGTAGGCGATACTGTCGGCATTGTCGATGAGGCTGCCGTTGGGCAGCTCGCCTGTGCGAGCGCTGATCTCGAACATCGCCGCGCCCAGGTCCTCGGAACTGATCACCAGCTTGCCGGGTGTGAGCAGGGCCTGGAGAAGGTAATGGGCCGGGTTGGCGCGGCCTGACGCGGGGCGGATAAACGCGGAGCGATAGCCGAAAGTGCGCAATCCGGTTCCCGCCGCCATGGCGGCGACTTCAAGTTCCGCCCGGCCTTTTTCCCTTGCCCAGTGAGAATCGCCGTTGGCATCGGTACCCATACCCGTGACGTAGTGGAACGACATGGGAGCCTCTGTCCTGGCGGCCAGCCACGCGCTCACAAAGGCCACCGGAAAGTCCACGTGGATCCGGCTGTAGGTGGTGTCGTCCACATTCAGCGACGAGGTGCCCAGCCCCCACAACACGGTGTTCACCTGTGGCAGGATATCCGCCAGGCCGGAGTAGTCGGTAAAGTCCTGCTGCAATCGCAGCTCGGCTTTGCCGGTGGCGACCGCGGCGTCGATACGCGGTGAGGTGCGGCGGGAGACCACGTAGACGCGCTCTACGTCGGGGTCTTCCATGGCGGCCTGCAGCAGGCCGTCGCCCACCGATCCGGTGGCGCCAAAAATCATTACAATGCGGTTGGCGTCGGTGTCGCGCTGCGGATTCTGCGCCGGCGCCAGTTTGCCCAGGGTAAGGTAGCCCCAGATATTGAGGACAAGCAATGCCAGAACCACGGCAAACAGGGTGGCGAGTGCCAGTTTTTTTAACAGCATCATAACGGTGTTGCCCGGAGAATCGTTGAAGGCGTAGGGTAGCATATGAATCACGCAGCCATCTGGCACAGGGCCTGGCCGATCATCCTGGCCAACGCCGCCGTGCCCCTGCTGGGTATTGCCGATACCGCGGTGATAGGCAATGTCGGTAACCTGGCCCAGCTTGGCGCCATCGCTTTCGGTGCCATGATCTTCAGCTTCATCTACTGGAGCTTCGGCTTTTTGCGCATGGGCACCACCGGCTTTACCGCTCAGGCGAACGGCGCGGGAGACGAGGCGGAGGTGCGGGCCACCCTTGGCCGGGCGCTGTTGGTGGGCGCGGTGCTGGGCATCGCGATTGTGTTGTTGCAGTGGCCGCTGTCACAACTCGCGCTGATTCTGCTCAATGGCAGCGCCGAGGTGGAGGCGATAACCGCTGATTATTTCAGGATTCGCATCTGGGGCGCGCCGGCGACCCTGAGTATTTTTGCCCTGACGGGCTGCCTGGTAGGGCTGGGCCGCAGTCGTCACCTGTTGCTGGTGCAGGTATTCCTGAACGGGCTGAATATCCTGTTGGATGTGCTGTTTGCCGGGGTATTCGGCTGGGGCGCCGAGGGTATAGCGCTGGGTACGGTGCTGGCGGAGTGGATCACGGTAATACTGGCCACCGGGTTGGTCGTCAAACTGTTGCGCGAACGCCGGGCCGATTCAGAGCCCTTCTGGCCGCGGCACCGGATCGTCGATACCGACAGGATGTTGCGGCTGATGGCGGCCAACACCGATATCCTGCTCAGGACCCTGCTGCTGTTATTTTCGTTTGCGTGGTTTATCAACCAGAGCGCGCAATTCGGTGATGCGGTCCTGGGCGCCAACCATATCCTGTTGCAACTGGTCTCGTTCAGCGCCTTTTTCCTCGACGGCTACGCCTTTGTGGCGGAGGCCCTGGTGGGGGCAGCGCTGGGAGCGAAGCGGCGGCAGGACCTCGCGCTCGCCGTGCGTCGCTCGAGCGAACTTGCGGCGGCGACCGCTGTGCTGCTGGCGCTGCTGATCGCCTGCTTCGGCAACCTGGCGATCGCGGCCCTGACAGACCTGGCCGCCGTGCGGGACGCGGCCGCCGATACCCTTGGGTGGGCGGCGCTTTACGTGCTGCTATCGTTCGCGGCATTCCAGCTCGACGGCATATTTATCGGTGCTACCCGCACCCGCGAAATGCGCAATGCGTCGTTTGTATCGCTTATCGTATTCATGCTCGCCTGGTGGTGGTTGACGCCGCGGTATGGCAGCCACGGCCTGTGGGCGGCATTCGTTATCTTTGTTTGTGCCCGGGCCATCGCACTGGCAGGGTATTACCCGCGGCTGCTGCGCGGCGCGCAATAGCCCCCGGCACCGATTGTCGCCGTCTGCCATGCCCATTAATGCAGCGGTCGAGTTCATTTGTGGGCATTTCCACTCAAAAATGATTGACCTAAACTCAGTCCCATCAGCTCACGGGCGTGGGCGGATTGGGTAACAAGGGAAAGAGGTGAACATCATGGCTATCATTCTTTTTATTTATTCAACTGTTCTGGCCCTGGGTTTGTGGCAGGACGAGCAGAACCGGCACGAGACACGCCATCATAACGAGGATCAGTGCCAGGGTTGCTGATTTCCAATTCCCGCTGCGGGTGGGTGCTTACTCCCTGACCACCAGCACTGTGGCCAGCGATGGGTCACCGCAGTAGGCAATGCGGGTGCCAGTGGCCACCTCTGCCTGCAGCGCTTTCAGTACCTCGGCCTGTATCCGCTCACCCGGCGCCAGCGCCGGTATGCCGGGCGGGTAGGGCACCGCGGTCTCGGCGGCGATCCGGCCGACAGCCATTGCCGCCGGCACTCTTTCATGAGCGCAAAAGAAGGCGTCTCGCGGCGACATTACGGTATCCGGCACCACCGTCCAGGCGGTGGCCGGCACCAGGGGGCGCGGCGGTCCGCGATGCTCTTCAATCGCGCGGATCACTTCCGTCACCATGCGATCGACGGTCTCATCGGTGTCGGCCAGGGTGATCACGGGACAGAAGGTATCGCGATCAGCGAACTCCAGGTGTATACCCCGCTGCTCCAGCAGGTCCGCCACAACCTGGCCGTCGGCGCCGGTGCCGTACAGCGACAACACCACTTTGGTCGGGTCGTGCATCAGCAGGGCCGGACAGCGCCGGGCGATCTCACTCCCCACCACACCCAGCCCCGGTACCGCGTGTAAGCGTGCGCGCGCATCCGCTGCGATACGGATGGCGTTGCCCAGCAGCTCCTCACCGCGGTCCTGCAACAGGCCGCGGGCGCGGTCGATAGAGGCGAAGATAGCGCCTGAGGGACTGGTGGTGTGCAGGCCCTCGAAGGCGGCCTCCAGGCGCTCCAGGTTGATCAGCTCGCCCTGCACCAGCACCATCGAAGACTGGGTAAAGCCGGTGATGTGCTTGTGCACGCTGGTCACCAGAATGTCCGCCCCGGCCTGTATGGCGTGCGGTGGCAGCTCAGGGTGAAAGCCCAGGTGCGCACCCCAGGCCGCATCGACAGTCAACGGAATGCCGTGCTCGTGCGCCACCGCGGCGATCGCAGCCACGTCGGATACGCCGCCCACATAGCTGGGCTCAACCAGCATCACCGCCCGTGCATCCGGGTGTTCGCGCAGGGCCTGCCTGATCCGCCCCGCCGGCATGCCGGCGGTCAGGCCGGTTTGCGCATCGATATCCGGTCGCACCCACACCGGCACCAGACCCGCGAGTACCAGGCCGAAGAACAGTGACTTGTGCAGCGTGCGGGCCACGATCACCTTGTCGCCCGGCTTGCCCACGGTAAGGGCGATGGCCTCGTTGCCGTGGGAAGAGCCCTGCACGGAAAAACCACACCATTTCGCCCCCCACAACTCGCCTGCCAGCCGCTCGGCGCCGGCCAGGCGCCTGGTCGATACCCGACGATCCTCGACGCCGCCGTATTGCGGCACGTCCAGCGCCAGCAGCGGGTCTGTCAGCGCCGGATTGCGCTTGTGCCCGGGCACGGTGAAGGGGGTGCCGGCGTTGGCGAGAAATCGGCGGTAGGCATCGTACAGGGGCGTTTCGCTCATACAGGCAAGCACTCAGATTCGTGCGCGGAGAGGACTGTTGTGGCTTGCTTTGCGGGCATAGCCCTTGGCTGCCCGCTAGCTCCGGTACCGGGAGATCTGGATTTCCTCGCCGTAGTCGCCGTAGTCACCCAGCGCGCGAAGGCGGCGAAATTCGCCCCAGTGCAGCGGTCGATAGCGGGCGGGACAACTCGCGGATACCGTCGGGCCCAGGGGCTCCACCACGGTGTCGTAGTCCGGGTTGAAGAAATAGGCGGCGCTGGAGCGCGCGGCACCGCTGCTGGCCCGCACCCGGTGCAGCGGCGCGCGGTAGCGGTCGTTCGACCAGACCTGCAGCATGTCGCCGATATTGATAGTGAGGGTGTCCGGTACCGGCAGTACGTCAAACCAGTTGTCATCTCGCAATACCTGCAGGCCGGCCACCGTGTCCTGCAGTAGCACCGTGAGCGCCCCGGCGTCGGAGTGGTGACTGATGCCGAAGGGTCCCAATGGGGGAGCGGTGGTGCCGGCCAGCGGATCCTCCACCGGGTAATGGTTGAGCCGCAGGAAACTGCTGTGGCCGCGCCCGAAGTGGCTCGCCAGAGTCGCCGGGGCCGCCCCCAGCCCCTCGCAACACAGCTCCAGCAGTTGCTGGGCGAGTCGGTGACAGGCGGCCGCGTATTCCCCCAGTACCTCGGCGAACCGGGGGGGGTGCGCCGGCCAGGGGGTGTTTTCTGCCGGGGCGAAATCAAAGATTTCCTTGCGGTCGCGCAGGTTCTTGGTGAGCTCCCTGTCGTAGTAGCCGAAGGGGTTGTCCAGGGTGCGCTTGACGGTCTGCTTGGCCGCCAGCGATTGCGCGAAGAAATTCCGGCTGGCGGTTTCGAGGGCGCGCGTCAGCTGCTGCTCTATACCGTGATTGGCCACCTGGAAAAAGCCCCAGTCCGCGCAGGCGGCGGCCAGGTGCCCGATGCAGTCCCCGGGACCGCCGGCGAGGTCGATAACCGGCACAGTGTGGCCGGGCCGGGCCCTGTTTGCTGTGCCGGAGACGGAGCTCACATCGATTTGATCGCGGCTTCCCGGGCGGATTGGGCATCCACCAGCACGCCGGTAAAGGGGTAGTCATCGGTCAGTACCGTCACCAGTTGGCTCGCCGCGTTGGCAAAGGCGGCATCGTCGGCAAAATCGAGGTACTCGATGGCCGAGGCCAGCGAGTCGTTGGAGCGAACCGCCTTGGCCCTGACACTGGCGGGGATTGTGATCGCGTCATCTGCCCGGTCGGCATCCAGCGACTGCAGCAACCGGTCCATGTTAATCGCCGCAGTCGGCGCACCGGCACCCTCGGGTACCAGGTCCTGGGGCGTGATGACTGCCTTGCCGCTGACTGCCCGGCCGAGCGGGATATCGCCTATGGAGAACTGGATCGGCTGGTTCATTTCATACTCGAATTCACCGTTACTGCCGGTTACCCCGCTGACTGACCCGGAGCTGTAGCCGATACCTGCCACGGGGGCTGCACCGAAATTGCCATTGGCTACCACGACGACCTGTTCTTCCTTGTCCCGGTCGCCGGAACTGGTGCCGGAACTGAAGAAAAAGGCGCACTGGCTTCCCGCCAGCAGCGGAACTGCCAGTAGTACAAGGACAAGTGCAGGCGTGCGGCGAGCCACGGTAGACGGCATAAGGGGTCCCTGAAAACGCCCGGGTTGCCAACGCGGCAACACGTTCCCGCATTGTAGCCGCTTCAACTGCTGTTGGCAGTACCGGGCTGGTTGATTTCTGCTCCTGAAGCGCTATCTTGATAGCCCTGCCAGGAACAGCCCGCCCACGGTTGCCGACACCTGTCCGGACCCCGGCTGCACACTCAAGGAATATAAAATGCTCACACTTCACGGCTTCCCCTTCTCGAATTACCACAATATCGTCAAGCACACGCTGATGTATAAAGGCATCCCGTTTGAGGAACGTATGAGTTATTGTCAAATCTGGTGTTTAGGACCTGAATCAAGCGGCGACCTGATTTGGTGTTGTTACCTCGATTCCATCTCTGAATTTCACTCCGGTTATGACCTTTGCCAGATAGACGAACCCTCGTTGGCGCCGCCAGTTCTTCTGTGCACACTGGCCCAACTTGAACATCATATGCAGCATCCCATCCCGTGTCAGGCAACCCTTCGATCGCTTGGTGCGATGGCGAATGGTGCCGAAGGTCGATTCAATCGGGTTGCTCGTCCGTATACTCTGCCAGTGTTGTGCCGGGAAATCGTAGAATGCCATTAACTCCTCCCGATCCTTCGCCAGGCACAGCGCGGCCTTCGGGTATTTTGGCTCATACGTCACCAGAAACAGATCGAAGGCTTTCTCGGCGTCCTCCCGGGTATTGGCCTGCCATATCTCATGCAAAGCCTGTTTGGCTTTTGGCTGGAGCGACTTCGGCAGGCAGTTCAGTACGTTCATCGTTTTGTGCATCCAGCACCGCTGTTGTCGGGTTGTTGGATAGACTTCCTCCAGCGCGGCCCAGAAACCCATGGCGCCATCACCGACGGCCAGCTGCGGGACATTCATGCCGCGGGATTTTAGCTTCAGTAGCACCTCCCGCCAGCTCTGGGTCGATTCCCTCACGCCGTCTTCGATCGCCAGGAAATGCTTCTCTCCACGTTCGTTCACGCCAATGATCACCAGGGCGCAGAGCTTGGCCTGCTCGGCTCTCAGGCCACTGTAGACACCATCGGCCCACACATAAACCCAACGATCCTTGTCCAGCGGCTCCTCACCCCACGCCTGGTATTCGTCCGCCCAGGCACGCTTCAATCGCGATACCGTGCTGGCAGATAACCCCCTGGCCTCCGGGCCCACCAGAACCTCCAGGGCAGCGCTCATTTCACCGGTGGAAACGCCCTTTAAGTAAAGCCAGGGCAGCGCCGCTTCCAGTGATTGGGTCTTCCGGACATACGGCGGCACCAGTGCCGATCTGAAGGTAATCGGCTTCCCGGTCTTTGCCCGTACCTTCGGGATCTGCACCGTGACCGGGCCGATACCGGTCTGGATCTCCCGTTCGGGAAGGTGGCCATTGCGCACCACGCCGGCCCTGCCGTCTTCCAGCAGCCTGTCTGAGTGCGCAGCAAGCAATTCCTGAACCTCCGCCTCAATGGCCTGCTGAAGGAGCTGTCTGGCGCCAGTGCGCAGCAGTTCTGTCAACGGATCGGTACTCCCTGCTCGACCTTCCAGTTCAATAACGTTACTCTTTCCCATGGTGGCGTATCCCTTTGGTTGGTGACTTGTGTCGCAACAACAAATCAACCAGATACGCCGCCTCTTTTCAAATCCTTAAACACCACATTCGGTTATAACTCGGAACGTATTGCCTACCCCCATACGCCCGAGTTGCTGGCGGCTAATCCCACCGGGAAGGTGCCCGCCATCACCACTGAAAATGGCGTCCACCTGGCCGAGAGCAGCGTGCTGTTGGACTACCTGGAAGACGCCTACCCCGACACGCCGCTCTACCCGGGCGAACCCGAGGCGCGCGCCCGGGTCAGGCAGCTGATGAAAGTATCTGAATTGTATCTGGAGCTGCCCGCCCGTCGCCTGTTGCCGGCGGTGCTGGCCGGGGTGGCCGTAGACCAGGCGGTCAAGGATGAGGTGCGCGCAGCGCTGGAGCTGGGCCTGGGTTCCCTCGGGGTGCTGGCGGACTTCTCACCTTTCGTCGCCGGCCGGGAGATGACCCTGGCGGATATCTACCTGCGCTACGCCCTGGCGATTCCCAGGCTGGTGGGTCCGGCCCAGTTGGACTGGGACATCATGGCGGAAGTCGATGGCCTGGCGGGTTGGTACGCCATGATGGCCGACTCTGATATCGCCCGCAAAGTGGATGCGGATATGCAGGCGAACACCGCGGATTTTATGGCCTTTATTGCCAGCCGGAAAAAATAGCCATGTGCATTCCGCTACCGGCTGGACCTGCGCATCCGGGGGCGGCGCCCGCCGGCAATGCCTCACCGTTCAGTCGCGGGCGCCGGCAGCAGGCGCAGGCGCGCGACGCTGCAGATAGCGGCGCAGAAACCCAGCGCCGCGGCGATAAATGCCGGCGTGCTGTCACTGCCGTGGCCCAGCGTCAGTAAAGCCGCCAGCAGGGCGGCGCCCAGGGCCTGCCCCACCAGGCGGTTGGTCGATATGAGCCCGCCTGCGGAGGCGGCCCGGGCCAGCGGCGCCGCCGAGACTATCAGCCTCGCATTGGGTGAGAGGAACATGCCGTAACCCGCCCCGCACAGGGCCATTCGCCAGGTGATACTCCAGTCCGATGCGGTAGTCGGCATGGTCGCGAGCAGCAGCAATCCAAGCGTGGCCATGCCCATGCCGATGCCGCCGAGCAGGCCGGCGTGGAACCGGTCCGACAACATGCCGGCAATGGGTGCCATGACCATCATGCCGAGTGGCCAGGGTGCGATCGCAGCGCCAATTTCGCCGGGTGAAAAACCAAAATGTTCGTGCAGGCGAAAGGGCAGGGAGAGGATAAACGTCATTGAGCCGATAAATGCCAGGGACGCGCCGAGTATGGACAGGGCCAGCACCGGTCGCGCCAGTAAATCCACCGGCAGGGTAGGTACGCTTTCCCTGAGTTCCCTGCGGATGAATACAATGCCTATTACTATGCCGAGGGCGACAATGGAGAGGCCGGTCGGTGGCGATTCTCCCTGCGACAGGGACAATGACCCGGAAATCACCAGGCCGAAGGTGAGGGCGCACAGGAGGGCGCCGGGCAGGTCATAACGGTCCTGCTGAGCGGGTATATCCGGCAGCGAGCGCTGCCCTACCGCAAGTGAGAGCAGTGCCAGCGGTATCGTGGCGGCAAATACCCAGTGCCAGCTCGCCACGGCGAGGATGAAGCCACCCATGATCGGCGCCAGCGCAGCGGCACTGGCGACCACCACGCTGTTTATACCCATGCCGCGCCCCAACTGCGCGGCCGGGTAAATTGAGCGCACCAGCGCACTGGAAACACTCAGGGCCGCCGCCGCGCCCAGTGCCTGCAGCGTCCTCGCGGCCAGCAGCAAAGGCAGGTTGGGCGCAAAAAAACACATCAGCGCCGACCCAATAAAAAGGCACTGACCGTACTGGTAGAGACGCCGCAGGCCGATGCGGCTGCCCAGGGCGGAAAACGGCAGCAGGGTCATTACCAGCACCAGCTGGTAAACACTGACAATCAACACGGCGGCCGAAGGCGCTATTCCCAGGTCCCGGGCGATCGTCGGCAGGGCGACGTTGGGAATCGCCCCGTCAATCACGTTCAGGGCGGTGCCGCAGGAAATAGCGAATATGGCAAGGTATCGCCGCGGGGTGGGAAGTCCGTCCATAAGACCAGGCATGTGTGATGGGTGATAACGAAACCCGGAGTATATGCCCCTCGACGCATCGAATACGACCCCGCGGGCATTGCGGGTATCGGCGGTGCCCTGCGACAGCCACCCGCGCGCGATACGGTAGCTTGCCCTGCGCTGCAAAAGACGGCACATTCCCGGTTCAGGTAGTTCTGTCAATTCGGGTGTCGCGCCATGACCGGGTTCTTGCGATTGCTATTGGTGCTGTTGGTCGGGGCCTGCAGCCGGGAAGCTGCGCAGCCGGAAACGGGAGATGATCATATGAAAGCGGTAGCAGCCTATGGCTCCTGGCCCTCGCCCATTTCCGCCGTCGCCGTGGCCGAGGGCAGTCGTGGGCTCGGCTCACTATCCTACGACGGCAGGCACCTCTACTGGGTAGAATCGCGCCCGCAGGAGGGCGGGCGCAACACCATCATGCGCTGGAGCGCGGGAGGCGAGCCCGAGGAGATCCTGCCGCCACCCTGGAACGCCAGAACGCGGGTCCAGGAATACGGGGGGCGCAGCGTGCTGGTGGTTGACGGTACGGTCTGGTTTGCCAACTTCCCGGACCAGCGGCTGTACCGCATGGCGCCGGGCAGCAAGCCGGAGCCGGTAACGCCAGCGGCCCAATTGCGCTATGCCGGCTGCGTCTTCGACAGTGCCCGCAACCGTCTGCTGTGTGTGCGGGAGGACCACCGGGTGGAGGGAGAACCGCAAAACACGCTGGTAGCGCTCTCGCTGGAGGGGGTCGGGGAAGGCGAGGTGCTGTTCGACCAGGGCGATTTTGTGTCCGCTCCCGCCCTGTCACCGGATGGCAGCCGTGTCGCCTTCACCAGCTGGCGCCATCCCAACATGCCCTGGGACAATACCAGTTTGTGGTCAGCGACGTTCGACGATGAGGGGCGACTCGCGTCATTGACGCGGCATAACGATGCCATGCAGGAATCCGTGCTCAATCCGCAGTGGGATAAGAGCAATCGACTGTATGCAGTTTCTGATCGCGACAACTGGTGGAAAATCTACCGCGTGGACCAGGACCGGTTCGCCGCTGTTGAGTCCGGCCTGGAGCAGGCCGAGATCGGCGGACCGGACTGGTCCATCGGGGAGAACTACTACTACCTGCTCGATGAGGGAAAAATTGCAGCGAAACTGGTGAAGGGTGGTGTGGAGTCGCTTGTAATCATCGATCCGGCCACAGCGTCTGCCCGGCCGTTGGCGCTGGCCAGCGCGAGCATTGGCGACTTCCTGCCGGTGGCTGATCACTTATTTGTGATAAGTGCCGCCGCCGATGCGCCCCCGGTGCTGCTGGAAACCGACCTTGCCGGCGCGCAGCAGGCCGTGATACGCAGTTCCAGTGATTTCAGCCTTGATCCCGGCTGGGTACCCCGGTTTCGGCTGGTCAGCTTTCCCACCGGTAGTGGCGCCCAGGCGCACGGTATTTACCTGCCGCCTGCCAACCCCGGTGCCAAAGCCCCGGAGGGTACCGCACCACCGCTGATCGTCAGCGTCCACGGCGGCCCCACCGCGGTTGCCAGCCCCACGTTCAAGCTCAGTCAACTGTACTGGACCAGTCGCGGATTCGCGGTACTGGACCTCAATTACCGCGGCAGCTCCGGTTTTGGTCGGGATTATCGCCGGTCGTTGTACGGGCAGTGGGGTATCGCCGACGTGGAGGACGCAGTGGCTGGTGCAACCTGGCTGGCGGAGCGGGGACTGGCTGACCCGGACAGGCTCATCATTCGGGGTGGAAGTGCCGGCGGCTATACCACCCTGGCCGCGCTCGCCTTCCACGACAGCTTTGCCGCGGGGGCGAGTTACTACGGCGTGAGCGATATCGAGGCATTGGCCCGGGATACGCATAAGTTCGAGTCGCGTTACCTGGACCAGTTGATTGGACCCTATCCGGAACGGATGGATCTTTATCAGGAGCGTTCACCGATAAACCACCTCGAGAAGTTTGGCGCCCCGCTGCTGCTGTTGCAGGGACTGGATGATCCGGTGGTGCCGCCCAACCAGTCCCAGCTGATTTTCGATGCCCTCAAATCGCGTGGCATCCCGACCGCCTATCTCGCTTTCGAGGGTGAAAGCCACGGCTTTCGCAAGGCCGAAAACCAGGTTCGCGCGCTTGAGGCTGAACTCTACTTCTACTCCAGGGTGCTGGGTTTTGACACGGCGGAGAGGCTGCCTGGGGTAACAATCGAGGGACTGGATGCCACCCCCTAACCACACCGGAAGATCGGGTCGCACCGAACCTGGAATAGCGGCCTGATGCAAATCGTCCTGCATATAGGCACCGACAAGACCGGTAGCACGTCAATACAGAATACGGTCTTTCTCAATCGTGATTGGTTGGCGGCACGCTCTGTCTACGTTCCGGTGACGGGCCTGGGTGAAGGCAACGGTCATTCGAGACTGTTCAGGAATTTTACCGACGAGGCGCAGCGAGCGCTGGCTAGGGAGGTCCGGCTCGCCAGCGACCGGGGCTACAGGCAGGTGCTGATTTCCTGGGAGGGGCTGGCGTCATTCAGGTTCGGGCGCCGGCGCATCCGCGCACTCAGGGCCGCCCTGTGCGGGTTTCCGATCCATGTCGTGGTGTACCTGCGCGAGCAGGCGGAAATCATTCAGTCTGGACACTTGCAACAGGTAAAAAGGAACAGGAATACGCTGCGGATTCGCGCCCTCGAACAGCCGCGAACGCCCCTCGAGCGTGTAAGAGCCTTTATCGCGCTGAATAACCCCAACCGCAATTACTATCGCCTGCTGCGCCGGTGGCAGCGATGTGCTCCGGGCTCGACTTTTGCCGTGAGGATATTCGACAGGCGGCAACTTGTCGGTGGTGATGTGGTGACAGATTTTCTCGGTGCGCTCAACATCTGCCTGGATGCCGGGTTTGTCCAGGCGAGACCGAATTATAACGAAAGCCTGGACGTTGAGGGTGCGCTATTGATCGAGTCACTGCAACAGCGGCTCGAATATCAGGCCGATATGGTGACCCTGGTCGATCTCACCCAGTCGGTGATCAACCTCGAAGGCCAGTCTACAAAGCACTTCCTGAGTGAAAGCGCTGTCGCATCCATAAGGCGACATTTCCGACGCTCAAACCTGCGGCTCGCACGGCACTTCATGGGCTGCGATACCTCTCCTTTCGAGGAGTCGGGCAACTGCTGGCGTATCGAAAGCCTCGCCGCAATCGAGGCGCGGGCTGCACAGTTGTCGCGCAAAGTCGACGCGCTGCGGCAGATTCCCACACTCATGGCGGAGGCAGCCGGAGGTGATATCGCTGCGATGGTTGATCTTCGCCAGGGCTGGTGCGGCGCCAGGCCCTGGGGTGTCTGGAGTTCGGGCGACGAATCCCGTATCAGGTTTCGTGTCTACCGTCACAGGCTGCTCCAGGAAATCGGCTCCCTGCGACTGCTGGTTGCGGGGCGTTACTACGGCGGTAACCGCCAGACACATGTGCAGATCAATGGCGTGGATTTCGGCGACCAGGTGCTTACCCCGGGAGGTTGTGAGCTGGAAATACCGGTTGCCGCGCTACACGCGAATGAGGTCGTCGAGATAATCCTGCGCCACCACCAGCCGATCAGCCCCTCTGTGCTGGAAGGGGGGCGAGACATTCGGGCCCTGGCGTTCGGGCTTGAACGGGTGGGCTATGTTCTTCTCAGGAAGCACCGCTAGATAGCCCGGCGTGCGACGGGTCCGGCCAGGTTCGACTGTTTTCTCTGCGCGAATTCGCGGCACAGGTGGCAGATAAACGTTGCCAGGCAATCCCCGGAACGGCAAGTTGGCGGATTCGAAAAAATATAACAATTATTTTCAGCGGCCGCAGTTTCACCCATGCCGAAGGGGTGGAGTTGATGCAGCAGTGTATCAACTCCATGGACCCGGTGGACTGCGGCTCGCCCTGACCGGGTGGTTTATCGGGACCGCGTCAGAATGTGTAGGTGACGTCCACTCCGCTGATCCGTCCGGCCGAGTCGTGGATAAAGGAGCCGCCGAACTCGGGTGCGGGAATGATCTCCTCCAGGTAATCCTCGTCTGTGAGGTTCTTGCTCCAGGCCTCGATCGACCAGTGCTCCCCGGAGATCCCGGCACGCAGGTTGAATTTTCCGTAGGCGTCGCGCTTGGTGTTGGAGTACTCGCTGGGGCCGAAGCCGAAACCCGGTACGCCATACACACCAGACAGGTCGGTGAAATAATTGATGGTGGTGTCTTCCTGCACGCTGTGGAACCAGGTTTCACCCACGTATTCGTAGTCCAGCCGGGTCATCCACTGCAGGTTGCCGAACACCGGCATGCTGAAGTCCAGGCTCAGCGCGCCGGAGCCATCGGGTGCGTAGGGCAGGTCGTTGCCCTCGGTATACGGCCGGTTGGCGTTCTGCTTGATTTCCGAGCTGATGGCGCCGTAACCGCCGCTGAACGTGAAGTAGTTGTTGATCGCCCAGGCGAAGTCGATTTCCGCGCCGTAGATTTCCACCTTGTCGATGTTGGATACCACCCGCAGCAGGCCAAAGGGGCCGGCGAAAAAATTGAAGAACTGGTAGTCGTCCACCTCGGTATAGAAGGTGGCGCCGTTAACCCTCAGGCTGTTATCCAGCCACTGGCTCTTGAAGCCCAGCTCGTACGTGTCGGTGGTTTCCTTGTCGTAATTGTCGCGCACGTTCTGCGGCGCGGTGGGATAGCTGCCGAAGGCATTGTTAATGGTGGCCTCGCTGCCGATATTGTTAAAGCCCCCGGAGCGGAAGCCCACTCCATAGGAGGCATAGGCATTGAACTCGTCCGTGAACTCGTAGGTGTAGCTGATCTTGGGCTGCCATTCGCTGAAGCTCTTGTCCCGGTTGGGAATCGTATCGTCGGGGGAGCCATTGTAGGCGGGGTTTATCGGCGCCCGGCCAAACTGGCCGAAGATCTGCGCATTGAGGACATTCGGGACCTTGTTGTCGACGGAGCGGTCCTCCTTGTCATAACGCAGTGCCAGCGCCAGTTCGCCCTTCTCACCCACGTCCAGTTCTACCTGGCCGAAGGCCGCGTACACGTCGGTGTTAAACTTGTCCCAGAACAGCTGGTCGGTGGGGTTGGGGCCGTTGGGCGGAATGTAGATGGTGCGACGGAAGCCCAGGCCGAGGTCGGCGCCGTAGCCGACCGCCGCTGTGCGCTCGATATCGGCATAGTACAGGCCCGCCAGCCAGCGCAGTTTGCCATCCTCGTTCGAGGTCAGTCGCGCCTCCAGGCTGCTGCTTTTCTGATCGCGCTGCTGGTACTGGTAACCGTCACAGGTGGTGGGGGAATAGGGTGGCAGAAGGCCGTTGAGGCCGCCGGTTTCCGGCAGGTAGGCCCCGGGGGGCTGGCCGTCCTGGATGGCGTAAAAGGGGCTTTGCAACAGCGAGGCATCGAAGTTGTTGTATGTCTGGGTACAGGCGGTTTGCGAGGCCTCGGCCCCCAGGGAATAGCCGCCAAAAGCGGCGCTGGTGCCGTCGGACAGCAGGTATTCCTTCATGTCGTCGTAGGCGGCGGTGACGGTCAGCGTGGCGAAATTCATCTCGTAATCCGTTTTGACCGAGACGAAGCTGTTGTCCTGCTTGTTTTCACCGGGCACGTTGAAGATGTACTCAAAATTGTGGTCGTTAACATCCCCGTACAGGTCGGGGTTGCCCAGGTATTCCGCCGCCCCCGGCAGCGCGAAGACCGCATTGAAGTTGATCGCCCCGCCCTTGACCTCGCGGTAGCTCGCAATCGTATCCACCGTCAGCCGGTCGTTGGGCTCCCAGATCAGGCGCCCGCGTGCCGCGGTCTCCTCCGAGTAGTTGACCTTGTCATCATCGCCGGTGAACTTGTTGTCAAACTGCCCATCAGACTTGCCGTAAAACATTGTCAGCCGGCCATACAGCTGGTCGGCCACCAGCGGCCCGCTGACCATCGCCTGGGCCTTTTTCAGGTTGTCGTCACCCAGGGTGCCCTTGGCGCCGGCCTCAAATTCCTCGGTGGGGCGCTTGGTGTTGACGATAATCGCGCCGGCGACCGCGTTGCGTCCGTACAGGGCACCCTGGGGACCCTTCAGCACCTCGATCTGCTCCACGTCGTACAACTCACCATTGAAACCATTGGGATTGGTGATGAGTACGCCGTCCACGACGTAGGCGAAGGTGGATTCTGCGTCGCGGGTGGAGTACTGCCCGCGGATGGTCACCTGGGTGTCGCCGGCGTTGGCTGTATCCACTATCGACATATTCGGTGTCAGCGATATGAAGTCCTGGGGCCGGTTTATGCCCGCGCTCTGGATATCGCTGGAGGTAAACGCGGTGACCGCGATCGGGACATCCTGCAGGTCTTCCGCGCGCCGCCGCGCGACCACCACCACTTCCTCCAGCTTCGCCTCCTCGGCCAGCGCGAACTGCGGTATCGCCAGGGTCGAGCTGACCAGGGTAGCCTGTATTGCGTGGGAGATAAGTTTCTTATTCATTATTGCGCCCCTCAGTGGCTGGTATGTACGTATCTTCGTTACGGCGAGACTTCCCCACTGGATCACAGGGCGTTCGGCTGCGGGGTAGTGTAAGTCCATCGGGTGCCGGCTGCCAGTGCGCGGCAAGAGCGGTCGCTTCGAGCCGGTGTTCGAGAAAGTCAGGGCACGGCCCTATTCATCTTCGTAGCGGTCGTCATCCGATCTTTTATCGGCAGGAGTTTCCAGCGAAGAATCGGTCTCGTCCGTGTCCAGCATTTCCGTTTCGTCATCCGGATCCGGCTCTGGTTCCGTAGCGGTAAGCGCAGCCTTGGCGGCGTGAATTCCCAAATGGTAGACGGCGAAACCCGGCATCACGAACTGGTCCAGGGCCATGCCGAGAATAGTGCCGTTGTAGGGTGAAACAATATCTATCTGTTCGTTGTTTATCGGATTGTTGACCGCACCCAGGATATCCCCTTTTTTGACCTCGGCCCCGAGCTTCATCCGGCTGAATAAAATTCCGGAGGCGTTACTCCTGACCCAGGTGCTTCGATAGAAGGCAGGTTCGGGCTTTATCCACAGGCCCAACTTGGAATACATACCACTTTTGGCCAGCAGGGTGTTGATGGCTTTAACGCCGACTTCGACCATGCCACGCTGCAGTCGCATCGGCTCACCCGCTTCCAGGGTGACGGCAGGAATGCCGGCGCGGACTGTCGCAGCGCGCAGTGATCCCTTGTTGCCACGTGAATGCAGTACCGGGATGTCACCAAATATTTCAACGAAATCCGCTACCAGAGGATTGTTCAGGTCTGCGCGCAACTGCGGAATGTTGGTGCGGTAGAAGGAGCCGGTATGCAGGTCGACGAGCATATTGCAGTGCTTCACCACGTCGTCAAAGAAGGCATTGGCGATCCGGGACGCGACACTGCCGTTGGGATTGCCGGGAAAGTAGCGATTCAGATCCCGTCGATCAGGCAAATACCGTGAGTTGCGACTGAAACCCAGCAGATTGACGATGGGTACGCCGATGATCATGCCATGCAGTTTTTGTGGGTCCAGGTCGTACATCACCCGCCGCACCATTTCTATCCCGTTCAGTTCGTCGCCGTGAACCGCCGCAGTCAGGCACAATGTCGGTCCATCATAGGCGCCATTGACCACCAGCACAGGGGTGTCGACTGCCATGCCGCTAAAAGTGCGCGACGGCTTCCATATCAGTCGCGTGGAGGTGGCCGGGGGGATTTCGACATCGAGCAGCCGCCGGGTGGTGTTAGGGTGCCTGAGAATCTCTTCAGCATTCAGCAGGAAATTAACCGGCTCCCACTGGGCTTCGCTGTTGGCGACCGATGCCGCCTCCTTCCGGATAGCCTTGTCTCCCGGCGAAACATGCGGCAGGAAAGTATCGGTCGAGGGCAACTCGAAAACCTGCTTGAGGTCGATGCTGGCGGCGGTAGAGGGGGATTGCCCGGCTGACGGGGGTGTTTTGGCCACTGTTGCGCTCGCTTGCCCCGGCTCCGATGCCGGCTCGTCGACTTGCTGAGCGGACGCCGGTAGCGCAAATACCGCCCACAGCAGCAGCGGGATAGTTGATTTCAGGAGCATTCTGGCCACAGGGATAAACACGTCGTTGCCATTGTCGGGCCAGCGGCTCGAAACTGCAATCACAGGTTTCGCCGATTGTTTCCAGGCACCCGACCCGCCGGTCCCGCTGGCAGCGGCTCCAGAGCGCCCCGCAGTGCCCGATTACCGCTTGCGCGTCACCACCACGGCTCCAAGCAGAACCCCCACTGCATTGGCCAGCAGGTCGTACCCGGACATTTCCCGGCCCGGAATCCAGGACTGGCCCAGTTCCATCAGGCCGCTGTAGGCGATAATGCCCAGGCACATAGACGGGTAGAAACTCTTGTGGACCAGTGCGCGATATCCCAGTACTGCGAATATATAGTAAACGAGCAGGTGTACGACCTTGTCGAGGCTATCAAGGTTGATATCCCCGCCCGGTCGCAGGGATGTGAAGGCTACGATCATTGCATAAATGATAAAAATTATTGTGTGCATGGCGTCGCTCTGGCTGGCGGTTTCCCCACATGTAACACCTTCGATATTTTGCCGCCCGGGGGGAGGTCGCTTCACTCGCTGTTTTCCCGGTTGAAGCTCGGGGTCATGTCGTAGAAGCCCGCCGACCAGCCATCGCCCAGGCCCCGCTTTTCGATTCCGCGATCCTTGCGGCCCGCTCCAGGGATTGACCCGCCTGGGCGTGGACGCGCATTACTTATAATCCAGTAGGGTACTCCAGTATGTCACCGCGCCGCAATTTATCCTTGGCTCCGTGCGGCGAAAAAACTTGCGCAAGCCGGTGGAAAACCGGCTTGCCTGCACAGTAGACTGCCATCCTGAATTGCGCCGCTGTGGCGTCGGGTAATAAACGGGGAGGATAGTCGGATGACAGCAGGCAATGGGATCGCTCCCGATGGGGCGGTGGCTCGTTCATCGCGGATTGTTTGTAAATTCGGCGGCTCCAGCCTGGCGGGGCCTGAGCAGTTGCGCAAGGTGCGTGCGATTATTGAGGCTGACGAGCGCAGGAGGATTATCGTACCCTCGGCGCCGGGTAAACGTGATACCCACGATACCAAGATCACCGACCTGCTCTACCTGTGCCACCACGCCGCGAGTGTTGGTGCGGATTTTTCCGGCTCTTTCTCCCAGATCGCGGACCGCTTCACCGGTATCGAACAGGACCTGGGCATAGCGCCCGTCATCGCCGGGCACCTGGAGCAGTTTCAGGCGGCGCTGGCACGGGGCGTGACTGCCGATTACGCCGCCTCGCGGGGTGAACATTTCTGCGGCCTGCTGCTGGCTGCCTGGCTGGGGGCGGAGTTTGTCGATCCTGCCGAGTTCGTCATTATCGGCCCCAATGGGCTCGTCGATTCGCAGACCTGGGCATTGCTGGGCGATCGCCTCGGCGACGAGAGTGTGCGCTACGTGATACCGGGCTTTTACGGCCGGGATACCGAGGGGCATGTCCGCACCTTTTCGCGGGGAGGTTCTGACGTGAGCGGCGCCGTTGCCGCCCGGGCCGCCAACGCCATGCTGTACGAAAACTGGACCGATGTATCCGGTTTGCTGATGGCGGACCCGCGTATCGTCGATAAGCCGCGGCCGATGGAGGAGGTCACCTATTCCGAAATCCGGGAACTGTCATATATGGGCGCCAGCGTGCTGCATGACGAGGCGATGGCGCCGGTGCGCGAGGTGGGCATCCCGGTCAACATACGCAATACCAACGCGCCGTCGCACCCTGGCACCCGTATCGTTGCCCGGCTCTCGCCCGAGGTGGAGGCGAGCACCCAGATAGCGGGGGTTGCCGGCAAGACCAGCTTTGCCATGATCACGATCGGCAAGAATCTGATGAACCGGGAGGTGGGCTTCGTCTACCGCCTGCTGGGTGTGTTCGAGCACAACGGCATTCCCTTTGAACACTGCCCGTCGAGTATCGACAGCGTCAGCGTTATCGTGGAGTCGAACTGGCTCGAAGGCCGCTCGGAACAGGTGCTTGAAGAAATTCGCCGCACCCTGGAGCCGGATGAGATCGACTTCGTCCCCAGTATCGCGCTGATCGCAATTGTCGGCGAGGGGATGGCCCGCACTCCGGGTATTGCTGCCAAGGTCTTTACCGCGCTCGCCGCGGCGGGGGTCAACGTGCGGCTGATCAACCAGGGCGCCTCGGAGCTCAATATCATTGTCGGCGTGGCGCCGGACGACTACCCGGCGGCGGTGAGGGCCATCTACGGCGCGTTTGTCGCCTAGCTAACTGATGCCGGGTGCTGTCTCCACGAACAGCGAATCCAGCGCACCAAACCCGCTGTGAACCCCACCCTCGGTCACATCCGGTGGCTTTGAGCGCACCAGGTAGCCGATATGGCCCGCTGCCCCCTCGCCGGCCGGCAGTGCGGCGGTGCCCAGGTGGGCGGTAAACAGGCCCACCTCGCTGACCAGTCGCTCGGCTCGCTGCGCCCTGCCGGCGCGGATCACCAGGGTGGGTTCGTCCCTGCCGGCGGGACGCAGTCGCCGCATTAACAGCCAGGCGGGATACTCGTCGGGATGCAGGCTTTTCAGGCGCTCGAGGACGTCGCGATCAAACAGGCAGTGGCCGCCGCCTTCACCCTGGTTCTTGAGCACCCACTCGGCGCAGCCGCCTTCGGCCAGCAGGCGTTCGGCGCTGTTGCCATCAACCGGGCGCATCGCGGCGAATGTGCCGAGCATCAGTTCACGCTCGCCCTCGGCAAAGCCCAGTTCAGCCAGCAGCAGGTCGCCGCCGTCGGCCAGGTGGAGTTGCATGCGCTTGCTGGTCGCCAACTGCTGCGCCACCGTCGCGTTCACCGCCACGCGATGCCTTTCAATAAACATGCGGGTGGCGCAGATAGCATCGCAGCACTGCCGGGTGTCCAGGTCGGTGGCGATATAATCGCGATACTGGTAGCCCGCCCGCAAGTAGACCACATGGATGGTGCCGCAGCCGGCCAGTTGCAGGGACTGGTTCGGCCCGCTCGACAACTGCTGGTGCAGTTGCCGGAACGTGCGGCGGTAGGTGCGCAGGCCCTGTGCCTGCAACTGTCGCTCCAGCAGGCGCTGGTCGAAGATGTTGTCCTCGTTCTCCTGGACTACCATCAGGAATCCCGGGCCGGCCTCGCCGACCGCAAGTTCCCTGTCGATCTGCCCGGCCGCGGCGGTTATCGCCGTGGCCATCCCCGCAGTGGCCGGGTTGGGGAGCAGTGTTCCCGGTGAGACGGTGTGGTAGCGCGCGAACTCCTCGGGCCAGCGGTGCCGGATATACCGATGGAGCTGATGCGCCTGTTCGCCGAAGGGCGCCATACCGGCGGCGATGCTGTTGCACTCCACCAGCCGGGCGCCCTTGTGCTGGTCCGGCAGGAAATCACTGCGCTGCAGCAGCAGCGGCACCCGAACCGGATCACTGGTGCCGAAGTGTAACTGCTCGTGCATGGCGAACATTTCGGCAAAGAAAGCGTCCCCGGCGACAAGCGGGGCGTGAACCGCTCTGATGAGTTCGGGGCGGGCGGCCAGAGTTTGCGTGAGGCGTCCCAGCAGCGGTGCGACGGTTTCCATCCGGCCCAGCGTGTGTGCGGAAATGGGTGCCGGGGAAAATGTGAATGGCACCTGGCGGGCCCTGCCGGGGCCATCGAGGAAACACAGGTTGAGTTGCATCGCTTCTGCCGCGACGTCGTCGATTATCGGGTTGGAAACTATGTCGGGCATGGCTAGACGTTCAGCAGTAAATGCTCCCGCTCCCACGGGCTGATCTCCCGGTGAAACTGGCGCATCTCCTCGCGCTTGACCTCGGCGTAGACCATGCAGAAGTCCGTTCCCAGCACATCATGCACCGGTTCGGCTTCCTCGAATAATGTCAGGGCCTCATCGATGGTGGTCGGAATGGGGTACTCATCGCCTTCCACCTCACCCTCGGCGGGACTTCCCGGTTTGGTCTTTTCAACCAGGCCCAGGTAACCGCAGGCGAGGCTGACGGCTATCGCCAGATAGGGATTGCAGTCGACACCGACCACCCGGTTTTCCAGGCGGCGGTCCTGTGGGCCGGAATTCGGTACCCGCAGGCCGGTGGCCCGGTTGTCAAAACCCCAGGCGAAATTGGTTGGCGCGCTGGAGTTCGTGCTGGTCTCGAATCGACGATAGCTGTTCACGTAAGGCGCCATCAGCGGCAGTGTCTGTGGCAGGTATTTCTGGCTGCCGCCAATAAAATGCATAAAACGCCTGCTGGCCTTGCCTTGCCCGTTACTGAATATGTTTTTACCGGTACGCAAATCCAGCACGCTCTGGTGTATGTGCATGGCAGAACCCGGCTGGTCGCGCATCGGCTTGGCCATGAAAGTCGCGAACATGCCGTGGTTGAGCGCAGCCTCCCGGATAATGCGCTTGAAATAAAAAACCTGGTCTGCCAGTAATACCGGGTCGCCATGGGTCAGGTTGATCTCCACCTGTCCGGCGCCATCCTCCTGGATGACGGTATCTATGGCCAGCCCCGCGTCCTGGGCGTAGCGGTAAATCGTATCGATGACCGGGCCGTATTCATCGACCGCCGACATGGAGTAGGACTGGTTGCCGCTGCCCCTGCGCCCGGTGCGGCCCACCGGCGGCTCGATCGGTTCATTGGGGTCCAGGTTGGGCCGTGTCAGGTAAAACTCCAGCTCGGGCGCGACCACCGGTTTCCAGCCCTGCTGCGCATAGCGATCCACGATGTGCTTGAGCACGTTGCGCGGCGCGACGCTGACCGGGCTGCCGTCGCGATTGAACAGGTCGTGAATAACCTGCAGCGTGGCCTCCTTGGCCCAGGGTACCGCCTTGGCGGTGGACATGTCGGCCTTCAGCACCACGTCGCCCTCCGCCCACTGGTTGACGATGTCCATTTCGACGTCCCTGCCGGTTATCGTCTGGTAAAAGATGGAAATGGGCAGGTAGGTTTCATGGTCCGGGTCGAACTTGCTCAGGGGCATGGCCTTGCCGCGTGACATCCCCGCCAGGTCCGGCACGATGCACTCGACTTCATCCACATCCCGGCCGGCGCGATACGTCTGGAAGGCTTGCGGCAGTTCATCCAGCCAGTGTGTTGCACGCTTCTGCACGGTGTTTCTCCGAATAGGGGCCGGCTGTCCCGGTAGTGGCGCCGGTGCGACCGGGTCTTGTTTCCGGGTGGCAGAGTAACGCAAGCTGTATACGAAACAAATACCGCCTGCGATTTCACCTGGGCCGCCGGCGCCACTGCGGCACCGCGATCAACAGTACCGCCAGGATAATCCAACACATCGCCAGCGCCTCCGCTGTGCCGACACGCTCGCCCGCGAACACCACGCCCAGCATGACCGCCACCACCGGGTTGACGTAGGCATAACTGGTGGCCGCCGCCGGTCGTACGGTTTTCAACAGGTACAGGTAGGCGCTGAAGGCGATGATAGAGCCGAACAGCGTGAGGTAGGCCAGCGCCACCCAGCCCGCCGGGTCGGGCCAGCGCTGCGGGCGCTCGCCGGTCAGGACACTGGCCAGCAGCAGCGCACTACCCCCGGCCAGCATCTGGCTTGCGCTGGACATGATGCCGGCCGGTTGCGCCAGGTACCGGCCCCAAACCGATCCGAGGGCCCAGCCCGCCGGGGCCAGCAGCAATAGCATTGCCGCCAGCGGGGCGGCCTGGAGATTGGCGCCCCGGTTCAGCAGGGCGATGCCGAACAGGCCCAGGAAAATGCCCGCCCACTCCAGCGCGCTCGCCCGCTGGCGCCAGAGATAGCCGAATACCACCGTGAACAGCGGCATGGTCGCAACCATCATGGCGGCGATGCCGGAGGTTGCGCCCAGGGATTCCGCGACGGTCACCCCGCCCGTGCCACAGCCCAACATCAGCACGCCAAGCAGAGTGGACGAACGCCATTCCTGTGCGGTCGGGGGCTTTATACCGCGCCAGCGCAGCCAGCCATAGAGCAGGCTGCCGGCCAGCAGGAAGCGCACTGCCGTGAACAGCAGTGGTGGCCAGGACGCGACGCCGAAGCGTATCGCGAGGTAGGTGGAACCCCAGATAAGGTAAAGCGCAGCGAACGCGCCGATCAGCAGGAGGCGCTCGGGAACGGCGGTCACTCAGCCGTTTTCGTGGTGGCGCGAATTTGGTAGACCGCGCTGGATTCCGGGACCTGGTTCAGCCGGATGATGTATTTGGGTCCCGGGTTGAGCAGGCCCATTTCAGCGGTGTTGTATTCGACGCTGAAGTCCAGGAACGCTGATTGGCCCGGTGCAAGGTCGATGCTGTGCTCGATGTCTTCGGGCTCCCATTTTGCGTCCTTTGTCAGTCCGGTGAGCCGGAACTGGTGCTTGCCTGGAGGAAGTTCTATCGCCAGGTAGTGGTCATAGCGCAGGAAGCCGTAACTGGTGTCGTCGATCATGACCTCGGGATAGCTGAAGTACAGGGGCTTGGCGCCCGGATTGCTCGCGGCGGGGCGATAGAGATAAACCATGGCATTGCCCGGGGTGGCGATGGGTGTCGGTTGGAAATAGCCGGGAGATGCGCAGCCGGACAGCCAGGCGCAGGCCAACAGTAAGAGACAAAAATGCAGCCGGTTGATCATGGGTTTCCATACTCCGTTGAGCGTCAGCCCGGGTATCGTGGGGCGGCTTGTAATCCGCGGGTGGAGCAGTATAGGCGCGACCAGCGCGCCGTGGATAGATTGTTTGGCCGGGGCAGCCTGCGAACTGCCGCCTCATGTTTTATTCCAGTCCCCTGGTATCCGGGCGACAAGTGCGCTCAGGTTCTACGGACATAGACGATAAGGGTCGGGTATTTGTTGGGATCGGTCTGGACGATGAACATGATCCGCCCGTCCGGGGATACCGCGCCGTCGGCGTCGCGCGTTTCAATCTGCCCGGTGGACTTCACCAGCATAAAGTTCTGGCCAATTGCGTAGTTGCGGCCGCCGGCGGAGTCGCGCAGCACGGTTTCCGCCGTCTGGCCCCGCGTATCCAGCATCAGTTCGGTTACCCCGGTAACCGGTTGGGTGCTGATCCAGGCGCCGAAATAACTGCCCGCCACATTCGCGACCATTTTGTTGCCGGATGTTCGCAGGCAAATACCGGCGCCCTGTACCGCGGGTGATATCTGGGTGGCGGTGAATACGCTGCCATCGGCCGACAGGCTGCCCGCAAGCCGGGCCCCGGCGTAGTCGAATGTGGTTGTCCCGTCATCGCTCACCTTGTAGCTTACACTCGCCTGGTTGGCCCCGGTGAGTCGTTTGTTCAGCACGACGAGCGTCCCACCGCCTTTGCCGTCCATGCTCGCACGGGAAAACAGTGATTGCCCGTTCGAGAGAATATGGCCGCAAAAATAGGTACCGTTAAACGCGCCCTGACCCGCGCGTGATTGTTCCGGCATCAGGTAGGCTACGGAAACTTCGCCATCGCCGGTATCGGTATCCACCAGCGTCAGGAAATCCCCGGCCGCTGTCGCGCCTCCGCCGGGTACCAGCGCGCCCGCGTCGGGCCCGGTCAGCAGCAGGCTGGTCTTCTGGCGCTGGAAACTGGCCGGCGTGCGGTCAAAATAGTTGCGGGTAGCGGCCTGCTGACTGGTGAATCGGTAGCTGCCATTTGCGGAAAACATGGCATCAAGCAGTGCTGCAAAGCCCACCCTGCCGACGGCGCCGAAGCGGGAGGTGATATAGGACACCGCGGCGGGCGCGTCGCTGTCCGGGACAAAAATGGCGGTGAGCGGTGCGATCTCCTCGTCGGGATAGTTATCGTCCCACCACTGCACCCAGGCTTTATCGTATTTCTTCAAACAGTCCTGCGCCGGGGACTCCCTGGCGCAGTTACCGTCCCAGTGCGAGAACTTCCAGCCGGGGCGTGGCAGCCCCCGGTACCGCAAGGTCTCCGAGCCGACCACGTCATTGCTGGTGCAGCGGCTCCAGCCGGCCTCGAATTCCTCCAGCGCGCAACCTCGCTCGCCTATAGTCAGCTCGACAATATCGCCTTCGCCCTCGATAGCCAGTGGTTGCTTGCAGGCCGCCAGGACCAGGGCGCAGCCAAAGATAAACAGTATGCGAATGGTGTTCATAACCAGGGCGGGGCTCACTGCTCGTATCGTGTGGCCAGATGATAACCGGGATGGCGGCGATGACAAAGCAGCCGCCCGCTCCGGCCGCGCAGTAGTTTGCACAACCTTCGATCTGGTCTACGCTGAAGGGTTACCACCCACCCGGGTGGGGTTTAACCCGATATAACAAAGGAAGCCAGCACAATGAACAAATACGCGACAGCGGTATTGATGTTTTTGGTGGCGGTAATCACATGGGTCCAACCAGCGCAGGCACAGGATGCCAAGGCAGTTCCGCCAGCGCCGGTCGAGGCCTTTTATTGCAATATGAAGGAGGGAAAGAGCCACGCTGATTTGAAACAGGTTGCCGACCGGTTCAGCCAGTGGGCGGCAAAAAACGATGCGACCTATTCCGCATGGATACTCACCCGCCAATTTGGCATGGGCGCGGAACTTCCCGAAGTGATATGGCTTGGTTCCTGGCCGAGCGGCACTGCGCTGGGTAAGGGGCTTACTGCCTGGCAGGCAGGCGGGCGCGAACTGGCACAGGCTTTTGATGCCGTAGTCGATTGCAGCATCGGTCACGTACTGGCGTCATCGGTACAGATCAGTGCTCCCGATGGCCCGCCCGGTGATGGCGTGGTGATGTTCTCCCAATGCTCATTTGCTGACGGCGGCGACTATGCCAAGGCAGTAGCCGCCCACAAGGCCTTCTCCGGGGCGATGCGTTCCATGGGGTCAAAGGGCTCAAACTGGGTGTTCTTTCCCATGCTCGGGGGCGGCGATCCCGCTTATGATTACCTGGGTGTATCCGCATTCAAGAACTGGGCCGATTACGGCGCTGCCTATGACCTGTACGTGACCGGGGGTGGCTGGCAAAAAGCCGCGGAAACCTTCAAGGGCGTGACCAGTTGCGATCAGCGGCCAGCCACGGTATGGGATGTAAAACTGGTACACCAGGGCGCACGCTAGCCCGGGCGGAACTTCCTGGATAGCAGGGAATTCGCCTCACCACGACCTCGCAGGAGTCGCCCCTTTCGGGGGCGACTTTATCCGGCCTACAACACTGAGTCCCGCAGTACATACCTGATCTGGTAGGATAGCCATCGGCCCTGATACGAGGACACGGCTGGTGAAAGCGGGGAAATACCGACACTTCAAAGGTGGAGAATACCGGGTTCAGGGTGTCGCCAGGCATTCCGAGACCGGGGAACTACTGGTTGTCTATACGCCCCTGTACGGCGAGGGGGGACTCTGGGTACGGCCCCTGTCCATGTTCGAGGAACCGGTGCGGCACGACGGACGGGAGCGGCCGCGGTTTGAGTACATCGGGGCAGATTGAGGTGTTATCGTCGCGCTGTAATTGCACGTGGATTCTCGCTATCCGGTGCACACTCTGTTTCAGCGCCCGGTCGCGCCGAACGATCTTCGCTGGAGACTTGTTGCCATCTTCCGACTCCTGCCCGGTGCCCCGGACCCGTGGTCGGGTGCGGTTTGCGCGGTCACCACAGACCGTCTGCATCCGCTGGCAATGAATGTCAGGGACGTGAGCACCATGATGAAGCGGCTCGGCAAGGGTTCATCCCCGGCCTTGCGTGAACCCCTCGCGCGGGAATGAAGATCCCGCTGCTGCTGATTAAATACAAATAAAATCAATGAGATAGAGTGTTTTCGTCAGGTGGTGGCCCGAGCCGGTGGCGCGGGATCCCGCAGTTCAGGTGGCGCGGTGTCGGCTCCGTCCGGGGCTACATAGTGCACATTTCTCACCTTTTTAGGTGCGGGTATGGGGTATTGCGCGCCGGCAGCTGGGGTACAATCGGACGCATGATCAGCGAGAGTTCGAATGCCGTGAAAGTTCTGCTGGGACTTTTCCTGAGCCTGCTGCTGCTGCCCGCAGCGCGCGCAGAGCTGGCTAATGGGGCCATAGCCGCGGGCAATGTGCCGCTGGCTGAGGAGGGTGCCCCGCAGCAGCGGCCCATAAAAATATTCAAGTACCGGGATAAAAATGGCGTAAGGTCTTTTTCCGACCGCGCGCCAGTGGGCACGCGCTACGAGGTGATCCAGTTCTCCTGCTTTGCCTGCAACCCCCGATCCAAGCTCGACTGGTACACCATTCCGCTGCAGCTGGATGCGTTCGAGTACACCATCAACTCGGAGGCTCAACGATACCATGTGGATCCCGCCCTGGTGCGCGCGGTAATCCATGCCGAATCGGCCTTCAAACCGGGCGCCAGGTCTGAAAAGGGTGCCCTGGGCCTGATGCAATTAATGCCGGATACAGCCAGGGATATGGGCGTCGCCAACCCCCTGTCGCCCGAGGACAATATACGGGGCGGCGTGCGCTACCTGGCCTGGCTGTTGGAAAAAAACAGTGGCAACACCACGCTGGCGACAGCGGCGTATAATGCAGGCCCCGGCGCGGTGGAGCGCTACAACGGCATCCCGCCCTATGAAGAGACCCAGACCTACGTCAAAAGGGTCAAAATTCTCCACGACCGCTATAAGAAAGCGCTGGTTACCGCTGCTACCGGTCATACCACGGGGTATTCCCCGACCGGCGCCGACATGCCGCTGTAGCCAGGCGGGCCGCGTATGCCCACCTGCAACAGTGACGATTCAGTCGTTTGACAGGGGCATTAACGCGGCCTTTTCCCGCGGCCAGGCAATGACATCATCCTGGCCTGCGTCCGGCAGCTGGCTATAGGGGACGATACGGTACTGGCCGGTGTGGCGGCTTCCTGCGTTGCGCCGTCGCGCCTTCGAACCATCCGCCTTGCGCTTGTCAAAGGTAAACAGCTGGTAATTATCCGGCAGGTGTCCGCGCAGTTCCTCCAGTGAGCTGAAGGACAGCGGACCGCCCAGGGTGACCTCGCAGACGATAACGGGGCGCGTTCTGCGCAGACACTCGCGCAGTCCCTGCAGGGCGAATTTTTCGAAACCCTCCACGTCGATCTTCACCAGATCGATGCGGTCGATCCCTTGTTGCGGAAAATAATCGTCGCCCCTGGCGAGCGCCAGATCGCCAGCCCGCACATTGCCTTTACTGGTGGAGTCGGCATCAAATGAGCCGATGCCGGCATTACTGCCGGTCGGGGCATAGAAAGGCAGTCGGGTGTTGTCGTTGCCCAGACCCAGCGGGTGTAGGGTGATGTTGTCGAGTTGGTTCTCCTCGATCTGGCGTTGCAACTGGTCTCGCACCAGGGCAAAGGGCTCGAATGCGTGCACCTGTGCGCCGTGTGCGGCCATGAACAGGGAGTGCTGGCCGACATTCGCGCCCACATCGATAAACACCGGTCGTGGGGAAGTGATTGCCCGCATGGTATCGCGCAGGAAAAACAACAGCGGCTTTTCGAAAGCGCCGTAAAAATAAATATTGAAGTCGATGTTGTTGTTCAGGTTACCCCGGTACCTGATACCAAAAAAATCCTGTATGAATTCGATATCGACCGGGACGCCACGCCTTGCCAGGCGTTTGTAGAAATGACGCTTGAATGCCCGGGGAATCCAGCGCCGGTTCCATAGAAATCTGTAGGCCGAGTGACTGATGCTCATTCCATGGGTTTCCCAGGTCGCGAGTTGCCGCGTTCGTCGCGGCGCCCGGCGCGTCGGCCGCGATTTCGGCTAAAGCTCTGCGTACCGGTTGTCCAGCGGCACCGGAACTCCGCGTGCGTTGATCACCTGCGCATGCGTCCGGTTCAGCTCGCGCGGCTGCGCGAGTCCGCAGGAATGGGCGATCACCTCCACCTCGTGCATCAGGTTGCCGGCATAACTGGCCACGCGCTGCGCCTTGTCTGCGGGGTTCAGTCCCTGCTGCAGGTCCTGGTCATGGGTGGTAATGCCGGTGGGGCAGGTATTCTTGTTGCATTGCAGTGATTGCACGCAACCCAGCGCAAACATGAAGCCGCGCGCAGAGTTGACACTGTCGGCTCCCATACACAGCGCCGCCGCCACCCCCGCGGGATTGATGAGCTTGCCTGAGGCGATTACCCGTATCCGTTCCCGCAGGCCGTGTCTGACCAGCGCATCCACCACCAGCGGCAGGCTGCGCTGGATGGGCAGGCCCATATAGTCCATCAGGCTCAGGGGCGCGGCACCGGTGCCGCCGTCGGCACTGTCGACGGTAAAGAAATCCGGCGCATACTGAAGGCCGCGCTCGTTGATATGCAGGCACATTTCGTCAAGCCAGCCCGATTGGCCTATAACCGCCTTGATACCGACCGGCTTGCCGGTGACTTCGCGAACCCGGTGGATCATGTCGAGCAGATCGTCGATACAGTGAATATCCGGGTGCCGGTTGGGGCTGAGGGAGTCCTGGCCCACGGGGATGCCGCGGGTGCTTGCGATTACCTCGGTCACCTTGGCGCCCGGCAGGATGCCGCCCTTGCCGGGCTTGGCGCCCTGGGAGAGCTTGATTTCCATCATCCGCACTTCGTCGTGGCTGGCCACTGCCCTGAGCCTGTCGTCGCTGAGCTGACCTTGCTCGTCACGCACGCCGTACTTGGCGGTGCCAATCTGGAATACCAGGTCACAGCCGCCCTCCAGGTGGTAGCTTGAGATCGCCCCCTCACCCGTGTTCAGCCAGATACCCGCCAGTTTCGCACCGCGCGACAGCGCGCGGATAGCGGGCGCGGACAGGGCGCCGAAGCTCATCGCCGATATATTGAAGAACGAGGTGGTCGTGTAGGGCTGTCGGGCATAGCCCTCCCCGAAGCAGATGGGCCCGCGCGCCTCTACCTCCTCCTCCAGTGGCGGAAACAGGCCGTTGAGGAAAATAAAATCCCCCGGCTGGTTCAGCGGATGGGTGGAGCCAAACGCTACCGTGGAGTCGATATTCTTCGCCGCCCGGTAAACCCAGGAGCGCTGGGCCCGGTTGAAGGGCAGTTCCTCGCGGTCCTGGGAGAACAGGTACTGGCGGAAAAATTCCCCCAGGTGCTCAAACAGGTACCTGAACCGGCCCAGCACCGGGTAATTGCGACGGATAGTCTGCCTGGTCTGGGTCACATCGGCGATATACATGTAGACCACCGCCAGCAGCAGCACGCCGATGACCAGGGTAATCACCACGGCGCTGATTTCGAAAAACACCAGGGCGAAGTTCTGCAATGTGTTTACATTGAAATTCATGCTGGTTCCCTTAGCTGCATTTGCGCTGTGCTTATCCGATACCGGGCAGGCCCGCGCATTATTGGCAGGGTAAGCCGGAAAAATCCATAGGCGGGTTTTGATTGTGTTGCGGCTGACGGCCGCGACTGGTGCCGGATGCGTTGCTCGCCGTAGAATGATCACCGGGAACATTCGCAAGCAGGACACCCATGTTTGATATCAGTGCCTGTCACGTCGAGCGCAAGCGGGATCACAACTACCTCGTCAGGTGGCGCACTTCAACCCCCGGGCAACGGGTGGCGGTGTACATGTCGGACAACCCGGACGGGTATTACGGCGGCAGCGACCTGGGCACACCGGTGCTGACCACGACCGGCCCCGAGGCGCTGCTCCAGAACCCGGACAAGCGCGTCAGGCACTATTTTTACCTTGAGAGCGAACGGGGCGAGGCGGTAGTGCTGGCGGAACGGCAACTCGCCCTGGAGGGAGCGCCGAATTTCCGCGACCTGGGTGGCTACGAGGCGCGGGACGGGCGCCGCCTGAAATGGGGCAAATTGTACCGCTCCAGTAAGCTGTCCAGGTTGACCGAACCGGATATCAACTATGTGCGACGCCTCGGCCTCACCCTGATCTGCGACTTCCGCCAGGTGCTGGAGCAGGAACTGGAGCCCACCGTGCTGGGCGACGGGCACTCTGCCCTTTTGGCCAGTTTGCCCATCGCGCCGGGCAGTTCGCACAGTTTTCTGGAAAACCTTCACAAGGGCATTATTGCGGTTGAGAACGCCTCCGGGTTCATGGAGGAGATCAACCGGGACTTTGTCGCGAACCAGATGCCGCGCTACGCGGAAATGTTCCAACTCCTGCTGGCAGGTGACCAGCAGTTGCTGATTCACTGCGCCTCGGGCAAGGATCGCACGGGATTCGGTGCCGCCCTGATTCTGGATGTACTGGGAGTCGACGAGGAGGCGATTGTCGCCGACTACCTGTTGACGAATAATTACCTGCCGCTCGACAAGGAAATCGAACGCCTGTCCGCGGAGTTTACCGACCAGACCGGATCCGCCGTCTCGGCAGAGGTGCTGCGGCCGATGCTTGAGGTGCGCCCCGAGTATATCCGGGCCTGCTTCGATGAAATCAGAAAGCGTTACGAATCCAAAGAGCATTTCTACGAGTCGGCGCTGAGCCTGGACAGCGCCGGGGTTGCGCGGCTGAAGGATCGCTACCTGCACTAGCTTAGTGGCCCTGAGCCGGCTGGCCGATCCGCGACGCTGGCTTCACCCGACGGCCTGATCTATGCTGGCGGTCAGGATTTACCGCGACTCGCAATGGGAGAGAGGCCTTGGCGTTTAGCCTGGATGCCACGCAGACGCTGGCCGCTGCGATAGCCGTGCTGTTCATCGGCACCGCGGTGCAGGCGCGAATCGGTTTTCTGCGCAATAACAATATTCCTGTTCCGGTGGTTGGCGGGTTGCTGTTTGCCGTAATCACCACGCTCATCTTCCTTGGCCTGGACCTGCGTGTCGGCTTCGATATGGCCCTGAAGGAGCCGATGATGCTGGCGTTCTTTACCACGATTGGCCTGGGTGCCGATTTTCGCCTGCTGGTGCAAGGCGGTCCAAGGCTGCTGCTGTTTGGTACGGCCTGCGTGCTTTACCTTATCTTCCAGGACGGCGTCGGGTTGCTGGCGGCGGTGGGAATGGATTTGCACCCGCTGGTCGGTCTCATCGGTGGTTCTATTACGCTTTCCGGCGGGCATGGCACGGGGGCTGCCTACGCGCAGAGATTCGCCGACGTGGAGAATATTGCCGGGGTGATGGAACTGGCCATGGCCTGCGCCACTTTCGGCCTGATTCTCGGGGGCCTGATCGGGGGGCCGGTGGCTGGCCGCCTGATCCGCCGGCACGGGCTGGAGTCGGCGGCCAGCCACGACCACCCAACAGGGCCTGGCGAAGCTGGACAGCATGCACCCTTTACCGGCGATACCCTGCTGTGGACGCTGTTTACCGTACTGATTTGCCTTATCGGCGGCCAGGCAATCGCGCAATCCCTGAGCGGAGCGTCATTCACCCTGCCCGGGTTTATCTGGTGCCTGCTGATCGGCGTCGTTCTGCGCAACCTGGAACACATCGCCCCCGGGCTTAAAGTGCATCATCCAACGGTGGATATGGTGGGCTCTATATCCCTGGCCATATTTATCGCAATGGCCCTCATGTCGCTGCGCTTGTGGGAATTGCTCAGCCTGGCGGGCCCCCTGCTGGTGATGCTGTTGATCCAGACAGTGGGTATGGCCCTGTTCGCGAGCCTCGTCACGTTTCGTATCATGGGCGCGAATTACGACTCAGCGATCATGGCCGGCGGCCACTGCGGCTTTGGTCTGGGCGCGACACCGACAGCGGTGGCCAATATGGAGGCCATCACCCGGCGCTACGGGGCCTCGCCACAGGCATTCCTGGTGGTTCCACTGATGGGGGCGTTCTTCATCGATATCCTCAACGCACTGGTGATCCAGGGTTTCCTGGCATTGCCGGTGTTCGGCTTTTAGCCGTGGAGCGTTTGCGCCAACGCCTGGTGCCCGGGCTTGCGCTGGTTTTACTTTGCCTGTTGGCGGGGTGTGATCGCGGCCCGGCGCCGGATACCCTGCGCCGGGATCTACAGGATCGCCTCGACACCCATTTTCAGCAGGATCTGTTCGCTGTGGAAGACTTCCATCGTACCGGCTCTGCGCCGTTCAGGGACCTGGAACGTGGTATCGCCGGTGTCTATGTCTATTACGATGCCCAACTGGTTTTCACCAGGGCGTACAGCCTGACTGAGTGGCGGGGGCTGAATCTCGGCACCCTGGCTTACGCCATTGGTGCCACCGAATCGGGTATCGAGGGCTTTCACGCCCAGGGCAATGCGCGTGGCGATGTACTCAAGGTCCACGGCCGCTTCTCCTACAAGTCTGATGGCGACGGTGGCTGGGTGTCACTCGACCAGGTGTCTGAGCCACCGTCGCCCAGGACTGAGCCGGCGGTCGACGACCACGGCCGCAGTCCGGATACGGTATTGCGCGATGCCCGCTCCCTGCTGGCAAAAGCGCAGGAGTTCAGGCGCGGTAGCCAACAGTCCATCATTGTCGAGGAAATGGGCGCGGCGGTGGGGCGAATCGACCTGCGCGCAGCGAGGTTGGCGGGTAGAACTACCCTGGGCAGCGGGACAGCGCCCGGCACCTATTACTCGTTTGGAGAGGCCTTAAGTGCTTATGCCGGACAGCGCGGTATGCCACTCTTCAGTGCGGCCTCCGAGGGTAGCGTGGAGAATGCCAGCCGACTGCAGGCGGGCCGACTGGATTTTGGCCTGATGCAGAGTGATGTGGCACATTTGCTGTACCAGGGCTTTAGCAGCCAGGGCTTCTATCCCTATAAGGAACTGCGCGCAGTGGCGAGCCTGTGGCCCGAGGCCGTGCACCTGATAACGCTGGAGGGTAGTGGTATCAAGCGCTTGTCAGATCTCGAGGGGCGCCGGGTCGCCGTCGGGCAGCGCGGCTCCGGCAGTCGCATTAACGCCATATTGATCGGCCTGGCGGCCCAACTCGAGGGGAGTCAATTGCCGACCATCCGCGAGATCGGCACCGCAACAGCCATGGAGCAATTGGAAGCGGGAGACATTGATGCCCTGTTCCTGACCGAGGCGGTCCCGGCGCCGTCCGTCCAGGCGCTGGCGGCGCGCCGCGCCGACCTGCGCTTTGTGCCCATGCCGGACCGGCTTTTGGCGAAGTTGGCGGAGGAACATTTTTCCTATTACCCGCTGACCGTGCCTGCCAGGACCTATCCCGGCCAGTCGGCGCCTTTTACTACCATAGGTCTCGCCGCGGCGTTGATTACACACAGCCAGGTGGCGAATGAAAAAGTGGAGAAAATGCTGGAACTGTTGCTAAGTGGCGGCGATGAACTGGCGCGCAAGTACTATCGCGCGGCGTTTATCTCCCGCGAGACCATGCGACTTGGGCTCGCCGTGCCACTGCACCCCGCGGCGGAGCGATTCTACAATCAATACGACCAGCAGCGGGATAAGGGCCGCTGATCGGGTGATCCCGGGAGGTGGCAATTTCGCGCCGCCAGCGCCGCATTGTCGCATGCGGCGGCCGTGCCCGGGCAAGCTTGTGTGGGTTAATCGTAAACTACACGAATCAGCGAGCAACCGTCGGTATGCTCAAATTTCCGGCCGTAGATGTCCAGTGACGTTGTCTCTTCATAGCTCAATGTGTCACCGGCGATCTTCAGGGTCAGGCGAAACGCGGTGGTTTTTGCCTTCTCCAGCATGAACGGCGACTGGACTATGCCAAACGTCTCGCTGCCGGCGGTCGCTTCCACCTGGAACACTGTCTCCTCGCCGTGCCGCTCAAGTGTACCGCCCGCCAGGACACAAACGGCCCGCGGGATGGACAGTGAATGAACGATCATGCCCGTGCCGGGTTCGTAAATCCAGTGGCCGATCTGGTCGTGAAAGATCTTGCCGTTTTTGCGTTTGCGCACGAGTTGGTGGTACCGCACGGTGACCAGGTTCTGCTCCTCGGCGTTTTCGGCCGCACCCGAAGGAGTAAAGGTGATTTCATCGTAGTAGGCGAGCTTGTCCTCGCCGTCGGGCTCGGGTGCAACGTCCAGTCCCTTGTCGCCTCGCCAGCTGCCTATCAGTTGGTGCAGTGGGCCGTAGTCAACGCCATCGATAACAGTGCTCACTCATTTCTCCTATTGAATTGAAGTTTGCCAAGAGGTGTTCGCAGCCTCCCGGTCGGGGTGAACATATCCTATAGCGGGCTGAATATTCTTCAAGCCTTTGGCACTCATCCAGGCGAGATAAATCGCGGATCAATGCGCCTTATCAATAATGCCGCTCCAGCTGTTAAAAATGTTGCTTGATTCGTATACTGACCCCTTGTCGTGGAAACCGCCTTTCGGGTAGGGACTGAAAACTGTGCTCAGGAATGCAGCTGCGCCAGTTCTGCTGGTAAGCCCTGAATGATTCAAGCGGCTTCGTCCTGACGCGGAACCTACTGCTGCCCTATGCCTGAGGCGATCGACAAGCCGGTACGAAAAATCATCCATATCGATATGGACGCATTCTTCGCCAGCGTAGAGCAGCGCGACAACCCGCAGCTGCGGGGAAAGCCTGTGGCGGTGGGTGGCTCCGCGCAGCGGGGTGTTGTGGCCGCGGCCAGTTACGAGGCGCGCAAGTTCGGTGTGCGATCGGCCATGCCCTCAGTCACTGCGGCGCGGCGCTGCCCCGGACTGGTGTTTGTGCCGCCGCGGTTTGACGTGTATCGCGCGGTCTCACAGCAGATACGGCAGATATTCGCCCTGCACAGCGACCTGGTAGAGCCCTTGTCGCTGGATGAAGCCTACCTCGACGTCACCCGGGACAAACAGCGGATCGGCAGTGCCACCCGTATCGCGCAACTGATCAGGGCGGCCATCCGGGATCGGACGGGACTCACCGCCAGCGCCGGAGTCAGTTATAACAAGTTCCTGGCAAAAGTCGCCTCGGACCAGAACAAGCCGGACGGTATTTGTGTCATTCGCCCGCACCAGGGCGCGGACTTTGTCGCTTCTCTGCCGGTGCGTCGCTTTTATGGCGTGGGTCCGAAAACCGCCGAACGCATGGGCCGACTTGGAATCGAGGCAGGTGCCGATCTGCGTGACCGCGACATGGACTTCCTGCGTGAGCATTTTGGCAAATCGGCCGACTACCTGTACCACGCCGCTCGCGGCATCGACCACCGCCCGGTGCGGCCGGATCGCATACGGAAATCCGTGGGCTGCGAGCGCACTTACAGCGAGGACCTGGCGACGGAGCCGGCACTGCGCGACGCCCTGGCGCGCATCATCGACACGGCCTGGCAGCGGATACAGAACAACCGCGCCTGCGGTCGTACGGTTACGCTCAAAGTCAAATATGCGGATTTCCGCCAGATAACGCGCAGCCGGACGTCCGGGGAGTGCCTTGCCGGGAAGGATCAACTGGGTGCCATGGCGCATGAGCTTCTCGGGCAATTGCTGCCCCCGGAGGACGGTGTTCGCCTGCTGGGATTGACCCTGTCCGGTCTGGTCGAGCCGGATGCACCGCCGCCTGCCGAACAGGTATTGCCGCTGGCCGGGGGACAGCAGGCGTTTGATTTTTAGGTGCGAATCGCTGTGTCTGGGCTCCGTCGAGGTCGGCGCCACGGGGGTTCGTTTTCCTGGACTTACAAGACAGTGTTTTCCGCCGTCCCGGGCGCGTACCATTGATCGTCACACACCGTCGGGTCGCCGTCTTGAAACTCCACCACCAGATCATCGCCCTGGCAGTCACCCTGATATGGGGTACCAATTTCGTTTTCATTCGTTATGGCCTGGATGAGCTTGAGCCTTTCACCTTCGCGGCCCTGCGCTTCCTGCTGGTTGCCTTCCCCCTGGTGCTGTTCTTCCCCAGGCCGGCGACGTCCTGGCTGAGTTTGGCCAGCTACGGCTTATTTATCGGGTTCGGCCAGTTCGGCCTGCTGTATTGGGTCATGCAGGACAACATCACGCCGGGACTGGCGTCACTGATCCTGCAGATGCAGGTTTTCTTTACTGTATTGCTGGCACTGGTATTGACCCACGAAACTGTCAAGCGCCTGCAGGTGCTGGCGCTGTGTGTCTCCTTTGCCGGCCTGGCGCTGATCATCACGTATACCGACGGCGCGACCACCCGCCTGGGTGTGGGGGTGGCGCTGTTGGCGGCCGCCAGTTGGGCCTGTGGCAATATGGTAGTGAAGCATGCGGGCGAGGTCGACATCCTGGCCTTTCTCGTCTGGTCCTCACTGTTCTCGGTGCCGCCCCTGGCCCTCCTGGCCTGGTATTTCCATGGCCTGGACGGCATAGCCCATGACCTGTCGCTCGCCAGCTGGCGTGCCTGGGCGGTGGTGTTATGGCAAAGTGCCGGCAATACCCTGATTGGCTACGGTCTGTGGAATACGCTGCTCAATCGCTACCCGGCGGCGACGGTCACCCCCTGGGCGCTGCTGGTCCCGGTGTTCGGCATGTCGGCCTCCGCACTGCTGCTATCGGAGACCCTGTACTGGTGGAAACTGTTGGCGGGGGCGCTGATATGCTCTGGCCTGGCACTGAATATGGCGGCTAACCGCGCGTGATCGATAAACTCCATGACATGCTGGCCATGCAGGCCGCACAGCGGCCGGGGGCAACCGCCCTGTGGTGGCAGGGTGTGGCCACGACCTACGCTACGCTGAACGAGCGCGTGGTGGCGCTGGCTGCCCGCCTGGCCGCCTGCGGCCCGCCGGGGGAGCGGGTGGCGGTACTGGCGTGGAACTGTCCGGCGTTCCTGGAGCTGATCTATGCCGTGCCGGCCAGCGGCAAGATACTGGTGCCTCTCAATGCCAGGCTTGCGCCGGCGGAGTTGATCCACCAGCTGCAGTCGGCAGGGGTTACAACCCTGTTTGGCGATTCCGGCTTGCTGCAGCCACTGTTGCGCGAAGGCGAATTTGATCCGCGTGTAACCGCCATCGACCTGGATGCCGGCTATGAGCAGTGGCTGGCGCGCGGGCAGGTGGCGCCGCTGCCGCCCACGAGCGCCGATGATGCGGTGTGGATTCTGCATACCTCCGGCTCCACCGGGCGGCCCAAGGGTGCGGTGCTGACGCACCGGTCTTTCCTGGCGGGTTTGCGCTCCGCCGCCCTGGGCCGCCCGGTAGTTGCCACTGACAGGTACCTGTACCCTTTCCCGCTGTTTCACGTCTCGGCGCACAATGTGCTGCTGCAACACCAGTACGGCGCCGCCGTCGTATTGATGAAGTCTTTTGACCCGGTCACCACGCTCCAGGCCTGCCGCGAACTGAAGGTGACGACGATGTCGCTGGCGCCGACCATGATTGCGATGTTGCTGGATCACCCCGATTTCAGTGCCGCCGACCTGCGTACCGTGCGCACCATCGGCTACGGGGCATCCGCCATGCCACAGACCCTGTTGCGGCGTTTGCTGGCACAGACCGACGTGGGGCTGTGCCAAAGCTACGGGATGACCGAATTGTCCGGCAGCGTGGCGTTCCTGACGGTGGAAGACCATCGGCTGGCGGCGGAAACCCGGCCTGAGCTGTTGCAAACTGTGGGCAGGCCAGTGCCCTCGGTTCAGGTCGCGCTGACAGATGAGCTGGGCCGGGCTTGCGCCATTGGCGACTGCGGCGAAATCCTGGTGCGGGCCGAGCAGTGCATGCGCGGATACTGGCACCAGGATGACGCCACCTCGCGGGCGATTGTCGATGGCTGGCTGCACACCGGCGACATAGGTCGTTTTGACACCGATGGCTATCTCACCATAGTCGACCGCAAGAAAGACATTATCATCAGCGGCGGGGAAAACGTCGGCTCCAGGGAGGTGGAAGAGGTGATGCGCCGTCACCCGGCAGTGAAGGACTGCGCCGTGATCGGGGTGCCGGATGCCAGGTGGGGTGAAGTGGTCTGTGGGGTCGTGCAACTGGCAGGCCCTGCCAGCGACCGGGAACTGAGCGACCACTGCCGCCACTTCCTCGCCGCCTATAAAACCCCCCGGCGGTGGCTCCGTGTCGATGCCCTGCCGCTCAACGCCGCCGGCAAAATCGATAAGCCGGCGTTGCGGCTGGCCCATGCCGGCGCGCGCTAGTTGTTGCCGGCCTGGTTGCGGGGCAGCAGGCGAGTGTGCGCTGAATCTTGCCCTGCGGCGGCCGGGTGCAGTATCGTGTCGCTTTTTCGCGGAACCGACACCATGCGCCTGATACCGAAGGGCTGTTTCTGGCTCTCGCTGATCCTGCTGCTGGGCGCTTGTCAGTCACCCGCGACAGGGGGTGGCGCGGCGCCAGCCAGGCCCGCCCTGAGCAACGATAAGGTCGCACATGCAGCGTCCCCTGCGGGCGACGAGGCGACGGCGCGGCCCCCGGTGGCGAAAAAAATTCCTTCGACTCGCCACTACCACGGCAAAACCCTGCAGGATGATTATCTGTGGCTCAGGGACGATTCCTACCCCGAGGTGGACGACCCCGCCATCCTGGCCTATCTGGAGGCCGAGAATCGTTGGTTTGAACAACAGATGGCGCCGCTGCAGCCAGCGGTCGATATCCTGTTTGAGGAAATGAAAGGCCGGATCGAGGAAGACCAGGAGGCGGTGCCCTGGGATGATGGTGCCTACACCTACCGCTGGCGCTATGTGGAGGGTTCCCAGTACCGGCTGTGGGAGCGCAGGCCCCGGGCCGGGGGTGACTTCACAACGATTCTGGACGAGTCGGTGGAGGCGCGCGGTCACGAGTATTTTCGCCTGACCACGTTTGCGGTCAGCCCCGATGGCCGCCGCCTGGCCTGGTCCGCTGACCTCAACGGTTCGGAGCGCAGCAGATTATATGTCGACGACCTTGACACCGCCCGCCGTTACGACGACGGCCTGGATGCCATCAATGGTGACATCGTCTGGGGAGCGGACAACACAACGCTGTATTACACACCGGTGGAGGCAGATGGCTGGTACACCGCCCGCGTGAAGACCCACCTCGTCGGTGCGGCACCCGCGACCGACAGCGAAATTTTTTACACCCCGGACCGCACCCTGTTCCTGACGATTTCCCGCAGCCAGTCGCGGCAATACCTGTTCATTACCCAGGGCAACCACCAGACCTCAGAGCAGTACATATTGCCACTGGACGAGCCCGGCGCGGTACCACAGCTGGTCGCACCGCGCCGCGACGGGCATTACTACGATATGGACCACGGCCATGGCCAGTTCTACATCCGCACCAACGACCAGCATGTCAATTTCCGGATTGCCACCGCCCCCGAACAGACCCCGGGGCCGTCGCACTGGCACACGCTGTTGCCGCCTTCCGATGATGTGTACTACCAGAAGTTCGCCCTGCTGGATAATTTCATTGCCGTGGAGGAAATGTCGGAGGGCCTAAAGCGTATCCGCATACGTGAAAACGGTGGCCGGGAATACCATGTCGAGTTTCCCGAGGCCGTCTACGCCGCGGCGCTGGGTGACAACCCGCAGCTCGCGTCCGACTACCTGCGTATAGACTACCAGTCCATGGTGACTCCCCGTTCGGTGTACGACTATCGTCCCGCCGATGGGACACTCACGCTGCGCAAACGCCAGCGTATACCTTCGGGCTACGACCGGGACGCTTTCGTCACCGAGCGCCTGTGGGCTACCGCCCGCGACGGCGCCCGGGTGCCGGTGTCCCTGGTCTATCGCCGCGGTACGCCTCGCGATGGCAGTGCGCCGCTGTTCCTGTATGGCTATGGCGCCTATGGCAGCGGAGAGGATCCCGGATTTTCCGCAGTGCGATTATCGCTGCTGGACAGGGGGGTAATTTTCGCCATCGCCCACGTGCGCGGGGGTGACGAAATGGGGTACCAGTGGTACCTGGACGGCAAGCTGGAAAAACGCAGCAATACCTTCAACGACTTTGTCGATGTCGCCCAATTCCTGGTGGCACAGAAGTACGCCCACGCCGGGCGCATCGCCATTCATGGTGGCAGTGCCGGCGGCGAGCTGGTAGGCGCTGCGGTACTGCAGGCGCCGCAGCTGTGGGCAGTGGCGATTCTCAATGTGCCCTTTGTCGATGTGCTGAATACCATGCTGGACGACAGCCTGCCGCTGACGCCGCCGGAATGGCAGGAGTGGGGCAACCCGATCGTCGATGCCGAGGCCTTCGATGTGATTCGCAGCTACAGTCCCTATGACAATATTGCCGCCAGGGACTATCCGCCCATGCTGGTGACGGGCGGCCTCAACGACCCCCGGGTCACTTACTGGGAGCCGGCCAAGTGGACAGCGAAAATGCGCGCGCTGAAAACCGACGACAACGATCTGCTGTTAAAAATCAACATGGGCGCAGGCCACGGCGGGCGATCGGGGCGCTACCGCCAGTTGTATGAGTACGCAGAGGCTTACGCTTTCGCCCTGCACTGCCTCGGTGTGAATGTCACGGAGTCCTCGCCGGCCGCTCCCTGAGCCGGAGCTCACTACCCGCTTCAGCTAGCTGCACATCAGCCAGTAAAGGCCGAAGGCCGGGATGACCACCTGGTCGTTGAGGCGGGCGGGCCTGGCACCACTGACCTTGTCATGCAGGTCACCGACCTCGAAGCGGCCGCGGTTGCGCAGGTCCCGCAGGTTGAACTGTTCCGGCCTGTCGTTGAAATTGGCGACGACCAGTACCGATTCCAGGGCGACCGCGGGATTGGTGCGGGTGAAGACAAACAGGTGGGGGTTACCCACGTCGAGCAGCTCCCGGTTGTTGTAATCGGCCAGGGCCGCTATTGATTTACGCACCGCTATCCTCTGCTTGAGCCCGTCGAAGATGCGCTGCTCGACGCTGCCCCGCTGGAAACGCTGCTCCGCCCTGGCCCAGTCGTAGTGCGGGCGGTGTAGCCAGCGCGAATCCTGGGCCTTGTCGGCGTCATTGATAAAGTCCTCGTTGTTGAGGGTGCCCAGCTCATCGCCGTAATAGATGAGCGGGATACCCCCAAAGGACATGATCAGGCCGTGCAGCAGGAGTATTTTGTCGATGCTGCGCTGGACTGCCGCTTCATCGCCCTGCTCCAGCGCTGTCTCCAGCCCTGCCAGCGATGCCAGTGCGCCCGAAATCCTCGCGTCCCCGGTCTTGTCGTTGCGGCCGAAGGGCCTGCCGCGGGCGGGTGAGTCGTCGTAAGCCCCGGTGTAGTAGTCGATCAGGAAACGCCTGTGGGCCACGGGCTCGTAGCCGACGGCGCGGATATCCGTGTCGTCGAAACCCAGGCCGATATCATCGTGGCAGCGGGCGTAATTCAGCCAGGTGGCCCGGTCGAGCTTGTCGGGCAGGCTGCTGATGCCCTGGTTGAGCAGCTTGGCGTTGTGGGTAGCCAGGGCGTCCCATAACAGTGCCATGAAGGTGGCGTTATAGGCGATTTCACATTCCTTGGCGATCACCGCGTCTTCGCCGAAGTACTTGATGATCTCGACCGGTGCGACAATCGCCTCGGCGATGAACAACACGCCCGGCGCGGTGACCTGGCAGCAGTCCTTGAACAGTTGCAGGATCAGGTGTGCCTCGCGCTCGTTCTGGGAAGTGGTGCCGATCTTTTTCCAGAGAAAGGCCACCGCGTCCAGGCGCACGATATCAGCGCCCTTGTTGGCCCAGAACAGGATGATGTCCAGCATCTCGATGAATACGGCGGGATTGCTGTAGTTGAGGTCCCACTGGTAGCGGTTGAACACCGTCATCACCCACTTCTTCATGGCCTCGTCGAAGGTGAAATTACCCGGTGCCGTTTCCGGGAATATTTCCGGCAGGGTCTCCTCAAACAGGTCGGGAATATCCCGGTTGTCGAAGGCATAGTAGAAGTCCTGGAAGGCCTTTTCCCCGGCGCGGGCGCGCTGCGCCCACTCGTGCTGGTCCGAGGTGTGGTTGACCACTACATCCAGGGTCAGCAGCATTTGCCGCCGTCGCAGGTCCGCGCCCAGTGACTCCAGCTCTTCGAGGCTGCCGGCACGGGCATTGATATTGCGGAAATTGCTGACTGCGTACCCGCCGTCGCTGGCACCCGGCGGACACTCCAGGATAGGCATTATGTGGACCATGTTGACGCCCAGCTCCTGCAAATACGGCAATTTGCCGCGCAGCCCGGCGAGGTCACCGGCGAAGCCGTCGAGGTAGAGCGCCATACCCACCCACTCCTGGCGCAGAAACCAGTGGTGGTCCTGTTCCCGCGCGGCGTCCGTCGACTTAAGCGCCGCGTCGCGGGCGATGTACTGGCTGGCCATGACGCTGACCAGGCGCAGCAGTTGTGCCTGGAAATCCTCCCGCTGGCCGTAGAGCTGTTGGAACAGGTTGTGGATAGCGTAGAAATTGGCGCCCAGGCGGGTATAGAAATGCCGCAGGTCGCGCTTGCGTATCTCCGGTTTCAGCTGGTCGAGAATACTGTTCAGCAGGTAATGGGACTGTTGCTCATACATTGAAAAAAATCTCCATTCCCCTTATTCCGCAAGCTGCCATTGGCGCGTGAAGGTGCGGTAAAAATCCTGTTGGTCTACCGTGGCGCCGCGCCGGCCCACCACCGCCGCCGCGAATTGTTGCGCCCGCGCCAGCAGGAGTGGCAGCGGCCACTCCTGCAGCAGCCCCAGTAGCATCACCGCGGTGAAGGCGTCGCCGGCGCCCACGGTATCCACCACCTCGGTGCCGGGCCGGGGCGCCACCTGCAGGCTTTCCCCGTCCGCCAGCAGCAGTTGCGCGCCCCGGGCGCCCTGCGTGACCAGCAGGCCGCGCAAGCCATAGTGCTGGAGAAAAGCCCGACCGGTTTCCGTGGTGGCGGGGTTGCCGGACAGTATTGCCAGTTCGTCGCTGTTCAGTTTTACCCAGTCCGCACCCGCGAGCAGATCCTGCACCACCGCCGGTTGCCACCAGGGTGGCCGCAGGTTCACGTCGATGAACACCCGGCGTGGGCCGGCGGCCCTCAGCAGCTTCAGGGTGGCGGCGGAGGTGGCTGCCCGCGCGGCAAGGCTGCCGTGATAGAGCAGTTCGCACGGCTCCGCCGGCACCGGGTCGATATTGTCATAGGCGCAATCGGCGACGATATCGTAGGCGGGCTCGCCATCTTCGAACGTCACCGTGACCTGGCCGGTGGGGCGCGCGGGGTCGGTCTGCAGGTGGCGGGTACTCATTCCCCAGGCGGTCATCGCCGCGCGCACCTGCTCGCCCTGTGCGTCCCTGCCGACCCGGCTGACCATGAGCGGCGACTGGCCGAAGGCCTGCAAGTGCCAGGCGACATTGAACGGTGCGCCCCCCAGCACCCGGCTGCCGTCCGGGAAGTGGTCAAACAATACTTCGCCAAAAATGTGCGGTGACCGGCTGTTGCTCATGTCATTGCCTCCAGTCCCATCCAGGGAGTCAGCGCGGGATGGTAATGGGCTATGCCCTCCAGTATCCCGGCGCTGTAATTGCCATTCATACCGGCGAAGTCGCCCCGGGCGATGTACAGGGACGCACCGTGTCGACTGGCGGCGGCGCGGTGCAACGCCTCGGCCTGTACCTCAGGCGTACTGTTCGCCACCAGTATCGCCGGTATCGAACTGGCCAGCACCTCGATATCGTTGCCGCTGTCGCCGCTGAAGACCGTGTCATCGTTGCCGAAACCCGCAAGACGCTGGAGCATGGCCACCGCGTGGTATTTGCTGGCGCCCGGCGGCAACAGGTCGAGCAGGGCCACGGCGGCCGGTTCATCCACACTCCACACCTGGCGCGCGTGCACAGCGTGTACCCGCAGGCGTTGATCAATCGCCTGTCCCACAGCCGCGCGATCACTGTCCAGTGCCAGGTAATAACTCACTTTATGGCGGCTCTGTTTGCTCGCTTCCTGGGGGCGCAGGGCGGGGATATCGGCAAGTATTCGTTGCAGTTCCCGGTTTGATTTGCCCTTCCAGTCGCGGCTTATCTCCCGTTCCCATGTGGCGTCCAGTTGCCAGCCGCAACCGGGTGCCAGTCGGTACAGGCTGGTGCCCACATCGGCGATCACGAAGTCCGGCAGCGGTAGCCGGTATTCCGCCATGGCCTCCTCCACCAGTTGCCGGTGCCTTCCCGTCACGTAGGCCAGCAGCACCTGTGGGTGCGCCGCGAGCCGGGCGAAGCGGTCGCGGGCTCCGGCTGATTCCGGCTGCTCCCCGTTCGGAATCAGGGTGCGGTCCAGATCGGTGCACAACAGTAGCCGCTCAGGCATCGGGCACCCGGCACTGGCCGAAAAAGTCGTAGTACTCGATCGCCTCGAGAATGCCCGCTGCATAGTCCTGCCGGGCGAAGTAGATCCTGTCCATGTTAGCCAGGGGCGACAGTTCCTCATGGTGGCGATTATGCATTACTACGGCCAGGGTGTTGCCGCGCATCATATCCTCGTCCGCGCCCGAACCGCCGGCGACGAGCATCTGCTCGAGCGGTATCTCCAGGCGTTGTGCGACGTAACGCAGGGCCTGGCCCTTGGAAGCGCGGGCGGGCAGCACATCGAGAAACTGCCCGAAGGACAGCCCGGCATTGGCGGTTATCTCCTGTTGCCGGAGCAGCGTGTTGAGCTCGTCAAGCGTGGGCGCGTGGTCGCGGTCATAGTAGTAGGAAATTTTGAACGGCGTCTGTTGCCGCTGGTCCTGGAGGATCAGCCCCGGCAGGCGCGACAACGCCAGCCTGACCCGCCTGGCTGACCAGTCGTGGTCGATATGTTCGGTCCACACATCGTCGTCTGTCAGCGCCTCGCCGTACTGGATGCGCGTGCCCAGGCTGGTAATGAATATGTCGGGGGTGGGTATGCCGTGCTTCTTCATCAGCGCCAGCGCGGAATCCACTCGCCTGCCGGTGGCGATAGTGAAGGAAACGTCCTTGCGGTTTTCGCGCAGCACCGCCAGCAACCGCGCCAGGGCGGCATCGTCACCAATGAGGCTCTGGTCCAGGTCGGTGACGACGCTGCGATCGCGATAGCGCAGTGTGCGCGGTAGCGGCGGCGCGCTCTCCAGGGGGGTATACCTGCCCGCAAGGTCGCGGATATTCGCAACATAAGCGTTGGCGTGGTTCTGCCACGAGTAGTGCTCGCGCACACGCTCGATACCATTGGCCGAGGCCTGCTGCCACAGCGCCTTGCTGTCCAGGTACTTGAGCAGGGCGCTGGCCATCTCGGCCTTGTTCAGCGGATCGATCAATTCGCCACACTGGCAGTTGCGGATGATATCAACCGGGCCGCCGTTTTCCGTGGCCACCAGCGGCAGGCCGGTGGCCGCGGCCTCCAGCAGCGTCAGGCCGAAAGGTTCAGTCAGGGCGGGGTTGATAAATACGCCCCCGCCGGCGGCGACCATGCGATAGATCTGCGATACCTCATCGGGTTTATGGTGCTTCGGCAGGGCGACGCGGCCATACAGATCGTAGGCGTCCACGATCAGCAGCAGGTCTGTGAGCACCGACTGCGGCCCATTGTCCAGTTCCCTGATGTCGTCCCGGTTACCGGCAATAATCAGCAGGTTGGCCGCGTTCTGCAGCTCGGGTGATTCGCCATAGGCTTCAATCAGCGCGGCCAGGTTTTTGCGCTCATCAGCCCGTGAAAGGGCGAGGATCAACGGTTTATCCGGATCCGTCAGGAACCGCTCAAGCTGCTTGCTGAAAGGATAATCGTCGTTGGCCCGGGGTGGCTTGAACTGTTCAAGGTCGGTGCCTGGGGGGATCACCACCATTCGTTCGGGGTCGTAGTAGTTGTACAGGCCGTACTGCTGCTCGATCTCATTGTGGGTACTGGTAATCACCAGATCCGCATTGGCGAGCACCTCTTCCTCGGCGTCGATGCGACGGTCGATATTATAGCTGCGGGCGATCTGTTCGCGGCTGATACCCCGGGCCAGCAGGCGTTTGCGCTTGTCCCTGCCCAGGGAGTGGCCGGTGTGAACCAGGGGCACCCCCAGCAGGTTGGACAGGCGCACCCCGACGTAGCCCGCATCCGCGTAATGGCTGTGGATTACGGTTGGGGTATGGGCCTGCCTGCGCAGCCAATGCATCAGGTTATCGGTGAAACTGTCCAGGTGATCCCACAGCTGCTCTTTGGGGATGTACTCATCAGGGCCCAGCGGGATTCGTATGATGCTGGCACCGTCGTCACCCAGCGCTTCTTCCTCGCGCGCGTAGTCCTCGCCCACCGTGTCATCGCGAATTAGGCGCGTTACCAGTTTCACCCGCCCCACATCCGGGTGTCGGGCGAGTGCACGAGCCAGGTCGATGACGTATTTGGTTTGTCCGCCGGTATCCGGGTCGCGCCCCAACTCCAGGTCGCGGCTGCGAATGAGACCGTGAATGCTGAGCAGGCAGATGGTGATGCCGGTACTGCGTTTAGCTGGGACCGAGATGGTTCTCCCTCCGTTCAATCGTGCTGGCCCGGCTATTCTACCACTTTAAGCGCGGTCTTTCAGGCGGCGGCAGCCAGCATTGATCACCGGTCAGCCGCTGCCGCCATCGGTCTCACCTGTACCATTCGGGGTACAGTTTATCGTGTTGCGGCGCATTTCCGCACAATTGGTTGGCGTAAACTGCCCGGCTTCAAAGCGCCGAGCCTGGGCAGGCTGCATGGGGCCTTGGTGATCGCGTGAATATTGCTATAGTGCCTTGGCTGCGAGCTCTCGATTCGGGATTGGCGCTCGCGGATGCGCGGCGCTGCTGATAACCAACGCCCGCCGATACTCAAACTCAGCCCATTTCCCCGAGGACGCCGCCGTGACATTTACTTCTCTGCGCTATGAAACCCAGGACCGTATCGCCCGCATCACCCTCAACCGGCCCGCGCGCCTGAATGCTATTTCGGCGAAAATGCCGGCTGAAATCGCCGCCGCCGTGGCGCTGGCCAACGAGGACGATGCTGTACACGTCATCATCCTGCAGGGCGAGGGCAAGGGCTTCTGCTCGGGCTACGACCTGAAGGAATTCGCCGAAAAACCCGGGGCAAACTCCGGCGTCCAGGACATGCCCTGGGATCCCATGCGGGATTACCGCTTCATGAAGGCCTGTACCGACCATTTCAGTTCGCTGTGGCGCAGCTACAAACCCACCATTGCCAAGGTGCATCACGTGGCTGTCGCGGGCGGCTCGGATATCGCGCTGGCCTGTGATTTCGTGATCATGGAAAACGAGGCCCGCATAGGTTATCCGCCCGCGCGGGTCTGGGGCTGCCCCACTACCGCCATGTGGGTCTATCGCCTGGGCGCCGAAAAGGCCAAGCGCATGCTGCTTACCGGCGACCTGGTGACGGGACGCGAGGCGAAGGAGATGGGGCTGGTACTCGATGCCGTTGAACCGCCTATGCTGGAGCAGCGGGTGATGCAACTGGCCGAGCGCATGGCGGGAGTGCCGCGCAACCAGCTGATGATGCAGAAGCTTATGATCAACCAGGCCTACGACAATATGGGCCTGGCCAATACCCAGATGATAGCCACCGTGTTTGACGGTATCACTCGCCATTCACCGGAGGGCAGCTGGTTCAAGGACTATGCCGAGGCCAACGGCTTCGCGGCGGCGGTAGCGTGGCGCGACAGCGGCCGCAATATTCCCCAGGGGCGTGAGCGCAAGGAGTAAAACCGGCCCGGGCCGCGATCGGGCCGCCCGCAGCGCAGGACAATAGCGCCGATAGCGTCTATGCTTTGACAGTCACAGCACGCCCACAATAAGAGCCCCTGGCCGAGTATCCGATATGACCGAGCAATCCCTTTTCAGTGACCTGCTGGTGATCGACTGCGCCAGCTTTATTGCCGGCCCGGCAGCCGCAACGATACTGTCTGATTTCGGGGCGCGAGTGATCAAGATAGAACCGCCCGGCAGCGGGGACGGCTACCGGAGATTGAAACACCTGCCCGGGGTGCCGGTCTGTGACATCAACTATCCCTGGCGGCTCACGAACCGGGGCAAGCAGAGCCTGGCGCTCGACCTCAAACAGCCGGAGGGCAGGGCTGTGCTTGACCAACTCCTGGGCCGTGCGGATGTGTTCATCACCAATTACCCGCTGCGGGTACGCGAGACCCTGCGGCTGCGCTACAGCGATATCCGCGCGGTGAATCCGAACGCGATTTACGCCTCGCTCACACCGTATGGCGAGACCGGCCCGGAGGCCGGCAACACCGGCTACGATGCTACCGCATGGTGGGCCCGCTCGGGGCTGATGGACGCCGTGCGGGCATCCAGTGATACGCCACCGGCGGTGTCGGTGCCCGGCATGGGTGATCAGATGTCCGCCTGCAGCCTCTACGGTGCGATTGTGACTGCCCTGTACCAGCGCCAGCGCACCGGCGCGGGCTGCATGGTGGGCAGTTCCCTGCTGGCCAACGGTCTGTGGTCCAACGGCTTCATGGTGCAGGCGGCCCTGGACGGCGCCGATATGGACGTGCGCCTTGACTCGGAAAAACGCAGTGCCTTCACCCAGCTGTACCGCTGCCGCGACGATCGCTGGTTCCTGCTGACCATACTCCCCCAGGCCCAGGATGCGGCGTGGTCGCGCCTCGCGGGTTGCCTGGACCATGGGGAGTGGCTGGAGGACGTGCGATTTGCCGACTCGACCCTACGCCACAAGCATAACCGGGAGCTGACGGCGTTGGTGCGGGATGCCATTGCGCAGCAGGACTGGCATTACTGGGAAGCAAGCTTTGTCCGGCATGGGATCACCTGTGGCCGCATCGCCAAGCCCGCTGATCATGCCGATGACCTGCAGGTCTCCGCCGCGGGCCTGCTCAGCGAGTTCAGTGACGATAGCGGGCGTACCATCGACAGCCCGATGTATGTTTCCGGCGCGCTAAAGAGCAAACCCACCCCGGCTCCCGGCATCGGCGAGCACAGCGAGCAGATACTTGAATACCTGGGTATCGACGCTGCTGCGATAGCCGGGTTCCGGGCCAGGGGAATTATTGGCTGACTTTTATATCTATATGATATTAAAGTATATTTTAACGTTTGAGTTCAAAAATATTGCCCTTTAAAGGCCCCCGGTACGCCCGTTGAACAGGAACGCGTGGTGGCGGCGCGCACGGCGCCAGGGCCGCTGTTCCGGGTAAAAAATAACCACACTTCAGCATCGCTTTGGGGTTGAAAATTATTTCCAATCAATTCAGTATATTACTGACTGAATTTGATAATTCACGTGAGCGTCAGGTCCCGGCGGCGGACGAGGCGCGGGGTAACAGGCTGACAGCGATAATTCGAACAAGCAACTACGTGGGGGCGCGCCTTGAAAAACCTGATTAAAATCGAGATGGTCCTGGCTGCGTTGTTATGTACCTGTCTGGCCCAGGCGCAGACGCTCAAGGGCTCGCCCGCGTCTATCGACAAGCAGTATCGCACTGCCATTGAGTACGGATACGCCTTCGTGAACACCTCTCGCTCGGTACCGGATTACATCAATCCACGTCAGCTGGTCAGGGTGAGCCCGGATCGCTACCTGGAATTACACGATGTCTCCTACCCCTATGCGGTACCCGAAACCAAGCAGTTTCTGGGCAGGCTCAGTGCGCAGTACCACAGCAGCTGCGGCGAGAAACTTACGGTGACCAGCCTGTTGCGGCCGCGGGACCGCCAGCCTGCAAATTCTGTCGCCCATTCGGTGCACCCCACCGGCATGGCGATAGACCTGCGGATTCCGTCGTCACAAAAATGCCGGGCATGGCTGGAAAGAACCCTGTTATCCCTGGAGAAACAGCATGTCGTAGAGGCCACCCGGGAGCGTTACCCGCCCCACTACCATGTCGCCGTGTTGGCCAGGGGCGCTGGCGCCCGCGGCACATTGCAGGCGGGTTCGGGCCCGGCCCCGGCGTACGTGGTTCGCAGGGGCGATACGCTGTCTGAAATCGCCTCCAGGACCGGCGTCAGCGTCGCGCAATTGCGAGCTGCGAACGGCTTGCGGGGCAGCCTGATCAATGTCGGCCAGAAGTTGCGGATACCCGGGACGGCGTCGGACGCTAGCTCTGGCAGTGAGGCGATGGCTGTGAACGAGATCATTTACCGCGTCAATCGGGGTGATACCCTGTGGCGTATCGCCAACCGCTACGGCACCAGTGTCGAGCAATTGCGGCGGTCAAACAGCCAGGCCGGTGACGCCCTGCAGGTAGGCCAGGTGTTGAAGATTTCCAAGGGTTAACAGGCCGCCGGCAACCGGGCGGCGAACACTGGGAAAAGCCATCATCCGGCGCAGCTCCCGCCCCTGGGGGTGGACCTTGCCTGAATGTGTCCTGTTTGGCAAAAAACACATTAAAAACTAGGCATCCACGCATGCGCTCTCGTGTCTGTTGGTCGATTATGGTATCAACTGAATCACGGTGTTAAACGTGAACGGGCTAATTCAATGGCCACCGATAAACAGGGGGCGAGACCCTTACATGCGGTCCAGGATCTGGGCTTGCTCTACTCGGGGGTGAGACCTGCCGATCGCTTGGGTTCCGCTCTGTCGGCGAGTTACGACCCGGTTGGCGAGTCCAGCGAGGATCATCGAGACCGGCTGTTCCTGCAGGTGCTGCTCAGCCTCGCGCTGAATATTCTTGCGCTGATAGCGGTGTTCTATTTTCTGCTGCCCCTGTCCGAGTCCGGGCGGGAGCGGGGCGGCTTGCTGCTGTGGGTCGTACTGGGGATCACCGCGGCGATCACCGCCCTGTTTCTCAGGTTCGGCAGGCGAATACTGTGTGTGAACCTGCTCCTGCTTATGCTGGGCGGCGTGCTGTTCGGGGCCAGTTTTATCCTGGGGGGTGTCATGTCCCCAACGATGATTTTCATGCTGGCGATACCCGTCCTGGCGGCCACTTTGATGAATTCCCGTTGGGCATTTTTCTGGGTTGCCATGACGATTGGCGCCTGGCTGCTGATCCTGGTACTTGAGTACAGCGGCGTGGAAATGACCCGGGTTACGCAGGTAGCCAACGTCGGTATCGTCCAGATCATCGCTTTGCTGGGAACGGTTCTGGTGGTGATGGCCGTGCTGGGTTCCTACGTGTCTGCGACCAACCGGCTGCGCACGGCGATGGAGCAGAAAAATGAACGACTGGATTATCTCGCCAGTCATGATTCGCTGACCTCCATTCCCAACCGGCGAACATTTTTTGAACACGCAAAGCAATGTCTTCAGCGTTCGACCCGATCAAATAATCGCTTCGCCCTGCTGGTAATTGACCTGAACGATTTCAAGCAGATCAATGACAGGCTGGGTCACAAGACGGGCGATGCTGTGCTGCTGCAATTTGCCCGGCGCCTGGGCGCGGGTTTCCGCGAAACGGATTTCATCGGGCGCCTGGGCGGGGATGAATTCGGCGTGCTGCTGGAGCCGGTGGACAACGCCGGCAACGTGCGGAAACTGATCGAGCGTTTCCGTGCCGATGGACCAAACGGCCTGGAAGTGGACGGTATTCCGGTGCAGTACGATTTTGCCGTTGGCACGGCTGTATACCCGGAAAACGGCAATACGATACTGGCCTTGTACGAGGCAGCTGACGCGGCGATGTACCAATCCAAGAACGAGTTGGAGTTCGCGAAATCCGGGCCGGATCCGGACTGAGATGCCTTTAAGCGTTGGCCATTGATGATACGCTTGAGCCCGCGTCAGAGCTTCTTCAGTTGGGCGACGAGTTGTGTGCGAAACTCGGGCACGGCGTCGGCTGAAAGGGCGATGTAAAAGCCCCGCAGGGATTGCTTTCTCAGGTCATCAAGTGATATTGCGCGATGGGCCCAGTCCCGGAAGGCAATCTGGTGAATGCCTATCACCTGCTCGACCAGCAGGTCGCTATCGATGTCACCTTTCAGTAAACCCTCCGCCCGGGCATCCAGTAACATTTTGCGTGCAAACTTTCGCAACGGCGCCCGCCGGTAACCGTAATCGCTGCCTTCCTCTGATTCCATTTCCAACCGCTCCGTGGCCAGGGCTGTGGCGCGGTAGGAATCCTCGTCGCTGCCGATCATATCGGCGAGGGTATTCATCATCAGCAACGGCAGTTGTTCCGTGGGGCAGGGGAGCCGGCTGTCCAGGGATTCCTCAAACTTCGCAAAAGTGCCCATAACCAGGGCCTTCAGTATTTCGGCCTTGTTCCCTATCAGGTTGTAAATGGTGGGGACGGTGATCCCCGATATTTCCGCGAGGTCACGCAGGTTCAGGGCGTCGAAACCGCCGTCCGCCAGCACTTTGCGCGCCTGTTCCAGGGTGCGCTCGCGGCGCTTTTCCATATTCTGGGTGCGGGTATCGGCCATGTCAGCTGCGGTCTTGTAGTTAAATTTAACAGTGATAAAATCTTATCAGTGTTAAAGTACTTAATGCAAACCCGGTGAGATCCCAAGGCACAACCCGAGGTCCCTTTTGGATGAACAGATGGCGGTTCACAGGCGCGACAGGTGCTTTGGCCTTTGCCGTGCTGCTTTACGGCGTCGCCAACGGTGACGTTGGCGAGCCCCCGCAGGAGGCCGCGACGCCGGTCAAGGTGCTGACCGCGTATGCCGCCGCCGAGACGCCGATATTTCCCGGCCGGGTAGAGGCGGGCGACAGCGCGATGCTGGCGTTCCGCGTTGCGGGCCAGCTGCTTGAACTCAAGGTGCGGATGGGTGATCGGGTGGAAAAGGGCGCGCTCCTGGCGGAGTTGGACCCGACCGACTACCGCCTCAATTTTGAGGCCAGACAGGCCGAGTTCGACCTCGCCCGGCTGGAAGCCGAGCGGGCGAGCACCCTGTACCTGCAGAAACTGATCAGTGATGATCAGTACGACACCGCCCAGACCATCCTGGCGACAAACCGTGCGAGGCTGGAACAGGCCAGGGAGCAGCTCTCTTTTTGCCAGCTCACGGCGCCGTTTGGCGGAGCCATTGCATTCACCTACGCCATGCCTTCAGAGATAGTGGGCCCCCAGCAGCCTATCGTTAACCTGCAAGACACATCGACACTCGAAATCCACTTCAATCTCCCACCGCGCTACCAGCCGCTGCTGGAGAGCGGCAATCGGGCCGTGTTTACCGTCATGTTTGAGCTGATGCCGGGCAATTACCTCGAAGCCCTGTACAAGGAGGAGAGCATGCAGCCGGACCCGGATACCAACAGTTATCCTGTGAGCCTGCTGGTCGACGCACCGGACAACTTTTCCGCGCGGCCGGGAATGCCGGTGAGTGTCCGGATTCATCATCCCAGCCTGCTGGATGCCGACTGGATCCTGCCCGGGGAGGCGCTGTTTGACCGCGCCGGCGACCGCGGCCATGTCTGGCGCATCGATCCCGCGACTATGGCGGTGCATAAAGTGGCAGTTGAAATCGGTGCCGGTGGGGCGTTGCGGGCGGGGCTGAAACCCGGGGACGAGGTTGTGGCGGCCGGGGTAGATCGCCTGCGGGAGGGCCAGCGGGTACGCCCCTGGGTCCGGGAAGGGGGGCTGTAAGTGATCGCTGGCTCACCGGTAAATAGCCGGATCCAAAAGCTGTCCCTGTTCCTGGGCGCATGCAGTATGCTGCTGGTGGCCTGTGAGCCGGAGCGAGTGGCGTCGTCGCCCGGGCTGGTCATTGCGACGTATGTGGTGGGCAGCGCCGTCGACAAGCGGGAGGGAATATTTCACGGCCGGGTGGTGCCCGCCGACCTTACCCGCGTGTCTTTTCGGATCCCCGGCAAGATCGACCATCTCGCGGTGCAGGCCGGGCAGGCTGTGATTGCGGGCCAGACCCTGGCGCAAATCGAGGATTCCATTCAGCGCCAGGGCCTCGCGGATGCGAAAGCCCAGTACGAATTGAGTCGCCGGCAATTGGAGCGGGCGGAAAACCTGCACCGCAGAGGCTCGCTCAGCACTGCCCAGCGGGACCAGCTACAGGCGGGTTTTCGCCTGGCCAGGGCCAATTTCAGCCTGGCCGAGGCGGCGCTGTCCTACACCGTGGTGAAGGCACCGTTCGACGGTACCGTCGCAGAGGTCGACAAAGAGCTCTACGAGGCGGTGGCGGCAGGGGAGACGGTTGTTTCGGTGTATCGCAATGATCGTACCGACGTGTTGGTGGAAATTCCCGATATTCTGCCGGCAAAGATCCACCAGGCGCGGGACATTGCAGCGCTGCAGACATCGGTAGTTTTTTCCGGTAGCCCCACGGCCTACCGGATGGGGTTCCTCAAGGCGTCGACCGCACGCAATCCGAAAACCCAGGCATTCCAGTTATGGCTGACCATGCCGGCACCGCCCGTTCCGTTTCCACTGGGCCTGCCCGCCACTGTCACCACCGACCTGCAGGACGCGGGCTTCAGTACCGACAGCGGCCTCGTGGTGCCGCTGACCGCATTGGAAGCCGGCGCGCGCGACGACGCCTTTCGCGTATGGCGTTATGAAGACGGCATTGTGGACCCGGTAGCTGTGCAGGTCGTTCGCATCACCCGCGACGGGGCTCTGGTAAGCGGCGAACTACGGGCGGGCGACATTGTTGCCAACTCCAGCCTGTCGCGGCTCAGTGCCGGCCAGTCAGTTGATATCCAATCAGATAAGCAGGGGCAGTAACTCACCATGGATATCGCCGAGTATTCGATACGCCATCGCACCGTCAGCTGGATGGTGCTTGTTCTGCTGGTCGTGGGGGGCGTAATGTCGTTCCTCGACCTGGGCCGGCTGGAAGACCCGCCGTTTCTCCCCAAGGACGCACTGATCATCACCGCCTATCCCGGCGCCACCGCCGAAGAGGTCGAACTCGAGCTCACCTACCCGCTGGAAAATGCCATTCGCCAGTTGGCTGAAGTCCACACCATCCGTTCGACCTCCCGACCCGGCCTGTCGCAGATCCTGGTGGAGATGGACAAGGAAATGAAGCCGGAGAAAGTTGACCAGGTCTGGGACAAATTGCGGCGAAAGGTGTCCGACGCGAAACCGCTGCTGCCCCAGGGTTCGGCGGTGCCGCGCGTCTACAACGACTATGGGGACGTTTACGGTATCACCCTGATGGTGACCGGCGACAGCTATGAGTCCAGCGAGCTGAAACAGTACGTGGACAGCGTACAGCGTGAGCTGGAACTGGTAAAAGGCGTCGGCAAGGTCACCCTGTTCGGCGAGCAGCAGGAGGAGATTTTTGTCGAGATATCGCTGAAGAAACTGGCCGCGCTCGACCTCGATTTTCACCGGGTGGTGGGTTTCCTGAACCAGCAGAACCTGGTGCTGGATGCGGGGCGGGCGACGGTCAATGGGCAGGTTATGCAGCTGCGATTGGGCGGCCTGGAGATGGAGATCGACCCGGTTATTCACGGCCGCGACAGCGGCCAGCTGATCCGCCTGTCCGATGTGGCCACTATCCACCGTGGCTATGAGGAGATTCCCTCACACCTGCTGCGCATGAACAGCAAGCCGGCCATCGCCCTGGGGATTTCCTTCGGGGACAAGGTCAACGTGGTTGAGGTCGGCCAGCGTATCGATGAGCGGCTGGCGCAACTGGAGCAATTCCGTCCTGCCGGCATCACAATCGACAGCCTGTACAACCAGCCCAATGAAGTTAAAAAATCCGTCGATGGATTCCTGGTCAACCTCGGCTCCTCGGTACTGATCGTGATCGGGGCTCTGCTGGTGACCATGGGATGGCGCAGCGGCCTCATTGTGGGGGTGACCCTGCTGCTGACCGTACTGGGCACATTTATCCTGATGAAGATCGATGGCTGGGAACTTCACCGACTGTCGCTGGGGGCGTTGATCATCGCCCTGGGTATGCTGGTGGACAACGCCATCGTGGTGGTCGAGGGCGCCATGGTGGGGGTGATCCGGGGTGTCGGCAAGCGCGAGGCCTGCTATGCGATAGTCAGACAGACGAGACTGCCGCTGCTGGCATCCACATTTATAGCTATCCTGGCATTTACACCGTTTGGACTTTCCGACTCTGACACCGGGCAGATCATGAAGGCGATGTTCTGGGTGCTCACCTATTCGCTATTCCTTAGCTGGGTGCTCGCGATCTCCATCACTCCGTTTCTGGTGGACCTGCTCATGCGGGATATCGATACCGCCCTGGATGTCGCCGAGGATCCGTACAGAGGCCTGGCGTACCGTATTTACCGGATAACACTGGACCGGGCGCTGCATTATCGCAAGAGCGTGATCGTGATCATGGTGGCGCTGCTCGCGGTCTCCCTGTATGGCATGGGCCATGTCAAGAAAGCGTTTTTCACGGCTTCCGACACGCCGATGTTCTATGTCGACCTGTGGTTACCCCAGGGCACTGACATTCGGACCACGCTGGCCACGGTCGAGGAGATCGAAGCCGATGTACTGCAGCATGACGAGGTGGAATTCGTCGCTTCCACCGTGGGACGGGGTGCACCGCGTTTCTTCATGACCTATATGACAGAGCAGAGCTACGAAAACTACGGCCAGATCCAGGTGCGAGCGAAGAGCCTGGCGGCGATGCGCAAGTTCATGCCGGAGCTGGACGCCCGCATGTCACAGCGCTTTCCCCAGGTCCTGCACCAGATGAGGAGCATGGTATTCGGCCCGCCTACCCGATCGGAGATCGAGGCGCGGTTTCGCGGACCCAACCCCGAAGTGCTGCGCGACCTGGGCAACAGGGCAGCTGAGGTTATCCGCTCCGATCCGGCGTCGCGCAGCGTCTATCTCAACTGGCAGGAGCGCAGCAAGGAACTGGTTCCCCAGGTCAACGAATCGGAAGCCCGGCGCCTCGGTATCAGCAATGAAGAAATTGCCACCAGCCTGAAGATCGCCTTTGGCGGTCTCCCGGTCGGACTCTACCGCGATGGCACGCGCAAGCTGCCGATAGTGGTGCGCCTGCCGGAGCAGGAGCGGGTTGATTTCGACCGCATAGACAACCTGCGACTGTGGAGCCCGTCGTTGCAGACTTACGTGCCTATCCAGCAGGTGGTCAGCCGGGTGGATCTGCGCTGGAGCGAAACACTGATCCATCGCAAGGACCGGCAGCGCACGCTCACCGTTATGTCGAGTTTCGACAAGTTCAGTGGGCACACGGCGGATGAGTTGTTCCGGCGTGTCCGGCCGGGAGTAGAGGCGATTCCACTGCCGGCCGGCTACAGCCTCGACTGGGGCGGGGAATACGAGAACTCGCAGCGCTCGCTGAAAGGCGCCTTCGGTGGCCTGCCGCTGGCGCTGCTGGTGATGTTCGTGCTCACGGTACTGCTGTTCAACTCCCTGCGGCGTTCGCTGGTGATCTGGCTGACGGTACCGCTGGCGATAATCGGCGTCGCCCTGGGCCTGTTGACCATGAATCTTCCACTGACTTTTCCGGGGATACTGGGGGTGCTGGCCCTGACGGGGATGATCCTGAAAAACGGTATCGTGCTGATCGACCAGGTGATGGTTGAACTCGATTCCGGAAAGAATACCTTTGACGCGGTACGCGACAGTGCCGTCAGTCGTATGCGTCCGGTTGCCATGGCGGCGGCCACTACGGTGCTGGGTATGTTGCCGCTGGTGACGGACCCGTTTTTCGCGCCGTTGGCCGTGACCTTTATTTTCGGGCTGAGCTTCGCGACGGTCCTGACGCTGGTGGTTGTGCCGGTTCTGTACCTGAGTTTTTATCGGGTGGCATAGCCGGTTCAGCCAGGGCCACGGCGCGAGCCGCCGCGGTCTGTCGTTGACGGTCAAGGACCCGGGGCCGGGGGGGCGGGTTTGCAGGGCGTGGACGTCTGGCAGCGCGGTATCCACACTTTATATAATCACTTAAACTCAGTTTCGCTGGCGATATCCCGCCCCGGCGGCATATCACAACGAGCAACTGCGAGGCTTGGCCATGAAGCGTTGGAACGGTTGGGGTGACGACCAGAACGATCTCGATTTCAAGCTGAGCGCCCCGGCGCGTGACTTCCTCGTGCAGACAATCGGCAAATCCGCCCCACTGCCGGAAGCCACCCTGGCACAGGCCCTGGCCAGGGTGCCGGATTCGCGTCTGCCCGCACATGAGTTGTTCAGCCGCGACGCGGAGGACCGCCTGCGCCACGCCCGCGGCCAGAGCCTGCCCGACTGGTTGGCCATGCGCAGTGGCGAGTTCGGAAGCTTCCCCGACGCGGTGGCGTTTCCCCGCAGCAGCGAGGAGGTTCAGGCGCTGCTGCTTTACGCGCGGGAACACCGCATTGATGTCATACCCTATGGTGGCGGCACCTCCGTGGTGGGTCACATCAACCCTGAGAGCGGCAGTCGCCCGGTACTGACCATCGATATGACCGGCATGAATACACTGCTGTCGCTGGACCGCGAGAGCCAGGTCGCGACCTTTGGCGCCGGCGCCACCGGGCCCCAGGTGGAAGCGGCCCTGGCGGCCCATGGCTACACCCTGGGGCACTACCCGCAATCCTGGGAGCTTTCAACCATTGGCGGCTGGGTGGCGAGCCGCTCCAGTGGCCAGCAGTCGCTGCGCTACGGCCGTATCGAGCAGATGTTTGCCGGCGGTCGCATCGAAACCCTGAGGGGTACGCTCGACATTCCCACCCTTCCCGCCTCGGCGGCCGGCCCGGATATTCGCGAGATGTTCATGGGAACCGAGGGTAGGATGGGCATTATCACCGAGGTGAAAGTCCGGGTTACTCCCCTGTTCGAGCGGGAGTCGTTCCATGTTGTGTTCTTCCCCAGCTGGGAAATAGCCATCAAGGCCGTGCGCGAGATTGTGCAAGGCAGGGTGCAGTTGTCCATGATGCGCCTGAGCAACGCCGTGGAAACCTATACCCAGCTCAAGCTCGCCGGCAGTGAAACCGCCATTGCCTTGCTGGAGCGCTACCTGGCCATGCGCGGTGCCGGCGCCGGCAAGACCATGTTTACCTTCGGGGTGACCGGCTCCCGGGCCCAGTGCAAATCCGCATTGCAACTCGCCCTGCGGATGAGCAGGAAGTACGGTGGGGTGAGTACGGGGACACTGCTGGGCAAGAAGTGGGAGCACGGCCGTTTCCGCTCGCCGTATTTACGCCACGGGCTGTGGGACTCGGGATTCGCCGTGGATACCATGGAGACAGCCGTCGACTGGGCCCGGGTACCGGAGGCCGCCGCGGGAATCGAATCGGCGATTGCAGGCGCGCTGGCTGAGCTTGGGGAATCCGTGCACGCCTTCACCCACCTGTCCCATATGTACGGCCAGGGTTCCAGTATCTATACGACCTACATTTTCCGCTGTGGCAGCAGCTACCAGGAGGCACTGTCGCGCTGGGAACGACTGAAGGCGGCCGGGGCAGAGGCGATTGTCAGGTACGGCGGCACTATCAGTCACCAGCACGGTGTAGGTAAGGATCACGCGAAATACCTGCCGGCTGAAAAGGGCGAGCTGGGTATAGCCGCCATACAGGGCCTGGTGGCGGTGTTTGATCCGCAGCAACAGATGAATCCGGGCAAGCTCCTGCCCTGACAGCGGCCCGTTTGCTTACACCGCCCCAATCCTGCCCATTCCAGCAGAAGGTTTATCCATGGACAAGCAAGGCACGACATTCACAGATCGCGAAGCGCTCTGGAACACCCTTGAACGGGGTGACGAAAGCTGGGATATGGTAATAGTGGGCGGGGGTATCATCGGCGCGGGGATTTTGCGCGAAGCGGCGCGGCGCGGACTGAAAGCACTGCTGGTTGAGCAGCGGGACTATGCCTGGGGAACCTCCAGTCGCTCTTCAAAAATGGTCCACGGCGGCCTGCGCTATATTGCCCAGGGCGATATCGGGCTGACGCGGGATTCCCTGCGGGAGCGGGAGCGCCTGCTGCGCGAACTTCCCGGCCTGATCCAGCGCATGGGCTACTACTTTACCCTGCGCAAGGGCCAGTTTCCCGGCCGCCTGCCTTTCAGCATTCTGCTCACCATTTACGACAGGCTGGCGGGAATAAAAGACCATCGCTTTTTTACCAGGCGGGAAGTTGAACAGCGCTTCGCCGGTATCAATAGCCAGGGATTGAAAGGTGCTTGTTACTACACCGACACCGTGACCGATGATGCACGCCTGGTGTTGCGCATCCTGCAGGACGCCGTGGGCGCGGGCGGCCGGGCCGCCAATTATATGAAAGTGACCAGCCTGCTGAAATCCGGGGGAAAGGTGGTTGGCGTCGTTATTGCCAACGTCGAAACAGGCGGGCAGCTCGAAGTGAAAGCGCGCTCGGTAATCAATGCCACCGGCGCCTGGGCAGACCGTTTGCGCAATGAGGTGAATCCTGAGAAGCGGGTTCGCCCGCTGCGTGGCAGCCATCTCGTGCTGCCGGCCCACAGGCTGCCCGTGTCCGATGTGCTCACCATTTTTCATCCCGAGGACAAACGGCCGGTATTCATTTTTCCGTGGGAGGGCGCCACCGTGGTTGGCAATACCGACCTCGACCACCACGAAGATCTGGATACAGAAGCGAGCATGAGCGCGAAAGAATTCCACTACCTGCTCACGGCCGTGCAGAGCCAGTTTCCCGGCCACGGCATCACGCGCGACGACATTACGTCCAGTTACTCCGGCATACGCCCGGTCATAGGCTCCGACAAAACAAAGGACCCTTCGAAAGAAAGACGCAACCATGCCGTATGGGTCGACCAGGGGCTGGTCACGGTGAGCGGTGGCAAGCTCACCACCTTCCGGCTGATTGCCCTGGACGCAGTCAATGCCGCCGCGGCCAGCCTGGGCGCGTTGAGCGTCAGGGAATCCTCAGACGCCGTCTTTGCCGCCGGCGACATCGCCCCCGAAGATCTCGCCACCACCGACCGGCAGTGGGCCCTGCGCCTCATCGGTCGCTATGGCCATCACGCCAAAGCCCTGCTCGCTTCTGCGAGGAGCGCCGAGCGCGAAAAAATCCCGGGCACAGAGTTTTGCCTTGCCGAGTGTCGCTGGGCGGCGCGCATGGAATCCGTTGTGCACCTGGATGACCTGCTTCTGCGGCGCACCCGGTTGGGCTCTTTGCTGGCAGGTGGCGGTGAGTCGATCCTCGGGCCACTGGAACAGATCTGCTGTGAGGAAATGGGCTGGGACGCGAAACGTTGGCAGTCGGAGTTGTCCCGCTACCGGGGAATCTGGAAAAAGCATTATTACTTGCCAGAATAAGCTCCACCGGATGCCTCTCTGCGCTGGGACCGGACTATGAATAAGGATAAAGATTATCTGTTGGCCATCGATAACGGTACGCAAAGTGTCCGTGCGCTGGTGTTCGATCTCGACGGCCAGTTGATCGCCAAGAGCAAGGTGGAGATTGAGCCCTATTTTTCCGATCAGCCGGGCTGGGCCGAGCAGCACGTGGAATACTTCTGGGAAAACGTGTGCGCGGCCTGCCAGGCACTCTGGCCGCAACTGCCGTTCCCGAGAACCGCCATCAGGGCCGTGGCACTGACAACGCAGCGCGCCACGGTCGTCAATCTGGATTCAGAGGGCAAGCCCCTGCGGCCGGCCATTCTATGGCTGGACCAGCGGGAGGAAAAGAACCTGCCGGGTATGGGGCTGTGGGGCCCCGTGTTGGCTCTGTTGGGCGCGAAACCCAGCGTCACCTCTTTTCGCAGCCAGGCCGAAGCGCACTGGATCAGCAGGCGGCAACCTGAAATCTGGGATAAAACCGCCAGGTTCCTGCTGCTGTCGGGCTACCACAGTTACCGGCTGACCGGAAAGTACGTCGACTCCGTGGCCAGCCAGGTCGGCTATCTGCCCTTCGATTTCAAACGCCAGGACTGGTGCCGCCCGGGCGACTGGAAGTGGAAAGCACTGCCCATCAGGCGTGAACAGTTGCCCGATCTGGTCCCTGCCGGATCGCCTCTGGGCGCGATCACCGCACGGGCCGCCAGTGAAACCGGCATACCCGTGGGCCTGCCGGTTATCTCCGCCGGCGCTGACAAAGCCTGCGAGGTGCTCGCTTCCGGCAGCCTGAATGCCAGTACGGGCAGCCTGAGTTATGGCACTACCGCTACCTACAACACCACTGACAGCCGATATCTTGAAGCCATCAGGCTGGTACCACCTTACCCTGCGGCGATGCCGGGCAGCTACAACCTCGAGACCATCGTACAGCGCGGCTACTGGATGGTGAATTGGTTCAAGCGCGAGTTCGGCATGCGTGAGCAGCGCATCGCGAACGAGCGGGGCATCGAGCCCGAAGTCTTGTTCGACGAATTGCTCCGGCAGGTTCCACCCGGATCGATGGGCCTGGTGCTCCAGCCTTATTGGTCGCCGGGGGTGCGAGTTCCGGGGCCGGAAGCCAAGGGCGCCATTATTGGTTTTGGGGATATTCATACCCGGGCCCATATTTATCGCGCGATTATCGAGGGGCTTGCCTATGCGCTGCGCGAGGGCAGGGAGCGGCACGAGCAGCGCAGCGGCAACAGAATCAGTACCCTGCGAGTATCCGGGGGTGGTTCCCAGAGTGACGAGGTGATGCAGATTACCGCGGATATCTTTGGCATGGCCGTCGAGCGCCCGCACACTTATGAGACCTCTGGCCTGGGCGCCGCCATAAACGCCGCCGTTGGCATCGGGCTGTATCCGGATTATGCAACGGCACTGGAGCACATGACTCATGTGGGTGACCGTTTCCTCCCTGTCGCAGAGAACGTGCGCATCTATGACAAGCTTTACCGGGAGGTCTACCGCAACATGTACGGCAGGCTGAATCCCCTGTACAAATCCATTCGCAAAATTACCGGCTACCCGGCGTGAGGACGCCGGAGATGGGACCAGGCTGGTATTGTTCGCGCTGATTTTTCGCACGGCAATGCTGGTCTGGAACTGAAGCGCCGGCCACGGATGCGGCAGGGTAATCCCTAGAACGGAATATCGCCGTTGTCGTAACCGTTATCCGGGAAGGGCGCCTGTTCTATCGCGCCAGAGGCCGTCTCGTTTGCCGGGGTGTCAATTTTCCATCCCTGCAGGTTGTTGAAATATCGGCCGTTGTACTCGCGGCCGCGAATATCAAAGGTAACCGTGACCTGCTGCCCCGGCTGCAATGAATCAAGCAGGGCAACTTTATCCTGTACAAATTCGATGTTGATGTCCTGCGGGTACTTGCCCTCGTCGACGATTACGACCATTTCCCGCTTGGTGAACCCACTGTCGAATGTCTTCGCCTCCTGGATCAACTTGATCTTGCCGGTCAATTCATATGCCACTTTTGCACCTCTCACTTATAGACGCTGTCTGTCGGCACGGAACCGACCTGGTGTCGATCGGTAACAATGGCCTCCCGGTGTGGTGAAGCATGCAAACAGGCAGCTGAAACGGTTTCGTTGATTGCGATTGCAGTCTAGCTC